>JBGARE010000056.1:0-53547 GCA_044230415.1 Kofleriaceae bacterium
GGCGGCCCGACGACCGAGATGTGGTTCGATCCGTGGATCGCGCACCTCGAGTCGCTCGGCGTGCGCCTGCACGGCGGCACACCGGTCGCGTCGCTCGAGACCGCGGACCGCGCGATCACCGGGGTCACGCTGCGCGACGGTACGCGCGTGCACGCGGACTACTACGTGCTCGCCGTGCCGCTCGACGTGGTTCCGACGATGATCACGCCCGCGATGGGCGCGATCGATCCGGCGCTCGAACGCCTGCGCACCGCGAACATCGACTCGCTCGTGTCGTGGATGGTCGGCATCCAGTACTTCCTCTACGAGGACGTCCGGCTCGTCCGCGGCCACCTGTTCTATCCAGACGCCCCGTGGGGACTGACCTCGATCTCGCAGCCGCAGTTCTGGGACGACCTCGGCCTGTTCCGTCGTCGCTACGGCAGTGGTGAGGTCGGCGGCCTGATCTCCGTCGACATCGCCGAGTGGAGTCTGCCCGGCACGTACGTGACCAAGGCTGCGAAGGACTGCACGCCCGAGGAGATCGCGCACGAGGTCTGGCAGCAGATGAAGGCCGCGCTCAACACCGAACACGGGCGCGCCGACGACGTCTTGCGCGACGAGCTCTTGCACAGCTGGCACCTCGACGACGATCTCGATTACTCGCGCGGTCTCCCACCGACCAACACGAACCGCTTGCTCGTTCACCCGCCGGGGGCGTGGAGCATGCGTCCCGAGGCGGGCACCGCGATCGACAACCTCGTGCTCGCCTCCGACTACGTGCGCACGTTCACCAACCTCGCGACGATGGAAGGCGCGAACGAAGCCGGACGGCGCGCCGCGAACGCGATCCTCGAGCGCTGCCACGCACCCACGCCCAAGGTCCCCGTGTGGCCGCTCCAGGAGCCCGAGATGTTCGACGTGTGGAAGCGCCTCGACGATCGCCTCTACCGCGCCGGCAAGAAGCACGTGTTCGAGCTGCTCGGCATCCGCGCCGCGGCGCAGGCCGGTGATCTACTGCGCCGCTTCTTCGCGGTCACCGGCATCGACAAGATCGACGACCTGCTCGACGACACCCTCGCCGGCGAGCTCGTCGATCGCGTGATCACGCGCCTCGCACGCCGCCCGTCGGAGTGACTGCTGGTATTCTCGCGCGCGTGCGATGTCCCGCCTGCGCCGACGCGAGCCTCGACAGACACGGTAGCTGCCACACCTGCGGCGGCGTCTGGCTTCCCGAGGAGCTCGTGCGTGAACGACTCGCGATCGCGCCCGCGTTCACCGGCGGTGGCTACAGCGAGCGGCACTGCCCCGTGTGCGACGAGACGATGGACGAGCCGCTGATCTTCGACATTCCCGTCGATCGCTGCTCGGCGCATGGCATGTGGTTCGACAAGGCAGAGCTCGACCAGGTGATCGCGCGATCGCGAACCGAAGGGTGGCACTCCGCGAAGCAAGCGCGCCCCGAGGATTCGCTGCGCATGCTCGTGGCCGCGGTTCACGCGTGGAAGAACCCGGGGCGCTAGACATGGTCCAGTGTCGGCACTGCGGCGAGCAGCTCGACGCCGACGCGCAGTTCTGCGGCGTGTGCGGAATGCAGCTCGTCGATCGAGACATCGGCCGCGTGGTCGGTGGCCGCTATCGCATCCTGCAGCGCATCGGCACCGGCTCGCTCGGCGGGGTCTATCGCGCCGAGCAGATCGGACTCGGCCGCAAGATCGCGATCAAGCTGCTGTCGCCCGAGGGCAAGCGCGACAGCACGATCGTCAAACGCTTCCACCAAGAAGGCGCCCTGCTCTCGCGGCTCCGGTCTCCGCACACCGTGACCACGTACGAGGTCGGTACCGAGCCCGACGGCGCGTTCTACATCGCGATGGAGCTGTCTCCCGGACGCAGCCTGGCCGCCGTGCTGCGCGACGAGGGCCCGCTCGCGTGGGATCGCGTGCTGCGCATCATGGCCGGCATCTGCGACTCGCTCGGTGAAGCGCACGAGATCGGCGTGATCCATCGCGGCCTGTCGCTGCACAGCGTGCTCGTCGAGACCCGCGGTGCGACACGAGACTTCGTGCGCCTCCTCGACTTCGGGCTCGCGAAGTTCTTGATCGCGGATCCGCAGCTCTCGCCCGTCGGCCAGCAGGTCGGCACCGTCGAGTACAGCTCGCCCGAGCAGTTGCTGCGCGAGCCCGTCGACGCGCGCAGCGATCTCTACGCGCTCGGCGTGCTCGGCTACGTGCTCGTCACGGGGAGGCATCCGTTTCACACGGCGCGCAGCGTCGGCGACATGGTGGCCGCGCACATCCAGCGAATCCCGGATCCCGTGGGGACGATGCAAGCCGTTCCGCCCGACGTGGATGCGATCTTGTCGCGTTGCCTCGAGAAGAAGAGGGAGCGGCGGTATCCCGATGCGAGCGCGCTGGCCGCGTCGATCAACGTGGCGCTGAACTACGCGCTGCCGGCCAATCACGGCGACACGCTCGTCGAGCCGGAGATCGATCTCGACGGCGACGCCGACATCGACGAAGCGTAGCTAGCCCGCGGACCAATCGAGGCCGTCCCACGCGAGCTGCGCTCCGGATGGCAGCGTGATGCCGAAGTGCGCTTCGAGCACCGCGAGGAGCTCCGCGTGATCCGCGATCCGCGTGACGTACGCGTGACCATCGTGACCGCGCTGCGTGAGCTCGCGATCGGCGAGGGTCACGCGACCCTCGGGCTTCGCGCGCGCGACGAGCAAGCGGTTGCGAAAGTGCGACTGCGGGTGCGTGCTCGTGTACCAGTTCGCGACGACGCGATCGATCAGGGGCATCTCTTCGAGCGTGAACTCGTTGACGTCGTGCCACGCGTCGCCGAGCCGCGCTTGGTGATAGAGGAGACCGTTCTCGCGCAGGATCCGTCGCGGCTCGTGCGGTGTTGCTTGCTCGCCCGCGTCGTCGAGCCGAAGCGCGGACGTCAGCGACATCGAGCCGACGCCGACATCCGCGAGGTACGAGCCTTCGGCGAGCTCGACGCGAACGAACAGGTGCGTGCGCGCCGGCGTGAACTCGCGCGGCCGGCCCCATCGCACACGCGCGCTGATCGGCTGCACGCGAAAGCCGAGCTGACCGAGGACCTCGAGGAGCAGCGTGTTCTGCTCGAAGCAGTAGCCGCCGCGGCGAGCGAACACGAGCTTTTGCTCGAGGGCGCCGACCTCGAGATCGATCGGCACGCCGCGGAGGACATCGATGTTCTCGAACGGAATCGCGCCGACGTGCGCGGCGGAGATCGCGTTCAGCGTGGACAGCGTCGGCACACGCGAGCCGGTGTAGCCGATCCGCGTGAAGTACGCCTCGAGATCGATCATGCCGTGTTCATAGCTCGTCACCACGTATCGAGGAAGCGACGCGGCCGGCTCGGTGACACCGGCATCGCGACCAAGCCGCGAACGATCCACCCGCGCGTGTCGGCGGGATCGATCACGCCGTCGATCTCGAGGTACGACGCCATGCTGATCGCCTTGCCGCGCTCGTAGGCGACGGCGACGTGCTGCGCGACGAGCGCATCGCGCGCGGCTTCGTCGGGCAGCGCTTCGAGCTGCTTGCGCAACGACAGTCGGACGGCGCCCTCGAGGCCCATCGCACCGAACTCGCCGCTCGGCCAGCTGATCGCGAACGCGCCCGCGTGGAAGTGACCGCCTGCCATCGCTTGCGCACCGAGGCCGTAGCCGCGCCGCACGACCACCGTGAAGAACGGAACGGACAGACTCGCGGAGATCGCGAACAGCCGTGACGCGTGGCGCACGAGGCCCGTCGCCTCGGCCTTCGGCCCGACCATGAAGCCCGGCGTGTCGCACAGCGAGACGATCGGCAGGCCGAACACGTCGCACAGCTGGAGAAACCGCGCGAGCTTGTCGCACGCGTCGGAGTCGAGCGCACCGCCGAGGTGCTGCGAGCTGTTCGCGATGATCCCGACGGGCCGGCCCTCGATCCGCGCGAGCGCGGTGACCGCACCGAGGCCGAACTCGCCGCGCAGCTCGAGCACGCTACCGGTGTCCGCGACGAGCTCGATCACCGGGCGGACCTTGTACGCACGCCGGCGCTCCGCGGGGATCGCGGTGCGCAGCCCGGCTTGATCGGCGCACGTCCACGCAGCGCTCGGCTGCGTGAAGTACGCGAGGTAGCGCCGCGCGACTGCGACCGCCGCGACTTCGTCGGCCACGCGAACATCGACGACGCCGCTCTTTGCCTGCATCTCGATCGGGCCGACCTCCTCGGGCTTGAACGTGCCGAGGCCGCCGCCTTCGATCATCGCGGGGCCGCCCATGCCGATCGAACTGTTCTCCGTCGCGATCACCACGTCGCAGAGGCCGAGCAGCGCCGCGTTTCCGGCGAAGCACCGACCGGAGACGATGCCGATCTTCGGCACGAGCCCACCGAGCTTCGCGAACGCGTGAAAGCTCGGCGTGTCGAGACCCGCGACGAGCGGCATGTCCGTGTCGTTCGGCCGGCCACCGCCGCCCTCCGCGAACAACACCACGGGTATCTGCCATTCGAGCGCGAGCGCGAGCATGCGATCGAGCTTCTTGTGGCTCATGCCGCCCTGCGTGCCCGCGAACACCGTGTAGTCGTACGCGAGCACCATCACGCGCGCGCCATCGATGGTCGCCGTGCCCGCGAGCAGCCCATCGGCCGGGCTCGACGAGATCAGCTCGGGAATCGAATGTCGAGCACGCTGCGCGGCGAGCGCGAGCCCGCCGTACTCGCTGAAGCTATCGCGATCGACCAGCGCCTCGATGTTCTCGCGTGCGGTGCGCTGCCCGGTCTTGCGTCGACGAGCGACCGCATCGGGGCGCGCGTCGTCGAGCGTCGCGGCGATTCGGTTGCGGAGCTCGGCGAGGTCGGGGCGAACCGTGTCGTCGTCTGGCACGCGCGCACTCTAGCAGCGCCTCTATCGCAACGACGCGATCTGCTGCGCTGCATCGAGGCGGCGGAGGAACGCGTCGACCGAAGCATCCGCAGCGACCGGGATGTCCGCGGACGTCGAGATCGCGTAGGCGCGGCGGCTCCACGGCGGTGCGGACTCGCGCGCGACGAGCGTGATCGCTTTGAATCCGGCGCTCCGCGCGTCGCGCAACAGCGAAGTCAACCGCCGCACGGGTGCAGCGGGATGCACGTAGAACACGATCACGCCGCGCGCACGAACATCGCGCAACAGCGGAACGCGGAACGAATTGACGTAGCGAAGAGAGTCGAACACGAGCTCGTTCTCGGCCACTTCGATCTCGACGTTCGGCGCGTGCGCCTCGTGCAGCGCACCCGCGCCCGCGGTCGGCCACGTCTGGAGATCAATGCGGTGCTCGACCTCCGCGAGCGCGGCGGTCGTCGACCGGACGACGTTCTCCCATCCGCGGCGGATGTCGCGCCAACCATCGTCGTTGCACTCGACGCAGGTCGCGATCGCCTTCGTCGTGCGTGCGAGCGCGCGCTCGGCGGCCCGCGCGGAGACCACGTGCGCGCGATACTCGGGCACCACGGTGCTGCACGCGAGCTCCTCGCGCTCGCGGCACAGCCGCTCGAGATACGCGGATGCATCCTCGCCGGCCAGCGGGACCGGCGCGCCCGCGATCAGCGTCGGCCACACGGTCAGCGCGAGTCGCTCGGCTTGCACGGCCGCGCTGTCCGTCGCGACCTGCTCGAACGGAAACAGCGCGAGCGACATCAAGCGGCGCTCGACGTCGGACGCGATGCGCTCGTCGAGCTCCACCGCTGCCTGCGCGGAGGCCGCGAGCGCGCGATAGGCCACCGGGGTCCGCCCCGCGGCGACGAACTCGTCGACCGCGAGCGACAGCCCGCGCTCGGCGGCCGCGCGCGTGTCGACACGCTCGGGCGGCGCGGATGAACCGCATCCGAGGAGTGCCGCGAGCGCGACGTACCGGAGCATGGGAGGGGTTCCAGCAAGCGATGTACCCGCGCGACCCCGCTCCCAGGCGGCGGCGACGCGGGCCACCTGACTCGTTGACTAGGTCCTTTGTCGGCACACGTCGGTTCTCCTCGCAGTGGGTGTCGAGATATCAAGCGGTGTGATGTCCATCGACGCTTGGCGCGACGCGGGGGCCTTCGTCGAGCTCCGGGGCCATCGCATGTTCTATCGCCGCGAGGGTCGAGGTCCGGCGCTCTTGCTCGTGCATGGCTATCCGACGTCGAGCTGGGACTGGGCGCCCGTATGGTCCGAGCTCGCGGCCACGCACGATGTCATCGCGCTCGACATGCTCGGCTTCGGCGAATCGGCCAAGCCGCGCGGTCATCGCTACTCGATCTTCGAGCAGACCGATCTCCAGCTCGCGCTGCTCGCGACGCTCGGCGTGACGCGCTTCCACGTCATCGCCCACGACTACGGCGTGACGGTCGGGCAAGAGCTACTCGCGCGCGACGCGCCGCTCGAGTCGATCGCGTTTCTCAACGGCGGCCTGTTTCCCGAGACGCATCGTGCGCGTCCGATCCAGCGCTTGCTCGCGTCGCCGCTCGGACCCCTCGTCGCTCGCCTGACGAACGAGCGCGCGTTCACGAGGTCGTTCTCCGCGATCTTCGCGACGCCGCCTTCACGCGACGAGCTGCACTCGTTCTGGCTCCTCGCATCCAAGAACGACGGCATGCGTGCCCTCGCCGGCTTGATCCGCTACATGCCCGAGCGCCGCGCGAATCGCGAGCGCTGGGTCGGTGCGCTGCTCGCGGCGACGCTGCCGCTCGTCGTGATCAACGGCTCGCTCGATCCCGTGAGCGGAGGGCACATGATCGATCGCTTGCTCGAGCTCCGTCCCGGCACCGAGGTCGTGCGGCTGCCGCGCGTGGGCCACTACCCGCAGGTCGAGGCGCCCGGCGAGGTCCTCGCGGCGTACGCGGCGTTCCGCGCGCGTTAGGGCGAGCGACTATCGGAGAACGCCGCTCGAGTCGGTCTCGGATCGCAACTCCGATCCGCACGTCGATCGTGGCTTCCAGGTCGGCCCGGATGACACTCCCTCTTGGAGTGCTGCGAGGCTCGCGCACGCGGTACAACGCCGCATGGGAAAGATCATCGTCGAGCAGATCATCAGCGCGGATGGGTTCGCGGAGGCGCGCAAGGGCGGCATCGACTTCTTCGACTCCGCGGGAGACTTCTCCGATATGGAGCCCGAGCAGATGCAGATGCTCGCCCACGTCGACGCGATCGTGTTCGGCGCGAACACCTATCGCATGTTCGCGGACTACTGGCCGAAGGCGGATCCCGAGAAGGAGCGCGTCGCCGAGCCGATCAATCGCCTCCCGAAGCACGTGTTCTCGTCGACGCTCGAGAAGGCGCCGTGGGGAAAGCTCGAGCCCGTCACGATCGAGCGCGACAGCGTGCAGAGCACGATGGTGCAGCTGCGCGAGAAATACACGAACGACATCATCGTCTGGGGCAGCCTGACGCTGACCGAGGCGCTGTTCGACGAGAACCTGATCGACATCCTGCGCTTGCGCGTGGTGCCGGTGCTCGTCGGCGCGGGCCGCTCGATCGCGCCGCCGGATCTCGATCGCACGAAGCTGAACCTCGTCGATTCGCGCGCGTATCCGCGCGGGCATGTCTCGATGACGTACGCGCTGCGCTGATCAGCGCGGGATCGACCGGAACCCGGAGCGCGTGAACTCGACGAGGATCTCGCCGGGCAACACCGCGAACGCGTAGCCCGCCGTGTCGTGCGCAGCGATCGTCTCGATCGCGCCACCGGCGAGATCGGTCCGGTACACGTTGCCGTCGTTGGTGCTCCAGTAGAGCCCGTCGGCCGTCTTCACGATGTACCGCGCCACCGCGCCGTCACTCGACGTCTGCGGCGCGGTCGACTCGAACACGCCGTTCGCGTCGAGGTGACCGACCTCGGACGTCCACGTGCCGTCGCCGTTGGACCGCGTGGGTCCCGCGTAGATCACGTCGTCGTAGGCGGCGAGTGTCGCCGAGGACACCGCCAGCGTTTCGATCGCGCCACCGGTGATCGGCACGCGCGTGATCCGCTGCGACATCGCCGGATCGAGCCACCACAGATACCCGGCGGCGTAGGTCAGCTGCGCCGGTGGTGCATTCGTCGGCGTCGTCGCGACGATCGAGCGATCGCTCCCGTCGCCGGTCCGGATCGCGCGAAAGAGCGTGTACCCGCTGGTCGATGACTCGCCCCAATAGACATACGTGTCATCGACCGCCGGTCCCACCGTCAGCGAGCGGGGCACCGACAGGCTCACGCCCGTCGCCCCGTCGACGCGCCGCAGATACATCTGATCGTGATCGGGACCGCCGACCACGAAGAACGAGTCTTCGGTTCCCGCGAGGCGCAGCGATCCGGTTCCGTTCTCGACGCGATTGGAGACCATCCGCGCGGAGCGACTCCAGTAGGTCAACGCGGGTCCGCGCGTCGAGCAGCCGAACTCGAGCGAGCATGGCGGAAAGCTCCCGTGTGCCCAGATGATCGCGGTCTCGCCGACGAGAACGTGGGTGACGCGCCGCTCGAGCGGGGGATCGACCGGCGGAGCATCGTCGGCCTGCGCATCGATCGACGCGTCACGCGCGGGGGCCGAGCAACCGACGAAGGCGAGGACGACGGCGAGCCGCACGAGTGCAGTCTACCGCCGATCGCCAGGAGTGCGCGCGCTCAGGGCATGCCGTGCGGGCCACTCGTGCCCTCGCGCACGGCGACGGCTTACAGCGTCTTCTCGGCGAAGTCGCGCGTGCTGTTGCGCAGGTCTCCCAGGTGGTCCGGAACCGCATCGAGCATCGCGTCCTTCTTCGACGCGAGCTTGTCGAACGTCGCCTTCAGACCGCCCTGCTTGCGCACGTACGCGTACGAGGCACCCATGGCGGCGATTCCGATCAGGTTTCTCAAGCTGAAAATCTTCATGAGCATCGAGTAGGCAAGTGTCGAGCCATGCGCCCCACGGGAGATTCGCTAGACTCGTTGGCGAACCGATGGACCTCGAGGCCCTCTACCGGAAGCTGGAGCTCGCGACGTTCTCGCAACGGCAGCAGATCGCGGACGAGGTCGTGCGCGAGACCGACGGCGACGTCGCCCCGTGCGTGAAGGGGCTCGCGCATCCGCATCGCACCGTGCGCCTCGGCATCATCGAGATCCTCCAGCGCGCGGGCTACCGCGATGCGATGCGAGATCTCCTCGCGCACGCTGCGAACCACGATGGTGACGATCGAGCGTTCGCGGTGAGGGCGCTCGCGGAGCTCGCGCGGGCGGGCGACGAGTTTCTCGTCGAGCCCGCGCAGCGCTGGGCGGCCTCGGGCGATCCGTACCTCGAGCCGCATGGCGTGAAGCTCCGTGCGCTGCTGCGGCCTCCAGCTCCGGAGGCGCCTGCCGCCGTGGTCTCGCCCACGGCCGAATCGTTGGACAAGCTGGTGATCGATCTGTTCACCGCGGTCAAGGGCTCCGATCGGATCGCGATCGTCGAGAGGATCGAGCAGCGCGGACCGCACGCGCTCGCCGCGGCGGCGAAGGTCACGTTGCACAAGGGCAACGAGCACCTCGTGGCGTACATCTGCCGCGCCCTCATCCGGCAGGCCACGCAGCTATCGGGGGCCGACAAGCTGCTCCCGCTGCTCGAGCGCGCGCGACATCGGCTCGGAGCCGCGCCGATCGCGCACGCGGCGATCGACGACGCGATGATCGCGCTCGGTGGCCTGACGCTGTCCCCCGCGCTTCTGTCTCGCATCGTCGACATGGATCGCGCGCAGCTCGAGGGGCTCGTGATGCGCCTCACCGACGGCGAAGCGAGCGAGGTCGCGCTGCACGTGCCGATGCTCCTCGACGCGATCGGGCGCATGCCCGCGCTGTGGTCGTCGCTCGGACCGGCGCTCGTGTATGCGGCGCCGTACGTCCGCGAGAGCACGCGCGTGGAGCTGCGCCGCCACGCGGAGCTCGTCGTCGACGATCTGCGCAAGGCCAAGCCGCTGCCGCCGATCACCGTCGTGTCGGCGAGCTGGGTGATCGCGCGCACCGCGGATTCGGGCGAAGCCCTGCCCCGTCATCTGCGACTCGCGTTGGAGCGCATCGCGGTCAGCGAAGCGTCGACGGCGCTCGCCGCGCTATGCGGACGCTTGGCCACCCAAGAGGCGGCCGCGGTGCTCGTCGGGATGTTGCGCGATCCGCTCGCCGAGGCGCGCGCGTCGGCTCGCGAGCAGACCACCGCGTGGCGATCGCCGTGGGTCCGCATCGAGGATGACGTGATCGTCGCCCACTACGAGGACGAGACCGGACAGACGCTCGCGCAGCGCGGCGGCAAGCTCGTCGTGCCGAGCAGCGGCGAAGAGTACGTGCTCGATCCGCGCGGCCGGCCCACGCGCGCCGGCGAGACCGAGTGGGGCGGCTGCATGTGTTGCACGCCCGCGCACGCGCTCGTCAAGCGGCGCGGCGAAGGCCTGCGTTGCCCGAGCTCGTGGGAATCGCATCTGCGCGAATCGGGACGCACGATGTTCGATAAGGACCACGCGCTCGGCCGCTGCACGCGGTGTGACTCGGTGCGCCCGCGAGTCCGCGATGGTGCGCGGATCATCTGCATCGATTGTGGCGCCGGTCTCGCCGCCGACGAGGCGCCCGTGGGCCCCGCGCCGCAGCGGCCCGTGGTTCCGTCCGAGCACGGGCGCGGCGGCGACGACGACGCGCTCCCGAAGCCGCCGACGCGCGAAGAGCTCGATCATGTCTCGCCCCACATTCGCGCCGCGATCGTGTCGAACGTGTTCCTCCAGGCGCGCGACGGAGATCAGCGATGGAATGGCTCCGGCATCATCATCGCGCGCGATGGCAACCACATCGCGATCCTCACGAACCGCCATGTCGTCGAGAGCGACGATCGGTCGCGGCTGTGCGCGCTCGAAGCGATGACCGTGTCGGGAGAAGCCGTCCGCATGAGCTGCGTGTGGCGAGCATCCAAGGGAATCGATCTCGCGCTCGTCGAGGGCCACGTCGCGAACCCCGAGCACCTCGGCGTCACGGCGCTCGGCGGCGGCGTCGGCAAGGTCGGCGCGGAGGTGTTCGCGATCGGCAATCCGCTCGGACTCGCGTGGAGCTACAGCGCCGGCACGCTCGGCGCGGTTCGCCACTGGACCACGCAGGACGGCCAGTCGGTGCGCATCCTCCAGACCGACGCGAATATCGCGCCCGGCTCGAGCGGCGGCGGACTGTTCCACCGCGATGGTCACCTGCTCGGCGTGATGTCGTTCTTGCGGCAAGGTCACGCGGGCGGCAGCGCGCACTTCGCGCTGTCGATCGATGCGATCCGCGAAGCGTTCGCCCGCGACGGTATTCGATGGCGCGGACGTTCGCTCGCCGACCTCACGCGGTGATCGATGACACTGCCGGTGATCTCGAGTCCCGCCGAGTACTCCGCGATTCGCCGCGACGAAGTGGTGCTGCGCCCCGGCGTCGACGCGATCCTCGCGCGCCATCACATCGACGGTGACGTGACGCGCTTCGCCGACGGATCGCTCCCGGTCTATGCGATCGGCGAGACGCGCGTGCTCAAGCTGTATCCCGCCGTGTACCGATCGGAGTACGAGACCGAAGCGCCGGTGCTCGCTGCGCTCGCGGGTGCGCTGCCGATTCCGACACCTCGCATCGAACAGGTCGGCGAGCACGACGGGTGGAGCTACGTGCTCATGGATCGCCTGCGCGGCGAGAGCCTCGCGACGGCGTGGCCTCGGATCGACGCCACCTCTCGCGAACGCCTGCTCGCCGCGCTCGGCGAGGCGCTCGCCGCGCTGCACGCGGTTCCGGTGATCCCGGCGATCGGGCCCGCGGACTGGTGCGCGTTCGTCGCGGAGCAGCGCGCGACCGCTGTCGAGCGCCAGCGAGCGAAGGGGCTCGACGACGCCTGGCTCGCGCAGATTCCGGCGTTCCTCGACGGTACGCCCCTCGACGACTCGGCGCCGCGGGTGATGCTGCACACCGAGGTGATGCGCGAGCACCTGCTCGTGCGCGAGGGCGCGCGCGGGTGGGAGCTCTCGGGCCTGTTCGACTTCGAGCCCGCGATGTCCGGCGCGGCCGACTACGAGCTCGCATCGGTCGGCGTGTTCGTGTCGTGCGGTGATCCGCGACTGCTGCGCACGCTCCTTCGTGCATACGGTTACCGCGATCTCGACGAATCGTTCGCGCGGCGGATCCTCGCGTACGCGCTGCTGCACCGATACTCGCACCTGCGCTGGTACATCGAGCGCTTACCACCGCTCGACGCGCCGACACTCGATGCACTCGCCGGGCGCGGCTGGGGCACAGTCCTGGTACACACACGGTCATGAGCGACCTGCCTGCCTGCCCGAAGTGCAATTCGTCCCTCGCCTACGAAGACCCGTCGGGCCTCCTCGTGTGCGCCGAGTGCGGACACGAGTGGTCGCGAGGGATTGCCGAGGATGCGCCGCGCACGCTCGAATCGCCCGGCGAGACGGAGCTCGTCGTGCGAGACGCCGTCGGAAACGTTCTCCAGGACGGCGACACGGTCGTCTTGATCAAGGATCTGAAGGTGAAAGGGTCACCGACCGGACTCAAGGCCGGCACGAAGGTGAAGAAGATCCGGCTCGTCGATGGCGATCACAACATCGACTGTCGTGTCGACGGGATCGGCCAGATGGGGCTCAAGTCCGAGTTCGTCAAGAAGGCGTGACCGCTCACAGCGCCTGAAACAGCGACGGAAACACGCGCGCGATCTTCGTCATCAGATACTCGCCCCACGTGCCATCGAACGCGTGCACGCTCGCTCGATCCCAGCGCGCTTCTGCGTCGTCATCGGGCGATGGCGCGCCGGGCACCCGCGTGACGCGCGCGGTCCACGCCGGATCGAAGAACAACGGGAACGAGTAGCGATCGCGTCCGGACACGTTCCGCACGCGATGCGGGGTCGAGCGATACACGCCGCCGGTCATGCGATCGAGCATGTCGCCGATGTTGCACACGATCGCACCGCGCTCCGGCGGCACGGCGATCCATGCACCACGCGAACGCACCTCGAGCCCACCGACGTCGTCTTGTAGGAGCAGCGTGAGGATCCCGTAGTCGGTGTGCTCGCCGACGCCCCACTCGTCACCCGTCGTCGGCGGATAGTGAAAGATCCGGAACAGCAGCGTCGGATCGTCCATGCACGTGCGAACGAAGTAGTCCGGCGCGAGGCCGAGTGCGCGCGCGATCGCGGACATCACGAGCTGCGCGACCTCGGCGGCTGCGGCGATCCACGCGAGCACCGTGGGGCGCAGCTCTGGAACATCGGCCGGCCACAGGTTCGGACCGTGCAGCGGCACGCCCGCGATCACGCGCGGATCGTCGAGAGGGAGCTCGCTGCCGAAGTAGAGGCCCTCCTTCGCATCGGGGACGCCAGATGTCAGCTCGCCGCCGAGGGGGAAGTATCCGCGCCAGCGCCGACCGGCGTGCACCATCGCCAGCGCGAGCTTGCGGTCATGGGGCAGCGCGAAGAACGCGGCCGCGGTGCGTCGCAGGTCCTCCACGAGCTGCGACGAGATGCCGTGGCCGACGATGGCGAAGAATCCGAGCTCCCGGCAGGCGCGGTCGATCGCGCTCGCGACCTGGCCGCCCGGATCCCCTGCGCGAAGAGGGCCCACATCGATGGTCGCGATCACGGTGGGCTCATCATGCAACATCGCACGAGCGGCGGCATCGGTGAGTCAAGGGCAGTCGGGCTCGTCGAAGCCGTGGCTCAGCTTCTCGAGCGTGAGGCCTTGATTGCACGGATCGGTCGTCGGCTCGGGCGCTTCGCCCATTCCCTCGCCGTCGCGATCGTCGGTGATCCCCGTCGGGACCTTGGACGTGGCATCGGGATCGATCGCCGCTGCGGGCTGCGCGTTGAGCAGCAGCTGCTCGTTGAACCACGCGATGAACGCGATCGGGTGGTAGTGATACACGACACCGTCGGGCGGCAGCTTCGCGTGTTTCGCGACGCGCGCATCCCACCACAGCCCGGGCGTGATCTGCTCCGCGACCATCGCGTCGATCTCGCTCGGCGGGATGTCCTTGAAGTCGGCGGGAACGCGCAGCGCTTCGTTCCAGCTCGGATCGGCCGTCCACTCGCTGACGTGAAACGTGACGAAGTTGCGCGTCTGTCCCGCACCACCGCCGGCGAAGAACGTCGCGAGCTCGCTGCGCTCGAACCGCTGATCGTGGTTCGTGTCGATCATCTGATCGATGCGAGGAAGATCCGAGAACCGTCCACCGGTCGTGCCGTCGACGAGATCCCACGGCGTGTTCGGCAGCGACGAGAACAAGTCTCCCGTCGAGAAGATCTCGAAGTGGAGCTGCACGCGCCGGTGCCCATCCGGTCCTGCGCTACCCATCTCGCCGATGTGCGCGGCCGCGAGCACTGGCTCGTCGAGCAGGATGACCGCGCCGGGTTTGTAGTCGCTCTTCCACGTCGTGCTCTCGGCGAGCCACGCCGGTGGGCTCGCGCTCTTCGTCGCATCGGCGAGGTGCATGTGCAGCGAGAAGAACCGCGTCTTCAGCGGACCGAGCGCGAGATCGTGGCGCAACAGCACGAAGTTCGTCGATCCGATCGCCGTGTCCGCGCCCATCCGCGCAGCCACGACGCGCCCCGGAAACGGCGCGAACACCGGCTGACCGGCGCTGCCCGCGAGGTGAAGCCCACCGTGCCACAGCCGCGATTCGCCCCACGGACCGACGGGAAAGTAACCCGCGTCGGCATCGAGGGCGATCGCATCGAGCTTCGCGCTCGCCGCGACGAGGGCACCGTGCTCGTCGGGGACGTACGGAGCGATGTCGCCGGCCTTGGGCGGCTCCCAGAAGATCGGCATCGAGAACCGACCGCGGAGTCGCTTCAGCATCGTGAAGTCGAACGGCCCCGGATCCCACTTCTGTTCGGTCAGGTGGTAGTGGCCGACGTAGCCCGCGAACGCGTGCGAATCGATCTGAGGCAGCGTGCCCCACAGCGGCACGCCGGGGCTCGCTTGAGGAAACTCGAGCGGCAAGTTGGGGAGCACGCGCTGCAGTGCGAGCGCGAGCTTCCCGAACGATGCCTTCTGCGCCGGCGTGAAGTCGTACGAGAGGATCTTCGCGCGGTTGATCTGGATCGCGCGGCGCTCGCGCGCGGGCCCGCGATGCGCGATGCGGCCGTAGTAGTCGGGCCATGCCTTCGCGTCACCGCGGTTCGCGAGCTCGATGCCGATCGAGTGCGGGTTCCACGCAGCGGCGTGCCACGCGGCGAACGCGAGATCGAGCGTCTGATAGATCGTCCCATCCCAGTCGAGCAGGAAGTGACACGACAAGTTCCGCTCGTTGTGGAGGACGTGAAAGCAGGAGTCGCTGTTCTCGACGCCATCGTGATGGATGACGAACTGCCGGATCACCGCCTGCGCGCCCGCCAGGCTCGGCTTGTCGCCCATGCCGGCGAGCTTGGGTCGGTACGACCAGCGTCGCATCGGCCGGCACTCGGGGAATGGATTTGCCTTCGACTTCGTGGCGATGCACTGCTCGATGCGCGCGTTCCACCCGCTCGTCTCCCACGTCACCACGTCGGCCTCGACCGGGATGCGCTGGTTGGCGATGATGATGACGCCTTTGCTCATTGCCTGCGCGCGGGCTTCGCCGTGGGCTCGGGACGTCCCCACGCGCGCCACAGCCCGAGTGCGAGGAGGCCGATGGCGAACACGGTGACCGCGAGGCCCCACAGCAGGTAGTGACCGCCGAGGTGCTCGGCGACGCGCGTGATGTCACTGCCGTGCGTCTGTCCGTCGACGACGACCTTCGCTTTGAACACGTACGACACCATCCGCGTCAGCGTGTCGAACGCGAGCAGGACGCCGAGCGCTTGCGCGAGGATCACGCGACGCTCGGGGGTCTCCGCGAAGCCGCGCCACGCGGCCCACCCGAGGAGCGCCGCGACGATCGGCATCGCGATCCAGCCGGTCACGGAGCGCACATAGAGAACGAGCGAGACCACGAGCGCGATCGCGAGCCCTGCGAGCAGGATGCGCGCGCGCCGCGGCGTGTGCACGAGCCCGAGGATCAGCGCGCCGAGGATCGGAGGCGCGAGCAATCCACCGAGCGCCGTCATGCCGCGCGGCACGCCATCGGCCACCGACGACTGCGCGAGGCCGCCTGCACTCGCGAAGATCTCGAGCCGGTGAAACTCGCCGCCGAAGATCAGCGCGGTGAGCCCGTGCCCCATCTCGTGCACCCACGTCGTGAACAGCGTCAGCGGATAGAGGATCGTCTCGCCGAACGGCACGAACACCGACACGACGAACACGATCCCTGCAGCGAGCAAGATAGCGTCGCGTGGGCGCACGCCCTGACGATGCCACACGCACGTCGCTCGCACACACGAAACTCACTCCGCGGGCGGCGCGACGGCGGCGACCACCGCGTAGGCGGCGGCGGCGACGACGAGGGCATGCGTCGAGCCGCCGACGCGCAGCACGAGGACCGCGATGATTCCACCGGCCACCGACGCGGCACCGTTGATCGCCCACAGGCTCGCGATGCGAGTCGCGGGATCCCCGTGGTGCGCGAGCAGCACGGGAAACGGACCACCGATCGCGAGCCCGGTCGGCGCGAGGAGCGCCGCGATCAGCAGCAAGCGAACCGGATCGCTCGCGATCGCGTCGAGCCACTCGACGTGCCGGACGAGCACGGCGGTCGCGCCGATGGCGAGCGCCGCGGTGATCGCCGCCCACGACACGCCGCGCGGGCGACGGCGCCATCGCTCGCCGAGCAGCAGCGCGCCGACGGCGCTCCACGCGAGCAGACAGAACAGCACGAACGACACCGCGTAGAGCGTCCCGCCCGCGGCGAGCGTGAACCGCTGGATCAGCGCGAGCTCGACGCACAGGAATGCGCCACCGAGCCCGCCGGCGACGAGCGCCGGGCGGACGAACGAGCGCGCATCGCGGCGTCTCTCGACGATCAGCACGATCACGAGAAGAACCGCGCCGAGAAGCACGATCAACCGACCGGGCTCGGCGAGCGCCGTCGCGGCGAGGCCCTTCGTGTTCTGGAAGAAGTACGGGCGCTCGTCGTGGACCGGCGACAGATCATCGCGGCCCGTCGCGCCGAGCCGCGCGGGATCGAGCAGCTCGGTCTGGCGCTCCGCCGAGTCGCCCGGTCCCCACAACATCTCCGCCGGATCAAGATCGAGGCCGTCCGCGATGTCGAGCGGCATCGGAGATGTCCGGACCACGAGCAAGTAGCGATACGCCGTGCCCGGCCGCGGATCGCGAAGCACCGCGATGCCCTCGAGCGCGCGCGCGCGATCGACACCGAGCCGCGCGAGCGCCTCGATCACCGTGAGCAGCTGGCGATATGCATTGCCCGGATCGCTGTGAACCAGCACGAGCGATCCCGCCGGCGTCAGCCGGCGCAGGTACAGCTCCACCGCTTCGACGGTGTACAGGTGCGCCTCCATCCCCGACGGTTGCGCGTGCGCGTTTCCCGTCAGCGCCAACGCGAGCTCGATCAGATCGTAGCGCTCGGCGGTATCGGCGAGGTGCCGGCGCGCATCCTCGACGAACAGCCGGACGCCAGGCTGCACGGCGTCGATCGTCGTCGCGCCGTACTTCTTCGCGAGCCACACGCTCGCACCCGCCCCCGCACCGAGCACGAGCACGCGATCCGGATGCAGCGCGCGATACGGCAGCGACATGAGCAAGCCCCACGTGGTCTCGAACGCGGCGGGATGCGCGTGCTCCACCATGTACGTCGGGCTCATCCCGTCGGTGAACACGCCGAGCCGCGGATCGTCCTCGTCGACGGCGCGCCGGACATCGAGCCGGCCGAGCGGGCTCCACACGGAGTCGAGCACGTCGCGCGACGACGTTCGCGTGTCGACGATCGCCTTCTCGGATCCGGGATCCGAATCGAGCAGCGCTTCGAGGGGACCATCCGGCAGCTCGCCAGCGCGCGCGAGCACGAGCGCACCGATCTGCGCCGCGGCGATCAGCGCCACCGCGATCCGCGTGCGCCGCCCACCATCGCGCATCGCGGCCAGGCCGCAGCTGACGACACCGAGCGCCAGCATGATCTCCGTCGGCGCGAGCGGTCCGAGCAGTCGCGGCGTGACGAGGCACCCGACCGCCGCGGCGAACAGATCCACCGCATACGTCGCGCGTGCGGCCTCGCTCCCGCGCGCGGCGTACGCGTCCGACACGAGCATGCCCGCGAACGCGAACGGACCGAGCGACACGACGACGAGCACGGGCAACGACGCGCCGCCGATCGCCGCCGCGGCCACGCACGCGAGCGACACCGCGAGCCCGATCGCGGCCGGTCCCGCCGCGCGCGGTGCACGGACGCGGATCGCCGCGCCCACGCCGAGCCCGAGCAGCGCGATCGACAGCGCCGTCGACGTCGCGTGCGAGCTACCGATGTACGCGAACAGCCGCGTGCACGTGAGCTCGAAGACCAACACCGCGAACGTGACGATCGCGATGGTCGCTACGGGGCGATGGGGACGCATTCACGCGCGCGGTAAGAGGCCGAGCGCTTCGGCGACCGCTGCCGCGCTCGGCGGACGCTGCTCGCGATCACGCTGCAGACAGTGCCGGGTCACGGCATCCCAGACCGGATCGATGTCGGGCCGAAGCGCGCGCGGCGACGGAACCTCGCCGACCAAGCGCGCGTTTGCCAGCGCCTGCGGTGTCTCGCCCGTCCACGGCAGTACGCCCGTGAGGAGCTCGAACAGGATCACGCCGAGCGAGAACAGATCCGTGCCGTCGAGCACCATGCCGCCGGTGACCTGCTCCGGCGCCATATACGCCGGCGTGCCGACGAGATGAGGCATCTCGCACGTACAGCCGAGCGTCGCGCAACACGGCAACGCGAGGCCGAAGTCGGTGACGATGACGCGGCCGTTCTCGCCGACCAGGACATTCGATGGCTTGAGATCCGCGTGAACCACATCGGCCGCGTGCGCCGCGCCGATGCCCGCGAGGATCTGCTGCACGATCGGTCGCAGCTCGTTCACCGTGTAGCGCCCGCGCTGCTGGAACGCGGACTTGAGCGTCCCGCAGCGGTGGAGCTCCATCGTGTAGAACACGCGCTCTCCGTCGACGCCGACATCGAACACGCGGCACACATTCGGGTGGGTCACGCGGCGAGCGAGCCGGATCTCGTCGGCGAAGCGCGCCTGTGCCCCGGGCTTGCGAATGAGGTCGGTGCGCAGGAGCTTGACCGCGACCGGATCACCGAGCAGCCGATCATCCGCTTCGTAGACCTCGCCCATCCCGCCGGCGGCGACGAAGCGCACGATGCGATAGCGCCCGCCGAGGACATCACCGGTGGCGAGGGGAGTCGCGAGCAGCGTGCCTCCGGGGCTTCGCGCATCGGTGACCGTCGCATCGCGGAGGTTCTCCATCGCCGCAGCATACCCTCGCGCGCGCGGGGCGGCAGTTCACGGGGGCGCGGAGCGCAGGTACGCAGCCGTGTCGTCGACGAACCGCTGGACGGAGGCACGCGCGACGTCGCGAAGCACGACCGCGTCGACGACCTCTCCGAGCACGCCCATCGGCGGATCGTAGATTCCCTCGAGCTCGAGCTGGGTCTCGGTCGGGGTCAGCGGATAGATCGAGATCTTCGCGTGCATCGTGGGAAACAACCCCGGGCGGCGCGATGCCTTCCACATGACATTCAGGTTCGCGCGCTGCGGCGATGGCTCTTCGACCCCGAGGATCTCGATCACGATCTCCGCGCTCAGATCGATGACGCCGGTCGACGCGTGCAACTCGGGGCCGGACGAGTGGGCCGTGGCCCGACGAAAGACGTCCAGTGGTTGCGCCAGCAGGTCACGGCGGACGTCGGCATACGAGCGGTTGATGTAGTTGTACGCGCGGACCTCGTGTCGATTCGACATATCGGGTAGCGCTGCAACGGTTGCACCAGTGAAACGGGCGCCGATCGCGCAATCTTCGCGCTACGACGCTTTCCAGCGCATGGGTTGCGCGTGCGGCTCGTCGAGCAGGCGTCGCACGCAGCCCGCGAGCTGTACCGTGCGGAACGGCTTCTCGAGGAACGCGACCTCGACGTGCTGGATTCCGTGCTGGAGCACCGCGTCGTCGGTGTACCCGCTCGTGTACAGCACCGGCAGCAACGGGCGGTGGGCCCGGGCCGCCTCGACGAGCTGGCGACCGTCCATCCCCGGCATCACGACATCGGTGACGAGGAGCGCGATCGATGGATCGGTCAGGAGCTCCAGCGCCTCGACGCCGTTGCCGGCTTCGAGGACCGTGTAGCCCTTCGTGCGGAGGGCACGCGCCGCCGAGGTGCGGACGAACATGTCGTCGTCGACGAGCAGGATCGTCTCGTGCCCCGTGTAGTCGGGTCCGTGGTCGCGATGGTTGGCGGACAGCTCCGACGCCGACGCGGGAAAGTGGACCGAGAACGTCGTCCCCACCCCGACCTGGCTCGTGACCTCGATGCGTCCGCCGGCTTGCTCGACGATGCCGTGCACCACCGAGAGTCCGAGACCGGTACCTTTCCCCGCGCTCTTCGTCGTGAAGAACGGCTCGAAGATCCGGCTGACGACCTCGTGCGACATTCCACACCCCGTATCGGCGACCTCGAGCACGACGTCGTTGCCGACGTTGCGCGTGGTCATCGTCAGATCGCCGCCGCGCGGCATCGCGTCGCGTGCGTTGACGGCGAGGTTCATCATCACCTGCACGAGCGCGCCGGCATCCATCACGACCGGGTGGAGCTCGGGATCGAGCGAGCACGACAGGCGGACGTCTTCGCCCACCATGCGGCGGAGCATCTTGCGCGTCTCCTCGACGACTTTGTTCACGTCGAGAACGACGGGCTCGATCACCTGACGGCGGCTGAACGCGAGGAGCTGGCGGGTGAGACCCGCGCCGCGCGTGACCGCTTTCTCGATCTCGTCGACGAGATCGGCGTCGCCAGCGGGCACCACTTCTCCCAGCATGCCGACATTGGAGCCGATCACCGCGAGGATGTTGTTGAAGTCGTGCGCGACACCACCGGCCAGAAGGCCCAGCGACTCGAGCTTCTGCGACTGACGCACTTGCTCCTCGAGCTCGAGCTCTTGCGTGACATCGGACGACACGCCACCGACGCGAACGACCGCGTTGTTCGCGTCGCGGATCGGGAAGAACGTGGTCTTCAGAGTTCGCACGGTCCCGTCGGACAGCACGATGCGGAACGAATCGTCGTGACGCGTCTCGAGCGGCTTGCCGAGAAGCGCGAGGAGCCGGGGGCGATCGTCGTGGTGGACGGACTGCACCCAATCGAGCGGCTCGCGGTCGAGCTTCGCCAGGCTGCGGCCGAACACGCGCTCGTACGCCGGCGACATGTACTCGACCTTCTTACCGTCCGCGCTGAACACGAAGAACACTTCTTGGACGTTCTCGGCCAGCTCGCGAAGCCGGGCCTGGCTCTCCGATGCCTCGCGCTCGGCGCGCCGGCGCTCGGTCATGTCGAGGAACGTCGCGACCGAGTACTGCACGCCGCCGAGCTCGACGACCTGGCTCGACACCGCGATCTCGCGGCGACCGAAGCGGGTCTCGACGACGACCTCCTCGTCGCGGATCCACCCCTGGACACGCATCTTGTCGAACAGCGCTTCGCGCCGGCCGTCTTGAAACAACACGCCGGCGGCTTGCGGCGTGCGACCGACGACCTGGCTCGGCGTCGGACCGAACAGGCTGCTGTAGGCGGCGTTGATCTCGGCGACCGTTCCGTCGTCGAGCCGGCTGAGACACATCGCGGTGGGGCTCGAATAGAACACGCGCGAGAAGCGATTCTTGCTGTCGAGCGCGTCGCGTCGCTCCGCCTCGGTCTGCATCCTCGATCGATGCAGCGCCTCGATCGCGAGTGACATCGTCACACCGACGACCAGCAGGGTGACCGGGCGCAGCCACACGAGGCTCGCCCCGTCGTCCGCGGCGACAGTTGTCCACACCGCTCCCGTCGCTGTCGCCGCGAGTCCCGACGGGAGGCGACCGAAATAGACCGCCACGATGATCGGGATCATGAGCAACGAGATCGGCGGAGCCGTGTAGGCGTTCAGCGCCTGGACGATCAGCGCGACCCCACTCGTCGCGATGACTGCGCCTAGAACCTGTAACGCCACTCGCCCTCTGCGCATGGAACGCAGCGTTTGCAGTGGTCGTGCCGGGCGATTGCGCGGATCTGGCGCGAATTCGCGCACGGCTTGCGCTGGGAACGATCGGTAATGTCCGTTTCTGCGGCTTGGCGATCGATCCGTAGCGCTGCACACAGCTCCGCCGAATTCGCGCAAACACAGCGCGTCCTCCGCCCTCCAAGTTGCAAACCGAGGGTCGATGTCTCGTTCAATGCGAATCACACGGACCAGCGCGACACCCGGACACCATCGGTCTCTGGTCGACAGGCTCGAGATCGGTGCCGACCGGCCGCGTTGCGTGTTCGCGTTCGCGGCCGCGACGACGGATCTCGACGCACTCGCTACGGAGCTCGCCTCGCTTCACGTCCCCGTCATCGCGTGCACCACAGCCGGGCAGATCGGCCCCGCCGGCTTCGAAGAAGGCGATGTCACCGCCGCTGCGGTGTTCGACGATCTCGATGTCGCGTCGTTCTTGATCCCGTCGCTCACCGACCTCGAGAGATCCGTCGCCACCATGGCGAAGAATGTCCAGGCGTCGAATGTCCTCGACACACCGGACGTCCAGGTGTTCGGCGTGCTCCTCGTCGATGGACTCGCCAATGTCGAAGAGCGGCTCATGGAAGCGATCCACGGAGCGATCCCGCAGCTTCCGGTGGTCGGTGGGTCGGCGGGCGACGACCTGAAGTTCGCGCGCACGATGGTGTTCTTCGACGGCGCGTTCCGGCAGAACGCCGCGGTCCTCCACATCTTCACCACGCGCCGCAAGATCACCGCGCTCAAGGCGCAGCATCACGTACCGACGGAGCACCGCATGGTGATCACGTCCGCGACGCCGTCGAAGCGCACGGTCCACGAGATCAATGGACTCCCCGCCGTCGAGGCCTACGCGATGGCGATCGGCGTCGAGGTCGACGAGCTCACCGACGCTCGGATCGCGCAGCACCCGCTGATCCTCAACATCGGCGACGAGCACTACATTCGCAGCGTGCGCGCCATACGTCCGGACGGATCGCTCGAGCTGTTCTGCGCGATCGAGCCCGGGCTCGTTCTCCGGCTCGGCAGGAGCACGGGCATCCTCGAGGCGCTCGAGGTCGCGTTCACGGAAGCAGCCGAGCGCGTCGGCGCGCCGGTGCTCGTCCTCGGCCTCGACTGCATTCTCCGTCGACTCGAGATCCAGCGCGAGAACCTCACCGAGAGTGTCGGCGGCTTCCTCGCGTCACAGAACGTGATCGGGTTCTCCACGTTCGGCGAGCAATGCAACGCGCTTCACGCGAACCAGACGTTCACGGGCTTCATGCTCGGAGCCATGCGATGAACACCGGCAAGATCGCGAAGCTCGAACGCACCGTCGCGGCACAGGATCGGACGATCACGGTCCTCGCCGATAGCGTCGAGAAGGGCTTCGCGCAGACGAGCGACCTCAGCGTGATGGTGCGGATGTCCGGCCTCGAACAAATCGTAGCGCTGCGCACGCGCGAGCTCGCGACGCAGAAGGAAGCGCTGGAGAGAACAGTCGACGAGCTCCGGCAGACCCAGAGCCAATTGCTTCAAGCGCAGAAGCTCGAAGCGATCGGACAGCTCGCCGCGGGCATCGCGCACGAGATCAACACGCCGATGCAGTACATCGGTGACAACGCGCGTTTTCTCGAGAAGGCATTCGTCGAGCTCCTCGACGTGAGCTCGCGCCTCGATCCGTCGACGCTGCCGCCCGATCGGCAGCGCAAGCTGGCGCGACTCCACGAGCGCGTGCCCCGAGCGATCGAGAGCACGTGCGAGGGTGTCGACGCGGTCAGCAAGATCGTCCGCGCGATGAAGGAGTTCTCGCATCCCGGCACCGGCGAGCGCTCGCCATTCGATCTCAATCACTCGGTCACCTCGACGGTCGCCGTGTCGCGCAACGAATGGAAGTACGCCGCAGGCCTCGAGGTCGATCTCTCGCCCACCCTCCCGCCGGTGCTCGGCCTGCAGAGCGAGATCAACCAGGCGCTGCTCAACATCCTCGTCAACGCGGCGCACGCGGTCGCCGAGGCGCATCCTCCGGCGGACGCCGTCCTCACGGGACGGATCTGGATCCGCACGTGGTCCGATGGCGACAACGTCTGCGTCTCGATCCGCGACAACGGCACCGGAATCCCCGAGGCGATCCGCACGCGAATCTTCGACCCGTTCTTCACGACCAAGCCCGTCGGCAAGGGCTCCGGACAAGGTCTCGCGATCGCGCACTCGATCGTCGTCGACAAGCACGGTGGAACGATCGATGCGCGCAGCGATGCAACGCCGGGGTCGCCCACGCGTGGCACCGAGTTCCAGATCACGCTCCCGACCACGCGCGTCGGAACCCAGAGGCTGCGGAGGCTCCCGTGATCGCCGCACCGCGTATCCTGTTCGTCGACGACGAGCAGCGCATCCTCGAGGGCATCGAGAACCTCCTGTTCGATCGCACCGAGTGGGAGACCTCGTTCGCGTCCAGCGGCGACGCTGCCCTGCACACGCTGCGCACCGAGGAGCCGTTCGACATCCTCGTCACCGACATGCGCATGCCCGGCATGGACGGCCTCGACCTGTTGCAGCACGTCCTTCGCGAGCATCCGCACATGATGCGCGTGGTGCTCTCCGGCGACGCCGAGATGCAGAGGGCGATGCGGGCGTTGACGATCGCGCACCAATACCTGGCCAAGCCGTGCGACGAGGCCTCTCTCGTCGCGACGATTCAGCGCGCGCTGCGGATTCGCTCGGTGGTGCAAGACGATCAACTGCGGAGAAACCTCGGGCTGATCAGCGAGACACCGCACGACCACAAGTGGCTGCGGCACGTGCGCGATGTCGCGAGCAACGAGAATTCCTCGATCGCCGATGTCGCGCAGGCCGTGGCCGCCGATGTCGGGCTCGCGACGAAGGTGGTGCAGGCCGCGAGCTCGGCGATCTTCGGCGGCGCACGCACGCCGACGGTCGCTTCCGCGGTACAGCGGATCGGCCTCGACGGCGTTCGCGCGCTCGCGCTCGCGATGGAGCTCTATAGCCGGCTCCCGACGACGAGGGAGTTTCGCGAGGAGCGCGACCGGTGTCTCAAGATCGCCAGTGTCACTGCAGCGATCTGCACCGACGACAGCGAACACGCGTATCTATGCGCGCTGCTCCACGATCTCGGCACGCTAACCCTGCACACCCAGGATCCCGCACGCGTCGCGCGGTGCGCCGAGCAGCGGGCGAAGGGCGAGCTCTCGATCGTCGAGATCGAGCGCGCGGAGTTCGGCATCGATCATGCCGCGCTCGGCGCCGAGATCCTGGAGCTGTTCGAGATGAGCGACATCGCAGACATCGTGCGCCATCACCACCTCCCGTCGAGGGCGGGCCGGCCACCGCACATCGATGCGCTCGCCGCGCTGCACATCGCGGAGGCCGCGTACGACGAGAGCGTCGGCCTTCCCCTCGACATCGATGCCGCCTACATCGACTCGCTCGGGCCACTCGCCGAGATGACGATGTTCCGCGCGCGCAGGTTGGTGACCTCGTGAGCGGGCCCGCGATCCTCTGCGTCGACGACGAACCGCGCGTTCTCGAGAGCCTCGAGAACCACCTCGCGCTGGAATGGGAGGTGGTCACGGCGACCAGCGGTGAGGACGGACTGCGCGCCCTGGCCGCACAGCCGTTCGCGGTTGTCATGTCGGACATGCGCATGCCGGGCATGAACGGGGCCACGTTCCTCGCGCGCGTTCGCGAGGCATACCCCGACACGATCCGCATGCTGCTCACGGGGCATTCGGATCTCCACGAGGCTGCCGCGGCGATCAACGAGGGCAGCATCTTTCGCTTGCTGCTGAAGCCCTGCGATACGCCCGTCCTGCTCGACGCGGTGGCTGCGGCCTTCCGACAGCACGAGCTCCTCCAAATGGAGCGCACGCTGCTCGAGCAAACGCTGCACAAGACGGTCGGCGTGTTGACCGATCTGCTCGGCCTCGTGCAGCCGTTGGCGTTCAGCGCGTCCAATCGCATCACCGCGATCGTGCGGCATGCCCTCGCGAAGCTCGACATCGACGACAAGTGGCAGATCGAGATCGCGGCGATGCTATCGCAGCTCGGGTGTGTCTCTCTCGAGGCCGCTACGATCGAGGCCGCGCACGCGGGCACGCTCGATGCGGCCGCGCTCGCGGTCTTTCGCAAGCACGCCAATGTCGCGCGGCGTATGCTGGAGCGAATCCCGCGCCTCGAAGGCGTCGCGGCGATCGTCGGGAGCCAGTACATGACCTCGGACACCACGCTCGCACCCACGATCCGGTTCGGATGCGAGCTACTGCAGATCGCGACGAAGATCGACGAGCGGATGCGAACGCGGAAGCCCTACGAGACCTCGCTCCACTACGCACTCGGTCTCCGGAAGTGGGACGCTCGAATCCCACCCGCCCTCGAGGGTTATCGCGTCGAGCACACGCGCAGGTTCACGAGCGTGCCGGGTCGCGAGCTCCGGGCGGAGATGACGCTCGAGGCCGACGTGCACTCGCCCCGCGGCGATTTGTGGATGACCAAGGGCGTCGAGCTGTCGGTGGTGGCGGCGAAGCGACTGCGCGATCTGGCCGAGCGCGGCTTGATCGCGGACCCCGTGCTGGTCAGCCTCCCCGCGACCTAGTCACGCTGTCCGCGGTGGTCGATACCGTCGCGGCGGTCGCGAAGGTCAGCGGCCGCCCTACACCTACGTGCTCGTCAGGTGGGTGGCGACGTGCTCGGAGAGATCCGAGCTCCCGCGACCACTTCCTCGCAGTAAACCGAACGGCCTAGCGGTCGACTCAGCTCCTGAATGTCCATTCACGTTCGTCGCGCTGCCTCGACCTCCACCGAACCTCGCACCGCAGCTCGCGAGCTGCACGCCGCGCTTCACGGCCCCGACGTCGCGCTCACCATCTTTTATTGTGCGCCGACCTATGACCTCCCTGCCCTCGCGAGCGCGCTCGCGGAGCTGTTCGGTTCCGATGCGCCGCTGATCGGCTGCACCACGGCCGGCGAGATCACGCCGATCGGCTACCTCGAAGGATCGATCACCGGCGTCAGCATCGGCGGGCCCGGCGTCGTCGCGCACACCGAGCGCGTCGACGATCTGCGCGACCTGTCTCTCGCTGCAGGTGCACGCGTAGCTCGGTCCACGCTCGCCGGCATGCAGGCTCGCGGAGTCGTGCCGACGGCGGCCAACACCTTCGGCCTCCTGCTCGCCGATGGCCTCGCGATGCAGGAAGAGGCGCTGACCAGTACGCTCTACAACAACCTCGGCAGCATCCAGCTCGTCGGCGGATCGGCCGGCGACGGGCTGCGGTTCTCGGCGACGTACCTCTATCACCGGGGCCAGTTCCACACGAACTGCGCGCTGTTCACGCTGATCTCGACCCCGAATCCGTTCGTGGTGTTCAAGACCGCGCACTTCAAGCCATCGACGAAGAAGTTGGTCGTCACCGAAGCCGAGCCAGCACGCCGCATCGTCACCGAGATCAA
Source organism: Kofleriaceae bacterium (assembly GCA_044230415.1). Taxonomy (GTDB): domain Bacteria; phylum Myxococcota_A; class Polyangia; order Haliangiales; family Haliangiaceae; genus JABFXX01. Next base: position 27,540 of record JBGARE010000056.1, read on the forward strand.
CGGCGAGCCTGCCGCACGCGAGTACGCGCGCATGGTCGGCCTCGAGATCGACAAGCTCAGTCCGATGGTGTTTGCCGCACATCCAGTCCTCGTCACCGTCGGCGGCACGAGCTACGTCCGCTCGATCCAGAAGGTCAACGACGACGAGAGCCTGAGCTTCTTCTGCGCGATCGACGAGGGCATCGTTCTCACCGTCGCCGAGAACACCGATCTCGTCGCCGATCTCACCGACGCGTTCGCGAAGGTGCACGCCGAGATCGGAACACCGGCGCTGGTGCTCGGGTGCGATTGCATCCTTCGCTCGATCGAGATCGGCCAGACGGGCTGTCGCGATCGCGTCGGCAAGTTGTTCGAGGACAACAATGTCGTCGGATTCGCGACGTACGGCGAGCAATTCAACGCGATGCACGTCAACCAGACCTTCACCGGCGTCGCGATCCGGGCCTGATGTCGGCTGACCTCGAACGAGAGATCGCTCGGCTGCGCAAGGTCAACGCGAAGTTGATGGAGCGGGTCGAGCGAGACATGAACCTCCAGGGCGGCGCGTTCTCGCTGTTCCAGGCTGCGACCGTGCTCGAGGACAAGGTCCATGCACGCACCGAAGCGCTGACCGCGGCGATGAGCACGCTCGGTTCGACGAACCAGGCGCTCGTCCAAGCGCGCGACGCCGCCGACGCGGCGAACCGCGCGAAGTCCGAGTTCCTCGCCAACATGAGCCACGAGATCCGCACGCCGATGAACGGCGTCCTCGGCATGGCGGAGCTGTTGTTGTCGACGGAGCTCTCGCCGAGGCAGCGCAACCTGACGGAGAACGTGCAGCGATCGGCGGTGAGCCTGCTCGCCGTGATCAACGACATCCTCGACTTCTCGAAGGTCGAGGCCGGGAAGCTCGAGCTCGAGGAGATCGAGCTCGACGTTCGCGACGTCATCGAGGACACCGTCGAGCTCATCGCGCGCTCGGCGCACGTCAAGGGCCTCGAGATCGTGTCATCGATCCCTCCGGAGATTCCGACGCGGCTGCGCGGGGATCCCGGCCGCATTCGCCAGATCATCACCAACCTCGTCGGCAACGCGATCAAGTTCACGGAGCGCGGACACGTCGTCGTCACGGCAACGGATCTCGGCGTCGACCAGTGCGGACGCCAGGGGCTACAGATCGACATCATCGATACCGGAATCGGCATCTCGCCCGAGGTCGTCGCGCGGCTGTTCAATGCGTTCACCCAGGCGGACGGATCGATGTCGCGTCGCTACGGCGGCACCGGTCTCGGTCTCGTGATCACGCGCAAGCTGTGTCATCTGATGAACGGCGACGTGACCGTGAAGAGCGTGGTCGGACGCGGCTCCACGTTCTCGGTCGTGTTCTGGCTCGCACCGGCGCAGGCCGCACCACCGAGCGAGTTGATCCCATTGCTCTCGCGCAAGCGTGCCCTCGTCGTCGAGCCGAGCACCGTGGTCCGCAACGCGATCGTCGATCACCTGCGAGGCTTCGGCATCACGTGTGATGTGGTCCCGACCGCCGACGCGGCGCAGAGCTGCGTTCACGCGGCGAACGAGGACGGCATGCGATACGACTTCGTGTTCTCGGCAAGCCCGCTCGCCGGGGTCGAGACGATCGCGTTGCCGCGTCCCGTGCGTCGCTGGCAGGTCGCGAGCGCGCTGCGGCATTCGCTCGACATGCCGCAGCTGGGTCGGCGGACTCGCGAGACGGGTGAACGCAGCGCGACGCTGGGGCTCCACGTTCTCGTCGCCGAAGACAACCTGATCAATCAGGAGGTCACGCTGGGCATGCTCGCGGATCTGGGATGCACGTCGCTCTGCGTGGCCGATGGCAAGAGCGCGGTCGACGCGCTCGTCAGAGATCGATTCGACCTCGTGTTGATGGATTGCCAGATGCCCGTGATGGACGGCTACGAGGCCACGAGAGCGATCCGCCAGTACGAAGCCGCCGGCCAACCGCGCCACTCCATCGTGGCGCTCACCGCGAATGCCTCTCCCGAAGATCGAGCGCGCTGTCGAGACGCCGGGATGGACGACTTCTTGTCCAAGCCGTTTCAGCGCAAGGACCTCGTGGCGCTCCTCGAGCGCGTCGTCGGTGGAGGATCGTCGTCGGCGAAGGCCCCCGAGCCCGCACCCGCAGCACCTGTATCTGCCGAGCCTGTGCCGGCATCCAAGCCCTCGTCGATCGTCGTTCTCGATCCGACCGCGCTGGACCGCATTCGCGCCATCCAGCGTCCGGGTCGCCCCGACGTCGCCTCTCGCGTCCTGCAGCTCTATCTCGACAAGTCTCCCGCACAGATCGATCTGATCGTCGCTGCGGCCGAGACCGCGGATAGCGCGGCGCTCGCGCGCGCCGCGCACGATCTCAAAGGCGGCAGCGGAAACCTCGGCCTCGCGCAGATGGTCGACGTGCTCGCTCGGATCGAGCAGCACGCGAAGCGCGCCGAGCTCGACTCGGCGAGTGCACTCGTTGCGCTCCTGGCCTCCGCTCACGCAGCTGCGCTCGTTGCTGTTCGACGCGAGCTCGCACGTAGCACCCCCACCGAGGCAACCCTATGACCGCCCCCATTCGCATCCTGGTCGTCGACGATGACTTCGCGACTCGCCTGCTCGCCTGCGAGGCCCTGGAGGCGGAGGGCTACGCGACCGACGAAGCAGAGACCGGCGACGATGCCCTCGAGAAGGTCGCGACCGCGGCACCCGACGCGGTGTTGCTCGACGTGAACATGCCCGGCATCGACGGCTACGAGGTGTGCCGCCGATTGCGTGCGCGTCCCGACGGTCAGGACCTGTCGATCATGGTGATGACCGCGACCGATGATCGCGACGCCGTCGAGCGTGCGTTCGCGGCGGGCGCGACGGACTTCATGACCAAGCCGCTGAACTTGCCGCTGCTCGGCCACCGCATGCGGTTCATGCAGCGCGCGGCCGATGCGACCGCCGCCGCCCACAAGGCCGCGAGCAAGGCCAAGCGCGACGAGCTCGAGATCCTCCAGCTCGCCTACTACGACGAGGTCACCGGCATTCCGAACACGCGGTTCGTCGAGCAGTACGTCGCCAGCGCCGACGCGAGCATGTCCATGGTCGCCATCGCGATCGACCTCGGAATCGCAGAGATCCCTCGGCTGACCCAAGGAACGCGCGACGCGCTCGTTCGAGCGGCGACCTCGCGCGTGTTCGATACGGTGTGCGCGAGCGACCGAGAGCTGCACCTCGATCAGCTTCCGTGCGCTCCGGGCGGGTTCGGCGGACGCACGTTCGTCGCGCGCACCGGCGTCGACGAGCTGACCGTGGTCAGCATCGCCCACGACGCGCCCGCGGCGACGGCACGCGAGATCGCGACGGCCGTCTCGGCGCCGTTCTCCTTCGACGGACGAAGCGTCACGCTGCGTCCTCGGTTCGGCGTCACCGCGTATCCCGAAGCGACGGCCGCGACGCGGGAGGTCTACGTCGACGCGACGTACGCGCTCCAGCAGGCGCTCCGCGTGGCGCCCCGCGACATCGTGATGTTCGGGGCGGTCCTCCGCGATCGGCGCTGGCATCACGAGACGGTGGCACGACGTCTGTCTCGCGCGCTCGACGAGGACAACGCCGATATGATCGCGAGCTACGCACCTCGGCGCGACGGCGGCGGTCGCCTGATCGGCGTTCGCATCGCCCCGCAGTTCATGCCGCTCGAGGACGACCGCGCGACGCTGTCGACGATCCTCGCCGCGCATCCCCTCCTCCCGCAGCGGTTGTCGGCGTGGGCGCTCCAACGTGCGTGCATCGATGCTGGCACGTGGCTTCGTCTAGGCACCGCACTGCGGGTCGCGATCGAGGTCCCGGCGACGACCCTGCTCGAACCGGGGTTCGTCCAGCAGCTCACCACCGCGATCGATGCCGCCGGGGCCACGCCCTACTTGTTCGATCTCGAGCTCGTGAGCCTGCCATCCGCCGATGCGGACATGCTCCGACTCGCGCAGGTCATCGCGACGCTCCGAGAGCGTGGCATTCGCATTGCCCTCGCGCGACTCGACGGCGACTTTCCACTGCGGAACCTCACGTGTCTCGCGGTCGACGGCGTGAGGATCGATCAGGGCGTCATCGAACATCGGGGCCCGCGCTTTTTGTCGGCGGTGTTCGCGATCGTGAAGTCCATGGAGCTACGTGTCGCGATCACCGGTATCGACGCGTTGGCATCCCTGCGGAGCCTGATCGGCTTCGACATCGACGAGATCGCGGGAAGCGAGGTCGGAGACCCCATGACCGCCGACCGCGTTCCTACCCTCGCCGACGCGATCGATCGCCGACCGGTGGTCCAGCGCGGCGGTTGGGACACGCTATCGCCCACGTTCACGATCGACTGACACCGAATCGAGATACCTCCTCGATCCGAGAGATCACGATTCTGCTACGGTGACGCCGCCATGGTGGCGACTGGACAACTCGTACTGGTAGTCGACGACAACGTCGAAAATCGTGCACTTGCCCAGGCGACGCTGGAGGACGACGGCTACGACGTCCTGGTAGCCAAAGATGGCGCCGAAGGAATCGCCACCTTCGAGGCGCGCCAGCCCGAGTGCATCCTGCTCGATATCCAGATGCCCGGGATGAACGGCATCGACGTCTGCGAGCGCATCCGATCCCTCCCAGGCGGTGACCTCGTGGCGATCGTCTTCGTCACCGCGCAGCGCGAGATCGCGACGTTCGACCGTGCGCTGCTCGCCGGCGGCGACGACTTCCTGACCAAGCCGTTTCGGCCGAGCGAGCTCGTCGTTCGCGTGCAGACCGCGATGCGCCTCCGCCGCTTCGCCGGCGAGCGATCCGAGCTGTATGCCGAGGTGAAGCGCCAGCGCGACGATCTCCAGCGGCTCCAGCTGCAAAAAGATCAGCTGACCGCGTTCCTCGTCCACGACTTCAAGAACCCGGTCAACTCCATCGAGCTGCAGGCAGAGCGAGTCGCGCGCGATCCATCGGCCACCGAGCGCGGCAAGAGCGCCGCGCTCGCGATTCGCCAAGAGACTCGCTCGCTCATGCGCATGATCCTGAACCTCCTCGATCTCAGCCGGAGCGACGAGGGTCGCTTGATCCCGGCGCTCACCATCGTCGATGCGTCCACGCTCGTCACGGCGGTCGTCGACGAACAGAAGGTCGCCGCGAGTGCGGTCCGGGTGAGCCTCGTCGCGGAGGTCACCCCCGGGCTCGAGCTCTCGGCGGATCCGGCGCTCCTCCAACGCATGCTCGCGAACCTCGTCGAGAATGCGGTGCGCCACTCGCCCGAGGGCGGCATCGTTCGCATCACCGCGACCCGTGTCGGCAATGCCACCGAGCTGCGCGTGGCCGATCAGGGCACCGGGGTTCCCGAGAAGCTGCGCGCGCAGGTGTTCCAGCGCTTCGAAGGCGCCGGCGGAGAGCGGAATCGCGGCCTCGGGCTCACCTTCTGTCAGGTCGCGATCACGGCCCACGGCGGTGACATCTGGATCGAGGACGCCGGTCCCGGCGCCGTGTTCTGCATGAGGTTCCCGGATGCTCGATAACCTCCCGTTTCGCGACCTCGTCGAGGCGGCACCGGATGGTCTGATCGTCTGCGATCAATCCGGCACGATCCTGCTGACCAACGCGGAAGCGACGCGCATGTTCGGATACGCGGGCGGCGAGCTCGTCGGAAAGAAGGTGGACGTCCTCGTGCCCGAGGGCATCCGGCCGCGCCACCACCATCACGTGAGCAACTACACGAGCGCGCCGCGGCTGCGTCCGATGGGCTCGGGCCTCGAGCTCAACGGCTGCCGCAAGGACGGGACCGAATTTCCCGTCGAGATCAGCTTGTCGCCGATCACGACCGCGCGGGGCCTGATGATCACCGCCGGCATTCGCGACATCTCCGAGCGGAGGACGCTCGAAGGCGAAAAGCGCCGCGCGACCGCGTATCTCACGTCCGCCGTCGACGCCGTGCAGGAAGCGTTCGCGCTGTTCGACGAGCAGGATCGCGTCGTCATGGTCAACAGCGCCGGGCGCCAGCTCCTGGGTCGCGAGCTCGGCACCGCGATCGTCGGCATGAGCTTTCCGGACCTGTTGTCGCGCGCGCTCGGCGTGGGCGCGTTCGACTTCAGCAACGAGACGCGCGATTCGTTCATCGCGCGGTGGCTCGCGTATCACCAAAACCCCGAGGGCGTGCTCGAGATCCGGACCGGCACCGGCCGCTACCTGCGCGTCACCGAGCGGCGAACGGCGGAGCAAGGGACCGTCGCGATGATCGCGGACATCACCGACGACGTGCAGCGCGCCGAGGAGCTGAGCGCCGCGCGCCAGGCGGCGGAGTCTGCGAGCGCCGCGAAGAGCGAGTTCTTGTCGTCGATGAGTCACGAGCTGCGCACGCCACTCAACGCGATCCTCGGCTTCGCCCAGCTGCTCGAGCGCGACCGCAAGAACCCGCTCGACTCGCGCCAGCTCGAGCGGTTGCACCACGTCTTGCGTGGCGGCGAGCACCTGCTGAAGCTGATCGACGACGTTCTCGATCTGTCGAAGATCGAAGCCGGCGGCATCACGATGTCGATCGAGCCCGTCGCCGTCTTGCCGGTCATCGAGGAGGTCATCTCCACGCTCGAGCCGATGGCCACGCGCGCGCAGATCGACATCCGCGCGGACTCGTCGGTCACGCAGGTGCCACCGGTGTTGGGCGATCGAACGCGGCTCGCGCAGATCCTGATGAACTTCGGCTCCAACGCGATCAAGTACGGTCGCAGCGGTGGATGGGTCGCGGTTCGTCTCGAGCAGAAGGCGAAGTCGGTCCGGGTCGTCGTCGCCGACAACGGCCTCGGGATCCCCGACAACAAGCGCCACAAGATCTTCGAGCCGTTCCAGCGGGCCGGTCAGGAAGCCGGCCCGATCGAAGGCACCGGTATCGGCCTCACGATCAGCAAGCGACTCGCCGAGTTGATGCAAGGCTCCGTCGGATTCACGAGTACGGAAGGCCAAGGCAGCGAGTTCTGGATCGAGATCCCCATCGATCGATCCGGGATGGCCGCGCCCGCACGCTCGTCGGCGGACACGTCCGTCTCGGTGCTGGGCGACACCACGAAGCACCACCTCGTCGTGTACGTCGAGGACAACCCGTCGAACATCGCGTTCATGCGCGACCTGTTGGCTGACATGGAAAGCGTCGAGCTCGTCACAGCACCGACGGCGGAGATCGGTCTCGCGCTGATCCGCGCGCGCCAGCCACGCGTGGTGATCATGGACATCAACCTCCCGGGCATGAGCGGCTTCGATGCCGTGAACCAACTCCACGCGTGGCCGGAGACCGCGCACATCCCCGTGATCGGCTTGTCCGCGGCCGCGCTGCTCAAGGACACGTCGCGCGCGCAGGAGACCGGGTTCTATCGCTACCTGACGAAGCCCGTGAAGGTCGCGGAGCTGATGAAGACGCTCGAAGAGCTCCTCTCCGATCCACCTTACCAAGCGACGTAGCGAACGAAGTCGAGCGTCGTCGCGATCCCGACGACCTCGCGAGCCGCACACGCGATCACGCGTTGCGTGTCCAGACGCACGAGCTGCGATGCGACCGAATGCAGCGTGGACGTCGCGAGGAGGCAGAGCACCGCCGGCTCGTACAGCTCCTCGATCGAGGTCGATCGCGGTACATCGCGCGCGGCTAGCGCGTCCACGTGCGTGAACGTTCCGATCGGACGATCGTCGTCGAGAACCACGAGCCCGCTCACGCGAACACGCGACAACAGATCGACCGCGGATCCGAGAGACGTCTTGCTCCCGATCATGATCGGTGGCGACGTCATGATCGTGGATAGCTCGGCGCTCACCCGAGCGTCGCGGACTGCCCTGGTGATGTCCATCGCCGTGATCACGCCGACGAGCATGCGATGGTCGGTGACGTAGACGCGATGGATCGCGTGCGCTCCCATCGCCTGCGCGGCCGCGCGAATGGTCGCGGTGCTGGGGATCGTCACGACGTTGCACGTCATGATGTCCCCGGCGGTCAGCCTCGGTAGCTGCATCGCGTTCGCGGGCTGCCGGCGAATCCCGAGCGAGACGAGGTCGGTGCGAGAGACGACGCCGACGAGGTTCTCGAGCTCGTTGACGATCGCGAGCGCCGGCGTGGACTCGAGCATGCGAACGAGGTCGGCCATCCCGGTATCGGGGCGCGCGACCGCCGGCATGGCGTTCATGTACGCGGTCACCTGACGATCGAAGGCGGATGATCCGTTCGCGAGCGCGAGCATCATGCCGTCCTCGCGATCGGGGGCTCCGCGCGCCTCGCGCAGTCGATGCACGTCGTTGCCTCGGGCAATGCGTCGAGCCGGGCCTTCGAGATCGACTCCCCACATGCGAGACAGGCTCCGTAGGTGCCCGCGTCGAGACGCTGGATCGCGTCGGTCACGGCGACGATCGATCGCATGTCGGTGTCACCGAGCTTGGACAGGATGGTCGCGTCCCATTCTTCAGATGCGCGCTCGACGACTTCGACATCGCGCGATGCGAGCTCCTCTTCCACCCGCTCGAGCTCGGCTCGATACCGTTGGAGGAGGTCCCGCCGGCGCTGGAGGAGCCGGGCACGGATGGCAGGAGTCGTGGTCATGACGGTGCTTCGTGCAGTCACCGCGCCAGGGAAAGACTGGAGGAAACGCGCAGGTTCTGCGTTGCGTTCTGGCAGCGTGCAAAACGTGCGGGATATCCGACCTAACTAGCTGTTCTTTCATGGCACGGTCTTCGCTAAAGATATGACCTCATGAGATCCGGTCGAATCCTGGTAGTGGACGACGAGGCAAACGCACGCACGGCGCTGGCGGAGCTCCTTCGTGACGAAGGGTTCGACGTCGAGACCGCCGCGGATGCCTTCAAGGCGCTCGGCAAGTACGAGAGCTTCAATCCACACATCGTCGTGACCGACCTGAAGATGCCCGGGATGGACGGCATCGACCTGGTCAAGAAGATCCGGGGTTCCGAGGATCCCGCCGCGGTCGTCGTGATGACGGCGTTCGGTGCGGTGTCGTCGGCGGTGGACGCCATGCGCTCGGGTGCAGCGGACTACCTGACCAAGCCGATCAACTTCGACGAGCTGCTCGTCGTGCTCGACAAGGTGTTCGAGCAGCAGGCGCTCAAGCGCGAGACGCGGCAGCTACGGCAGCGCGTCCGCGATCGCGTGGCGCCGAATAACATCATCGGATCGAGCCCGCCGATGCAGCGCGTGTTCGAGGTCGTCGATCAGGTCGCTCCGAGCCGCGCGACAGTGCTGATCACGGGCGAGAGCGGCACCGGCAAGGAGCTGGTCGCGAACGCGATCCATCAACGCTCCCCGCGCGTGAACGGTCCGTTCGTGAAGCTGCACTGCGCGGCACTGGCGGAGTCGCTCCTCGAGAGCGAGCTGTTCGGTCACGAGAAGGGATCCTTCACGGGCGCCGCCGCGCGCAAGGACGGACGCTTCTCGCTTGCCGACGGCGGCACGCTGTTCCTCGACGAGATCGGCGAGATCTCGCCCTCGATCCAAGTCAAGCTACTGCGCTTCCTCCAGGAGCACGAGTTCGAGCGCGTCGGTGGCACGCAGACGATCCGCGTCGACGTCCGTGTCATCGCGGCCACGAACCGCAACCTCGTCGAGGAAGTCGCGAAGGGCCGGTTCCGCGAGGATCTGTTCTATCGCCTCAACGTCGTGTCGCTCGAGATGCCGCCGCTCCGCGACCGCCGCACCGACGTGCCGGTGCTCGCACGCTTCTTCCTCGACAAGTACTCGAAGGAGAACAACAAGACGATCGAAGGCTTCACGCCCGAGACGATGGATCTGTTGATCTCGTACGACTGGCCCGGCAACGTCCGCGAGCTCGAGAATGCGATCGAGCGATCGGTCGTGCTGACCAACGGCAACATGGTCGAGGTCCGCGCGCTGCCGCCGAACGTTCGCCCGAAGCTGACGCCGTCCGGGATGCCGATCGTTCCCGGCGCGACCCTCGGCGACGTGGAGAAGTACGCGATCCTCGAGACGCTCAAGTCGACTGGTGGCTCGACCTCGAAGGCGGCCGAGATCCTCGGCATCAGCGTGCGCACGATCCAGTACCGCCTGCACCAATACAACGAAGCTCCGAGGTCCGAGGTGGACGTCGTGAGGAAGTCAGACGCGGAGACAGCCGAGTAGCGTGGCCTCGTTCATCGACGAGCTCCTGACCTACGTGCAGATGTCCGACGAGGACGTCGCACGGCTGGTCGCGTTGCACCCGATCGTGTCGCCGGTGTTTCCCGAGATCGCGGAAGCGTTCTACGCGGCGGTATGGGCCGATCCGAAGGCCGCCGCGATCCTCTCGGGTCCCGACCAAGTCGAGCGCCTACGCCGCACGTTGGTCGACTGGATGTCGACGGGATTGCTCGGCCCGTACGACGAGAAGTTCTACGAGAAGCGCTCGCGGATCGGCCGGCGACACGTGCAGATCGGCCTCCCACAGCAGTACATGTTCACCGCGATGAACGTGGTGCGCACCGCGTATCACGATCGGCTGTTCGCGCAGCAACCGCTCGCCGAAGCCGCGCAGAGCATTCGCGCGGTCAACAAGCTCCTCGACATCGAGCTCGCGATCATGGTCCGCCACTATCAGCTCGATTCGAACGAGCGGCTGATCGCACGCGAGCGCAAGACACAGATGGAGCGCATCTCGTCGATGCAGACGATGACCGCCGGGCTCGCGCACGAGGTCCGCAATCCGCTGAACGCTGCGAAGCTGCAACTCGAGCTCCTCGAGCGCAGGCTGCGGCGCGAGGCGAGGGACGAACGGCTCACGCAGCCCGCCGAGCTCGCGCAGATGGAGATCGTCCGGCTCACGGATCTGCTCAACGACTTCCTCGCGTTCGCGCGACCGCCGGAGCTCCAGGCGCAGGATCGCGACGTCACCGAGATCGTGCGCCACGTGTGGGAGCTCGAGGAACCGAACGCGGCGAAGCGCAAGATCACGCTCGAGCTGAGCCTGCCGCCGTCGGCGGTGTTCGCGCGGATCGATGGACCGAAGCTCCACCAGATCCTCGACAACATCGTCCGCAACGGCGTCGAGGCGGTGAGCGATGGTGGCCGCGTGAGCGTGACGATGTCGGCGACTCACGACGAGATCGAGATCGCGATCGAGGACAACGGACCGGGGATCCCGATCGAGCTGCAGGCCCGGATCTACGAGCCGTTCTTCACGACCAAAGAAGGCGGCACGGGCCTCGGGATGTCGATCGTGCACAGCCTCGTGTCGCTGCACGGCGGCTCGATCGCGATCGATAGCAGCTCGAAGGGGACGCGATTCACGGTCACCCTTCCCCGCCGCGAGTAGCGGTCACTTCCCGTCGCCGAACGGGTGGCAGGCCCCGCAACGCTTGGCCGTCGGCTCGTGCTCGCGCTGCTTCTCGTGGCACGTGAGGCAGCTCGCGCGGTCGTCGCGCGGCGCGGGCTCGTGCGACGTGTGGCAGTTCGCGCAAGTCTGATGGCCCTGCGAACGATGGAGGCCCGGTCGCTTGTTCGCGGGATGGCACGTCGCGCACGCGGGCGGAGACGCGACGCCATTGGGCCCGTGCGGGCGATGGCAGCTCGCGCACGCGACGCGCTCGCCGTGCCCCGCCTTGGCCTTGTCGGTGTGGCAGGTCGCGCACGTCTTCGCGACCGTGCCCGAGTGCTGCTCGTGACAGTTGGCGCACGTCGCGTGGCCTGCTGGAGCGGAGCTCGCCTCGGCTTTGTGACAGGTCGCGCACGCGACCGGCGCGCGCTGCGGCTCGTGCGATCCGCCGGTGTGGCAGTTCGTGCAGGTCGAGTGACCGCTACGCGCCACCTTCACGATCGGCGCGTGACAGTCGGCGCAGGTCTTCGCCGGTGCAGCCGGCTCGTGCGCCGCCGTCGTGTGGCAGCCCAGGCATGCCGCGTGTCCCGTGCTCGCGACGGTGCGCATCTTCTCCGAATGGCACTTCGTGCACAGGCCCGCGGTGAACACCGGCTTGGCCGCATGCGGCTGGTGACAATCGAGGCACTTCGCGGTCGCGTGATGCGGCTTGTCGTTTACCTTCGCAGCGCCTTCGGCGCCGCTACGCGTCCGACGTTCGTCGGACTTGTCGTGACAGGTCTCGCACGCGACCGCCTTCTTGCCGTCCGCGAGCGAGTGCGGTGGATGACAGCCCACGCACGCGGCGGCCGCGCCTCCCTTCGTCGACGGTCTCGGATGCCGGACCTCTTCGCGATGACACGTGGTGCACGCGCGCGGCGCCGACCCTTCATGCTGTGCATGACACGACGTGCACTCCGCGTGCTTCACCTGCGCGAGCACGTGCGTCGTCGGGTGACACGTCGCGCACGGCTTGGTGCTGTCCTCGCCGAGCGCGTGCGGCGTGTGGCAGCTCGTGCACTTCGGATGGCCGGCGGTGAACGCCTTCGCATCGATCGCGAGCTTCTTCTTCGGCTGCGTGGCGTGACACGTCGCGCAGTTCCGATCGGCGACGAGCTCGGACTCGTGCATCGAGTGACAATCGAGGCAGCCGCGCTTGCCCGCGTGCTCCGTCACGCGATCCTGGTGGCAACTCGTGCACTCCTTCGGCTGGAGCGAGGGTGTCTTGTGCGGTCGATGGCAATCGATGCACGTCTCGTCGGCGTGGGCACCGACGGCGGCGGTGTGCGTTCCCTGCGCTTGTTCGTGACAGCGCATGCAGTTCGGCGGACGGATCGCGAGATCCTTTCCAAAGCCATGACAGTCCTGGCACGCAGGCGTCGCAGTTTCCGCGAGCGCACCGCCGGGATGTAGCGGCGACTGCGTTCCGCCGTGGCAGCTCTCGCAGATCGCCGCCGGTGGTGGCGTGAACCCGGATTCGCCGTGGCAGTCGCGGCACGGCACATTGTGCTTCGCGACGTGCATCGTGTGTCCGGCGCTCTCGCGCACGTCCTGCCACGTGAGCGGGACAACGCGCGCGGGAGCGCGATCGCGATGCTCGCCGCAGGCCGCGAGCACCAGGGCGACGAGGACGAGCACGTTCCTCATCGCGCCCCGATCGTATGGCACATGCGGCAGGGCATCGCGGTCAGCGGCTGCGGACTCGTCCACCCCGCCGGGTGCGGGTTCCCGCCGACGCCGCCGACGGCATGACACGTCACGCACAGCTTCTCGCCGGCGCCGCCGTGACAACCCGCGCAGGCGGCCGGGTCGCGACGCGCCTCGCGCCCGTGTTGATTGTCCGCCCTCGTCAGGCTGACCCACCCGCGTGGATGTGGGTTGCGGCTGCCTTCGCCGATGACGTTCTTCGACGTGTGACACGCGACGCAACGATCGGGCCCGTGGCAGGTCGAGCACGCACCCGGATCGGAGCGCGCCTCGAGCGAGTGACGCGACTGGAACCCCGCGCGATGCGGGCTCGACGCGAACGGATCGCTAAACCGCGTCGTCGCGGCGAGCGCCGGCACGGTCTGGCCGTGGCACGTCGCGCAGAACGATTGCTTCGAGTGGCACGTCTCGCACAGATCGCCCGACGAGGCCGCGCGCGTTCCGTGCTCGCGGATCCAGTCGCCGTCGTGCGCGAGGTGGCTCTGCGGTAGCGTGCCTTCCTCGGGCAGATCGCGGTGACACGCGTCGCAGCGGCGCGCATCGCGTTGATCGTCGTGACACTTGAAGCACGTCGCCATCGCGGGCCGCAGATGCTGATCGCCGTCCGCCACGGCGCTGTGGCAGTGCATGCAGTTGCCCTTGGCCGGACCTTTCAAGTGCCGCGAGTGATCGAACAGGAGATGGTCTTTCGTCGCGACGAGCTCGGATGCGGTGATCTTCGACGAGTGACAGCCCATGCACGAGCGCGTGTCGTGCGGCTTCGCGTGACACGTCAGACACGACGCGTCGCTCGGCAGATGCAGCGAGTCCTCGTTCTTCTCGACGTCGGCGTGGCACGTCGTGCAGCTCGTACCGGCGAGCACGTGCTTGCGATGCGGAAACCCCTCGGACCCGGGACGCGTGAGCCCCAACACGCCGGCGCAGGCGGCCGTCACGACGAGCGCGATCACGAGGACACGCGACTTCATGGCGCGCCCCACCGTCGCGACAGTTGGAACAGGCCGTCGACGCGATGGCGATACTCGGGCGACGCGCTCGCCTCGACCGCGATCGCCGACTCCCACCCACCGTGCTTCCATCCGCACGCGACGAGCCCCCACGGCCACACCGTGCCGGTGCCGCGATCGTCATCGGGAACGACGAGCTCGAGCTCGGTCGAGAGCGTGATGCTCGAGGTCATCGCGATCTGCGCGATGCCGCGTGCTCCCGTCCACCCGTTGTCGCCACCGCTGCGCCGCAGCTCGCCCGTCAACACGCTCGCACCGCGAGCGTCGAGCCGCAGCCGGGCGCGCCCGACGAGCTCTTCGGCGTATTCGTCGTCGATCCGATGTCCCGCGATGTCCGCGATCACGTCGAGGCGCGGCGCCGCTCGCCAGGTCACGACGGCTCCGGCGCGCTGCGATGGCACGTCGCCCAGCACCGAGAACAGCGACGTCGCGGGCAACAAGTGCGACGACGCGCGATGGCGTGCGTACAGCTCCGTGCGCCACGCGCCCTTGCGGCGGCTCGCGCTGAGGCTCGCCTCGGCGATGCCGGGGTTCGCGATGTCGTACGCGAGGCGCGCACCGAGATCGTCGCGCGGGTCGATCGCCGCTCCGACATCGAAGCCGAGCTCCTCGCTGCCGAGGCGGCCCGCATCGCGACGCTGCGCGTAGGCCACGCCGGCGGAGCCGTAGTCTCCGATCCGGTGCGAGACGCGTCCGCCCACGATCCAATCCCACGCACGGCTCCCATCGACGACGGTGGGCAACACGGGGATGCCGCCGAACGCCTCCACGTCGAACCGCTTGGGCAAGCGCACGCGCCCCGACACGCCGTCGACATGCGTCGGCCGCAGCGCACCGAGCATCGCGACGAAGCGGCCGATCTGCGCGGACGCGCGCCCGCGGCGGTCACGCGCTCGCACGGCGATCACGAGGACGTCGCCACTCGCATCGCGAGGCTCGCGCGTACCACCGAGCCACACGACCGCTTCGGCCGAGAGGCCGGGCTCCATGGCTCCATTTGCTTCGAGCACCAACAGTCCCGCCGGAGAGCTCGTGGTCGCGAGCGCGTCTGCACGCAACCGCACCGGATCAGCCGACGCCGACGATGCGAGTGCGAGCACGACGAGCGGTGCGATCCTCACGACGACTCGCCACCGTCGGGGATGAGCGGAATCGGGCCGGACCTCCGCTCGCGACGCACGCGACGGAAGTCCTGGATCACGACGAACAGGTACATGAGAAACGCGAGCGTCCCCAGGCCCTGCCCCGCCGTCATCGCGAGCATGACGGGCATCGGCGTCGGCTTGACCATCGACCACACCATCAAGCCGAGGGCGATGAGCGTGAGAAACGCAGACCAGCGCAACAGCGCCGTCGGACGGTCGAGGAACGCTCGAATGCGGGCACGGATCGTCATGGCGTCCCCTTCTTCTTCGCTTCGCGCTCGTGGATCTCGTGGCTGAACGGATGCGCCGGCGCATGGCAGCCCGCGCTCGCACAACTCGTGGTCCCCGCGCGGACCTCGAGTAGCGTGCTCGCGTGATCACCGATCTTGTTCCACATCGGATTCTCGGTGGAGTGACACCGCATGCACGTCGCGTTCGGGAACGGCGAGATGATGTGGATCTTCGGGAGCGCTTCCTCGAGCGAGAGCTGATGGAAGTTGAACACGTACTCGTAGACGTGGCGCATGCCGCCCATCTTCGTCGTGATGGTGCCGAACATCCCGTAGTCGGCGTGGCACGTGTAGCAGTTCTCCTCGCCGAATGCTTCGTTGCGGCCGTGGCGTGCAGCGAGGCCGAGGCTGTTCGGATTCTCCGAGTCCTCCTTGTACGGCGTCATCACGTGGCACGAGCCGCAGAAGTCTCGGGTCTTCATCGCGTGGTAGCCGGCGATATTTCCGTTCGCGGCGGTCATCAGCGGCAGGACACCGATGCCGAACAGCAGGATGATCTTCGTCGCGCGCGTCAGCAGTGGACGGCGCAACAAGAACCACAGGAGCAATAACGCGGCGCCGGCGGTCGTGACCAGCCCGGCGATGAGGAACGGATCAAGGTGCATCGACGACTCCGTTCATGTGAGCGCTCGTTCCGCCGGTCACGATGATCGCGCCCGTCGAGGTGACCGTTGCCGGATGGCACGTGGCGCAGGTCGCGATCGTGGTCGCCGTCGCGTGGCTCGGCGTCGCCGGCGGGACGGCATGGCAGGTTCCACACGCGACCACGTTGGTCTCCGTCCACACGGGTTGCGACGATCCGTGACACGTCGCCGTCGCGCAGGTTCCGGTCGCGCGTTGCCAGCCGAGTCCCGGCGTGACCTCCGCAGGCAGCGTCGAATCGATATGTCCCGCGGCGGTCAGCGTCGCCGGAACCGCATGGCACGTGGTGCACGCGATCGGGCCGCGGAGTCCCGAGGGAGCATCGAGGTGCGCGCGGTGTGCTCCCACGCCGAGCGATACCGTCGTGGTGTTGCCCGAGAGATCGCGCGGTGGCGCCGGCGAGGTCGCATCGCCATGACACCCGCTGCAGCCATCACTCGTGCCGATCTGGACGGTGCCGTCGATGTGCGGCGCGGTTGCGGGATGGCAGGTCGCGCAGTCGCTCTGCGCGTGACTCGGTGGAGGCGCGGCGTGACAGCGCACGCAGGTCCCCGTCGGAGCCGGCGATGCCCACACGGGTCGCGTCGCGCTACCGCCGCTCGCGTGCAACGCGTCGCCGTGGCAGTACACGTTCGCGCACGCGCCGTTCGCGAACGTCGGCGGACCCTGGCGATCACTCGGCACGGGCGTGAGCGCCGCGCGCGCGCCGAGCGTGACCTCCGCCGGTGCGACGTCGTCGACGATGTGTCCGGGCGCATCCCAGCGATCGGGGACCACGTGGCACTCCGCGCACGCCGTGTTCGCCGCGCGATGCTGCGCGTGCGCACCCGTCGTCGGACCATCGCCGTGACACGTCGCGCATGTCGTCGGTCCTTGGGTGTGACACGTCGTGCACGCGACCTTCGCCGTGCCGCCGCTGAAATCCGCGCCGTGGCAGGTCGCGCACAGCGCGAAGTCCCAATTGCGACGCGCGAGCTCTTTCCCGTGAAAGTCCTCGCTGGTCTTGTCGAGGAATCCCGCCGGATGCACGCCGCCGCAATCGGTACACGCCGGAGCGAGGTCCCGCTCCTCGGAGCAGCCGACGCAACACACGATCATCACCACCACCCACCTCACGGCATTCCGTGGAACTTCTCCACGTCCGCGTCCTTCCCGGGACCGTGGCACGTGGCGCAGGATTCGACGCCGAGTATCGTGGTGCTCACTTGGGCATGCGCGGCGGTGTACGGCTGATCGTGGCAGCTCGTGCACACCGATGCCGTCGGTGGGATCTTGATCGTGCTCGTCGTGTTCCAGAATCCGGTATCGCAATAATTGTTCGCATCCGCGCCCGGCGGTTCGGTGCACGTGAGCTCGAGCGCGGTGCTCGGCAGGTACTTCGTCGAGCTCGCGAGCGGCAGCGTCCAGTTCTTGCTCGTGTGACACGCGGCGCAGTCCGTGCGCTTCCGCGGATAGCGAACCTCGCCGAAGTCGGTCGGTGTGCCGCCGGGGGTCGTCGGCGTGGGCGGGGGATATCCACCGAGGACGTAGGGCTGTGACAGCTCCTCGCCCATGTGGATCTTGTGGATCATGACGCGGAAGTCGACGGGCTCCGCGAGCACGACCGAGCTCTCGAATCGAGCGACGCGCTCGTCGTTCGCCTTGTTCGGGTTGTGGCACATCACGCAGTAGTTCGCGTTCTTGCGACCACCGCCGTGGAACGCGAGATCCTGATGGCAGCCATTGCACGCCTCTGCGCTCACGATCTGCCTGCGCGGCTTCACGACGCTGTCGGTGACCGCGAACGGGAACGTCGGCGAGAGTGGTGCGTAACGCAGCGTCGAGCCGACCGGCGTGTACGACGCCTCGATGCCGACGGAGTAGCTCCCCGTCGCCGTCGGCGGAATCGGCGTCGGGAAGGTGTACGAGAACACGCCCTGCGCGGCATCCACGGCGACGAGATTGCCGACGGGAGTCGGGCCCTGCATGCTGGCTTGCCAGAACGTCGAGAAGTCGGTGTTCGGTCCGGCGATCGTCGCGGTCATCGATGTCATCGGCGATGTCGTCAGGTTCTTCGGCGCGCCGTTCTCGAGCGCCTTGAACGTCATCACCGGAATCTGTCCGGGACCGGTGTTCGTGATGCTCTGGATCTGGAGCTCGAACCTCGGCGCATCCGCCGCGATGAGCCCGGTGTAGTGCTTCGGCTCGACCGGAGCGATCACCGACGCCGCCCCGTGGCACGTCGAGCAGGTCGCCTCGGTGAAGTTCGGGCCGGTGCCACCGCTGTGCGCGACCTGCGGGGGAACCAGCGTGCCGTCGAAGATCGTGGTGTCGTGGCACGACGTGCACGCGGCCTTCGTGAAGTGAGTCTTCCACCGATCGCCCTGCGCGCCGGCATGACACGACGTGCAGTTCCCGATGTCCTGCGGGAACGCCACCGTCGAGAAGTCAGCGACGGCGCCGCCGAAGCCGATGATCTGGTACGGCGTGCCGGCCACCACCGTCGGCAACGCTTTACCGCGGTGGATCTTGTGCACCATGACCTTGAAGTCGACCGTGTTGCCGGTCTGTGGATCCGTCGACTGCGGCGTGTGGCACAACACGCACTGCGCTGGGCTGGTGTAACGACCACCATGAAGTGCGAGCGAGCTGCCGTGGCACCCGTTGCACGTGGCCGCGGTAACCTCTTCACGTACGATCGGTGCGGGTCCCGTCGGACGCACCGACAGCGTCTCGCGATCGAACGAGCGAACGCCGTCGTAGGTGCGATCGGCGACGGCGAGGACGGTCTGCGTCTTGGTCGCATCGAAGTTCGCGAGCGCGGTCGCGAAGCGATACGTGTAGCTGCCGGCGACGACATCGACGGTGGTGAACGTGCCGTTCGACTCCGTCGCGGCCTGCGCTGCGGCGTTGGTCGTGTACGACGTGTATTGCGCGGGCGATCCATCCGGCAGCTCGGCGAGCTGACCGAGAACGAACGCGACGTTGACCGGCGCGACGGTGAGCGAGCCGGTGCGGTCGAGCGCCTTGCCCGCGGCATCCTTCAGCGTGAACGCGACGGTCGCGCCGCTCGCGTCGACGACGAGCGACGTGATCGCGATGTCGATGCCGGGACCGACGACCCACGGCGTGATGCCGGGGTTGCCTTGCGGTCCTGGCAGCCCGACTCCGGTCTCGCCGATACCACCCGCCTCTCCCGCCGGACCCTGCGAGCCCTGCGGTCCGGCCGGTCCTTCACAGGCCACGAGCCCGATAGCCAGCACGAGAATCCAAGTCCGCATGCGCTCTTCCTACTCACGCTGCGTGCCACCCCTCCGGTGCAAGAGTGCGCAAAATCTGCGCCTCGCGACGCAACCCGTGCGAGCGACGCAGAGTCTGCGCGAGTCGGCGCAGCGCGGCATGGCCGTCGGATGGTGGTGTTCCTGCAAGACACCCTCGCATGCACTCGATCACCAGCGTTCCGCTCGCCGACATCGCACGCACGACGCCATCGTCGACGCGCGTGTTTCTCCGTCACCACCTCGACTTCTGTTGCGGTGGCAAGCGCACGCTCGCGGAGGCATGCGAACGCGCCGGCCTCGACGCCGTCGCGATCGCCGCGGAGGTCGAGGCGGAAGCGAAGCGCAGCTCGTTCGACGTGCAGTGGGCAACTCGCTCTCCGACGGAGCTCTGCGACTACATCGAGTCGCACTATCACGCGGCGCTGCGCCGCGACCTGCCTCCATTGATCGAAGCGGCACGCAAGGTCGAGCGCGTTCACGCGGAGAAGGCCGAGGTCCCGACCGGCCTGTGCGCGGTTCTCTCCCAGTTCTTCTCGGAGATGCAGAGCCACATGTCGAAGGAAGAGGGTGTGCTGTTCCCGATGATCCGGCGCGGCGTCCACGGCGAGCCGATGTACATGCCGGTGGGAATGATGGAGCAGGAGCACGACACCCATCGCGATTCGCTGCGCACGATCCGCGAGCTCGCGCACGGGTTCCGCGCACCGGACCATGCGTGCGCGACGTGGCGTGCGCTGTACAGCGGGCTCGAGGCCGTCGAGGCCGACCTGATGCAACACATCCACCTCGAGAACAACGTCCTGTTCTCGATCGCCGTGAAGTAGCGATGCGGCGGCGCTCTCTCTGGCCACGCGAGCACGGCGCCTACTTCCAGCTCGCGATTCCTCTGGTCACCGCGTGCCTCGTGCGCGCTCCGACGGTGCCGGCGATCCTGCTCGCGGTCGGCGCTGCGCTCGCATTCCTCGCCCACGAACCGCTGCTCGTCCTCCTCGGTCACCGCGGCACTCGCCAACGCGAGGCCGATCGTCCACGCGCGCGCAATCGCCTCGCGATGCTCCTCGGTGGTGCGCTCTTGCTCGGCGTGATCGGGCTCGAGCTGTCACCTCCCGCGGTGTCGGCCGCTGTGATCGTGGCGGTCCCCGCACTCGTCTTGCTCGCCTTCGCGTGGCGTCGCGCGGAGCACACGATCGCCGGCGAGCTCGTCGCTGCGATCGCCCTCACGGGTGCCTCGCTGCCGGTGCTCGTCGCGTCCGGCACACCGCTCGAGCGAGCCGTGGAGACCTGGCTCGGCTTCGCGCTCGGCTTCTGCGCATCGGTGCTCGCCGTGCACCTCGTGATGGCGCGCAACAAGCGGACGCCGCCGAAGACCGATCGCGTGATCGCGGTCGGCGTGATCGCAGCGCTCGCCGCCGGGCTCGCGACCGGAAGCCTCGTGTTCTCGGTCGCGTCACCGCTCGTCGTGTTTGCCGCGGGCCTCGGGATGTCGCCTCCCTCGGCCGCGAAGCTGCGCGTGATCGGCGTGGCGATCGTCATCGCCGGCGTCGCTTCGAGCGCGATCGCGCTGCTCCGCTGACGCTACTTTCTGCCCGGCTTCGGACGCGACGCTTGGTCGTCGAACAGGATCCGGCGCGCGGGCGTATCGACGTCGTCGAGCTGCCCCGAGCGAACGACCCAGATGAACGCCGCGACCGCCATTCCGGCGACGAGCAGTGCGAGCGGGATGACCAGATAGAGCGCGCTCATGTGGAACTCCGGAAGGCGCGCGAGCGCAGCGAGCTCGCGAGGACGGTCAACGAGCTGAGCGGCATGACCGCGGCAGCGACGAGTGGATGGATCAGGCCGAGCACCGCGAGCGTTCCCGCGGCGAGGTTGTAGGCGAGGGAGAAGCGCAGGTTCCGCTTGATCGTCGCGACGGTGGCCCGCGCGCCCGCGATGGTCTCGGCGATCGCGGCGATCGACGGCGAGCGCAGATACACGTCCGCTGCTTCGATCGCGATCTCGGCCGCACCCGACACGGCGATACCCGCGGTCGCAGCGGCCATCGCAGCGGCGTCGTTCACGCCGTCGCCGACCATCACCACGGGACCGCGCGCTCGGGCCGCTTGAACCGCGGCGACCTTGCCTTCGGGCGACGTGTGGCCCGTGCATCGCCACGTCGGGATGCCGAGCGCGCTACCGACGCGACGAACGACGCGCGTGTCGTCGCCGGACAGTAGCTCCACGCGCCAGCCGAGCCGGGTCAGCTCGGCGATCGCGAACTGCGCGTCGTCGCGAATCGGATCCGCGAGCCCCGCGACCGCGACCGCCACGCCATCGATCGCGATCACGATCGGCGTCTCGCCGCGTTCGGCGATCTCGGCGATCCAGTACTCGATCCCCGACGGAAGCTCTCGATGCTCGATCGACAGCGCGGTTCGCACCCAGGGCGGCGCTCCGACGACGACGAGGCGACCATCGACGAGACCGGCGATGCCGCGACCGAGCTCCTCGCGCACGTTCGTCGCGGTGCGCGTGGGCGCTGCGTACGCCCGTAGCGCGCGGGCGATCGGGTGCGCGCTTCCCATCTCGACCGCGGATGCGAGCGCGGCGGCATCGACATCACCGCGCCACGAGACCACGGCGAGCTTGCCCGCGGTGAGCGTGCCGGTCTTGTCGACGAAGATCACGCCCGGCGTCGCGAGACGCTCGAGCGCATCCGCACCCTTCACGAGCACTCCGCGACGAGCGGCGCGACCGAGCGCCACGGTCACCGCGAGCGGCGTCGCGAGGCCGAGCGCGCACGGGCACGTGACGACGAGCAGCGCCATCGCGTGCTCGGCACCGATGGACACGGACACGAGCAGCGACCACACGACGAACGTGGTGATGGCGACGGTGGTGATGACCGCGACGAAGCGACCCGCGATGCGATCGACGAGACGCTCGATCGGTGACTTGCGCGACGACATCGTCTCGATCGTCGTGACGAGCTTGCCGACGCGCGTAGCTTCTCCAACGGCGGTCGCGCGCACGACGATCGGCGCCGCGACGTTCGCGGTGCCCGCGTGGACCGCGTCACCGGGACGGACCTCGACGGGGTTCGACTCGCCGGTGAGCAGACCGACGTCGAGCGCGGAGCATCCGTCGACGATCTCGCCGTCCACGGGGACCACTTCACCGACACGCACCGCGATGAGGTCACCGGGAACGATCGTCTCGATCGCGACGTCGCTCGTGACTCCGGCGGTGACATCACCTTCGACGCGATGGGCGCGGCTCGGCGTTAGCGACAACAGCAGCTCGGCCGCGCTCGATGCACGGCGCTGGTGGCGCAGGACGATCCAGCGCGACACGAGCAGCAGGAACACGAGCATCGCGATGCTGTCGAAGTAGATCTCGCCGGTGCCGCGCAGGACGTTCGCCGTGCCCCAGCCGAGGCCCGCGGTGATGCCGATCGACAGCGGGAGATCGAGGTGCAGTCGCCGCGCACGCAGCGCGCCGATCGCGGTCGCGAAGAACGGCGTCGCCGCGTAGCCGAGTCCGGGGACCGCGACGCACATCGACATCCAGCGGAACATCGTCGTGTCGTTCGCCGACATGCCACCGAACAGACCCGCGTACAGCGCGATCGCGAGCAGCATGATGTTGCCGAGCGCGGCTCCCGCCACGCCGAGCTTGATCAGCAGCGTGCGGTCTTCCTTGCGCCGCTGCGCCTCGCGCGCGAACCCGCGGTAGGGATGCGGCGCGTGGCCGAGGCGATCGAGGTAGCGAGCGATCGTCGACAGCGAGGTCGACACCGGATCCCACACCACGTCGGCGCGATTGCGGCCGATGTCGACGCGGATCTCGCTCACACCGTCGACACAGCGCGGTGCGCTCTCGACCAGCCACACGCACGCGGTGCAGCGCAGATCCTCGAGGTACAGCGAGGTTCGCGCGAGGCCATCAGCGCCGGTGGCGACGTGCACGCGCTGGAACGCGGCGTCGTCGAGCTCGCCGTAGTTTGCACCGCTGGTGCGTGACGGCTCGGCGGCGACCGCATCGGAGCGGCGCAGCTCGTAGAACCGCTCGAGGCCGTTCTCCGAGATCGCGGCGTGCACGACTTCGCAGCCGCTGCAGCAGAACGCGCTACCGCGAGGCGCCGGCAATCCACAGTGCGTGCACGCGGACGTCGCTGGGGCGGCAGCGGTCATGGCGACACCTCGTGACACGACGGCTGCGTCACGCCATGAACGCCTGCGTCGTTCCAGCGCCACGCGAGCGTGCCGAGCCCGAGCGCGATCAGCGCGATCGCCGTGATCACCGGCATGCGCACGCGCAGCCGATCGACGAGCGGTCCCGCGATCGCGAGGAGCCCGGTCATCGCCGGCACGGTGCCGAGCCAGAACGCGGCCATCACCGACGCACCGACGAGCGCGCTGCCCGTGCCGGCCGCCGACACGACGAACGCCCACAGCCACCCGCACGGGACCAGGCCGGTCAGCGCGCCCGCGATCCACGCGCGCACCACCGGGCGGCGCCCGCGAAGTCGAACGAGGCCGCGCGCGAACGCCGCGCCTTCCGCGCGTCGCGGGGTCCACCACGAGCGCGCGATCGCGATCGTGCGCACGCCCCACATCACGATGATCGCACCCGCGAGGAGCGTCGCCGCGTGTTGCACCTGGCCGAGCCGACCGGCGAGGTTCACCGCGCCGCCGACGAGCCCCGCCGCCGCACCGAGCGTGACGTAGGTGAGCAAGCGGCCGAGTGCGTGAACACCGGCGAGGCGCAGCGAGTGCTCGCCGACGAGTCCGACGAGCGGGCCGCACATCGCGAGGCAATGCAGACTGCCGGCGAGGCTCGTCACGAGAATGGTGGCGAGCAGTGTGGTCATTTTGCTTCGACCGTGGCCGGTACAGAGAACCGTTCACCGCGACGCTCGACGACCACCGTCAAGTCGTGCACGCCGATCGCCGTCGTCGGCAACGCCGCGCGATACGTACCGTGACCCGATGCGACGAGCGTCGCTTCGATCGTTCGCTTCGCATGCGCGCGCGGGTAGCCCGAGACGCGCACGAGCGCGCCGTCGAGCGGCGCCCCGCCCTTCTCGCGAACGTCGACCTCGATGCTCGCCCGCGCGAGACGCACGTCGGTCGACCAGCCGAGCGCGTTGCTGCGCGCGGCTTCATCGATCGCGTCGTCGTACCGCGCGGCGCGCTCGTAGTAGTCCGGCACGATGTCCGGCGAAGTCACGCTCGCGACCGTGGCGAGGATCGCCATGGCTGCGATGTTTCCGACGAGGAGCACTACGATCGCGAGGATCCACTTCGTCGATGCGCTCACTGCGCACCTCCTTCTGGGCCGAGTAGGGTGACGTCGAGCAGACGCGCGAAGCCTCGATCGTCGGACACGCGCAGCGTCACGGAGCGCTTGCCACCGACGAACGTCGAGCGCGGCGCGTCGACGAACAGCGGGATCTCGGTCGACTTGCGTCCCTTGACCTCGAACACGAGGGCGCCTGCGCGCAGCTTCGTGTCGGTCGCTTTGTACAGCGAGACCGTGTAGTGACGAACGTCGTCGCTCTCGTTCTCGAGCTTGAGGCGAACCTGCGACGAGACTTGACCGTCGGGCAGCTCGACGAACGCCTGACCATGAATGCGATCGACCCACACCTTCGTGCTCTCGCGCGACCCGACACCCCACACGAGGAGCCCGGCGACGATCACGAGAAGCGCGGGATACGCGATCGTGCGAACGCGCAGCAGCTTCTTCGGCTTGCCCGCGAGGATGTCCTGCGACGTGTATCCGATCAGGTGGCGCGGCTTCTGGAGCTTGTCCATCACCGTGTCGCACGCGTCGATGCACTGCGCGCAGCCGATGCACTCCATCTGCAGACCATCGCGAATATCGATACCGGTCGGACACACCGCGACGCACGCGCCGCAATCGACGCAATCACCGCGGGTCTCGTTGAGCACCGGCAGCTTCTTCTTCGGTTGGCTCCGCGGTTCGCCGCGCTTGGCGTCGTAACCGACGATCAGCGACTGCTTGTCGAGGAGGACCGTCTGCAGGCGCCCGTAGGGACACGCGACGATGCAGGTCTGCTCGCGAAAGTAGGTGAAGTCGAACATCATCAGCGCGGCGACACCGACGACGAGCGAGAACCCGCCGATGTGATCCGCGGGCGAGTGCAGCACCCACGTCTCGAGCCGGTCGGTCCCCACGAAGTACGCGAGGAACACGTTCGACAACAGGAACGCGATGACGAGATAGATCGCCCACTTGAGGACACGGCGCGGCTTGAGGCCGGGCGTCGCGTCGAGCTTCTTCTGCTGCGCCGGCGATCCTTCGAGCCAGCGCTCGATCGGGCGGAACACGTGCTCGAGGTACACCGTCTGCGGGCAGCCCCATCCACACCACACGCGACCGAACATCGCGGTGACCAAGAACACCGTCAACACCACCGTGAGCCCGAGCAGCATGAGCACGAAGCCATCGCTCGGCTTGAACACGAGGCCAAACACGGAGAGCTCGCGCGACACGAGGTCGAAGTCGGTCTTGCCGCGGATCTGCGCTTCGCTCGCGCCGGCGAAACGCTCGAACCGCGGGTTGCAGCTCAGGTACACGCCGTCGGGGTCCTTCAGCCAGACCAGATCGGGCATCGCC
>JBGARE010000057.1:0-52135 GCA_044230415.1 Kofleriaceae bacterium
GCCGACCGCGGGCTGTTGGCTCATCGCCGCCGCTACGAGCGGCAACGGTTGCGCCGCCGACATCGGGCCTGCGTCGTTCGGCGAACCGCCGCCCGCCACGAGCGCGGCAGACGATTGCGCCGCCGGCGCCGGTGTCATGCTCACGGCGCGCACCACGGCTTGCTGACCTTGGGTGCGCGGCGCATGCGCCGTCGCCGCCGCGGCTTCGTGCGCCTGCTGCGCGCCCGCCGGTCGCGTGCCCGGCCCCGCGGCCGGCAAGCCCCCGGGCGTCACCACGCGCTCGGGCACGAGTTCGAACGCCTCGGTGCGCGCCATGGGTTTGCGCACCGCAGGCGGCGCGACGCTCGGGCGCTCGTGGGTGCGGAGCGCGGCGTCCATCTCTTCGGCCGACTGGAAGCGCTGCGCCGCATCCTTCGCGAGGCCGCGGTCGAAGAACGGCTGCAAGAACGCGAGCTGCGGCACGCACTGCGCGATGGGCCGCGGCTGGTCCTTCAGCACCGCCACCATGCGCGCCAGGTGATCGGCCGAGCCGAACGGATGCTGCAACGTGAGCATCTCGTAGAACACGACGGACGCGGCCCACAGGTCGGTGCGCGCATCCACCGCTTTGCTGTCGCGCACTTGTTCGGGGCTCATGTACCCCGGCGTGCCGAGGAGGGCGCCGGTGCGGGTCTTGCTGCCCATGCCGCCGGCGAGGTCCATCACCTTGGCGATGCCGAAGTCGAGCACCTTGGCGACGAAGGGCTCATCCGGCTGGCGCCGCAGGAGAAACAGGTTCGCGGGCTTGAGATCGCGGTGCACGATGCCGTGCGCGTGGACCGCGTGCATGCCGTCGGCGATCGGCGCGAACAGCGCGCGGGCGGCGCGCTCGTCGAGCGTTCCGCGCGCGAGGTGCGTCGCGAGGTCGGGCCCGTCGAGCCGCTCCATCACGAGGTAATGGCGATGGGTCGCGGGATCGAGCCCCGCGTCGACGACGCGAACGACGCTTCCGTGCTGCACCTCGCGGGTCGCAGCCTCGACGTGAAACGTGCCATCCGCGTCGTCGCGGAGGAGCTTCAGCGCGAGGCGATCGCCGTGGACCGGGTGCGCGCAGGCGTAGACCTCGCTCATACCGCCACGCCCGAGCAGCGTGCCGAGCGAGTACTCGCCGATGGTGGGAAGAGCGTCCATACGTTGTGGGCCTGCGACGCGCGGGCTACTGTCGCACGAGATGCGGGTGTTGTTCGCGTCGATCCTCGTCGGGGCTCTCGCCGTCGGTCCGGCCGTGGCCGACGATGACGAGACCGCCGCACAGGTGCACCTCGATCGCGGCATCGCTGCCTATGGCGCCGGCGAGCTGGAGCTCGCGCAGAAGGAGCTGGCGATCGCGGTGGAGCTCGTGCCTCACAAGCCCAACCCGTACCGGTGGCTCGCGCTCACCGAGATCCAGCTCGGCGACTGCGCGCACGCGCGGCTCGATGTCGATAGCTTCCTCGCGCGCGTGGCCGCGGACGATCCACGGATCCCCGAGCTCGTGCGAGCGCGCGACGCCTGCAAACAGAAGGGCGTCCCTCGCGTCGTCGAGCACCGCGAGCCGATCGTTGTCGTCGCCGAGCCAGCTATTGCCGAGAAGCCCGCGCTCGTGACGCGCTGGTGGTTCTGGACGACGATCGGCCTGTCCGCCGCGATGGTCGTGGGCGCGGTGGTGTTCGCGACGCGCGGCGACGACGCCACCGTGCTGCCCTCGGTGCGCTGCGATGCGAGCGGGTGTCGATGAGCCGCGCGGCGGTCCTCGCGCTCGTCGTCGCGGGCTGCACGGGCGACGAGGACGTGTGCGCCGGTCGCGCGGATGCATGCATCGCCCTGCGCGTCGATGGCCCGATCGCGGTGGTCGATCAGCTCGAGCTCGATCTGCTCTACGGCGATGTCCACGCGACGATCACCGCACAGCGTCCCGGCACGCCGACGCAACCGCCGCTCGTGGTTCCGATCGAGCTCGTGCTCGACGAGGACACGCACGTCGGCATCGTCGTCGCGGGAAAGCTCGGCGGCAACGTCCTCGGTACGGGCGCGGCCGCGATCGAGCTGGGCGTGGTCGAGCATCGCGCCCTCTCGATCATGCTCGCGGCACCGCAAGCGTGCACCGCCGGCACGTTCTACTGCGGCGGCGACAAGCTCGCGGGCGATCCGCAGACGCTCTATCAGTGCAACGCGGGCGGCGTGCCGCTCGCGCGCGGTCGGTGTCGCGTCGAGTGCAGCGTGCGTCCCACCGACGACGATGCGTGCACGGATCCCGAACCGTGCGTCGAAGGCGGTCGCTACTGCGGCGGCGACAAGCTGACCGGCGATCCGCAGTCGCTGTACACGTGCACCGGCGGCGCCGGCACGAACCGCATGGAGTGCAGCGATGGCTGCCTCGTGCGACCCGGCATGGACGACGCGTGCCGGTAGCGCGTCACGGGCAGGTCGGTGCGATCTGTCCATCCGAGCCCGTCGACACGTACGCATCCGCGATGTAGCGACCGTCGCCGATCTTGTCCCACAAGGTCGACGTGCCGTACGTGCCGCTCACCGATTGGCCGCGCTTCTGGCAGCTGATGCGAACCGTCGCGCCGTCGGACACGCTGCCGACCGCCGCGCTGCTCGTGCTCGCGCCGGCGCGCACCGTCAGCGGCGCGCCCGCGGTGTTCACGCGACCGACGTGCCCTGTCGTCCCGCCGCCCGTGCCGCCGCACTTGTTCTGGCTCGTGTAGTTCCGCGTGCCGAAGTACAGCGCGCCGCGACCATCGAAGCTCGCGCGGATCGCGCTGCCGTTGCGCCGCAGCTCGAAGTGCAAGTGCGGTCCCGTCGATCCGCCGGTGGTGCCGACCTCGCCGATCTTCTGACCCTGCGAGACTTGTTGTCCGACGCCGACGAGCTGGCGCGACAGGTGCGCGTAGCGCGTCGTGTAGCCATCGCCGTGGCTGATCTCGATCCAGCGTCCGTAGCTCACGCTGCCTTCGTTCGCGACGCGCGTCACGCGTCCGCCCTTCGACGCGACGACCGCGTCGCCGATGTCGTTCGTGCGATTGAAGTCGACCGAGTTCTGCGGGCTGTGGTTCGTGCGCGTCTGACCGGCCCACACCTGGCCGCACGGGAACGGCAGCTGGAACGGCGTGGTCGCGTAGATGACGTCCTGGGGCAGGTCCGCGTCCGATGCTTCCTCGGCGAGCGTCGGTCCTTCATCGGACATCTCTTCATCGCCGAGCGAGCTCGCGGGATCGAGCTCCTCGTCGATTCCATCCGTAGCGCAGCCGATCAGCGTGAACATCGCGAGCAGAGCGAGGTGCTTGGTCATGTCGCCCCGTCAGGCAAGCCGCGATCCAGTCGCAACTCGCACGAATGCACGCCGTCGGCTGCGACGCGTGTAGCGCGCCACGCAACACGTGCGAACTCGATCGGGCACCTGTAGCGCCGGCCGCGACACCGTCGCACCGAATCCCGCATAGATCTGGAGACATCCACGCGGCACATCCGTTGCTGTTCGCCGTGCGCATGACGAACAAGCTCGCCATCCTGTCCCTTCTCCTCGTCACCGCGTGCGCGCAGCAAGACGATAACTTCTTCGAAGCGGTGCCCGTCGAGCCCGCGCTCACCACGGACGAAGCCGCCGTCCTTCCCGATGGCACCGAGGTCGAGCATCACGCGGAGCTCGCCGCCGCGCTCGCCGCGGAGATCGCGGTCGACGACGGCGCGACCTTCGATGACGATCTCGTCGAAGGCATCGTCGATGTCGAGGTCACCGAAACCGAATTCCCCACGACCGCCGCCGCGCTGCTTCGCGCCGGTCTCCATCCGCGTGCGTCCGACGCGATGCGCGCCGCCGGCGTCTCGGCGTGGCGCATCACGCAGACGGTGGGCAGCGCGCCCGACTCCGCGGGCACGCACGAGCGCGATGGGTACGCGAACGGCAAGGCGTACTCCGCCGCGACCGATATCTCGACGAGCGGGATGTCACTCACGCAGATCCGGAACCTGCTCGAGCGCATGGCCAAGCTCGGCTTCGCGCTGTGGTACCGCCAGCAGGGCCACGACGGCTGGAACGGCCCGAGCCACATCCACGCGGTCTACGCGAACTGCGCGATGAAGTCGTCGCTGCGATCGCAGGTGCGCTCGTGGCTCGTCGGGCGCAATGGTCTCGTGAGCAACACCATCTACCAGTTCCATCACTTCAGCGCCGCCGCGAAGGCCGCGGTCAAAGCGAAGTTCGCGATGAGCAACCAGGGCACGAGCAACGGCGGCGCGGGTGTTTCGGCGCGCGTGAACACCGCGGGCGCGGCGCTGACGATCCGCAAGACCGCATCGGCGAGCAGCGCGGCGCTGGGCTCCGTCGCCGACGGCGCGTACATCACGATCACGTGTCAGAAGCGCGGCCAGTCGATCACCGGCACGTACGGGACGACGACGCTGTGGGACAAGGTCAACGGGGGCTTCGTGTCCGACGCGTACGTCGCGACGGGCTCCGACGGCCAAGTCGCCCCGACCTGTCCTTGATGCCTGTCTCGCGTCCCAGCGATGTCCCGTTTCCGCGGACAGCTCGTCGAGGACTCGTGTGTGGTGATCACGCGACGCTTGATGTTCCGCTACACGCTCGTGTGGACGAAGCCGCGCTGACACGACCGTGACATCGCGCTGGCAGTGCCGTGGCGGTACGTCGTTTGCTCGTCGTAGCCGCATGACCGCTGTCTACGTCCTCCTTGCCGGTACGACGATCCTTGTCGTCGGCGGATTCCTCGTGCTCGCGTTGATCGCCTACGTGGGTCGAGCGCTGACCCGGGACCGCGCGCGCCGTGCACCCGTGCCGATGGCGTGGGTGGTGAAGCGTTGACGTTCCGGTAACAACCGGACGGCGCGGGTCGCGGTACGATGAACACGTGGCGACCGCGACTGTCTGTCTCGCGCTTGTCGTCCTGATCGGAGCTGTGGCGTGGCGACCACACGGGGTGGGCCCCACCGTCGGCGCGCTCGCTGCGGTGGTGATCGCGTTGCTCGGCGGCGCCGCTCAGCTCGGCGACATCGAAGATGCACTGCGGGCGCAGTGGCGTGCGTACGTGACGCTCGTGTCGATCATGGCGATGACCTCGACCGCGGAGCGCATGGGCCTCCTGGAGCGTGTCGCATCGTGGATCGAGCCGCGGACGCGCGGCCCCGTGAAGCACGCGTTCCGGCTGACGTTCGTGCTCAGCGCGCTCGTCGCGGCCGTGTTGTCCAACGACGCCGCGATCCTGCTGATGACACCGACGGTGATCACGCTGCTGCGAACGGTGTATCCGAAGCGCCATCCGCGGTTCATCGCGCCGTTCGTGCTCGCCGTGTTCGCGTCCGCGGGCGTCGCGCCGCTCGTGATCTCGAACCCGATGAACCTGATCTTCGCCGAGCACGTCGGGATCGGGTTCAACGAGTACTCGGTCACGATGATCCCGATCGCGATCGCGGGGTGGCTCGTCGCGTATGCCGTGCTCGCGTGGATGTTCCGCGAGGTACTCGCCGACGAATCTCCCGCGCTCGGGAGGTTTCCTCCGATCGCCGAGAAGATGACGTGGGGCGCCTGGGTCGTCGTCGGTGCGCTCGCCGTCGAGTTGATCCTCTACCCGATCATGTCGTACCTCGACGTGCCGCTGTGGCCGGTCGCGCTCGCCGGCGGAGTCGCGTGCGTCGTCGCCAGCCTCGCGAGCGGGCATCGCCGCGCCGACCTCGCGCGCGGGATCACCTGGGCGATCTTTCCGTTCTTGATGGCCGTGTTCGTGCTCGCGATCGCGTGCGGGCGGATCGGCGCGATCGATTGGCTCCACCATCTCTATTCGTCGAGCGACGCGCCGATCGCCACGATCGGCGCGACGTCCGCGATCGGCAGCGCCGTGCTCAACAATCACCCGATGTCCGTGCTCAACGCGCTCGCCCTCGACATGGGCTCGCGCGATCACGCGTACGCGTTCGCGGCGCTGATCGGCGGCGACCTCGGACCGCGACTCTTGCCGATCGGGTCGCTCGCGTCGCTCCTCTGGTTCGACGTACTGCGCAAGCACGACGTAGCATTCTCGGTAACCACGTTCATCCGTGTCGGCGCCGCGCTGACGATCCCGACGCTGGCTGTCTCCCTCGGAGTTCTGGCAGCCCTGACGCACATGTAGTTGCGTGCTAAGAACTCCCCATGTCATTCGCTGCCACAGTTGATCGTCCCATTCGCGGCGCCGTCGCGACGCTCGGCGTCAGCGACCGCGTCAGCTTTCTTCGCAAGACGTACGCGCACCTCGGCGGGGCGCTGATCGCGTGGCCGCTGCTGACCGCGTTGATCATGAACTTCGCTCCGAACCTGAGCTGGAAGTTCTTCGAGTTTTCGTTCCTGAGCGGGAGCTGGAACTGGCTGATCGTGATCGGTCTGTTCATGGGCGCCGGCTACCTCGCCACGCGCCTCGCCGCGTCGGAGACATCGCGCGGGCTCCAGTACCTGGGCCTCGGGATCGAGGTCGCCGCGTGGTCGTTCCTGATCCAGCCGATGATCTGGTTCCTGATGCTCAAGTTCGGTGACCCGAAGGCCATGTTCACGTCGAACGGCGTGACACCCGTGCTCTCCGGTGCCGCGATGGCAATCCTGATGCAGGCGATTGTCATCACGCTCGCGATCTTCGTCGGACTCACGCTCACCGTGTTCATCACGAAGAAGGACTTCTCCTTCATGCGGGGGATCCTGACGATCTGCACCTTCGCCGCGCTGGGCGTCATCCTCGCGTCGATCCTGTTCGGGTTCTCCCTCGGCGCGCTGTTCGCGGGCCTCATGATCCTGCTCATGGGCGGCTACATCCTCTATCAGACGAGTCTGGTGATGTCGCAGTTCCCGCCGACGGCCCACGTGGCCGCTGCACTCACGCTGTTCTCGACGGTCGCGACGCTGTTCTGGTACGTGCTGAACTTCCTCATGAGCATGCGCCGCGACTAGCTTCTGACTTGGGCTACACTTGCCCGACATGCCCGCGGTGACGGCACCTGCCCCGATCTCGTCTACGGACATCGGGGCCGTACGCAAGCTCGAGGACGCGATCGCCAGCGTCGTTCGCGGCAAGCCCGAGGCGATTCGCGCGGCGATCGTCGCGCTGCTCGCGCGTGGTCACCTCCTCATCGAGGACATCCCCGGCGTCGGCAAGACCACGTTGGCGCGCGCCCTCGCGGCGGCGCTCGGCGGCGCGTTTCGCCGCATCCAGTTCACGAGCGATCTATTGCCGTCCGACATCGTCGGCGTGTCGATCTACGACCAGAGCGGCAAGGTGTTCGAGCTCAAGAAGGGCCCGATCTTCGCGAACGTCGTCCTCGCGGACGAGATCAATCGCACCACGCCGCGCACGCAGTCCGCGTTGCTCGAGGCGATGAGCGAAGGCCAGGTCTCGATCGACGACTCCACGCACACGCTCGAGACACCGTTCATGGTGATCGCGACGCAGAACCCCGCGGAGCACTACGGAACGTATCCGCTGCCCGAGTCGCAGATGGATCGGTTCCTGTTGCGTGTGTCACTGGGCTATCCCGCGAAGGTGATCGAGCGCGAGCTCGTGCGCGAGCGCGCCGGTGGCGACCCCGTGCTCAAGCTGACGCCGGTCGTGGATCTCGCGGCAGTGCGGCTGCTCCAGGACGGCGTCGAATCGATCCGCGTCGACGACGCGCTGCTCGACTACGCGATGACGATCGTCGAAGAGACGCGGCGACATCCCGCGATCGCGGTCGGCGTGTCGACGCGCGGCGTGCTCGCGTGGTACCGCGCGGCGCAGGCCGCGGCGCTCGCCGGTGGTCGCGACTTCGTCGTGCCCGATGACTTCAAGGCGCTCGCGGTGCCGTGCCTCGCGCACCGCCTCGTCCTCGCGCAGAGCCACGATTCGCTCGGACGCCTGCGCGTCGATTCCGAGCGCACCGTCGCCGAGATCGTGAACCGGGTCTCGGTTCCCACCTGATCGCATGGGGTTTTGGGCGCGACTTCGTCGTCGTCTGCGGCCACCGCGTCGGCTGAGCTTCACGCGCGAAGGGCGCATCATCGTCGTGCTGTCGGTCGGCGTCGGCTTCGCCGCGATCAACACCGGCAACAATCTGCTCTACCTGCTGCTCGGGTGGCTGCTGTCGTTCATCGTCGCGTCGGGAATCCTCAGCGAGATGACGCTCAAGAAGCTGCGCGTCGATCGCAGGCCGCCGCCGCGCGTGTTCGCGGGCGAGCCGTTCTTGATGGAGGTCGTGATCCACAACGCGAAGGAGAATCGCGCGTCGTTCTCGATCGAGGTCGAGGATCTCGTCGGGACCACGCCGATCGACAAGCGGTGCTACTTCCTCAAGATCCCCGAGGGGAAGCAGCAACGAACCTCGTATCGACACACGTTCTCGCGGCGCGGTCTGTACACGCTGACCGGCTACCGGCTCGCGACGAAGTTTCCGTTCGCGTTGTTCCGCAAGTCGCGCGATGTCGATGCGCCGCTCGAGGTGCTCGTCTATCCGCCGCGCGTCGCCGTGCCGCGACCGCCGCCGCGCACCACGAGTCGCGGTGAAGCGAACGCCGATCGCCTCGGTCGCCGCGGCGAGTTCTTCGGGCTGCGCGAGCGCCGCACCGGCGACGATCGCCGCGACGTGCACTGGCGCTCGAGCGCGCGCACCGGGCGCTTGCTCGTCCGCGAGTACGAGGACGAGGTCGCGCGCAAGGTGATCATCGGCGTCGACAACGCGCTGCCCGAGCGCGTGCGCGAGTCCGTCGTCGATGGCGCTCTCACGCCCGCGGACGAAGCTGCGGTGTCCGCGGTCGAGCGCGCGATCAGCGTCGCGTCGAGCCTCGCCGCCACGTACCTCGAGGCCGGGTGGACCGTCGAGCTCGTCGCGCGCGGTTTGCACGTCCCCGCCGGTAACGGCCGCATGCACGAGGCGAAGATCGCCCGCGCGCTCGCGCTGCTCGCGTACGTCGGCGATGACGTCGAGTTCCCGGTGATCCCGCCCCGCGTCGAGAGCGTGCTCGTCACGCCGCGGGCCGTGGCCGCGCAAGGTCGCCCGTCCGCGACGACGGTGATGGACGTATGAGGTTCGCGGTCACCCACAAAGCCGCGACGTACTTGATGGTCGCGTTCGCGTACCTCGCGATGACCTCCGGCGGCGGGGTGTCGCCGGTCGTCGCGATCGCCGGCTTCGGCGCGCTGATCACGTCGTGGTGGTGGGAAGCGCCGCGGATCAAGCTCGAGAAGTTCGCGTGGGTGTGGACGGTCGCGAGCGTGTTCGCCCTCGCCTACTCCGTGCTCACCGCGATCGTCACGGGCGACTTCCTCGGCGTGGGCGCGCAGTTCCTCACGTGGCTGATCGTCGCGAAGGCCTTCAATCGCCGCGCCGCGCGCGACTGGCAGCAGATGTATCTGCTCGCGTTCCTGATGCTCGTCGCCGGCTCGGTGATCAACCCCGATCTGACGTATGGCCTGTGCTTCCTCGGCTTCGTGATCACGTCGACGTGGGCGCTCACGCTGTTCCATCTCCGGCGCGAGATGGAGGACAACTTGCTCGTCAAGCACGCGGCCGATCGCGCGAGCGAGCGCGTCGAGGTGCGCCGCATCCTCGATTCGCGACGCATCGTCGGTGGGCGATTCCTCCTCGGAACCGGGCTGCTCTCGTTCGGCGTGTTCCTCGCCGCCGCCGCGATCTTCTTGGCGTTGCCGCGCGTCGGCATCGGGTTCTTCTTGAAGAGCCGCGGTGGCCTGACGTTGGCGGGCTTCTCCGACGGCGTGAAGCTCGGCGGGCATGGCGTGATCAAGAGCGATCCGACGATCGTCATGCGCGTCGAGATCCCCGCGCAGTACGGCAGCCGTAGCGCGCCGGAGATCCACTGGCGCGGTGTCGCGTTCGATCAGTACCAGAACGGTCAGTGGCGGCGGACGCGGCGCGCCCCGCTCACGCGCGTGAAGGCGCAGGAGACGCAGACGGTCGATCGCCGCTACCTGTACTGGGACCAGACCAGCAACGCGGACTGGGACGAGATCGACGCGAACCTCGATCGCTTGGTCAAGCAGAACATCTGGCTCGACCCGCTCGACTCCGACGTGCTGTTCGGCGCGGGCCGTCCAAAGCTCGTCGAGTATCCGCACGTCGCGCGCAAGCGAGCGCCGATCGCCGAGTACAACGACGAGATCCGGCTCGCGCACGGACAGACGATCCACTACACGGTCTACTCCGAGCTCGCGCCGCCGCCGATCGACAAGCTGCAAGCCGCGACCGGCGCGCTGCCGAAGGGCTTCGAGGTCTACCTCCAGCTCGACGACGCGATCACGCAACGCACGCGCGCCCTCGCGCTCCAGATCACGAAGGGCCTGACGAACAACTACGACAAGGCGATCGCGATCCAGGACTGGCTGAAGAAGAACACGAGCTACACGCTCGTCCTCGAGGATCCGAAGGGCCAGGAGCCGGTCGACTTCTTCTTGTTCGATCGCAAGAAGGGTCATTGCGAGTACTACGCCTCCGCGTTCGCCATCCTCGCGCGCATCAACGACATCCCCGTCCGCCAGGTCAACGGCTTCCTCGGCGGCGAGTGGAACGAATACCAGGGCTACGTCGCGGTGCGCGCCGGCGATGCGCACTCGTGGGACGAGATCTATTTCCCGGGCGCGGGTTGGGTCACGTTCGATCCCACGCCCGCGGGAAGCGGCGAGGAGCTCGGACGCGGCGGCAGCGGGTGGCGCGCGCGGCTCGGTCGCATCCTCGACACGCTTCGCTTCCAGTGGTCGAAGTGGGTGATCGAGTACGACCTCGCGTCGCAGCTCGAGCTGTTCCGCGCCATCGGTCGCGGCATCAAGAAGATCGCGGTCGCGGCGAAGAACGCAGCGAACCATGCGATCGATGGCGTCGTCGAGTACTGGTTCGTCTCGTTCGGCCTCGGCATCGGTATCGCCTATCTGCTCCTTCGTCGCATCCGCCGGCGCCCCGGCGACTTCGTCACCGCGCGCGCGGGACCGCGCCGCACGCGCTCCAGCGTGGCCGAGGTCTACCTCGCGACCGCGAAGCAGCTCGCGAAGGCCGGCTTCGCGCGCGAGGCCGCGATCACGCCGCGCGAGCTCGCGACCCGCATGGCCGAGCGCGGCGATCCCAGCGCGACCGACGTCGCCGAGCTGGTCGAGCTGTACTACGCCGCCGAATGGGGCAGCCAGCGCGATCCCGCCGCCGAGGATCGCGCACAGAAGCTCGCCGCGAAGATCCGCGCGGCGCTGGCAGCCAAGCGCCGCGCCGCCTGAACGTTTCGGCCGTCGCGGCGATGCGATCGCGTGCAGCCCCGTCGCGATTCGGTTCGACGCCGCGAGCCCGACCGAGCACACCGCGCGGGACCCTTCCGATGGCCCCAGCTGCCAATCTGGCACGCGCGCGACGTCACACCCGACAGGCGGGCAACGGGTTGGTTTGTTGATGCGGCCATGTTCGCGTGATAGCAACGGTTGTCGTCGAGACTTCGGCGGCCTTCCCCTTGCAGTCAGGCGTCCCGCGCATGATGAAGACCGCCTCCGTTGCCGCCGTGATCGCGCTCGCGCTGATCCCCGTGACGGCGCACGCCGAACTTCCCAACGGCGCGATGATCACGTTCGACGAGCTCAAGATCCGAGAGAACGGAAACGGGTTCACGCAGCCGTCCACACCGGACGCGCTCCGCCACTACCTCAACTTCGCGCACTGCGTGTGCGCGCAAGCCGGCGCGGGCATGGAGACGTCGGTGCAGTACCTCGTGCGGAGCTCCGCCGATACGGGCACGAACAAGCCGGTCGAGTTCTGGGTCGGCACGCAGTGCGAGGACGAGACGCAACGTCCGATGAAGTGCCGCCAGGTCGGCACGCTCCCCGACATCGATCTGTTGGTCACGCAGCCGGCGCGCGCCGAGTTCGATCTGTTCGACGTCGTCATGGGCGGTCCGGACTCCGCGATCCCCGAGACGTGCACGCCGACCGAAGGCACGCGCTCCGTGTACACGCTCGTC
Source organism: Kofleriaceae bacterium (assembly GCA_044230415.1). Classification (GTDB taxonomy): domain Bacteria; phylum Myxococcota_A; class Polyangia; order Haliangiales; family Haliangiaceae; genus JABFXX01. The sequence continues at coordinate 11,984 of JBGARE010000057.1, forward strand.
GACGCGGACGGCGACGGTGTCTACGACTACACCGAGGGTCAGCCGTTCGCGACGACAAGCGAGGTCACGCGAATCGATTCGCAAGCGCCTCCGCTCGCGACGGACTTTGTCGGCGCGAGCGCGGAGAACGCGATCCGCCTATCGTGGGATCCGCCCGAGACTCCGACCGACATCTACGCGTACCAAGCGCTGTGCGCGAAGGCCGACGGTACGCCCGCCCGCGCGTCGCGTAGCCACGCGCCGCGCTACGACCGCGTCGTCGATCTGTGCAACCTCGATACGAACGCGATCACCGTGACGTCGACGCCGCTCGACTCGACGGACGAGACACCGTCGACGATCCCGGCCGCGATGGAAGCGCTCGATCCGAGCTTCATCTGCGGCGAGGTCACCTCGTCCACCGCGACCGGGATGTTGATCGAAGGTCTCGAGAACGACGTCGCGTACTCGATCGTCCTCGTCGCCGTCGACCAGGCGGGCAACGCCGCCGGCGTGGGCTTCGACAAGACGGTCACGCCGCGCGTCGCGTACGACTTCTGGGAGGACCTGCACAACCGCGGCTCCAACGTCGAGGGCGGCTTCTGCCTCGCCGGCGGCCAATCACCGGGTGGAACGGCGGGTCCGCTCGCACTCGCGCTCGGTTGGTTGCTCGTGCGCCGCCGTCGCCGTGATGCGCGCGTGTTCGCGCGTGTCGCGCCGATCGCTGCGCTCGCGCTGGTCGCGTTCGGGCTGTTCGGTGTCCGTGTCGCGAGCGCGCAGGGCACCACGCCGTACTGGGAAGAGCAGCAAGAAGACGACGCACGGATCGCCGACGAGGACGTCGTGAAGTGGCACGTGGGCATTCGCCTCGGCCCGTACACGCCCGACATCGACAAGCAGTTCGGCATGGATCCCGGCCCGTATAGCGAGATGTTCGGCGGCTATCAGATCCTGCCGATGCTCGATATCGATCGCATCGTGTGGCGCGGTTTCGGTCAGCTCGGCTTCGGCGGCAGCCTCGGCTACATGCAGAAGACGGCGAAGGCGTGGGCGGAAGCGATGCCCGGCGCGGACCGCGTTCGCTCGACGGGCGACGAGAACACGTTCCGGCTGATCCCGCTCGCCGCGACCGCGGTCTATCGCTTCACGTGGCTCGACGACAACTACGGCATCCCGGTGGTGCCGTACATCCGCGGCGGCCTGTCCTATTACGTCTGGTGGATGCGCACGAACGGCAAGACCTCGCAGGCGTGCTGGGACGGGAGCGACACCCCGGACTGCGACGCCGATAAGGCATACGGTGCGACCATCGGTGTCCAAGGCTCGATCGGCATTGCCGTGCGCGCGGAGCGCGTCGACTCGGCGGCTGCGACATCGATGCGTGCCGGCGGCATCGAACACGCGGGGTTCTACGGCGAGCTGTCGCTGGCCAAGGTCGATGGGTTCGGCTCGGACTACAAGCTCTCCGTCGGTGACGCGACCTGGTTCGCCGGCGTGAACTTCGAGTTCTGACGAGCGCTGCACGGTAGGCCCGTGGTACGCCACGCGGCATGCGTAGCGTTTTGTTCGCTGTCGTTCTCGTCGCGTGCACTCCCTCGCCGAAGGCGACGATTCCCGCACCGCCGACGAAGATCGACATGCCCGCGGAGGTCGTCACCGCGCGACCGAGCGCACCGATCGCGAAAGCGAAGAAGGTACGCAGCGTCGAAGGCATCACCGAGTACAGGCTCGACAACGGGCTCTCGGTGCTGATGTTCCCGGATCCGACGCAGTCGACGGTGACGGTGAACATCACGTACCTCGTCGGTTCGCGCGTCGAGGGCTATGGCGAGACCGGCATGGCGCACCTGCTCGAGCACATGTTGTTCAAGGGCACGAAGCGCCACCGCGATGTCTCGAAGTTGCTCGAAGAGCGCGGCGGTCAGAACAACGGCTCGACGTGGATGGATCGCACGAACTACTACGAGACGCTGCCGGCGACGGCGGACAACCTCGAGTTCGCGCTCGATCTCGAAGCGGATCGCATGATCAACTCGACGATCCTCCCCGAGGATCTCGCGACGGAGTTCTCCGTCGTGCGCAACGAGTTCGAGATGGGCGAGAACGAGCCGCTCGCCGTGTTGCAGCAGCGCATCGCCGCCACCGCGTACCTCTGGCACAACTACGGCAAGGACACGATCGGCTCGCGCTCCGACATCGAGCGCGTCCCCGTTCCGGCGCTGCGCGCGTTCTACGAGCGCTACTACCAGCCCGACAACGCGGTGCTCGTCGTGTCGGGAAAGTTCGACGACGCGACCGCGCTCGCGCACGTGGAGAAGTACTTCGGCGTGCTGCCGAAGCCCGCGCGCAAGCTGCCCGACTCGTACACCGTCGAGCCGCAGCAGGACGGCGAGCGCGAGGTCACGTTGCGCCGCAACGGCGACATCTACGCGGTCGGCGTCGCGTACCACACGGTCGGCGCGGCATCGCCCGACTATCCGGCGGTGCAGGCGGCGTTCGATCTGCTCGATCGCGAGCCGTCGGGTCGGCTGTACAAGAAGCTCGTCGCGACGAAGCTCGCGTCGTCGGTCAGCGGCGGTCCGGACATGTTCCGCGATCCGAACCTCGCGACGATGATGGCGGAGGTTCGCGACGAGAAGAGCCTGGCGAAGGTCCAGCAGATCATGATCGACGAGATCGAGAAGCTCGGCGCATCGAAGATCGACGAGAAGGCCGTCGAGCGCTGGCGCGTCGCGACGCTCAAGCAGCTCGAGCTGTCGTTCGCGGACAGCCAGCAGATCGCCGTGGAGCTGTCCGAGTTCGCGGCGCTCGGTGATTGGCGATCCATCTTCGCGTACCGCGATCGCGTCGCGAAGGTCACGGTCGCGGACGTCGCGCGCGTCGCGAAGACCTACTTCAAGGCATCGAACCGGACCAGCGGGCGGTTCCTCCCGACGAAGGAGGCCGATCGCGCTCCGCTGACGGACACCCCGGACATCGCCGCGGTCGTCAGCGGCATCGAGGATCGCCCCGTGAAGGATCCGGGCGAAGCGTTTCTGGCGACGCTCGAGAACATCGAAGCGCGCACCGTGCGCGGCGTGTTGCCGAGCGGCATCAAGAGCGCCGTGCTCGCGAAGAAGACGCGCGGCGCGAAGGTCGAGCTGCGCTTCAACATGCACTGGGGCGACGAGAAGAGCCTGCAGGGCAAAGCGGTGATCGCGGAGCTATGCGCGTCGCTGATGCAGCGCGGGACGAAGAAGCGGAGCTACGAGGATCTCCGCGACGAGGAGAACCTCCTGAAGAGCCAGATCTCCATCGGCGGTGGTGCGAGCGGCTTCGGGCTGCGCATCGAGACGCTGCGCGACAAGCTGCCCGGCGCGCTCGACCTCGCCGCCGAGATGCTGCGATCGCCGACGTTCCCCGCGAGCGAGCTCGAGCTGATCAAGGAAGAGGAGATCGCGGCGCTCGAGCAGCAGCTCCAGGATCCCGCGTCGGTCGCGTGGACCGTGCTCGCGCAGCTCACCACGCAGTGGCCGAAGAGCGACCCGCGCTATCCGCTGTCCGCGAAGGAGAAGATCGCGGCGATCAAGCAGGTCACCGTCGGCGATATCCAGCGGTTCTACGCGGAGCACGTCGGTGCGATCCACGCGGAGCTCGCGATCGTCGGCGATGCCGACGGCGCGGCGATCGGCGCGCAGGTCGACAAGCTGTTCGGTGGGTGGGGCTCGAAGAAGCCGTACGTGCGCCTCGCCGAGAAGGTGTGGAACGTGCCCGCGTTGCAGAAGTCGATCGAGATCAAGGACAAGGAGATGTCGCAGCTCGTGCTCTCGCACGACGCGTCGATCAAGGACGTCGATCCGGACTACCCCGCGTGGGTGCTGATCGGCCAGGCGCTCGGCGGCGACAGCGGCTCGCGGATCTGGCAGCGCGTGCGCGAGAAGGAAGGCCTGTCGTACGGCGCGGGCGTGTGGACGTATGCGGGCACGCTCGACGATGTCGGCGGCTTCGGTGGCTACGCGATCGTCGCGCCGCAGAACGTTGCCAAGGCGAAGGCCTCGATGCTCGACGAGATCGGCAAGATGGCGACCGGCGCGATCTCCGCCGAGGAGCTCGCGCGGGCGAAGGCAGCGTGGGTCAAAGGACAGGACACCGACCTGTCGAACGACACGTACGTCGCGTCGATGCTCGTGAACCAGACCTTCTATGGACGCACCACGGAGTTCACCCGAGACCTGCGCGCGAAGGTCGCCGCGGTCACCCCCGACGACGTCGCCCGCGTCGCGAAGAAGCACCTGCACCCGGACAAGCTCGTCGTCGTCGACGCCGGATCGCCGGCCAAGTAGGTCAAGCGGTCGGCCCTTGCCAACCGCCCGCGGCGTACGTATGACGATCGTCATATTCCAATGGCGCGCGGGACCACCACGAAGAAGCAGGAGACGCACGACAAGATCGTGCGCACCGCTGCCAACGCGCTCCGGCGCAAGGGCTTCGACGGTGTCGGCGTCGCCGAGGTCATGGACGAAGCCGGCCTGACCCACGGCGGCTTCTACGCGCACTTCCCCTCGCGCGAGGCGATGTTGGTCGAGGCGCTCGATGCCGCTGCCGGCGAGACCATCGATCGGCTCGGCAAGGTCCCCGATGCCGCCCTGCCCGGCAAGCAGCTCGAGGCGCTCGTCGAGTACTACCTGTCGGACCGTCACGTCGCGAACGTCGAGCGCGGCTGCACCCTCGCTGCGCTCGGCAGCGAGACCGTGCGCCAATCAGCCGATGCGCGCCAGGTGATGACCCGTCGCGTGAAGGAGCTCGCCGACGTCGTCGCGCGCCAGCTGCCCACGTGGGGCGACTCCGAAGCGCACGACGACGCACTCGCCGTCCTGTCGACCATGCTCGGTGCGTTGCTCATCGCGCGCGCCGTGGACGACCCTGCCCTCGCAAGATCGGTCCGCGCATCCGCGAAAGAGCTGATCGCGCGCGGCACCGCGCCGGCGAAGGCTCGCAAGTAACCATCCCGCGACGCCGCCGGTTCGACGCGCGCCGCAAAATATGATGATCGTCATACCTCAGGAGCTACCATGCAGATCCAGAACTCCGTCGTCCTCGTTACCGGCGCGAACCGCGGCCTCGGGCGCGAGCTCGTCCGCGCCCTGATCGCCCGCGGTGCGCGCAAGGTCTATGCGGCCGCTCGCGACCCGTCCACGATCGACATCGAACATCTCGGCGCGGGCAATCCTCGCTCGGACAACCACGCGATCATTCCGATCCAGCTCGACGTGACGAACGCCGATGACATCGGCCGCCTCGCGACCGCGGCGCCGGACGTCTCGATCGTCATCAACAACGCGGGCGTCTCTCGCGCGTCATCGTTGCTCGGCACCGACGCGATCGCCGCCGCGCACGCCGAGCTCGAGACGAACGTGTTCGGCCCGCTCGCGATCACGCGCGCACTCGCACCCGCGCTCGCTCGCAATGGCGGCGGCGCCGTCGTGAACATTCTCTCCGTCCTGTCGTGGCTCTCGCTGCCCGCGGTCGCGACGTACTCGCTGTCGAAGTCGGCAGCGTGGTCGATGACGAACGGTCTGCGTAAAGAGCTCGCGGCACAACACACGAGCGTCGTCGCCGTGCACATCGGCTTCATGGACACGGACATGGCCGCGCACGTGACGCAGCCGAAGATCGCCCCCGCCGAGGTCGCGCGCCTGATCCTCGACGGGATCGAGGCCAACGCACGCGAGGTGCTCGCGGACGCGATCTCGCAGAACGTCAAGAGCGCGCTGTCCGCCGCCGAGGCGCCGTACCTGTGAGGCGCTTCGTCGTCGTAGGCCGAGGCGCCGTACCTGTGATGCACTTCGTCGGCCGAGGCGTCGTACCTGTGATGCACTTCGTCGGCCGAGGCGTCGTACCTGTGAGGCACTTCGTCGGCCGAGGCGCCGTCCCCGTGACGCGTGCCCGTGCGGGCCGCGCGTTGGCGACGATCTGGCGATGGATGCGCGACGCGACCGCGGATCTGCGATCGATCCCGATCGACCGATGACGTTGGCCCTCCAATCACGGTCGAACGCTCGCGTTCGCTCCCATCCCGCCCCGCTCACCGATCCGGACGCGCTCCACACGGGCTCGTCGCCGATTCGAGACGGGACATCAACCGTCTCTTCTCCGGGTCGTCGGGCCTGCGGGCCACATCGTCAGAACACCGCCCCGCGCCCCGTCGCTACCCACGAGAAGCGCAGTCTCCCGACGCGGAGCAAGACCGATGCGCCGTTCGTCGAGCGCATTCCACCCCGCCGCGTCGCGCCCTGTTCAACCGTTTCCACGAGGTGACCTATGACCAACCGCCCTTGGCGCACGTTCGCGATCGCGAGCGTCGCTGTCTTCCTCGTCTCGCTCGATGCCACCGTGCTGTTCGCCGCGTTCCCCGCGCTGCGCGGTGCGTTTCCCTCGGCCACGCCCGCGGACCTGAGCTGGGTGCTCAACGCGTACACCGTCGTCTACGCGGCCATGCTCGTGCCCGCGGGTCGACTCGCCGATCTGCGCGGGCGCAAGAAGATGTTCGTCGCCGGCGTCGCGATCTTCCTCGTGGGGTCGCTCGCGTGCGGACTGTCGGGCACCGTCGCGCTGCTCGTCGTCGCGCGCGTGGTGCAAGCCGTCGGCGCGGCGCTGCTGTTGCCCGCGTCGCTCTCGATCGTGCTCGCCGCGTTTCCCGCGCAGACGCGACCGGTCGCGGTCGCGCTGTGGGGCGCCGTCAGCGGGCTCGCGGCGGCGGTGGGGCCGAGCCTCGGATCGCTGCTCGTGCAGCACCTCGGGTGGCAGTGGGCGTTCTTCATCAACCTGCCGATCGGCGGCGTCGCGCTGGTTCGCGCCGTGCGGTCTCTCGAGGAGTCGAAGAATCCCGAGAGCGGCGCGCGGCTCGATCTCGTCGGCGTGGTGCTCGTGATCGCGGGTGTGGGGCTCGTCGCGCTCGGTCTCGTGCACGGCGAGGCGTATGGCTGGGGCTCGGTGTCGGTCGTCGGGCCGATCGCCGGTGGGCTCGGTGCGCTCGCGGCGTTCGTCGCATGGGCGCGGCGCGTGCCGGCGCCCGCGATCGATCTCTTGTTGTTTCGCGAGCGCACGTATGCGTTCACGAACCTCGCGACGCTCGCGTTCGGCATCGGCTTCGCGATGATGTTCTTCACGATGTTCCAGTTCCTCACCGGCGTGTGGGGTTACTCGCTCTCGCACGCGGGCATCGCGGCGGCGCCCGGACCGCTGCTCGTGATTCCCGCGTCGGTGATCTCGGGGCGCATCGCCGCGCGGGTCGGTCATCGGCGATTGCTCGTGATCGGCGCGCTCGTGTTCGGCGCGGGTGCGTTGTGGAACTCGTTCGCGCTCGGAGCGGAGCCCGCGTATCTCGCGGAGTGGGTGCCCGGGATGGTGCTGATCGGGATCGGCACCGGCATGGTGTTGCCGTCGCTATCGGCGGCGGCGGTGTCGCGATTGCCGCCGCAGCGGTTCGGCATCGGCAGCGCGGTCAATCAAGCGACGCGCCAGATCGGATCGGTGCTCGGCGTAGCGCTCGTGATCGTGGTGCTCGGACGCCACCCTGCCCTCGCGGATTTCTCGACGGTGTTTCGGTGGGAGCTCGGCTTCGCGCTCGCGACCGCGGTGCTCTCGCTGGCGATCGATACGCGCCCGCGCTAGTCACCAACCGCCGACGAGCCCGATGCCCATCCCTTTCTCGACGGCCGTCGGCGCGAACGAGAGGCCCGTGATGCCGCTCGGCGTGTCCTCGCCGGATCGCTTCTCGAGCGGGATCAATCGGCTGAACAGCATGCCGCCGAGGATGCTCGCGCCCGCGATCGCGAGCTGCCCGCCGCTCGGCGTGTACGGCTTGTCGTCCGCGTGCAGTGCCGGCACGACGTAGCCGACGGTCATTCCGACGAGGCTGCCGACGAGGACGTCCGAGTAGAAGTGTTTACCCGCGCGCACGCGCAAGCTCGCGGTCATCGCCGCGATGCCGAAGCCCGCACCCCACGCGATGTTCTTCGCGACCGGGCTCGCGTCGGACGTGCCGAGCAAGTACGCGCCCGTAGTCGCGGCCGCGAACGAGATCGCGGCGTGGCCCGAGTAGAACGACATGAACGCGTCGGTGCCCTCGGACTTCGCGTAGGCCTGGACCTTTGGATCCTTCGAGTACGCGTACGGTCGCGGTCGTTGCACGAGCTGCTTCGTGATCGAGGCGAGCGCGACGTTGATCGCCATCGTCTGGCCGTAGATGAGCAAGCGATCGCCGTCGACGTCGTCGATCGTCGGCCCGGTCAGGTACAACGCCGGGGCCGCGAGCGAGAGCGCGAGGAGGCCATCGGAGATGTGCGCCGCGCGACGCGAGAAGTTGTCGCGTACGCCTTTGTCCGTCTCGAAGATCTCGTCGGTCCACAGGTCGCGATCGCGCAGCGGGATGAGCTTCGCGGCGAGGCCGATGCCGAACGCCGCGACTTGAATGCCGCCATCGACGGGCCGGCTGACGGTGTGCCCGAGGATCTTGTCGTTCGGATCGTCTTCTGCGTGCGCGCGCGTCGCCACGAGCGAGACGAGGATCACCGACGCCAGGACCGAGCGAGCTGCCATCCGTGGAGGGTACGGAACGGCGCGCGCGAGGCCTTTGGTAACGAGCGGCAGCTTCGGGTGATCACGCGAAGCTCACGCGCCTTCGAGGAGCAGCTGCACCGCCGCCGCGATCGCCTCTTCGCTCCCGCTGATCGCGAGGACATCGCCCGCTTGGAGCGGTGCGTGCGCGTCGGGGATCGTGCCGACACCATCGTGGAGGATCGCCAGCACCGTCGCGCCGGTCGACCCGCGCACCGCGAGATCCGCGAGCGACCGCCCGACGGCACGCCCGCCGCTCGGAACTACCACTCGTTGCCAGCTCGACAGGCCGGGCACGAGGCTGTCGGTGCTCTCGTGGTGGCCCGCCGGGGCCGATGCTTGCGCCGCGAGCGCCTCGACGATCACGCGCGACGCCGCGCGAACGTGCCCCTGGAGATCGCGCGCACTTCGCCAGAACGCCGCGCCGAGGACGAGCACGGCCACGCCGAGCGCGATCAGCGCGGCATATCGCGGCAAGAACGGCTGGGTCAGCGCGACGAGCGGCAGCCCCGCGACCGCGACACCGCCGAGCTGCAGGCTCGTGACCAGCATGCGCCGCGGGGCCATCCCGACATCGACCTCGTTCGGCGCGCTGCGCGGCACGACCGTACTCGCGAGGTGCGCCGCGAGCCCGCGTGTCGCGCGCAGGATCCCGGCGCACAGCGGGATCGCGAGTGCACCGGCGAGCGCGACGATGACGATGCGCGCAGCCGAGCGCTGGATGTCGAGCGTCTCGACGAGCCAGAGCGTGAGCCGATCGAACCCGAGCGAGACCGCGATGACCAGCGTCGCCGCCGCGGCGATGTCGAGGACGAGCCAGCCGACGAGCGAACGCACCATCGAGTGCGACTCTCGCTTCGAGCGTAGCCGTTCGATCCAGCCGTCGTAGAACGCGACGAACGTCTGCAGCGGCTTGGGCAGCTTCGCGTCGATCAGCCGGGTCGCTCGCGTCGACGAGCGGATCAGCCACGGCGTGGTCAGCGTGGTGATCGCGGAGACCGCGACCGCGACGGGATACAGGAAGTGACCGACGGCGCCGAGCGTGAGCCCGACGCCCGCGATGATGAACGAGAACTCGCCGATCTGCGCCAGCGACATACCGGCTGCGACTGATGTTCGCGTGCCGGTACCGACGAGGAATGCGCCGACGGAGACGCTGACGATCTTGCCGATGATGACCACGAGCGACAGCACGAGCACCGCGACCCAGTGCTCCACGATCATCGCCGGATCGATCATGATGCCCACGGAGACGAAGAACACCGCGGCGAACACGTCGCGCACCGGATGGACGAGCGGCTCGATCTGGCGGGCCTCGCCCGACTCCGCGACGAGGACGCCCGCGACAAACGCCCCCAGCGCGACCGAGTAGCCCGCTTCGTGCGCGAGCAGCGACACGCCGAAGCAGATCGCGACGGATGCGATCACCGTGGTCTCGGGGCGGCCGATCCGCACGACCGCGCGCATGACACGCGGCACGATGAACAACCCGCCGACGACGAGCGCGACGAGGAAGCCGACGAGCTTACCGATCGTCATCGCGAGCTCCGCCGCAGACACTCCGGTGCCCGACGACGCTCCCGTCAGGATCGCGATCAGCATGACCGCGATCAGATCCTCGACGATCAGGATCGCGACGACGAGCTCGCGCAGCTTGCCGTGAACGCCTTGCTCGTCGAACGCCTTCGCGATGATCGTGGTGCTCGAGATCGCGATCACAGCGCCGCAGAACACGGACTCGAGGACGGTCCAGCCGAACGCCTGCGCCGTCGCGAACCCGATCAACATCATCGCGCTGCACTGGATCAGCGCCGTGATCCCCGCCGTCGGCGCCGCGCGGAACAGCTTCCCGATCGAGAACTCGAGGCCGAGCCCGAACATCAGCATGATCACGCCCAGCTCGGATAGCGTGTGGACGATCTTCACGTCGGCGAAGACTGGAATGGGAATGTGCGGTCCGAGAATGAGACCGGCGAGGATGTAGCCGAGGACAACCGGCTGGCGCAGGCGTTGAAAGACGAATGTCGTGATCGCGGCGACGCCCAGAACGATCGTCAGGGCGACGAGAAAGTCGGTTGCGTGCATCAGACCTCCGCGTCGCCGAACGCGGCGACCGGCATCGAGTCGACAAGAAGAGGTGTCGGGACGCGCGAGGTCAGACGGGCGGTGCACGCGGGCTTGTCGTCATGCGGCGATCGATGGTGACGATCGCCGACGACCCCGAGAACACGCGGCAACAACGAACCGTGATCCGGGGCTCGGTCGGAGCGCCGGGCGCGACGGAGAACAACCATGGCAGCTCGCTATCGAGGCGGAGCTTCTCGATGCTGGCCGCAGGACCGCGCGGCGATGCGACGATCTCCGTGTCGATCGGCGTCGTCGTGATGCCCACGCCACCGAACGGCGCGAGCAGCACGAGGACGACGAGTGCGCTCCAGATCGCTCGCATTCTTCGTGGGTAGCACGCGTCGCGTGAGAGGCGACCGTGCGTGACGCGTTAGCGGCGAAATTCTCCGCGACGGTTCTGCGACCACGCGACTTCGTCGTGACCGTGCGCGACGGGACGCTCCGCGCCATACGAAACCGCACCGAGACGCGACGGCGAGGTGCCGAGTCGCGCGAGATAGTCGACGAGCGCCTGCGCACGTCGCTGACCGAGGCCGATGTTGTACTCGGTCGTTCCCTGCTCGTCGCAGTGTCCTTCGATCGTGAGCGTCACGTCGGGGTGCACGACAAGCCACTCGTACAGACGCGCGAGCGTGTCGCGCGTCGCGGGCACGAGCTCCGACGAATCGAACGGGAAGTACACGGGCCGGAGCCACGACAGATCGTCGCCGGAGTTCGCAGTGACCGTCGCCGCGGTCGACTCGGTGGGCATCGCCGATCGGTCACGTGACCGCGTGGACACCGGCTCTTCCCACGGGCGATCGACCGCCTTCTTCGAGCCACCGCACGCGACGAGAAACACGATCACGACGAGCGAGATACGCGACATGCCTCGCGCTCCAGCAGGGGGCATGCCATCGCAACCTCGCGGTCATCGTCGACGATTCCGGCAGGTTGCAACGCGAGTCTGGCGTTCTGCAACACCTGCTCGTGCGCTCGACACTTCGAGAAGATGCTACAGGAAGACATGCGCTGGCGGCCCCTCGTGCTCGTGAGCGTCGCGTTGTTCGCGGCTCTCGGCGTGTTGGTCGTCACCGGGCTGCGCGTGTTCGAACGCGATCGCGACGCGCTGCTCGCGCGCTACGGGCACGAGCGCGAGGTCGGCCTCGAGGAAGCTGCGCGCGGGCTCGGCGGTGACATCGCCGACGTGAGCGATGACCTCCAGCTCGCGGCTGCGGTGCTACGTGGCGCGGAAGCGGCGACGCTGGCCGAGCGCGAGCTGCACGCGATCGCCACGATCAAGCGCGAGTACCTCGCGATGCACGCGCGCACCGACGACGGCGTCACCACGAAGGTCACCGCCCTCGACGCGCCTCCGAACATCGCCGAGCTGTCGGATGTCGCCCTCGACGACGCACTCGACGTCACCGAGAAGGCCCACGGGCCGCTGTATGTCACCTCGGTGCGCGGAGGCTCGCCCTGGCTCCGCGTGTTCGCGCGCAGACCCGAGAATCACGGACCGGCGGTCGCCGTCGTCGTCGACATGGAGGTCCTCGTGACCCGGCTCAAGCTGCAGCGCGACACCGTGTCGCGCATCGCGATCGTCGACGCGCACGGGAACGCCACGACGAGTAGCGACCGCACGCTCGCCGCTGTCTTGCGCGATCGGCCGGCGATGGTGCAGTCGGGCCGGCACACCATCGACAGCTCCATCGCACGAGCGATCGGCTTGCCCGCCGCGAGCGCGCTCGTCATCGGCGTGCCGATCGTCGTCGACACCGGCGCACCGTGGATGCTGGTGTCCGTGATCTCGACCCAGGCGCTCCAGACGCAGGAGCGCACCGTGATCCGTCGCGTGCTCGTCGGTGGTGGCCTCGTCGTCGTGCTGCTGCTGTCCGCCGCGGGCTACGTGCTCTACAACACGTTCCGCGCGCGCGCGCTGCGCGAGCGGCTCGCCCATGCCGAACGACTCGCACACCTCGAGAAGCTCGCGCTCGCCGGGCAGCTCGCCGCGGGGATCGCGCACGAGATCGGGACGCCGCTCAACGTCGCGCGCGGTCGCGTCGAGCTCTCGCTCTCGCACCTCGGCGATCAACATCCGGAGGCCAAGAACCAGCGCATCGTGATCGACCAGATCGATCGCGTGACCCGCCAGATCGAGCAGCTCCTCGGCTACGTTCGGCCGACACCCGCGCTCGTGCAGCAAGTGGATCTGGCCGCGTCATTGCAGAACGTCAAACAATTGCTCGATCCCCAGGCCGCGAAACGCAAGATCACGCTCGAGATCGAGGCCGACGCCCCCACTCCTCTCCTGACGGATGCCGATCAATTGCAGCAGATCATCGTGAACCTCACGCTCAACGCCGTGGACGCGTGCGACCAGGGCGGCCATGTCTCGCTGCGCACGCGAACGCGTCCCGATGCGGTCGTCCTCGAGGTCGCGGACACGGGACACGGCGTTCCACCGGAGATCCGAAAGCAGGTGTTCGATCCGTTCTTCACCACGAAGAAACGCGGACAGGGCACCGGGCTCGGGCTGTGGGTCGTGGCCCAGCTCGTTCGCGCGCAGTCCGCGGAGATCGAGCTCGATAGCGCCCCGGGGAAGGGCACGACGGTTCGCGTCGTGTGGCCGGTGCGCGCATGAGCTCGCGCTCCGTGTTGATCGCCGATGATCACATCGAGATGGCCCGCGTCATCGCCGACAAGCTGTCCGAGGAGGGCTGGTCGCCGCACGTCGTGGATGGCGGCAAGGCCGCGATCGATGCGCTGTCGAGCGCGATCCCCGATCTCGTGATCACGGATCTGCGCATGGCCGAGGTCGACGGACTCGATGTCCTCGATGCCGCGCGCGCGATCGATCCCGAGCTCCCCGTGATCATCATGACGGCGTTCGGAGCGATCGAGACGGCGATCGAAGCGATGCGCCGCGGCGCGTGGCACTACGTCGTCAAGCCCGCGCGCCTCGACGAGATGGCGCTGCACGCGAACCGCGCGTTCACCCATCGCAACCTGCAACGCGTCAACCGGCAGCTACGCACCGAGACTCGCACCGGGATGTCCGCGCTCGTCGGGAAGAGCACGGTCATGCGCGAGCTCTACTCGCTGATCGAGCGCGTGGCGCTCTCGTCGGCGCCGGTACTCATCCGCGGCGAGAGCGGCAGCGGCAAGGAGCTCGTCGCGCGCGCGTTGCACGAGGCCAGTCCGCGACAGAGCGCGCCGTTCCTCGCGATCAACTGCACCGCGCTGCCCGAAGCGCTGCTCGAGAGCGAGCTGTTCGGCCACACCCGTGGTGCGTTCACCGGAGCCACGTCGGCGCGCGCGGGTCTGTTCGTCGAGGCCAGCGGCGGCACGCTGTTCCTCGACGAGATCGGCGACATGGCGCCCGTGCTGCAAGCAAAGCTCCTGCGCGTCCTGCAGCAGGGCGAGGTCCGCCCCGTCGGCTCCGACGAGAGCCGCGCGGTCGATGTCCGCGTCGTCGCGGCGACGCATCAGGATCTGGAGCAGCGTGTGGCGCAGAGCCAGTTCCGCCACGATCTCTACTACCGCCTCGACGTCGTGCCGCTCACGATCCCGCCGCTGCGCGAGCGCCTCGAAGATGTCCCTGCCCTCGTCGAGCACTTCCTCGCTCGCGCACGCGGTCGCAATCCGCACTCGCCCGTCGCGCGCTTCGCACCCGAGGTCGTCACCGCGCTCACCCGCTATCTGTGGCCGGGAAACGTGCGCGAGCTCGAGAACCTCGTCGAGCGACTCGTCGTGATCGGGACCTCGCCGGAGATCACCGCGGCCGAGCTCGCGCAGCTCGCACCGGCGGTCACCGGCAATCAGGAGCGGTTCAGCCTCCCGCGCGACAAGCTCCCGACGCTCCGCGACGTCGAGGAGGAGTACATCGCGTGGGCGATCGAAAAGTGCGGTGGCAACAAGACCCGCGCCGCCGAGCTGCTCGGCATCGATCCGTCGACGCTGCACCGTCGCGTTCGCCCGAAGCGTTAGACGTAGCGCGCGAGCACGATCAGCACCGCCGCCCACAGCACGTAGACGAGGATATCGACGCGATCGTTACGCGGTGGCGATTCGGGTTCCCGCATCTAGTGGATCACCGAGAAGACGAGCCACATCACGACACACAGCGCGACCGTCGCGACGAGCACGAGGATCGAGACCGCTGGCATCGGCTGCTCGGGGTCCAAACGCATACACGGCAGCCCAGCACGTCGTGTGCCCGCGGAACTATGCGGCCCGAGGCGATCGGTCTCGCATTCTGCAACGTCTGCGTGGCGCGATGCCGGACGTACGCATGTCTCGACGCGTGCTTGCGCGTGGCACGACGCGTGCTCCTCGGTAGTGGCTTATGGCGGGTGCCCTGCCCGAGGAAGCGGTCAGGTCGGTCCTCTCACCTAGCTGATTTCGTCGCGCCAAAAGCAGGGCACCGCGCCGCCATCTCATGCAGTTCGAGCGATGCCCACCGGGGCGATCCGATGCCGACATTCTGTACGCGATCATCGCGCTCGCCGACTCGTGTCGTGCGCCGACGATCGCGACGGATGCTCGTCGAGCGCGATTGTCGACCCACGTGCTGCTCCAGCTGTGCATGCGGCTCCGCCATCATCTGTTCGAGCTACAGCACGCGCTGCAGCGCAACCGCGCGCGATGGATGGCGCGGCTGAAGGCGATCGAGCTCGCGCGCACCCTCGCCGAGAAGGGACTCGATCACGCAGCGCACGCACCCGATGCAGCGCGCTCGCGAATCGCGACGCGGCTCGCGGTGGCTCGCACGAAGTTCGTCATGGCAACGAAAGCGGATGCGCTCGTCGAGCTCTCGCTGCGCACGCAGCTGCGTCCGCGCCGATGGTTGCGCGCGGTCGTGGATGCGCAGGGGCAAGAGATCGCGAGCACTCACCTCGCGAGCTTCTGGATGCGCACGGTGAACGAGGTGCACACGCCCGTGATCGCGTTCGCGCAGTCACTCTGCGCCGACGTCGAATCGTCGCTTGCAGACTTCGGCGAGCTGATGCCGCGCGATGCGTTCGTCGATCTCCATCAACCGCCGCTCGGCACGTTCTTCGACGAGATGAGCGCGCGCATCGCACCATCGCGCGCGGACCTGGGCACGCTCCTCGACACGGGCACGCACGCGATCGTGCAGCGGCTTCTCGATTACTACGACCACGCGGTCTGCGCGACCGATGCTCGATTCCGCGAGCGACTCGATGGCATCTCGATGGCCGTGATGCACGCCGTGACGTTCGCGGATGCGGCGCAGCGAGAAGGCGCGGCCGGCATGTCGAACGCGCAGCGCCGACTCACCGAGTGGTTGTCGACGCTGGCGTCGCTGATCGAAGAGATCCAATGACTACAGCTTCGGGCCGCCGCCGCGGACTTCGGCCGAGGCCTGCGACTCGTACTTCTTGAAGTTCTCGCGGAACAATCCGGCAACCTTCTTCGCCTTGTCGTCGTACGCGGCCTTGTCAGCCCACGTGTTGCGCGGCTGCAGCATCTCGGCCGGGACCTCGGGGCACGACGTCGGCACCTGGAAGCCGAACACCGGATCCTCGACGGTCGACACGTTCGCGAGCGCGCCCGAGTGAATGGCGTCGATGATCGCGCGCGTATACTTCAGCTTGATGCGCGAGCCGACGCCGTACGCGCCGCCCGACCAGCCGGTGTTGACGAGCCACGTCTGCGCGCCGTGCTTGCGCAGCTTCTCGGCGAGGAGCTCGGCGTACTTCGTGGGGTGCCACACGAGGAACGGTCCGCCGAAGCACGGCGAGAACGTCGGCTCGGGATCCTTCACGCCCTGCTCGGTGCCCGCGACCTTCGCCGTGTAGCCCGAGATGTAGTGATACATGGCCTGCGCCGGCGTCAGCTTCGACACGGGCGGCAGCACGCCGAACGCGTCGGCGGTGAGGAAGATGACGTTCTTCGGGTGACCGCCGACCGCGGGCAGCTTCGCGTTCGGGATCGAATCGAGGATGTACGAGCCGCGCGTGTTCTCGGTCAGCGACGTGTCCTCGTAGTCCACGAGGTGCGAGGTCTGCTCGAACTTCACGTTCTCGAGCACCGCGCCGAACTGGAGCGCGTTCCAGATGTCCGGCTCCTGCTCCTTGGACAGCTTGATGACCTTCGCGTAGCAGCCGCCCTCGATGTTGAACACGCCCTGATCCGTCCAGCAGTGCTCGTCGTCGCCGATGAGCAAGCGCTTCGGATCGGCCGACAGCGTGGTCTTGCCCGTGCCCGAGAGGCCGAACAGGACCGACGTATCCGAGCCGTCGCGCGCTTCCGTCGCCGAGCAGTGCATCGACAGCACGCCCTGCTTCGGCATCAGGTAGTTCATGATCGTGAACACGCCCTTCTTCATCTCGCCGGCGTAGTCGGTGCCGAGGATGATGAACTCGCGGCGCGCGAAGGACAGATCGACCGACGTCGACGACGTCATGCCCGCGGTGTGCTTGTTCGCGGGGAAGCCGCCGGCGTTATAGATCGTGTAGTCGGGGTCGCCGAAGCTCTCGAGCTGATCCTTGGTCGGGCGGATCAGCATGTTGTGCATGAACAGCGCGTGGTAGGCGCGCGACGTCACGACGCGGATCTTCTTCTGGTACTTCGTGTCCCAGCCCGCGTAGCCGTCGATGACGTACAGCCGCTCGCGCGTGTTGAGGTAGTCGATCGCGCGCTCGCGATTGATCACGAAGCTCTGGGGATCGAGCTTGATGTTGACGTTGCCCCACCACACGTCCTCGCGAACCTCGGGCTCGTCGACCACGCGCTTGTCGGTCGGGCTGCGGCCCGTCTTCTTACCCGAGTACGCGATGAGGGCACCGGTCGACGAGATCGTCGATCCCTTCTCGAACCGCAGCGCCGCTTCGTAGAGAAACGCCGGGGAAGGGTTCCGATAGATCTCCGAGACCGAGATGCCCTGCTTGTCGAGAGTGAAAGCCATGGGTCGCTGCTCCTCTTGTTGAAGAGGAGGGTATACACCACGGCCTCCCAACAGGTCAGGGGTTCGGAAGGCCCGGCGACTTCGTGCCGCAGAACTTCCAATCCGCGGCCGCCTGATTCGTGTCCTGGCCATTCGGCGAACGGCACAGAGATCCATCCGCTGTATTGGAATCGGCCGTGGCGGACGGCAGGACCGCCCCCTCGACCAACGACGTGATCGGGGTCGCGGGGAACCCGGGAAGGTCGACGTCGATCATCGAGCCCTCGTACGAGAGCGCATCGATGAGCGTGTGCGTCATGTTGTCGATCAGCGCGATCCCGTCCGGCATTCCGTTCTGCACTTCGTCTTGCGTCCAGCCCGGATCGAGCTTCGTCGCGGTGCCGCTCACCGTGACGTTCGCGCCGGCGACCACGAGGTAGGCACCCGGCGCGAGCATTCCCGTGCCGAGGTTCACCGTCGTGTACACCGCACCGCCCGAGCCGTTGACGAGCAAGAGCTGCTTGTTCGCGAGCGAGATCGGCGCGGTCGACGGGTTGTAGATCTCGACGAACTCGGCGGTGTCGGTGCCGATCTGGTCGTAGTCGACCTCGTTGATCACGAGGTGCTGCGCGCCGGTCGAGACCGTGACCATCGCCGTCGCCGTACTCGCCAAATACGTCGCCGTCACCGTCGAGTTTCCGCTGCCGGCGGTGTCCGTGTACGAGAACGTGGCGGAGGTCTGGCCGGCCAACACGGTCACCGTCGGCGGAACGGTGCCCGCGTTCGACGGCGTCACCGCCAGCGCGATCGTGGTGTCGGCGAGCGCCGGGACGTCGAGCGACGCGGTGAGCTGGACCATGCCCGCGGGCGCGAGCGTCGCCATCATCGGCGTCAGCGCGACTGTCGTCGGGCCCTCGTTGGCCGCGAGCACGCGAACCTGCGCCATCATCGTCTGGATACCGAGCATCGCCATCACCGTCACGTTCGTGTTCGGTGCGTTCGCGGTGACCGGAACGTCGATGAACGTCGCTCCGTTCGGGATCGTGACGTTCGCCACGGTCAGGTCGGCGCTGCCCGACATGATCGTGATGACCGTGTTGCCCTGCGCCGGCGCGGCGAGGGTGACGCGCAACGGTTGCGGGAACGTCGGCAGATTATTCGTGGTGCCGACGCGCGCGAACGTCTGCGCGGGTCCGAACGACGACAGTCCCGGCGGTCCGAGCACGAGGTCCGCGGCGCTACGCGGCTCGATCTTCGACGCCATACCGCGGAACGTCAGGATGCCGGAGAGCGCGTTGAAGCTCTGACCGATCGTGAGCGGAGGAGCCGGCACGTAGAGCAGATCGTCGAGGATCAGCGTGTCCGCACCCGCGGTCAGCGTGGCTTCGCCCTGTCCCGCGTTGAGCGCCGTCACCGACGACGCACCGAGCGAGATGATCACGCCCTCGAGCTTCGCGGCGCGCGTACCGCCGGTCTTCACCTCGGCGTACGTCGCGGCGGTCGCCGGCGGCAGCGCCTCGGGTCCCGCCGTGACGACGGTGACCGAGGTCGTGCTGTCGAGCTCGGTCTGGCCTTGGAACAGCGCGACCGAGGCATCGATCGTCACGCGCGCTCCGACCGTCGCGTTCGCGAGCGTCGGTGCGTTCGCGCCGGTGTACACGAACAGGCCCGAGTAGTCGGCATCGACATAGCCCGGATCGCCCGCCTTCATCTGCACGAAGAAGCCGTTCGAGCCCTTGCCGGTGACGAGCACGTTCGTCACGCGCACCGCCGTGCCGATGGGGACCGTGCCGTCCTTGATCGCGCGGATGATCACCGGGCAGCCCGCGGCGCCGGGGTTCGCTTCGGCCGGGCACGCATCGCAGACGTTGCCCTTCCCGTCGCTGTCGGTGTCTGCCTGATCCGCGTTCGCGAGATCCGGGCAGTTGTCCGACGCGTTCGGCGCGCCATCGTGATCGCGATCGTTCGGATCGATCGCCGCGCACGTCGTGGTGTTCGCGTCGGTCGGGCACACGTCACACGCATCGCCCTGGCCATCACCGTCCGCGTTGCCCTGCATGCCGTTGTCGACGGGGCGCACGGGGTTGAACACCATCGGGCAGTTGTCCGCGGTGTTCTCGATGCCGTCGCCGTCGCTGTCGGTCGCGCTCGGCATACCGGTGTAGATCGTCGAGCCGGCCGTCGCCGTCGGGCGCTTCGGGAGGCACGACGGCTCGTTCATCGGCACACCGCATGCGAACGCGGGATACGTGTTCGCACCCGCGGCGGTCTTGAGCGCGTCGTAGGTCTTGCCGACCTCGCCCATCAAGCAGACCTTCTTCGACACGGTGCACACGTCGACCGTGTCGCAACCGGTGGGCATCAGCGCCGCGATCGTCGCGTCGTCGCCATACAGCGGCTTGCCCGCGCGCAGCACGAGCGCCACGTCCTTGGGCTCGGCTTCGATCACCCCGCGATACGGCGGCTTGCCGTGGATCGCGAAGATCGAGATGTCGGCGACCTTGCCCGGCGCGAGCAGGCCGATCGCGTCGTCGGTCGCGGTGACCGAGGCCGCGTTGAGCGTGACCATCATCCACAGCTGGCGATCGTCGAAGAAGCCGTTCAAGTAGTTCTTGTTGAAGCTGTCGGCACACGCGAGCTCGCGCGTCATGTTCATCGAGCCCGTCGGCATCCAGTCGGTGCCGAGCGCGATCTCGACGCCCATGCGCGCCGCGACGGTCACGCGCGCGGTGTCGCCGTACAGCGTGATGTTGGAGCGCGGCGACCAGATCATCGCTGTGCCCGCGGCGGCCATCGTGCCGTAGTCCTGCGGCTGCAGACCGATCGCGTGGATCATCGCCGTCTTGCTCGTCGTGATGTTGTTCGACGTGCCGGGCGCCATCGTGTCGTACTCCGTCGACGACTGGCACAAGAACTCGTTGCGCGCGGTCTGGTTCACGCCTTCGGACGTGTGCGGCTCGTACGAGTCGTACGCGGCGATCGATGCGGCCGTCGCCGGATCGCCGCCGTAGTTGCAGTCCATCGCGCGGCGCGTACCACCCGAGTCGTCGAGCGGGAACGTGTCGAAGTTGACGGCCTTCTGGTTCAGGCCTTCCTGGTTGTTGCTATCGAGGTTGCGGAGCAGGCCCGGCTGTCCGCCCGAGCCGACGATCGACGTCGCGCCGCTCATCAGGAAGCGCAGCTCGCCCCACCGGATCTGATCCGCGCTCGCGCCGCCCGACGACGAGATCTTCGCCTTGCCGTCGAGGCCTTTGCGCCACTGCTGGCGATCGTCGTAGCGACCGCTGTTGTCGTTGTACGGCGGGTTCTGCGTGAACGTGATGTGGTCGTGCGTGTTGATGAGTCCGGGCGAGATCGCCGCGTCGGGGCACGTGATGACCGTCTGGCCCGCGTCGTCGCAATCGCAACCGACGCACGTGATCGAGCCCTGCGCGTCGATCGCGACCTGGCCGCCGTGGAACAGCTTCGTCGGCGTGAGGATCTCGCCCTTCACGAGCTTCGTCGCGCCGCTGCCGGTGACGGAGCACGTGCCGCTCGTGACCGGCGGCAACATCTCGCACGTCACTTCCTCGATCGCAGGTCCGTCGGGTGGAGCGTCGTCGCCGGCGTCGGTGGCCGGCGCGTCATCTCCGCGACAGCTACACCCCGTCACGAACGTGGACAACGAAATCAGAACGGTAAGGGAGACGAGCAGACGGCGCATCGAGGCGCGGACCCTAGCACGATGCCCCCGATCTCCGTCGATGAAGAACGGTGTCAGGGGGGTGACGAAGCCGCCGCGCGAGCGTCGCGTGCGCGTCTCACTGTCTCACTGGCTGTCATCAGCACGAGGCCGATCGTGGCGTACACGACCAGAGTTACGCGCCGCGCGATGACCATCGTCACACCGCGCGCGGGATTCTCTCCGATCGCGCGGAACATGCCCCAGTAGCCGCCCTCGGAGATGCCCACTCCCATGGGCACCAGGGTCGACAGGATGTAGATCACGAACCCGCCGACGGTCGTCGCCGCGACGAACGACAGCGTGATGTGCCCGCCGACCGCGTGGAACACGAGATACGACAGCGTCATCGAGGTCATGCGCGAGGTGACGACGGCGCCGATACCGAGCGTGCGATCGCGCTTTCGCGCGCCCTCGACGAGCTTCATCTTGTCGTCCACGGGCGCGAGCTTCGCGAGCCACCGCTCGTAGCGCGCCTGCGAGACCAACCGGATGCGGCGGATCGCGCCGAGCAAGCTGCCGAGGAGGCCGCGCCGCGCGAGCGCGAGCATGCCGATCGCGAGCAGCGAACAGATCACGCAGGTCGCGATCATCACGCCGGTCCACGCGCCATCCATCGGGACGAAGATCACGAGCACGAGCGCCGCGATCGCGACCATCCACAGCTCGACGGCAAAGCTGATCACGTTGTAGAGCAGGATCGTCGCCACCGCGCGCGACTGGCTGACGTACTCGGTCAGCACGCTGACCTTGACCGCCTCGCCGAGGTTGCCGCTCGGCGTGACCGCGTTGACGGCGCGGCCCGCGAGCTGCGAGAGCAGCGCGCTGCGCAACTTCACGAGCCCGCTCTCCGGCGAGAGAAACGCCCGGATCGCGACGGCGTCGAGCGTGGTGATCGCGACCTCGAGCGCGATCACCGCGAACCACCACCATCCGATCCGCTCGAAGTAGCGCGCGATGTTGCGCGGCCCGATGCTGTAGATCGTGAAGCCGAGCGCGACGAGCCCGATGGCCAGGGAGATCCTGGTGACCCATCTCGCCCACGCCGGTCGGCTCATTCCGGCGAAGCCTATATCAGAAGATCAGTCCAGCGGCTGTTCGAGGCTGTCCGCCACGAAGCCCATCACTTCTTCGAGCATCTGACCGAAGTCATCGTAGAACTGCTGATCGAGCGCGTTGTCACGCGTATCGAACATGCGGATCGGCGCTTCGCCGTTCGCATCGGTGCGGCTCACGTCGAGACAGAACCACTCCTGGAACTGCGCGCCCATGCCGACGACCACGAGGTGCTCGGGGAGCTTGCGCTCCGCACGCGCCGCGAGCGTCTTCGCGACGACTTCGCTCGCGCCCACGAAGTCGTGGACGATGCCGAGGTGAGGAGGAATCGTGATTCCGCCGAACGTTCGCAGGAACGTTCGATACGACGGCGGGAAGGTGACGCCGAGAGAGATCTCCGCGGCATCGATCGCAGACTCGGGAACCGGTCCTGCGATCTCGCACGTATTCTCGTGCTCCTTCAGTCGGCGGCGAACGCGTTCGACGAGCTCGATGGTTTCTGACGTCATACGACTCGCGTTCGATTATGCACGGGAGCGATCGACATGACATCAACCCGGGCGCGGCATCGCGGCGGGGAACTGCAACGCATCAACAACTGCTAGCTCCATGTCCGTATCTGTGATCTGAAACGCCGCTTGAATGACGCCGACAAACGGAATCACTCGCCAGCTCGGTACGGTAGCGGGCAGCTCGGCGACGAGAACGTAGACGAGGATCCAGTAACGATCGACGAGATCCGGCAACTGCGCGGCGACGCGCGAGAGCTCGCCGAACACCTGCGCGTTCGGTGCGCGCTGCCGGCGGAACGCGCGGAACAGCTCGCCATCGAGATCGTCGTTGCTGAGCTGCAGATCCGGAATCGCTGCGAAGAAATCGCGCACCTTGAAGCGGTGATCGTCGTTCGCCATGGCGCGCGCGAGCGCACGCAGCGCGAACACCTCGGCGGCGACGGGGATCAAGCTCTTGATGCGCAGGTAGCGATCGTCGAGGTACTCGGTGAGCTGCTTCGTCTGCGCGCGTTGGACGATCTGCCCCGATTCCTGCGGGCTGATGCGCAGCGCGAGGCGCAGCGCCTCGAGGTAGAGAATCTCGCTGCGGGCGACATCGTCGTCGGCAGCCGCGATCTCGGCGGCCATGCCGTACGCGGCGAGCCGATGGATGCGCGCCGGCAGCCCTTTGGCGATCGCGCCCACGCGCGCCGATGCGCTGCCCGCGAACTTGATCGCGTCCGTCGATAGATCGATCAGCGTCTTGCCGGCCACGGCACCGAGGCCACGGAACAGCGGGTGCGTGGCGATCTGGTGCTCGAGCACCGCGATCTCGCGCGGGTCGATGATGCCGTCGGCGTTCATCGAGCCGATCATCGCTTCGATCAAGAAGCGACGCGGATCGTTCGGTTTCAACGCCCCACCGAAGAGAGAGCCCACACCGCGGTCAGTCATCGCGCCGGATACTAATGGAACAGCCCGTCGATCGCGATCACCAGTGCGATCGAAGCGCCTGCCGCAACGGCCCACCGCGCGAGTAGGGCACCGGGGAGTTTTGCCTCGGGACGCGGCGCGACCCACGCACCGCCGATGATCGAGAGAACCACGAGCGCGCCCAATACATAGATGAAGGGGAACACCGCGTTCTTGCGCGCAAGATCTGCCGCCATCCGCTTCCGTGCGTCGGCATCGGCCTTCGCCCCCTGCGCTCGCTCCCAGTCGGCCAGCTCGCGGGCGACGATGCGATCGCGCTCGGGGCGCATGGTCGATGCGTACGTCGTATCTCTGCGCAGCCGCACCTCGGCGACCGCTGCGCCGATCTGCACGCCGCCCGCGATCGCGAGGGCGATCACGGTGCCCACGACACGGCGCCCGGGTGGGAGCGTTCCCGCGAGCGCACCGAGCACGTGCCGCGCACCCACGAACGCCATCGCGCAGGCGACGAGTCCCGCCGGCACCGCGACGATCCACCGCGCCTCACCGAGCTCGCGATAGAGGCGCGTGCCATCCCCGTAGCCGTGCCACGTGCCGGTCGCGAGGTACCACGCCGCGTGAATGACGAGCGCGCAGCCGATCGCGCGCACGACGCGTGTCCCGAGCGTGGGCGACCGGCGCGCGAACGCGAACCACAGCGCCGCTCCGATCACGCTCTCGACGACGATCCCGCCCATCGCGACCACGAGGTCGCCCCGCCCGTCCGCGGGCACCCGATAGCGGATCCACCCGCCGGCGAGCGCGAACAGGTGCACGTCCGTCACGTCGCCACCCATGGCCAGGGCCGCCCCGCCATGCCCGACGAGCTCGTGGACGATCAACCCGATGCGGCTCGTCGCGAACCCGACGCACACCACGAACAGCGCGAGGCGGCCGACGGACACGGGCCGCAGCATACCTTCCATTGGGATCCTCGTCGGGGCCGCGTTATGCTCCCGGCCGTGATGAAGGTCGCTGCCACCGCACTGGCGCTGGTGGTCTGGGTCGGGGTTGCCGACGCTGGACCCAAGCGGAAGGTGCGCATCGAGACCAACCCGGTCGGTGCGGCGGTCTACATCGAGTCGAAAGAGAACGGCGCGGCTTGCGAGCCCACGCCGTGCACGATCGAGCTGCCGATCGGCGAGACGCCGCTCATCGTCGAGCTCCCGAGCTACGACACGATCTTCCCGACGGTCGTCGTGCCCAAGCGCGGCAAAGTGAAGATCGATCCGCTCACGCTCAGCCCGTCGATCGGCACGCTCGTCATCGAAGGCCCGCCCGGCGCGACCATCACCGTCAACGGCGAGGACAAGGGCAAAGCCCCCGCCCGCCTCGAGGTCTCCGCCGACACGCACAAGGTCGTGATCACCAAAGGCGGCAAGACCGTCTTCGATCAATACGTCGACGTCAGCTCGGGCGCCGAAAAGGAAGTCGCCGTCCTCGACATGAAGGGCGGCCCCGCGAACGACGGCGAGGTCCCCACCGAAGGCGATGTCACGACAGATCCCGGCGACACCGACGGCGGCGACATCACGAAGACCGCGCCGTCGAAGCCGCGCCCACCGTTCGCGTCGTTGTCCGTCGCGATGTCGGTCGGCTTTCGCTCCTTCACGTACGAGAACAACCAGACCCGCGACAAGCTCCGCGACGAGACCGAGAGCGGCCAGGTCATCCTCGGCCCGCTCGTCGAGCTGTGGCCCGGCACGCTCCTCGGCGTTCGCGCGCTGCGGGGCCTCTCCCTCGTCGGGCGGTTCCAGTTCCGGATCAACGAGCAGCCCGTCACGGGTGGGGGGATCCAGAGCAAACTGTCGACGTTCTGGCAGTCGTTCGAGGTCAGCCTCAAGCACAAATGGCTGTTCGCGGACAAGTACGGCGTCGAGGTCGGCGCCGGGTGGACGCGCGAGCAATATCGGTTCAACGGCACGCCGCAGGACAAGCTGCTCGTCCCCGACGCGCAGTACGAAGCGATCCGCGTCGGCGGTCGGATCTCGATGCTGATCGATGCGGGTCCGGTCACCGTCGAGCCGGGCATCGATCTCGAGAGCCGGCTCGTACGCTCGGGCGGACCGCTGCAGGTGCGCTTCGGTGATGCGACGTCGATCAACGGTCTGCGCGGCGCGGCGGGGCTCGTCGTCCGCGCCGGTCGCATCCACGTGCGCGCGGAAGCGGCGGTGCTTCGCTACGCGTGGGAGTTCGACGGGCCGTCGACGTCGGGCGGCATGGCCGACG
This sequence comes from Kofleriaceae bacterium, assembly GCA_044230415.1. Taxonomy (GTDB): domain Bacteria; phylum Myxococcota_A; class Polyangia; order Haliangiales; family Haliangiaceae; genus JABFXX01. Next base: position 38,049 of record JBGARE010000057.1, read on the forward strand.
GCGGCAGCGATCTGATCACGTTGCTCGGCGTGTACGCCGGCTACGCGTACTGATCACCAGACCGCGCAGGTCTTCGCGGGATTCATCGGCGTGCCGGCGGCGCACTTGAACGCGTCGCTGAACTCGCGCAGGTTGCGCAGCGCACCGTAGACGCGGAACTTCGGCGGCGAGTGCGGATCCGTGGTCAGGCGGCGCTGCACCTCCGCGGGCCGATCCTTGTTGCACCACGCTTGGCCCACGGCGAGGAAGAACTGCTGATCCTCGGTGAAGCCATCGGCGACGAACGCCTTCGCCGCATCTTTGCGCAGCGATCGGTACGCTTGAAACGCCATCTTCACGCCGCCCAGATCCGCGATGTTCTCGCCGAGGGTGAGCCGGCCTTGCACGAACTGGTTGGGGAGCGCTTCGAACGTCGAGTACTGATCGGCGACGCACGTGCCGCGGTCCTGGAACTTCTGCAGGTCGTCCTTGCTCCACCACTTCTTGAGGTTGCCATCGGCGTCGAACTGCGCGCCTTGATCGTCGAAGCCGTGCGTGAGCTCGTGACCGATCACCATGCCGATGCCGCCGAGGTTCGCGGCGATCGAGCGATCCTGGCCGAAGAACGGCGGCTGGAGGATGCCGGCCGGTAGCGCCGTGTTGTTCGCCGTGGGGTCGTAGTAGGCGTTCACGTCGTACGTGTTCATCTGCCACTCGCTGCGATCGACGGGCTTGCCCGCGCGAACGAGCGTTCGGCGCGTGTCGTACGCGGAGGCGCGCAGGCGGTTGCCCGCGAAGTCTTCGCGGCGCACCTCGAAGTCATAGATGCGCCACTTGTCGGGATAGCCGAGCATGCGGACGACCTTCGCGAGTTTGCCCTGCGCGGTTTGCTTCGTGGGCTCGCTCATCCAATCGAGGCGACCGATCTGCTCGCCCATCGACTTCATGATCGCGTCGACGAGCATCGTCGCGGTCTGCTTCGACGACGACGGGAAGTACTTCGCGACGTATTGCTGCCCGAGCAGCTCGCCGAGACCTTGTTGTGTGGCGGTGACGCAGCGCTTGCTGCGCTCTTGCTGTGCTTCGACGCCGGTGAGCACCTTCGCGAGCTCGAACACTTCGTTGTCGTACGCCTTGGGCAAGCCGAACGCGTTCTTCGCCAGCGCGTGATACGTGAAGTAGTTCGCCCACTGCGGGAACTTGAACTTCGCGCGCAGCTTGTCGAGCGCGGTGAAGAACTTCGGCGTGCCGAGAATGATCTTCTTCGAGAACTCGTGGCCGGTCGCCTTCGCGTAGGCCTTCCAGTCGAGCTTCACTTGCTTCGCGAGCTTCTTCGCGTCGGTCGGGTTGTACGACGCGTCGATGTCGCGCTTCTCGACCGCCGTCTTCGTCAGCTTCGCCAGCTCGGTCTCGATCGCGATGACATCGGCGGCGAGCGCCTCGGGCTTCGCGTTCGGCAGCGCGAGCGCGAGCAGGCGACCGACGTGGACGGTGTACGCATCGAGCTTCTCGCGGAGCTCGGGCTTCACGTAGTAGTCGCGATCGGGGAGGCCGAGCCCGTCGGTGTCGAGGTAGGTGACGTTGGTCAGCGAGTCCTTGAGATCCGCGAACGCGACCTCGCCCCACACGACCCAGACGCCGACCCTGTGAAGATCAGCGACGGCGGCGAGCCAGGTCTTCGCATCCTTGACCTTCATCGTCTTGTCGAGGAGCGGCTGGATCGACTTCAGGCCCGCGGCCTCGATCGTGGTTTCGTCCATGCACGACGCGTAGAAGTCGCCGAGCTTCTTCGTCGTCGCGTCGCCGCCGATACCCTTCGCGGATTCCTCGAGGAGAGTGCGCAGCGCGAGCTTGTTGCGCTCGTCGATCTCGGAGAAGCGGCCCCACCGCGCGCGATCCGCGGGGATCGGATTACTGCGCAGCCAGCCGCCGCACGCGAACTGATAGAAGTCCACGCACGGATCGACCGTGCGATCGAGCGACGCACTCTCGAGGCCGACGTCGGCGAGCGTGACCTTCTCGCCGGGCGGGCTCGGTGCGGGAGGCGGTGTGGGTTTCGGGTCTGCGGGTTTCACGCCGAGCGGAATCGGATCCTGCTTCGGCGGCGGCATCGACGGCAGCGGCTGATTCGGCGGCGGCGGCGACGTGCACGCCATCGCGAGCGTGAGGGCAACGAGGGGCAGACGCATCGCGCGCGAGCGTACACCGCCCTCGTCTCGCACGCAGGCTCGTCGACGGCACCAGGCTCCGTAGCCGCCGGCTCGTCGACGGCACTCGCAGTTAGCCGTGCGCTTGGCGATCGCGCGCGCGCTCGCAGTTAGCCGTGCGCTTGGCGATCGCGCGCGAGCTGCGATTGATGCGCGACCGCGGCCCACTCGATGCGCTGCGGCGATGCGAGGCCGAGCGTGACGATCGCCGTCGACAGCTGCACCTTCATCGAGCGCTGGTACGCCTGCGCGGCACGGAGGCGCTCGCGCGTGATGATGCCGGTCTCGACGAGGTAATCGGCGAAGCCCGGGAGCTCGGCGAGTGGTCCACGCTGGACCACCACGCGCGGCGCCATCTTCGGCGGCGGTGCGGGCACGGTCTTCGGCTCGTCGATGATCCGCGCGTCGGCCGTCGTCGAGCCGCGGCGCTTGTGAACGGACGGATCGTAGACGGGGTACGCACCGGCGTTCATCGGGCCGAGGACCGGCGGGACGTGGAACGCGCCGGCGTGCATCGGTTTTTGGTGCGGGCCCTGGTTCGGGCCGAGGTTCGGCGGCGGCGGCAACGCGGGGACGCTGGCGCGATCGTCACCCGACCACGGCGGCGCCGACGGCGAACTGCCCTCGGCGCGGGCGTACTCGCGCTGCGGAACCGTGCGGCCCTCGACGACGATCGGCGCGGGTTGCGTCTTGCCCTCGGGGTCGACGACGAAGGCGGGATCGAGCGCGGGATCGATGTCGCCGAGGTCCTGCGTCGGCTCGCGAACGAACTCGGGAGTTGGCGTGGTCCACAGGACATCGCCGCGGCGCGCGGAGCCGCGGGCCATCGTCGCGTCCTTCTCGCGCGGCTCCGGTGACGAGGTGCCGCGCGCGAAGCGAGGCTGTGCACCGGGCGCCGAGCCACGCGCCGGCGACACGACGGAGCGAGCGTTCGCACCGGTCGCCGTGTTCGCGCGTTCGATCGGCGCGCGCGTGACGGGAAACCGACCAGCCGCGGCAGCGGGTGCCGGGAGTTTTTTAGCTACCGCGGCTGGTCGAACTGTGGTCTCGACGATCTGCAGCCACTCCGCGGCTTCGCGATCGTCGGGGTCGAGGCGGAGCGCCTCGCGGAAGAAGATGCCGGCCGATTCGTTTTCATCGCGGCGCGCCGCGAGCTCGCCGAGCAGGCGATAGGCGATCGCACAGCTCGGCGCGATGCGGATGATGTCGCGAAGGTCCGCCTGCGCATCGAGATCGCGGCGAAGCTTGATGTGAGCGCGAGCTCGAATGACGAGCAGGTCCACGCACTCGGGCTCGGTCTCGAGGGCGTCGGTGATCACCGCGACTACGCTCGGGTAGTGCCGGCACTGGAACAACTCCCGTGCCGTGGCGATGACTCCTCCGTCCACGCAGGAAGAGTCAGCAAGGGATGGGCCACCCTCACATGCAAGCAACTGCGCAGAACTGTGCGGTTTCCGCGCGATCCCGCGGTCCTCGATCCGGGGACTGGAGTCCATGGAGTGGGGTGTCCCTGTCCCGATCTGACACGGGTTTCGCGGACCTGGCACCCGCTGGCGGGCGCCTGCATACTCGAACCTCGATGCGCGCCGCGACCCTCGCGATGGTGCTGGCCGGGGTCTCACCGGCCTTCGCGAAGCCGCGTCCGCCAACTCACCCGATCACGACCATCGACACCGATTTCTGGCGCGAGGTGATCGAGCCGCATGGAGACGAGGTCGCCGCGCTCGTGCAGAAAGCACGCGCCGCGATCAAGACCGCCGACGACGCGCTGCAGAGCGACGCCGAGTGGGCTGTCGATCAGCGGATGCGGTACTACCAGGACGCGTACGGCCTCATGCGCTACGCGCGAAAGCTGTCTCCCGAGAACACCGACGTGCTCGCGACGCTCGGCCGCGCGGCGGATGACATCGGCAAGACGCGCGTCGCGATCGATGCGCTCGAGACCGCGGTGCGCCTGCTCGGCCCCGACAAGAGCGGCGACGTCGCGGGGCGGCTCGGCGCGATCTATCTGCGGATGGGCGAACGCGACACGGCGATCCGCTATCTGCGTCTCGCGCAGAACGGCAGCATCGCGCGCACCGAGACCGCGCACGCGCTCGTCCACCTCGCGAACGCACTGGCGGCGCGCGGTGAAGTGCCCGCAGCGATCGACGTGCTCGTCAACGCGATGCCGCCGGCGGCGAACGGGTATTACTCGTACGAGCTCACGATCACCGCGTTCACGCTCGGCATGATCTACGACCGCGACGAGCAACGCGCCGCCGCGTTCGAGGTGCTCGATCGCATGAAGACGGCGCTGTCGACGCAGTTCGGCCAGCAAGTGCAGACGTCGCTCGCGATGCTTCGCTACGCACCCGCCGAGGATCAGCACTACTATCTCGGCCTGCTCTACGAGATCCAAGGCCAGTACGTCGAAGCGCGTGCCGAGTTCGCCACCTATGCGGCGAGCGGTGACACGCCGTGGCGGGGTCGCGCTCTCGAGCATGTTCACGCGATCGACGCCGAACGCCGCGAGGTCAAGCCTGTCGCGAAGCCCGCCGCAGTCGTCACTCCGCCGATCATTCGCCATCGGAGGCACCCGTGATGCGCGCGCTCCTTGTCGTTGCACTCCTCGCGAACGCCGCGTCGGCAGACGTGTGGAAGAGCGCGACCGAAGGCACGCACGCGCAAGACGTCTACGAAGCGTCGCTCGCGGAAGGCGATGCCTACGCGACGCGCGCGAACGCGAAGGGCCTGACCGCGACCGCGGTGAGCAAGCTCGTCGACCAAGCGATCGACCAGTACACGCAAGCGGCGAAGGCGCGACCGAAGGAAGGCGAGCCTTACTATCGGATCGCGAACGTCCTCGAGAGCTACTTCACGGATTGCTCGACGTTCACGATCCGCGGGCTCAACATGCCGCCCACGTGTCTCGGGAACGGGCGCGTCGATCTCAAGCGCGCGGATCAAACCGTGACTGCGTGGGAACAGTTCGAGAAGCGCGCGTCCCTCGATCCACGCCTCGCCGACTCGCTGTTCAGCCGCGCGATCCTGCGCACGAAGCTCGTGCAGACCGCGAAGGATCCCAAGCCGCTCCTCGAGGGCGCGCTCTCCGACTACCGGGCGCTCCTCGATCGCACCGACGGCCTGACCATCTCGCCGCCCGAGCAGATCTGGGGAAACCTCGCCGAGACGTACATGATGCTCGGCAAGATGGAGGACGCGATCGAGGCCTATCACATCGCGCTTCGCCTCGGCGGTGACTCCTCGACGGCGTACGGCCTCGCGGTCGCGCTCGATCGCGATGGTAGCCCCGCCGAAGCGCTCGAAGTGATCCGCTCGCAATCGGAGCAAGCGTTCGTGCAGTACCGAGCTCGCTTCGCGCGCGGCGAGATCTTCTACGTGCCGCAGGGCGAGGAGTACTACTACCTCGCGCTCGTGTACGAAGCGTGGGACCGGATCCCCAGCGCGATCGAGTTCTGGCGACAGTTCATCCGCAGCGGCGCGCACCCGCAGTTCCAGAGCCGCGCGAAGCAGCACCTCGATGCGCTCCAAGCACAGATCAAAGCGCAACCGTCGAAGATGCAGCGCCAACCCTACGAGCCGTTCGAACCCTGGTGACTCCGCGCGCTGGTGATGGATACGCGCACGTCGTGCTCGACGGAGGGCTGCACGTGACGCTGTTGTTCGGGCGACCATCGCCGGAGGCGGCGCGCGAGATCGTCGCGATCCTCGACGCGCAGGAGTTCGTCACGCCACGCACCTCCCTGTTCGATGCGAGCGGGCTCGACGCGATCGAGCCCGAGTCGTTCGCGATCGTGACCGAGTATCAGAATCGTCGTCGCCCGGACCTGACGAGATGCGTGCTGCGGCAGGCGATCGTCACGCCGCGGGGGATGCCCGGTGCGATCGTGACCGGATATCGCGCCGTCTTCGAGTTCTCGTACCCCGTCGAGTTCTTCACCGAGCGTGCCGCGGCCCTCGAGTTCCTGCAGCGCGCGGATGCCCTCGCAGCCGTCGACGAGCTCGCGGTATCGTCGAGCCGTCCGCTGCTCGTGCGGCTCCGGAACCTGCTCGGAACGTCGCCCACGATCGTGCTCGCGGATGCAGCAAAGCAGCTCGGCGTGTCGGAGCGTTCGCTGCAGCGATATCTGCAGACCGAGGGCACGAGCTTCGTCGACGAGCTACAAAGCGTCCGGATCGCGATGGCGAAGCGACTGTTGGCCGAGACGGATCGCAAGCTGACGGCGATCGCCGGCGACGTCGGATGCGCCTCGCTGCAGAGCTTCTCGACGATGTTCCGTCGCGTGACCGGCGAGACTCCGAGCGAGTTTCGCACGCGCGCGCGCGGTTGACGTGTCACAATCTGACGATGCGGATCTCGATGCTCGTGCTCGCGCTGGCGGCGCTCGTGTCGTCGAGCGCGCACGCGCAGAGCAAGCGCTACCCCGTCGAGCCGGTCGACAAGGACAAAGAGAAGGCCGCGCGCAGCGAGCTGTGGGAGAACGCGACCGCGCCGGAGACCAAGCCGTACGCGCGGCTCGTCGCCGAAGCGAAGGCCGCGCTCAACGAACGCACCGATGACCAGCGCCTCGTCGCGGTCGCCAAGCTCACCGACGCGATCGCGCTCGTCCCCGAGGATCCCGACGCCTACGCGATGCGCGGCGAAGCCCAGATGGAGCTGCGCGAGTGGGCGAAGTGCGCCGACGATCTGCAGCTCGCGATGACGAAGGCGACCGCCGAGGACATCGACGTCCGCGCGCAGACCGAACAGCGCCGCAAGCTCGGCCTGTGCCTCGCGCGCGCGAATCGCCTCGCGCAAGCCGAGCGCGTCCTCGCCGATGCCGCCGCGAGTGGCACGAGCACCGGCGAGATGCTCATGCGCCTCGGCGAGGTTCGCATCGCGATGGGCAAGCTCGACGAAGCGATCACGGCGCTCACCGCTGCCACCGACGCGAACGACACCGCGTCCTACGCGCTGACGCGCTGGCTACTCATGGCCGCCTACGATCGCGCACGCCGTCCCGCCGACGCGATCGCGATCGGCCGCATGGCGCGCCAATACGATCGCGAGCTCTCGTCGCTGATGAGCCCGAACCTGCCGCTGATCGGCACGGGCGAGCGCGAGTACCTGCTCGGCCTCGCGTGGGAGTACTCGCGCGGCGAAGCGGATCCACCGGAGCCCGAGCGCGCCCTGCTCTACTTCCGCCGCTTCTTGAAGCTCGCGCCCGACAGCCCGTGGCGCAAGCGCGCCGAGGAGCACGTGCGCGACCTGAAGACAACGGTGTTGCCCGAGGCCGTCTCGCGCAAGAGCGGCGGCGCGGCGTTCGACCTCGAGGTCGCGCGCTCCGTGGTTCGCAAGCAGATGCCGGCGCTGCGCGCGTGTCTCGCGAAGGCGCCGAACGTCGTGTTCACCGTCGTCGTGACGAAGTCCGGCCCCAAGCAGGCGGTCGTCGTTCCGAAGCCGCCGAAGCCGGTGCCGCAGCGCTACCCCTATACCTACCGTCCGTACATGCCACGCCCGGTCATGCCTCCGCCCGACGGTGTGACGATCGAGCCGTACGCCGATAGCGATCCCACCTCGCGCGCCGACAAGGACGCGGCGATGCGCTGCATCGAGCCGCTCGTGACGAAGCTACCCTTCCCGGCGATCAAGGAAGCGAACGCGTACGTGCAGTTCGCGTTCATGCTCATCGGCGCCTAGCGCGTCGACGTAAACGTCGCGTTCATCGTCAACCGCAACGTCAACGCTACCGAAGACGTCGAGGTGGTCGATTGTCGATCGATCCCCCCACGTCGTCTCGACGCTGACGATGCGACGTAGCCATGCGACGCAGAGATGCGAAGCGCGCAGAGCAGAGATCGGTTGGACCTCGTCTCGCGACCATCGACGAACGCGCTCGTTAGCGTATCGAGATCGATACGTCGTTCGCGACACGCCCATCAACACTCTGCTCTGCGTCACCGCGTCTCTGCGTCGCATTGCTTGCGTGATGCGGGCCCAACAAGACGATGCTCTCCAGTGCGTGATCGGGTCCGAACGATGCGATGCGAGCGACGCGAGCGACGCGATGCGATGCGAGCAACGCGACGTCGTCGTCTCGACGCCATGCGACACGGACCATGCGACGAGCGCGCAGAGCAGACGATGCCGTGCAGCGAAGGATTCCCGACAGCGCGCTACTTGAGGAACGCGACGGTGACGCCGTCGCCGCCTTCGTTCTGCTCGCCCGCGCGGATCTTGTCGATGCCTCGGTGCCCGGTGAGGTGCGCGCGGATCGCGGCACGCAGCGCGCCCGTGCCGTGGCCGTGCACGACCCACACGGTGTCGCGGCTCGCGAGCATCGCCTCGTCGATGAACCGATCGACCTGCGCGATCGCCTCGTCGGCGCGCGTGCCGCGCACGTCGATCGTGGTGTCCACGCTGCGCGCGCCAGCCTTGCCGCCGGCGGGCACGCCGTCGACGAGCTGCACTTCTTGCGTCGGTGCCCCCGTGTCGTGCTGATCGGCCCGCGCGCGCGTGGGGATGCCGGCGCGCCGCGCGTTGCGGTGCGTATCGAGCAGCACCTCGGTGATCGGAACGATCGCGCGCATCGAGCCGACGCGCACCTCGACCTTCGCGTCCGGTAGCAGCGCGACGACCTCGGCGCGACCGAGGCGCGGCACGATCACGGGTGCGCCTTGGACGAGCTTCTCCGCGCTCGCGGGGATGCCCGGCGGCGTGGGGCGACGCTGTTCGTGACGCGCGACCTGGGCGCCGGGCTCGACGAGGCGGCGCGTGGCGAGCTTGATGTCCTCGGGCGTGGCCTCGGCGGCGCGTGCGCGGATCTGGCGGCGTACGTCTTCGATCTCGCGCCGCGCGGCCTTGAGCTCGGCGAGGGCTTCACCGTGGACCGCACGCGTCTGCTTCTCGAACCGCGCCTTGCTCTTCTCGCGTGCGATGCGCGCGGCCGCGCGATCGGCCTCGACGGCCTCGAGCTCGGCGAGCAGGGCGGCGCGCTCCTCTTCGATGCGGCGCTGTTGATCCGCGACCGACGCGAGCAGCTCTTCGACGCGCGCGACGTGCGGGCCCATGAGCTCGCGCGCGCGATCGACGACCGAGTGCGCGATGCCCATGCGCTGCGCGACGGCGAGCGCGCCCGACGAGCCGGGCGTGCCGAGGTGCAGCTTGAACGTGGGCTCGAGGCGCGCGAGGTCGAAGCCGACCGACGCGTTCGAGAACCGCGAGTCGGTGGCGCCGAGCGCCTTGAGCCGTTCGTAGTGCGTGGTGACGATGCCGGTCGCGCCGCGCGACGCGAGGCCTTCGAGCACGGCTTGCGCGAGGGCAGCGCCTTGCTCGGGATCCGTGCCGACGGCGATCTCGTCGATCAGCACGAGCGAGCCCGGGCCCGCGTGGCCGAGGAAGTCGCGCAGGTTCACCATGTGGCCCGAGAACGTCGACAGATCGTTCTCGAGGCTCTGCGCGTCGCCGATGTCGGTCCAGATGTCGCGGAACCAGCCCATCGCAGAGCCGCTCTCGGCGGTGAGGTGCAGACCCGCGCGCGTCATCAGCGCCGCGAGGCCGACGGTCTTGAGCGCGACGGTCTTGCCACCCGCATTGGGGCCGCTGACGAGCAGCGTCGCGCCGGCCGCGACCATCACGTCGTTCGCGACGCAGCGACGCTCGGCGAGCAGCATTAGCGGGTGGCGCGCGTGGAGCAGCGCGACGCGTGGGGCCTCGTCGAAGATCGGCTCGGCGCTGACGGTGTCGTCCGCCATGATCGCCGCGGCGGCGATCACGTCGAGGATCTCGGACGCGCGCAGCGATTGATCGAACGCGTCCGCTTCTTCGGCGACCCACCCCGAGAACTTCACGAGGATGCGGCGCTCTTCGTCGAGCACCTCGGCCTCCGCGATCTTCTGGCGGTTGTTGAGCTCGACGATCTCCTCGGGCTCGATGAACAACGTCTGTCCGCTCTGCGAGCTGCCGTGGACGATGCCGCGCACGAACCCCTTGCCGTCGGTGCGGATCGGGAGCACGTAGCGCTCTTCGCGCTGCGTGTAGTACGAGTCCTGGAGATACGGCGTGAACCGCTCGTCGGTGAGAAGGCTCGCCATGCTCTTCTCGAGCTGCGCCTTGATCGATGCGAGCGCGCGACGAAGCGGGCCGAGGGCGTCGCTCGCGTGATCGACGAGCCGGCCGTCGGCGCCGAACGCTTCGAGGATCGGGTGATAGACGTGACCGAGGTCCCCGATCTGTGCGCCGCGCGCGGCGAGCCGCGGTGCGACGACCTCGCGCTCGCGCAGGTGCTTGCGCAGCCGGCCGAGTGCGCGGCCCGTGGTGGCGACGGCGACGAGATCCGGCGCCTCGAGCGCGGCGGACTTGCGGACGCGCTCGATCGCGTCGGTGATGTCCGTGATGTCGCCGAGCGGCAGCGCGGCGTCGCGCGACGCGAGCCCGCGCGCTTCGGTGATCTCTGCAGCGCGATCACGCGCGTCCTGGATCCAGTCGAACAACTGGAACGAGCGCACGTGGATCTCGCCGCGCTTCGTCGCACAGCGCTTGGCCCAGTGCTCGATCAGCGTCGGCCAACCGAGGTCTACCTGCGTGCTCTCCCTGCCCATAAGCGGCACGGGATATAGCACGCCGAAAATTTTTGGCTCAACCCGGTATCAGGTCTTGCAACGACGGCACGACGCGATTGCGGCCACCGCGCTTCGCCGAATATAGGTTTTCGTCGGCGCGCTTGATCAGCGCGGCCGGATCGACGCCGGTCTCGCGATGCAACGTGGTGACACCGAGGCTGATCGTGAACTTGATGGCCTGGTTGTCGAACAGCGTGGCGCGCTCTTCGATCAGCGTACGTAGGTGCTCCGCGAACACGATGCCGCCGGGCAGCGCCGTGGATGGCAACACGCACGCGAACTCTTCGCCGCCGTAGCGCGCGAACAGATCCTCGCGCCGAATGCGCGGCTTGATGCGCGCGGCGAGATCCTTGAGCACCGCATCACCGGCGAGGTGACCGTGGCCGTCGTTGATCTTCTTGAAGTGATCGACGTCGAACATCACGAGCGTCAGGGGGTGGCTGTGGCGCACGCACACCGCGATCTCGCGCTCGAGGAACTCCATGAAGTAGCGCTTGTTGTGGATCCCCGTCATGCCATCTTGGATGGCCATGTTGTGAATCGCTTCGTGGTACGCGCTCTCGATGTTCGAGCCCGATAGGAACTTGTAGATCGCGTCGCCGAAGCGAACCTGATCCGCGTCGGTCAGCTGCTGATGCTTGATGCGGTTCTCGTTCACGAACGTGCCGTTCGTGGAGTTCAGGTCCTCGACCCACCACGCACCGGAGTCGTCGATGTAGAGGCGCGCGTGTTGGCGCGACACCGAGCTGCGGCTCACGACGAAGCCCGCTTCGCTGTCGCGACCGACGATGTACTGCGGGTTCGCCAGCGGCACGCGCTTGCCGATATCCGGTCCGGGCGGATGCAGATTCACGAGACACGCGTCTCCCGCCGGCGGCTTCTTCTCCGCCATCTCCATCGGACGCTGAAGGATCAGCGTCCCGCCCTCGCGGTAGTCGTCGGTCACGTAATCAGCCTTGGCACCCGTTATATCCCATGATCCCGCTAGGGTGGGCCAACCTCGTAGGTTCTCCCTCCGCTCCGAGCCACCGCGGGAGTGATCGTGCCAAGCAGAGCGCCGAGGCACAACTTCTCGGCGATGCCGCGTTCGGTCCCGAGCTGAGCGAGCACCCGCGAAAGCGCGAGCTTGCCGTCGCTGCCGGTCAGCGTCGTGACCACGAGGTGGCCTCCAGCGACCGCGTCCACGAGTGCCTGTGCAACCTCTGGCGAGGTCCCCGCGCCGATCACGATCGCGTCCGCACCCTCGCGCATCGCCGCCTCGACTCCGGCCGCGATCGAGGGCACGTGGTCACCGACCGCGCGCTGACTGATCGTCGCGCCGGTGTGGACGATCTCGATCGGATCCTCGATCGACACCACGTGTCGCTTGCGCTCCCCGAGTGCGCGGACGATCGCTGCTTGCAGCGTGGTCTTGCCGACGTTCGACGCACCCGCGATCACGATCAAGCCGCGCTCGCCGAGCCACCGCGACACCTCGGCACCGAGGTTCAACCGCTCCAGCGCGGGCGCTTCCCCGTGCAGCAAGCGCAGCGCCGCGGCGGGCCCACGACGATCGCGCGTGAGCGTCACGCGGACGCGCCCCGCACCATCGCCATACGCGAACGTCTGCGGCGGGCCATCGAGCCATGCGGTGCGAGCGATGGCCGGTGCGACGACGCCGACCTCGCGCGAGAGTTGCTCGGCATCGACCGCGCCGCGATCGGCGATCGCCGCGACGTCGGCACCCGTGCGCAGCATCGGCGGAGATCCGGCCGAGAGATAGATGTCCGTCGCGCGGACCGATCGCGCGTGCGATGTCAGCTGATCGAGGAACGCGCTGCCGCTCGTCGTCGGCGGTGGCGCGGACGCCTCCTGCGGCATGTCGTACTGGCCACGCTCGATCGTCATCTCGCCGCCTGCATCGACGGGCGCGCTCGGTGCTCGACCGGCGGGCCGCGCGGGCGCGACGGGCGGTGGCGCCGCGGCGACGGGCGCTTGTCCGGGCGCGATCTCGATCTGCCACACGCCCGGTCGCGGCAGCACGCTGATCGAGTACCGCGTCCCTTGCGACTCGATATCGAACTTCGCGGGGCGCTGCTTGTCGATCGCGTCGAGGGCGGCGGGCGGCGCGATCTCGCGCACCATGATCACCACCTGATCGTGCGGCGTGACCTGCGTCGCGTGGCGATCACCCGTCGGGAAGCGCATGGTGACTGCCTTGTCCGACGTCAGCACGGCACCCGATGCGCCGAACCGTTCGATCGAGCGCAGGTAGACATCCAGCTTGCTCATACAGCGCTCTCCGGTAGGGGCATCACCGCGGTGATTTGAGCGGCGGCGATCAGGTACTGCTCGTCGGTGGTCCACAACCGCACGAAGGTTCGCGCGGCGTTCAAGTGATCGATCACGCGCGACCGGTCCGCCGGCGCGCTATCGAGCAGCGTGCCGCGCATGCGCGCGCCGCTCGCGAGCTCTACCTCGACGGGAAACTGCTGGTCGTAGAGCATCGTTACCTCCGACGGCTCCTCGGACGAGAAGTCGCGCGTGGGATCCTTCTCGGGATCGCGACGGGAAAGCGCGACCCACGCGATCGCGTGCTTGCCGACCAGGCGCACCTCGCTGCCGCGGCGCGCCGGCAACCACATCGCGGGCTCGTCGAGCATCGCGGCCACGTCATCGATCAGCTTCGCGCGATGCGGCCGTGGAACATCGGCGACGAACAACTCCGCGTCGACCGGCGATGCGCCGATCATCGCGAGTCGCACTGGTACTGCGACCGTCGGTAGCCGGAGCTCCATCGAGCGATCCATCGCAGCACATCGTACTACGCGTGCTAGCTTGACCGGGATGGTGCGCGCCACCCGGATCCTCGCGGTGACTACGGCGTTGGGCCTGGCCACGTCGGTCTATCTCTATCTCGACAACCGATCGCTCGAGCAGCAGCTCGCCGAGCATCCCACCACCACTCCGGCACCGGCGGCGAAGGTCGCCTCCACCGACACCGAGCCTTCGGCCGATCCGTGGACCGAGCCTTCGAAGCGCAGCGCGAAGTTGCCGCTCGTCCCGAGCGCCGCGCCCTCGCTTCCCGAGGAACCCAAAGAGAGCCGCATGGAGCGGCGACAGCGCCGCACCGAAGAGTTCAGCGCGCAGTTCGGCCGCCACGCTGGCGAGACCGAGGAGGAGTACCGCGCGCGCATCGCACCGTTGATCAGCACGGGCCTCGCGATCCCGCGCATGCGCGCGACCGAGAACCGCCGCCTCGCCGAGGAGAAAGCGGGAGTCACGCCCGAGCAATCGAAGCAGCTCGATGCGGCGTTC
>JBGARE010000058.1:0-44184 GCA_044230415.1 Kofleriaceae bacterium
GTCTGTGTCTCTTCATCGCAATCCTCCTTGAGGTGTTGCGACGACCGTTTGAATTCACCCAGGGCGGACCGCACGAGATGTGGAACCTCGTGCCGCTGTGCGATGGTCATCACGTCGCGAATCACCTCGGGCTCCTGACGATCACCGGGCGTGCGCCGTTCCATCTGGCGTTTGAATGGAGGTCGCCGCCGAGGAGGCGGGCGCCCGTGCCGCACGAGCTCGCGATGATTCTCGATGATCATGATGATGTCCCCGCGGGGACGCCGGGGCTCTGCTCGGCGTGGGAACCGATCGTCCGTTGTTCGACGGAGCGATCAGCGCACGCTCGGCGCCGGGTTCGCTCGGACTCGGACGTCGGCGAGCTGCGACGAGGCACACATCGCACGGAGGGAGCGGCAACGGGCGATGATGTCCCCGCTCGGACAAGGCGGGGATCGCGCTGACGAGTGCCTCGACTTCGACCAGCTTCTCGATACGCATGGGTCGTTGAAACTCGGGCTTGCGTCGAGGAGTTAGATCCGGTCGACGACGTGTGGGGGAACGCGGGGCAAGACCCGCGATAAGAGCATCTCGCGCTGGGGATGTGGTTCGCCGCGCGCGAGGCGCTGCCATACGAGCTGATCGATCGGAAGCTACTCGCCGTGGACCGCAGCGAGCTCGCGGCGCCGGCGAGCTGACCCGAATGGCGCGGTGTCCACGCGCGTATCTAGCTTCGTGACCCTCCGGCTCGAGATTCGACGGGAGCCCGATCGATTGCGAGGCAACGCTGGCCCCGCACCGCGAGTCTGGTACCCGATGGCGATCGCGCGCGTCATCGCGAGCTCGGTGGTCGCACACGCGGCGCTGCTTGCCGTGCTCGCTGCCTTCGTCGACGGCGCGCCACGCCTGGCCTCCGCAAAGCGAGCGCCGTCGGTCGAGCTGGTCGAGCCGATTCGCAGCGCCGAGCCGATCGAGGTCGTCATGCTCCCCGCGCCGCTCGCGATCGCGCCGCCGACTGGCGTGCCGTCACCGGTGCCGATGACGTCCCACCGTCCTTCCACGGCCCGCACGACCATCGCGACGACGACCGTTCCTTCCATCGTCGAGGTCCCGCCCGGTACGACCGACGGTCCCGTGACCTCCGAGCGGTCCCACGGAATCCCGCACGAAGCACCGACCGAGCAGCCGGCACCGCAGACCGAGAGCAAGCTCTCGCAGGACGGCACCGGCTACGTCGCGCCCGATCTCGTCACGACGATGCACGTCTCGCCGGATGGTCGCGCGTCGTTCGTGGACAAGCCCGACTTCGAGGTCCACGTCACGATCCCGATGCCGTCGCTGAAAGGGATCGGTGATCACCTGCAGGGCTGGTATCGCGATCCGTACGCGCAGAAGAACGCGCGCAAGTATCAGGACATGCCGCGCCACGAGCAAGCCGTCCCTGGCGGCTGGGACGCGGGTGCGGGTGGCGACACGAACATCGATGGATCGATCAAGGGGCCCGAGCAGCAGCCGCGCGTCACCGACGGAACGGTCCCGCTGATCGGCGGCACGCTCGACATCACGTCGTGGCTCCATCGCAAGTTCATCGGCGATCCGTATGCGTCGCGCAAACGCGTGCTGCTCGACGGCACGCAGGCCGAGCGCGCGCAGATCCGCGCGAAGCACACGCGCGAGCAGCTCGATCACAGCGCGCAGCTGATGCAGCACAACGTCACGCGGGTGTTTGTCGAGCTGCGCGATCCCGCCGAGCGTAGAGCCGCCCTGTTCGCGCTGTGGGACGAGTGTGCCGAGGGCGACGGTGCCGCGGGCGAAGCCGGGCAGCGCGCGCGCGGGATGGTGATCGGTGCCATTCGCGCACGACTGTCCGGTACACCGGACAGATTCTCCGTCGAGGAGATCGCCGCGCTCGATGCGAAGCGAACGTCCGTGCAGCACTTCGTGCCGTACGAGTAGCGCGCTACTGGATGACGATCGGATTCGGCGGCACGAGGATCAGCACGTCGCGCTGATCGAGATCCGTGCAACCACTCGCGACGACGCGGATCGTCGCGCGGAAGATCTGCGCGTCGGCGGTCTGCATCACGAAGTCGTTGAGCGCCTTCACGTCGAACTGGACGCGCGTGTTCGGCGTGACGCCGTAGAACGTCGTCGCATCGAACGTCGGGTTCGGCACGACAGGCGGCGCGGCGGGAAGCATGAACCCTGTCGGCCTCACGGACTTGATGAAGTCCGCGGTGGTGTGCGGCGCGGGCAGCGCGTTGCCATCGATGTCCGTGGTCACGCCCTGGCGCTCGCTCGTCACGTCGAACTGGGCGAATCGGGTGAGCAGCTGGATGCCCGTCACCACGTTCGTGCTCACGCCCGCTCCGTTCGCGTCGACGCGGAACACGAGCGGACACAGTCCATTGGCGTCCGTGTTGCGGCCCGCGCCGTTGATGCCGGTGCAGCACTGCGTCGCCGAGCAGCCTGCGGGACGTCCGCCGAGGTCCCACGCATTCGGCGGCACGCGCGCACCCGTGGTGGTCGCGAAGTCCTCGAGGTCGGCCTCCGCCGAGCAGTTGTTGATCAGCGGCACGATCGGCGCGATGCCGACGGTGCGCGCGCACTTCGCACGCAGCGCGTCCTTCGCCTGCTGGCGCGTGTGCGCCGTCGAGATGCTCGACGCGTAGCCGGTGGTCGCCGAGCCGCCGTCGAGCGTGTTGCACGTGCGCGTCTCGCCCGCCGCATTCGCGATCGCATCCGTGATCGTGACGACGACCGGCATCGTCTTGGGCCGGAAGCCGATGTTCGACGCGGGCACGTTCGTGGATCCGGGACCCACGAGCGCCGCGCCCGTCGCGACGAGATACATCGCTTCGATCGACGACTCGGGCCAGCTCGCACCGCACCCGCGCGGCGCGTTGCCGACCGAGTAGCTGTTCATCGCGGTTTGCAGCGCGGTGATGTTGTTCGTGATGTTCGAGAACACGCGCAGCGGTTGATCCGGTGTGCCCGACACGGGGCACGACGTCGCACCGTACGGCGCGATCGGGAAGTCCTCGAACGACGCCGCGCCGAACTGCGTGTTCGCGACGGCGGCCTGGATGCCGGGCACGACGGTGTTCGTCAACGCCGAGCGGAGATTCACGATCTCTTCGATCATCGACGCCGTCGTGTCCATGAGGAAGAACACGTCGAGCGCGGGAACCGCGGTGCCGAACTCGAGCGGCTTCGCGACCTCGCCTGTGGGCGGCTGGTAGGGCAGCACGAAGAAGAAGTCCTGCGACGGTCCCGAGCGCCGATACGCGACCACCGTGATCTGCGCTTCACCCGTGATGCCATCGAGCTCGGCCTTGATGCGCGAGACCTCGACCGTCGTCGTGGGAAAGCCCGGGATGTTCAGCGTGGTGCCGCTCAGCGTGCCGACCGCGGGATTCACGACGCTCCAGTTCACGCGATCCGAGATGTCCATGTCGTTGCCGTCTTGGAACCGTCCCATCGCCGCGAACCCTTGCGAGCCGGGCTGATTCAGATCGAGCTCGACGATCGGATTGGTCGGCGTCACCTCGATCGCGGTGAGCACGTGGAGACCGACCTGACCGTCACCGCTACCGCCGCCCGCGTCTCCGGAGCCGGTGGCGCGAGGCCCGCAGGCGAACAATGCACACGACAAGACAGCGATCGCGAGCTTGGCCACGATTCCCTCCGAAGCGCATCGTACTGCAATTCGAGATCGGCTCGCGCGGTCTTTCCCACGCGGTAGGCTGCACATGTGCGCTGGCTGCTCCTCACCTTCCTCGCTGCCTGCTGGACAGGACCTGTCGTCGAGCCAACCCCGGCGAATTCCTCGACGGAGACCTCGCCGCTACGTGCCCAGTATCGCTTCGATAGCCTCACGCTCGAACGGACGGGGTGCATGGGGATGTGCCCGACATACACCGTGACCGTCTACGCAAACGGCGCGGTCCGCTGGGTCGGCGAGGCCAACGTGGCCTCGATGGGAATGCGCACGGGCCGCGTCTCGCGGGCGCAGATCCAGCTCCTCGAGCGCAAGCTCGAGGCGATCGACTTCTTCGCGTACGACGCGAACGGTGTGAAACCGAAGAAGCCGCAGTGCAGGACCGTGCGGAACGGCAACGTGGTGTCGACGAAGTGCGACTTCGCCGACATCGTGATCTGCACGGACACCTCGCACGCGATCGTGACGTTCGTGCACGGCCGCAAAGAGCATCACGTGGACGACGCGCACTGCGATCGCGTGAAAGGAGCGCCGCTGATCGAGCTCCAGCAGATGATCGACGACGTGGCCGGCACGCGCGACTGGATCAGCGGCTAGCGCGGAACCTCGCCGCGCGCACAGGTGGCTGCGCGCTCGCGTAGCAGCCTTCGCTCGCGATCGTTGCGCGTGAGGCTCGCTGCACGCTCGAACTCCGCGCGGGCTTCGTCGAACCGACCGAGCTTCGCGAGCATGTCGGCGCGTGCCGCGGGCAACAGGTGATAGCGCGCGAGCGCGGGCGCATCCGCGATCGCGTCGATGATGGCGAGTCCCGCGGCAGGCCCCTCCGCCATCGCGATGGCGACAGCGCGGTTGAGCTCGAGGACCGGCGATGGCCGCAGGCTGTACATCGCACCGTAGAGCGACGCGATCCGCGCCCAGTCCGTCGCGAGCGGATCGAGAGCGCGCGCGTGACACGCGGACACCGCCGCGAGCAACGTGTACGGCCCGCGCTGCGGCGAGAGCTGTTCGGCGCGTGCGAGCGCGGCGAGGCCGCTGGCGATCAGCGCGTGATCCCACCGCCCGCGATCTTGTTCGAGGAGCAGGATCGGCTCGCCCGTCGGGCTCACGCGCGTCGCGAGCCGCGAGCCGTGCAGCTCCATCGTGGCGCACAGGCCGTGGACCTCGGCCTCGTCGGGCATCAGGGTCGCGAGCACGCGCCCGAGGCGGATCGCTTCCTCGCACATCGCGGGGCGCATCAGATCCGCACCCGACGTTGCCGAGTAGCCCTCGTTGAAGATGAAGTAGATCACCTCGAGGACGGAGGCGAGCCGCGCGCGCCGATCGTCGCCGCGAGGAAGCTCGAACGGGACTCCCGCTTCGCCGAGCGATCTCTTCGCGCGCACGATCCGCTGCGCGATCGTGGACTCGGGCACGAGGAACGCACGTGCGATCTCGTCGGTCGCGAGCCCGCCGAGCATGCGCAGCGTGAGCGCGACGCGTGCTTCGGCGGTGAGCACCGGGTGGCACGAGATGAACACGAGCCGGAGGACATCGTCGCCGACATCGTCGTCGAGCTTGTCGTCGAGGTCGGGCATCGCGGGCTCTGGTTCGTGGGCGAGCTGCTCGTGCTTGCGATCGAGCATGCGATCGCGCTGGAGCGCGTTGAGAGCGCGGTTCTTCGCCGTGGTCATGAGCCACGCGCCCGGGTTGTCCGGGATCCCGGACACGGGCCACGTCTCGAGCGCGACGACGAGCGCGTCCTGCGCGAGCTCTTCCGCGCGACCCACGTCTCGCATCATGCGCGTGAGTCGAGCGATCAGCTTCGCGGCTTCGAGCGACCACACCGCACGGATCGCGCGGTGGGTCTCGGTGGCGTCGGGCACGCGGCGATCACATCATCGATCGCACGCGTGCGTGTCAGTGATGCCCCTCTTCTTGCGGGTTCACCATCTGGCGGATCTCCGCCCAGCCATCGCCTGCGATCTCCATGAACTGGCGCGCCTGCTCGATCGCGTCGGCGCGATCCTTCGCCTTCACGATCGCGTAGCCGACGATGAGCTCTTTGGTCTCGGGGAACGGTCCGTCGGCGACGGTGAACGTGCCGCCCTTCAGCTTCACTTCGGCGCCCTGCGAGATGCCGAGGAAGCCGCCGCTCTCGAGCAGCTTTCCGGCCTTCGCTTGCTTCATTCCGAACTCGCCGATGGCCCTCATCTTCTCGGGCGTGGGCGGGCTGGTGTCGTCGGCGTAGTAGCTCATCAGATAGCGCGGCATCATCCGTCTCCTTGGATAGGTCCTTACCTGCACGACAAACGGGGGTCCACGCGATCGACACGCCCGTGCATTTCTTTTCGTTTGCACTTCAAGTACGCGATCTCGTTCGAGACGAGGTGTACGTTCGGCTCATGAAGCTCCACGCGGTCTTGTTGGCGGTCGCAGCGGCGGCCTCGGTCGTCGGGTGTTCGAGCGAGGAAACTCCAGGTGCGGCGACCTATCAGGAGTGTTTCGATGATCGACCCGACGGCGATCTGGCGCAGGACAAAGTCCTCGCTTGCTGCCTCGACTACGTCATCGGCGGGCTGCGCTACGCATGCGGGACGACGACCGCCGAATGCATCAACTACCTGACGGCGAACCTGAAGCAGACCGACATCGATCAGCCGGGCAAGCAGGCCGCGTGCGAGATGTACGTGGACATGAAGCCCACGCAGACCGAGTAACTACGACGCGCTGCCCGAGCCGTCCATCGTCGTCGGGCGATCGAGCTCGATTCGCGCGCTCGTCGCCGCGCCGAGCTTGTCGGTGAGCTCTGCGCCGCTCGGCAACTCGAGCGACGGCACGTCCCATACGCGCAGCGTTCCATCGCGCGAGCCGGTCACGAGGTGCCCCGCATCGCGCCACACCACGCGATCGACCGCGCCACCGTGACCGCGGATCACGCGGCTGCGCAGCTTCGTCCCGCCGAGCTGCCACACGCGCACGGTGCGGTCGTAGCTCGCCGATGCGACCAGGTTGCCGTCCGGCGAGAACGCCACGTCCATCACGAGATCCGAGTGGCCGCGCAACAGCGCGAGCTGCCGACCCGTGCTCGCGTCCCAGATCCGGATCGAGCGATCGGCCATCGCACCCGCGATGCGCGCGCCGTCGTTCGAGATCACCAGGCGCTGCGCGTTGTAGCCATCCTCGAGGTCCAAGACATCCCCGCCGACGACGATCGCGAGGCTGAGATCGCAGCGCTTGAGGATCAGGCGGTCGAGGACGCGATCGAACTCGGCGGCGAGCACGCACCACTTGCCTCCCTTGCCGAGCATCGATGGCGATCCGTCGGCCGCGAGCATGCGCGCCTCGTCGCCGACGATCACGGCGATGCGACCGTCATGCGCGACCGCGAAGCCGCGCACCGGCGCCGGGCCTTCGAGCAGGATCGTCATCGCGCCCGTCTCGGTATCCCACCGCCTCAGCGTTCCATCGAACGACCCCGAGTAGAGGTACTTGCCGTCGCGCGAGAACTCGATGTGGGTGACCACGGCTTTGTGCGCGACGAGCTGGAGCGGCGGGCGATCGCGATGCCGCAGCTCCATCGACCAATCGGCGTTCGGAACGAGCAGCAGCTCGCCATCGGGCGACGGGATCGCCGTGCCGAGCGTCTTCGGATCGTCGCCCCACGAGAACAGCGCCTCGCGCGTGTTGGTCGCGAGGTCCCATCGCGCGATGGCAGTCGGCGTCTTGATCAGCGCTTTGTCGCCCGACAGCGTCAGCTCTTCGATGATGCTCGCGCCTTCGGTGATCACCTTCGCGCCGGCTTGCTCCACGCTCCACACGCGGATCGAGCCATCGAAGCTCGCGGTGACCACCTGCTTGTCGTCGGCGGACCAGCGCGCGCGCACGACGTCGTCGTCATGGCCGCGCAGAATAATCGAGCTACCGTCGGTGACGCTCCACACGCGCGCGGTGGCGTCGTCGCTCGCGGACACGAGGCGACGACCGTCCTTACTCCACTCGACGGTGTACAGCGCGTCGGTGTGACCGCGCAGCGTGCGGATCTTTCCCGTCGCGACTTCGACGAGCACGACATCGGTGAGATGACCGACGAGGACCACGGTCTTCTCGTCGGGAGACCACGCGAGACCCAACAGCTTGTTGTCGTACGGCGCGAGCTTGCGCAACGGGCCACCGGAGAACGGCACGATCCACACGGAGCTACCGTCGTGCGCGATCACGTACTCGCCATGCGGTGACATCCCGAGCCACGCGATCGCCTTTGTCGTCGTGCCGAGCGCGCGCGGCACGGCACCGAGCTTGTCGACCGCGGCGATCGCGTTCGGCGCGGTCAGCATCGCCTGCTTGGTCCAGTCCGCATCGGCGACCACGGTACGCAGCACCGCCGACGTGCCGATCGTCGCGCCCGCCTTGCCCTCGAGCGAGAGCACGTGGAGCACACCCTTGTCGCGATCGACGAGGACGCGCTTGCCGTCGGGCGAGAACCGCAGCGACATCGCCATGCGGCCGTTGTTCGGCAACAGCGTGGTCGGCGCGCTGCCGTCGAGCGGGAACATCATGACCTCGCCCGTGGTGCCCGCGGTGATCGCGGCCTTGCCATCCGGCGTGATCTCGACGACGTCCGGCGCCGACGGTGCCGTGCCGAGCTTTCGCATGCGACCCGTGCGCAGGTCGTACGCGCGGATCACACCATCGCGAACCGCGCCGACGACGGTCGTGCCGTCGGGCGTGAACGCGGCGTCCATCGTCCAATCGCCGGGACGGAACACGTGATGCGCGACGCCCATCGCGAGCGCTTCGTCGACGACGTTCAAGATCTGCGAGCGATCCTCGTCGCCGATGTCGTACGTCTTGAGCCAGGCGATCGTCGCCGTCGGATCCTTGCGCAGCGACGTCACCGCCTGCAAGAGCACGAGCTCGCGCTTTCGCTTCTCGGCTTGCGACAGCGCATCCTCGGTGCGACCGCGCTCGTGCTGCGCGATGTTGCGCTCGTGGACCACGCGGCGGAACGACTCGACGCCCACGATGGCCAGCGCGATCGCGCTCGCGAGCGCCACCGCGACGACGCCGCGGTTCTGCGCGAGCTTCTTGCGCAGGATCGCCCACGTCGAATACGAGTGCGCGCTGACGAGCTTTCCCGTCGAGAATCGCCGCAGATCCTCGGCGAGCGCAGTCGCGTTCGGATAGCGATCCACGGGATTGCGTGCCATCGCCTTCGCGACGATCGTCCCGAGCTCGCCGGGAACATGCGCCACCGCGCAATCGACCGGCTTCGGCGGACCCGCGAGTACGCGCTCGAGCGTGGCTTGCGGCGTGGTGTCCGCGTGCGGCGCTGCACCGGCGAGGAGCTCGTACAACACGGTGCCGATCGCGTAGACATCGCCGCGCTCGTCGACGATCTCGCCGCGCGCTTGCTCGGGCGACATGTACGCGGGGGTGCCGATCACTTTGCCGCTCACCGTCGAGACGTGGCTGCCCGAGCCCGACGCGGACAGGTCGCTATCGACCATGCAGAGCTCGGCGTCGGGAAGATCCTGTTTGCGATCACGAGCGAGTCCCCAATCGACGACCATCGTCTCGCCGAACGCACCGACGATCACGTTGCTCGGCTTGATGTCGCGATGGATCACGCCTTCGGAGTGCGCGTAGCCGACGGCGTCCGCGACCGCGATCAGATGCGGCAACAGCCCGAGCCGATCGCGCATCGTGGTCCGCTCCGCGATCAGCTCCTTGAGGGTGCGGCCCTCGACGAGCTTCATCACGTAGTACGGATCGCCGTTCGGCCAGTGTCCGGCTTCGTGCACCGGCACGATGCCCGGGTGCTCGAGTCGCGCGGTGATCAGCGCCTCGCGCATGAACCGCGTCTCGTTCGACGTGTTCCTGCGCAGCAGCTCCTTCACCGCAACGGTGCGGCCCAATCGCTTGTCGACCGCACGCATGATCCGGCCGAGGCCGCCGCGCGCGTGCTCGCCGACCGATTCATAGCGATCCGGATCATCACTGGCCGCGATCGGCCGTGGGGACGGCTCCGCAGGCGGCACCCGATCCGCTTCGCGGGGCGCGAGCGTTTCGGTGCGATCGGGGACCGGCGGCGGCGGGGGCATGGCTCGATTGCGGCGCTCAACCTACGGCGCCCAAACCAGATTCCCATGATCCCACTTCGGATGACGCTGTCATCATCGATTTCGGATGTTTCTGTCACGTTGCCTCGGTAGAGTGCGCCCGCTCATGGCGTCCACGTCCTCCATCCTCGTCGCGACCATTGCTGTTCTCGGTGCTTGCGGACCAGGAGGTCGCGAAGGCGACGACCAACCAGGGATCGATGCATCCGGAAGCGACACCGGTGGGACAACGGATATGTCGCGGGTGTACGCGCATAGCCGCGACACGCTCTACCGGATGAACCCGCTCACGCTCTCGCCGATGCGCATCGGAACGATGACCGGCGTGACCGGCAGCTTGCTCGATCTCGCCGTGGACAAGAACGATCGCATCGTCGGCGCGTCGCGGACCGAGCTGTACCTGATCAACTCCAGCTCCGGTGCCGTCTCCGTGATCCGCACGTTCGATGACACCACGCAGGATCTGACGAGCCTCTCGTTCATCCCCGGTGCGAGTCCGAACGATCCGGAGATCCTCGTCGCCGCGCGCAAGGACAACGGCGACGTGTTCCAGATCGACGAGACGAACGGCACCGCGACCAAGATCGGCAACTACGGCATGCACAACGGCATGCAGGTGAAGTCGTCCGGCGACATCTTCGGTGTTCGCGGCTTCGGCATCTTCGCGACCGTGGACGTCGGCACCGACGGCATGGACTACCTCGCGCGCGTCGATCCGGCGAACGGATGGAAGGCCACGCCGCTCGCCCAGGACACCGGATACGACAAGATCTTCGGCCTCGGATTCTGGGGCGGAAAGATCTACGGATTCGTCGACACCACACCCGCTGGCGCGAGCCCGACGCCCACGGGCTCGGTGATCCAGATCGATGACGTGACGGGATCCGCGATCGAGCTCGCGTCCGGTGCCGAGCAGTGGTTCGGCGCGGGCGTCACCACGAACGCGCCGATCATCCAGTAGCGCGAGCTATCGAACGTGCTGCGCGGACACCGCTAGCAGCGTCGCAGGCCGGGCCGAAACTATCTGCGCATTCCACCGGGGTCGTGCGTCCTAGGGACATGCGGCTCCTCGCTCTCTTCGTCGCGCTCTCGTCTTCGACCGCGTTCGCCGACCAGATCGCGTACGGCGATGACCCGGAGGAGTTCCGCGAGCCCGACCTGATGTCGATGTCGTCGGGCCTGCTCGATCGCATGCAGCTCGCGCTCGCGCGCCTCAGCATCACCACCGAGCTCGGCAGCCACGATCGCGCGAACACCGCGACGAGCACGCTGCACGCGCAGGTGTCGACCTCGTGCGATTGCACCTTCGGCGCGTACTTCACGCTGCCTCTCGCGTATCGACTCGTCGAGCCGATCGGCGTCGCCGCCGCGGGGACCGCGACGCCGCCGACACCCTCGCGCATCGGCTTCGGCACCGCCGACGTGGGCCTGTTCTTGGGCACCCCCGAGAAGATGAACCACGGCGCGGTGTGGCGCGTCGGTGCGCTGTTGCCGACGGCGCCCGCGGGCGGACAGCCGCACACGATCAGCGCGCGCGCCGGTGACCTGGTGCTCGAGCTACCGCGCAGCGCGGGCGCGCGGTTCAGCTCGTCGCATCTGTTCGGGTTCTTCCAGCTCCCGAGCTCGTGGTTCGGCACGAAGAGCTACGGCGGCATTCGCGTCGATACCGGACTCGATCTCGCCTACGAGCTCGATCGCGGCCCCGAGGAGCACGCGATGCACGTGGTGCCACACGCGGGCCTCGGAGCGATCGTCGCCTTCCAGCGGACCACGCTCTCGCTCGACACGGTGCTCGCGATGGATCCGACGGACCAGGGCGACATGAACGTGCGATGGAGCACGGGCGTCACGACCCGGTTCGCACCGACGACAGGGCTCGGCTCGTGGTTTCAGCCGGCGCTGACGGTCGCGATGGTCCGGACGCCGGACGGTTGGGGCGGAACGATCGCGCTCGATATCGCTGCGAGTCGCTATCGCACCAAGCACGGCTACGACTGACAGCTCACGCTCAGGCGAGCAGTGCGAGCGTCGACGTCGAGTCTCCTGCCTCGCGCCAGTGCGGGGCTGGCGAGATCGCCGACGATGGTTCGCTCCCAGAAAACGCGACACAGAGGCGGAGAGAACACCGAGGACCTTTTCGGGCGCGTCTCGATCGACCGCGACGACCACGCGACGGTGTTCTCTCCGCCTCTGTGTCGTGTTCTCGGGGACCAGCGCCCATCGGGACGAGCGCAATGGCGCGCGATACCCGATCGGATCGCGCGAAGCGCGAAGACGGCCGCGCACTGACGGGCTACGCGAGCGGTGCGAGCAGATCGTCGACGTCGCGCTCGGTGAGCTGCGGTGTCGATGTCCCGCCGCGATCGAGGATCGCGTTCGCGAGCAGACGCTTGTGGCGCTGGAGGCCGAGCATGCGCTCCTCGACGGAGCCCGCGATGATCAGATCGTGGACGAACACGGGCTTCGTCTGGCCGATGCGATGTGCGCGATCGGTCGCCTGCGCTTGCGCGGCCGGGTTCCACCACGGGTCGTAGTGGATCACGGTGTCCGCACCGACGAGGTTCAGGCCCGCGCCGCCGGCTTTGAGCGAGATCAGGAACACGTCGGCGCGGCCCTGTTGGAACGCGTCGATCGGCTTCTGACGATCCGGCGTGTGGCCGGTGAGCGCGACGTGGCCGATACCGCGCGCGAGCAGCGCTTCGGAGATGAGCCCGAGCATGCGCGCGAACTGCGAGAAGATCAGAATGCGGCGGCCGTCGGTGAGCTGCGACTGCACCATCTCGAGCAGCACGGCGAGCTTCGCGCTGCCCTCGACGCCCGCGGCGGCTTCGCTGTTCGTGATCAGGCGCGGATCGCAGCAGACCTGACGCAGCTTGAGGAGCGCGTCGAGGATCGCGATCGTCGAGCCCGCGAGTCCGCGCGACTTGATGTGCATGCGCACGTCGGCGTGCGCGGCGACGCGGATCGATTCGTAGAGCTCGCGCTGCGCACCCGAGAGATCGACGGCGCGGACGAGCTGCGTCTTCGCGGGGAGCTCGGGCGCGACGGCGTCCTTCGTGCGGCGCAAGAGGTAGGGACGCACGAGATCGCGCAGCGCTTCGAGCCGCGACTTGTTCGAGTGCTCCTCGATCGGCTGGCGGAACTGCACCGTGAAGTCCTCGCGTGTGCCGAGGAGGCCGGGGTTCAAGAAGTCGAACAGCGACCACAGCTCGCCGAGGTGGTTCTCGATCGGCGTACCCGAGAGACAGACGCGATGCCGCGCGTCGAGGGCGCGCACCGCTTCGGAGGCCTGCGCGTCGTGGTTCTTGATCGCGTGCGCCTCGTCGAGGACGAGCATGTGCAGCGGGATCTTCGCGAGCTCGTCGCGATCCCGCGCGCAGAGCGGGTACGTCGTGATCACCACGTCGTGGCCGCCGATCGTGGACAGCCGCGACGCGCGATCGGGACCGTGGTGCACGGCGACGCGCAGCGTGGGTGCGAAGCGCTGGAGCTCGCGCTTCCAGTTCCCGACGAGCGACGTCAGCGTGACGATCATCGCGGGGCGATCGAGCCGACCGTTCTCCTTCTCGAGGAGGACGTGCGCGATCGTCTGCAGCGTCTTGCCGAGGCCCATGTCGTCGGCGAGGATGCCGCCCGCGTTGTGCTCGCGAAGATGCTGGAGCCACGCGACGCCTTCGCGCTGGTACGGGCGCATCTCGGCGCACAGCGTCTCCGGCGCGGTGATGCGTGCGGTGCGGCGGGGGCCGAGCGCGATCGCGTAAGCCTGCTCGCGGATGCGCGTGTCACCGACCCAGCGCAGCGGGCGCGCGCCATCGTGCAGCGTGGAGCACAGCTCGGCGATCAGCGGTGCGCGGACCGCGGGTGCGCTGACGCGCGGACCATCGCGATACATCTCGAGCAGCACCTTCGCGAGGAGCTTGAGGCGCGCCGGCGGCACGGGCAGCCAGCGGCGCTCGTCGACGCGAACGGCGACGCAGCGGCGCGCGGAGCGAGCGAGCGTCGAGAGATCGCCGGCACCGTCGAGCAGCTCGAGAAGCGCGGGCAGCAGATCGACGCGATGGCCATCGACCTCGACGCCGAGCTCGAGCCCGAACCAGTCGGGGCGATCGGGGTCCGGCTCGGCGGAGGCGTACAGCGGAGCGTCGTTCGCGACGACCTGCCACGGGAACTCCGGCTCGATCTCGATCTGCCAGCCGAGGTTCTTCAGCTGCGGGACCGCGTATGCGGTGAACGCGCAGAGCGCGTGCACGTCCGCGTCGATCGCGAGCACGTAGTCGACGCCCGCGCCGGGCGACACCGCGCAGTCATCGAGGTGGCGCAGCTCGATCGCGCCGAGGCCCTCGAGCGCGCGGCACGCCTGTAGCTCCGCATCGCGATCGCGGCCCGCGAGGCGCGGATCGGCGGCGCGCACGCGGCGGTCGCCATAGGCGAAGTCCAGCCGCAGCATCGCGGTCTTGATCTCGTCGCCATGACGGCTGCCGTCGTCGACGAACAGCGTCTCGGCAAATAGGCGAAGGCACGGGACGCAGCGTGCTGGTGCTGCGGCCCCCGTAGGTAACGACATCGGTTGCGCGATCTTCGCGGGGCGATCGATCGACGTCCAGTTTTGTGCGGCGAGTCTTCACGCCGCGAGATCCGGACGGCACGGGAAACGCGCGCTCCAGATCTTGACGATCACCCGCTGTCCGCTTCACGGACAGCGGCGTCAGTGCTTCTTGCGCGGAACGAGCTCGACCGTTCGACTGCGATCGGGGACCACCGTGATCGAGACCTTGTTGCCGATGATCTTGATCGGCGTGGTGCTGCTCTTCAGCCGCAGCACCACCGGTGTCTGTCCCGCCGGGGCACCGTCGACGATGATCGGGGTGCCCTCCTTCGGTGCGATCACCGTGATCTCGATCTCGCCGATCTCGCTGCCGCCGCGCAGCGCGGGCGCGCGTTGGGCGACCATGATCACGATCGCGCCGAGCGCCACCGCGAGCACTCCGACGATCAGCCACGAGCCCTTGCGCTTCTTCGGCGCGCTCGCGGCCGCGTGGGCGTCCTGCTTCGCCTTCTTCTCCGCGGCCCACGCCGCATCGACCTCGACGGGAGTCCCCGCGAGCAACGGCGTCCCGCAGGTCGGACACGGGGTGTCCTCGGCGATGTCGCCGGGGACGGTGTGTCCGCAGTCGGGGCAGGTGATCACGTCGATGTCTTCATTTGAAGCCGCCGGCTCCCGGGAAACCGCAGTGCTTGGTGCTCGTGTTCCCGGTCATTTTACCGGACCCGTCGAACGTGTAGCGCGTGATCTCGTGGACCTCGGGCACGCCCTTCTTGAGGCACACGAGGCCCGGGTAGCCATCCGTGAACAGCACGTTGGACTTCGCCATCTCCGCCGGGTTCTCGGTGAGCTTCCCACCCGGGAGGTAGAGCGCGCGCCAGGACAGCGCGAGGGCGAGCTTGTCGCCCTTGAGCGCCTTCTTGTACGGGGCATCGCGACGCTCGCGCTCCTCTTTCCCCTTCTTGAGGCCATCGTCGCACCACTTCTTGCGCAGGTCTTCGACGGTGCCTCCCCAGACGACGTCCTTCGCGTTCGCGTCGGTGACCATCTGGTCGGGGATCTTGTAGGTCGGGGGGACGCCCGCCTTCATCATCTTCCCGTACTCGGCGATGCAGTTTTCGAAGTGCTTCACGTTGTACGCGGTCTTCGGGCTGATCTTCGGATACTCGAAGAACGCGTTCTCCGCTTGCTTCTGAAACTCCTTCGTCTTGCCGTACGCGACGATGCGCTCGCAGATCGGCAGCATGTCATCGAGCGTGTGCTCGCCCTTCATCAGCTCGGCCGTGTCGTTCCACAGCTTCACCTTCGAGCTGCCCGGCGCACCGAGGTCCGCGAGCTTCTCGATCTCGACCGCGCACGTCGCCTTCCCGTCGACGATCGACGAGCTCGACGGAATCCACGCCTTGGTCTGCTCGTCCTGGCTGAACCCGCCATCGATTGCTTTTCCGAGCCGAGCCAACGCGTTGTTGATATCGACTTGCTTGTCATCGGCGAACGCGGGAGTCACCGCGGCCATCATTGCGAGCAACACAACAGTCTTCTTCATGAAACGCCCTCCGCGGCGAGCCTATCGCAGTACCTGCGCGCTATGGTGCCCGCATGTCAGCCCCGATTCGTCGTGTAGCGGTGCTCGGAGCGGGCGTCATGGGCAGCGGCATCGCCGCCCACTGCGCCAACGCCGGCATCCCCGTCATCCTTCTCGACATCGTTCCGCCCAAAGGTGGCCCGCGCAACTCGTTCGCCGATGGTGCGCTCGAGAAGCTGAAGAAGTCCAAGCCCGCCGCGTTCTCGCACCCGCGTAACGCCCTGCTGATCCAGACCGGTAACCTCGAGGACGATCTCGAGAAGACCAAGGACTGCGATCTGATCGTCGAAGCGATCATCGAGCGGCTCGACATCAAGCAAGCGCTGTTCGAGCGCCTCGAGAAGCTCAACGATCCGGACACGATCGTCGCGTCGAACACGTCGGGCTTGCGCATCGTCGACATGCTCGTCGGGCGCGGCGAGCAGTTTCGCAAGAACTTCATGATCACCCACTTCTTCAACCCGCCGCGCTACATGAAGCTCCTCGAGCTGGTCGCGGGTCCGGACACGTCGCCGGAAGCGAAGGAGCGAGCGGAGGCATGGGGCCGCGAGCTGCTCGGCAAGGGCATCGTGTGGGCGAAGGACACGCCGAACTTCATCGGCAATCGCATCGGCCTGCAGTCGATGATGACGACGATCCATCTGATGCTCGAGAAGAAGCTCGCGCCCGAAGATGTCGACGCGATCACCGGCATCCCGATGGCGCACCCGAAGAGCGCGACGTTCCGCACCGCGGATGTCGTCGGCCTCGACACCGTCGGTCACGTCGCCGCGAACTGCTACACGTCGCTGACCAACGACGAGGATCGCGACACGTTCAAGACGCCCGCGTACATCACCACGATGATCGAGAAGGGCATCCTCGGCGACAAGACCAAGGGCGGCTTCTACAAGAAGGACAAGGCCACCGGCGATCTGCAGACGCTCGATCCATACACCGGCGAGTACCGCGCGAACGGCGGCGATCCGGAGATCAAGAAGGTCACGAAGGGTCTCGGCAAGATCGAGGATCCGAAGGAGCGCCTGGCGAAGCTCGTCGCGACGCCCGGCATCGTCGGTGACTTCGCGTGGACGGTGCTGTCGCGCTCGCTCGCGTACTCCGCGCGCCGCATCGGCGAGATCACCGATTCGGTCGAGGCGATCGATAACGCGATGAAGTGGGGCTACGCGTGGGACCTCGGACCGTTCGAGGTGTGGGACGCGATCGGCTTCGTCGCCGGGTACGACCGCATGAAGAAGGACGGCGTCGCGCTTCCGGCGTGGACGGACAAGATGAAGTCCTCCGGCGCCACGAGCTTCTACAGCGGCACGAAGATCTGGGATCCGACCAAGGGCGAGTACGTCGAGCGCAAGCTCGATCCGCGCGAGGCGACGATCGAGGTCATGCGCAAGGGCGGCTCGCCGGTGCTGAAGAACAGCGGCGCGGAAGCGTGGGACATCGGCGACGGCGTCCTCGGCCTGACGTTCAAGACGAAGGCGAACTCGATCGACTCCGACGTGATCAAGATGATCCACGACGCCACGGCGCGAGCGGAGAAAGACTTCCGCGCGATGGTGATCTGGAACCAGGGCGAGTTCTTCTGCGTCGGCGCGAACCTGTTCGCCGTGCTGATGGCCGCGGGCCAGAAGCAGTGGGACCAGCTCCGCGAGATGATCAAGGGCTACCAGTACGCGACGCAGCGGATGAAGTACTCGACGATTCCCGTCGTCGCCGCGCCGTACAACATGACGCTCGGTGGTGGTCTCGAGCTGTGCATGGGCAGCGACGCCGTGCAGGCCGCGCTCGAGACGTACTCCGGCCTCGTCGAGGTCGGCGTCGGCCTCATCCCCGGCGGTGCCGGCACGATGAACATGCTGTGGCGCTCGCTCGAGAGCGTGCCCGAAGGCGTGGATGTCGACACGTACTCGTTCGTGACGCAGACGTTCAAGAACATCGCGCTCGCGAAGGTCGCGACGTCGGCCGAGGAAGGCAAAGCGTTCGGCTTCTTCCGCAACACCGACGGCGTGTCCTTCGATCGCGCGCGCCAGCTCCACGAAGCAAAGCAACGCGCGATCGGTCTCGCGAACGCGGGCTACCACCCGGCGATCCCGCGCGCGTACAAGCTTCCCGGCGAGAGCGGCATCGCGACGCTGCACATGCTCGTGAACACGCTCGTCGCTGGAAAGTACGCGAGCGAGCACGACGCGAAGATCGCGATGAAGCTCGCGAACGTGCTGTGCGGCGGCGTCAACGGATCCACCCACGCGGTCACCGAGGACGAGATCCTCGAGCTCGAGCGCGAGGCGTTCCTGTCGCTGTGCGGTGAGCCGCTCAGCCAGGCGCGCATGCAGTACATGCTCCAGAACAACAAGCCCCTCAGGAACTAGGCCGAAAAGGAGATCGACACCATGGAGATCGTAATCGCAGAAGCAGTTCGGTCCGCGGTCGGCCGCGGTCACAAGGGCACCCTGTCCACCAAGCGCCCCGACGAGCTCGCCGCCGATGTCATTCGCGGCTTGCTCGCACGCGTGCCGCAGGCGAAGGGCAAGATCGACGACGTCATCCTCGGCTGCGCGATGCCGGAAGGCGAGCAAGGCTTGAACGTCGCGCGCTTGATCGCGCTCCTCGCGGATCTCGGTCCGCAGACGCCGGGGCAGACGATCAATCGGTTCTGCTCGTCGGGCCTGCAGGCCATCGCGACCGCCGCGGGCTCGATCGCCGTCGGCACGAACGATGTCGTGATCGCCGGTGGCGTCGAGTCGATGACGTACGTGCCGATGACGGGCTTCCATCTCTCGGCATCGCCCGAGCTGATGGACAAGCTGCCCGGCGCGAACACGCCGATGGGCATCACGGCGGAGAACGTCGCCAATCGGTTCGGCATCTCGCGCCAGCAGCAGGACCAGTTCGCGTTCAATAGCCAGCAGAAGGCGAAGGCCGCGCTCGAGAAGGGCACGTTCAAGGACGAGATCGTCCCCGTGCGCGCGGTCGGCTACGCGAACGGCGAGCGCGTGTACAAGGACTTCACCGTCGACGAATTGCCGCGCCCGGACACCACGCTCGAAGGTCTCGCGAAGCTGCCGCCCGCGTTCGCGCAAGGTGGCAGCGTGACGGCCGGTAACTCATCGCCGATCAGCGACGGCGCGGCGATGACGCTCGTGACCTCGCGCGCGAAGGCCGACGAGCTCGGCATCAAGCCGCTCGGGATCTTCAAGAGCTTCGTCACCGTCGGTGTCGATCCGGAGATTATGGGCATCGGCCCGCTCCCCGCGGTGCAGAAGCTGCTCGCGAAGAACAACCTGAAGGTCTCGGACATCGATCTGTTCGAGCTCAACGAAGCGTTCGCATCGCAGAGCGTCTACTGCCAGACCCAGCTCGGCATCCCCGACGACAAGGTCAACGTGAATGGCGGCGCGATCGCGCTCGGTCACCCGCTCGGGTGCACCGGCGCGAAGCTCACGGCGACCGCGCTGTACGAGCTGCGCCGTCGCGGCGGCAAGTACGCGGTGGTGACGATGTGCATCGGCGGCGGCCAGGGCGCTGCCGGCCTGTTCCAGCTCGCGTAATGTGGGAGGCGATCGCGCTCGGCGCGGGTCTCGCGATGGACGCGACGGCGGTCGCTGCGCTGCGCGGGTTGCAGAACCGCCAGCGCGACCGCAGCGGGCGCGACGCGATCACGCTTCCGCTCCTGTTCGGCGGGTTCCAGTCGGGCATGACCGCGCTCGGCTGGGCGCTCGGCTACTACGGCGGCACGTACGTCGAGAAGTACGATCACTGGATCGCGTTCGCGCTGCTCGCGGGCATCGGGCTCAAGATGATCATCGGCAGCATTCGGCGTGGCGACGCCACCGACGCCGACGAGGACAAGAGCGGGCTCGGCGTGGACATCATGCTGGCGATCGCGACGAGCATCGACGCCGCCGCGGCGGGAATTACCATCTCGCTCGTTCCGGTTTCACCCGTCGTCGCGATCTGTCTGATCGGCGCGATCACGTGGTTGTTCTGTGTCGTCGGCTACGCGGCGGGAAAAGCGGCGGGTCGGCACCTCGGTTCGCACCTCGAGTTGATAGGAGGCGTGATCCTCGTGGCGATCGGTGCTCGCGTGCTCTTGCAACACCTGTGATGTACGATCGCCGCGTGCGTACCGCCGTTGCCTTCGTTGCCTTGATCGCGCTCGCTGGTTGCAAGACCGACAAGACCTCGTCGCCGGCCACCGGCAGCGGGTCCGCCGGAAGTGGGTCCGCCGGGAGCGGCAGCAACGCCGCCGGCTCGGGCTCCGCAGCGAACCCGAACGACGTGCCCAAGGGCGACACGATCAAGCTGCCCAAGGGCGACGGGACGCCGCCGAAGAAGACGACGAAGCCGATCGAGCAAGCCGATGCCGATCGCATGATCAAGCTCGACTTCGAGGGCTTCCAGAAGACGGATCGCACGGCGGGCAAGACGTTCGAAGTGCGTCTCACCACGTCGCGCCCGCGCCTCGCGGTCACCGTGACCGTCACGCCGTGCTTCGACTGCATCCCGATGGATCTCGAGAAGTGGAAGGCGAAGGGCGATGCGATGAAGGTCCTGCTCGCCGAGGAGCTCCGCAACTTGCCGGACACGATCTTCGAGCTCGGCAAGACGGACCTCAACGGCCAGCCGGTGATCTTCACGTACCAGTTCGGCTACCAGCAGGGCAAAGACCAGAACGGCCCCGTCGGTGCGTTCTCGAACGCGTATGCGCTGTACTACAACGACAACGTGAATCAGATCCGCGTCGTCTCCGAGTACAAAGACGATTGGCAGACGCGCGAAGACTTGATGCGGATCGCGCCGCGCGAGGATCTAGAGAAGCTCGCGCGCGCGTTCCTCGACGCGTACACCCACGCCTGGGCGCCCTGAGCCTTACTGCTTCGACAGCGAGATCTTGCGGGGCTTCGCTTCCGCCTTCTTGCCGATCGTCAGCGTGAGCACGCCGTTCTCGAGCGCCGCAGCGATCTTCTCACCATCGGCCATGTCCGGCAGCGAGAAGCTGCGCGTGAACGAACCGAACTGACGCTCGTAGAGCGCGTAGCTCTCGCCTTCCTTGCGCTCTTCGGCGCTGCGCGAGCCACTGACGGTGAGGACGTTGTTGTGCACGCCGATATCCAGATCAGCCTCGGCGACGCCGGGTAGATCGGCCTTCAGCACGAACGCGTCGGCGGTCTCCTTGACCTCGAACGCAGGGGCGAAGGCGGTCGCCGGGCGGCCACCGTAGAACGGGTCCCACGAGAGTAGCTCGCGGGCCATCGAGAACGGATCGCGGACGGTGCGGACGGGGGCGTTGACGCCATTACGAGTCGTGAGTGCCATGGGAACTTTCCTCCTGTGCAGGGAAGACGGTTGGTTGGAAACACCGACGACTTAATTCCGTCCGGCCGCCGCGCAAGGGGGCCTCGCCAAATTGGCGGGCGCTATGGCTGCAGCATCACGCGTACATAGCAGCGCGGCTTGTCATCGGTGCCGACGATAGAACCGGCCGCCCCGAGCGAATCCCCGAGACGAAACAGCCGCAGGTGCGCACGGACGCGCTCGCCCGCGAAGCACGGCTTGCGATACGCGATGTCCACCGCGTGACTGCGCAGCTTCAGCGGGTGATTGCCCGCGGCGAGGCGGCGCTGCGTCGCATCGAGAAACGTCCGGATATAGACGAGCGAGTTGACGTGTTGGTTCGCGTCCGTCTGATCGAGCGTGAACGCGACCTCGACCACGTCGGGTGCGAGCTCGTCGATCCACGTCGCACCGTCGGGCGCTTCGTGCGCGCTCTTCGGCGGCGGCGCGACGTACGCATCCGGCGGCACCTCCGGATATCCTTCGAACGGCAAGCGCGTCACCTTGCGTTGATCGGGCGGCGCGAACAGCCGCGTGAACGTGTGCTCGGCGAACACGCGCCCTGCCCGCACTTCATCGCCATCGACTTGCCGAGGTCCCACACGACCGGCCATGCCCCACACGTCGACCCAGACGTTCATGAACAAGCGACCGACCTCGCCGTTCTCGATGGCGTGCGCGAGCTGGAATCCCGCGCGCGCCTCGACCGGACGATCGATGCGGATCGGTTGATTCTCGGAGATCAGCGTGAGCCGCGTCAGGATCGGGACCACGCCCTGCGAGATCGCGTTGCGCGATCCGGGGTGGCGCGCGATCACGGACTGCCACAGCCCCGACATCTGCGACGGCAGCGCGGTCGGAATCATGCGGCCGTCTTGCGCGCAGTCCTCGTAGCGAATGTGGGATCGGCTCGTCGACGATTGATCGGGCGGGAAGACCGGCGCGGGCGGCGCGGGGAACAACATCACGACGAGCATACGCGATCGCGCGTGGTAGCTTTCGTGCGGTGCGAGGCGCCGTCGTGACTGTCGTTCGGGTCGCGATCGTCCTCGCCGGGTGTAGTGGTCGCTCGCAACCGGCACCGGCGGACCACACCATGGTGCCGGTCGCCGCGCGGGACGCGACGGTCCTCGATGCAGGGTCGATCGCCGACGAGACCGCACCGGCAACGCTCGCCTTCGTCGTGAAGCCCGGGCGTTCCCTCGCGGGTCACATGCGCGCGAGCTGGCCGCTCGATCTTCCCGAGATGCCGTGGGTCGCGAACACGTTCGTGAACATCGCTCTCGACGGCTTCGACGGAGCACGCGTGACGGGAACCGTCGATCTGTACGCGGCCCCGGGGCTCGATGCGCGGCAGTGCACCATCGAGGTGCTATGGGGCTCGCCGGTGACGCTGGGCGTGCAGCTTCGCGGTGCGCCGGCGATCGAGAACATCGACGACCGCATCGGCACGCACGCGAGATGGCGATTTCGCGCGTCGATCACGGGTGCTCCCCCCGCGGTGAACGCGACCGCCTACGCGTTCTGTCCGAACGACGTGATGTTCTACTCGATCGAGATGGTCGCGCCCGGTCCCGCGATGCGCGACACGTACTGCAAGAACCTCCGCCGTGACCCGAGGCGACGCGCCGATGGAAACCCCGTCGGCAAACGAACGTTCGAGCTCGCGGTGGCCTGCGGCGCGCTGATCCGCCTGCGCGGCCGCGATCTCGTCGACGAATGCCGCGGCGATACACTCGTATCGCTCGACGCGCTCGGGCCCGACGTCACGTCGGATGCACCGGCCGCAGGAACGCCGATCACCGACGAGGAGCTGCGTCGCTGGTACGGCGGCGGCGCCGAGTGTGCGCGGATCGGTCTCGCCTCGCCGTCGACGTTTCCCGCCTCTGCGAAGCAGCCATTCGCAGACTTCGCGAAGCGCGCGGGCGACCGCCTGCTCGACGCGTTCTCGCGCGACGGCATGATCCAGCCCTGATCGCGACGGTGTAGGGTGCGTTCGTGCAAACGCTGCCGATCGATGACGTCCTGCCGGCCCTCGTGGCGGCGGTGCGCGATCGCGGCGTCTGCGTCCTCGTCGCGCCGCCGGGGGCCGGCAAGACCACGCGCGTTCCCGGCGCGCTCCTCGACGCGGGAGCGATCGACGGCGAGATCGTCGTGCTGCAACCGCGCCGCCTCGCCGCTCGCATGGCCGCCGCGCGTGTCGCCTCCGAGCGCGGCGTGGAGCTCGGACGCGACGTCGGCTACGAAGTGCGCTTCGATCGCAAGGTCAGCGCCGCCACGCGCATTCGCTTCGTGACCGAAGGCGTGCTCACGCGCCGCCTGCTCGCCGATCCACAGCTGCGCGGCGTGGGCTGCGTGATCATCGACGAGTTCCACGAGCGCCACCTCGACGGCGATCTAGCGCTCGCGCTCGTCGAGCGCCTCCGCGCCACGCGCCCCGAGCTCCGGCTCGTGGTGATGTCCGCGACGCTCGATGCCGAGCCCGTCGCCGCGTTCCTCGCGAACGCGCCGGTCATTCGCTCCGAGGGCCGTACGTTCCCGGTCGCGATCGAATACGAAGACCAGCTCGACGATCGCCAGCTCGGCAAGCGCGTGGCCTCCGCCGTGCGCCGCCTCGCGCAGGACAAGCTCGACGGCGACATCCTCGTGTTCCTGCCCGGCTCCGGCGAGATCCGCCGCACCGCCGAGGACGTCGCCGACGCCGCGGCGGTCCACGATCTCGAGGTGCTGCCGCTGCACGGCGATCTCACCGCCGACGAGCAAGACCGCGCCGTGCGTCCGAGCAAGCGCCGCAAGGTGATCCTCGCGACGAACGTGGCCGAGACCTCGATCACGATCGATGGAGTCGTCGCGGTGATCGACTCCGGTCTCGCACGCATCGCACGTCACTCTCCGTGGACCGGGCTGGCCTCGCTCCAGGTCGAGCCCGTGTCGCGCGCGAGCTGTACGCAGCGCGCGGGCCGCGCCGGCCGCACGCGTCCCGGTCGCGTGATCCGCCTGTACACGAAGCACGATCACGATCTGCGCCGCGCGTTCGAGGTCCCCGAGATCCAGCGCGCGGACCTCGCGGGCGTCGCGCTCGAGCTGTATGGCGCGGGACTCTCGGGGGTGCGCGCGATCCGCTGGTACGAGGCGCCGCCCGAGATCGCGGTGAACCAAGCCGACGAGTTGCTCCTGCGGCTCGGTGCGATCGCCAGCGACGACACGCCCGCATCGTCCCCGTCGCCCGCGATGCCGCCGCGATCGATCACGCGGATCGGCCGGCGCATGCTGCGGTTCCCGATCCACCCGCGGTTGGCACGCCTCATCTTCGAAGCCGAAGAACGTGGCGCACCACGCGAGGCCTGCGTGATCGCGGCCGCCGTCGGCGCGCGCGAGCTGCGGCTCGAACGCCGCGGTCCCGCCGGCCACGCCCGCGTGTCGTCCCCATCGGATCTCCTCGACGATCTCGATGCGATCGAGCGCGCCCGCGGCGACGGGATGCGCGCCGATCGCCTGCGCCGCGAGGGGCTCGATATCGCGACGGCCCACCAGGTCGACAAGACCGCACGGCAGCTCGAGAAGAACGTCGAATACCGCGCGCACGCCATGTCCACCGACGAGATCGACGAGCAGCTCCTGATCTCGATCCTCGCCGCGTTTCCGGATCGCGTCGGCAAGCGCCGCGCACCGCGCTCGAGCGAGATCCTGTTCGCGGGCGGTGGCAGCGGGACGCTCTCCCCCGGCTCGTCGGTGATCGACGCGGAGCTGATGGTCGCCGTCGACGTGGCCGAGGTCGGTGCGCGAGGCACGCAGACCAAGGTGCAGATCCGCCGCGCGAGCGCGATCCAAGCGAGCTGGCTCCTCGATCTGTTCCTCGATCGCATCGAAGAGAAAGACGAGCTCGTGTGGGACGCGAAGAAGGAGCGCGTCGAGCGCGTCGTGCAGATGACCTACGACGGCCTCGCGTTCGACGAGCAACGCGACGTGGAGGGCGCGCGCCGCGCGGGCCGCCCCGCCGCCGAGCTCCTCGCCCGACAAGCGATCGCCGCGGGCATCGAGAAGTTCGTCGACAAAGACGACCTCGCCCAATGGCGCGCGCGCGTCACGCTGGCCGCGAAGATCTCCGGCAAGGCCGACCTCGCCGCGCCCGACGACGAAGGCCTCGCGCGCGTGATCGCGAACGCCTGCGAAGGCGCGATCTCGTTCGCCGAGCTGCGCAACGCGAGCCTGATGTCGCTCCTCGACGCGGGCCTCGGCGAGCACCGCGCCCTCGTGCAGCGCCTCGCACCGACGCACCTGCAGCTCACGCACCGGCGACGCGCGCCGATCACGTACTCCCTCGAGCAGCCACCGTGGATCGCGTCGCGCATGCAGGACTTCTTCGGCCTGCCGCGCGCTCCGAGCGTCGGTGACGGCAAGGTGCCGCTCGTGGTGCACCTGCTCGCGCCGAATCAACGGCCGGTGCAGGTGACGTCCGATCTGCCCGGGTTCTGGGTCAAACACTACCCGGCGCTACGCAAGCAGCTGATGCGCCGGTATCCGAAGCACCAATGGCCCGAAGATCCGACACAGTTGATCAAGGATGACGGCGAATGATCCAGGATGATCCGATCCTCGTCGGCGTTGGCGATGCGATCGCGCTGACACGTGACGAGCCTGCACGGGCGCGCGCCAAGCTCGCTGCGCTGTGGACCGTGGTCGGCGAGCAGGGCGACGCCCTGCACCGCTGCGCGATCGCGCACGCGATGGCCGATGTCAGCGAGAGCGTGGACGACGAGCTCGTGTGGGACCTGCGCGCGCTCGACGCCGGCGTGCTGCTCGATGACGCGCGCCTCGAAGCAGCCGGGATGGCCGCGAGCGTCGAGGGACTCCTGTCGTCGCTACACTTGAACCTCGCCGACGTGTACCGGCGGCTCGGCAATGCGCCGAAGGCGAGAGAGCACGTGGCGGCGAGCAATGCGGCGATCGCGAGCCTCGCGGGTGATGGCTACACCGAGATGGTGAAGACGGCGCTCTCGCGCATCACGTTCTCGCTGCCGCACGAGCACGGTCCGCACTGCGGACACGATCACGACGACTGACGCTTCGGCGAGAATCGCTGGGGCACCGCGAACACACGGCGCAGGACCGTCGCGAGAGGTGTGGCGCCCTTGCCCGCGACCCAGTGCGCGAGCGCGACCTCGAGCGTCGCGGCGAACGTGGCCGCGAGCACGTCGGCGTCGAGCGCCGACTTGATCCCACCCTGTTCGACGAGGAGGCGCGAGAGGCCGGTGCGGAGCGCCATCATGTCCGCGGCGCTCGCGGCGACGACGCTGGGGATCGATAGCGCGAGACGGGTGCGGCGCAGGAGGCGCACGTGATCGCGCTTGTAGATCGGGGCGAGCGCCGCGATCACACCTTCGAGCATCGCCGCGAGTGGGGGGCCGGGGAGTCGATCCGCGATCTGGGCGAACAGGGCCGGGTCGTAGTCGTCCCAGAGGACGATGCGCTCCTTCGTCCCGAAGTTCCGGTAGACCGTCGCGGGTCCAAGATCGGCAGCGGCGGCGATCTCCTCGATCGTGACGGAGCCAAAGCCACGGTCCTCGAACAGGTCGAGAGCGACTTCCTGGAGGCGTCGCATCGCCGCGAAACGACGACGGGTTCGGCCGTCCTCGTTCTTGGATGTTTCGGGAGTCACTCTCATATGATAGTTACTATCATATGATGAACAAGACCGCAGCGGTTCCGACGGGAAGGTGGTCACGGATGTGGAAGACGTCGCGGAGCGCGGCGGGGCTCGCGCGCGCGGTCCTCGGCGGCGGAGACGGGCTCGCCGGCGTGGATCTGGAGGCGATCTCGACGCTGACGGAGCGGCTCGGCGAGCTGAAGGGCGTCGCGATGAAGATCGGGCAGATCATGGGCTACATCGATCCGACGCTCCCGCCCGAGATGCGCCAGTTGTTGTCGTCGCTGCAGACGCAGTCGCAGGCGAGTCCGCCGGGCGCGATCGAGCGAGTGTTGCAGGCGGCCTTCGGCGATCGGGGCCGCGAGTTGCTCGCGTCGCTGGATGTCGAGCCGGTCGCGGTGGCGAGCATCGGGCAGGTGCATCGCGGGCGGCTCGCGGATGGTCGCGAGGTGGCGGTGAAGATCCAGCATCCGGGCATCGCGGAGGCGCTGCGCGTGGACTTCGGCAACGCGGCGGTCGGCGCGGTGTTCGCGCGGCTGGTGCCGGGTGGGTCGAGCGTACGCGGTCTGCTCGACGAGGCGCGGACCGCCATGCTCGAGGAGTGCGACTACGCGATCGAGGCGACACGCCAGCGCACGTTCGCGCGGTGGTTCGCCGGACATCGCGACATCGTCGTGCCGGAGGTCATCGACGAGTGGTGTGCGCCGACCGTTCTGACCACGGAGTGGCTGCCCGGTGATTCGCTCGATACGTTTCTCGCCGCATCGCCGGCGCAGACCGCGCGCGACCGCGTCGGGCTCGCGCTGTTCGAGGTGTTCATCGGCACGCTGTATCGCCGCGGTCACTTCCATGCGGATCCGCATCCGGGGAACTTCGCGATCACGGGGGACGGTCGCGTGGTGATCTATGACTTCGGGTGCGTGCGGCAGTTCGAGGCGAGCACCGTGCGCGCGCTCGCGGAGCTGTTGGCGGCAGTACGCGTCGACGACGCAGACGCGATCGCTGCTGCGATCGTCGCGATCGGAGGCACGCCGCCG
The DNA here is from genome assembly GCA_044230415.1 of Kofleriaceae bacterium. GTDB lineage: Bacteria > Myxococcota_A > Polyangia > Haliangiales > Haliangiaceae > JABFXX01. The sequence goes on from JBGARE010000058.1 coordinate 27,942, forward strand.
ACTCGCAGCGCATCGCGCGAGCACTTGCGCCGGCTATTGCGTGGATTCTTCGGACCGCTGCTCGTCGAGGGGCCACACGCGATCGACCCGGGAAGTGCGATCGCGGGATCGGATGTCCTCGGCGACAAGCGCGCACTTCTCGGGCTGGAGCTCCCGGGCGCGTTGCTGTTCCTGCTCCGACTCCGCTTCGGATTGTATGCAGTGCTCTCGCGCGTCGGTGCGGTCGCGGACTGGTCGAACATCGAACGCGCGTGGGCAGGTCAGGGTCGCGCGATGATCGACGCTGCGAATAGCGGTGTCGACGTCGCACGCTGCTAGGGCCAGTCGGCGCGACGAGCTGCACGAGTTGCGCAGCGTCGGGCGGTTGCGCGTCGAGCGTTCGCGAAACAGCAACGCGTGTTCGCGATCGCGACGTGCGCGAACGTGCGACTCGCAGCGATCGCGTGACTCGCAGAGGCGAACCGAAAGGACTCGCCCATGTCTGATACCGCTCGCCTCGTACGCATCGATCCCGACATTCTTCCCCGCCTCGATCGCACAGCGCTCGCCAACCTCACCGTGGGCGACCAGCTGTTGTTCGCGCGCTTCGGCGCGGGCCCTGCACGGACTCCAACGCACGCGCTGATCCATCGCGCGATCGAGGAGGCCGCGATGGCGCATCCACATGCGATCGCCGTCGAGCACGAAGGAGAGTCGCTCTCGTATCAGGACCTCGAGCGGCACGCGAATGCGCTCGCGGTCCTGCTCGCGCGTCACGGTGTGGTCGCGGGTGATCGCGTCGCGATCTTTCTGCATCGCTCGATCCCGATGGTCGTCGGCATTCTCGCCGTACTGAAGGCGGGCGCCGCCTACGTTCCGCAGCACGTCGGCGTCGCCCCCGCGGCCCAGCTACGGCACGTGTCGGTCACCGCGAATGTCCGCGTGATCCTCACGCTGTCGTCGCTGCGCGGGATGGTGCCTGACGTCGACGGCGTCCCGTGCATCGAGATCGACACGGTCATGCGCGCGTCGGTAACCGCGTTGCGTCCACGCGTGGCGATGTCGCCGTCGCGTGGCTGCTTCGTGTTGTTCACGTCGGGAACCACCGGCGTGCCGAACGGCGTCGAGGTCACGCACGCGAACGTGTGCAACTTGCTGCTCACGCAGCCCGGCGATCTCGGCATCCGGCCCGGTATGCGCGTCGCTCAGATCCTGTCGATCGCGTTCGACATGGCCGCGTGGGAGATCCTCGGGTGTCTCGCGCACGGCGGCACGCTGATCATTCGCGGTCGATCGATCGAGGAGGCGGTCCGGCGCGCGGACGTGGTGATCGCGACGCCCTCGATCCTCGGCCAGCTGCCGGTGATGCCGCACGTGAAGGTGGTCGCGGTCGCCGGCGAGCCCTGCCCTCGCCCGCTCGCGGATGCGTGGTCCGCGTTCGCGACGTTCTACAACGGCTGCGGTCCGACGGAGGTCACCATCGTCAACACGATGCAGCGCTACGACGCGCGCTGCGAGCGACTCACGATCGGCGGTCCGACGCCGAACAACACCGTGTACATCCTCGACGAGGATCTTCGCCCGTTGCCGATCGGCGAGGTCGGCGAGATGTGGGCCGGCGGCGAATGCGTCTCGACCGGATACCTCGCGAACGACGAGCTGAACGCCGACCGCTATCGCCTCGATCCGTTCCTCGGCGAAGGCCGCCGCATGTTCCGCACCCGCGACCTCGGCCGCTGGACGCCCGACGGCGAGCTCGAGCACATGGGCCGCACCGATGACCAGGTGAAGGTCCGCGGGTTCCGCGTCGAGCTCGACTCGGTCTCGCGCTCGCTCGAGCAAGCGCCCGGGTGCACGCAAGCGGTCACGCTGAAGCTCGATAGCCGCACGCTCGTCGCGTTCGTCGCGCCCGCGAGCGTCGATGCCGGTCTCGCCCGCGCGATCGTCGCCGACAAGCTGCCGTACTACGCGGTCCCCGCGATCGTCGTCGCGCTCGACGCGATGCCGCTCACGAGCCGCGGCAAGATCGACAAGCGCTTGTTGCTCGATCTCGCTGCGGCGCGACTCGTCGAGAACGATGCCGCGGAGCTCGAGGCCCTCTCGCGCGGAGCCTCGCTGTGATGCGCGAAGGAAGCTCGCCGGGGAGCGCGATCATCGCTCCCCGTGCACTGCGACGCAGCGATCTCGTTCCCGCTCGAAGCGTCGCAATACCCCCGCCGCTACGCTCGCTCCCCGCGATCCCGGGCCTTCGTGCGCTGCCAACGCGTGATCTCGGGGCCACGACGCCGTTCCGTCGCCCCGCGTTGACGCTCGTACCGCCGGAACCGCACGACGCGAACGACGCGACGGAGGTCATGCAGAAGCTCTGGTTCCTCGACGAGGAGCTCGTACCGGCACCAATCGCCGCTCCTATCGTGGCCCCGGTCATCGCGCTGCCCGCTCCCGGCGGCCGCATCTCGCGCGCGCTCGCGTCGTCGAAGCTGTCGCACTTTCATCGCCTGATGTTCGCGGCGCTGATCGCGAACGTCGTCCTCGCGTTCACGCTCTCGCTCGACCTCGCGACGCTCTCGCAGCTCGCGCTCGGCAACTTCGCCGTCGCGATCTGCATCCGCCAGCACTACGTGGTCAACGCGCTGTTCTGGATCGCCACGCGCGTGCCGACGAGCTGGCCGCTCGCGATCCGCCGCCAGTGCGCGAAGGTCTATCACTTCGGCGGCATCCACGTCGGCGGCGCGATCGCCGGCACCGCGTGGTTCGTCGCGTTCGCGGTGTCCGCGCTGCGGGACGCATCGTCGCTGCCGGTCGCGTTGCTCGCCGTCATCGTCGCGCAAACGATCGTCCTCGTCGCGATTTGCGTGTGGTCCATGCCGTGGATCCGCGCGAAGCACCACGACACGTTCGAGATCGTGAAGCGCCTCGGCGGGTGGACCTCGATCGCCCTGCTGTGGCCGCAGACGATCCTGCTCGGCGGCACCGCAGAGCTCGTCGTCCTCGGCGTGATCACGTTCAGCGTCGCGCTGCCGTGGCTGCGCTTGCGCAAAGTCCCCGTCGAGCTCGTCATCCCGTCGAGCCACGTCGCGCTCGCGCGCTTCGACTACGGTGTCACGCCGTTCGCGGGCAGCTCGACGGCGATCAGCCGCAGCCCGCTCCTCGAGTGGCACTCGTTCGCCAACGTCCCCGCGCCGGGCCAGCCCGGCTATCGCCTGACGATCTCGCGCGCCGGTGATTGGACCGGCAAGCTGATCGACGATCGCCCGAGCCACCTCTGGGTCAAAGGCATCCCGACCGCCGGCGTCGCGAACATCGAGGTGCTGTTCAAGCGCGTCGTGTACGTCGCGACCGGCAGCGGCATCGGTCCGTGCTTGCCGCACCTCCTCGCGAACAAGGTGCCCGCGAAGCTGATCTGGGCCACGCGCAACGCGCGCAAGACGTACGGCGACGCGCTCGTCGACGAGATCCTCGTCGAGCACCCCGACGCGCTGATCTGGGACACGCACGAGCGCGGCAAGCCCGACATGGTCCAGCTCGCGTATCAGGCGCTCGTCGAGACCGGCGCCGAAGCCGTCATCTGCATCTCCAACAAGAAGCTCACGTGGGAGGTCGTCAGCGGCCTCGAGAGCCGCGGCATTCCCGCCTACGGCGCCATCTGGGACTCGTGATCTCACACTCGAAAGGAACCGTCACCATGCTTCGCAATTCTCTCGTCGTTCTCGCCCTCACCTCCTCCACCGCATTCGCCGACGCATCGCTCACGCTGCCGCGAGGCAAGCTCGCGATGAGCGTCGCCGTGCAAACCGATGGCAACGCCACCGGCCTCGCACCCGATCTCGCGATCGGCGCCACCGATCGCTTCACCGTCGCGATCGTGCACAGCACGCAGAACGCGACCGGCTTCTGGAGCGGCGCCGGTACGGGCAGCTTCTGCATCGCCGGCGATGCCTGCGGTGATCTCTATACCGGCGGTGCACTCCTCGCGAAGCTCGCCCTCGCCGGCAACGAGCGCTTCGCCATCGCCGCGCTGGGCGGCGTGATTTACAACGTCGCCGCGGAGCGCAGCGGCCTCGGCGCGGGCTTCGAGACGATCTATCTCGCCGGCAAGCTCGGCATTCACCTCAAGCCCACGATCTACATCGGCCTCGACGATCGCGACGCGGCGATGCCGAACACCGAGTACCTCAACGCTCCGCTCTCGCTGCTCGTCCCCGCATCGCAACACCTGCAGCTCGGCGTGCAGAGCGGCGTCGCCGGTCCGATCGATGGCTTCGGCGACGCGTATCGCATCCCCGTCGGTGCGATGGGCAGCTACGCGTTCGGCCCGGGCATGAACGCGCAGCTCGCGGTCAACCTCGATCGCGTAGCCGGCGGCGACGCGATGACATCGGCGACGGACGCGCGCTCCATCACCCTCACGCTCGGATGGGTCAAGTGATCCGCTACAAGACGCTGCGCGTCGATCGTATCGAGCACGTCCTCACCGTCACGATCGATCGCCCCGACAAGCTGAACGCTCTCTCCGACGTCGTCCTCGACGAGCTCGCCGAGCTGTGCACGAAGATGCCCGTGCAGAGCGGCGTCCGCGGCATGATCCTCGCCGGCGCGGGCGATCGCGCATTCGTCGCCGGCGCCGATATCCAGCGGATGAGCGAGATGACGCCCGATGAAGGCGTCGAGTTCGGCCGCCTCGGACAGAAGGTCACCGAGCTGATCGAAGCGCTGCCGTTTCCCGTCATCGCGTGCGTGAACGGCTTCGCGCTCGGCGGCGGCTGCGAGCTCGCGATGGCCGCGGACTTCATCTACGCGACCGAGTCCGCGGTGTTCGGCCAGCCCGAGGTGAAGCTCGGGTTGATCCCGGGCTTCGGTGGCTGCGTGCGGCTGCTCCGGCTCGTCGGTCCGGCGCGCGCGAAGGAGCTGATCTACACCGGTCGCGACATCGGCGTGCAGGAAGCGCAGCGCATCGGCCTCGTCAACGCGGTGTTCTCGTCGCGTGCAGCGATGACGAGCGCCGCTATCGAGACGATCGGCGTGATCGCGCAGCGATCGGCGATCGCCGTCGCCACGTGCAAGGAGATCCTGACGTCGCTCGAAGGAAAATCCACAGCGGCGCAGCTCGCGCTCGAGAACGCGGGGTTCGGTCGCGTGTTCACCACCGCCGACAAACGCGAAGGCGTGGCCGCGTTCCTCGGAAAACGGTCGCCGACATTCTCGGGGCGATGATCTAGGATGCACCGGTCATGACGCTGCACAAGCTGTCGGATCTGCGCGCGGGCGATCTGATGATCTTCCTCTCCGTCGCGCGGTGCCAATCGGTCAACGGCGCCGCGCGCGAGCTCAACATGCCCGCGTCCCAAGTGAGCAAAGCCGTCGCGCGGCTCGAGGATCAGCTGGGCTTCACGCTGATGGTGCGCTCGACGCGCGGCATCACGATCAGCGACGACGGGAATCGCATCCTCCCGCAGGTCACGTCGCTCGTGCAGCGCGTGCAGGAGCTGGATCGGCGCGACAGCCTCGACGCCGCGATCGCCGTCGCTGCGCCGTCGTACATGATCATCTGGTGCGCGCCGCGGATCACCGAGGCGCTCCCCGGAACGCGCGTGCGGGCGATCGAGATGGCACCCGCGCTGATCCGTACGCTCGCCGCCGGCAACTTCTTCGACGTGTGCCTGACGCTCGCCGAAGAGCGGCTGCCCGAATCGTGGGTCTCGACGAAGGTCGGCGAGATGCGCCGCTCGTGCTTCGGTCCGCCCGAGCTGTACGCGAAGCTCGGTCCCGCGCCGCTCTCGCTCGAGACGATGCGGCGCGTGCCGTTCGTGTTGCCGGTCTACAACGCGAACGGCGTGTACATCCCCGTCGACGATGGCTGTCCGCTCGTCTCGTCGCAGCGCACGGCAGGTCACGAAGCGCAGACGATGGCGCTCGCGCTCGAGATGGCGTGTGCGTGCAAGGACCAGGTCGTGTTCGGTCCGCTGATGGCGGCGTATCCGTATCTCGCGGACGGCCGGCTCGTCGAGTTCGAGGTCGAAGGCTGGAACGAAAAGGATCCCGTGTTCGTGTCGTGCAACGCGGATCGCGTGCGCGCGCCACAACAGAAGCAGATCGAAGAGGCCGTCCGCATCGCCCTCGAGCGACTCGGCGTGTTCAATCGCGATCTCGCGATCACCTCTTGATGTTCGGCGACGACTGGCGCGAGACGCCCGCGCTCGGCCACAGCAGGTGATACAGGCGCAGCGAGATGATCATCAGCGCGTACTCCTGGAGATCACCGCCGGAGTCGCGCAGCACGGACCAATTGAAGTCCACGAGCGCGAGCGCGTCGTTCACGAGCTGGTTGAGCTCGACGATGTGCGGCGCCGGCGCGGTCTTGTCGAACGCCCACGCCTTCATCTTGGTCCGCATCGCCTCGAACATCGGCTTGATGCGGACGTGCAGTGACGCGACGCGATTCGGTCGCATCCACAGGAGGATCATCGACGCGAGCGCGCGGCAATCGCCCGCCATCGCTTCGGGGCCCATCGCCGGCTCGACGAGCCCGATCATCGCGGGCATCACCGTGCGCGTCGCGGCGGCGCCTTTGAACAGGAGCGCGCCGGGCGAGATGTTGTTGTGCGCCATGCCGTGCTCGTGCAGCGCGGCGACCTGCTTGATCACGAGGAAGCCGAGCGCGAGCGCACCATCGATATTGAGATCGCTCTCGGCGATGCGATCGCCGAACCGCGGCTCGTCGACGTACTCGCTGAACAACAGGAGCGAGCTCGTGTTCGCGTCGTAGATGACCTTGTGCAGCGACGTGAGCAGCCCCTCGCGCACGCGCTTCAGGATCGGCCAGAAGTACTGCTGCCAGTTCTCGACGAAGCGGCGCGGATCGCTGATCTTGGTCAGATCGATCATCGTGACGAGCTTCGGGAAGATGTTCGCGTCGGGGAACGTGCCGTTCGCGACCATGTCGGGTCGTGGGGCCGCGAGGAAGATCGGGTGGCCCTTCGCGCGACCGAGGCTGCGCTCGACGTCGTAGCCCCACTCGCGCACCGCGTTCGATGCCGCGCTGACCACGCTCTCGGTGATGCTCGGATCGGGGCTCTGCGCGGTGATGGTGCCGGTGCTACGCAGCGGACGACCCTCGGGGTTCGTGATCTCCGTCTTGCTGCGAATGAACCGCTGGCGCTCGTCGGGCAGCTCGCGCATCTGCGCTCGCAGCTCCTGTGCGACCGCGGCCACCGACGGGAATCGCTGCGCGGGATCGCGCTCGAGACAACCTTCGATCACACCGCGGAGCTGCAGCGGGAAATCCCCCGGGTAGTTCACCTTGCTCTTGCCGCCGATCACGACGCCTTCCGCGATGCGGATGAGCAGCGCCCACATATCGTCGGCCTGGCCGTAGAGGAGCTGCTCCGTGAACAGGCCGTGCAACGCGCCACCGATCGCGTAGACGTCGAGCGACGTGTTGATCGGCGAGTCCATGAGCGCCTGATCGATCGTCTCCGGCGCGACGGACCAACCGGGCGAGCCGAAGATGCGGCCCTTGTAGTACGTGCGGTAGGTTTGCGTCGCGATGTCATCGAGCGACATCGCGAGATCGAAGTCGAACAGGTAGGCAACGTTCGCGCCGTGATCGACGAGGATGTTGCGCAGCGTGAAGTCGCGATGCACGAGCCGCGCTTGGTGCAGCGTCGACAGTCCTTCGAGCGCTTGCACGAGCAACTTCACGCGAGCGCGCGGCGTGAGGTTGTGCTGCGAGATCGACTCGAGCAGCGTCATCGCCATGCGCGGCGTGACGAACAGATAGTTGTCCGCGATCGGCGCCGAGACATACGTCGGCAAGATGTTCGGGTGCTCGATCGCCGCGATCCGCGCCATCGCGGCGAGGTTGTGGTGGTGATCGCGCCGCGTCACGTCGTCGGTGCGCAGCTGGTAGAGGTAGTTCGAGTGGAACACCTTGCCGACGACGGGCTCGACGAGACCCGTGTCCTCGTCCCGCCGCTCGAGCTCGTAGACCGCGCCCATGCCACCTTGCGAGAGGTGCTTGCCGACGGTGCGGTACAGCCACTTGTTGTAGCGGAAGGTGTGGCCCGGCTTGGCCAGGTCCTCGGACTTGAGCGTCCCGATGGACGTCGTTTCGACCCAAGAGTCGGTCATGCCCTCGCCGCGATCACTGTACGCCGTGCACGTGTGTGCTCGCAACCTTCTGGCCCCGGACAAGCCAGTGATTTTCCTTGGATCTGGCCCTGTCGGCTCGTTGGCGAGGTGTCTTGTCGCAGCGCGAAGCGGCCCTCGTCGAGAGAGCACCGGATGTGGTACCCAACGTGCGCGTTTCCATGCTCGAGCATCGCCTCGCTCAGCTCGCCGCTATCGCGACGTTCATCCTCCTCGTGATCGGTGGGACGGTGAACCCGACGGGGTCGAGTCTTGCCTGCCCCGAACCTACGCTCGTGTGTCACGGCCAGCTGTTCCCGCCGATGGTGGGCGGCGTGTTCTACGAGCACGGCCATCGCCTCGCCGCGATGACGGTCGGCATGCTCCAGATCGCGCTGACCGTGTTCCTGTTCCTGCGCCGCCGGGACTCCAAGCTCCTCGGGATCGGGCTGCTCGGCATGGTCATCGCCCAGGGCATGCTCGGTGCGATCACCGTCAAGTACAAGCTGCCGTGGTTCGTGTCGACGGGGCACCTGCTCCTCGGCATGAGCTACTTCGCGATGCTGATCTACACGGCGTTCCGCACGCGTCCCGCGCCGAGCGTCGTCGAGCTCACGCGTCACGATCGCATGCGTAGCGAGCTCGGCCGCGCACGTACGTGGATCGTCATCGCGTGTGTGACCGTGCTGATCCAGCTGCTCCTCGGAGCGCTCGTTCGCCACCACGGCGCCGCGATGGTCTGCCTCGGGATGCCGAGCTGCACGATCGGTGGCGATTGGTGGCCGGATACCGGCGTGCAGCACCTGCACATGATCCACCGCGCGTTCGGCGTACTGACCGCGATCATCACCACGATCGCCGCGGTGGTCGTCGCGACGCGCGCGAAGACCTGGCCGAGCCTGCGCTTCATGGCGATGCTCGCACCGGCGCTCGTGGCCACGCAGATCGTCCTCGGCATCTTCACCGTGCTGTCGATGCGCGCGGTGCCGCTGGCCGTGGGCCACTTCGCCGGCGCCGCGAGCCTGTGGGCGCTGTGGATGTCGATGTTCCTCATGACGGCCAAGCGCCGCGCGACCGGAGTCACGAAGTGACCGCACGGGTTCTGCGCGCGAAGACGCTCGATCTCGTCTCGCTGGTGAAGCCGAACATCATGGTGATGGCGCTGCTCACGGCGGCGGGCGCGATGTCGCTCGCTCCGGGCACCGCGTCGGTCGGTGTCGCGCTGTGGCTGCTCGCCGGCACCGCGCTGATCGTCGGCAGCGCGAACACGCTCAACATGTATCTCGAGCGCGACATCGACTGCTTGATGTCGCGGACGAAGAACCGGCCGCTCCCACAGGGCCGCCTCGACGCGAAGACCGCGCTCGTGTTCGGTGCCGTACAAGGCGCGATCGCGCTGCCCGTCCTCGCGATGGTCAATGTCGTCACCGCCGCGCTCGGCCTTCTCGCGTTGATCCTCTACGTCGGCATCTACACGCCGATGAAGCAGCGCTCGCACTGGGCCGTCTGGGTCGGTGGTGTTCCGGGCGCGATGCCCGCGCTGATGGGCTGGACCGCGGCCACGGGACGCATCGAGCTCGCAGGGCTCGCGGTGTTCGGCGTGCTGTTCTTCTGGCAGGTGCCGCACTTCCACGCGATCGCGCTGTACCGCCAACGCGAGTACGACGCCGCGGGACTGAAGACGCTGCCCGGGACGCGCGGTGAAGACGCGGCGAAGGTCGAGATCATCCTCTACCTCCTCGTGCAGGTCGCGATCTCGCTCGTCATCGTGCCGCTCGGCGTCGCCGGTGTGCCGTACCTCGTGACCGCCGGTGTCCTCGGCGCATTCGTCCTCGCACAAGCGATCGCCGGCGTGCGCGCCGGTGGAGCGAAGTGGGCGCGCAACGTGTTCCTCGCGTCGATCGTGTACCTGCCCGTGCTGTTCGCGGTCATGGTCCTCGACGGACGGGCCTAGCGATGCAGTGGTCGTGGGAGCAGCTCCACCCGGCGATCAACGCGGCGCTGAACCTCACGTGCTTCACGCTGCTCGTCGGCGGTCGCATGGCGATCGCGCGCGGTGATCAGGTGACGCACAAGAAGCGGATGCTCGCGGCGTTCGTCGTCGCGACCGTGTTCTTGATCTCGTACCTGATCCGCTTCGCCACGACGGGCGCGCACAAGTACCCGGGCACCGGCATCGACAAGTACATCTACCTCGGCATCCTGTTCAGCCACATGGTGCTGGCCGTGGTGCTCGTGCCGTACGTCGTCGGCGCGCTCCGTCACGCGCTCGGCGGTCGCTTCGACAAGCACAAGCGCTTGGTCCGCATCACGTGGCCGATGTGGATGTACGTCTCGGTGACCGGCGTGCTCGTGTATTTGATGCTGTACCATCTCGCTCCAGCGCTTCATGGCTGACGACGACGATCTCGACGAGACCGAAGACGAAGACAGCGACGAGACCGATCCGCAGGAGGTCATCGACGCGCTGCGCAGGCTGCGCGATGCCGACGAGGATGCGTCGCTGTCCGACGTGCTGACGCTGTGCTTCGCGAACGATGACTACGAAGCCCAGCTCGTCCCGCAGGAAGCGATCGATGCGGTGATGGCGAAGTACGCGATGGATCGCGACCTCGCCAACGGCGGTCTCGATCAGGTCGCGTGGAACCACGGCGTTGTCGCCACGCGCGGCTATGCAAAGGCGTTCCGCGCCGTCGGTGCGATCGAGAACGGCACGCTGCTCGATCGCCTCGCGACGTCCATCGAGGAGTACTTCGCCACGCACGGCGAAGACGTGATCACCGCGGATCTCGTGCACCACTTCATCGCGTGGCGGAAGTCGCAAGGCGGTCCATCCTTCGGCATCCCCGAGCCCGGCGACGAGCTCGCCGAACCGCTGATCGAGTTCGTGCTCGAGCACGCGAGCTCGTTGCCCGATCCCGATGGACCGCTGCCGCGCACGCCGAAGAACTAATAGATCTTGGTGTTCGGCAGCGCCTCGGCGAGCTTCTTGTAGACCTCGTCGGGCAGCGGGTTGTTCTTGATGCGCAGCTCCGTCAGCTGCGTCATCTCGTAGATCTCGTCGGGCACCTCGCTCACCGACGAGTACCAGAGCATCAGCTCCTTCAGCTTTGGCAGCTTGCAGATCGCCGCCGGCAGTCGCTGGAGCGCGCGCGACGCGATCCACAGCGTCTCGAGCTGCATGCACTCGCCGAGCACCGCCGGCGGCTCTTTCCATTGATGATCGCCGAGGTGTAGGAACGTGAGCGGCAGCTTCGCGAGGCTCTTCGGCAGATCGCGCAGCTGGTTGTCGTACAGCGAGAGATCCGCGAGCGCGGTCATGTCGCCGATCGCCTCGGGCACCTCGGTGAGCTCGTTGTCACCGATCGACAGCGTGTGCAGATCGGTCAGCTCGAACACTGTCGACGGGATCTGCGCGAGTCCGTTGTCACTCAGGTACAGCGTGCGCAGGTTCGGCAACCACGCGAGCGTGCGCGGCAGCGACGCGATGCGGTTCTTCGCGAGGTTCAGCCACGACAACAGGAACATGTCGCCGACCTCGTCGGGCAACGTCGTCAGCCGATTGCCCTCCGCGTAGAGGCGCGGGAGGTGCGGGAAGTGGCCGATCTGCGGCGGCAACGCGGTGAGCCCTAGGTTCGCGAGCTTCAGCGTGTCGTCGCCCGCGCGCGTTCGCAGATACGCGAGCGCGCGATCCGGATCCGCGAGCGCGAGCATGGTGCCGGGACCGCCCGCGTCGATCAGCGCGGCGCGCAGCGAGACAGCGTCGACGGCGGCGTCGCTCGCGAGCGCATCGATCACCGTGGTCACGCGCTGCGGCGTCTGCATGCGCGGCACGCGATCGAGCTGTTGCTCGCGCAGCGTCGATGCGAGCGAAGGCGGCGCGACCTTCTTCACGAGCTTGCGAAACGCGCGCGCGGCCTTCGTGTCGCGATCGTCGTCGCCACCCCACCCGCGCGCGATCGCGACGGCCATGCCCGCTGGCGATAGCGCATCGGCTGCGTCGACCGCGCTCGCATCTTCTTCGTCGATCGCATCGAAGATCATCTGATCATCGGGCGTCGGCGATGGCACCGGCGCCTCCTCGTCGCTCGCGGGCGCATACGTCGTCGCGCGCACGATCGTCCCGCCCACGCCGAGGTGCTCGATCACGTGCTCGTTACTCGACGTCTCGCCGAATGTCGCGCGCACGAACAGCGTTCCATCGCGACGCCACGCGCTCGCATCACCGACGAGCACCTTGCCCTCCATGCCGTACTCGAGCTTTCGCGTCCCGTCGGCCCGGTATTGCAGCAAGCGATACTTCTTCTCGTCGGCGACATCGTGCGTGGACTCGTTGTCGAGCACGCCATCCTTGGTCCAGAACCGATGGACGCCGACCTTCTCGCCCTTCTCGTTCCACGTCCCCGTGACCCAATAGCCGGCCTTGTTCAGCGCCGCACCGGCCGGCACGTTCGCGGGCGGTTTCGGCAGCGGCTTCCCCGTGTGATCGACGGCGGTGCCCTCGCGATCGAAGTAGCGAAACGAGACGACGGAGCCGTTCTCGTAGTCGAGCTCGCCGCGCCACACATTCTTCGCGATGCCGTCGGCGCGCGGCTTCTCCGTCGTCGTTCCGTCGGTCATGAACCACGCGCGTAGCCCGTGCAGGTTGCCGTTCACGTAGTGGCAGTGCTGCGAGACCTCACCCGTCTCGTGGAACCGCTTCGCGATCCCGTGCGGCTTCCCGTCGACGTGATCGCACGTGCACACGAGCGATCCATCCGGTCGCCAGTACGTGACCACGCCCTGCAGCCGATCCTGCGCGTCCTTCTCGCCGAGGATCCATTCGTTGTCCTTCGCCGACCACCACGCGGCGGCGGGCACGTTCTCGGGGCGAGCGGGGTCGGTCACTCGTAGATGATGCCCCAACGCACGCCGCGATCCGCGACGACGAGCTCCGGTGCTTCGATCCGCGCGACGATCCGCGACAGGATCGCGACGCCACTCGCGATGACATCGGCGCGCCCAGCCTCCATGCCGCGCATCGCTCGACGTGCCGCGATGTTCGCGGTGAGCAGTCGCGCGAGCTGCGCGTCGATCGCCATCGCGTTCATGCGATAGCCGGTCACGAGGTTCGCGTCGTACTTCACGAGCCGCAGCGCGAGCGCCGCCAGCGTCGTCGCGGTCCCCGCGGTGCCGACGATCGGCACGCCGCGCGGCAGCTCGAGCGCGCCGACGTGCGTGTCGATATCGCGAAACAGCGCGCGCGCTTCGTCCGCCGTCGGGGGATCCTGCTTGAAGTGACGCTCGGTGAGCCGCACCGCGCCGATCGGGATGCTCGTCGCACTCGCGATCGCGCCCGCTTCGCCGACGATGATCTCCGTCGAGCCACCGCCGACATCGACCACCACGAAGCGCTGGAGCTCCGGAAACGTGCGCACCACGCTCGCGAACGCGAGCTGCGCCTCGCGCTCCCCGCTGATCACCTCGACGGGTGCGCGCAGGATATCGTGGGCCGGAATCGTAAACGCCTCGCGGTTCGTGGCCTCGCGCAACGCCTGCGTACCGACGACGATCGGCGTGGCCACGCCGTGCGCGTCGAGGAGCGCGCGGTACTCGCGGCACACCTCGAGCCCGCGCGCGATCGCGTCAGCGGTCAGCGTGCCGCTCGCGTCGAGCCCCTGTCCCAGCCGTGCGAAGCGGCACACGTCGACCACGGGCTCGTGCGCGCCGTCGACGATCAAGAGCAGCATCGTGTTCGTGCCGATGTCGATGGCCGCTTTTTGCACAGCGCATAGTAGCTGCGAACAGAGGCGGTTCGTTCGCCGGGCGTGTTACGAACGATCGTGCAGCGAACGCTGGTGGTGATTCTGGTCACGGTGGGTTCCGCGCACGCGCAACCATCGACGGTCGCGCCGATCGAATCGACCGAGACCGATGCTCCGCCGAAGCCGCTCTATTCGCGCGCGCTCGCCGAGCGCCCCGTGCTGCTGCCGGACGACGCGTTCGAGATCGACACGAACTTCTGGATCCGAAACGACAAATCGACTTTCTTCGACGGCGGCGCGAAGATCGCCACATCGGCCTTCGAGCTCGCGTTCGGGTTGACCTATCGCTTGTCCGATCAGGCCGACGACGAACCCGATCTCGAGTCGCTCTACATCTCGGGGCTCCGCGAGATCATTCCGTGCCGCGTACCGCACCTCGCCGTGGGTGCGCAGATCGTCGGCACGCGCCTGTTCGGCGAGCTCCCCGGCGTCGCACCGAGCGTGATCGCCGCATACAAGCACACGTTCCGCCCCTGGTTCGCGCTCCACGGCTTCGGCCTGCTCGGCTACGAGTACACGCGAGCGAAGGATCTGACCACGACATGGGAGTCGGCGCAGCACGGCCTCGCCACCACGCTCGGCGTTCGTGCGCAGCTCCAACCATCGCCGGTGATCGCGTTCGAAGCGCGCGCCGCGATCTCGTACCGGCAAGACTTCGCCGACTACACGGCGCTCGGCCTCACGAGCTACGGCTCGCAGATGATCGGCGGCATGCTGCTGATCTCCGCGAGCGAGAACTCCGACGTGTTCATCAGCTACGACGCGAACGTGCGCGACGGTGATCGACAGCGCGAGACGATCGCGTTCGGTCTCGCGGTTCGTCGACTGTGACCGGCTGGATGCGCTACGCCACCCGCGCCCCCGCGGTGTGATCGCGCAGGTACTGGCGCTCTTCCGTGGGGCGTGCGCCGTGCCCGGATGTCGCTCGTCGCGATGCCTCGAGATCCATGACGTCATTCCGCAAGCGCAGGCGGCCCGAACGAGATGTGGAACCTCGTGCCGCTCTGCGATGGTCATCACGTCGCGGATCACCTCGGGCTACTGAAGATCACCGGACGCGCTCCCTTCGATCTGACGTTCGATGTCTCCGCCGTTGAAGCCGGCGCCGTTGCCGCACGAGCTCGCGATGATTGTCGGTGACGATGTCCCCGCGGGGACGCGCCGCGGTCGAGCTAACCGGCAACTCGACGAGCCGGGCCCTCTGCGATTGGGGTGCGCTTACGGGCTGATTCAAGTGGAACGAGCTCGGTCAGCTCGTCTCCGCCCGTCCGAACGCGCTCTCACGAGTGCTCGCGCTGCGATCCGGCGAGGAGCCCGCTTCGAGCGTGTCGGAACACGATCGCTCCTTTCACGTTCGGTCGATTCGATCCAAATCGACTCGATCGTGATCCTCGTCGGGGGTTCGCGTCTCGGCCCGAGAGAGGAGCAACACCCAGTGGGATGAACCTCGGTCCCCACGGACCCGTTGGCAATCCCAAACGAAAAAAAGGGCCTCGATCGTCCCGTGCCCGAGAAGCTCGATGGCAACTCCCTCGTGGGCGCATGTCATTCGCGTGGGCAGCGACGACGCTTGTCTGACCACGAGCTGTCCACCCCACGACTTCGACACACTCGAACCGGGCTCCTCTCCCGGATCGCTGCCCGAACACTCGGGAGAGCGCGATCAGACGAGCGTCGTCGAGCGCCGACCGAGGTCGTCCACCTGAATTCGATCGAAGCGCCGCCCCTCGAGCTCGATCGACTCGATCAAGATCCATTGATCGTGATCCTCGTCGGGGTTCGCGTCTCGGCCCGAGACAGGAGCAACACCCAGTGGGATGAACCTCGACCCGTTGGCAATCCCAACCGAAAAAGCCGATTGTCCCGTGCCCGCGAAGCTCGATGGCAACTCCTCGTGGAGGCATGTGATTGCGTGGGCAGCTCGACGACGCTTGTCTGACTGCGCTCTCAGTGCTTCGCGATGGCGGCGCGACCTGTTGTGAGCTGTCCGCCCCACGGCTCCTGCCGAATTCACAGTCGAATTTCCCGTGCGACACCGAACGCGCGTGGCTCGACGCGGTCGAGCATCGCAACTCGACCGAGGTGCAGGCGATGGTCGCCGGGCGAGCGCTCGGGGATCTGCCCACCGATCCGCAGCGTCGCGATCTGAGGCCCAAGCGCATGACGCTCGATCTACCGCCCGACGTGATGGCACTCTGGCGTGACGCCCGAAAGGCACTCGCCGAT
This sequence comes from Kofleriaceae bacterium, assembly GCA_044230415.1. Lineage (GTDB taxonomy): Bacteria > Myxococcota_A > Polyangia > Haliangiales > Haliangiaceae > JABFXX01. The sequence continues at coordinate 44,078 of JBGARE010000058.1, forward strand.
GAACGCGGCAGCAGCGACATCTCCGATGCCGCGCTCCTCGAGACGCTGTGCCGCCGGTTCTTGAACCCCGGCTCCGAGGACGGTCCGCCGCACACCATCGGCTATCT
>JBGARE010000059.1:0-31560 GCA_044230415.1 Kofleriaceae bacterium
CGCCGAAAACAAAACCGCCGCGTATCTCTACGCGGCGACTTCGTTTCCTGGTGGAGCCTAGGGGGATCGAACCCCTGACCTCTAGAGTGCGATTCTAGCGCTCTCCCAGCTGAGCTAAGACCCCAGGACTGGAGGCGGTTAGGTATCAGCCACCCAGTGACCTGTCAAGCGCATCACCGAACACGACGAACGGCCTACTGAGAAATCGCTGCTGATTCCGCATCGATCGCCGCGAGCTGGCGGTCCACTTCGCGGACCAAGTCGGACGCCGGGAGCGGCACTCCGTCGGCGACGGCGTCCACGACCCGCTGGATGATGGCGGAGTCACGGAGGATGCGACGGTGGCCTAGGCCCTGAGTCGCCTGGAGGCGGGCGTTGGGCCAGAGTTGGGCGAGGCGGTCGCCGTGGGTGAATGGGACCTCGCGGTCATCCACATCGTGGATCACGAGCAGCGCCGAATCGCGTGCACCGATCAGGTGCTGGATGCGCAGGCCGTCGACCGTGATGCCGGCGGAGGCGCCGAGCTGTTGTTCGAATAGCGCGCGCTCGATCTCGTCGAGGCCGACGCTCCTGCAGAAGCGATCGACGGAGTCGGGGACGAGTGCGTTTGGCGAGATGAAGACATTGCGAGGCGCATCGATACCGCCGCGGGCGTAAGCGAGCATCACGGCGGGTGCGCCGAAGGAGTGCGCGACGATCGCGTGGAGTGGGCCCACGGCCTTCGCGACGTCGACGACGGTGTCCGCGTGATCCGTCAGATAGAGACGCGAGCCGGGCGAGTCGCCGTGTGCGGGCGCATCGAACGCGACGACGGATAGGCCCGCGCGTACGAGCGGCTCGACGAATGCGCCGAGCTGCGAGCCTCGGCCTTCCCAGCCGTGGACGAGGAGGACGGTCGGGCCGACGCCCCAACGCCACGCCGCGACCTCCGTGCGTTCGCCGGCCCAGCGAGGCGAGCGAAGGTTGATGTCGATCGTGAATCGCTTGCCGGTCGCGAGGATCGCGTGCTCGCGCTGCGGACGCGGGTAGCGTCGCGGAGAAGTGAACAGTCGTTCGGCGAGGCTGGTGCCCACCGTGTCGGAGAGAGCGAACGCTGCCTGGAGAGCAGCACGCACCCAACGGACCGCCGTATGAGAACGAACGGTCGTGCTATTTTGGGGCGTAGGCGACGCATGAAGCATGGGATCTCCTTTGGAGGCTGGGGTTACTTGGAGCGTCGGTCGGCCGACGGGGTGGGACGGGCAGCGTCCACCAATCGCTCGAACGCCTGACGGGCACGATCGAGAGCGTGGGGCGCTTTGAGAAATCGATAGAAGGTGTGGAGGCCGAGCATGATGCCGTACTCCTCGAATGCGAACTGCTCGGGATCGAGGTCGGCGCGGAAGTGGCCTTCGCTGATCGCGATGCGAGCGGCTTTGTTCAGCTCGTCGATCCAGTCCTTGCACGACTGCATCAGCGCGTCGCGCGGGGGACCGGGGCGATCGTCGAGCTCGGTCGTCGCACCGACGAAGAAACAGCCGCCGTCGCGCATGCCCCACACGAGCCAGTTCTCGAAGAGCGCGCGGATGCGCGGCTCGCCGCGAGGCTGGCGGAGCGCGGGCACCATCACGTCTTGCACGAACTGGCGCGAGGCTTCGTCGATTACGGCGACCTCGAGCGCTTCTTTGGATCCGAAGTGCGCGAACAGACCGCTCTTGGACAGGCCGGTCGCTTCGGCGAGGCGTCCGATGGTGAGACCCGACACGCCGATCACGTTGGCGAGCTCGAACGCTCTCGCCAGGATCGCCTGCCTCGTCTCTTCACCTTTGGCCATGGAACCAGAATAGAACGGTCATGCTATTTGTCAACCGCTCGTACTATGCGTGGGCTCGTGTTTCGTCGACGAACAGCTAACGTGCTGATCCTGCTGGCTTCGTGCGGGCGTGTGAGGTTCGAGCCGGCACCGATCGATGCGTCCGACGTCGATGGCTCGAGCGGTGCGGACGCCTACGTGTGCGATCCAGCGCTGCCGTTCGGGGCACCGGTTCCGATCCGCGAGATCAACATGCCGCAGGTCGGCGAGGGCACGTTCCGGACAACCCCCGACGAGCTCGGCGGCTACTTCTGGAGCTATCGCGGCGGGGCGGGGAGCCAGGCGAAGATCTACTACGCGTCGCGACCCGACCTCGCGACCCCGTGGACGGTGCAGACAACGACCGGTCTCGAAGACGGACGCAACGACCTCGATCCGACGCTGGCATCCGATGGCTCGGTGTTCGTGTTCCGCAAGAACTCACCGGACGATCTGTATGTCGCGACGCCGATCGACGCGACGACGTTCCAGACACCGATGCCGATCGCATCGATCAACACGCTGTCGACGGAGACCGAACCGTTCCTCCAGCCGAACGGCAACGAGCTCATCTTCAACTCGATGCGCACGGGCGGCGGCGATCTGTATCGCTCGACTCGCACGGGCACGTCGTTCTCGGCGCCCACACTGATCAGCGAGCTCTCGACGCTCGCCGACGAGGGCGACCCGGTGCTCGGCGCGGATGGCCTTACGCTGTACTTTCGACGCAATGACGGGGCGACCGACTACGACATCTTCGTGGCGACGCGCACCTCGACCGCGCAGCCGTTTGGCGTCGGGCAGCTCGTCGAGAACGTGAACGCGGTCGGGCCGGCGGAAGGACCGAGTGCAGTGTCGGAAGATGGCTGTCGCTTGTATCTGACGAGCGATCGCAGCGGCGACTACGATATCTATGTCGCGACGCGAGGATTGTAATGGCGCGCGAACGACTCGACAAAGTGCTCCACGATCGCGGCCTCGTCGCGAGTCGCGAGCGTGCGCGCGCGTTGATCATGGCGGGCAAGGTCCGCGTGAACGGAATCGCGGAGAGCAAGCCAGGCACGTTGGTTCACGCCGACGCGCAGGTCACGCTCGTCGAGGAAGATCATCCGTACGTCTCTCGCGGTGCGCTCAAGCTCGTGAAGGGGCTCGATGCATTCGCGATCGATCCCGCGGGCGTGGTCGCGCTCGATATCGGCGCATCCACGGGCGGCTTCACCGACGTGCTGCTCCGACGAGGAGCGACCAAGGTCTTCGCGATCGACGTCGGCTACGGCCAGCTCGCGTGGTCGATCCGCCAGGATCCGCGGGTCGTGGTTCTCGAGCGCACGAACGTCCGCAACATGGACCTCGCGCTCGTACCAGAGCCCGCAGAGCTCGCGGTGATCGACGTGTCGTTCATCTCGCTCACGCTCGTGCTGCCGCGCATTCGCGAGCTGATGCGCGAGCCGTACGGCAAGCCGATCGTCGCGCTCGTGAAGCCGCAGTTCGAGGTCGGTCGCGATCAAGTCGGCAAGGGCGGCGTGGTTCGCGATGAAGCCGCGCGCCGCGGTGCGATCGACAAGGTCCGCGTATGGGCGATCGCGAATGGCTTCACCGCCCACGAAGATGTCGAGTCGCCGATCACGGGACCAGCGGGCAACGTCGAGTATCTGCTCCTGCTCCGAACGGCGGCGTTCCCGCCGATCGCCGAGCGTGTCGAATCTTCGCCGCAGGCGGAATCCGACGAGCCCGGCGACTCCGACGCGTGACTACTTCGTGATGTCGTCGAGCGGCGGGAGGTCGCCGATGTTCGGCTGCAGCACGATCTCGATGCGACGGTTCTGCGCGCGGTGCTCGTTCGAGTCGTTCGCGACGACCGGATCGAACTCGGCGAAGCCCGCGGCCGCGAGCACCTTGCCGGTCATGCCCTTCGAGATCAGAAAGCGAACGACCTCGACGGCGCGCGCGGTCGACAGCTCCCAGTTCGACGGGAACTCGCGCGTCTTGATCGGCAGATCGTCCGTGTGGCCGGCGACGAGGAAGTCGCGATCCGGCACCGTGGCGAGGACCTGCGCGACCTTCTCGAGCGCGGTCTTGCCTTCTGCCTTGACGGTGGTCTTGCCCGAGTCGAACAAGATGTCGTTTGGCAGCGCGATGATCATGCGGCCGTCGCGGACGATGACCTTGAGCTGACCGGAGTCGATCATCGACCGCAGCTTGGTGAGGAGGTTCTTGAACGTCGCGAGCCGCGCATCCGCGGCGGCCTTCGCTTTGCGCAACTCCTCGAGGCGCTGCTGGGCGTCGGCGTTATCGCGCGAGAGCGAATCGACGTTCTGGCCCAGCTCCTTGAGGCGCTTCTCCATCGTCCCGTTCATCGCGGTCGTTTCGTCGAGCGACTTCGAAGTCTCGTCGAGCTTCTTCGTGAGCTCCGCGATCTTCTTGTCCAACTCGGCAGAGTGTTCCTTCTCGGCCTTGAGCTCGGCGACGGTCTTTGCGTGCGTGCTCGATTTCACGCACGCGGGCGCTGAGAGCGCGAGGGCGAATGCGAATAGCGACGTACGAAGTCTCATGCGGCCGGTTGTATCACGCAGCTCCTCGCGTCGGGCTGTACCGCCAGCCCACGAAGCCATTCGTCACACGACCGCGATTCGCGACCGCGATTCGCGATCACTACCTCGTCGATGAGTCGCGGCTACCGGGACTCACGCGACGGGTGGCGGGCCATACGACAACGCGAACCAGCTCGCTGCATTCGTCGCCGACCAACCCACGCGATATAGCCGCGGATAGATCACGCGCGGTTCGTCGCGCTCGATCGCGTGCGCGATCAAGCCCGCCAGCTCGTCGGGATCCCCCGTCGGCGCGAAGCGTCCGAACGCGCCGCCTCCGCCGTACGCATCGCGCGCACCCTGCTCGAGCGGTGACTTCACCGGTCCCGGATACACCGTGACGACGCGAATGCCGTGCGGCGCGAGATCCGCGCGCGCGATCTCGGAGGCCATCGCGAGGCCTGCCTTCGACGCGCCGTAGTACGTGCACCCCTTCAGCGGGACCTTGCCGGCCATGCTGGCGATGTTGACGATCACGCCGCGTGCTCCGCGTTCGACCATCGAGTGGACGACGAGATCCTGGAGCCGCAGGGGCGCGAGGAAATCCACGGCGAGCAACGCTTCGGCATCGGCCCAATCCCAGGTCGCGACGTGACGGACCCACATCACGCCGGCGCAGTTGACGAGGCCGTCGAGCGGAAGCGCGTCGATACGCGCGACGACGCTCGGCAGCGACGCGATGTCTCGCAGATCCGCCTCGTGCGAGCTCGCGTTGCCGATCTCCGCAGCGAGCGCGGTCATCGTCGACGCATCGCGATCGAGCAGCGCCAAGCGGGTCGATGGCCACATCGCGCGCAACCGGCGTGCGATCGCGCCTCCGATCGCACCCGCCGCACCCGTCACCAGCACGTGGCGAGGAACGACACTTTCGGAGCGGCCCTTCGTCTTCCGCTTCGATCCGTTGGAGCCGTTCGCGCCGTTCGAGCTCACGCCAGCCTCGAGTCCAACGCGAACCACAACACGAGGGTCTTGTCCGTCGCGCCTCTCCACATCGCCGGGCCGAGGAACAACCCGGGTGCGACCTCGCGGATCTCGTCGTGGATGTGCCGGATGTACCCCGGGTTCACGTCGAGGTCGTAGTCGAGCACCAGGGTCGGTTTGCCGTCGATCGCGGACGGTCCGAAGCTTGTCTCGAACGGAAACAAGTTCTGTCGGCCCAGCGCCTTCGGCACGTACACGCGGTTGTGTCCGACACCACGCGTATCGCTGCTCGCCGCGAACGTCTTGCCTTCCCACACGAACGCGCGCGATGCAGCGAACCTACGCAGGCGCCTCGCGATCGGCCCGGGCACACCGCGCACCGCGAGCATGCGCCCGACGAGCGCACCGTCGGCCGCGCGCATCGTGGTCGACACGACCGCCTCGCGATAGAGCGCGTCGAGCTCCACGAGCGACTTCGACGCGAGCGCGTCCAGCGTCAGCGTCGACAAGCGAGAAGCGGACTTGGTGGTAGAGCGGGGTTGTGACTCGAGCATGATCATCCTTTCCTGGGGCGTTTCATTCCGCGCATGGCGGCAGTCAGATTCGCGAGCAGTTCTTCCGTGCGGGGTGGTTGTCGGGTTCGCGAGCAGTTCTTCCGTGCGTGGTGGTCGTCGGGTTCGCGAGCAGTTCTTCCGTGCGTGGTGGTCGTCGGGTTCGCGAGCAGTTCTTCCGTGCGTGGTGGTTGTCGGGTTCGCGAGCAGCTCTTCCGTGCGTGGTTGTCGGGTTCGCGAGCAGTTCGTTCCGCGCATAGCGGCACTCAGGTTCGCGAGTGCTTCGCTACGCCGTCATCAGGTGCGACGAGTCGCCAGCAATGCTCGCCGGCGATCGCGAGCTGCTTGTCGTCGACCTTCAAGTAGCCGAGACGCTCGGCCTTGATCAGTCCGACGAACGCGCCCCAGAGCAGCGCGATCATCAGGTCCACCGGAGCACCGGTCGTGCGATCACGAAGCTTCTTGCCGGCCATCCACAACGGAGCGAGTACGCTCAGCTCCAGCTGCCGGCTCTCCGCATCGAGATACGGCATGTGGTCCTGCATCTCGAGGAACCGAAATGCCTCGGGCTCCGCCTTCGCGAACCGCCCCAGTCGCTGCCACAGATCGAGGAACCACACCCGCGCGGCATCGAGCTTGTACAGGTCGACCGCGACGGCTCCATCGAGCAACGCCGATCGCAGCCGCTGCTTCGCGTCGCGGTACACCTGATTGACCAGCGCTTCTTTGCTCTCGAAGTATCGATAGAGCGTGCCCACGCCCACACCAGCCTGGCTCGCGACTTCCGGAACGTTCGTTCCGTGAAACCCTCGCTCCGCGAACACCCGTAGCGCGGCATCGAGAAGGAGTCGCCTCTTGTCGTCTACCAACGGCCGCCCTCGCCGACGGAGCGGTTCGGGACCGCCTTTCGCTCGCCCGGCACGTCGGTCCGCACGCGCGGCGGTTCGTGCTTTATCGGAACGAACGTTCATTCCGTAATTAGTAGCGTTGTCGCGCGATGTGGTCAAGCGCGAAAGCGCATGCCGCTCGTGCTCGCTGACGTATCGCGCGCGGCGTCTCGTGCGCGCGCGCGGCGTCTCGTGCGCGCGCGCGGCGTCTCGTGCGCGCGCGGCGTCTCGTGCGCGCGCGCGGCGTCTCGCTCGCGATGGTGCGCGATCCGCAACGCTCGGAGCTCAATGCGCTTGAAGACGTGCGCCGCGAGGAGAACGAGCGCGATGGCGATCGTATGCGAGACGGACATCCGCAGCGCTCGGAAGACGGACATCCGCAGCGCTCAGAGCTCGATGCGCTTGAAGACGTGCGCAGCGACGAGGACGAGCGCGATGGGATCGTATGCGAGACGGACATCCGCAGCGCTCAGAAGACGGACATCCGCAGCGCTCAGAACTCGGTGCGCTTGAAGACGCGCGCAGCGACGAGGACGAGCGCGATGGCGATCGCGAACGAGACGAGCATCAGCAGCCAGAACTGGTTCGGCAGGAAGCCGAGGTAGATCGGCAGCATCGGAATGATCGCGAGGTTCTGACCGAGATAGAGGATCAGGATCACCGCCGCGAGGATCGAGCGCGACAGCGTACCGAACACGACGCCGACACCCGCAGAGACGGCGATGACGCCGACGAGCGACACGAGCGGCTTCACGAGATCGCGAAGGTCCGCAGCGGAGACCGAAGCGCCGCGTAGGGCGTCGACGAGGAGGCCCGCGAGGATCGAGGCCACGCAGGCCACCGTGACGCAGGTGAAGACCGCGATGAACTTCGACCAGATGATCGCAGCACGAGGGATCGGGCGGATGACGAACAACTCGTAGACCTTGCGGTTGCGCTCGCTGACGAGATCGACCGCGACCATCAGCGCGGCGACCGTGCCGGCGAGGCTCGACATCAGGAACGCGACGAAGGCGGTGGCCGAGACCTCCTCGCGCGAGATTCCGCGCGCTTCGAGGAGCTTGTCGGGCAGAAGGAGGTACGCGGCCATCGCGAGGAGCGGCAGCACGACCCACATGACGATCATGACCTTCGACTTCGCGAAGCCGACGAGCTCGTCGCGCAGGAGGAGGCGTGTCGGAGAGCGAGGCACTAGTTGGCTCCCTTCGTGTTCGACGAGCCCGAGCTCTTCGTGTCCGACGGGCCGGAGCCCTTCGTGTCCGACGAGCCCGAGCTCCTCGTGTCCGACGGGCCGGAGCCCTTCGTGTCCGACGAGCCCGAGCTCCTCGTGACTGACGTTGCCTTCGTGTCGGACGTTGGCGTTGCGGCGGTGTAGGTAGCGCGAGCGGCGTCGTCGGCGCGCTTGATGTACTGGGCGAACACGTCGTCGAGGTTGGGCTCCGCGACGCCGACCTTCCGGATGCGTCCTGCCGATGCGAGCGTTCGCTCGATGATGGCGTGAACGACGCCGTCGGGATCCACGCCGTCGGCGAGTCGGATGCGCCACTCGTCGGGTTTGCGCTCTGATGCCGTGCCGAGGTCGGCGAGGAACGCCGTCGAGGAGGGCGGCGTCGCGAACGAGACATCGATGTCGGTCGGGAGTCCGAAGCCGCCGACGAGCTCGCGGATCGAGCCCGACGTCGCGAGCTTGCCGCGGTGAAGGATGCCGATCCGATCGGCGACATCTTCGACGTCCGAGAGGATGTGCGACGAGAACAGGACGGTGGTTCCCGCTCGGCGTCGCTCGCGGATGACCTCTTTGAGCAGATTGCGGCTCGGTGGATCGAGTCCTTCGAGCGGCTCGTCGAGCACGAGGAGGCGTGGCTCGTGGAGGAGTGCTTGGATCAGGCCGAGCTTCTGGGTCATGCCACCCGAGAGCTCTTTGACCTTCTTGTAGCGTGCATCGAGAAGATCGAAGCGCTCGAGAAGTCGAGGAATGCGCGTGCGGCGATCTTCATCGGGAACGCCGGACAGCTCGCCGAGCGAATCGAGTGCGCTATCGACGGTGCGCCAGTTCTGAAAGCCGCACGACTGCGGCATGAACCCGATCAGTTGATGGGCCGGCGTCTTCTTGATGTCCGTGCCGCCGACGCGAATCGCACCGTCGTACTTGGTGACGAGACCCGCGAGGATCTTGAGCGTGGTGGTCTTGCCGGCGCCGTTCGGGCCGATGTAGCCGAACACTTCGCCTTCGCGGATATCGAAGGTGACTCCGTCGAGGACGGTCTGCGCGTAGTACTTCTTGCGGACGTTTTCGAGCTCGACGAGCGCCACGCCGTTCGTTCTTACCACGGGTGTTCGATGCGCTCCGCGCGCCCGTGGTTCCTCAAAGAGATTTCGCGAGCAGCACGAATCGGCGATCGGACGCGACCCCCGCGACCTTGTCGTAAAACGGGCGCGGACCGATCCACGCGACCTCGCACTGCGGATGCGCGGCGGCGACATCGACGAGACAGGCGACCAAGACGGCTTCGCCCAGCCCATTCCCGCGATGCGCGGGCCACGTGCCCGTCGGGCCGAACCAGCCGAGCCCGGCGTTGTTGCCGTCGTGGGCCGCGAACGCGCAATACGCACCATCGCGCAGCGCGACGTGCACACCGGGCATCGGGGAGCTCGCGCCGCGAGTTGCATCGACGCGCGCACCGGGCATCGAGGAGCTCGCGCCGTCCATCGCGCCGAAAACGTCGGCGGCGCTCGAGCTCGGTGCGAACTCGAGGGCGCGTGCGAGCTCGAACGGCCATGCTCCGCCGAACTCCGACGCGACTGCATCGAGCAGCGCGTGCTCGTCGGGCCGCGCGCGGCGCACTTCGTATCCGCGCGCGGCGCAGGCGGCGGCGAGCGAGGCCGCACGTTCGGCGGTCACGCGCGGGTTGTCGCGAACGGCGATCAGCACGTTCTCGCGCAGCTCGCCCGAGCGCTGCCATCCTCGACGCTCGAGCCAGCCGATCGTCTCGGTGTTGCGCTCGTCGATCCCCGGCGCGAGATAGTTGCCGGGCTCGTCGAGGGTCCGCAGCGTGGTGACTCCCGCGGCACGCGCGGTGTCTTCGCACGCAGTCAGGAGCGCGCTGCCGACGCCGCGGCCGCGAGCCTGCGGCGAAACCGCCAGCACGCGGATGCGATTCGCGCACACTGCGGCGACACCGACGAGGACCTCGCCGCCATACGCACGGGAGGCGTCGCTGGTGGTCGGCGCCTCTGCGATCGCTGCGAGCTCGTCGCTCGACATCCAGGCGCCGATGGCGATCGGAGCGCCCTTGAGGCCGAGCCCGAACAGCTTCTCGTCCGCGACGACGTCCGCGCGATCGAAGGCGCACGATGCCGCCAGTACGCTCTTCGCCGAAGCGAGCTGCGAGCGATCGAGCGACGCGATGCGCATGGCTTCACACTAACAGACGCTCTTCGACGGTCACGCATTTCGCCAGGCACCGCGCCGCGCATCGCGCACCACGCACCGCGCGCCGCGCATCGCGCACCGCGTCCGCGCACCACGCACCGCGCGCCGCGCACCGCGCACCGCGCCCGCGCACCGCGTGCCGCGCACCGCGCCACCGCGCACCGCGCATCGCACCACCCGCTATGCGCGCTCGCGAACGGACGGTGCGCCGCGATGTGGCCCACCGCCGATCCTCGTGCGACGGTTCGCCCATGCGCGCGATGCTCCTCTGCGCTGGACTGTCCACTCGCCTCGGCCGTGTCGGCGCCGAGCGCCCGAAACCGATGTTGCCGGTGTGCGGTATCCCGATTTTGGCGTACGGCATCTCCAACCTCGTCGCTCACGGCGTGCGCGACATCGTCATCAACACGCATCACAAGGCCGAGGTCATCAGCGGCGAGATCGGGGATGGCTCGCGCTTCGGCGCGCGGATCCAGTACATCCACGAGGAGCACATCCTCGGCACGGGAGGTGGGCTCAAGCACGCGCTCGCGTTGCTCGATCCCGACGGCACCGACGAGCCGTTCATCTCGCACAACGGAAAGCTGATCTTCGATCTCGATATCACCGCGCTCGCCGAGGCGCACCGCGCGGCGGGCGACATCCTGGGAATGATGGTCGTGAAGCGCGTGCCGAACGCGAAGGAGTGGGGCGCGGTGCAGGTCGAGTACGACCAGCGCGGTCCGTTCATCACGAACATCCTCGGCGACGGACAACACATGTTCTGCGGCGTGCATGTCACGCGACCCTCGGTGATGGCGCGCTTGCCCGCCGGCGAGAGCGACTCGATCCGGCAGGGCTACTTGCCGTGGCTGCGTGCCGGCGAGCGTGTCGCTGCGTTCGAGCACGAGACCGGATACTTCGCGGAGCACTCGACGCCCGAGCGCTACCTCGAATCGAACTGGGCGCTGCTCGGTGGCGAGGTGCTGCGCCATCCACCGGGCCCGCTCGTCGGCGTGGATCCGAGCGCGCACGTGGATCCGACGGCGACGATCACGGGGCCCGTGCGAATCTGCGCGAACGCGCACGTCGGCGCGAACGTCACCGTCGGTCCGTTCGCGGTGATCGGAGAGGGCGCGCGCGTCGAGCGATCGATCGAGCGCACCGTCGTGTGGGCGAACGCGATCGTTCGCGCCGGCGACACCGACGCCATCGTCACGTGATCAGCAGCCGAGCGACGACAGCTTCCCTGCCTGCTCGATGCACTCTTTGAACGTCTTGCGAATGCTGTCGTTCGCTTGCAGCACTTCGCGCCGCTTCGAATCCGGCGACGTCGCGACCTGCATGCCGACCTCGATCGCCTCGGGCAGCGCCTTCGCGAGCTTGCACGCTTGCTGCGCCGGCTCGGTGGCGCACGCGCAGACCTGCGTCACGTACGCGGTGCACGCGTCTTTGCCGCGCGCGAGCTCGGCGGCGGGAATCGGCGGCGCGGTGTCGGTGTCGACGGGGGCCGCCTGCTCCTGCTTCTTGCAGCCGGCGACGAGCGCGAGCACGACGAGCCAGCGCGCCGACATCTAGCCCGCCTCGACACGTGCGAGAACGACGGAGATGTTGTCGACGCCGCCTTCTTCGTTGGCCGCGGCGATCAGGCGGTCGACCGCGCGATCGAGATCGCGCTCGGACATCAAGATGTGCTGCATCTGATCGTCTTTGATCATGCCGGTGAGCCCGTCGGAGCACAGGATGTACGTGTCACCGACGTGGGGCTTCTCGGTGAGGATGTCGACCTGCACGCTCTCCTTCATCCCGAGCGCGCGCACGATGACGTTCTTGTGCGGCCAGTTCTCGGCCTCTTCGGGAGTGACGCGCTTCATGCGGATGTAGTCGTTGATCAGCGAGTGATCCTCGGTCATCTGCGTGAGCTCGGTGCCCCGAGCGCGATAGCAGCGGCTGTCGCCGACGTGGCCGATGATCAGCGCATCGTCGAGGAAATACAGAGCGACGCAGGTGGTGCCCATGCCCTTGAACCGCGACTCCCGTTGCGAGCGCTCCCAGATCTCGAGGTTCGCGAGCATGACGCCGGTGATCATGCGGTTCACGTGCGTGCGTAGATCGCGATCGACCTTGTAGGGCCACGTGAGCGTTTGCTGCTTCGCCGTCTCCGCGAAGTGGTCACAGATCAGCTCCACTGCGAGGCGCGACGCGACCTCACCGGAGGCATGACCTCCCATGCCGTCGGCCACGATCGCGAGTCGCTCGTGCTCGGGCAACGAGATCGAGTCTTCGTTGTGATCGCGCTTGCGCCCGATGTTGGTCGCGCCCGCGAAGCGGACCCGCATACCGTCGAGCGGAAACGACGTGCTCATCGAATCGCGATTCTAGCAGAGCACCGCCCGTTGACTCCAACCGGCGGCCCTTTCATCCTGTTACGGATGTGGGGCTATGCCGAAGGTAACGGGACCCTCGTGGGGATCGTCGTCGTCGTCGTGGCCATCGCGGCGATCGCTCACGTCGCGCTGCGCGTGTTCCGGCGAGGCCGCCGAGGTCGATGAATGGCTGACCTCGCGCGCGGGACGGTAACGGACCGGCCCTGGGGGCGGACGCTCGCGGCGCTCGGTCTGCGCGGGGTCTCCGGTCAGCTGACCGTGATCTCGGACGGTAAGCCGTACCGCATCGTGTTGGCCCGAGGTGCCGTGGTCGCGGCGAGCTCCCCGCTGACCTCCGATGCCGCCGTTCGCGTCGCGCTGACCGGCCACCTCATCTCGTCGACGCAGGTCGCGGACATCGCGCGCAAACAAGCCGCGGCGCCGCAACGCGACGAGATCGATGTCATCGCCGAGCAGGCCCGGCTCCAGCCCGATCAGGCGATGCGCCTGCGCCGTCGCGTGATCGCGCAGCGTGCCGCGCGCACGTTCGCGCTGGCCAAAGGCGACTTCGTGGTGCGCGACGAGGTCGAGCTCTCGACGGTGGCCGGTGCCGAGCTCGACATCCGCACCGTGATCTTCCTCGGCGCGAAGGCGATGTTGTCCGAGACGCGCCTCAACGCGGATCTCGCGAGCTACGGCGGCTGGTTTCAGATCCGCACCGAAGCCATCGAGGATCTCCCGCAGTACGGCTTCGGCGTCGACGAGCACGAGATCCTCCAGGCCCTCAAGCAGGGCGCCGGCATCGCCGACATGGAGAAGCCAGGCGCCGATTCGCGCCTCGTACGCGCGGTGACCTACGCGCTGGTCTCGTGCAACGAAGCGAGCGCCGAGCCGCCGCGACCACGCACGAAGGAGCCGAGCCATCCCGCGCGGACCAAGGAGTCGAGCGGGCCGATCCGGACCGCGACGCCGCGCGTGCTCACGCCGACGAGCTCGCCGCGGATCCAACCCTACGCACCCGACGAGGCTGGCGTGGCGCGCACGACGACGTCGAGCTTCACCGCTCCCACCGGCAGCTCGCCGGGAATGACGCTGCCGGCGAGCTCTCCCGGCATCGTGCCACCGGGCAGCTCGCCGGGAATGATCCCCGGCAGCTCGCCGGGGATGACACCACCGGGCAGCTCGCCGGGGATGACACCACCGGGCAGCTCGCCGGGAATCGCCACGCCGCGTGCACAGACGCAGCCGCCGACGAGCCGCGCACAGACGCAGCCGCCCGCGAATCGCGCACAGACGCAGCCGCCCGCGAATCGCGCGCAGACGCAGCCGACGCCGAATCGCGCGCAGACGCAGCCGCCGGTGATCGAGGGGCTTCCAAAGCGGCCGGGCACACCGACGGTACCGATGACGGGCATGGACTCGTCGCCGATTCCGCAGCCGATCCGCAATCGAGAGCCGACGACACCACTCGCCGGTCCCGCGACCGCCGGCGCGCCGACGCGTTCGAAACCGACGAGCGCACCTCCGCGCGCCGCGCGCCCCACCGCGAAGCCAGCGGGCAACGCCGTGTCGTCGAGCCGATCGATCGACGTGAAGTCGACGGCGGATGTCGCCCAGCTGATCGAGCAGCGCCTGACAATCCTGAACAGCAAGGGCGATCACTTCGCGCTGCTCGGCCTCCCTCGCGAAGCCACCGCGGCGCAGATCCGCGAAGCGTACTTCAGCATCGCTCGACAGCTGCACCCGGATCGCTTGTCGGCGCTCGGGATTCCCGACGATCAGCGTCGCGCGCAGCGACTGTTCGCCGAAGTGAACAACGCGTTCGCCACGCTGAGCGATCCGACGCGGCGCGATCAATACATCGACATTCTCAACCGCGGTGGCGAGGCGGCGATCAAGGCGGACCAGCAGAAGGCCGAGGAGATGGCCATGCGCATCCTCGAGTCCGAGGAGGCCTATCGCCGCGGCGAGATGGCGCTGCGGCGCGATTCGCTCGCGACGGCGATCCGCGAGCTCGAGCGCGCGATCCAGCTCAACCCCGACGAGCCCGACTATCACGCGACGCTCGCGTGGGCGAAGTTCGCCTCCGCCGCCGACAAGATGGCGGTCGCGACGGCGACGAGGGCGAGCCTCGAGCAAGCGATCCGCAAGTCCCCGCGCGCGATCACGGGCCGATTCTTCCTCGGGCGCGTCGAGCGCATGCTCGGGAAAGATCAGAAGGCACTCGAGCTGTTCCAGGAGGTGCTGCGCATGCAGCCCAATCACGCCGATGCGACGGCCGAGGTGCGCGTCCTCGAAGCGCGCCTCGGTAGTGACAAGGGTGGCTTGTTCGGTCGGCTCAAGCGCTGAGCGCGCGGCTCAGTCCGTCGTCTGATCGAGAACGGGTACCCGTGGCGGCGGCGCGATCCGTGGCGGCGCGATCCGTGGCGGCGCGATCCGTGGCGGCGCGATCCGTGGCGGCGCGATCCGTGGCGGCGCGATCCGTGGCGGCGCAACAGGCGCAGTCACCGTCCGCGCGGGCGCGATCCGCGGCGGCGGCACAGGCGTCGTCACCGTTCGTGCGGGCGCGGCGGCCGGCGTCGCGGCAGGCGCGGCGGGTGCCGCCGTCGCTGCGGGCGTTTCCTGCGAGACATCGGTGCTGCGGCTGTTGTTCAGATCGACACCAGGAACTGCCGGCGCCGGAATCGCCGGCGTGGCGATCGGCGCCGTTGCAGCCGGTGCCTGAGACGTACACGAAGTCGTTCGGCTCGTTCCTCGTTGGAGCATGAAGTAGCTCCCGCTCGGCATCGATACCCAGCCCCAAGGCGTGGGGTTGGCGCTCGAGAAGATCGAACCGTTGTCGCGTCGCTGCCAGCTCACGCCACCAACGATCGGCATCCGCCAACTCTCTGTCGCGGCGTTATCACTCTGCGATTGTGCAGAAGCCGACGACGAGCCACTCGTCGAGCTGGAACCGCCGGTGATGCCGACGGGCGGCAGGCTGATCGAGCCCGCTCCGCCGGTGGTGTTCCCCTGGGCCTGGCCACTCGCGGATGATGCGGTCACGACGTTGTTCGAGACGCCAGATAGTGTCGCCGGTCCAAAATGGAGGTGGAAGATGCACTGCCAGAGCGAGGCATTGCCACCACCCGTGCCAGGCACCGTGACGTCGATCGGAGCTGTGATATCGGTGTCCACTCTTCCGAGCTCCGAACGGAGTTGACTCGCTAGGTCGCTCTGATCGGGCAGGGCGCGACCTTCCGCGCGAGGACGGAACGCCGACAGGAGCGCATTCACGATTGCGGTCGTATCGATGTGCCGAACGGTGACGCGCCCTTCGTCGAGGCTCGTCGGTGGGGGATTGCGCGTGTCGTGCTCGCGGAGGCTCGCGTCGTAGTCGTGGCACGCGTGGTTCGCGGCTGCATTCGCTTCACCACGAGCGCGACCTTCCGCGACAGCCGGTGACTGCTGAAGCTGTTTGCCGATAGTTGGTGCAGCCGTGATGGCATGGGGCTCGACGCGATCACCGGCGACAACACGATCCGCGATACGGTCCGCTTCGACCTCGAGCTCCGCGGCGTTGTTGCCCGGCCGCATGAAATGCCGACCGGGTTGCTGCTGAAACGTGTGCGCGACCTCATGCGCCATCGTGTGCAGCGAGGGAGTCGACGTCGCAGTGACGATTCGACCGGCTTCGGCATACGCCTCGGCACCGTGCTCCTCGCACGAGTCTCTATCAACGGAAACATCGAGATGAGACAGATCCCCGAACGCAGCCTCGAGAGCGTCCCGGTGTGGCATCGACGAGCTCTCGTCGAACATGCCGACAAACGGATTCGTCGCGGACGAATGTTCGAGCGTCGATGATTCGTCGAACGCCTCATGCTCGTCCATCTGGGGGAAGAAGCTCCGCGTCGGCTCGCCAACGTGCGAGTCCGACGCGGTTGACGTTGACGACGTGTGCGGTTCCGTTCGCTCCAACGATTCCATCGATCCTCCAAGAACGCTTCGTGCGATTCGAGGAGGTAGTCGGGCGACGTCACCCAGCGTTACAGCAATTGCGGCGGCAAACGGCGATCGAGGTGGGAGCACTTCCCACGTGGCTGGATCGGCGTGTCGATCGCCTCTACGATGGTGGCGTGGTCCAGGACGATGCGGCGCTGTTGGTGCAATGGCGCTCGGGCGATCAGCGAGCCGGTCAACAGTTATTCGGCCGTCACTTCGATGGTCTCTATCGGTTCTTCGAGCACAAGGTCGGCGGTGACGCCGACGATCTCGTGCAGAGAACGTTCACCTCGTGTGTCGCAGCGCGCGACCGATTTCGCGGCGAGTCGAGCTTCCGCACGTATCTGTTCTCGATCGCGCGCAACGAGCTGTACACGTACCTGCGCAAGCTACCCAAGGCCGAGCACGTCGACTTCGACGTGACCTCGATCGCCGAGATTCGCACTTCGCTCCCCGGTCAGCTCGGTAACGCACGCGACGCGCACAAGCTTCGCGAGGCGCTCGCGCAGCTACCTGCAGAGCAGCAGCTCTTGCTCGAGATGCACTATTGGCACGACCTCGACGCCGCCGCGCTGGCCGAGGTCTTCGACACGACGGCCGGCGCGATCCGCGTGCGGCTCTTGCGCGCGCGAAAGGTGCTGCGAGAGCGGATCGAGAGATCGGCGCTCGTCGATGCGAACGATGGTCTCGCGGTGGCCTTGTCGCGGCCCGACACCGACGACGAGGGTTGATGGAAGACGCCGGCCACGGCGATGCAAGCGACGACGCGATCGGTGACGCGATCGGTGACGCGCGGCCGGACGACCCGGCAGCGCTCGCACTTGCGCGTGCACGCATCGAGCGCATGCTGTTCGGCGACCTCGCCCCGGGGTTTGGACGATTTCGGGTTCTCGAGCGGCTCGGCGCCGGCGGAATGGGGGTCGTGTACTCGGCATATGATCCGCAGCTGGACCGCGCCGTCGCGCTGAAGATGATCCAGGTCGGCCCGGGCGAACAAACGACCGCACTCAGCGAGGCGAAGGCGCTCGCGAAGCTGACCCATCCGAACGTGGTCCCCGTGTTCGATGTCGGCACCGAACGAGGACGCGTCTACATCGTGCTGGAGCTCGTCCGCGGAGCGACGCTTCGCGAGTGGTGCGCCGAGCGTTCGACGTCCGAGATCGTCGACGCGTATCGCCAGGCAGGTGCGGGGCTCGCCGCAGCGCACGACGCGGGCTTGATCCATCGCGACGTCAAACCCGACAACCTGCTCGTCGGGGATGATCAGCGCGTGCGCGTCGTCGATTTCGGGCTCGCGTGCGAAGCGAATGCAGCGCATGGACGCGGTGCCGGGACGCCGAAGTACATGGCTCCCGAGCAGAAGAACAACGAAGTGCTCACGCCCGCCGTCGATCAGTACGGCCTCTGCGTGTCCCTCGCGGAGTCGCTCGGCGGTTCGCCGCCTCGCTGGATCGCCGCGGTCATCGAACGCGGCCTGTCGTCAGACCCCGCGTTGCGATATCCGTCGATGCACGAGCTAGTCGGCGCACTCGGTCGCGATCCGGCGCGCGTGCTCCGTCGCCGAATCGTCATCGCGAGCAGCGTGGTGATCGTCGCCGCGGGGATCGCGCTCTTCCAGTCTCGAGGGGACGCGATCGAGATCTGCGGAGGTGGCGAGGCAGAGATTGCCGCCGCGTGGGTGCCCGCGCAGCAAGCGATGGCGCTCGGCCGCGCGTCGGCACTCGGGAGCTACGGCAAGGAGCTCGCGGCGAGGCTCGAGCCGCAGCTCGCCTCGCACGCGACGACCTGGGCCTCCGCACATCGCGCGGCGTGTCTCGATCACCGCCGCGGCGTGCACTCCGACGACATGTTCGATCGGCGCATGATCTGCCTCGATCGTGGACGCATCGCGCGCTCGGAGCTCGGGCGCATCGCGACCACGGCCACGGCCGAGACGCTGCCCAACGTGGCGCTCGCTGCAGCGTCGCTTCCCGATCCGCGCGCGTGTTCGGATCGAGAGCTCCTGACGGCGTCGGTCGCGTTGCCACCAGCACACGTTGCAGGGCAGGTCGCGAGCCTGCGCGCCGACATCGAGCGCGCCCGCGTAATGATTTCTGCGGGAGAGTTCGTTCCGGCACGCGACATGATGCGCGAGACGATCGTGCGCGCACGCCAGGTCGCCTACGAACCGATCCTCGCGGAGGCGCTGCTCGTCGACGGTCACGCGGCGATGTCCACCGACGATCCCACGGTCGCGCTCGCGCCGCTTCGCGAGGCGACGACGCTGTCGCTTCGCGCAGGGGCCATTCCCCTCGCGATCGAAGCGTGGGCACGGCGCGCGTTCGTGGAAGGGAACTTCGAGAACCTCGCGTCCGCGGAGGCAGGCTCCGATGTCATCGAGGCCGTCGCTGCCAGCACATCGACCGCTCACTTCGGACGCGCACTCCTCGAGAACAACCTCGCGTCGCTGGCCTGGCTCGCGGGGCGACGCGAGGAGGCGCGTAAGCGGATCACGCGCGCCGAACAGATCGCGACCCAGGTGACTGGTGCGGGGGCGATCGAGCTCCTCGTCATCCACGCGAACTTGCTCGTCGTAGCCGATGATCCGATCGAGGGCGATGGCAAGCAGCGAGAGGTGGTCGACCGATTGAGCTCGGTGCTCGGTGCGGGACATCCCCTCACGCTGTGGAATCGTTACCTGCGCGCGACCGTGACGATGTCATCGCCGCGGGCCGCGCTCGACGAGCTACGCCCGGCGTGTGAAGCGATGGAGGGGCACCCGAGCCTGCCAGAGCGCTCGGCGGAGTGCTGGGCCGAGGTCGCCGAGCTCCACGATGCGCTTGGCGAGCGCTCGGCAGCCATCGCCGCCGCCGAGCACAGCGCGACCCTCGGGCAAGCAACCACGTATCCCGAGCTGCCGGGCTACCTCGTGTGGTGGCGTGGAGATGGCGTGGAAGCGCTACGCCTCCTCGACGACGCTGCGGCAAGTGCTCGAGTGGAGGATGGCGACTGGTACAGCGAGTTTCATCGCCTCAAGATCGATCTCGCGCGAGGTCGCGTCTTGCATTCGATGGGGCGACGCGAAGCGAGAGATCTCCTACAGCAGGTGCTGATACGACTGCGCGCCATCCCGATCCACGCGACCGCGATCGCGCGCCGCTACCTCTCGCAGGCCGTGGCGCTCACGGAATCGCCGTGAGCACGTACCCCAGCTTGAACCACTTCGCATGACCCGGGCACCAAGGGATCTCGTTGGTCGGATCGACCTCCGCTCGAAGCATGATGCGCGGGTCGTTCAAGCAGATCGCACCATTCTCGTTCCAGATCGCCTCCACGGTTCCTCCGTCGGGCATCGGATAGATCCCGGCCGCATCTCCGTATAGGAGCGGAACGCCCGACCGCGTGTACGTGTCGCCGTTGCCGTGATAGTCCGCCGTGATCGCTCGCAGGTAGACCTGGCGGTGCGAGAGCTTGGTCTCCCAGCGCTGGGTACCCGTGGTCTTGCTGAAGCTACCCGCCCAGGTGTGACGAAGGAGGTGAAGCTTCGCGGGGTATCCACCGGCGCATGCGATGTTGAACCACGTGCTGCCGGTGCTGTCCGAGACAGTGTGCGAATCGTGATCGTAGCGATCTCCCTCGAACACCACGGCGGCATACGGGTTTCCAGGCCACTCGTTCACGGACATGGGCGGATCGTTGCGGCAGGCACTCTTTCCTCCGGTCGCCCCGATCCGACGAACCAGGATGTCGTACACCTCCGCCGTCTCGCTCGTGTCACCGCCCCAGAAGGCGACCCCGGTCGTGTCGACCGCGAACTCGGCCTCGAACGCCGGGACGTCGTGCTTCGACAAGATCAGCACGGCACCGTCGAGAGCATCACCCTCGTACACGTTCCCCGAGGAGTCATAGGCGACGAGGCGATCGCGTATCGCGTGAAGCTTGGCGGGAATCCCACCGTGGAGCGTGAACGACTCGATCCGTACACCGTCGGCGTTCGCGAGCTTGCCGCTGGCGTCGAGCTCGTCGAAGACCTCGTCGTCGGGACCCGTAGCCGTGTTCTGCAAGCAGCCGAACGGACCGCAACGACGCGCGATCGGTTCTGGTTCGCGATTCGAAGGATCAGAGTCGGAATCGACGGCGCACGCGGAGAGCGCGAGCGCGAGAACAACACCCCATTTGTCCATGTGTGACACTCCTACGCTCTGGTAGTCGCGGAACCTGCCCGGGCGTTACGGCAGATTCTCGCGCAGCACGCATCTACGCGGAACTCAGGCCGTTGTAGTCAGGATCTCGAGCTCGGTGACACGTGCATCTCCATTGCCGACGTGTGCCAGTACGCGTGCCGTCACGTCCGGAGGCGTGCGGCTCGAGATGCGAAGGTGGAGCTCCTCGCCGATCTCGAACAGCAACGGGCTACGTACGCGAAGCGTGTTCTCGTCGAGATCGACGATCTCGAACACGTCGTGCGTTCGCTCGCCATCGCGGACGAGGACTCGTGGCGCGGAGGCCACGTCGAGCGCTGGCCGACTCGACATTCGTTCCTGGTATCACGGCGTTCATTCGGTCCTCAAGCTGGGTTAGTGTCGCGTTGCGGAATGCTCAAACCGGTCGAGAAGCAGCGTGTTGCCGAGGAGATCGCCGAGCAGCTGCGTGCGCTCATCCTCAACGGGCAATACCCACCTGGATCGAAGCTCCCCCCGGAGCGCGAGTTGTCCAAGCGGTTGCGCGTCAATCGCGCGTCGCTGCGCGAAGCGCTCAAGAAGCTCGAGCACCTGGGGCTGGTGCGGATCCGGCAGGGCGATGGCACCCGCGTGCAGAACTTCATGGAGACGGGCGGCATCGAGCTGGTGCAGCACCTGCTGCCGCTCGCCGGCGGCAAGCCCGAGCTGATCCGCGATCTGCTCGAGTTCCGTCGCATCTTCGGGCGCGAGCTCGCTCGGTTGGCCGCGGCGCGCGGGGCGAAGGATCGCGACGCGCTGTCGAAGCTGAAGGCGCTCGCCGACAAGGCCGACATCACGACGAACGCGGGAGAGCTGTTCGATCTCGACTTCGACTTCTATGTCGCGCTCGCGCAGCTGTGCGGCAACCAGGTGATGCTGCTGTTGATCAACACGGTGCGCGATGGCGTCCGGAACTTCACGCCGCTGCTCGCGAACCTCGCGGGACCGGGCGACACGGTTCGCACGCATCATCGCGAGCTGATCGCGGCGCTGGAGAAGGGCGACGTGAACGGTGCGGGCCGCGTCGCCGACGAGTACTTGAAGTGGGGCGCGGAGCTGGCGGGACGGATGGGCGGAAAGCCCGAGCTGCAGCCGCAGCCGCTGCCAGACTGAGCGCGCATGGCCCTGGAGCGAAAAGAGGTCGACGAGATCGCGCTGCTCGCGCGGCTCTATCTCGACGAGACGGAGCGCGCGGCGATGCAGGAAGAGCTCGGCGCGATCCTCGAGCACTTCGCGGTGCTCGCGAGCGTGGACACCACGGACGTCGCGCCGATGACGCATGCGGTGCCGATGGATCTCCCGCTGCGCGACGACAACGTGATGCCGTCGCTGCCCGTCGACGAAGCGCTCGGTGGAGCACCGAAGCGCGACGGTGATTTCATCGTGGTGCCGGCGATCATCTCGTACGGGGACAGCAAGTGAGCTCGTACGGGTCGGTCGCAGATACCGCGCGCCGCGTGAAGGCGGGCGAGATCAACGCGACGGAGATCGTCGATGCCGTGTTCGCGCGGATCGAGACGCACGATGGCGAGCTCGGCGCGTATCTCGCGCTGTGCGCCGAGAAAGCACGCACCGAGGCGATCATGATCGACGCGACGCGCGCCGGTGGTGGACCGCTCGGACCGCTCGCCGGCGTACCGATCGCGCTCAAGGACAACCTCGTCACCAAGGGCACCACGACGACGGCAGGCTCGAAGATCCTCGCCGGCTGGATGCCTCCGTACGACGCGACGGTGGTCGAAAAGCTGCGCGCGGCGGGCGCGATCATCATCGGCAAGACGAACCTCGACGAGTTCGGCATGGGCAGCTCGACCGAGCGCTCCGCATTCAAGCCAACGAAGAATCCATGGGACACCACGCGGGTTCCCGGCGGTAGCTCCGGCGGCAGCGCGGCCGCGGTCGCGGCGGGCCTCGCGACCGCGAGCCTCGGCACGGACACCGGTGGCTCGATCCGTCAGCCGGCTGCGTTCTGCGGCGTCGTCGGGCTCAAGCCCACGTACGGTCGCGTATCGCGGTGGGGCGTGATCGCGTACGCGTCGTCGTTGGATCAGGTCGGCCCGCTCGCACGCAGCGTCGAGGATTGCGCGATCGTGCTCGAAGCGATCGCGGGTCACGATCCGCGCGACTCGACCTCGCTGAACGTGCCGGCGCCGTCGTTCGCCGAGGCACTCGGCACGAGTGATGTGAAGGGCCTCAAGGTCGGCCTGCCGAGGGAGTACTTCGTCGACGCGCTCGACGCCGACGTGAAGGCCGCGCTCGACAAGACGATCGCCGCGCTGCGCGACGCGGGCGCCGAGATCGTCGACGTCACGCTTCCGCACACGCACCTCGCGCTCGCCGCGTATTACATCGTCGCGCCGGCCGAGGCGTCGTCGAACCTGTCGCGCTACGACGGCGTTCGCTACGGCACGCGCGCCGAGGCGACCGACCTGCTCGACCTCTACATGAAGACGCGCGGCGCGGGCTTCGGCCCCGAGGTGAAGCGCCGGATCATGCTCGGCACGTACGCGCTGCGCAGTGGCTACTACGACGCGTTCTACAAGAAGTCGCAGCAGATCCGCGCGTTGATCAAGCGCGACTTCGACGACGCGTTCGCGAAGGTCGACGTGATCCTCACGCCGACGACACCGACGGCCGCCTTCGCGTTCGGCGCGAAGGCGACGCCGATGGACATGTACCTCGCCGACATCTTCACGCTCGCGTGCAACCTCGCGGGCCTGCCGGGCATGAGCGTTCCGTGTGGCCTGACGCCCGGTGGACTCCCCGTCGGTGCGCAGCTCCTCGGCAAGCCGCTCGACGAAGCCACGCTGATCCGCACGGGCCGCGCGATCGAACGCGCCGCGCTCGTCGGCGATGCACGTCCGAAAGGCTTCGCGTGACCCGCTCGATCAAAGAGCTGCTCGAGCTCTACGAGCCGGTGATCGGTCTCGAGGTCCACGTCCAGCTCGCGACGAAATCGAAGATCTTCTCGAGCTCCGCGACCGCGTTCGGTGCGCCGCCGAACTCGCTCACCGATCCGCTCGTGATGGGCATGCCGGGGACGCTGCCGGTGTTCAATCGCAAGGTCGTCGAGCTGGCGCTCAAGCTCGGCGTCGCCACCGGCTCGCAGATCCGCGCGAAGTCGCGGTTCGCGCGCAAGCACTACTTCTATCCCGATCTCCCGAAGGGCTATCAGATCTCGCAGTTCGACGAGCCGCTCTGCGAGAACGGCCACCTCGATCTGATCCTCGGCGGCGGCGTGAAGCGCGTGAACCTCCAGCGCATCCACCTCGAGGAGGATGCCGGCAAGAACACGCATGTCGGCGCGATCTCGCACGTCGATCTCAATCGGTCGGGCGTGCCGCTCGTCGAGGTGGTGACCGCGCCGGAGCTGACCTCCGCCGAGGAAGCGGCCGAATTCATGCGCTCGCTCCAGCGCCTCGTGCGTTGGCTCGACATCGCCGAAGCGGACATGGAGAAGGGCCACCTCCGCTGCGATGCGAACGTGTCGATACGATTGCGCGGCGAGGATCGCCTCGGCACGCGCACCGAGCTGAAGAACATCAACTCGTTTCGCTTCGTGCAGAACGCGGTCGATCACGAGATCGCCCGGCAGCTCCGCATCATCGAGAGCGGCGGCCGCATCGAGCGCGAGACCCGGCTGTGGGACGCCGATGCGGGCCAGTCGCAGACGATGCGATCCAAGGAGGAGGCGAACGACTATCGCTACTTCCCGGATCCCGATCTGCCGCCGCTCGTCGTCGACGGCGAGATGATGACCGGCGTGCTGCGCTCGTTGCCGGAGCTTCCTGCTGCGCGCTTCGCTCGCTACATCGAGACCATGGAGCTCGCCCCCGATGACGCGCGCACGCTCGTCGGCGATCGCGCGCTCGCGGACTACTTCGAGCTCGCCGAGAAGATGACCGCGGGCACCAAGGGCCGTGCCTGCGCGAACTGGATCATCAACGAGCTGCTCGGCAAGCTGAACGCGAGCGGCCGGTCGATCGCCGAGTCACCGATGTCCGCGGGACACCTCGCCGCGCTCGTGCTCCTCGTCGAGCAGGGCACGATCAGCGGCAAGATCGGCAAGGAGATCTTCGAGGAGTCGTACACGACCGGCGAGGAGCCGCGCGCGATCGTCGAGCGTCGCGGGGTCCAGCAGATCAGCGACGAGGCGACCCTCCTGCCGATCATCGATGCCATCGTCACCAAGAACGCGAAACAGGCCGCGGACTACCTCGCCGGCAAGGACGGCTTGTTCGGGTTCTTTGTGGGTCAGGTCATGAAGGAGACGGGGGGCCGGGCCAATCCCGTGCTCGCGACCGAATTGCTTCATCGCCGACTGGGACGCTAACTGCCTGATCATCTTCGACGATCCGCGACGGCTCGAATGAGCTCACAACGGTCTCTTGACGTTGGGCTCGCGATCAGTAAAGTCCGCGATTCCGAAAGCGTTTTTAGCGGAGCCAAGTCAATGTACGCCGTGATTCAGACGGGTGGAAAACAGTACCGGGTCGAGCCCGGAGCGACCGTAGTGGTCGAGAAGCTTGATGGTGACAAGGGTGCCTCGGTCGTGTTCGACCAGGTGCTCCTCGTCTCGTCGGGCGACGGTGGCAATGTCACCGTGGGCAAGCCGACCGTCGCTGGTGCGAAGGTCACCGGCGAGATCGTGGAACAAGGACGCGGCGAGAAGCTCGTCGTCTTCAAGTTCCGCCGTCGGAAGAACTACGTTCGCAAGAACGGGCATCGTCAGGACTACACCGCGGTGAAGATCGCCGCGATCAACGCCTAGCCGATCCGAAAGAAAGTTGCAGAAGCGCCATGGCACACAAAAAAGGACAAGGCTCCACTCGTAACGGCCGCGACTCGCTGCCGAAGATGCGCGGCGTGAAGCGGTTCGGTGGCGAGCTCGTCACCGCTGGCTCGATCCTGGTTCGCCAGGCGGGCACGCTCTTCCACGCCGGCAACAACGTCGGCCGCGGCCGCGACTTCACCCTGTTCGCGCTCGTCGCGGGCGAAGTGAAGTTCGAGCGCGACGGCAAGAAGCGCACGAAGATCTCGGTCTACCCGACCGACGCGACGAAGACCGCCGCCGCTTCGTGATTCTCGAGTGCCGATCCGGATGCGGTGCGTGTTGCATCGCTCCGTCGATCTCGGCACCCATGCCCGGCTTTCCAGCAGGAAAGCTCGCCGGCGTTCGTTGTCCGCATCTGACGGATGACATTCGCTGCGCGTTGTTCGGATCGCCCGAGCGCCCGTCGGTGTGTCGCGATCTGAAGCCACAGGTCGAGATGTGTGGCGCGTCCGTCGACGAAGCGATGACGACGCTCGAGCTGTGGGAACGCCAGACGGCTCCATAGTCCCGGCGTCGAGGCGAGACCGCGCCTGCGATCACACGTATCGTCCGCGGATGACTCCGCAGGAAGCGATCCTCGCCGGCGTGAACCGCCAGATCGGCTACCACGCGATGCTGCGCGCGTTCCTCGCGTACACCGAGTGGCGCATCCCTCGGCAGAATCCAGACGCGCCGCCGACGTTCGTCGTCACCGACGAGGCCATGACGATCTCGACGTGGCTGCTCTCGAGCGAGGACGCTCATCAAGCAGCGGCGAACAAGTTCCACGCCGCGGCGATCGGTCCGATCTGGCGCGAGAAGATCCTCGAGAACGTGATCGCGGAGCTCGATCCGAAGATCGTCGTGCTGCGCATCGATCCGGCGTCGCCGATCTCGCTCGACATCCAGACCGACCAGCTCGACGTGTTTCGCCGCATCGCCCGCGGTGCTCGCAGCGAACGCGCGATGGCCGAGGGACGCTACGCGGACATCAAGAGCTACGCGTATTACGTGCCGTACTTCGGCGTGCTCGGCCAAGGCCACAACGTGATCGCCCTGCCGACCCCGCATGGAGACATGGTCGCGGCGTTCACCGCCGAGGACATGATCGAGACGTTCATGGCCACGGGCAGCGACGCGGATCGCGAGCGCGTCAGCTTCGTGCGCGTCACCGGCGAAGAGCTTTTCGGCACCGCGGGACCGACGCTGGCGAAGGGCGTGATCGTGAACTTCGCGAGCGCGCACCCGTACGGCTTCACGCTCGATGCGTGCCGCGACATCACCGCGGCGTCGTGATCACAGCGTCGACATCACCACGGCGTCGTGATCACAGCGTCGACATCACCGCGGCGTCGTGATCACATCGCGACTCGCCGCGCGTCGAGCTGATCGAGCCACGCCGCGTCGTGCGATGCGAGGATCGTCGCGCCGCCGGATCGCGCGTGCGCGGTGACGAGATCGACGAGCGCGGCGAGCCGCTTCACGTCGAGCCCGTTGTCGGGCTCGTCGAGCACGAGGAGCTTCGGAGGACCGAGAAGCGCGGCTCCGAGGCACGCGCGCCTGCGTTGACCGAGCGACATCTTGTCGAGTGAGAGGCTCGCGACCTCGTCGAGACCGAGCGCATCGACGAGCGCCGTGCCCGGCGTCGCGACACCGCGGCTCGCGGCGCACAGGGCCCACAGCTCCTCGGCGCGCAGGAAGCCCGGCGGATCGGCTCCCTCGGGCACGTAGCCCATCGCGCGTCGCGAACGCGCGCGCTGCGCCGAGCCGCCCCACACGTTGGCGCCGTCGACCTCGACGCGCCCATCGCGCGGCGCGAGCACGCCGGCGATGCACGAGAGCAGCGTGGACTTGCCGCAGCCGTTGGCACCGACGAGCCCCACGGTCTCGCCGGCATCGACGCGCAGCGAGAGCTCGTCGATCACGATACGCGCACCGCGCTTGATCGTCACGCGATCCACGACGAGGGTCACGAGCACACCTCTGCAGTTGTCACGCGCACATCGTCGATCGTCACGGGCGCACTCTCCAACTCGTGACAGCGAACAGCATCCCGACGAGGAGCGCCACGATCCCCACGCCCGCACCGAACAGCTGCAATGCTGCGATCGTCGCGACCCCGACGGCGAGCGAACCGATCGCCATGCGGATCGCAGCGTTCGGCGAGCTCTGCGCGCCGAGGATCACGCGTGTCGTGGCCATCGCCGATGCGATCGCGCAGCCGATGCAAGTGATCGCGATCCAGCCGACCGTCGAGGCGTCCAGCGAGTACCACGCGACCGCGGGGATGTTCGTGTAGCGAGCGGACGCTGCCGTCACGAGCACGATCACCGCGCCGGCGATCGCGAGCAGTACAGCGGCGATGTTCAGCATCGCGATCACGAGGACGAGCGCGAGCGTCCGCGTGTGCGTCGCGATGCCGAGCGACTCCGCGAGCCACGTGGACCGCCGGTGCGCGTCGAGAATCACGCCGAGCACGCCGACCTGCGCGGGCACCGCCATCATCGCGATCACCGACGCGGCAATACGTGCCGCGGGCTCGCCGGCGAGCACGTTGTTGCGCACGAACAGCCCGCCGGCGAGACCAGCGAAGATCGCGAGTCCGGCACCACGCACGAGCGCATCGCCGGCGCGCCGCGCGAGCGCTGCGCGATACACGCCGCCGAGCGCCGCGAGCGACGATCGCCACCGCGGCATGCCGCTCGCTCGACGAGCGGGTCGCCACCACGCGACCGCGACGAGGACGATCGTCGACGTGGCGAACACCGCGAGCCCCCACGCCTGCTCGCCGATGAACCAGAGCAAGAGCCACGGCAGCTGTAGCCCGACGATCGCGCCGATGCGCACGAGCTCGGGCGTGACTCGCGGCGACGGAAGCGACCGCAAGAAGCGCGCCTCGTCGGCGTGCAGGAGCGCGCGGGCGATCGGCGCGAACACGAGCAGCCACGTGCCACCGAGGACCACGGCCGCTCCGGGCTCGTGGAGGGCGAGCCGCGTGATGTCCCGTGGGTGCATCGCGGTCGGGCCGAAGATGATGGCTGCGATGATCGCGCAGCCCGCCCACACGGCCGCGGCCCGTCGGAATGCGGGACCGATCACCGCGCGCGTCCAAACGCCGAGCCAGGTCGTCGTCATGCTATCTACGCGGCCTCGCCATGCAGTTCATCGACGAAGCGACCATCACCGTCAAGGCGGGCGATGGCGGCAACGGCTCGGCGGCCATGCGCCGCGAGGACGGCGTGCCCCATGGTGGACCGTCCGGTGGCGATGGCGGCAACGGCGGCAGCATCGTGATCGTCGTCGATCCGAACATGTCCTCGCTGCTCGACTTCAAGTACCGCCGCTCGTACAAGGCCGACCGCGGCGAGGACGGGCGCAACAAGGATCAGTACGGCGCGAAGGGCGAGGACCTGTTGATCAAGGTTCCCGTCGGCACCGTGGTCTACGACGCGGAGACCAACGACCAGCTGGTCGATCTGTCGACGGCAGACGCGACGTTCGTGATCGCCAAGGGCGGCATCGGCGGCCGCGGAAACATCCACTTCAAGACCCCGTGGAACCAAGCACCGACGAAGGCGGAGCCCGGCACGCTCGGCGAAGCGCGCGTGGTGCGGCTCGAGCTCAAGCTGCTCGCGGACGTCGGCTTGCTCGGGTTTCCCAACGTGGGCAAATCGACGTTCATCAGCTCGGTCTCGCGGGCGCGACCGAAAGTGGCTGATTATCCGTTCACGACGCTGGTCCCGAACCTCGGGGTCGTCCAGCTCTCGGACGAGCGCAATTTTGTCATCGCCGACATCCCCGGTCTGATCGAGGGCGCCTCCGAAGGCGCGGGCCTCGGTCACCAGTTCTTGCGCCATGTGGAGAGGTGCCGCGTTCTGCTGCACATCCTCGACGACACGTTCACCACCGGTCCGGAGCGTGACCCGCTCACCGACTTCGACGTGATCAATCGAGAGCTTGCCCAGTACGCTCCTGACCTCGCGAATACGCCTCAGGTTGTCGCGCTCAACAAGTCCGACGCGGTCGATCCGGAGCAGATCGACGCGCTCAAGGCCGAGTTCGCGAAGCGCGGTGTCGAATTGTTCGTGATGTCGGCCGCGACCCGTGAAGGGACCCGCGAAGTTCTCGAGCGACTCTGGTCACACCTCGTGAACGCCAGACGCGGGTGAGGCACCGAAAAGCTCGGAACCCCTTGCTTGAAGGGCCCCCGGGCCAGTGTTACAACCGCTCCTATCCAAAAGGAAAATGCGCCGAACGTCCGGTCGGCGCAGTGAGGGATCCCGGCCTTGCCGGGCATGGAGATTCGGCATGCGAACGTCTTCGTCACTGCTCGTCGTTTCATCGCTCGTTGTTGGAGCGACTGCCCTGGCTCAGCCCGGGGCGCCCGCACCAGCACCCGCGTCGGGTAGCGGATCTGCGACCGCCCCGGCAACGGGTTCCGGAAGTGCGGATGCGGTCGACCCAACGACCGTGAAGCCAGAGGACATGCCGACAGCCGTCCGCATGCGTCGCCTCGAGCAAAAGACCCAAGCGCTCAAAGAACGTGCGTGGCAGCTCAAAGCGCGCGTGCAGTTGCTGAAGGAGCAGCTCATCGGCGGTGGCGTCGGTGCACAGGCGTTGATCGCACACGCGAACGAGATGGGAAGCTCGTTCCGGCTGATCAAGTTGATCTACACGCTCGACGGCACGCAGGTGTTCGTGCGCACCGACGAGACGGCCGAGGATCTCTACAAGACGAAGGCGTTCGACGTCTTCGCGGGACCGATCGCGCCGGGCAATCACACGCTCGCCGTCGCTGCGACGTATCGCGGTCATGGCTACGGCGTGTTCGAGTACCTCTCGAAGTACACGTTCACCGCGCGTGGAAACTCCACGTTCATCGCGGGGGAAGGCAAGCTCGCGAAGGTCGATTGCCGCGGCTTCGAGAAGGGCGGCGCGACCACGCCGCTCGAGAATCGTCCCGCCGTCGAGTGCAAGGTGACGCAGGCGAGCCCGGACAAGCCCAACGAGGCCCCCGCGCCCGCCGCGGCAGCAGCCACCCCCGCGGGGAAATAATCGATGCGGCGACTCGCCAGGTATCTAGCGTCGGTCGTCGCCTCCGGGACGCTGTGCCTGGCGGGGACGGCGTCGGCGGACGTCGACGGCAAGTTGAATCTGTACGAGCAAGAAGCTCGACAGATCTCGCAGACACTACCGACGTTGAACACGGACAACGCGCAGCCCGGGCGCAGGCTCGCGGACGCGCAGGTCACGTTCGCCCTCGGTGACTACGACGCCGCGGCGCTGATGCTGTTCGAGATGTCCGGTCGACCGGGCCCCGAACAGGAGGCCGCGCTGTACTACCTCGGCGAGTCGCTGTTCCACAAAGGCGACAAGGGCGCCGCGCGCTCGTACTTCTCGCAGGTCACCGCGAAGAACAACGCGAGCGCTCGCTACTACGGGCTCTCGCTCGTTCGCCTCGTCGAGATCGCGATCGCGCAGCAGGACGCGACGGATGTCGATGCGAACCTCGCCGCGCTCGATCGCATCACGCCCCGCATGGCGCAAGCGCCCTACGTGCGAGGAAAGTGGCTGTTCTCGCAGGGCAAGTACGACGACGCGATCGCGCAGCTGAACGAGGTCCCGAAGGACTCCGCGTTCGACGCGCAAGCGCAGTACTACGTCGCGACCTCGCTCGTCGCGAAGCAAGACACCGCGCGCGCCATCGAGGCGTTCACGGCGCTGTCCTCGCGCAAGCCGAAAACGGCGAACGATCGCCGCGTCGTCGAGCTCGCGCAGCTCGCGCTCGGCCGCCTGTACTACGAGCGCGATCAGCCGTCGAAGGCGATCGATAGCTACCTGCTGATCGATCGCAACTCGGATCTGTTCACCGACGCGCTGTACGAGGTCGCGTGGGTCTACGTGAAGGGCAAGCAGTTCGACAAAGCGCTGCGCGCGCTCGAGCTGCTCGCGCTGTCCACGCCGAACTCGAACCGCACCGCGACGACGCGCGTGCTCGAGGGAAA
>JBGARE010000059.1:31567-34739 GCA_044230415.1 Kofleriaceae bacterium
GCGCTGCGCGCGCTCGAGCTGCTCGCGCTGTCCACGCCGAACTCGAACCGCACCGCGACGACGCGCGTGCTCGAGGGAAATCTGCGGATCCGCAAGGCGCAGATGAATCGTCAGGCGCAGATCACGAACACCGTCGAAGCGAATCAGACCGATCCCGCAGTCGAGTACGACAAGGCAGCGGCGGTGTTCACGGAGACGCACGACGCGTACTACCCGTCGTACGTCGCGCTGTCGGCGATGCTCGAGAGCGGTGGCGATGCCGCCGACTATCTCGCGCAGCTCGCCGAGCGCCAGAACCAGACGTTCCAGGCCGTCGCGCCGATCCCCGAGGCCGCCGCGCAGTACCTGCGCGAGGAGCCCGAGACGCAGCGCGCGGTCGCGAACCAGGTCGACCTCGGAACGATCCAAGCGCACCTGACCGAGAGCGAGAACACCATCGCGCGTCTCGAAGCGGTGCTCGCGGCGAACGACAAGAGCGTCGTGTATCCCGCGATCAACTCTCGTCGCGAGCGCATCGGCGAGATCCAGCGCGATCTGATCGCGATCCGGAACGACCTCGCCGATCAGCAGGCGGGCTTGATCCAACCGAGCGGTGACCTCGCGGGCCTGCAGGCCACGCGCAAGTCGCTCGCGCAAGCATGGGCCGCCGCGCCCGACGGCGAAGCCGCGCACAAGTCGCTCGTCAACGGAGAGCGCGCCGGGTACGACGCGCTCGTCGAGACCACGACGGAGATCCGCACGGCGATCGATGGCACGCAGGCGATGGCCGTCGCCGCACGCAAGTACGTCACGGACAAGCCGGTCGATGGAGCCGCACTCGTCAGCGACGAGGTGAAGACCTCGACGAAGACGGAGCTCGTGGCGACCGCTGGCGAGCTCGCTGCGATCGAGGCAGAGCTCCGCGAGCTCAAGGCCGAGATCACGGTCGGTCGCGATCTCTCGGGTCACGGCGACGACGCGCTGTGGGCCGCGCGCAAGCAGCGCCGCGATCTCAAGGCCGCGCAGGATGCCGAGCACCGCGCGATCGCGGGCTTCGCGAGTGCGAGCCGTGATCCGAGCCGTTCGAAGCGCTTGGTCTCGCTCGGCGATCGCGCGATGCGCATCTCGGACGAGCTGCAGCAGACCGAGCTCAAGATCGAGAGCATCGTCGACACCGCGCTCGTACAGGCGAAGGACACGCTCGCGAAAGAGCGCGCGAACGTCGATGCCTACAACAAGGAGCTCGCGGAGTACGAGCTCGAGTCGCGCGCGATCGGTGGAACGATCCTCGCGTCGAGCTTCAAGAACGTGAAGGCGAAGTTCTACGACGTGATCGTGCGCACCGATGTCGGCGCGATCGACGTCGTGTGGTCGCAAAAAGAGGACGCGGACGACGAGTTCAAGCGCTTGAACCTGTCGCGCTCGCGCGAGCTGAAGCTGATCACCGACGAGTTCAAGGACATCCTCGAACAGACCACGGCGACGCCGCAGGGCACGAACACGCCGCAGAGCAACGTCGAAAAGAAGTTCGACGCTCCGAAGACCTCGGGCAGCCCCGACAAGGGCACCGGAACCGAGCGCGTCAAGCCGACGGAGGCCGAGCCGAAGACGGCTCCCGCGCCGACGGTGCGTCCGGATAACGAGACCAAGCCGGCGGGTGGAGGGAAGAAGTAATGCGCCTCTCAGCGATCGTCACCATCGCCTCGCTGCTGCTCGGCAGCGTCGCCGGCGCACAGCCGAGCAATACGGCTCCGCAGCCGCAGCCGTTCCCGACCGGACCTGCTAACGGCCCCGGCCTCGGACCGCAAGTGACCGCGCCGATCCAGCTCTCCCCCGAGGAGAAGCGCGAGCTCGCCGAGGTCGAAGCCGACTTCGAGAAGTTCACGCAAGCGGCCACGGAGCACGACACGCGCATGCGCACGATCGCGCGTCGCGAGTACGACTCGCGGACCGCGGACCTCGCGAAGCGCTACGCAGATCGCATCGCCAAGACCGAGGCGATGAAGGGCAAGAAGCACGGCGAGACCGTCGCGCTGCTCGAGAAGTTCCTCGTCAATCACCCGGACCACGAGCAGTTCACGCCCGACGCGATGTTCCGCCTCGCGGATCTGTATATCGATCTCGCGGACGAGATCGTCGAACAGCAGCTCGTCGCGATCGAGCAGTCCGGTCAAGCGCAGCCCGAGGGCGGCGTCTCCGCGGACTACTCGAAGTCGATCGCGCTGTGGGAAGACATCCTCGCCAAGTTCCCGAAGTACCGCCAGACACCGTCGACGCTGTACCTCGCGGCGTACTACGGCATGAAGAAGGACGAGCGTCGCTCGCTCCAGCTCTTCCTCGCGCTGACCTGCGCGAATCAGTACAAGTGGAACGATCCGCCGGCCAAGGCGCCGACGCGGCAGGAAGCGCTCAAGCGCATCGAGCAGAAGACGCTGCGCGATCCATACGCGACGTGCACACCCTACAAGGATGCCGAGCCCGAGCTCGTTCGTCACGCGTGGGTCCGCGGCATCGCCGACTACCACTTCACCGTCCCCGGCGAGATCGACGAAGCGATCGCGGCGTACCTGAAGGTCGCCAACGGCGGCAATGACTCGAAGCTGTACGCCGAGTCGCTCTACAAGCTCGCGTGGAGCTACTACAAGCGCGACAAGCTGTTCGACTCGATCCAGCGCTTCGACGAATCGATCAAGCTCTACGACCAGATCGTCGCGAACGGCGGCACGCCGGCGCTCGAGCTCCGCGACGAGTCACTGCAGTACATCTCCGTCGCGTTCACCGATCCGTGGGAAGGCGAAGCCAACTCGGATCCGGTGCGGTCGTTCGATCGCGCGAAGAACTTCTACAAAGGCCGCGAGAACGAGCCGCACGTCCGCGACGTGTGGGTCGCGCTCGGCAAGGCGTTCACGGATCTCCAAGCCTGGGATCAGGCTGTCGACTCGTATCGCATCGCCATCGGCCCACCGTGGGAGCTGAACCCGAAGAACCCGGTCGTCCATCAGGAGATCGTCAACGTGTTCGAGCTCAAGGGCGACAAGTTCGCGGCCGACGCCGCGGCAGCCGAGCTCGCGACTCGCTACGCGCCGGGCACGCCGTGGTACGCGGCGAACGAAAAAGACCGCGAGGCGATGGAGAACCAGCGCCGCATCGCGGAGCGTGCTCTCTACGCAGCGACGCGCAACACGCACTCTGC
>JBGARE010000059.1:35126-38477 GCA_044230415.1 Kofleriaceae bacterium
CCCACAGCCGATCCCCGACCTCTACGTGAAGCTCCGCGCGGAGTACGAGACGTACCAGAACATCGTCCAGGATCCGAAGGCGGCGCCGGGGCAGGGCATCAACGCTGCGCTGATCAGCCTCGCGTACCTCCACGTCGACGACGCCATCCAGCGGTTCTCGACGGTGATGGAGAAGTTCTGCGGCAATCCCGAAGCCGTGAAGGCCAAGGACGGCATCCTCGCGATCTACGAAGCGCAGTCGAACTTCGACGCGATCGAAGCGACGAACAAGAAGTTCATCGCGCAGAAGTGCGGTGACGCGAACGCGATCAAGCTCGCTGTCGCGCAGAACCGCTCGCTGAACTTCTCGCGCGCCGCGGAGCTGTTCGCGAAGCAGCAGTACGCGCCGGCCGCCGAGGCGTTCTATCGCTTCTACAAGACGGCGCCGAAGGACGATCCGGATCTGCCGGTCGCGCTCTACGACTCGGCGGTCAGCTACAAGCTCGCCGACAAGCCGAAGACGGCGATCGCGCTGTTCAAAGAGTTCACGTCGAAGCCGGAGAAGCTGTTCCGCGAGTCGAGCTACTACATCGACGCGATGCGCCTGACGGCCGTCAGCTATCAGCAGGCGTTCGACTACAGCAACGCGGTGAAGACGTACCTCGAGGTCTACGAGCTCTCGAAGACCGCGGCGAGGAAGGGCATCAAAGCTCCGGATCCGCTGCCGGGCGAGAAGCCGCAGACGCTCCAGCAGATCGGCCTCGACGCGCTGTACAACGCCGCGCTCGCGTCCGAGCTCAACCGCGACTTCAAGAAGGCGATCGAGCTGTACACGCAGTACCAGGGCGTCGAGAGCGATCGCCGCAAGAAGGATCGCGCGCTGTACTCGGTGGTGTCGATCTATCGCCAGTCGGCCGACGTGAACTCGATGGAAGAGACGGCGGCGAAGTGGCGCCGCACGTACGGCAACGATCCGGGCAACGAAGACGACTACGTGCAGACGTTCTACGACGCTGCCGCGCTGCGGAAGAGGAAGAACCAGACCGGCCTCGCGAACACCGCGGGTCAGGAGACGATCAAAGCGTGGAAAGCGAAGGGCTCGATCAAGGCCGGTCGCGCCGCGAAGCTCGCCGGTGAGTGGCAGCTGAAGTTCGCCGAGGACTCGTTCGCGAAGACGTGGGAGCCGTACGCGATCAAGACGGCAGCGAAGACGGTCGACGAAGCGAAGAAGCAGAACGCGGCGATCGAGAAGGCGAAGACCGCGGCCGAGGATCAGTACCTCGCGCTCGACGCGTACGGCGTCGCCGAGCTGTCGATGGCGGCGAAGGTGCGCTACGGCGACATCCAGTTCACGTTCGGTCAGAAGCTCTCCGACGCGCCGATCCCCGTGCCCGTCGCGAAGAACCCGGCCGCCGTCGAGGCGTACGAGGCCCAGCGCGACAAGAACCTCACGAAGTTCGTCAACGAGGCGAAGGGCCAGTGGATGGAAGTCGTGGACCTCGCGAAGCGGGGTGGTATCTCCAACGAGTGGAGCCGTCGTGCACAGGTCAACCTGGGTCGAGAATTCCCGCAGGAATTCACCGTCTTGAGCCAGGAGATCATCCAGGGAACGAGCGCGCCATGACGCTACAATCGACGGATCGAATGACCATCCCGAGCGTTTCTAGGCACATGACCCGCGTCTTCGGGGCGTTGCTGCTCTCGTTCGCCGTCGCCTGTGGTGGCGGCAGCAAGAACGAGAAGACCACGCCCGGGAAGGGCAGTGGCAGCACCGATCAATCGATGAAGGACAACGGCGACCCCACCGATCCCGGTGGCTCGACGGGCGGCACCGGTGGCACTGGTGGCAACACCGGCGGCGGCAGCGGCGCGCCCACGGGTGGCCCGACCGATCCCGCGAATCCTCCAGCGGAGCCCGAGGTCGTCGTCACGCCGCCGAACTTCGATCCGGATCCGGCGCAAGCGAAGTCGCAGGTCGATGCGCACCTGACGATCGCGCGCCAAGCGCTCTCGGGCACCACGCCCGATGGCGAGACCGCGCTCAAGGAAGCGAAGCTCGCCCTCGCGATCGACGCCGCGAACGTCGACGCCGCGGCGATGGTCGCGCTCGCCTACTATCACAAGAGGCTCTACGACACGGCCGAGCTCGTCCTCGACGATCTGTACAAGCGCCAAACGGCGCAGGCCAACGCGAACGTCAACTACGTCTACGGCCTCGTCTACGACGTCACCAATCGCCCCGACCGGGCGAAGCTCGCCTATCAGAAGGCCGTCGGTATCGATCCGAATCACGCGAGCGCGCTGGTGAACCTCGGCGTGCACCAGCTCAAGAACGGCCAGTACAACGAAGCGCAGCAGACGTTCGAGCGCCTGACGCGCGAGTTCCGCCGCGCCGACGCTGTCACGCTGACCTCGCTCGGGTCCGCGTATCGCGGTCGCTCGGCGGACTATCCCGCGGGCTCCGGTGATCGCGACAACCTCGTGCGCTCCGCCGAGCAGCAGTACAAGAAGGCGCTGCAAGCGAACGCGAGCTACGGGCCGGCCTACTACAACCTCGGCCTCCTCTACCTCGACAACGATCCGTACCCGGGCGTCGCCGATCCGATCGCGCGCCTCAACGCGGCGAAGACGTACTTCGGTCAGTACAAGAACATGCCCGGCGTCGAGATGAAGCTGTTCGACGAGCGGATGAAGGACGTCGAGAAGGCGATCAAGAAGGCCGAGAAAAAGGCGAAGGCCGCCGCAAAGAAGAAGCCATCATGAAGCACCTGCTGATCGCAGCCGTCACTTCGTTCGCGCTCCTCGGGAGCGTCTCGATCGCGCGCGCCGAGGGCTGCCCCGACGACGACGAAGCGAGCGAGAAGAAGCAGGGCAAGTTCCACATCGAGTACGTCAACGGTAAGCCGATCACCGTGATCGATACCGTCGTCTCGGTTTGCGGGAAGGTCCCGCGTCCGTCGGTGGTCTACGTGCTCACGCCGAAGAACATCGACTACGAGTGGGAAAACTTGAAGCAGGACTTCATGCCTCTCATCCTCGCATCGGTGAAGAAAGCGCCCTTCTAATGGCGACCACACGGCAAGGCGGCGGCACGAGCACGGGCAACGGCCCGCGTCAGCGCATCCTCCGCATCGGCGTGCTGCTCGGCGGCAAGATCGTCGAGGAGCGGCTCATTCGCGAGCGCGCGCCCGTGACGATCGGGCAGTCGATGAAGAACACCTTCTCGATCCCGGTCGAGGGCCTCCCGCTCGAGTTCACGCTGTTCGCGATCGACGAGAACAAGTACTCGCTGCGCTTCCTCAGCAAGATGGACGGCCGCGTCTCCGACGCCGGCGGTCAGGTCAACACGCTCGACGCGCTCAAGTCGAA
This sequence comes from Kofleriaceae bacterium, assembly GCA_044230415.1. Lineage (GTDB taxonomy): Bacteria > Myxococcota_A > Polyangia > Haliangiales > Haliangiaceae > JABFXX01. Next base: position 38,475 of record JBGARE010000059.1, read on the forward strand.
GGG
>JBGARE010000059.1:38732-39189 GCA_044230415.1 Kofleriaceae bacterium
TGGCACGATGGCCGAGCGCGCGTACAACCTGACGTTCAAGCAGGACACGTATCAGGTCGACGTCGCGCCTCCGCCGGAGCCGACCAAGGTCGCCGACGCGGGCAGCGCCGCGGGCTCGGCCGCCCCCGAGAAGAAGCCCGATCCCAAGCCCACGCCGAAGCCGGGTGGCGATCCGAAGCCGATCCCCGACAGCGGGCGCAGCGAGGCCGAGAAGGTCGCGATGCAGGAAGAGGAAGCGAAGAAGTTCGCCGACCTCCTCACCGGTGAGGGCGAGAACGGCAAGAGCGAAGGCGACATGAGCAACCGTCGCCCGGGCGCAGAGCTCGGCGCGCAGATCAACGACGTCAAAGAAGGCGGCAAGACGGTCGCGATCGGCGGCGGCTCCGGCCGTGGCTCTCGCGGCAACGGTGATCCGAAGCTCGGCACCGGCGGCGGACCGAAGATCGATGGCCCCGGC
>JBGARE010000059.1:39230-41572 GCA_044230415.1 Kofleriaceae bacterium
TCCGAGCGGTCGCATCAGCGTGAGCGACAAGCAGTCGTTCGACGAGTCGACGCTGACCCCAGACGCCGTGCTCAAGAAGATCCAGCAGGCGTACATGTCCGCGCTGCAGCGTTGCTACAAGACCTACCTCGCGAAGGATGCGAGCGCGCGCGGCAAGGTCACGTTGTCCTTCACGGTCAACGAGTCGGGCCGCACCACGGAAGCGAACGCGAAGGGCTTCGCCGGCGAGGTCGACAGCTGCATCGAGGGCCTCATGCCGTCGTGGAAGTTCCCGGCACCGAAGGACAAGGACAACGAAGGCACGGAAGCCAGCTTCGCCATCACGCTCCAGCTCGTTCCGGACTGATCCCCGGTCGCTCCCTGGCCCGCCAATCTTGATCTAGATCTTGGTCTAGATCGCCAGCCATCGTCAGGCGTTAGAGGTCGTATGACCCGCGCTCTACGGATTGGTGTCCTGCTCGGCGGCAACCTCGTCGAGGAGAAGCTGTTCACCGGCACGACGCCGATCACGTTCGGCCAATCGCTGCGCTGCGCGGTGTCCGTCCCCGGCGATGGCATCCCGCACGAGCACGCGCTGTTCGTGTTCGATCAGGGCCGCCTGATCCTGCGCGTCACCGACAAGATGACCGGCCGCTTCGCGCACGGCTCGACGAACACCACGCTCACCACCGGCGATCATCCGCTGCCGCACAACGCGCGCGGCAAGGTCGTCATCGGCGACGCGACGCTCCTGTTCCAAGAGCTCGCCGCCGCACCTGTCGCGCCGCGCATGGTGCTCCCCGCCTCGGTGCGAGGCACGCTCGGCGACCGCGTCGATCGCCGCCTCGCCGCGATCATCGGCGCCTCCGTTCTGTTGCACCTCGGCATCGCCGGCTACGCGTGGATGACGGATGTCGAGACGAGGTCGATGCTCGAGACTCCGGTCGCCTCCATCTATCACCACGAGACGATGGAGATCACGTACCCCGACGAGCCGGCGCCCACCGAGGTCGCGCCGACGCAAGAGCCGGGCACCGCGACGCCCGTGTCGCCGGTGCAAACGCCACCGCCGGTCGTCACGCCGACGCGCGTGAAGCCCTCGACGGGACCTGCGCCGGCGATGTCCACCGAGGACGCGCAGCACTTCGCCTCGATCCTGACGGGCACCGAAGTCGGCCGCACGGGCATGGGCCCGATGAAGGACCGCACGCCGGGCGCGGACCTCGGCCAGCAGATCGACAACGTCGGCAACCGTCCGATCGAGATCGGCGGCAACCCGAACGACGGCTTCCGCCAGCAGCAGAACGGCCACATCGGCACCGATCACGGGCCGAACATCGAGAACCCGACGCAGGTCGCGAACAACGATCCGAAGCACGAGACGAACCCCGGCGGCCGCATTCAGGTCAAGCCGCTGCCCGTTCCCGGCGGTGGCGACGATACGACCCTGACGGTGAAGGCCGTGCTCGACAAGATCAACACCGTCTACATGCCGGGCCTCCAGCGTTGCTACAAGAAGGGCCTCGTCGAAGATTCGACGCTGTCGGGCAAGATCACGATGGCGTTCACGGTCACCGAGCGCGGCGGCCTCGACGAGCAATCGGCGAACGGCGTCAGCTCGAAGGTCGATAGCTGCGTGACGGACCTGATGTCCTCGTGGCACTTCCCGATCCCGAAGGACAAGGACGGCGATCCGGCCGAGCAGTCGTTCAAGCTGTCGCTGCAGCTCACGCCGAACTAGTCGCCGCGACGCGCTACACTGCGCGGATGCGGTCGCTGTTGGTGCTGTGTCTGCTCGCGCTAGGCGCGACGGTCGCGGACGCGAAGCCCAAGCGATGGCAGACGCTACCCCTACCGCCCAAGATGCCCGACGCCGCAGCGTCCGGCACCGCGATCAACGACGGGGCGAAGATCTTCTACGCTACCTACGGCGATGCGAAGCGCGAGCCCGTGATCCTCTTGCATGGAGGCATGGGCAACTCGGACCACTTCGGGTTTCAGCTACCCGCCCTCGTCGACAAGTTCTGGGTCATCGTCGTCGATAGTCGCGGCCAAGGCCGCAGCTCGCTGCCGAAGGGCAAGCTGACCTATCACGCGATGGCCACGGATGTCGTCGCGGTGATGGACACGCTGAAGATCGCGAAAGCGTCGCTCGTGGGGTGGTCCGATGGCGGTGCGATCGCACTCGACCTCGCGGTCACCGCACCCGATCGCGTGAGCCGCATGTTCGTGATCGGCACGAACTACGACAGCAACGGCTCGAAGCCACGCAAAGGCAAGCCACCATCGCAGACGTTCAACGCGTACGCCGCGAAGTGCCGCGCCGATCACCTGAAGTTCGGCAACAAGGTCGCATCGTGGCA
>JBGARE010000059.1:41581-44069 GCA_044230415.1 Kofleriaceae bacterium
GTCGCAGACGTTCAACGCGTACGCCGCGAAATGCCGCGCCGATCACCTGAAGTTCGGCAACAAGGTCGCATCGTGGCAGTCGCTCATCGACGCGCTGTTGCCCGTGTGGCGCAATCCCGCGGGCTTCACGAAGGATCAACTTCGCGCGATCAAGGCACCCACGCTCGTCGCCCTCGGCGACCACGACGAGATCATCGAGCTCGCCCAGATCCAGGAGATGGGCACGCTGATCCCGAACGGATCGGTGCGCGTGTTCGCTGACACGAGCCACTTCGCGATGTGGCAGGACCCCGAGAGCGTGAACGCTGCCCTCGTCGAGTTCCTCTCCGCCAAGTAGCTCGCTACACTTTCACGATGCCGTCCTCGGGCGATCTCGTCGGGCCCTATCGGCTCGTGTCGCCGCTCGGCAAGGGCGCGATGGGCGAGGTCTGGCGCGCGCGCGACGAGCGCCTCGATCGCTACGTCGCGCTCAAGGTGCTGCCACCCGAGGATGCAGGCGATCTCGAGCGCCGCGCTCGCCAACTCCGCGAAGCAAAGGCCGCCGCCGCGATTCGCCACCCGAACGTGGTGACGCTGTTCGACATCGTCTCGCACGAAGGCGACGACATCCTCGTGATGGAGCTCGTCGAGGGCCGCACGCTCTCCGAAACGCTGCGCAAGGAAGGCGCACCGAAGCTCGAGATCGCGCTCCGCTGGATCATCGGCGTTGCCGACGCACTCGTCGCCGCTCACGCGCGCGGCATCCTCCATCGCGACATCAAGGCCGCGAACATCATGGTCACGCCCGACGGGATCAAGGTGCTCGACTTCGGTCTCGCGAAGCTGCGCGACGAGGAATCGCCATCGGCATCGATGAGCGGCGCGCGGCCCGCGATCTCGAACACGAAGATCGCGCTCGACGAGACGATGCCGAGCTCGCCGAGTGACATCTCTCTCGCCGAGACGACCGCCCCCGCGACGCTGTCGAGCTCGCGACCATCGAACGCCGAGATCGAGAGCTACAAGACCCAGCACGGCCAGCTCCTCGGCACGCCGCTGTACATGGCGCCCGAGCAGATCGCGGGTCAGCTCCCCGACGAGCGCAGCGAAGTGTTCTCGATCGGCGTGCTCGCGCACGAGATCCTCGCGGGCAAGCCGCCGTACACCGCGACCACGATGGACCAGCTGTTCCGCCAGATCACCGCGGACGATCCACCGCCGCTCGACGACGTGCCCGCGCCGGTCGTCGACATCGTGCTCCACGCACTCGCCAAGGAGCCGGCGCAGCGCTTCGCATCGATGCTCGCGTTTCGCGACGCCCTCGTCGCCGAACAGCGCCGACTGTTCGCACCCCCGCCGCGTCGCTGGCCGCTGTTCGTCGCGATCGCCGTCGCGCTCGTCGCGGGCAGCGTCAGCATCTACGCGTGGCGCGCGAATCGCCCCGCCGCGAAGGAGCCCGTGCGCCCGGGCGACGACCTCGTCACGCGCGCTCTCGCCGAGTACGACACGTTCTATTACGACAAGTCGCTATCGTCGCTGCGCGCAGCACTCGCGGTCGCACCGGATCATCCGCGCGCGAACGCATACATGGTGCTATTCGGCGGCGCGAGCGACGCGGATCAAGCGAAGGCGGTCGCGCCCGCACATCGCACCATCGACACCCTTCCCGCAACGAGCCGCGATCGCACGCTCCTCACCGCCGCGAGCACGCTGGTCGAGAAGGGGCCGCGCGCCGCGCGCGAGATCTTCGACGACAAGACCATCGCGCGCGATCGCGAGCTCGCCTTCTGGGCTGCAGAGATGGACTACCGCGCGGGCAACTACCTCGCCTCGCGCGACCAGTACAAGGCGCTCCTCGCCGATCCATCGCCGTCCTTGCGCGGTCGCATCTACGATCACTACTCGTCGGTGCTGCTCTATCTCGACGATCCCACCGAAGCGCTGCGCATCGGCACGCTGTATCGCGACGCATTCCCCGGCGAGGCCGACGCGGTCGGCGTCTACGCGACCACGCTCGCCGCCGCGGGTCGCCTCGACGAAGCCGTCACCGCCGCCGAGCAAGCGCTCGCACTCGCGGAAGGCGAAGACACGCTCGCAGGACTCGCCAAGGTCCTCGCGCTGAAGGGTGACCGCGTGCGCGCGAAGGAGCTCTACCGCCGCTCGCTCGATCGCGCGGGACCCTCGCGTCGCCCGGTGCGTCGCGCGGCGCTCGCATTCCTGCAGCTCGCCGATGGGGACTCTGCGGGCGCGAAGGAGACGGTCGCGCCGTGCCGAAGCGGTGGTACCGACGCGGGCATTCGCGAACGCGGCGCGTGCTTGTTCGTCGCCGCCCTCGCGGACCCGACAGCTGCGGAGTCGATCGCGAACGAGCTCGATGCGCTCGCGGCCGGAGCGTCGCCGGCGCATGCTCGCCGCGGCCGAAGCGGCGCGCGACACGGCCGACGCCGCCTACGTGTTCTTCACCTCCGGCACGAGCGGCGAGCCGCTCGGCGTGGTCGGGAGCCACCAG
>JBGARE010000005.1:0-359256 GCA_044230415.1 Kofleriaceae bacterium
CCGAGCTTGACCTCGGGCTGCCCGAAGCTCGCGGTGTCCGCGGCGTGGATGAAGTCGCACGCGAGCGCGAGCTCGCAACCACCGCCGAACGCGAAGCCGTTGACCATCGCGATCCACGCCTTCTCGCTCGGCTCGATCGCGTTGCCGGAGCTCGGGGGCTTGAAGTTGTCGGTCACCGGCGTGACGTCGGTCGACAACAACAACTTCATGGCCATCTTCGCCAACTTCGTCACCACCGCTGCGCGCCCCGTCGATACGACGGTCACGCTCACGGGCGTGTCGGAGCCCGCGAGCGAGCTCGCGAAGAACCCGCGCATGTGGAGGCACAACCAAGGTCCGGCCGTCTCGCTCGACTTCGGTGACGCGCAGGGCCTCGAATGGTCGTATCGCACCGATCGCGGCTTCTGGAGCGCGTGGTCGAAGAACCGCCGCCCGGTGGTGTCGCCGAAGACGTTCTGGCTGCCCGGCACGCACACGATCGAAGTGCGCGCGCGCGAGATCAACAAGCCGGAGACGATCGACACGACGCCCGCGCTGATCGAGGTCGAGCTCGGCACGGACGTCCCGATGCGCACGAGCCAACGCCCCGGCGTCGCGCCGTTCCACGGTCAGGCGAGCTCGTCGGGCTGCAGCTGCGACTCGAGCGGCAACGGCTCGGGCGCGGGTCTGTTCGCGCTGATGCTCGCGGCGCTGCTGCTGCCGCTCCGTCGCATGGCGCGGCGTGCGAAGCGCGCGGTCAAGCGCACGGGCCTCGTGGTGTGGACCGCCGCGATCGCGATGCTGCCGGGCTGCTCGTGCGGCGACGCGCCGTGCGGCGATCAGGACTGCTTGCCGGGCGAGCCCGAGAACGGCGGCATCGGTCGCTACACGAGCATCGCCGGTGATGACACGCGCGTGCTGGTCGCGACGTACGACACCGGCCTCGGGGACCTCGTGGTCGCCGACGTGACCGACCCCGACAAGATCGAGCTCGTCGCCGTCGACGGCATTCCGGACATCACGCCGATCTACGATCCGAGCGGATATCGCGGCGGCGTGTCGAGCGACGAGGTCGGGCCGAACGTCGGTACGTGGACCTCGGTCGCCCTCAGCTCGGATCACCTCGGTCGCGTCAGCTATCACGATCGCGACGAGACCTCGCTCAAGTACGCGTACGAGACGAAGAAGGGCAGCTGGAAGAGCTACACGCTCGATCCCACCGACGGCACCGAGGTCGTCGGCACGCACACCTCGATCGCGATCGACGCGAACAAGCACCCCGTGATCGCGTACATCGCGCTCGGCGCCGACGACGGCGCGGGCCATCGCAACACCGAGCTGCGCATCGCGCGCTCGAACGTCATCGTCCCCGAGGACGCGAACGACTGGAGCATTTCGCTCGTCGCGCAGGCGCCGGGCTCGTGCGCGGGGCTCTGCGGCAGCAGCGAAGCGTGCATCGACGATGGCGCCGGCCTCGAGACGTGCACCGCGGTCGCTTCGAACTGTCCCGCGTCGTGTGACACGGGGCAGGCGTGCATCGCCGGCGCGTGCACCGACGAAGTGGTCGTGCCCACGACCACCGTCCTCGCGAAGGGCACGGGCTTGTTCTCGAGCCTCGTCGTGTTGCCCGACGGTCGCCTCGCGGTGACGTACTACGATCGGTCGACGCGCTCGCTCAAGATCGCGGTCGAGAACGCGGTGGACACGTCGAACTTCACGGAGACGGTCCTCGACGAGACGGCGACGCGCGACAACGGCATGTGGTCGTCCGCGATCGTCGACGGCGCGGGCACGGTCCACATCGCGTATCAGGACGCGATCGGCGATCAGCTCATGTACACGACGTGGAACGGCGCGCCGGGAACGCCAGAGGTCGTCGACGATGGTCAGCGTACGGGCGACCGCACGCACACCGTCGGCGCGTCCGCGGCGATCTATCTCGTCAACGGTACGCCGTCGATCGCGTATCACGATGGGATTTCGTCGGACGTGTACGTCGCGAGCAAGCAAGCGCCGTGGAGCGTCACGAACGTCGCGCCCGGACCGCTGCTCGACGGTATCTCCGTCGACGGTGCGTCGGGCCCGGGCGGCAAGACCTACCTCGCGTGGGACTCGATCGACAAGAATGCGTCGCCGGTCCACAACCTCGTCGTGAAGATCCAGTAAGTGGCTGTCCGCGGCGCTGCGGTCAGCCCTCTGTCGAGCGTGGCGCGCGGAGATAGCGAGTCAGATCATCGAGCGAGCGAAGCTCTTCGAGTCGCTTCGCGACGGTGGACGCGCGCGTGTCTGGCGACATGACGTCACTCCGCAGTCGAGCGCGACCTTCACTCACCGTCTCGGGGACGTAGAGTCGCGCGAGCTGCGCGAGGCGCACCGCGACATCCTCGGGGCGAGGCTCACGCACCATCGTCACCCTCGAGCTTCTCGATATCCGCCAGATCGATCGGACGCCCGGCGATCCGCTTCATGTGCAGAAGTGTCGCGCGTGACACGAACGTGATCGTACCTGCGGGAAGCGCGATGTCGATCCGATCGTCGAGCGTGTTCGCGTAGACACCCTCGGCGAGGAGGAGATCGAGCACCAGATGGTCCGAGCCCGCGATCTTGTTCACGCGTTGGACATGTCGCTCCTGCGGAGTGCCCGCGGAGAACACCATCGGTCCTGCTGGAATCGTGTAGCCAAGTGGTGCGACGGCGGCGAGTGCCGCCGGCACGTCGGCGCGACCGATGACGACATCGATGTCTTTGGTAGTCCGCACCGCCCCGTGCGCGGTGACCGCGATGCCTCCGCAGACGGCATACGGAATCTTGGCGGCGCCGAGCGCTGCCGCGATCGCGTGTAGCTCGTCGACGATGTTCACATCACGAGCGTATCACCAGGCCGACGTCGGGCAGGTCCGCGCACCGCCGGTGCACGTCTCTTCGCCCGACAGATCGTTGCAGTACTCGAAGCAGCCGAGGCGCTTGTAGTCGCCGTTGCCGTTGATCCAACCGATCGACAGCAGCTCGCCGTTGCGCTGGAGGTTCGGGTTCGACCCACCGTGACCATCCTCGAGGTCGGGGTTGAACGTCGCGTCGAACGCGCCGAAGCCGTTGCCGGGCTGGCCCGGGCGATTCGCGCGGAGATCCTGCTCGGCGATGACGACCTTGCGCGTCTCGCTGCGCATCGACATCGACGCGACGCCTTCGTAGTAGCCGACGATGCCGCTCGCTCCGACGCTGACGAGGTCGCCGTAGAGCAGCGCGTCCGTGCGCACGAGCGGTGCGAGCACCGGCGCGTAGCGCGTGGTCACGCCGGCATCGAGGATCGCGCCGCCGGCCTCGCGCACGACGAGGCGAAGGTCATCGCCGGCGACGACCGACGACGGGACGATGATGTTGACCTGCGAGCCCGAGGCGACCGACGTGGCGACCTTGCGCCCGTTCCACGCTTGCGCGGGCGGCGAGGCCCACAGCTCGACCTCGACGTCGAACGTGCGATCCGCGAGGACCGCGCCGAGCTCCATCGCGACGATGCCGGTCTCGGACGCGACGAGCGCGCCGGCCTTGGGCTCCGCGAGCACGTCGACTTGATCGCTCGTGCAGCCGGGGCAGTGGGTGCTGATCTGAAAGCCGGTCTCGGTCGCGAGCTCGAACGAGCCGACGACGACGAGGTGCTCGCCGCGATCGGTCGCATCGACCGTCATCTCGATGTTCGCGCGCGGCGCGGAGTAGCCCGCGGCGGCGATCACTTCGCGCGTGCCGTTCTTCAGCGGCCCGAGGACGGCGACGCGAACGTTGTCGTCGGTGGTCGCACGCGCGACGATGTCGAGCGCGACCGGCGTCGCATCGGAGCCGGCGATCCACATCGGATAGACGCGGCGGCCACCGGCGCTCGCGTGACCGTAGACCTGCTCGCCGACGTGGAGCGTGGACGCCGTGTCCCATGCGCCATCCGCCTTGCCGCTCGCCGCACCGAGATCGGCCTGGGCCGCGAGCTCGAGATCGGACACCGAGTCCGTGCACGCGACCAGCGATACGAGAAGCGACGAGGCGACGAACGAGGCAAGACGAAGCATGGGATCGAAGGCTCCAGGCGAGGTGAGTACGGGCCGCGCCAAGTGCACGCAGTGGGCCGGGGCCGAGCGGCTGTGTTCGCTCGACAACCGAGCAAAGCTGCGCAACTCGCGCACGGATCTGTGTGCGAAGTTGGCGCGCAGCGGGCGGTTGAAGCGTGCTCGACGCTAGGCGAGTTGCCGCAAACAACTGTGTGCGCATAGGTCCAGCGGTCGTGGGTGAGCTACCCCGGTGACTACCGCGCTCGCCGGCCGCGCGGCCTACCATCGGTGCGATGTCCAAGTGGCTCGGCCTCGTCGCGCTCGTCGCCCTCGTCGGTGCATGCGGCGATGACGGACCGGGCGGCGTCACGGCGACGAAGCTGACCGGATTCTGGAACACCGAGGCCACGTACGAGCACACCGTGTTCGGCTTCGTCGCGGCGAGCGATGCCGCGGCGACGATCGAGCCCACCGAGCCGATGTGGCCCGCGGGCGTGGATCTCGCGACCGTCTACGTGAGCGTCCCTGCCGGCATGGATCTGCGCCAGATCTCGACGTACGAGGTCGTCGACGGGGAGCTCGTGCAGACAGTGATCGGCGACGTGCAGGCACCGCCGGGCACGATGTACGGGACGAAGATCATCGCGTTCGACGGCGACACGCTCACGCTCGAGTCGACGAACGATCCGAGCGGCATGCGCACGTACACGCGCAGCGATCGCTGCCCGAGCGAGAACGATCAAGGGTGGCGAATGGCCGGCAGGGTCGACTTCATCACCGACCCGAACTACCACTCGCCCGCGATCGCGATCGACGACACCGGTCGCGTGTACTCGCTGCTCGGCCAGAACGCGGACACGGCGACCGCGTTCCCGCGGTTCACCGATCTCGGCGACGGATGCGTGCCGCTCCTCGAGGTGGTGCCGATGTTCCGCCAGGTCGCGATGACGCTCGTCGGTGCCGAGATCCACTCCGCGCTCGAGCTACAGGCGATCGGAAATGCCGACGACGGAAAGCTCGTCCATCGCTGGCGCGCGAACCGCGCCGCGCCGTGGGAGGTCGAGGACATCGCGCTGCCGCCAACGGGAGCTCCCCCGCAGAACGGCTCGTTCTTGTACTCCCTGTACCTGTTCCCCGAAGCGAACGGTCTCGTCGCGATCGCGAGCCGAACCAACGGCGCGCTCGAGGTCTATCGCACCGACGGAACCGGTGGGGCGGGCTGGCACCTCGTCACGGTGTCGACGACCGACACCCGCCGGGTCGAGGATGCGGCGATCGGCAGGAACGGCGACATCGCGATGCTGACACTCGGCAGCGTGATGCGCCTGCGCGGGACGCAGCTCGAGATCATCCCGCTCCCGAAGGGTCAGCTCGATAACGGCATCAACGGCGGCGTGCGCGTCGACGACGACGGCGCCATCCACGCGGTGTACGGGCACACCTATGCGAGCAACAGCGGCTTCGTCGCGGGCCTGCGCACGGCGTACGGGATCTATGACGGCACGTGGCACGAGACCGAGCTCGGACCGATGATGTACGCGCACGTGCTGATGCCGCGGGATGGCAAGCGTCGCGTGATCGCCGGCGAGGCGAAGAACGCGTTGCCATCGCTCGCGATGATCGAGATCGCGGCCGACGGCTCGATGACCTCGGAGCGGATCAGCGTCGAGGATCCGGGCGGTACGAGCCCGCCGTCGTACGCGCGGTTCGCCGTCGCGGAAGGCAAGGACGGCACGGTGGCCGCGAGCTTCAACGCGAAGTTCGTGTGGGCGCGGCATCCAACAGCGGGCCGCCCGCGACGGATGATTCCGTTCACGGCGCAGATCACGGGGCAGGGCCGCGTGTACACCGACGATGGCCGGATCGACTGCACGCAGACCTGCACGACGATGCTGCCCGAGGGTACGCGCCTGCAGGTCCGCCTCGAAGCACCGCCGAGTCACACGGGCTACGACAACACGTGCGTGTTCGGGGACGCGCACGCGATCGAAGGCTACTGCTGGCACGACGTGGTCCCCGTGGCCGTGGGCACACCCGAGGCGATCGCGACGTTCGTGTTTCAATGATCAGCCGTAGTGCTCGACGACGCCGGTGATCGCGAGCCACGGGTGCATGCGCTCCTCGTAGACCGATACGGTCGGCCCGGGGAACGCGGGATCCGCGAACGCACCGATCGGGACGGCGATCAGGTCGGGCATCGCCGACATCGTGTAGTAGACGGTCGCGCTGCACGTCGCGCAGAAATGAAACCTGGCGGTGGTGCCCTCGTCGCCGGTGAGCGCCCACTGCGTCGAGGCGCCGGTGATCCGCGCGCTCGATCGCGGCCAACGTGCTTGCGCGGCGAACGCGCTGCCCGAGCGCCGCTTGCAGTTCAGGCAGTGACACACCGAGATCCGCAGCGGCTCACCATCGACCTCGACACGGAGCTGTCCACAACTGCACGATGCTTGACGAGTCACGGTGCCTCGGGCCCGAAGTTTCCGGGGGCTGCACGCAAGATAACGCGGGGATGCGTGCGCGTGCTATGGATGCCCCTCCATGCGCCTCGCGCACTGCTCCGACCTGCATCTCCTGTCGCACGATGGTGCGCGCTGGATGGAGCTCGCGAACAAGCGCTGGATCGGCGCGATGAACTTGCTCTCGAATCGCTCGCGCCACTATCACGTGGCCGCGTTCGACGCGATGGTCGAGGATCTCAACGCGCTCGGCGTCGATCACGTGCTGTGCACCGGTGACATCACGAACCTCGCGCTGCGGCAGGAGTTCGATTTCGCGCGCAAGAAGTTCGACGCGCTCATGCTCGGCACGACCGGCGTCACGTGCATCCCCGGGAATCACGACGCGTACGTGCAAGAAGGCGTGGGCCTGTTCGCCGAGACGTTCGGCGAGTTCGCGACGACCGACGCGGGCTGGTCGTGGGGCGAGGACACGCGGCACGACGCCGGCGACGATCTGCACTGGCCCATTGTCCGCGTGCGCGGCGAGCTCGCGATCATCGGGTGCTCGACGAGCCGGCAGACGCCGTGGTTCACCGCCTACGGACGGCTCGGGGAGGGACAGCTCGCGCGCCTGAACACCGCGCTCGCAGATCCGCGCCTGGCCGGCAAAGTCCGGATCGTCGCGATCCACCATCCGCCCGCGGGCAAGCGCGCCACGAGTCGGATCCGTGGCTTGCGCGACCATGCAAACTTTGCCGAGGTGATCGGTCAGAGCGGCGCTGATCTGATCGTTCACGGACACGAGCATCGCGATATGCACGAGTCACTCGTGGGGCCGGATGGCAAGGTGATCCCCGTGAGAGGCATCGCGTCGGGGACGTATTTCCACAACAAGCCAGACCGCACCGCGCGCTACCGCATCTTCGACATCGACGCGGGCGGCATTCGTGGTGACCACGTTCGCGTATGGAATCGCGAGCAAGGAAGATTCATGGAGCCGACCACGCCACAACTCACGAGCGGGATGGAACCGGGCACCGTCCGGCAATCCTAACCGGCGAACTTGACTTGCCTTTGCCGCGTGAGATACCCCAGCCACCTGCCAAGGACGTAGCCACCATGGGTGCACAGAAAGTGAAGCCGGAACCGATGTCGATCGAGGCCGAGATGGACGCCGACGCGATCGAAGCGTTGGATGCCAAGTACATCATGCGTCCGTGGACGCACCCCAAAGGCGAGCCCGTCATCGTCGCGAAGGCGAAGGGCTGCACGATCTGGGACATTCACGGCAAGGAGTTCCTCGATCTCACCGCCGGCTACTTCGTGAACAACGCGGGTCACTGCCACCCGGCGATCATCGAAGCCGCGACGAAGCAGCTCTCGCAGGTGCTCCAGGTGTCCGGCAAGCACGGCACCGTCGCCGCGATCATGCTCGCGAAGAAGCTCGTCGAGGCGATGCCGAAGGGCATGGCCAAGGTGTTCTTCTCGACAGGCGGTAGCGAGAGCAACGAGTTCGCGCTCAAGCTCGCGCGCCAGTACACGAAGAAGACGGACGTCGCGTACCTCATGAACGGGTACCACGGCCTCACGCTCGGCGCGCTCGAGGTCACCGCGAGCGAGAAGTATCGCGAGAGCGCCGGCAAGCCGATGGGCAAGGACAACTACGCGCTGCCGATGTCGTATCCGTACCGGAACGAAGTCGGCACCGACGCGGAGACGCTGCAGAAGATCGAGAAGCTGTTCGACGAGCATCCGAACACCGCGGCGCTGATCGCCGAGCCGATCCAAGCGGTCGGTGGTCTCGCGCCGTCGCGCGAGTGGTGGCAGAAGGTCGACCAGCTGCGCCGCGCGCGCGGCATTCTCCTGATCGCCGACGAGGTCCAGACCGGCCTCGGCCGCACCGGCAAGATGTTCGCGTGCGAGCACTACGGGCTCGAGCCCGACATCATCACCGGCGGCAAGGGACTCTCGGGCGGCGTCGGATCGCTCGCGATGACCGTCGCGACCGACGAGGTCTGCAAGGCGTTCTTCGGCGGGACCACCCCGACGTCGGGCGGTAACGCGGTGAGCGCGGCCGCAGGACTCGCGATGATGGAGACGATCATCGCGGAGGGCCTGGTCGAGAACGCGGCGAAGATGGGCCGCTACTTCACCGAGGGCGCGTGGGCGCTCAAGGATCCGTGGATCGGCGACGTTCGCTTCACGGGGCTCCTCGGCGGCATCGAGCTCGTCCACGATCGCGACTCGAAGAAGCCGCTCGGCAAGACCGAGATGGCGAAGGTCAAGGACGGCCTCCACGACGCCGGCATGCTGATCACGGTCAGCGGCTGGCACGGCAACGTACTGCGCTTGCAGCCACCGCTCTGCGTGACATCGCAGGAGCTGGATCGCTTCCTCGCCGCGCTGCGCAAGGTGCTGGTCGCCGTTCGGGGCGGGTGAAAGTCGCGTGAACTGAACCGCGCTTCGGGTGAGCTCGGGGTGATCGGTCCGGCCAATCGACGTCGCCGTTCGTACCTTGAGCGGACGATGAAACCAGTTAGAGTGCCGTCCCGATGAACCTCTTCGCGTTCCGCAAGCAGTTCGACAAGCTGAGCCATCCGCTCGTGTCGAGCCTCGCGAAGCTGCCGTTCCACGCGAACACGTGGACGATCTTCGGCGCGCTGATCGGCTTGGTCGGTGGCGTCGTCTTGTTCTACGGCCACTGGTGGTCGGGCTTCGGCCTGCTCATCGGCCGTGGCCTCATCGATCACATCGATGGCTACAAGGCGCGCAACTTCAACCAACGCTCCACCTTCGGCGCCGTCATGGACGACGTCTGCGATCGCTGGGTGCTCGGCATCATGTACGCCGGCGGCTGCCTGAACCTCAGCTACGACTATCCGCACATCCTGATCGTCCTCGGCTTCGGCATCACGGGCGCGCTCACGAACGTGATCATCAAGCTGTCGATCTACGCCGAGTCCCAGCAGGACATCTGGCGCAAGGAAGGCAAGATCGGTCACCCGGTCGATGTCGTCGGTCTGTTCGGCTCGGCCGAGTTCATCATCTATTACGGCACCGGCGTGTTCTTCACGGCGCTGCTCGACGATCCGCGCCCGCTGCTCGCGGGTGTGTGGGCCGTCGCGATCATGAGCCACGTGTCGCTCCTCCAGCGCGTGCGGTTCGCGTGGAAGCGCTATCGGTTCGTCGATCCGGGGCTGCGCGAGATGACAGACACGGACGCCAAAGCGAGCTAAGCGAGACATGGTGACAGCGACGACCACGCCCGATGCAACGCCTGCCGAGCCGGCTGCGAAGCCCGCGCGCGTGGTCTCGCCGATCAACCCCGCGAACGCGGTCACCGCCTCGCGCTTCATCACGCTGCCGTTCTTCGTGATGGCGGTGGCGAACGGCCAGCACCAGTGGGCCACGTTCTGGATCCTCGTGTGCGGCCTGCTCGACAAGCTCGACGGCGCGGTCGCCAAGCTGTTCGATTGCCGCAGCCAGTTCGGCGAGATCTTCGACGCGATCGCCGACGGCATTTGCTACGGGCTCGCGCTCGTCGTCATCGCGTACTACGGCTGGGCCCCCGCGATTCCCGTCGCGCTGATGCTCGGCATGGGCATCGCGAACACCGTGATGCGCTTCGTCTACGGCAAGCGGGCAGGGCGCGCGATCAACTACAAGAGCTACGCGATGGAGCGGCTCGTCGGATTGACCGCGTTCATGATCGGCATGGCCACGAGTAACTTCGAGGTCGAGTACATGTTCTGGGGCTACGTCCCGCTCAACGCGATCGTCATCCTCTACGACGCGAAGCGCATGCTGATCGATCCCATCCCGCCCAAGGCGGCCTAGCCATGAACGATCCGATCATCTCGCCGCGCGCGTTCGACATCGTCATCACGGTGCTGATCTCGCTCGGCGTGTTCTGGGTGATGCTCGACGTGTTCTTCATCACCCGCCTGCGCGGCAAGAACCTCGCGGACGCGGTCAATCGCGACAAGCTGTTCGGCTACCTCGTCGGCATCTCGATCGGTTGCTTCGTCACGTTCGGCATCCTTCGCCATCACGGCGTGGTGTAGCGAGCGAATGCCCGCATCACGGACGCGGAGCGCGATCGAGCGCGAGCGCCTGACCGTGATCCAGAATCTCGACCCCGCCGACCTTCCGCGCCGCCGCGATCTTCTCGAGCCGCTTCTTCGCCATCACCGCCGGCGAGAACGGCAGGTGCACGGTGCCCCAATGCACGGGGACGAGCGCCTTGGCTCCGAGCCTCTCGTAGATGTCGAGCGCGCAATCGGGATCGATGTGGATGCCGCGATCCATCGCCGTGCGGCGCCAGCGGTAGTACCAGACCGGCATCATGCCGCCGATCGGCAACAGCGACGCGGCGAGCGAGAATCTCTTGCCGATGTCGTCGAACACGGAGTGGTCCGAGAAGTCCACGTCGCCGGCGTGATGCACCGCGAGCCCCCCGCCCTCGACCACGTACCCCAGGGCCTCCGGCGAGCTCGACTTGCGCCAGCGGCCCTGATCGTGGCGCGTCTCGACCGCGGTGACCTCCATGCCCCCGATGGCAAGCTGGTCACCGGGCGAGACCTCGGTGACCTCGCGGAACCCGAGATCGGCTACGACGTGCTTGGCGCCGCGGGGGACGACCAAGTGGGTGTCGCGGTCGATCGCCTTGAGACTCCACCGGTTCAGGTGGTCCACGTGGGAGTGCGTCACGAGGACCGCGTCCACGCGGCCCGCTCGGCGCGCACGACCCCGCAGGAGCGGATCGAACACCACGCGCCCGATCCCGAGGTCGGCGACCGCGGTGGCGTGGCCCAACCACGTTACCGACGGGCCGGAGGGAAGCTCCCGAGGAGTTGTCGGCTGTGCGCCTGCACTAGCAGCCGGTGGCACTGGCCTGCTATAGCACGGGGCATTCCGTGCTGATGTACCTCCTGATCGGCATTGCCGCCGGTGTGCTCACCGGCGTGCCGATCGGACCCGCGAACGTCGCGGTGATCGATGCTGCGTATCGGCACACGATGCGCCGCGCGATCGCGGTGTCGGCCGGCGCGGCGCTCGCGGACGGATTCTGCGCGGCGGGCGGCGTGCTCGGCGTGGGCCCGCTGCTCAAGCAGTACCCGTCGGTGCCGCCGATCCTCCAGGCGATCAGCGGCGTCGTGCTGATGATCTATGGCTTCCTCACGGCGCGCAGTCAGCCCGTGCAACCCGCCACGCCGCCGTCGGATGGCTCCGCGTCCGACTCGATGCTTCACCGCAAGGAAGCGATCACCGGCTTCAAGGTCGGCGTCGCGCTGATCCTCTTGAACCCCGCCGCGATCATCACGTGGGTGCTGATCATGGGCTCGATGATCGAGCCGTCGACGAAGCTCGAAGCGATCGCGTGCGCGATCGGCGTGATCGCCGGCAGCTTCGGTTGGTTCTCGCTCGTCGCGTACCTGACGCAGAAGGGCAAGAGCGTCCTCGGCGACAAGGCCGCGTGGATCCCTCGCCTCGTCGGGATGATGCTGATGGTCTACGCGGTCTACTTGATCGTGAAGGCCGTCCGCTACGCCGTGGCGTGACGCCGTCGTGTCACGTGCGACGTGGCACGTGCACGACGCGATCAGTGCTGGCGGCGCTCAGTTCTCGACGGCGTCGAGCAGCTCGCCGATGGTTTCCTCGACGCGGATCGCGATCTCTTTGGGCACCGGAGAGCCGGCCTCGGCGATGAGCGCTGAGAGGCGGCGTGCCGTCGTCGCGATCGCGGATCGCATCTTCTCGCGCTTGTCCGACTTGGACTCGGGGAACACGAGCTCGCCGAACTTCTTCGCGAGCACGGGCTTCTCGAGGCCCTCTTCGAACGCGCTCTTGTAGATCGTGCGCAGCGTCTCTTCGTCCGCTTGCCCCTCGGTGGTCGCGCGCTCGACGAACTCGACGGTGGCCATCGACGGAATCGGCGCCTCGAAGTGATCCGTTCGTGCGCGCTCGATCACGCGCGGCGCGCTCGTCTCGAGGAAGCGATAGCTGCCGAGCAGCTTCGCGACGGTGGAGCCGCGCAGGTGGAGCTCCTTGCGACAATACGAATCGAAGTCCGAGAAGCCCCACTTGGCCCACAGCTTCTTTTCCGCGGCACGGCTGAGCGCTTCGGCGAGCTCGAGCCAGGTGCGTTTGAAGGCACGCGCTTTCTGGAGCGTGTCGGCACGCTCGGGATCGCTCGATACGGCGAGCATCCGGTCTTCCATCTGTTGATCGGTCTTGGTGATGATCTTCGAGGCCATATCGCGAGCGCACGCTACGAGAGGGGTCTGATCTTCGTCGGGCGTGCCGTGAAAAACTGAGGCTGCCGCAACGGATCTTGGGGAGTTACATCGCGGCACGAGTCGTGCTCTCCTCGGGGAAGCCGTGCGGATGTCCGTCGTGATCAGCGTCGCTCTCGCCCTGTGTGGGGTAGCGGGTCTCGCGGGCTGTCCGCTCTCGCGGTCCGACGAGGTCGGCGCGGGAGATCCAGGTGACGACGGCTTCGGCTCCGGATCCGGCGCACCGCAGTCGTCTTGCTCGACCGACATGGACTGCGAGCTCGCGGCGAGCTCGTGCTGCGAGTGTCCGTCGTTCGCGACCAATCGCTTCGATCCGACGAACGGCGCGTGCACCGGCATCGCGTGTCCGAATCCGCCGGTGTGTCCCGGAAACGTTCGCGCGGCGTGTGACACGGCGAAGAACCAGTGCACCGTCGCGTGCGTCGAGATGGCGTGTCCGACGTCGAACACGAATGGGTGCCCGGATGGCTACGCGATCGATCCAGCGACGGGCTGCTTGTCGTGTCAGTGCGCGGGACCGGGCATGCTCGGCGGCTGCGAGCTCGACAGCGATTGCGTCGAGACCCGCGAGGATTGCTGCGGCTGCGCCCGCGGCGGCAAGGACACCGCGGTGCTCGCAGCGGATCGCAACACGTACGACCAGATGCTGTTCTGCCCGTCGAATCCGCAGTGCCCCGGCATCGATACGTGTGACCCGGCTTCGGAGCCTCGGTGCGTCCAGGGCGCGTGCGTCCTGACCGACGCCATGCTGCCCGCCAACGCGTGCGCGGGGCCGGGGAGCTGCGCTGGGACCTGCATCATTAACCGCGATCCCGCCGCCTCGGCCCTCGGGGTCGGTGTGTGTGTGCCTTAGTAGAGGAGCCTGGAAACCTCCAGGCGGCGTGACACGTTATAATGACGCCCCTCTATGAGTGATGGACATCCAGCATCCGGCTCCATGTCCGGCGAAACGCCGTCGTTAGTCGGACAGGTCCTGGGTGGCCGCTATCGCCTGATCAAGAAGCTCGGCGAAGGCGGCATGGGCGAGGTCTATGCGGCCGAGCACGTCCACATCGACAAGAAGTTCGCACTGAAGCTCCTGCGTCCGGAAATTGTCTCGAACAAGGAAGCGGTGTCGCGCTTCTACCAAGAGGCGCGGTCGTCGAGCTCGATCGGTCACCGCAACATCATCGGCGTCGAAGATTTCGGCGAGCTCCCCGATGGCCGCTTGTACATGTGCATGGAGCTCCTCAACGGAGCTCCGCTCAACGATCTCATCACGCAGCCGCAGCCCGTCGAGCGCCTGCTGAACATCATGATCCAGACGGGTCACGGACTCGCCGCCGCGCACGCGAAGAACATCGTGCACCGCGACATGAAGCCCGAGAACATTTACGTCACCGTCGGGCCGAACAACGACGACATCCCCAAGCTCCTCGACTTCGGCATCGCGAAGGTCGCGGGCAACGACGGCCAGAACAACCTGACTCGCACGGGCACGATCTTCGGTACGCCGTTCTACATGGCACCGGAGCAAGCGCTCGGAAATCCCGTCGACGCGCGCACCGATATCTACGCGATGGGCGTGATCATGTACGAGGTGTTCGCGGGCTCGCTGCCGTTCCAGGGCGAGTCGTTCATGGGCATCCTCACGCAGCACATCACCACCGATCCCGAGCCCGTCGCGCAGCGTGCGGCAAAGAGTGGACGCACGCTCCCACCCGGCCTCGCTGAAGTGATCACGCGATGCATGCTGAAGGATCCGAACCAGCGCTTCTCGACGATGGACGAGCTCGTCGCCGCGCTCGTGCAGATCTATCGCACCGTCGCGGGCGCGGGCATGAGCACGTACATGGAGGCGTTCCCCGTCGGAGCGAGCGCCTCGCACCAGGTTCCGAACGCGCCGCCGACCGGCGCGCACAACATGGCCAAGGCGCAGACCATGGGCGTCGGTGGGCCGCCGCCGGGAATGCACACGCCGCCGGGAATGCACGGGCCGCAGACGCCGCCGCAGGGTCAGAATCCGTACGCGGTTCCCTCGGGTGGGTGGCAGCCGCCACCGCCGTCGGGGACCGGGCCGGTGCCGCAATCGAGCGCGTCGGGGCCGTACGGCGCCGCGTCGTCGTCGGCGGTGGTGCCGGTCAAGAAGAGCAGCGCGGGCGTGATCATCGCGATCGTCGCGTTGCTCGCCGTCGGCGGTGGCATCGCGGCGTTCGTCGTGATGTCGAACAAAGACAAAGGCGGAGACCCGGGCTCTGGCTCGCAGGTCGCCAGCGCGGGTGACGCCGGGACGCAGGTCCTCGCCGACGCCGCGGGTGGTACGCCGGAGGTCGCGATCGACGCCGCGGCCACGACGAACAACACCACCCCGGACGCGGCGACGACGACCAACGCGACCCCAGATGCGGGGGCGGTCGAGACGCCGGTCGATGCGAGTGTGGCAACCGTGCAACAGGATGCTGGGTCGGAGACTCCACAACCGGTTCCGGACGCTGCTGTCGCGGTCGAGCCGAAAACGATCAACGTGGAGCTCGTGACCGCGGCCAACATCAAGTTCGATATTTACGAGAACGGCGAAAAAATCGGCGAGGGCCCCGGAACGTTCGAGCTACCAGCGGGTACGAAGAAGAAGGTCACGCTCAAGGCCAAGGGCTACAAGGACCAGACGGTCACCATCGACGGGAAAAAGAAGGCAATGGCCCTCTCCTTCGCGAAGATTCCCAACAATCCGAACACCAATAACGGCAACAACAATCCACCGCCTCCCAAATGCTCGGGAACTGCGGCAGACCTGAAGAGCAGCGCTCCGAAGGGGTGCGGGACTCTCTATTGCAAGAGCCACTCGACCGACGCGAGATGCGAAACGTACGAGCCGTGATCGACCGCACGTGCGGCCAGAAAGAAGAACACCGATGAGACGCCACCTGACCCCCACTATTCTTCGACTGTTCTTTCTGTCGCTGGCGCTCCTCTTCACATCGTCGGTCGCGTTCGCGGATGCGCGCACGGAGGCACGCACGCACTACCAAGCGGGCGTGAAGTTCTACAACGCGCAGGACTACCGCTCTGCGATTCGCGAGTTCTCGTCGGCGCAGCAGCTGATGCCCGCGGACTTGAACAACTACAACCTCGCGCTCTGCTACGACAAGCTCGGCGACGCGGAGCCCGCGGTCCAGTACTACCGCGCGTTCCTCGACAAGCAGCCGAACAGCGACAAGCGCGCCGAGATCGAAGCGTCGATCGCGCGCCTCGATGGTGCCGCGAAGTCGGCGGCCGCGAAGAAGGCCGAGGAAGCCCGCAAGGCCGAGGAGGCGCGCAAGGCCGAGGAAGCGCGCATCGCCGCCGAGGAAGCGAAGAAGGCGGACGCCGCGCGCAAGGCCGAGGAAGCACGCAAGGCCGCCGAAGCGGCGAAGCGTCCCGCGGGACCGCCGGACACGTTGCCGGAGCCGCCGGGACCCGAGCCGGTCGGCGGCGGATCGATCGGCACGCCGAGCACGGGCACCGCGGTGTCGACGGGTGATGCGCAGCTCGATCGCGTGCAGTCGATCAACATCGATCAGATCCGCGACGAGCGCATGGGCGCGAGCGGTAGCGGCATGGTGAACACGCCGCCGAACAACCAGATGGGCCAGGCGGGTCCGAACAACCCGAACGTTCCGCCGACGGCGGGACCGGCTGGTCCGAACGCGGGGATGCCGGCGAACACCGCGGGCACGCAGCCGATGGGGCCGCAGGACCAACCGAAGAAGGTCGACCCGGTCTACAAGAAGTGGTGGTTCTGGGCGATCGTCGTCGTCGGCGCGTACGTCGTGTATCAGATCGCGACCGAGGACTCGTCGGCGACCACGGGACGCACGCTCCTTCCGATGGGCCCCGCTGCGCAGCCGAACTCGGGCGGCGCGGTGCTCTGGCGCTTCTAGTCGGTCTATCATCGGTGGCGTGACAGTCACCGTCGATCACCTCTCGGCCGCGACGAAGCGGTTGCGCGAGCACCCGCACGATCAGGGCGCGTGGCTCGAGCTCGCCGCGATCCACCACGCGCTCGGCAACACCGAGGATGCGGAGGCGTTGTTCGCCACGATCGGCGAAGGCGCGCGGATCGGTGGCCAGGTCGCGCTCGCCGTCGCGTGCGGTCGTCACCTCGCCGAGCTCGGGAGCGTGCACGGACCCGAGCTGATCGACTCCGTCGTCGAGAGCTACGCCGCGGGCGCGGCACCGGCAGCGTCACCGACGGCTCCCGAGGAAGCGCCGAGCGTTCCAGCGGGGAAGGGCACGCCGCTCGAAGAAGCGCGCGCGCTCGTCAAGGTGTTGACCACGTGGCTCCTGAACCGCAAGGTCACCGCGGCACCGGCGCCGCTACTCTCGGGACTGTCGAAGCCCGGCGCGCGCGCGCTGATCGGCGTGATGACCGCGCGTGCGTTCGGCGCGGGCGCGGTGATCATCGAGGTCGATCAACCGGCGACATCGATGTACTGGCTCGCCCACGGTACGCTCGTGGTCGCGCGCGATGGCACCGAGCTCGGCGAGCTCCACACGGGCGCGCTGTTCGGCGAGATCGCGCTCGTCGGCGGCACCAAGCGCACGGCTCGCGTGACCGCGCGCGAGGACTGCTGGGTGCTCGAGATTCCGGCGCGCGCCGTCGAGACCGCGGCGACCAAACATCCCAAGCTCGCCGAAGTGCTCGCGCATCACGCACGCACGCGATTGCTCGCGAACCTGACGCGCACGAGCGAGCTGTTCCGCGCGCTGACCGATGACGATCGCGACGCGCTGCTCGCGAAGTTCTCGACGCAGCTCGTGCCCGCGGGCACGACGTTCATCACCGAAGGCAAACGCAACGAGCATCTGTGGGTCGTGGTCTCGGGCCGCTGCCAAGTGCAGTCCGCGGGCGCCGCGATCGCCGACCTCGGACCCGGCGCTGCCGTCGGCGAGATCTCGTTGGTCTCGGGTGTCGTCGCGGTGGCGAGCGTCACGGCCGTCGAGCCCGCGGTCCTCTTGCGGCTCGCCAAAGCAGACTTCGACGTCGTCGCGAAGAAGCACCCGAAGCTGCTCGCCGAGGTCGAGAAGCTCGTCGTCGCGCGCGAGACCGCAAACCGCGCGTTGTTCCAGGACGCCTCGGATCTCATCGTATAAGGTACGCGTGATGCGGCTCCCGCTCGTCCCCATCGCCCTCGTGCTCGTCGCCGCGTGCGTCGACTCGGGCACGGGCCCGCAGCCGAAGCGCGTCGATCCGGGCTACGTCGGTAGGCACCTGCTCACCGCA
Source organism: Kofleriaceae bacterium (assembly GCA_044230415.1). GTDB lineage: Bacteria > Myxococcota_A > Polyangia > Haliangiales > Haliangiaceae > JABFXX01. The sequence continues at coordinate 17,993 of JBGARE010000005.1, forward strand.
CCGCCTGCGCTTCCCACGCGCCTCGACGCCACCATCGGCGGCAAGGTCATCTACCTCGGCAACACGCTCGGCCAGACGCGACTCGCGCCCGGTCAGAGCGTGAAGGTCACGCACTACTGGAAGGTCATCGCGCCTCCCGGTGACGACTATCGCGTGTTCATGCTCGTCCACGGCGCACCCAACACCGCCGACTTCATGAGCCTCCCGATCACGGACATGCAGCGCGCGCACGGTCCCGCCACGTGGCGCGCGGGCGAGATCATCGAGGACGAGCAAGAGATCCTGCTGCGCCCCGATTGGCGTTCGAGCGAAGCCTCGCTGCTCGTCGGTCTGATCGAAGTCGGCGCGCACGGCACGCTCGATCGCATGCCGGTCACCGGACCGAACACCGTCGACAACGCGGTCATCGCTGCGAAGCTCGACGTCGATCTGTCGAAGGCGCCGCCGCCGCCCGGCACGATCCACCTCCCGCACGCGCAAGGCGCGATCACCATCGATGGCATCGCCAACGACCCGGGCTGGATCGGCGCGGTCCAATCGCCCGACTTCGCCACCGCCGAGGGCAGCCCCGACGCGTTCGGCAAAGCGACCGCGCGCATGGTGTGGGACGAGCAGTTCCTCTACGTGTTCGCGACCGTCACCGACGTCGACATCGTCAGCGAGTACAAGAACCAAGACGATCCGCTGTGGAAAGCCGACGTCGTCGAGATCTTCATCGACGCCGACTCCAACAAGCGCGGCTACGTCGAGCTGCAGGTGAACCCGAACAACGCGACGTTCGATTCGTGGTTCGCCACCACCCGCGCGCAACCCGGCGACGAAGCCTGGGACTCGGGCATGTCGACGATGGTCGCGCTCCGCGGCACCTCGGCCGTCGGCGACACCGACACCGGCTGGGACGTCGAGATCGCGATCCCGTGGGCCGCCGTCCGCGGTCGGGACGAGGCGATGAACGTCAACACGCCGCCGCACGTCGGCGATCGCTGGCGCATGAACATGATCCGCGGTGACCTGCGCTCCGATGGCAAGAGCAAGTCGGCCTCGTCGTGGAACCGCATCACGTACGCGGACTGGCACGCGCTCGATCGCATGCTGACGGTCGTGTTCGCGGACACGCTCGGCGGTGTCGTGCCCAACTCGCCGCCGGATCCGCGGCCCAAGGCCATCGATCCCGCGCAAGGCAGCGCGGCCGGCAGCGCGGCCGGTAGCGCCGCGGGTAGCGCTGTTCCAGCGACCGGTAGTGCCGCACCGACGGCACCGACGGCAGCGAAGACCGGCAGCGCCGCGCCGAACGCCGACAGTGCGGCGCCGAACGCGGGTAGTGCGAACGCGGGCAGCGCGAACGCAGGCAGCGCGAACGCGGGCAGCGCGAACGCGGGCAGCGCGAACGCGGGCAGCGCGAGTCCGAAGACTCCGCCGAGGACGATCCGTCCGACGACGATGCCGCCGCCGATGCCTGCGCCGCCGTCGCCGTCGCCGTCGCAAGGTTCTGCGCCATCGCCGAAGCCCGCCGCGCCGACGCCGACCGCGCCGCCATCGAGCCCGAAGCCCGCGACGACGACACCGACCGCGCCGCCATCGAGCACACCGACCGTGGCGCCGCAGGCGACTCCGCCCACGCCCAAAGCGCCAGGTTCGGCGGCGCCGTAGGCATCGCTCCCTGAACTGCGACGCAGAGACGCGAAGCGCGCAGAGCAGAGTCTGTTGGGGCGCGTATCGTGCGATCGACGCGACCACGAACACCGACGTGCTTCGTCGCGACGCGACAACGCGCGGTCTGCTCTGCGGTCGTGGAGCGACATCGAGTCTTCTCTACGTGCTCGCACCGGATCCGCAGCGCCGAGTTCCCTGCACTGCGACGCGAAGGCGCGAAGCGCGCAGAGCAGAGTTTGTTGGGCGCGTGTCAGGCGATCGACGCGATCATGAACGCCGACGGGACGTGGTTCGGAGCGGCCCCGCACATGAGCAATCCACGTTCGTCGACCGCACGATGAGCACGAATGATGGGGACGAGCCATGCGACGCCGGGCGAGCGATGCGCGGTGGGGGCGAGCGAGAACCCCCGACGCGGGCTACGCTGATCGCGTGGAAGACACGAAGCGCGTGCGATGCCCGTACTGCCGCGAGTGGGTCGACCTCTACATCGATCCCGATACGACCGGCGTCCTCGTCGAGGATTGCGCCGTGTGCTGCCGCCCGTGGACGGTGACCATCGAGCGCGATGCCGGCAAGCTGCGCGTGCAGGTCACGCGGGCGCAATAGGTCGTACGAGGCGTGCGTTCGGAGCGGGCGGGGAGCCCGGCCCGCAGCGGCGTGTTACGCTCGGGACATGCGATTCGTCGTCGGTGTTGCGCTCGCGGTGCTCGCGACCGCATGCCCTCCGAAGCCGCAGACCGTGGGCAATCAGCCGAGCTGGCGCAACGGATCGAACAGCAGCGGCAGCGCGGTGGGCGCGTCGGCGGCCAAGTCGATCGGCCCGGTGACGTTCGCGCCGAGCTCGGAGCCCGCGCAGCGGTACAACGAGCCGCTGCGTGCGCCGCCGAAGTCCGCGCTCGGGGATGCGGTGATGGCGGCGCTCAAGACGGCGGCGCAGCAGGCGGGCACGACGGTGCCGATCGCGGATGCGCGGTTGTTTCGCGCGTGCGAGGAGCTGGCGGAGGTCGTGCCCGAGGAGGGCGTCATCGGCTACAGCCTCGTGGAGTTCGCGCTCCATCGGAATGGAATCATCGAGCCGAGCCCGCATCTGTTGGTCGTGTGGGGCGACATCGATTCGCCCCAGCTGATCGTCGAGCAGCTGCAGCCGAGGCTCGTCGAGATCTTGGCCGATGGAGCCACGGCGCGCGTGGGCATCGGCGCCGTGAAACGGATGCCCGATGGCAGCGGCGCGGTCGTGTTCGCGTTGCAGGGCTCGGGCGTGACCACGTCGCCGATTCCGCGGACGTTGCCGGCGAACGGCAGCTTCGTGCTGGACGCGGTGGTCGACGCGAAGTTCAAGGACCCCGAGGTGTTCGTCACGTACAACGATGGCGCGACCGAGCGGCTGGCGCTCAAGTCGGGTCACGCGGGTGGGTTCACGTCGACGGTGAAGTGCGGCGCGCGGGTCGGACGGCAGCAGGTGGAGATCACCGCGTCGGACGCGAGCGGGTCCACGGTGCTCGCGAACTTCCCCGTGTGGTGCGCGGCGAAGGCCCCGGCGTCGTTGACCGTGGATCCGTCGGCGGAAGATGCGCCGGTGGCGACGACGGAAGATGCGGAGAAGCGGCTGCTCGCGCTCGTCAATCGCGATCGCCAGGCGGCCGGGTTGGCGGCGCTGCAGTGGGATGATCGCGTCGCGCAGGTCGCGCGCTCGCACAGCGACGAGATGCGGCGCACGAAGAACGTCGCGCATATCTCGCCGACCACGGGCTCGGCCGCGGATCGCGTACGGGCGGCGAAGATCAAGACGGCGGTCGTGCTCGAGAACGTCGCGCGTGCGTACGGGGTAGGCGAGGCGCATCAGGGCCTGATGAACAGTCCCGGGCATCGCGCGAACATCATGGCGCGCGCGGCCACGCACATCGGCATCGGCGCGGTGTTCGGCGAGGAGGTTTCGGGCCGGCGAGAGATCTTCATCACGCAGGTGTTCACGCGGGTGCCGCCGAAGATCGAGCCCGCGAAGGCGGCCGAGGCGGTGGCGCAGAAGATCAACGCGGCGAAGCCGGTCGCGACGAGCGCGCGGCTCGCGGCGATCGCGCAGCAGCTCGCGGATCAACTCGCCGCGGGCAAGACGCGCGAGCAGGCGTATCCGACGGTGAAGAAGCAGGTCGATGCCCTCGGTAGCCTGTACGCGCGCGTGGGCAGCGTGATCACCGCGGCGGCGGACCTCGATTCGATCGACGGCGGATCGCTGCTCGGTGAGACGAAGACCGACGACATCGGGGTCGGTGTCGCGCAAGGCGCGCACCCCGAGATCGGCGAGGGCGCGATGTGGATCGTCGTCCTCCTCGCACAGAAGCGATAGGAGTTTCGCCGACCCGAGCGCTACCCGGCAGCGACCGGAACCGACCCGGTGCAGCCCTTTGCGGCGGATCGAGGCGGTCGACTCACATGCTACGGTCGCACCGGGAGGATCGCGTGGAACAAGGGGATCGAGCCGACGAGCTCGAACGACAACTCGCTCGGGCACAGCGCATCACGCACCTGGGAAGTTGGATGTGGGATCGATCGACGAACAGCGTCGAGTGGTCCGACGAGCTGTATCGCATTCTCGGAATGCCGGTCGGCTCGCCGGTCACCGTGGACTCGCACGTCTCGGCCGTGCATCCCGAGGATCGCGATCGCGTGACCCGCGTCGTCGGTGCTGCACTCGCGGCCGGCGATACGTTCTCGCTGCGCGTGCGCATGATCCGTCCCGACGGAGCCGAGCGCGATGTCGAGATGACGGGCGAACCGACGTTCGATGCCGCGCGAGAGATCACCGGGCTCATCGGCACCACGCGCGACATCACCGACGAGCTGCGCCGCGAGCACACGATTCGCTTGTTCACGGACATCGTCGATAGCCTCGCGATCGGACTGTGCATCTGGCGCAGCGATTCCGTCGGCGAGCTCCATCTCGTCGCCGCGAACCCCGCGTGCGAGCGGCTCGTGGGGATCCGCATGCCGGATCACATCGGCGCGTCCCTGGCGACGTGCTTCCCGGCCGCGCTCGCGAGCGACGTGCCGGGCCTGTTGCACTCGATCGACGCGACGCACCCGCGCCGCGAGCTCGCCGCGTGCCGGATGTCGTCGCTCGCGGGTGCACCCACGTTCGCCGTGAAAGCGTTCGCGCTGCCCGATCGGTGCATCGGTCTCGCGCTCGAGGACGTCACGCAACGCGTGCGCGATCAGCGACTCCACTTCGCCGAGCGTCGTGCACTCGAGATGCTGGCTGCGTCCGCGCCGCTCGAGGACATTCTCGCGACGATCACCTCGGTGATCGAAGAGCTCGCACCGGACACGCTCGCGTCGGTGTTGGTCTACGAGGCCTCGAGCCGGCGCTTGCGCACGGGCTCCGCGGCATCGTTGCCCGCCGCGTGGAACGAGCTGATCGATGGCGTCGAGATCGGACCCGATGTCGGCTCGTGCGGCACCGCCGCGTTCCGGCGCGACGCGGTGTTCGTGCGCGACATCGAGAGCGATCCGCTGTGGGACAAGTTTCGCGACGCGATCCGTCCGTTCGGTCTGCGCGCGTGTTGGTCGATGCCGATCCTCGCGAACGATGGCCGCGTGCTCGGCACGTTCGCGATGTACTACCGAGAGCCGCGCGCTCCGCTCGCCGCGGATGTCGAGCTGATCTCGCGCGCGGTGCACGTCGCCGGGATCGCGATCGAGCGGCGCCGCCTCGACGAGACGTTGCGGCTAGCGCGACCCGAGGGCGGCCAGGACCGCGATGTCGACGAGGTCCGCCGCCGCGTATAGCGTCTCGCCGTCGGTCGGCGTGGAGTACTCGGGGAGCGGCGCACCGACCTCCTGGGTCACGGAGCGCGCGATATCGGCGAACGTCGGCTGCGATCCGACGACGCCCGCGACGATGGCGATGATCGCCTGTACGTCATCGAGCGCCTGCGCGGGCTCGGTGACGGAGCCGAGGCCGGCGGCCATCAGCGTCGGCGACGCACTCTCGTCGAGCACCACGGTGCGCGCCGAGATGGCGCCGTGGCTCCCGCCGAGCTCGTGGATCGCCGCGGCCGCTCGCGCGAGGCGCTTGAGGAGGCGAAGCGTCTCGGGCGGTGGCAGCTGGGGCATCGCATCGGCGAACGAGGCGCCCGACGGTGCTTCGAACACCGCCACCCGGGTCGCGCGATCGAGCGAGAGCGCGCGCTGCACGAACGGGCTCTGCGCGCGCCCGAGGAGCCTGGCTCGCTCGATCGCCTTCGTGGCCTCGTCGCTCGTGTCGAAGCGCTCGATGACGACCGATCGATCGAGCACCGTGTCGACGGCGCGCGAGAGTTGCGAGATCGGCGTGGTGCCGAGCGGCGTCTCGAACTGATAGCGCGGCTTGACCTCGTGCTCCTCGGCGAGCTGCGCGATCGAGTGCGGCCGGCTATCGCGCCGCGGACGCATGCTGACGCGCGTGCGCCCGCTGCCGAGGTCGAGCTCCTCGAGCTGGTGCCGCAGATCCGCGAGCGTCGCGGTTCGCTCGCGCGGGTTCTTGACGAGCAGGCCGGCGAGGATCGGATCCCATCCGGTGGCGACATCGGTTCCCGCCGTCGACGCGGCGGGTGGTTGTTCACCGAGGTGCTGCGCGACGAAGTCCGGACCGAGGAACGGCAACCGGCCGCACACCGCCTCGAACAGCGTGATGCCCAGCGCGTAGAGATCGGCGGCGATCGTGATCGGCGCGCCGGTGATCTGCTCGGGCGACATGTACGCGAGCGTTCCGATCAAGCCGCCGGTCTGCGTCTGTCCGAGGTCGACGAGGTGCGCGACGCCGAAATCGCCGAGCTTCGCGGTGCCGCGCGCGTCGAAGAAGATGTTCGCCGGCTTCACGTCGCGATGCACGACGCCGCGGTGGTGCGCCGCTTCGAGGCCGGCAACCACGTCGAGCGCCATGCGCCGCAGTTGCACCGGCGCGAAGCGCTCGCCGGCGGCCAACCGCTGCGCGAGCGATCCGCCGGGCAAGAACTCCATGACGAGGAACCCGCGCTCGACGGAGACGTCGTAGACCTCGACCAACGAGGGATGCCGCAGCGTGCTCGCGAGCCGCGCTTCGCGCACGAATCGCTCGTACGCCTGACCACCGCGCGCGCCGGCCGCGAAGAACATCTTGATCGCGATCTGGCGATTCGTGACCTCGTCGGTCGCGAGGAACACGCGGCCCGATGCGCCCGCGCCGAGCAAGCGATCCAGGCGATATCGCCCCGCGACGAGCTCGCGATCGCGCGTGGCTTTGCGCTCGGTGCCCTCGTCGCGCCACGAGCGCAGATACGCGTCGAGATCTGCGGACACGCTGTCGTCCGTCGCGCGCAGCTCGAGCAGCGCATCGCGCGCGCCATCGCGCAGGCCCATCGCGGCGAGCGTCGCGATCAGGTGGCGCTGCGCTTCGGGGCGAAGCGCGGGCGTCTTGCGCGACTCCTGGAGCAACCGCGCGGCCTCGGGATACGCACCGCGGCGCGCGAGGATGCGCCCGAGCGCGAGCTGGATCGGCGCCTTCTCGGCAGGCGACGCGAGATCGAGCGCGCGTTCGAGCAGCTTGCCCGCGTCGCGATCGCGACCGACGCCCTCGAGCAGCCGCGCTGCATCGAGCTCCTTGCGCGCGCGCGTGTACAGATCGATCGCCTTGTTGACGTCGCCGAGCTTCTCCGCGAGCGGCGCCGCATCCGCGTGACGGCGCATGCGCACGAGCACGTCGAGCGCGGCCTTCGCGCCGTCCTCGGTCGCCGTCAACACGGCGAGCAGCGCTTCGACGGCCGGTGCCTCGCCGACCTCGAGGGCGTATCGGAGCGCGCGGGGCTGGTCGCCGGCGAGCTTTGCTTGCTCGAGCGCGGACCGAAAGTCCCACAGCTTCTCGTAGAGATCCGCGGCACGCGCGTGGTCTCCGGCCGCGATCGCAGCCTGCGCGGCAACGTCGGGATCGTCGGAATTGCCTGCCACGTCCCGATGATGGTACCAGAGCGCCCATGCACCAGCGCAGCGCGCACCGCTCACTGCTCGTCGTCGGCTCCGTCGCGTTCGATGACATCGATGGCCCGTTCGGCATGCAGAAGGATCTGCTCGGCGGCTCGGCCTCGTTCATCACGCGCGCCGCGGCCTACTTCACGAAGAACGTGTCGGTCGTGGCCGTGGTCGGCGAGGACTTCCCCGCGAAGTACGTCGAGGAGATGGCGGGACGGGGCATCGACGTGGCCGGCATCGAGCGCGTCCCCGGCGAGACGTTCCACTGGGTCGGCAAGTACGCCGACGATCTCTCGACGCGCGAGACCATCGACACGCGCCTGGGCGTGTTCGCGGACTTCCAGCCCAAGCTCAACGACGCGCACAGAGACGCGCAGCTCGTTCTGCTCGGCAACATCGATCCCGCGCTTCAGCTCGACGTGTTGAACCAGGTCCGCCGGCCGGCGCTCGTCGCGACCGACACGATGAACCTGTGGATCAACATCAGGCGGACCGACCTCGAGAAGGTCCTCGCGAAGACGCACACGATCATGCTCAACGACGAGGAAGCGCGCCTGTTCGCGGGCGAGCACAACCTCCGTCGCGCCGCGGCCGTGATCCTCAAGGCGGGACCGACCTCGGTCATCATCAAGCGCGGCGATGCCGGTGCGCTCCTGTTCTACGGCGGCGGCGTGTTCGCGGCCCCCGCGATGCCGCTCGCCGACGTCAAGGATCCCACGGGCGCCGGCGATTCGTTCGCGGGCGGCCTCATGGGCTACCTCGCGTACGCGGGCGATCTCTCGCCGAGCACGATCCGCACGGCGATGATCATGGGCAGCGTGATGGGCAGCTTCGCCGTCGAGAAGTTCTCCGTCGACGGCATCCGCGATCTGACGCAGCAGCGCATCCAGCAGCGCTTCGACGAGCTCGCCGAGCTCGCGCACTTCGAGCGCGTCCGCCTGTAATGCACACGTGGATCGTCCTGATCCGCGGCATCAACGTCGGCGGCCGCGTGCTGCCGATGAAGCGTCTCGTCGAGCTGATGGAGACGGCGGGCTGTACCGACGTGCGCACGTACATCCAGAGCGGCAACGCCGTCTGCCGGACCCGGTCATCCGACGCGACCGCGCTCGCGCAGAAGATCGGCAAAGCGATCCTCGCGAGCGAAGGCTACGAGCCGAAGGTGATGATCCTCTCGCGCGAGGAGCTCGCGGCCGCGGCGACGGCGAATCCGTATCCGACGACGGCGCCCAAGGCCGTGCACCTGTTCTTCCTCTCGGGGACACCCACACCCGACGCGATGGCCGCCGTCGAAGCCGTGCGCGTGCCGACGGAGCACTACACGCTCGGTCCCTCGACGCTCTACTTCTACACGCCCGCGGGCTTCGGACCGTCGAAGCTCGCAGCGAAGTTCGAGAAGCTCGCGAAGGTCGATGCCACCGCGCGTAACTGGAATACCGTGCAGACGCTGCTCGACCTCGCCGCGGCGTACGATGCAGGCGATGCACCGAAGGCTGCTCCCAAGCCTGCTCCTGCTCGTCGCGTGCGGAAGCCCGCCGCGGCCCGCGTCACCGCGAAACAGCGGAGACGCTAACGCCCATCCGTGCGCGAAGCTCCTCGAGGGAGATCGCGACGTGGTCTACGGACGCCTCACGGAGAAAGGCTCGGGTGAGCCGCTCGCCGGCGTTACCGTTGTCGTCGACGAGGATCTTCCCGACGACGATCCGAATCGTCAGAGCTACGAGCCCGGGCTCACCGATGCGGACGGCTGCTACGCGTTCGTGGCACGGCGCACCGGTCCGATCACGATCGTGGCGTACTACGCGGATCTGAAGACACGCGTGCCGATCGATCGCAAGCCCGGTGTCCCGGTCGCCGTCGACATTCAGATGTCGACGATGGGCGAGTGAGCGTCGGCGAACGCGGCACCGTCGACGATCTCGACGTCGCAGAAGCCCACACGCGCCCTCGCGCCGTCGACGAACGCAGGCCGCGCGGCGGAACGGATCGTGGATATGATCGACCGGTGCGCCGCCCAGCCCTCGTCCTGATGATGCTCGCCGCGTGTGGGGACGACTCGTCCACCACCGTGGATGGCGCGATCGACCACGATGCCGCACCCGACGCGGCGCCCGGGTATCGCGCGGAGATCGTCCGCGAGCTCGACTTCGTTCGCGACGGTCACACGTTCCCGGTGCAGCTCGTGCGCGTGCATCGGCCGGACGGCAAGCGCACGTACGTGCATTGGATCCAGAGCGACAAGCCCGCACCGACCCCGGCTGTCGTGTCCACGGATCCGTACGGCGGCATCGGTTGGTCCGAGGAGGAGATCGATACGCGCTGGTCATCGCGCGCGAGCGGGCTCTACGACGACACGGAGCAGCCCGACTTCGACGGCAGCGCACAGATCACGTACCAGGCGATGACGATCGACTCGGTCAACGACGGCGAGTACATCCATCTGCTCAACGGTTTCTCGGCGCTACACGTTCACGGCCGGTTCTACGCGGGCGGTTCGGTCGCCGACGAGATCGAGGATATGAAGGCCGGCATGTGGTTTCTCGCCGAGCAGCCGAGCGTCGACCGCACGAAGGTCGGCGTGTGGGGCGGATCGTGGGGAGGCTTCGAGTCCGCCTATGCGAGTGCATTCGGCGATCGCCGCGTCGCGCCGGTCGTCACCGTCGCGCTCTATCCGCCGGTCGATTTCAGCGAGTGGCTTCCGTTCGGATCGACGCGCCTCGAGCCCACGTTCTCCGCGCTCGAAGGCCACCGCCGTCGCATCGAAGCGACGACGGGGCCGCTCGCCAGCGCGGACTTCACGGGGCTGCGCTACGCGGATCTGTGCGCGGGGCTCCCCGACGCGACGCTCGTCCTCCACGACGAGCTCGACAACCTCGTGCCGATTCGCCAGAGCGAGCAGCTCCGCGCGACCTGCGGCGCCGATGCGATCTATTGGCGGCGCGCGACCGAGCCCGATCCCGCAGCAGGCACGCACGGCCCGCTCCTCGAGGAGCCCGCATATCCATCGGCGTACACCTACGCGCTCGCGTATCTCTATCGCCACCTCGCGCCGGGCGGAACGTGGATCGACGCGGTGTCGCGTCCCGCGCTCGTCGCGCACCTGACCACCGTGCGCCAGGCGCAGATGCGCGGCGAGGACACCTCGTTCGCCGCACCGCGCCTGCGCGACCTCGCGTCGCCGACGATGTACATGCTCGACTTCGCGATGCCCGCGCAGCTCGCCACCGGCGCCGAGGTCGTCGCCACCGCGGTCAACGCGGTGTGGGGAACGAGCTACACGGCGGCCACGATCGACGCCGCGCTCGCGACGGGACTGCCGCCGCCTTAGTCGGTCGCGGGGAACTGACCCGAGTGCGCGGTCGACGCCTGCGCCGTCACGGCGGAGGCGTGATCCGCGTAGAACTCGGCGATCAACTGATCGTCGAACTGATCCGCGAACCGTCCGACGCCCGCGACCATCGCCGCGAACTCCTGGCCATCGATTCCCTTGAGCGCTCGACCCGCGTGCAACACGACCCAGCCGTCCGGCTGCAACGCGAACGCGGCCATGCCGCCCATGTACGCGTTGTGCTCGAGGAGCTTCTTGAAGAACGGGAGCTCCTTGCCCTGTGGCACCGAACGAAACAGCGGCGCGATCGCGACCACCGCGGATCCCGAGATCCCGGCGATCACGAACGCCGAGCCCCACTGAAACCGCACGAGGTTGTCGTCGACGCGCGCTGCCTTGTCGGCGAGTCCGCTCGTCGCGAGGAGCTCGTCGAGCGCGCTCATCAGAACAGCTTTCCGAGGCCGCCCGGCAGCTTGTCTTTGATGCCGGACTCCTGGAGGTACTTGATGGCGTCGTCCGCGTGGTCCTTCAGAAACGCGATCACCTTGTGAGCGGTCTCTTTATCAATGCCAACCTTCTCGACCATCTTGTCTACGAACTCTTCCATCGACATCTCCTTGTTCGTCGTGCGCGGGTACCATGCACGACGTGGCGCAGAATACGCGGGAGCGCAGCCTGTGGGCGTGGGGTTGGGCGGACAAATTTCCAGATGACTCGGCGCGCGCGGGGCTCGTCCAGCTCGGTCGCGCGCTGATTCCCACCGCGGCACCCGCATTGCGGGCGTTGCCCGGCGAGCTCGTCGTCGACGAGGACGCGCGCGCGTCGTCGAGCGCAGCGAGCGCGCCGCGCGCAGCAAGCGCGGCGATCGCGGCGATCGCGCCGCCCCGTGCAGCGATGCCCGATGCGCTCGCCGAGTTCTCGACGCAAGCGCCGCGCGATCGCGCGATGCGCACGCGTGGTCGCGCGTTCCCGGATCTCGTCGCGGGCTTCGCGGGTGACTACGCGGGCGCGCCGGACATCGTGAGCCGGCCGCGCACCGAGGAGGAAGTGTCGCGCGTCCTCGAGACCGCGCACGACAACGGCTGGGTCGTGGTTCCGTTCGGCGGCGGGACGTCGGTCGTCGGTGGCGTCGATAGCGCCGCCGCGAGATTCCGAACCTGCGGTGTCTGGGACACGGATCGCCGCGACCAGAACGACGCGCGTGACGGGCGCGTCGTCATCTCGCTCGACATGGGCGCGATCGGCGGCGTGCGCGAGGTCGACACGAACAGCCGGCTCGCGCGCATCGGCGCCGGCGCGCTCGGCCCCGCGCTCGAGGACGAGCTCGCGCAGCACGGGCTGACCTTGCGCCACTATCCGCAGAGCTTCGAGTTCTCGACGCTCGGCGGCTGGCTCGCGACGAGGGCGGGCGGCCACTACGCGACGGGACCCACGCGCATCGACGAGCTGTGCCACTCGCTGTCGTTGGTCACGCCGCGCGGACTCATGGCCACGCATCGTCATCCGGGCAGCGGGGCAGGGCCCGAGGCGAATCGGTTGGTCCTCGGATCCGAGGGAGCGCTCGGCGTGATCACCGAGGCGTGGATGCGTGTCGTGCCGCGACCGCGGTGGCGCGCGGCGGCGAGCGTGGCGTATCGCGACTTCGAGCGCGGCGCCTTAGCGGCGAAGGCGCTCGCGCAGTCGGGGCTGTTGCCGAGCAACGCGCGCCTGCTCGACGCGAACGAAGCCAAGCTGCATCGCGTGCGCTTCGACGGTGCGAGCGTGCTGCTCGTCGGGTTCGAGTCCGCGGATCATCCGCTCGATGCGTGGATGGCGCGCGCGATCGAGCTCGCGAAGGATCACGGCGGCGAGGTGGTCTCGGGGCCGACGCTCAAAGACGATGGCGACAAAGCGCGCAGCGGCGGCGATGCCGACAAGTGGCGGCAAGCGTTCTTCGACGCGCCGTATCTGCAGAGCGCGCTGCTCTCGATCGGCGTGCTCAGCGATACGTTCGAGACCGCGTGCACGTGGTCGCAGTTTCCAGCGCTCGATGCGCGCATTCGCGCCGACGTGCAGCGTGCGCTCGATGCCGAGTGCGGCGGTGGCATCGTGTCGTGCCGGTTCACCCACGTGTATCCCGACGGGCCCGCGCCGTACTACACGTTCATCGGCGCGCTGCGACCGGGCGCGGAGCTCGCGCAGTGGCGCGCGATCAAAGCCGCCGCGTCGGATGCGCTCGCGGCGACGGGCGGGACGATCACGCACCACCACGCGGTCGGTCGCACGCACCGGCCGTGGTACGAGCGCGAGCGTCCCGCGCTGTTCGGCGATGCGCTCGCCGCCGTCAAGCGCGAGCTCGATCCACACGGCGTGATGAACCCGGGCGTGCTGATCGCCTGACCGAGCGCGCGACCGGGCCGCCATGCGCCGGGCCGGGCGCCAGCGCATGATCGGTGAACGCGACAGCCGAACAACGCGTACACTGGAGTCGTGCGTTTCGGGTGGCTCGTCTTGTTCGCGGCCGGGTGTGGTCGGTTCTCGTTCGAGATCGAGCAGACCCGCGACGACGCCGCGACCGATGCCGCGACCGATGCCACCGCCGCGCGGTACGCGAGGGCCGTCACCGAGGACGTGCCGATCGCGTACTGGCAGTTCGAGACCGCGCCGCTCGTCGTCGACGCGACGAACCGCGGACACGATGGAACGCTCGCCGGTGGGGTCGCGCGCGGAGCGGGTATCGTCGGCGGCGGCGTCGTGCTGTCCGCGGGTGGGGACTTCCGGGACGATGGCGGCACGCTGTCCGCCCCGGCGAGCGACTTCTTGTTCGATGGCAATGCTCCGTTCACGCTCGAGTGCTGGGTGCTGCCGACGCGCCTCGCGGGGCATTGGACGCAGCTGTTTCAGACCGACAACTTCGACAGCCAGGCTCGACGCAACGGCTACACGATCGAGTACCTCGACGATCACGTGCATGTCATTCGACGGCGCGACGGCATCGAGGAGGAAGCGGTCGCGCGCGACGTGATGGTCACCGGCCGGTGGATCCATCTCGCGGGCACGTACGACGGCGCGAGCCTGCGCATGTACGTCGATGGAACGGTCCGCGACACGCAGCCGTCACCGCTCGCGATGCAGAGCGAAGCCGGCACGCCGTTCTCGATCTCCGACGGCGAGTACACGCTGACCGGTACGCTCGACGAATGCGCGATCTACGATCGCGCGCTGTCCGACGAGCGCATCGCCGAGCATCACGCCGCGGCGCTCGGCCTCTAAGCGGCGGTCGGTTCGCTCGACGTCTCGACGCGACGAGGCGGATGCGGGCGCGTCCGCGCGAGCTCGAGCTGGCCGCCCATCACACCCATGCGGATCGCCAGGCGCAGGAGCGCTACGCACTGGCGCACGACGAACAGCGTGATCGCACCCTCGGCGCCGAACATCGGATGGCCATGCGCGATCAACGCGTACGCGAGCGTGACGAGGATGACCAGGAACCACCCGAACCCGCCGTGGATCAGCGTGAGCGGCCGTCGCGCGACATAGATCAACGTGCGGATGTACGTGGCGAGAGCGCCGGGCGAGTGCGTCTCGTGCCGCAGCGTCAGCTCGGCGCGCGCGTAGTCGGTCACCGTCCAGAAGAAGTGCAAGAGGACCGCGGTCGGAACGAGCGCGAGGACGAGGGGCAGCGCGAGCTCGCCGAGCGACAGCGCGTGCTCGAGGCGCGGAGCCACCGCCTTCGACCAGAAGAAGACGAACACGGTGAACACGATCATCCACCCGATCAGCGAGCACAGCGCGAGCCGCGCGTACGCGAGGTACGTGGCCACGCCGCTCGCACCGAACACGCGTGCGGTCTCGCCGCGCGTCTCGGGTCGATGCGCGAGCACGCCGTAGATGCCACCCGCGAGGAACCACGTGACGAGCTCCCACACGACGAGCGTGCCGAACACGATGCCCGCGATCGCGACGAAGCTCGTGTCCGCGTAGCGGATCGACGACACGAGCGCGACGAGATCACCGTCGACGGCGTCGTCGAACATCGGCAGATTGCCGAACGTCTTCGCGAGCAGCGCGGCGACCGCGATCATGCACGCAGCCGCGATCAGGCTCTGCACGACGAACACGGTGAACAACGTGCCCGTGTAGCGCGACACCGCGCGGCCACCGGCGCCGACGAGATCGCCGAGCCCGAGCCGCAGGCCCGACGTGGTCTTCCCCGGCGTCATCATGGCCCCACCATCTGCATCAGCGTCTGCGTCTGCGCGCCGACCCACGCACCCGCGCGCATCGCGGCGCGGCCGTCGAAGCCGAGTCGATAGCGCATCGTCATCGGCGAGGTCAGCGCGATCTCGCGGTCCGGATCGAGCCACACCTCCGACAGCTCCGAGCTGCGCTCGACGGTGATGCGCTTCCACGTCTCGTCGCCGCGGTCGTCCCAGCGCACGCGCTGCGACGATCCATCGACGAAGCGCAGCTCGATCTCGATCGGCACGTGCACGGTGCCCGTGTTGGTCACGACGACCTCGCACACGAACGTGCCGGTCTCGGGCGCATCGGTCTCGCTCGTGGTCTTGCGCGTGGCGCCGTCGCCGAACACGCCGCGCGGCGGATGCGCCTTGCGACAGGTCGCCGTGCGCACCGCGAGGCGCATCCCACCGACGTGCTCGAACACCGGTCCGAAGAACCAGTCGAGGTTCTGGCCGAGCTCGACCGACAGCGTGTCGAACAGGTCCTTGCCCGTCGGGTGCTTGAACGCCCAGGTCTCCGCGTATTTCTTCATCGCCGCGCGGAACTTCTTCGGGCCGAACGTGTTCTCGAGCGTCTGCAGCGCGCGCTGCGTCGAGCCGTACGTCGCCGCCGCGTATGCATCGTCGTCGACGAACGCGTAAGCGGCCGCCGCGATCGGCGAGGGGATCGATGTCGGATCGTCGAACACCGCGTACATCAACGCAGACAGATCGGCCTGCCAGCCCATCCAATCGATCCCGTTCGCGCGCGATCCGTAGACGTCGGCCATCACGTTCGCGTCGGCCCACGAGTTCACGCCCTCGTCGAGCCACGCCTCGATCGGTTCGTTCGACGCGAGGATCCCTTGGAACCAGTTGTGCCCCACCTCGTGCACCGTCGTGTACTCGGGGATGCGCATGCCCGGACGTGCCCACCAGCTGTCTCCGGCCGTGGTCACGAACGTCGGGTACTCCATGCCACCCGCGCCGGCGGCTGCCTCGGGCGGCGGATCGATCACCGACATCACGGCCCACGGGTACGGCACGAACCACTCGCTGAACCGGATGATCGTCGCGGTCGCCGCGTCGAGGTGACGGCGCGCGAAGTCTTCCTGCTCTGGCCGGTAGTACACGCGCACGTCGACGGCGCCGCCGCCCGCGACGAGCACCTGGCGGTTCATCATCTCCATGTACGGATCCGCCATCCACGCGAAGTCGTGCACGTCCTCCGCGCGATACGTGAACGTGCGCGTGTTGCCGGGCGATTCGATCGCGGCCACGAGCACGCCGGTCGCCGCGACGACGTAGGTCTCGGGCACGGTGAGCGCGACGTCGTAGGTTCCGAAGTCCGCGAAGAACTCGGTGTACGCGCTCAGCGGCTGACACTCCCAACGCTCGACGGCGGTGTCGCCCTGCTGCTCGGTGACGCGCACGCCGATCTTCGGGAACCACTGCCCGACGAGGTGGAACTCGCCCTTGTAGCCCGTGCGCGCCCAGACCTCCGGCAGCTGCGCGGTGAACTTCATCACCACGTCGATCGACGCGCCGGCCTCGACGGGCGTGGGCAGTGTCAGCTCGTACACCGACTCGTCCGGCGCGTGCTCCTTCTTCGCACCCCACTTCGAGATCAGCTCGGCGCCACCGACCTGCACGGACTCGACGGAGATCCAGCCCCACGTCACGCTGTCGGCGCCGCGCATCGTTCCACGCGAGCTCTGCATGAATCGCGACTGCTCGTTCTTGAACGCGTTGAGATACATGTGGAACGGCAGCACCGCGACGGCCTGTGTCCCCGTGTTCTTCCACGTCAGCGTCTGCGTCGCGGTGATCTGGTGCCGGCCGACATCGAGGCGCGCATCGATCTTGTAGTTCGCGATCCGCGGCGAGCGCGCCGGGCTCTTGCCGCGTAGCGCGGGCAGGTTATCGGGCGCGGGCAACGGACGCACGCGTGTCGTGTGCTCGCGGCCGCACGCAGCGACGACCACACCGACGACGAACAACCACGCGACCAGTCGGTCTACCACGCCCGTCTATACCACTCTCTGATAGGGTCGCCGGTATGGACGAGGTCGTCGATCACAAAGCCCGCGTCGCGGAGTACTTGGCGCGATTCGGTCGCGAGCGAAACCTCAGCTTGCCCGCGCTCACCGACGAGGGCGTCGGCTCGATCCGGCGCGGGTCGGCCGTGGTCACGATCCATGTCCTCGTCGAGCAGGGCGTGCTGCTCCTGTTGTCCAAGGTCGCCGATGCACCTGCGCTCGATGTCGCGCTCGCCAAGCGCGTGCTCGAGGCGTCGTTCGTCGAGACCGGCGACGCGGCGTTCGCGCTCAACCCGCAGACCGGCGATCTGTACCTGCGGATCCTGCGCGGCCTCGACGGCCTCGACTACGACGAGTTCGAAGACATCGTGCATTCGATCGCGAAGACGGCGGACGCGTGGGACGACAAGCTGAAGTCCGCCTAGCCGACGCCGCGGCGACGACCGCCGCCGGTGCTGCCCTCGCGCGTGCGCTCGCGGGCGGAGACAGCGTCGCGCTCGTCGGCGATCTCGGCGCGGGCAAGACCACGTTCGTCGCGGGCCTCGTCGCCGAGCTCGGCGGTGGCGTCGCCGCGAGCCCGACGTTCTCGCTGATCAACGACTATCCCGGCGGTCGCCTCCGCGTGTGGCACGTCGATCTCTATCGGCTCGAGCGCGACGCCGAGCTCGTCGAGCTGGGCCTCGAGGATCTGTTCGGCGATCGCCGCGGGGTGGTCCTCGTCGAGTGGGCCGACAAGTTCGCCGTGATGCCGCGCGATCACCTGCGCATCGAGCTCGGCCACGACGGGGACGGCCGCACGCTCGTCGCGACGTCGACGGGACCGCGCAGCGAAGTCCTCGCAGCCGCGCTCGCCCCGCGCTAGGGTTGCCCCGATGCGCGCCGTCGTCGTTGCTCTCGCCATCGCCACGCTCGGGTCGACCGCGCAGGCCGACAAGCTCGGCTTCGATCCGACGACGGTGTATCGCGTTCCCCTCGGAGCCGCGCCGGCGTCGGGACCTGCCGATGCGCCGATCACGATCGTCGCGTGGAGCGATCACGCGTGCGGCTTTTGCTATCGCGTGCAGCCGACGCTCGCCGCGCTCGACGAGCTGTACCCCGGCATGATCCGCTGGGTCCACCGCACGCTGCCGCTCGACGAGGATCAGACGATCACCGCGGAAGCCGCGCTCGCCGCGGGTGCGCAGGGCGCGTTCGTTCCGATGAGCGATCGCCTGTACGCCGTCGCGGGGCGCGTCGATCGCGCGGGCGTCGAGCTGATGGCGCGCGAGCTCGGGCTCGACATGGTGCGGTTCCGTGCGGACCTCGACACGCACGCGTATCGCGCGGCGATCACCGCCGACGAGGAAGATGCGAAGAAGCTCGGCCTCGCCGGGACTCCAGCGTTCTTCATCAACGGCCGTCCGATCCACGGGAACCAACCGCTCAAAGTCTTCGTCGACACGATCGACGAGGAGCTCGTCCGCGCACGCGCGACCAGCGGCGGCTACGACGCGCTCGTCGCGACCGGCAAGGCCACGGCGGACGTGCCCGGCGGCACCGAGCATCCCGAGTTCTCGCTCGACGTGAACACCGCGTACAAGATGGGCCTCGGCCTCCCCGGGCATCAGCTCGGTCCGGACACGGCGCTCGTGACCATCGTCGTGTGGAGCGACTTCCAGTGTCCGTTCTGTGCGCGCGCCGCGCCGGTATTGCAGCAGCTTCGCTCCAAGTTCGGCGACGACGTTCGCATCGTGTTTCGCCACCTCGCGATGACCGCGCACCGCAAGGCGCAGCTCGCCGCGGAGGCCGCGATCGCCGCCGCGAACCAAGGCAAGTTCTGGGCGTTTCACGATCGCATCTTCAATCAGTTCGGCTCGCTCGATCGCGCGGACCTCGAAGCGTTCGCGAAGGATGCGGGCCTCGACATGGCGGCGTTCGAAGCAGCGCTCGACGATCGCCGCTATCACGATCTCGTGATCACCGAAGGCGCGAACGCGATGGCCGCGGGCGTCGATGGCACGCCGACGATGTTCGTCAACGGGCAGCCGGTCGTCGGCGCGCGTGACCTCGCGACGATGGAGACGATCGTCAAAGCGCACCTCGATCGCGCGCGCGCAGCGGTCGCCGCCGGCCTCGGCGCCGGTGACATCTACGCGCTCGTGATGAGCGGCGCGATCGGAATCGAGCGCTCGGATCCATCGCGCGTCCCCGACGTCGCGGGCATCACGATCGCCCAGCGCCCCGAGGAGCGCGTGCGCTCGATCGCCGCCGCGTGTCGCCAGCGCGATCACCGTCGCGCGATCGATCTCGTGCGCGGGTTGTCCGGCATCGCGCACGCGCGAGTGTCCGCGGTTTGCGCAGCGGCCGGGATCGATCTGCCCTAGCGATTCCGCGCGCGCGCGCAGCGAACAACACACGAGGTTGCAGGTTCGTTACGAACCTTCGCTGTCTCTCGATGACAGCGCGCGCCTGCACGCATCGCCGACAGTCTTGTCGCGAAGGTTCCACAGTAGGCGTATCAGTTTTCCACGGGTCCGAATCTCGATCGGTTCGAACAGCCAGCGCGATTCCGCGTCTCTAGCGCTCTTGGACGCGAGCGCGCCGACAGTTCCGGCCGTGGCACTCGCAATGCACAGTCGGCTGCCTCGTGCAGGCAGACAATCCAGGCCAGACGCAGCCGTTCCGCGTCGTGCGCAATCGCTCGCGGTTCGGCGAGCTGGACCTGCGGCAGCCCCTGGCACGCGGTGGCATGGGCGGCGTGTACCTGGCCGAGCACTCCCTCACCGGCGAGCGCGTGGCCCTCAAGGTGTTGGACCCGCAGTTCGCGGGCTATCCCGAGGTCGTCGCTCGGCTGCGCGCGGAGTACGTGCTCGCCCAGCGCGCGCAGCACCCGGGCCTCGTGGAGATCCGCGGTGCGCGCACGACCGATGACGGTCTGCCGTACCTCGTGATGGAGTACCTCGAAGGCGAGACGCTCGCCGACGTCGCGGATCGCGGAACGCTCGAGCTGTCGTTGATCATCGCGGTGTGCGCGCAGGTCGCGTCGGCGATCGCCGCGCTGCATGCCTCGGGCGTCATCCACTGCGATCTCAAGCACGACAACATCTTCGTGCTCCGCGACGGCAACGTCTGGGGCTGGCCGCGCGTGAAGGTGATCGATTTCGGTGTCTCGCGCACGGTCGATGAAGCGCCGGATCCGGACGCCGCGATCGCCGGCACGCCGTGGTGCATGGCACCCGAGCAATGGTCGGGCGCGCCGACGACGGCGAGCGATGTCTACGCGCTCGGTTGCTTGCTCTACGATCTGGCGACCGGCGCGCCGCCGTTCGATGGCTCGCTGCCCGAGCTGATGATGGCGCACCTCGAGCAGCGCCCGGCGCGGCCGTCGTGGTTGCGGCCGATGCCGATGGAGCTCGAGCGCTTGATCCTGCGCGCGCTCGCGAAGGATCCCGACGCGCGGCCGTCGATGCACGAGATGGCATGCTCGCTGTCGGAGCTGCTCGATCTGTACACGCCGGAAACGCTGCGCGCGGCCGGCTGATCAGTCGGTGTCGGCGAGCGCTTCGATGATCTTCACGCGCGCGGCACCTGCGCGCTCGAGGCCCGGCAGCTCGTGCTCGAGGTCGCGCGGATCGAGGAGGTTCGCCGAGAAGCCGGCGCTCGTTAGCGCGGCGTCGGCTTCGCCCGGCGTGGTGAAGTGCAGGTGCACCTTGCCGCGCACGAACGCGGACAACAGCCACGCGAATCCGGTGACGAGCGAGCCCGTGTTCGCTTCGCGAAGGATCAGATCCGAATAATACGCGCCGCGCGGGAATCGCCCGAGCGCGCGTGCGAACCGGCTCCACATCGCGATCACCGTGTCGCGATCGAAGTAGTTCACGAGTCCTTCGGTGATGATCGCGGTGCCCTTCGTCGGATCGAGGCCCGCGCAGATCGCATCGATCGAGGTCGGTCCGTCGTCGCGGAGTGCGTTGATCTCGCGCGTGTAGTGGTGCTTCGTCTCGCCGCCGAGCGAGCGCAGGATGCGGCGCTTGTTCGCGAGCATGCCCGGCAGATCCGCTTCGACATAGGTGATGCCATCGCCGTAGCGTTCGGCGAAGCGCCAGCCGCGCGGCGACAGTCCGCACGCGACCTCCACGACCTGCTCGACGTCGCCCGCTTCGATCGCTTGCTCGAGGCGCAGATCGATCAAGCGATGCCGCGCGAGCAACATGCCTTCGAGCGTCGGCAGTCCCGTGCGCAATGCGATCGCGTTCGGTGCACGCAGCGCCTCGTACATCACGCGACCGGTTCGCGTCGCGAACGCTTCGTGCGAGTGACCGTGCGCGAACCAGACGTATCCCGTGTAGTGCGCGGTTGGCGAGATCGCTTCGGGATGAGAACGCGCCATATCCGCGGGACTATAGGCAGATTTTCTTCGCAGAACGCCGCCAGAAACAGGGTGCCTTCCGCGTTCAGTGCTACACTGAACATCAGACCAGTGCGGTAGGTATAAGCCCATGCGAATCGCCTGCGTTCATGTTCCGCAGTTCGCCCTCCAAACCCTGACCCGGATCGATCCATCGCTTCGCGGTGCGGCCGTCGCCGTGGTCGGGAGTGGAGTGGACGTGTCCACGCTCGGTGCGGGCGTCGCTGCTCGCGCGGCACTCACGAGCCCGGTCGTCCAAGCCTGCTCGCGCGCGGCGTGGGCGCTCGGAGTTCGCATCGGCATGACCGCCACCGCGGCGCACGCCACGGCGCCCGGCCAGCTGCGCATCGTCAGCGGTGACGCGGCGCTCGAGCGCGAGACCATGCGCGCGATCGCGGACTCGCTGCTCGGCGTGTCGTCGTTGGTCGATGCCGGCGGCCGCATCGGAGCGGGCGGGGCGCACCTCGCGATGTACTGCGAGGTCCCGAGCAAGACGCGCGGCGCGGCGTTCGGCGACAAGCTCGTCGATCTACTGTCCACGCTCGGCCTCACGGCGCGCATCGGCATCGCGGATGATCGATTCACCGCGTGGGTCGCCGCCGCGCACGGAACGCCCGCGCGCCGACACGACGACAAGGCGGGCGTTCACCACGAGGACAGCGGCGTCGTCTCGGTGCCGCGCGGCGGATCGGCAGCGTTCCTGTCGCCGCGTCCGCTGTCGCTGCTCGCGATCACACCCGAAGTGCAGCACATGCTCGAGGCGCTCGGCGTGCGCACGCTCGGCGAGTTCGCCGCGCTGCCCGCACCGTCGGTGGCGCGCCCGATCGAGGCCGATTATCAGGCGCTCGCGCGCGGCGATAGCGGCCAGTCGCTGCGCCCGTACGCGCCCGAAGCGCCGATCCGCGAGGACGCGGTCGTGTCCACGGCCGAGGGCGGCCTGTCGACGAGCGCGGCGATCGCGCACATCGCGGAGCGCATCGCGGCGCGGCTCGCGGGACGCGGCCGTGGCGCGGCGCGGCTCGAGGTCACCGTGTCGGGGGCCTCGGGGGATCAGGTCGTGCCGATCCTCCCGGGCGTGACGTCGCGCGAAGACCGGCCGGTGCCGGTGTCGTCGCTCGCGGAGCCCTCGGCGATCAATCGTCGCGTCATCGATAGCGCCGACGAGCTCGCCGATGCGATCGGCCTCGCGGTCGATACCGAGCAGGCGAGCCCGTGGCGCATTCGCGTGACGGTGACCGGCGAAGCGATCGCGGGTGAAGCGCAGACCGCGCTCGGGTCGATCGCGGTGCGCGAGAACACCACCGCGGAGCGCATCGATGCGTTCACCGCGGACGCGGGCGCCTCGCTCGATCTGCTCAACGTGGTGTTGTCGTCGACCGGAGCCACGAGTGATTCGGGCACGTGGCGCCTCACCCCGCCGGGCCTGCTCCGTGACGAGCGCCGCGATGCGCATCGCCGGACCCAGCGTGGAAAAGCGGCGGAGCGCCGGCGGATCCGCGACCGGGAGTTCGCGCAGGCGCGCCTGTTCGGCGACCGCAAGTAGGCACGACCTCGACGCGTTTGTTCGGTCACCGGAAGCCTTGGGGCGACCGCCGTGGTAGATGAGCGCCATGGCGGGAACCCTCGAAGCCAAGCTTCGCGAGCAACTCACGGCGGCGATGAAGGCCAAGGACACGAAGGCCTCGAACCTCGTGCGCATGATCAACACCAAGATCATGGAGCGGCGCACGGCGAAGGACTTCAAAGGCGAGGTCGACGACGCGCTGATCCTCGACGTGATCGGCACGTACAAGAAGTCGATGGAGAAGGCGCGCGCCGAGTACCTCGCCGCGGGCGAGCGCGGCAAGGAGCAAGCGGCGGAGCTCGAGTTCGAGATCGCGTGGTGCGCGACCTGGCTACCGACGCAGCTCTCGGAGCCCGAGCTGCGCGACGCGGTCGCGAAGGCGGTCGCCGCGCTGCCGAGCAAGGATCCGAAGATGGCCGGCAAGATCATCGGCACGATCAAGAAGGAGTTCGGCGATCGCGCCGATGCTCAGCTCGCGAAGAAGATCGCCGAAGAGCTGCTGTCGTCGTAGTGCGCACCGCGGGGGCCGCTCTCGTAAGCGTCGTCCTGTTCGCGATCGGCTGCGGGGGAGGGCAGAGCGCGTCACCGGCACCGAGCAATCGTCTCGCGTCACCGCCCGACGCCGCGATCACCACGAGCTGTTATCCGTACGTGATGCGTGACGGCGCGTGCCTTGTGAGGTGCGACTGGAGCAAGCCGCGCGAGCAGCAAGGCTGTGTCGTCGGCGAGTGGCCACTGATCTGCAATTCCGACGGCACGTGCACGCCGGAACAGAACTTCGAGCAGCCGTAGCTGCTACCAGCCTTCGTCGGGCGCGTCGCTCGACGGCAGCGGCGGGACCTTGATCACCGCGGAGCTGGCCTGCGGATCGTTCTGCTCGTCCATGAGGCGCGCGCCTTCCATGAGGAGGTGCGTCGTCGACACGGACACGCGATCCGCGCCCTCGACGAGGCACGCGGTGAACTCGAACTCGCCCGAGCCCCAGGTCAGCAGGTAATAGACGCACTCCGCATCGACGGGCTCTTCGGCGTCGTCGAGGCGCGCGTGGACGACCTTGCCTTCGCGCACGAGCACCTGCGCGCTCGGCCCGTTGGGCGCGCGCAGCTGGAGCAGGCCGGTCTTGCGCTCCATCTCGATCAGCACGAGCAAGCTCGAGAGACCGACATGCGAGAGATCGCCGCGCAGGCTCGAACCACCGAGCTGCTCGCGCGTCTCCTGCACCGAGACCTGCGTGCGGCGCAGCGTCTTCGCGACGCGGAGATCGAGCTCCTCGAAGCGAAACGGCTTGGTCACGTAGTCGTCGGCGCCCAGGCGAAAGCCGCGGATGCGATCGTCCTCGGACGACAGCGCGGTCAAGAAGATCACGGGCAACATCGCGAGCTCGTTGTGCGCGCGGAGCTGACGCACCAAGGACCAACCGTCCATCTTCGGCATCATCACGTCCGTGATCAGCAGATCCGGTGTGCGAGCGAGCGCGCGTTGCAGTGCATCTTCGCCGTCGACCGCGGTCTCGACGCTGTAACCCCGTTTCTCGAGCACGGTCGCGACCATGCGCAAGATCCAGGCGTCGTCATCGGCGACGAGGACGTGCGGTGCCATTGAGAGTTACCAAGGTAGCGTGTAGCCCTTCATGGGCGCAACTCCACGCGTACATTGGCCGATTCGGCCACTTCGTCGAGAACGATAGGCCCTACGGCGACAGCGCAGGCGGTGCGCCGGGCCGCGCCGCGGGTAGCGCATCGGCGATCGCGGTCACGGACCACGCCCCGCGCGAACGAATCGCCAGCCGGCCATCGCGAAACGCCACCACCACGCGGCCGGTCGTATCGGTGACCACACCGACCGGGTTCGCGAGGGGGCCCAGCGCAGCATCGGCCGGCACCTCGATCGTCTCGCGAGTGACCTTCACGCCGTCGATCACCACGACCTCGATCGCGCCGCGCTGCGAGCCCACGAGGACCAGCGTTCCCTTCGGCCCGGGTGTCACCGCGCCGAGCCGAAACCCGGGCGGCCACGGCGTGATCGTGCCGGTCTTGAGATCCGCCGGACCGCGATCCGTCAGCGCCCAACGATCATCGATCAACCGCTGCGGCGCGCGCGCGATCGGTTTCCACGGAGCCCCCGCCGACTCCGCGCGCAGAAGACCG
Source organism: Kofleriaceae bacterium (assembly GCA_044230415.1). Classification (GTDB taxonomy): domain Bacteria; phylum Myxococcota_A; class Polyangia; order Haliangiales; family Haliangiaceae; genus JABFXX01. Next base: position 43,295 of record JBGARE010000005.1, read on the forward strand.
CGGTCCGTCACGATGGTCAGCGACTTCGCGCCCGCGCCGATCTGCAGCACCGCGGACGGTGCCATCGCGAGCTTCGCGACCTCTCCGCCCACGAGCTTGTCGAGCGCGAACAACTGTCGGCCCACCGCCGCCACCGATCGCGCACCGCCCGACATCACGGCCTTGCCCTTCTGCACGAGGCGCAGCGCGGACCATCCATTCTCCGAGAGCCGATACACCGCGCCGCCCGCGAGCGCGACCACGCCGTTCGCGCGCCCGACGACCGCGACCGGATCGGCCACCGTCACCGCGCGATCGCGAACCCACGCGCCCTTGCCATCCGGCTCGTAGACCTCGCCGCTCGGGCCGATCGCGATCGCCTTGCGCGCGTCGTCGCTCGCGGGAACCACGAGGTCGGTCAACACGGGCGCGGCCGGTCGCGGCTGCGCGTGCGCTGTCGTCGCGATCGTGATCGCCATCGCGACCGTCGTTACGGTCGTCACTGCTCTCGCGCGCACGCGCCGACGATAGCGCACCCGCTCGATCCGGTTCGCCACTTTTGCCGTGGCTCGAGAGCTAGCCGCCGATGATGACGTTCGCGGAGCCTTCGATCATCGTGCCGGAGCCGCCGCAGTGCTTCGTCTGATCGCCCTGGCGCATCGCTTCTTTGTTGTTGATGAACACCGTGCCGGATCCCTTCGCGGCATCCCACGTGTTCTTCGTGCAGCACGCCGCGTGAATCCCGGTGTCGTCCTTGCGGAGCGCGGGACGCGAGTTGGTCATGACGTCTTCGGATCCGCAGACAGCGGGACCGACGCCCGGATGCGGACACCCAGGACAGCCGTGTGCATCGGCCGGGACATTGGCCTTGTCACCCAAGCGTGCGGCGGGAGGCATAGCGGACATTATGGCGACGAATCGGTCGAGCTGACAACCGGCTCGTCGCCGATGTCGAACGATTGCGGCTACGTAGCCCGGCGAGAAAATCTCCCCGCCATCGCATCGTGTACTCTCAAGGCGGCATGAAGGTACTACTGCCAATGCTGGTGCTTTTCAGCTGCGGCAAGTCCACAGAGCCACAGGGTGGCTCCGCATCGGGGATGTTGCCGCCGCCCTCGACGACGGTGTGGGTGAAGCGGTTCGGTGACAGGAACGTCCAGGGCATCGATGCGCTGGCGCTCGACTCCGCAGGCGGCGTGGTGGCTGGCGGGTACGCTTGTGGAACCGTGGACTTCGGAGGCGGTCCGCAGACCGTCGTCGGAAACTGCGGGTTGTTCGTCGCGCGATTCTCACCAGATGGTCGCGCGCAATGGGTCCGGGTCGACGGCGTGGCTGGCATCCAGAGCAGTGTCAACGTGGCGTATGTGCTGCCCACAGGAAACGTGCTCGTAGCTGGACACCTCGGCCGCGCCATGTTCGTGGACGAACTCGATTCAAACGGGGCGGTAGTCACCAAACTTCGACATGGCGATCCGATGGGAGGCGATGGATACGCCAGCGTCCGTGCGCTGACGATGATCGGGGCAGATCGAGTGGTTGCTGGTGATGCATCGAAGCGTGTCGATCTCGGTATGGGAACGATCGAACACATTGGAGTGTTTCCGTTCGTCGCGCGGTACTCACCGGACGGAACGGCGCGTTGGGTTCAGGTTCTCGATGCGAAGTACAAGGCAGGTGCCGATGCAATCGCCACCCTGCCTGATGGAAACGTCGCGGTCTGCGGTGAGACCGACGCGCCAGAGTTCGGGGCATTCGTTACCGTTCTCGATGGATCGACCGGACAGCCTCGCTGGTCAAAGCTCGACGGAGACTCGTGCAACGCGCTCGCGGTGCTCGGTGATACGTTGGTCGCCGGCGGTGTTGTCTCTTCTGGAACGATTGTCGCCGCATACTCGTCGACGGGGGAGCTGCGATGGAAGCTCCCCAGCTCGAATGGGTTCGTGCCCACGGCGCTTTCGGTGGTCGACGATCAGCTTCTGATTGTCGGCAGAGCGCTCGGTGATGAACACCAACTGCTCCGGCTCGATCGCGTTGGAAAGGTCCTGGCCTCGAAGACGATGAGTGGAAAGTTCGAACTGCATGCGATGGCAGCAAACAACGACGGTATCGTCGTCGGTGGACAACTCGAGGGTCACACCGATCTGGGCACGGGAACCGATGTAGCGACGGTGAAGGCGCCGGCCGATGCTCCAACGAATCTCGACGCGCTCCTGGGCCGGATTAGGATGTGACCTGCTTCTTGAATTCTTTGAGTTCCTCCTTCGCCTCGTCGATGAATTTCTGCTGGAGCTTCTTGATATCGCCGAGCTTCAGTCCGAGCGCCTGAAGAAGCTCGACCCACGACATTTCGCCTTTCGTGAAAGGGACGAACAACGCGTGGAGCATCGCCATCATCTCGTCGAGAACCTGGACGAGCTGGTGAGAGAGCATCATGAACAGCGGTTTACTTAGCCTCGCACCCTTCTCGAAATCGATTCGCGTTGCCGCCTTGCCGAGTGCTGCAATCTCCAAGATGTCCGCTTTGTAGAGTTCGATATCGTTCTTGTAGCGAGTCTTGATCCACTCCGCGAGGTCCGACTTGATGACATGTCGGATGCGGAAGACGGCGAGGGCGATCGTCTGAAGCGATGCCTGCGCCTCATCTTCCGTTCGAAACGACTTGAGGTGTCCGTAGCCCTGATCTTCGAGCTCTTTGTCCTCGATGGCGTGAAGAGCCGAGATAAATCCCTTCTCACCTGCAGCGCGCGTCAGCCCTTGGAACGCGGCGACGTCGGCTTTCACGCGATCGAAGAGGATGATGTACCGCTTCAAGACAAGCTCGATGACGGCCATGAGCGGACTCATCTTGATGTTTCCCCAGAGGGCACCTCCGAGGATCGGATGCTTCTTCTTGAACTTTCCGAGCTTCCCTTCTTTGTCGAACACAGCACTGTTGAAGAAGAGCGACGCGAACAGATTTCCGACGAGCTCTCCGACGCGTTCGGCTTCTTGGTCCGTCTGTGGAAGATGAATGAGATCTGAGATCAGCTCGAACCCAACGCGCGACACAGCGCCGTCGGTCGCAACGTCGGCAACCGCAACTCCGGCCACGGCAATCGCGATGAGAGCGACGATAACGACCGACTTCCACTTCTCGGGCACGTGATGTTCGAATGCGTACAGAGTTCCGACAATGATCTCGCTCTCTAGAACGAGAAGTGTCCCGACGATCGGGATTAGCTTCCCGTGTTCCAGCCGTTCGAGCGCTTGGTCGATGTCCTTCAGCGACGTGAGCTCCTGGAACGACGTGATGATCTTCCGAACCTGCGCCTGTGCCTCGGCCTCCCATTGGGCAGGCGATGGAGGTTTGCCCTTCGGATCGAGGCCAAACAGGTCTAATGCATCCTTCGCCTCGTCGTAGGGGAGGTGATAGAGGAGCGAGAACATTCCTGCCGCGCCGCGAGCAAGTCGCGAGGTGGCTTCTTGGAGCTGTTTCGTCGCTCGATGCACAGCAGGGCCGTCGAGTTGATCCTCGATTGTCCTGATGGTGCTGCGGACTCTGTCGATCGCGGCGTATGTCTGCTTCGTTAGCAAGTACATCTTCACTTCGCGTATGTTTTCCACGCCTTTCTCGAGGGTGTTCAATACGAGGTGCTCGAATAGGTGATCAACAATCGTGTTGACTACGTATCCCTTAAAGAAGCCCTTCGCGAAGAAACGCATTCGTCGAACCACAACAACAAATGCATCGGGCGACAGAGCGCGTCCCTCGAAGTCGGTCATCTGACCAGCCGGGAGCGTCTTTGCGCCCACCTCGAAGATGTAAAGAACGAGCTCGATGACGAGCGTGATGATTGCCGGACGGAAAAACTTCCAGACGAGTTTCTTGATCAGGGTGCCGCTCACCGCTGCCTCGGCCTGGCGCACTAACCACGCACGAATCGCGGCGGGTGAGAAGCCCATCACGGCACCGCCAGTGACGATAACGCCACCCCACACAACCACCTGGATGAAGGGAATCATCCCGCGCGTGCCTTCGTACACGTCGCCGAACACTCCGCCGTTGTACATGTTGTGGAGGTAGTCGCCGGCGCGGACCTTGTAGACGGTGCCGCCTCGAAGCTCGCGCTCGTACATGAAGAGAGAATCTCCGCCGACAAGGCGCGTGTGCTCGCCGGTCTTCAAGCCTTGTGGAAGGACCAATACGTCGCCGTCCTTCATCAGCTCTTCGAGCTTTGCTCTCACTTCCTTTCCAATCGGCCCGCCGAAATCACGTCCGGCATCCGAACTGAACAGGATCTGTCGGTAGACGTGGTTCTTGATCGCTTCGATTTCAGACCGATCGATCGTGAAGAGGCCGCCCTGTTCGTATTCCGAGATCCGAAAGACTGCGAGACGGGTTGGGAACACCGCCTTCACGTATTCGACGAACCATTCGTACTCATCCTTGAGCGCGAGTTCGTTCCCAGTGATCTTGTCCGCAATCGAGCCTTCGACTTCAGCGCGGACATCCACCATTCGGCGATATGCGGAATGCCCCTTAGGGTTGTCGACATCGTAAGACCCTTTCCAGGCATAGGGCACGGGGCTCTTGCTGACCCACGTCTTGCGTTTGCCGTTGACCGAATACAGAAAGATGAAGTTGTCGTGGAGTGTCTTGTTCTTCTGGTATGTCGTGAGCTCGTAGCGTGCGTCCCGCTCTCCGTAGTATTGGATGCGTCCGAGCTCTCCCGTCTTGTCGTTGACGTGGAGAAGATGGATCTGCGTGAATAGCTCGTTCTGTCGAATGACGTAGAACTGGTCTTCGTACAGGTCGACCTCTCGGAATGAGGCTTTGAAATAGCGCTCGGTTACCGAGGTCGCGTACGGGCCGTACTGCTTCCCGGCGCGCCACTTCGTGAAGTAGTCGCCGTCGGAGTCATAAGTTCCGTAGACGGCGAGCGCCTTGATGAACTTGGGGCCATCTACGTCGTTCGTGATGGTCTCTGGGCGGTCCACGATCTTGTGGAGATTCTGGCCGTAGACCTGTCGCGCGTTGGGGCTCTGTGCGGCGACGTGCTTGGCGTAAACAAAACCCGCTGCACGCATCTCGGTTAGGTCGTCGTGCACTGGGTCGAACAGAATCCGAGTGTTCCAGAGATGGGTCGTGCGCCTTTTTCCTGACGGCTTCCACGCGGGATCGACCTGCGCGTCGCCATCTTGGTCGGCAATCCACTTGATAGGGTGGGGATCGAAGTTCAATCGGTAGACGAATGGCTTCGTCGGACCTTGGGCGGTCCCGTCGACGGACTTGGAGACGGGGAAACGATTCTTCGGGTCGTATGCGTCGTAGATCCCGACGAAAGTCTTCGTTAGCTCCGTCTGGAGTGGATTTCCTTCCGTCGGGTACTTGAAGAAGTAAAAGCGAAATACATCTCGAATCGACTGAATGACGTCGTCTTCGGCGCTCATCGGACACCTAGTTTCCCCAGCAGCCGTTTGGCCGCTGCGCCCCAGAGCGCGAGTTGGTTCTCGTCGTGTTTCGTCTCCTCGCCGACGCTCGAGAGGTCGGTCGCAAAGTTCGCGCGCTCGTCAAACGTGACCCCGAGACCAGCGATTCGGATCTCCAACTCGTCGCCCTGTTGTGGACGTTCCACGACGACTGTTCCGTCCTTGTCGATTGGCTCGCACACCGCGATCGGAATCTTCGAGACTCCTTTCGGTAGGTCGAGCTTCCGCTCGTGGACGTATGCGAAGAGTTTTCGACCGCGGCGAATCATCAACGGCTGCGCGTCATCCATCTCGGACTCGAGAGCAACTCCGCGGGCGTCCAGATAGCCGCTCCCGAGGACCTCGAGACGTGCCTCCATTCCTTCGCCGTTCTCGACTCCAAATGTGATCCACTGATGAGCGTGTGCCTCCTCGTGGCAGTGGTCCGTGGAGTCCTTGTTGAACTCTCCGTTCTCGTGACACCGAGAAAACAGGTGATGATGGACAGTCACAGTCGTGCTGTCCATGCGAGCGATGCACGAGCTCTTCGTTCGAAACCGTTCTGCGCCTCCCTCTTCGATCGTGAGAGCAATCGAGATCGGGCGAGCAAGGAACTCCTTCTTCTCGCTGCCTACCGGCACACATACCGGCTCGGTCGCGCCCGGGAGGACCACGCCGAGTCGAAATGCGTCTTCTTCGTCAGTGTCCTCGGTGGTGATCGTCGTCTTCTTGGCCACGAAACGGACGTAGTTCTGGTCGTTGGCTGTGTTGCCGTCACCGGGTTGGAGATCGCCATCCCATGACGCCAACAACAAGTCACCGCCTTCGCGGTTCCTCGTGCCATCGCGTGCGATGAAAGAGTCCGTTTCCCAGAGCTTCAATGTGACGCCAGCGAGAGTGCGAGGAAGATGAACGCGGACGTGGAGGTCTTCCGAGGCGAGGACCAACCCTGGCGCGAGTCGCGCATGAAATCTCATGAGCGATCCTTCGCGATCCGTACGATGGTTGCACTCGGAATAGTCGGAAGCCTGATGTCGACCTTTTCTCCATCGAAAGTAATCTCCGGAGAAGCGGCATTATCGGGATGAGGTGTCTGCACCCGAATACACCCCGGGGCGTCCGCGCGCTCTAGGTCAAATCTCTCGCCGAGGATCGTGACGATACCGGCTGCTAGCGGAATTCCCTGCTCGTCCACGAAATGAAGATCGATCCATCCGAACGCCGCGCTAGAGACGGGCACGATGTGCTGTTCGATACGTGCGGCCACCGCGGGAACCCATGCTTTCCCCGTGGCTCCGAGATCTAGTTCGTAGTCCTGAAAGGGCACGTCTGGGTGAAATACTGCACCATCAACATCCGTCTCCAACGACACCCTGCCTTCACCCGGAATGTCGACGGAGACCGATCTCGCAACGAGTGGAAAGGAACCCGAGGCGTCGAGGAGCCGGACCGAGAGATGACCGGTCGACTCCCACCGCACCTCGTCGCCCTTCTTGCCCGACAGCTTCACGCCTTCGCGAAACTTCTTGGTGGTCGTCGTGATCTTCACGCGGCATCTCCATCGTCGAGAATCAACGTGTAGTCGCCAAACGGCGCTTCTTCGAACTTCACGACGCCCTTGTCGTCCGCTTCGGCGGCAACGATCTCTCCGCCGGGTTCGACTCGGAGCTTCACCTTGATCTTCGCGGCCGGCTCCTCGTCGAGGAACAGCTTCACCTCGACCGCGTTGATCAACGTGAGCACACCCGACGCCGCTTCTTTGCCGTCGGCCGCGACGGTGAACACGAACCGCCCGGGTGGCCCGTCCTTCGGTGTGGTCCACGTCGCTTCGACGTTCGAGTCGCCACACGTACCGTTTACCGTCGCGATGGTCTTCGACTCGTCGTCTGCGTCTTTGATCGTGAACGTGGCGGACTTGCCAGCCATCTCGCCGCACGTAGCCGACAGCGCCACCTCTGTCGAGACGGGCACGCGATCCTTGGACCACTTCGCCGATACGAGGACGGGCTCGGGTTTCTCGTCCTGTGCTTCATTCGCGTCACCGCCACCGGCTTGGTTCGCCGTTGCGGCAGCAGCTCCTGCAGCTGCGGCACCGCTGCCCGTCTGATTGCTGTTGATCGCGCTCTGACTTCCAGCGCCACCCTGCGTGCCACCACCACCTTGCCCGCTGGAGCTGCCGCCGCCGCTCCCGCTTCCACTGCCACTTCCGGCGGCGCCGCCGATCATCACGTTGTTCGAGCCTTCGATCATCGTCCCCGAACCACCGCAGTGCTTCGTCTGATCGCCGAGGCGAACGGCTTCTTTGTTGTTGATGAAGACGGTCCCAGAGCCCTGCACGGCTTTCCACGTGTTGGTGTTGCAGCACGCCGCGTGGATTCCCGTGTCGTCCTTGCGGAACGCTGGCCGCGAGTTCGTCAGGACGTCCTCGGAGCCGCAGACGGCAGGCCCTATCCCGGGATGCGGACACCCGGGACATCCGTGGGCGTCGGCAGGAACATTCGCTTTGTCACCCAACCTCGCTGCCGGCGGCACGACCGGAGTATGTGCGACAGTAATGCGACTCCACAACCGATTGACTAGGGAAGACACCACATTGCCGCTACGTCTCGAGTCCCGAAAACGTTCCCGAAGGGCATGAGTCGAGCTCTCGCGATCTTCGTGGTGCTACTGGTCGGTTGCGGCGAGCGATCGCGAACAGTTCATGTTCATGACGCGCGTGTGCTCTATGACATCGATCGCGGGGATGTCACGGGACAGCTCCTGGTCGATGCCGTCGACGTGGGGACGTGTTCACGCCCGTGGTGGCTCCCCGAGGTCGTGTGTGCCGTCGACGCCGCGGTCACCCTCACGGGACCGTTGCGCCTCGAGCTCGCATTGGACATCGGGTCAGCAGCGGTCGACGTAGACTTGCGGTCATTGGCCGAGGGACGTCACCTCCTCCGGCTCGACACACGCGCACCGCTAGTAGCAGCGACGATCGTCTTCGATGTTCGCGTCGAGCCCTGGGTCCCTCTCGACGCCGCGATCGCGCTCGCCATCGTGATCGCGAGCGGAATCGCGTTCGCGGTGTTCGTCTTCGCGCGTGGGCGACTTGCGAGCAACGACGATCCGAAGCCCAAGGGCGGTGCGATCACCCTCGCGCGAGTCACCTCCGTGATCGCGCAGGCAAGCATCATTCCCGTGGCGGCAGGCGGTGAACGGACCGAGCCGTTGCTCCTCGCGATCCCGACGCTGTTCGGTGTGTTCGCGGCCGCGATTACCGTCGGCGACGCGATCGCCAAGCGGCGCCTGGGTTCGCACCGCGTGGCGATCCTTCTGTCGTCCATTGTGGCGGCGGCGACGATGCCTCTCATCGTCGCGATGACCACGCTCAGTCTGCCGTACGTGATCGCGCTCGTCGTGGTGATGGCGCTCGTCGCGTTCTTCTAGACGGCTGGTCGCGGCGGTGCTGCCTCAGGGCGTGGCGGAGCCCGAGCCGGTGGCGGAGCCCGCGCCGGCGGCGGAACCCGACCCGGTCGCGCTCGCGCCAGAGCCCGCAGCGGCGTCGGAGCCGGAGCCTGCCGGCGCGGCGGAGCCTGCGGGTGCAGCGGAACCTGCGGGTGCGGCGGAGCCTGCGGGTGCAGCGGAGCCTGCGGGTGCAGCGGAGCCTGTCGGCGCGGCAGAGCCTGTCGACGGCGCGGCCGATCCGGTGGGCGATCCAGCGGAGCCCATGTCCGTGTCCGCGGGAATGTGCATGAACTTGCAGCCGCGAAGCTCGTCGAGCGTGGTCGCCTTCATCGCGCAGTCGACGGCTTCCTTCTTCGAGCCGCCGTTGCACCGGCGCACTTCGCCTTCGACGTCGGTGTGGAGCTGCGTCGTGTGCATGAGCGCTCGCATGTTTTCGATCGCCTTGCGGCAGTCGTCCTTGCTCGGCTTGTTGCAACCGACCGCGAGGACAGCGACGAGGAGGAACGAGAAGCGCGTCATGCCCATTGCGAGGAGGACTCTACCAGGATGCGCGCACGGTCGAGATCCTGGCCGGTATCGATCTCGCGCCATTGGCCGTCGATGAAGATGGGATCGATGCGGGTTCCCGTGTCGATCAGCGTCTGCCACAGATCCGTCTGATACGCGTTGCGGTAGGTCGCGGCGCGCTGGAACGGCTCGGTCTCGCGGCCCGCGAACGTGTTCGCGAGTTGATCGAGCGTGTTCGCGACGGTGCGTGCGCCGCGCTCGCTCAGGCGCGCGAGGCCGATGTACTCGCCGACCGCGTCGGCGGGTGGGAGCGCCTTCTTGCCGACGCGCGCGACGGAGCCGTCGGGCATGAGGTCCGAGACTTCGCCTTCTTCGAGCGGGTGCTCGGTGCGGCCCGTGTAGATCGAGCGGAAGTCGCGATCGATGACGAGGCCGATGTCGGCGGTGGAGTCCGCGGCGGCGCGCGCCACCTCGGGCGTGAAGATGATGTCCGAGTAGGTCACGTACGCCGGTCGATCGAAGTAGCGACGCGCGGTCGCCATCGAGAGGAGCACGTTGTTGGTCTGCCACTCGTGGTTGTCGACGAAGATCGCGTTCGGCACGAGCGAGCGCACGAACGTCTCGAGCACGTCGCCGCGGTAGCCGCGGATGACGACGAGCTCGTCGACGCCGACGGAGGACAGCGCGGACCACACCCACCCGAGGATCGGGCGCGCACCGACCTGCACCATGCACTTCGGGATCTCTTCGGTGTGTGCGCCGAGGCGCTTGCCGCGACCGGCGGCGATCAGGATGGCGCGTTTGATCATGGTGTGACCGGTGGTTTCGGAGCGAAGCGGCCGAGGCGGAGCAGGATCGCGGCGAGCGTCTTGAGGAAGTAGAGCGCGTTCACGGCGGAGTACGCCCAGAAGTAGACGTCCATTCGATCGAGCAGCGCGCACAGCCACAGGTACTGCGGGTAGTGGACGACGATGCGCGCGGGGAACTCGATCGCGGTGAGCGCGAGCCCGACGATGCCCTTGCGTCCACCGACCTCGGCGGGCTGGCCATCTTCCGTCGGTGGCTTCGCGCCGTACTCGGGGCGGCGCGTGAACGAGGTGAGCGAGATGCCCGCCGCGAGGCTGAACAGCGCGAGCAGCCCGATGACCATCAGGCGGTCATCGCCGGACTCCTGCCACAGGCGGATCGTCACGCAGGCGAGGAGCAGCATCGCCTTCAGCTCGTCCATCAAGAAGTCGAGCAGGTGGCCGATCGGCGACGCGATCTTGCGCAGGCGCGCGAGCTGGCCGTCCGCGCAGTCGAGGACGAACGAGAATTCGAACACGAGCGCGGCGACGAGGAGCAGCGTGCGATCCGTGCTCCACGTCGTCAGCGCGTCGATGTTCCAGCCGTGCGCGATGCCGGCCGCGCTGGCGGCGTGCTCCGACGGCAGGAGCGCGAACATCGCGCACGCGATGGCGGCGATGATCGCGGAGCCGAACGTGACCTGGTTCGGCGTGATCCGCGTGTTGCGAAGGACGTAGACGACAATGGCCGCAGGTGGCCGCGCGATCCACTCGGTGAACCAGTTGATGTCCTTCTTCTTCTTCGAAGAACGATAGATACCGACGATGTCGGACCACACAGCCCGCGCACCCTAACACCCCGCCTCGCGCGTGGGCTACTTCGCCGCGAGCACGTCGGCCATGCGGAGATCGGGCGGCGATGCGAGCAGCTCGTCGGCCTCGAGCCTAGCTACTCGAAGCCCGCGGACAGCGCGATGTTCGGGAACTGTGCCCGCGCCGCGACGATCAGGTCGGCGACGAACTGCATCGACAGGCCGCCGTCGGCCATGACGACGAGCGTCTTTCCGAATGTGACCTTCTTCTTGCCGGACCAGCGCTTCGCGACGGCCTCGAGGGTGGTGCGCACCTGCATCGCGGCGTTCCCGCGCGCGACGTCGTCGGCCTTGTCGTCGAGCGCGACGCGCAACAGCGGCTTCTTCGCCGTGCCTTCCTTGCCCGAGAGCGACCACACCCGCACCTCGGTCTTCGACGCGGACACCACCATGCGCAGGTCGTCTTTGATCGGCTTCGTGGGCAGCTCGATCGGGATCGCGGCGATCGCGCCGCCGGCCATCACGAGCACCTGAAAGCGTCCGTGCTTGCGCAGCGAGTAGATCAGCGCGAACAACACCTTGTAGGTCAGGCTGCGATCGACGCCGAGCATCACGGGTGGGGACGTGCTTCCGTCGGGCGGCGAGCTCACCGGCAGCGCCGCGGTCAGGCTCGGGATCGAGTTGCCGGCCGAGCCGCCTTCGAGCGCTGCAGGATCGACCGCGCCGTTCGCGATCGGCACGAGCGTCTTGCCGCCGACGACGATGCCCGTCGGGTTCGCGACGACGGTGTTGCCTGTTGCGATATCGACGACGCCGGATCTCGAGCCGAGCTTGTCCTGCACTCGCGTGACGTCGGGCAGCGTGGCGCCCGGAAACTTCTCGGGCACCGGCTTCGCGCCCGCGCTCGACGACATCACTGCGATCGCGACGATGATCGCCCACGCAGTGTTCGAGGGACTACCCGAAACGATCGAGGCGCACATACGGCAACTGTACGCCGTCGCGCGCCTGTCGTTTCGGTCCGTCGGCTACTGCGCCCAGACTTGGACCTTGGCCCTGCCGCCGCCGGGGAGGTTCTTGAACTTGAAGTCGATGAACTTGATGTTGCGCTCGTCGCCCGGGAAGTCGATCACGCGCGAGCGCTCGCCTTCCTTGAAGATGTGGCGCACCTCGGGGTGCCACGCCGGACCCTTCGCGAACTTCACCTCGAAGTCGACGAGCTCGAGGTCCGAGTCATAGACGACCATCGTCATCTTCGAGAACTTGCCCTTGTACTTGCCGACGGCGATGCGGTCCTTGTCCACGCGGCCGTTCACCGTGCGCTCGCCGAGCAGCTGCCAGCCCTTGTTGTCGAACTTCCACGCAGCGGCGACGCTGTTCTTGAGCGGCGCGTTGCCGGACTTCCAGCCCCACACCTCGACCTTGGCGCGACCGCCGCCCTTCGTGTTCTTGTACGTGAGGTCGATCGTCTTGATGATGCGCTCGGTGCCCGGGAGGTCGATCACCCGCGTGCGCGCGCCCTCCTTGAAGAAGTGCTTCACCTTCGGGTTGAACTTCTCGCCGTTGCCGAACGTGATCTCGAAGTCGAGCAGCTCGAGATCCGAGCTCTCGACGACGAGCGTCAGCTTCGTGAACGTGCCGTCGGCGCGGCCGACCTCGATGCGATCGTGGTCACCGTTGCGATCGACCTCGCGCTCGCCGAGCTTCTCCCAGCCTTTGTTGTCCCAGCGCTGCGCGTATGCAGGCGCGGCGAAGACAACTGCGAAGAACACGACCAAGACATGTGTGAGCTTCATAGATGTGAGGCTTGGACGCGCGTGGCACGGCGAACGTTAAACCGCCGTGAACTACACGCCGGGCAGAGTGCCTCGGGGCCCGACGAGCAGGAACGTGTTCATCGTGCCTTTGCCCTTGACCTCGATCGGGCCTCGGCTCTCGAGCTCGAAGCTCTCGCCGATCAGCTTGGCGGTCACTTCGCTCACGTGGATGCGTCCGGGCACGCCGCTCGATTCCATGCGGCTCGCGGTGTTCACCGTGTCGCCCCATAGATCGTAGATGAACTTCTTCTGCCCGATCACGCCGGCGACGACGGAGCCCGTGTGGATGCCCACGCGGATCGTCAGCTCGGTGGCGTGCTTCTTCGCGTACGCGGTGATCGCCGCGAGCATGTCGAGCCCCATGTGCGCCATCGCGGTCGCGTGATCCGCGATCGGATGCGGGATGCCGGCGACGACCATGTACGCGTCGCCGATCGTCTTGATCTTCTCGAGGCCGTGCTTCTCGGCGAGCTTGTCGAACGCGCTGAACAGCTCGTTGAGCATGGTCACGAGCTTCTCGGGGCTCGTACGCGACGACAGCGAGGTGAACCCGACGATGTCCGCGAACAGCACCGTGACGGCATCGAAGCGATCGACGATCTGGCTCTCGCCGGTCTTCAGGCGCTCGGCGATCGCCGCGGGCAGCACGTTGAGCAAGAGCCGCTCGCTCGTCGCTTTCTCGTCGATCAGCTCGCTCGTGCGCTGCCGGACCTTGTCCTCGAGGTTCTCGCTGTGCTCCTGGATCGTGTCGGCCATCTGATTGAAGCTCGTGCCGAGCGCGCCGATCTCGTCCTTCGCCGAGATGTTCGTGCGCGCCGTGAAGTCCTTGTCGGCGAACCGCTTCACGGTCTCCGACAGCGCGAGCACGGACTTCGTGAGCACGGTGCCCATCGCGATCGAGGCGATCAGCGCGAGCACGATGACGCCGATCGAGATCTTGATCGCGAGGCTGCCGGCCTCGTCGAGCGCGGTGCGCATGTCGGTGTCCGCGATGTCGACACCGAGCACACCGAGGCACTTCCCGTCGGGGCCGCGCAGCGCTTGGCCGTCGGCTCCCGCGATCGGGTGATAGGCCGAGATCGAGTTCACCTGGAAGACGTCGTCGTAGACAAAGTCCGGCTCGAGCTGCGCCGTGCATTCGGCGAGCGCCTTCGCGAGCAGCGGCACGTCGGAGACGTCGTACTCCTGGTTGAAGTGCGAGATCTCGGTGTCGGTGGGGGCGGTTCCGGCGGCGACCTTCGCGAGCAGGTCGAGCACGTCCGCGTCGGCGATGAACCGCGGCTTCATCGGATCCGCGGTCGGCGCGAGCAAGTACGCGTAGCGGATGAGGCCGGGTTCGGCGCGACGGATCATCCGCAGCTGGTCGTAGAGGATCTTGTAGGTCTCGCCGTGCTCGATGTCGTGGACCTTCGCGTCGTCGACCTCGCCGATCTGCGCGAGCAGCGCGCGATACGCGGTCGCGTCGATCGTGTGCGAGCCGACGTGGGTGATGTCACGCAGGCGATGCGACAGCTCGTCGCCGAGCTTGGTCTCGACGAAGCGATAGAGAAACAGGGCGAGCACGACCGAGACCAGCGAGCTGACCCCGAAGAACGCGATCGTGATCTTGCGACGAAGGCGCACCCCAGAGCCAACGTATCACCGCGACACCAAAATTCCGTCCACGCGGGGCCCGTCCCGGTGCGCATTCTGAGCATTTCCCGCACCCGGGATTTGCCGTCCTGAACGCCCCACGGGTCGGGGTGTTTCGGCCTTGCTCCCGGCGTGCGCCCTCGATAGGGTGCGCGCGAACAACAACGTCACTGGGGGTTTAGGATGCAAGAGCACACGATCCCCGAGACTCTCATCGAGCAGATCCGTTCGGGCAAAGCAGCCCTGGTCGTCGGTGCGGGAATCGGAGTTCCTTCCTGGAAGCAACTGCTGGAGCGCATGACCAAGGCGCTCGAGACCCGTGGTCGCGATGGCGACGACGTGGCAACGAAGGACCTCGAGAAGCTGCTGCACAAAGGCAGCCTCTCTCGCGCCGTCGGATTCCTCGCGCGCTCGCTCGGTGAAGAGCCGTGCGATCGCATCGTCGAGGAGATGTGGGCCGCGCCCGCGGAGACGCCGCCGCTGCCCAAGACGCTCGCGTCGCTGCCGTTCCGCCACATCTGGACCACGTTCCCCGGCGACGTCATCGAGCACGCGCTCGAGACGCAATCGCCGGCCGATTGGCCGAGCGCGCGCGTCGTCACGTATCAAGAGCTCGGCGAGCTGTCGCCGCGCCGCCGCACGCTCGTCAAGATGCTCGGCAACTTCGACACGTATGTCGTCACGCCGGCGAGCGTTCGTCGCGCGCTGTCGCGTGCGGTCGATCTGCGCGATTACGCGCGCAAGCTGTATGTCGAGGGTTCGCTCGTGTTCGTCGGGTTCCGCTACGGCGATCCCGATCTCTCCGCGCTCCTCGATCGCGTGTTCGGCATGTTCGAGCCGCCTCGCGGAACGCACTACTTCCTCGGCGCGGGCGTGGGCCCGGTCACCGTCGACGAATTGATGGCCGATCACCACATCGAGGTCGTGAACCTCGCGGGTCGCGGCGGCGATGAAGTCGCCGAGCGCAGCGTGATCGAGTGGCTCGATGCCTTGCGAGAGGCGTGCACGGCCGCGGGCGTGACGCTCGCGCAGACGCGCCCCGACGCCGACGATATCGAAGGCTGGACCGCGCTCCTCGGCGAGAGCGGCGACGAAGGCGCGGAAGCGCGCGATGCGTTGGATCTGATCGAGCGCAAGGCGCGCGAGAGCAAGAACTGGGAGCAGGTCATCGAGGTCGTGCTCGGCAAGATCGATCACGCCGGCGACGGCCCGGATCGCGCGCAGCTCCTGCGCAACCTCGCCGATGTCTACGAGACCGGCCTGGGCGATCTGCAGCGCGCGTTCGAAGCCGTGACCACGGCATGCCAGGTCGATCCCGAGGACGCGGAAGCGGCGCAGACCGCCGAGCGCCTCGCGGCGGCGACCGGCAACTGGACGGATCTCGTCCAGACCGCGAGCGAGATCGCGACCGAAGCAGGCAACACGAAGATCGCGGCCACGTGGTGGGCGCGCCTCGGCAACTGGTACACGACGCGCCTCGATCGCATCGATTACGCGCTGCCGTCGCTGCGTCGCGCACTCGAGCTCGATCCCGCGAGCACCATCGCGTACAAGGCGCTCGCCGAAGCGCATCGCAAGCAGCAGAAGTGGGCGGATCTCGCCGATACGCTGCGCGCGCACGGCGACGTCGAGACCGATCCGAAGACCAAGGTCGACATCCTGCTCGGCCTCGGTGACTTGCTCGAGACGCAGCTGGCACAAAGTGCCAAGGCCGTCGAGGCGTATGAAGCCGCCGCATCGATCGATGCCGGCTCCGACACGTCGGACGACGCGCTCGCCGCGCTCGAGCGTCTGTACCGCCGCGACGAGCGGTGGGCGAACCTCGCGAAGGTCCTCGACCGTCGCGCGGAGCTCGCTGAAGAGAGCGGCGACAAGACGCGCGCCGCATCGTTGCGCCGCGAGCTCGGTACGCTGCGCGCCGACAAGCTCGGCGATCTCGAAGGCGCGATCGCGCGCTACGAGGCAACGGTCTCCGCGAACGGCGCAGACGTCGCTGCACTGAAGGCGCTCGTCGATCTGTACGACAAGACCGGCCGCACGGATGACTACCTCCGCACGATGGAGCGCCTCGCGTCCGTCGCGCCGGAAGGCGAGAAGCTGGCGACGCTGCGCAAGCTCGCCGCGGAGCTCGAGGATCGCGAGCCCGCGCGTGCGAGCGAAGCGTACGAGAAGTTGCTGGCGGCGGATGCGAACGCGGACGACGCGTATCGCGGTCTCGAGCGCGTGCTCGAGGGCCAGGCCGATTGGCACAAGCTGGTGAACGCGTACGCGCGCCACATCGCGGCGGCACGCACGCCCGCGCAGCGCGTCGAGATCTATCTCGCCGCCGCGAAGACGTACGAGACGCGCCTCGACGATTCGATCAAGGCGATCGAGAGCCACTTGAACGTGCTCGCGATCGAGGACGAGAACCGCACGGCGCTCGGCTCGTTGCCGCGCCTCTACGCGAAGACCGGGCAGTACGATCGCGCGGTCGACGTGCTGACGAAGCACGCGGCGCTCGAGGGTGACAAGGGCGCGGCGATGTACGCCGAGGCCGGCAAGATCGCGTTCGAGCAGTTGCTCGATCCCGAGGTCGCGCAGCGCCACCTCGACAAAGCGCTCGGCATCGACGCCGAGAACTATCCCGCGCTCGCGGCCCTCTCGAAGGTGCACGAGTCGCGCGGCAACGCGGGCCAGGCCGTGGAGCTGTTGCTCCGCGCCGAGGCCGCGTCGGGCAATCGCCTCGAGCGCGTCGAGCACCTGTACAAGGCAGCCACGCTCGCCGAGGAGCAGCTCAAGGACAACTCGAAGGCACTCGAGCTCTACGAGCGCGTGCTCAAGCTCGAGCCGGATCACGTGCAGGCCGGCCAGAAGGTGGCCGATCAGCTCGTCGCGGCGAAGCGCTGGGACGATGCGCTGCCGGTGCTCGAGATGCTCGCGCGCAAGGCGGAGGGCCTCGACAAGAACGAGCGCAGCCGCCGCGAGGCGCAGCTCGGCAAGGCGTACGAGCAGCTGCATCGCACCGAGAAGGCCGCGACGCACTACCGCCGCGCCGTCGAGGCGAGCCCGGAGTCGCTCGAAGCAGCGATCGGTCTCGCTGCGGTGCTGATGCTCGAGGCGAAGGCCAACGAGGGCAGCGAAGCCGCGGCCGAGCAGTGGAAGGAAGTCGACAAGCGCTACCGCGAGATCCTCGCGCGCCATCGCGCGGGCATCAGCGACGCGCAGGTCGCCGACATCTGGTACCGCCTCGGCGTGGTCGCGCGCGCGACCGGCGAGGATCGCAAGGCGGAGGCAAACTTCCGTCGCGCGCTCGAGAAGGAGCCGCTGCACGAGGCAACGCTCGAGGGCATGGTCGAGCTCGGTGGCCAGCGTGGCGAGTGGAAGATGGTCGCGGACGCGAAGCGCGCGCAGATCGATGCCGTCGCGAAGGCCGATGGGCCGGAAGCGCGGCGCGCGAAGCTGTTCGAGGAGATCGGTGACATCTACTCGGAGCGCATCAAGGACGTGAACGGCGCGGTCGACGCGTACCAGGAGGGCGTCAAGCTCGCTCCCGGCTCGCGCGTGCTGCTGCACAAGCTCCTCGAGGCGTACACCGAGCAGAAGAGCTGGAAGAAGGCGATCGACGCGCTCGATCACTTGAGCGCGCAGGAGACGAGCGTGGATCGCCGCGCTCGCTTCCACTACACCGCCGCCGTCATCGCGCGCGACGAGCTGCGCGACACCGACCTCGCGGTCGATCGCTTCAACGCAGCTCTCGACGACGCGCCGTTCACGCCGAAAGCGTTCGACGCGATCGATGCGCTGCTCGCGGAGAAGAAGGACTGGAAGAACCTCGCGCGCGCGTATCGGCGTCAGCTGAAGCGCATGGGCGAGGACGCGTCGCCGGATCGCATGCTCGAGCTGTGGACTCGCCTCGGCGACATCTGCCTCGATCACCTCGGCGACACCGAGGCAGCGACCGAGGCGTACCAGGTCGCGTGCGAGCTCGCGCCGGATGACATCCAGCGCCACGAGCAGCTCGCGGACCTCTACCTCGAGGCCGGCGAAGCGCGCCGACCGGAAGCGATCGCCGAGCTGCAGTTCTTGCTCGGCCACGCGCCCGATCGCGCGGAGCTGTACAAGGCGCTCGCGTCGCTGTATCGCGCCGAGCACGAGCTCGACAAAGCGTTCTGCGTCGCGCAGGCGCTCGTGTTCCTCGGTGCCGCGTCGGACGAAGAGAAGATGCTGTACCAGCAGCTCCGTCCGCTGCAGTTCACGCCCGCTCCGCGCCGGCTCACCGAAGAGCTGTGGCAGAAGGCGATCATCCATCCCAAGGAGGACCGCCACGTCGGTGCGATCTTCTCGTCGACGCTCGGCGCACTCGCCGCGGGTTCGGCGCAGCCGGTCACCGCGTTCGGTCTGTCGCCCGAGGGGCGCGCGGATCTCGACAAGGACGGCCGTATCGTCGCCCGCATCGTCAAGTACGTCTCCGGCGTCCTCGCGATCGATCCGGCGCCGATGGTGTGGCTGCAAGAGCAGGGCGATGGCCTCCGCGTCGCCAACACGGTCGGCCTCGGTGCGGAGCGGCAGCGCCTCGTGCCGTCGCTGCTCGTGGGGGCTCCGCAGATCGGCAAGACCGACGAGCGCGAGCTCGCGTTCGAGGTTGGCAAGCGCATCGCGTATCTCCGCCCCGAGCGGTTCGTGACGCTCGCCGTCGGTACGCTGCCCAAGCTCGAAGCTGCGTTCGCGGCCTCGGTGCTCGCGAGCGGCGCGCGCGTGAAGACGCACGATGGCCACTCGTTCCTCGACACGGCCAGCGACGACACGAAGAAGCTCGCGGGTCAGCTCAAGGCGCAGGTGCCGGGGCCGCTCCTCGATCAGGTGGGCGAGTTGTCGAGCAAGCTCTCGGGCCGGTTCGGCAACGGGCTCATCTCGTCGTGGCGCACGGCGACGGACCTCACCGCGAACCGCGTGGGCTTCATCGTCGCGAACGATCTCGAGACGGCCGCGAAAGCGATCGCCACCGAGGGCGCGGCGATGTCGAACCTGTCGGTCAAGGATCGCCTGCGCGACCTGCTCGCGTACTCGGTCAGCGAGTCGTACTTCATGGTCCGCCGCCACCTGGGCCTCCATGTTCGCGCCGAGGCGTCTGCGTAAATGCGGACCTCGTCGATGTCATCGCGCTTCGCGCTCGTCGGTGCGCTGCTGTTCGTGCTGACGCTGTCGTGCGGCGACGACGGCCCGCCCGTGTGCCCGACCGGCAACTGCACGCTGCCGGGCAACACGGTCGTGAAGTTCAAGTTCAACAACTATCCCGACGTCGGGTTCGACAGCGACACGTGCTCCGAGCTGTCGGTCGCGATGGTGCGCGTCGAGGTGATCGGCGTCGACGACGCGACCGCGTACGACGTGCACGATGTGCAGTGCTCGGAAGGGCAGGCGACGTTTAGCGACCTGCTCGTGATGAAGTACAACGTCGCCGTCACGCCGCTCGACAGCGACGGCAATCCGCTGATCAAGCCCGACTCGCCGGGCCGCGGTCAGGTCGACGCCGCGGGTCCGGGCGCGCGCACCGAAGTCACGGTCAACGTGCAGTACGAGTCGTGGGCGCGGTCCTATACGGGGCAGTTCCTGTTCAAGCTCACGTGGCTCGGCGCGAGCTGCGTTCCGGGATCCATCGATCCGATGGTCGTCACGCAGCACAGCCTGACGCTCACCGTGAACGGCGTCGTGGTCAGTCAGCGCACGACGAACCCCGCCGATCAGCCGCTCGACGGATCGACCGACATCCCGTGCGTCCCGAGCACGGGCATGCCGCTGACCGTGATGTCCGTCCCGTGGGGACCGGCAACGCTGCACGTGATCGGCAAGAATGCAGCCGATGATGTCCTCGGCGATCACACGTTCGACACGTTCGTCGGCGCCGGTCTGTTCAACCCGACGCTGACGTTCGATACGCCCGCAGACGCCGGCATCTGATCGCGCACTCCGTGTGCGACGCCGGGCGGGCAGCCGTGTCACGCTAGACGCGATGCTTCGAGCGTTGCTGGTGGTGGTGCTGGTTGCCGGGTGCGGACCCGCTCCTCGGCCCGCGCCGCCGGTCTCGCGTCCCATGCGTCTCCCGCCGCCACCGGCGGTCGATCTCGCCGCCACGGGCGCGGAGTACCTCACCGCGCTCGCGACACACCTGCAGCCGAACTGGAGCCAGTTCCTCGAGGACTGCCGCATCCGCCTGCCGGTCGATCACGCGCTCAACGATTCCCGGCTCCTCGCCACGCTGACTCTCGCGATCGATCGCCGCGGTGCGCTCTCGCTCGCCGCGATCGCCGGCAGCGGCAACGGCGACTTCGATCGCGCGGCCACCGGTGTCGTGCGCGATGCATCGAAGGTCGACCCGCCGCCACCGGCGCTGCTCTCCGACGACGATCGAACGTACATCGAGTGGATCTTCGCGCGCGATGTCCGCCAAGCAGGCCCCGCGACCGCGCACGTGATCATGCGCCGCCTCCCGGTGAGCGAGGTCGCGACTCGCCTGATCGCACAAGGCGAGCTCGCCCGCGCCGCACACCGCATCGCCGACGAGCCCGCCTCGAAGGCGCGCGAAGAAGCCACGCACCTCGCGATGACCGAAGCGATGCGCGAAGCGCTCGGCGGCATCGGCGGCTCGCGCTCCTTCGCGATCGACGCGATCGGCCGCGCGAAGGTGACCGAGCTCGCGCCACGCCTGCGCGAGCTGATCAGCGTCACCACGGACACCGAGCTGCGCCTCGCCGCGACCACGGCGCTCGCGAAGCTCGGTGACACGCAGTCGATCGACAAGCTCGCCTCGCTGCTCGCGAACGACCTGCGCTACTACCCGCGCATCGCCCTCGCCGAAGCGTCCGCGCTCGTCGATCTCGGCGCCGCCGATCGCGCGCAGAAGATCGTCGCCGACGCGCTCGTCAACGCACCGCCGGTCGCCGCGCTGCAAGCGCACGCGATCGTGTTCGCAGGGACCGCATCGCCCGCGGACGCGAAGTTCGGCGAGTGGTTCTCCAAAGGCGACGCTCGCACGCGCGCCGCGGTCTGCGCCGCACAACCCGCGGGCGCTTCGACGAAGGGCAGGGCGGTCATCGCGCGCGGCCTTCGCGACGGCGACGCCACGGTGCGCGCGACCTGCGCCGATGCCGCGAGCCGCCAGTTCGGCGTGCGCAGCACGACCGAAGCGCCTCGCGGCGATGCGCCCGTTCGCGGCGACGCTCGTGATGTGCCCGCTCGCGATCCCGAGCCCAACCGCGTGCGCGATCGAGCCGCGCTCGACAAGCGTCTCCGCGAGCTCGCGCGCGATCGCGATCGGCTCGTGCGCGCCCGCGCGATCGCGGCCCTCGCGGCACACGGCATCGCGATCGACGGTGCCGCGAGCGATCCCGCGCCCGAGGTCCGCATCGCCGTCGCGCCGGCGCTCCCTGCGCCCGCGCTGCAAGCGCTGTTCGCCGACGGCGACCCCGATGTCCGCGCGGCCTGCGTGATCCTCTTGCGCGACACGCAGCCCGATGTCGTCGTCAAAGCAGCGGTCGACCCCGCGGCTCAGGTCCGCGTCGCGGTGATCCCCGCGCTGGTCAACGAGCAGCTCCTCGGAGCGCTCGCGACCGACGATGCACCGGAGGTCGCGACCGCCGCACTCGTACAGCTCGTCGCGCGCAAGGGACGCGAGCGCACCACGGTCGATCTCCTCGGCAAGCTCGCCGCAGCCCCCGCCGGCGGCGCCGAGCGCGTGCGGATCGCGCTCGCGTGGCTACTTGGTCACTGACGCCCGCGGCTGCACCGCTGCGCGGCTACGGAACGAGCAACGTGTGGAGCTCCTGGAGCGCCTCGTCTTGATCCTCGCGCACCGCGAGTCGCGCGACGAGCTGGAAGTCTACGTCGGGCAGGAACACGCTTCGCTCGATTCGCTGGTACGCCTCTCCGACGAGTCGATATAGCTGGAACGCTTCCTCGCGGAACAACCACACCTCCGGCACACCGAACCCTCGATAGACCTCGAGCTTGTCGAGAAGCGGGTTCGTGTGGATCACCTCGAGAACAATGTCGGGGAACTCCCCGTCATTCATGACGCGGCCGACCGCATAGCACTCGTCGGGCTCCGCGCCGCGTTCCTTTGCTTCCTGGCGGAACGTCGTCTCGCCGTACCCGATGAGCCGCATCCGGCGGAGGACGGCGTAGAGCTCGATCAGACGTGCGATCGACTTCTTGTGCAGCTCGTGTTTGCGAGACGGACTCATCAGCTCCAACGACCCCTTCAGAAACGTCATGCGCAGGCCGGGCGTGTCGAGCGCCTCGCGCAAGATGACGTAGTCCTTCCACCGCACGCCGTTGATCAGCATGCGCTGATCGGTCTGCTCGGCCGGAGACACATAGCGCGTCGCGGTTGCCATGACGTCGTCAGTGTACCAGGATTGCCTGATGCGTCTGCCGTCCGTGTTCGCGCTGCTCGTCATCCCGACGAGCCTCGTCCTCGCGAACTCGCGCGGCCGCTCGGTCCGCGTCGAAGCCCCGCGCCGCGTCGAGGTCCTCGTGCCCGCGGGCTCGTTCACGATGGGCGTCTCCGAAGACCTCGCGACCGCGACCGAGCAGCAGTGCAAGCTCGCGTTCTATCCGCCCGACCAGATTCCCTCGGTCACCACGGCCGCGGGCGTGACGATCGACTTCTGCGGCGAGTACGCCGACGAGCTCCGTCACATGACGCCACGCCGCGTCTCGCTCGACGGCTACATGATCGATCGCGACGAGGTCAGCGTCACCGACTACCGCGCGTGCATCGACGCCGGCGGCTGCACGCTCGACGCGCTCGTCGCCGGCGACGAACGCTACATCCAAGGCGACTGGCCGATCGTCAACGTCACGTGGGACGAGGCGGTCAACTACTGCACGTGGCGCGGCGCACGTCTCCCCACCGAAGCGGAGTGGGAGCGCGCCGCGCGCGGCGACGGCAAGGACGACATCGCGATCGATCAGGAGAACGATTGGCCGTGGGGCGAGATCGAACGTCCCACGGACTTCAATCACGGCCAAGCGCGCGCGGTCGCGATGCGCCAGATCGAGCGCCAACCCGCATCGCTGCCGCTGCGCTTCTTCGGCGATCCGGACGACACCGACGGCCATCCGTTCCTCGCGAAGCCCGGCTCGTACCCGTGGGGCGAGTCGCCGTACGGCACGCGCGATCAAGCGGGCAACGTCGCCGAGTGGACCGCCGACGGACACTTCCGCGATCCGCTCAAGCTCGGCTACGAAGGGCTCGGCACGCACAACCCGGTGCGCGAAGGCACGAACGCGACACCGCGGGTGGTGCGCGGCGGCTCGTGGCGACAGCCGATGTTCCTCGGGCGCTCGAACCTTCGCGATCCGTTCAACCTGATCTACGACCCGACGAAGCGGTACTCGCACGTCGGCTTCCGTTGCGCGCGAACGGTCCGCTAAGAGACAAGCTCGTCGCTCGCGTCCAGGAGAGTCGCTCGAGGCCCTGCCGCAATTTGCTGCGGTGACAAATCGCTCGAACTTCTAGACGCTCGCCGTGTGATGCGGAGGGTCCGCATCGAAACCGATTTATCGGAGGCGTATGTTGAAGCAGGTCGTGCTGCTGCTCGCGTTGGTTTGTGCGTGCGGTGATTCCAGTGTCGAGGAGGGTGAGACGGCGCAGTCCGTCGCCGGAAGCGGCGGTTCGGGCTCGGGAACCCAACACAGCGGCGACGAGTGTGATCCGACGCCGATCGACGCGAAGGGGACTCTTCCGGCGTGCGTCGCAGGCCGCAGCAATTCACGTGGGCCGGGAAGACTCGCCAACGCGATCATCCTTCCCGAACCGCCCGCGTCGCCGGAGGCCGTCACGTCAACGGAGCGCGCAACACAGACAATGAAGGTGCGCAATCCGGCCTCTCAGGATCCGTTGGACCGAGGCTTCGCGCCGCCTCCAAAGGCTGGTGCGCAGTGATCGCCCGGTACATCTCCAAGACTTCCTTCTGGCTCGCTGGCGTCGCCTTCGTACTCGCGTTCGTGACCGAGGTCCGAGTCGCTCACGCTACTTGCGGTACCTACGCAACCTATCGCTACGAACTCTACGCGAATCCCGCACCTAGCATTTGCGGTGCGACAGGCTTTTGTGGATTCAACGGCGGTAATCCAGTCGAGTGCGGCGGTGGACAGCCGCTGTGTTCGAACCTCGGGCGAATCGTGAAGGACGTCCGAGACTGCGAGACTGGTGCCGTGATCTCGTCACCGGTCTTCAGGAGTGGATTTGTATGTGCGCACCTCCAAATGGCGCCGACAATGATCCGGGTGTGTTCGGGAAGTACCCGGAAGGAACTGAAGCCGACCTGCCAACGTGTGGGCCCGTCTGCCTGAAACTCGACGATGTCGAGCCTCAGGTCTGCCGGGGCGTGGAGGCATCGCCCACCGGTCCGGTGAACGAAGGATGCGGCGACGATCCTGGGCACTGTACGTCGTCCCTGGGAACGGACGAGTTTCCTGTGAATCTATCGTCTGGGCGTGTCGAGACGAAACCGATCACACTGTTCAGTGTCCCAACCCCCGAGGGAATCGAATTTGGGTGGACACTGACATATAAGTCGCACAGCGTCTATGCGCCTGCGCTGAAGCGAACTGTTGGTACTCCACCAACCGGTAGTCCACTAGTCACTGATACAGGGCCCACCGTTCACTCCGTCGGCGAGGTGCGTCACTTTCTGGGGCAAGGCTGGACCGACAATTACAGCGATCGCCTCCTCATCTCTGTGCGCGGCAACAGCTCGAGCACCATTACTTGGACGAGTCGGACCGGGATCGTGACCTTCAACCAGGCGAGCGGCTGGAAGAGTACGGGCAATCACTTCGAGCTCGTAGATCGAGGAACCTCCCCTGCGGATGGGCTTGGCCGTTGGCTCGTTCAAACAACCGACACCAATGCTGTTCGCAGACTCTGGACATTCGAAGAGGTGTCGCACACGAACATCAACGGACAGCAAATCGAGAAGCTGGGAAGGCTTCGGCGGCATTCGCTTGGCGGAACCGTCAGCAATGCGAACGGATTCTACGGATTCACCGTGAACTGGAGCGGGACAGGACTGATTCAAGACGTTGTCGACACCATCGGACGAACGTTGGTTCCGACGTATACGAGTTTCCCGTCGGGTTGCAGCGGCGCTACCTGTCTCTTCTCGTCGCTGACCTCGATCGGATACCGGGTGTCGGGCTCGGCGGTGACCCCACTCGCAACCCTTACCTACGCAAGAGAAGGGCAGTGGCTGAGTCGAGTAACGTGGACTGGACTAAATAGCTACCGGCGTTTTCTCTATTCGGAGCTCTCCTGTCAAGAATGCGCTGGTCTCTTGACTCACGTCATCGCACCGCATGCTGCGACATCTCCCCCAGCCCAGCCGTCGGGCGACGTTCAAGTATTGCCCCAAGCCAACGAGGTTGTTCTCGAGCAACACGACTTCGCTCAACAGACGGTTGGTGCTCGGCCGATCGCGACGCGAAGCCGGGGACCAGGCAGAGACTTTTCGTATGAATGGAATGACCTGTTGGGCACAGTGACTCAGATCGATCTCGCGCACCCGCGAGGATCGTGTGCGTCATCATGCGCGGAGGCGGGTACGGTCTGCCGATCGTCGCTCTGTTACCCAGCTGATGTTGTTTCTTGGGAGCCATCGCTTCGTCTGCCCCAGCAGAAGTACCCGTGGGGCACGACGAGCTCGACTTCCAGCGGCAGCGGTCGAGTTCACAATGTGATCTACGATCCTTCCGGAAATCCTCGCCGCTCGACGGACAACGGAGGAATGCGGACGACGTCGGGCTATGACAGCAAGGCACGGCCGCGGTGCATCGTCCGCAATGATGACGATGACGAGGCGTTCGTGAACCCTCTCCAACCCGACACGTCCGCCTGCGCTGGCCCGCCGTCTTCGCAAGTCATCCAAGTGGACTACGGCACGAACATGATCACGAAGATCACGCCAAGCCTCCTGAGCGGAAACGTGACCGAGGTGACGACGTTGGATCCTGTGAGCCGTCTCGAACTCTCCGTCTCGACGACGGGCAGCACGAAAGACATCAACGGAACGATTCAAGCTCAGACTCACGTGAGCTCGACGTCCTACGATCAGTGGGGGCGCGTCACGGGGACCAACGGCCCGCTCGCCGACGCGGCGGCCTATGATGCGACCACCATTTCGTTCAACGGCTCCTTCGACCCGAGCTGGCCGTTTGACTTCGGGCAAGTCCGTCAGGTGACGCGATACATCGGTACATCCTCCTCCTCGATCCCGCTCTCCGAGAAATATTCCGAGTACGACGCATTCGGTGTCCCTCATCGAATCGTTGGAGCCAACGGCCAGGCGACGACATTCTCGCCGTCGTCAGGCCGGCGCACGTGGACGATTCAGGAGTGCGCCTCGGCGACAGGTTGCACGGTCCTGTCGACCTCCACAGTGCGCTTCAACGGCGAAGGCACGGTCTTGTCAGCCACGGATGGCGATGGCATCTGCACAACGTACAACTACCTGGACGGTACGACCTACGTTGGAGCTCCTACACGTGTTCGCCGTGCTCCGTCGAGTGATTCCTGCGGCGACACGTTAGCGACTAGTGGCGAGGTAGAGTTGCGAATCTACAAGAATGGCGACCCTGATCGTCTAGAGTCCATTACTCGACAGCTAGACGGAACGCAGCAGTACGTTCTCGGGGGCTTCGTCTACGATCGAGACCGACGGCTCACCAATGTTCCTTTCTCGAACGGTGGCTCTGCGTTTTCGGTCCTTTATACAGACGTGCTTCAAACCGGCATCGTCGCACCCAGTGGACCTAGTGCCGGTGCGTGGCGCACCGAGACCACCGTCGATGCGCTTGGTCGACCGAGCGCGCTGCAGCGCTTCATTGACACCTCGAACAAGATCACGTACGGCCTGACGTACGCATCTGCTTGGTCTCCGCGACCGACGACGCTAACCCGCGGTCAGAACGGCGCTGCGATCTCGACGACGACGTTTAGCTACGACGACTTCGGCCGTTTCGTCGATGCGACGGTGCCTGAGGCAGGGACGCCGGGCGCCCCGGCGCCCACGAGGTTCGAGTACGACGTCGGCGATCGACTGATAAAGAAGCGCGTTGGTTCGGGGACCGCAATGGTTCGCACGGACCTTCGGACCTACGACTCTCTCGGCAGGCTCCTGAGCGTGGACAACGACACAGAGCATCCGGTGAACTGCGGCTCAGCACCGACCGGCGCGCCAATTCAAGACGAGGAGTACAAGTACGACACATGCCAGGCGCCAGATGTTCCAGCCTTCTTCACGTGTGGAAACGCTCTCGGTAGAATCACGATCTCTCGATCTATCGTTCAGTGCGGCTCGTCGTCGATCGTGAAACGTGGTCGCTGGTACGACTATGATACCCAAGGAAGAGTAAAGAGAGTTGCGTACGCGACTGTCACGGGGACAACCATCGGAGCACCGGCTGTCTCAGACTACACCTATACGGCGGGTGGTCGCGTTACCGGTATCGGGTCGCCGATCAACGCTGCGTACGGAACGGCGTACGACGTGAACACGAACGGCAAGGTCTCGACGGTGAATCGGACGTCCGGGACACGCCTTCTGTCAAACCTGTCATACCGTTCGTTCGGACCGCTCAAGTCATTCGATACCGAAAGTACGATCAATTCAGGATCTTCCATTCAGAAGCTGTCGTGGGACGGATTTGCGGGCACCAACTATGCCGCAAGCGGATTCTCGTGGATCTACAAGACGGTCAGTGGGACGGCCGCGAATCTGGCGTTGATGAGCCAAACCTTCACGCGCTCATCGTCCGGCCTGCTTCAGGCACGACTCGATGCGGCAGCGCCACTACACTCCCGAGGCTATTTCTATGATGCGCTGGCGAGACTGACTGGGGAGACCTTCACGATGGGCGCGACCTCGTGGCTCATGGGCGCCTTCGGGTTCGGCAATGGACAAAGCTCCACGCAGCCAGCCGACGCGCGCCGGACGTCGTCGATACGAGCCGGCGACGTGAACTTGATCATGGTCGGGAATGGCGATGGATATGTCAGCCAAGGCGTCGAAACGACGAACTACGCCTCGGGCTCCACACAGCCGCAGAGCGTGAGTCGCACGAGCGGAAGCCTCACGTTCCTTCATGACTTGTTGGGACGGCGTACGGCCGAGTACGACGCAAACGAGCCAACGCAGGGCAGACGCAACTACACCTATTTACCGAATGGGCAACTTGCAAGCGTTGAAACGGTCGGCACGGGGGCTCTGTTTCAGATGCGCTACGATGAGGCGGGGCATCCGATCACAATCACAGAGTCTTACTCAGGCGCCGTATACAACACGTACGAGCTATTTTGGGATGATGCTGATCGGCTGCTCGCAACTCAAATAACATTCGGAGGAACCCGTCCGTATCCGACGGCGATCCCATGCAGCTCGGCTGCCGGATGCTTGGCCTATTCCGGCATTCGCTGGAGCTATCACTATCTAGGGAGCACGCTTCTCGGAGCTACGAGAGAGAAAGTCCACGTGGATGGGACGACCCTGTCGACACTGTTCTGGTTTCTGACGGACGAACGCGGACTCGTCCATCGCGTTGTCGACGCGCAGGGACAAACGTGGTGGCAGGCAACGTGGGACGCCAACGGCTCTCGGACGTGGGTGGGCACCGCAAGGCCTGAGATGTGGATTCCATTCGGCCTGCCTGGGCAAGTGATCCTCGGCGACACTCAATACGAGCTCTACGTCCCGTTCGCCCTTAGAATGCCGGGTTCCGAAGCGTCGATACGGCCAGCCTCGGTCGTGGCGTCAGCGTCTAGCACGGAGAGTGGATATCCAGCCGGATACGCCACCGACAGGTCCCTGAACACCCGCTGGTCGTCGGTGTCTACTGACAATCAATGGATCATGCTCGACTTGGGAATGGTCAAACCGATCTCAGGTGCGCGATTGACGTGGGAGACCGCCTACGGTGACGGATACCGTATCGAAGTCGCAAACGGACCAAACGGGCCTTGGACAACAGTGTTTTCGACAACAACGGGTAACGGAGGCTTGGACGAGATCTCGTTCAGCGCGAGCGCGCGGTACGTTAGGATGTACGGGACGCATCGCGCGACCCCGTGGGGATTCTCGTTGTGGGAGTTCGAAGTGTTCGGCCCCTGGACTCGTCCGCCGATTACTCTGAATCGTTGGCGAACGTACGATCCTCTGTCCGGGCAGTTTATGCAGGTGGACGCCTATGACCAGTTGGGACGAAGTACCCCGGAGGGATATACGGCATTCCGGGGTAATCCTGTTAGCCTTGTAGATTCATCCGGTGGAGAGACATCTGCAGATCTGCGCAGTGGACAGAGAAATTTCGGTGGCAAGTTCGATGAAAGCTGCTCAGAGTCCCAGCGGATAGAATTGTTGAGCGCAGTCGGAAAGGCCTACCGTAATAGCCTATTGTGTCACAAAGGAATATGCGGCTCGAATCTATTGCTCAGAAACTTTCAATACAACCTGCTGAAGTCTGAGTACAGCTGCAATAAGTACGATGTTGATCGATATGATGGAACTCCCATCGTCATCCATCCTGAGAGTGGAACGTTCGCACACTGGGACGGTGAAAGCTCTTACGCCTATACGTGGTCTGGCACAAGGCTCGTCAATGTGGCGATCAACGACAAAGTGGTTCGACCGCCAGGAAAGTGCCTCGCTAGGACGCTCGCGCATGAGGCGACTCACACCACGATGGAAGGGATTCCCTTCTGGGCTCCGTCATTCATATCCAACTACGGAGGACATCCGTTTGGGCCGTACTGGATGTGGGGAAACTACTACGAACTAAAGAGCGCGGTCCTAATCAGAGCCCTTGGAAAAGACGCTGAAAAGTACCCAACGTCCGAAGTGATGCATGAGGCCGTTTACCGCGAGTCAGACGCCTGTGATTGGTGCAAGGAGACTAAATGAGGCGCATGGTGATGGCCGCTGCGATATCTGTCGCTTGTGCCTGCGAGCCGACGGTTCAGAACCCGGATCGCAACTCGCGTGCAAAGGACCCATCCTTGAGAATTGCCCATCGCATCCTCTTGGAGCTCGAAGACGACGGATGTCGAGCCTTCATTCGTCTCCGAAAGGCGATGGAAGCAGGCTGCGACCGCGACGGTTGCACAGGAAGAATCGACGTGATGACTGCGAAATGCGCCAGTGACAATAAGCTTTCAAATGTCGCGATCTTGCTACTCGAGCGACCAGCGACGAGCAGTATCGGCCTGGAGATTGCGTGTGGTCTGTGTGCGTTCGCGGGAAGAACATGTGCTTGCGACGGAACGTCGTGTTCGCCAGACGATATCCTCGTGAGGGGAGATAGCCTGGGAGCCATTCTCGACTGTGGAACTACCCATGTTGATGGGAGCTCATTGAGGTGGGGGAGCGAGGTTCGCAAGCATCCCGTGCGAATAGCCAAGCCCGAGTGAGTCTCGCAACCAACGCAGGGTAACGGCGGCAACACCGGTCGTTCTTGTGGATCGGTGTCTTGTTGGAAGAGGCAAATCCCGCTCAAACGTGGAACGTTTAGGGGTGGGGACTTCTACGAATGTGTGAAGTCTGATCAACTGCTCTACAACGAGCGAGCCTATGAAGAGGCGCTCGTTTGTTTGCGACCACTAGCATGTAGGATGCCGCAGCATGCGACGCTGAACTCGATCGCGTGAGACAGCTTGAGCCGATACCAATAGGAGAGGCGGCCACGACGTTGTGGCATGACTGAAGTTGGGCGTCGTCGGCAGCCATGGCCAAGATGACCATGATTCCCATCTGCATCACTCTAGTCTAGGCGTCGGGCGCGTCGGGCTCGGCGTCAACGGGCGCGTCGGGATCGAGCTCCGCATCGAGGAAGTCCGGCGTCGTCGCATCGATCGCGGTGGACGAGCTCGAGCTCGCGCACTGCGCGGTGGCCTGGTTGCACACGAGGCCCGTGTCGCAATCGTCGTCGGTCTGGCAGCGCTCGCCTTCTTGCTGCTTGCACGCGGCGGCGACGCCGGCGATGGCGGCGAAGCAGGCGGCGGCGAGGATGATGCGGCGAGCGACGATGGAAAGGCGGTTCACGTAGACTCCTCGAGCGGCGGGACTTCGATCCACTCGACCTTGGTCACCTCGACTTCGCGCTTTCCCTTGGGCGATTGGACGACGACGGTCTCGCCGACGTCTTTGCCGATCAGGGCGCGAGCAAGTGGGGCGCCGATGGAGATGCGGCCGCGCTTGATGTCGGCCTCGTGCTCTCCGACGATCACGTAGGTCGTCTGGTCTCCCGATTCGCTGTCTTCGATGGTCACGGTCGCGCCGAATCTGACCTTGGAACCCGAGAGTTTGGTTGGATCGATAACTTCGGCGAGGCCGGTTTTTGCCTCGAGCTCGCGGATCTTGGCCTCGATGAGGCCTTGCTCCTCTTTGGCCGCGGAGTAGTCCGCGTTCTCCGAGAGATCGCCGTGACCCCGAGCGACCTCGATCGCGCGGCTGTTGGCCGGGCGATCGACGTCTTTGAGGCGCTTGAGGTGGGCCTTCATCGAGGCGAACCCCGCGGGCGTCATCGGAAATTTCTCGCTCATGGCCGAGGGGTATTCGTACTCCGGCCGCACGCGCTGGGCAAGGTTGTCGGCTCGTTGCAGCTAGTTGGCGACCCCGATGGTCGGCGCGGGCTTAGTTGCAGGTCGACGGGCAGCCCGTTTGCGTCGACACGCATCCCGAGGGCGCGACGCACGGGTCGGCCGAGCAGGTGCGCGAGTCACACGACGAGCCGATCATGCACTGCACGTCGCACGCGCACGCGTTGTCGCAATCGACGTCGTTGCACGCGCCACTACCCGTGCAGGTCACGTTGCAGTCGGCGCCGTTGCAATCGACGTTGTTGCACGCGTTGTTGCCGACGCACGTGACGGTGCACGCGCCACCATCGCCGCAGTCGACGTTGCCGCACGCGTTGTTGCCGGTGCACGTGATCTTGCAATCGGAGTTGCCGTTGCATTCGACGAAGTCGCAGCCGTTCTGGCTGCAGTTGATCGTGCAGTCGTAGCCCGGTGGACAGATGGTGCCGCCGGCGCAGTCCGTCGGGTTCGTGCAGTTGATGGTGCAGGTCTTCGCGGTCTTGTCGCAGCCGCCGTTGCACTCGTCGGGGCAGGTCATCATGTTGTCGCCGGGGACGCAGTAGCCGAGGCTCGTGTCGCAGACGCGCGACGGCGTGAAGCTCGCGCAGTCTTCGTCCACGGTGCACGCGAAGTCGCTCGACTTGCGATCGACCCAGCAGCTGCTGATCGTGATTCCGATCAGCGCGCCGAGCGCGAGTTGCAGCACGGTCTTCACCAGTGACCTCCGATCGACACGCCCGCGCTCGTCGGTGTGGCCGTCGGCGTGACGGTGACCTCGGCGTCGCGGCTCGTCACGAGCGTCCACACGCCCCACGCGGCGACCGCGACGCCCGCGACGACGAGCACGTCGCCGATGATCGCGTTGCGCTCTGCTTTGTCCTCTTTGTCCTCGAGCGCGCGGAAGTCGTCCGCGTCTTGCGGGTTCGCGCTGTCGATCTCGCTCTGCGTGTTCGACACGTTCACCCACAGGATCGCGCCGAGCACGGCCATGACGCCACCACCCGACGTCAGCAAGATGCCGCGCGTGCGACCGGTCGAGGGTCGATCGACCGTTACCGGCACCGGCGCGACGGGCGGCGGATCGGTGACCACTGGCGGTGGCGGCGTGATGTCGAACAGCGGCGAGAGCTGGGTGTCGACGGTCGCGTCCGCGCGCTCGGGCGCTTCCTCGACGGCGAACGTCGTCGAGCCTTCGCGCCACGCGGTCTTGCTGCGCACGCGGCGAACGACGAGCGTGGTCTGCGTGCCGGTCGTGGTCGCGCGCCCGTAGACGAGCTCGTCGACGCCGAGGGTCGCGCGGACGGACTCTGCACACGCAGGGGCTTCGGCATCACAGCCGAGCGCGGCGGCGGTCTCGTCGAAGGTGGTGTCGCCGATCGTGACCTTGCCCTCGAGGTTGTTCGCGAGCTTCTGCACGTTCGCGTTGAGACGCGCGCGAACGCTAGGCTCGACGCTGCCGTCGATCGGCAACACGAGCACCTTTCGTGGAGCTGCCTCCGCGATGTGCCACCCGACTGCGAGAACCACGAGTGCTCCGAGGAGCGCTTTCACAGGTTCTTGATTCTCTCACGTATCTGCGCCGCGTCTGCGGCGTTTGGCGAGACCGATAGGTACTTCTGGAAAGCCGTTTTGGCCGGTCCCCACTCGCCGAGCTTCTCGTGTGCGAGCCCGAGGGCGCGCCACGCAGCGCCGTAGCTCGGGTTCGCTGCGGTCGCTTTGCGGAACGAGACCACTGCAGATCTTGCGTCGCCCTTCACGAACGCCTGCATGCCGGTCTTGAACAGCTCTTGTGCGTTTGGTTTCGGTGTAGGCGGTGTCGGACGCGTGGGCTTGATGCCGCTCCCTGCGTGCGGCTCTTCGACCGCTGCATCCACCGCTGGTTCGATCGCCGCATCGGCCTCGAGCGCCGCATCGGCGGCGGCCGGGATCGCAGGGGCGTCGATCGCGATGGGTGCATTCGCGATCGCCGAGCCGCTGCCTTTCGGCGGATCGGTCTTGGTCGTCGAGTCATCGCCACCGCCGCGCAGCGCGAACACGAGCGCGGCCGCGACCAGCGCGATACCGGCGAGGATCATCACGACGAGCTTGCTGTTCGATCGCTTCGCGACGGTGCCACCGCCGACCGACGGGACCTCGGGCTCGTACGGGTTGGCCGAGATCCGGCGCTCGCGCGGCGGCGCCGTCGGCGGACGCAGCGACGGCGACGACGCGCGCGGGCGTTGCCCGAGCAGCGGATCCTCGACGGGGACCGTCGGTGGCGGCGCGGAATCACCCGGCGTGCGCGCGAACTTCACGCTGAACGCGCCGGAGACGTCCATCCCGTTCGGCGATCCCGCGGCCATCGACATCTCGTCGAACGCGGCCTCGAGGACATCGGCGCTCGCGCGGCCCTTGCTGCTGACCTCTTGCAGCAGCTTCTTGCGCGCGATGATGTGCGAGTCGAACGTGGTCTGCATGTACTTCGCGATCACGTCGTTGCGACCGCCGTACTTGTTCTCGCGCAGCACTTCCTCGAGTGCCGCCGCCATCTCTTTCGCCGTGGCGTAGCGATCCGCCGGATCGCGCGCGAGCGCACGCATCACGATCGGATCGAAGTCCTTGGGCACCTCGGGGTTCACCGTCGACGGCGGCACGATGGTGGTCTCGAGGACCTGCTTCATCGTGTCCTGATCGTTGCCGCCTTTGAACAACCGGCGCAGCGTGAGCGCCTCCCACAGCACGCAGCCGAGCGACCAGATGTCGCTGCGTCGGTCTCCCGAGCCGCCGCGCAGCTTCTCGGGGGCCATGTAGCTGAACTTTCCCTGCACGCGAACGGTGGGGCCCGCGGACTGCGACGCCTTCGCGACGCCGAAATCGACGAGCTTCACCTGGCCGTTGTAGAGGACGACGATGTTGCCGAGCGACACGTCGTGATGCACGAGCTCGATCGGATCGCCGGCCATCGTGCGCAGCTCGTGCGCGGCATCGAGTCCCTCGGCGGTGTCCGCGATCAAGCGCCCCGTCGACATCACGTCGAGGCGCTTGCCTTCACGACCGGCGCGGAGCACCGCGAGCAGCGGCTCGCCCTCGAGGTACTCCATCGCGATGAAGTAGCGACCCTCGGCCTGGCCGAGATCGTAGATGTCGACGACGTTCGGGTGCTTCACGAGCGCAGCCATGCGCGCCTCTTCGAGCAGCATGTCCACGAACGCTTTCTGCGTCGCGAGGTTCTCGTGGACGAGCTTGACCACCACGAGCTTCTCGAACCCAGCCGGACCTCGTTGGATGGCCAGCTGCACCTCCGCCATCCCCCCTTGACCGATCTGGGTGATCAGCTCGTACCGTCCCAAGCGGGACGGGCGAGGTGTCGCCCCGGAACTCACGGGGACAACATATCCCAAGCCCCAGACATCGCGACGCTCGATGGCGCATGGTTGGATACATCAAGTGAACCGAGTATTGGTCGAACCACATCCGATCCTCGACGCGGCGGCCTTCATCACCCGCTTCCCGCAGCCCCTCGGGGAGCTGACAGCGTCGGGAGCGATCCTCGCCCTCGCGGAGCCGGGTGCGATCGCGCCGATCACCACGAGCGATGCGGTCAAGACGGCGGTGCGCGATCTCCTCCGCTACGGTGGGTTCAAGCCGTCGGGGCGGAGCAAGCCCGCCTCCGAGTACCTGACCGCGGCGATCACCGAGGGCCGGTTCCCGCGGATCAACGCGGGCGTCGACGCGTGCAACGTGGTGTCGCTGCACTCCGGGCTTCCGATCTCGCTCGTGGATCTCGATCGGATCGACGGTGCGCTGACGATCCGCATCGCGCCCGCGCAGACGAGCTACGTGTTCAACCCGAGCGGGCAGACGATCGACGCGAGCGGGCTCGTGTGTCTCTACGACGAGCAAGGCCCGACGGGCACGCCGGTCAAAGACGCGCAGCGCACCAAGACGCACGAGCAGACGCGCGCGACGATCACGATCGTGTGGGGCACGACCGCGCTTCCCGATCGCACGCGGCAGACCACTGCGTGGTACCGCGAGCTCCTCGCGACGATCGACGGCGTGACGACCGACGACGTCGCACTCTAACCCGCGAGGTCACGCCCGACGAAGGCGCTCTCTACTCGGGAATCATCACGGTGAGGGGCGTGACCTCTCCCGCCGTCACGTCGACATCCTGGTCGACCGACCCGAAGCGCATGGCGGGGCTGGTGGATGGACCGTCGAACGCCGCGACGTAGACGCGATGCCCCCCATCGGGAACGCCGGGCAGGATCACCGGATCGCAGGTGTGCGGCGTGCGCGTGCTCGAGATCGAGCCATCCATCGCGCTCATGATCGCGTGCGGACACGACCCGAGCGGAGCCTGCGTGGTCGAGTCGACGAACACCGTGGTCAGCTCGACGTAGCCGTGGTTCGCGGCGATCTCCGTCTCGAACACGTTCGCCACCGGCGTGTTGGGGAACGTGTCGAACGTCTTCGTGCGCCGCGCGTAGATCTTGCCGTCGCTCGTCACGAAGTCGGCGTACGTGATCCACCGCGTGGAGTCCGAGCTGAAGTCGGGCAGCACGAGCGGGACCATCCGGCCCGTGCACGGCGTCTCGCTCGACGCGACGTCCTCCTGTTGCACCACGTTGTTCAGGAGGAACTGGCGCGCGACCACCACGGACACGTGATCGAGGCCGCCGGGACACTCGCGATCGGTGAACGTCCAGGTCCACTCGACGCTGTTGTCGGTGATCGGCGCGGGGCCGTCGTCACACGCAGCCAGCACCACCACGCACGCGATCGCGACCCTCACGGCGCGACGATATCACCGCGGGTTACAGCGCGTACTTCTGCAGCGACGCGACGCGCATGTCGCCGCGCTTCGCGACCGCGATCGCTTCGAGGGCCGCGCGTGCTCCGCGCAGCGTCGTCTGGTACGCGATGTTGTTCATCAGCGCGGCGCGACGGAGCGAGACCGAGTCCTGGATCGCTTGCGCACCCTCGGTCGTGTTGATCACGAGCTGGACCTCGTTGTTGTCCATCGCGTCGACGCAGTGCGGGCGACCCTCCATCACCTTGTTGATGCCGGTCACCTGCAGGCCTGCCTTCTGGAGATACGCGGCCGTGCCGTGCGTCGCGAGGAGCTTGAAGCCGAGGTTCGTGAGCCGGCGCGCGATCTCGACGGCACCCGGCTTGTCCGCTTCTCGGACAGACAGGAACGCCGTGCCCGACGTCGGCACCTTGCCGCCGGCCGCGATCCAGCTCTTCATGAACGCGCGCGCGAAGTCGGTGTCGATGCCCATGACCTCGCCGGTCGAGCGCATCTCGGGGCCGAGGATCGTGTCGACACCCTCGAACTTCACGAACGGGAACACGACTTCCTTCACCGACACGTGACGCGGTTCGATCTCGCCGTTGGGGAACGCACCGAGCTCGGCGAGCGTCTTGCCGGCCATCACCTTCGCCGCGATCTTCGCGAGCGGCTTGCCGATGGCCTTGCTGACGAACGGCACGGTGCGCGACGCGCGCGGGTTGACCTCGATGACGTGAACGTCGCCATCGTGGATCGCGAACTGCGTGTTCATGAGGCCCACCACGCCGAGCTCCGTCGCGAGCATGCGCGCCTGGCGTTTCACTTCGTCGACGAGATCCGCGGGGAGCGAGTAGGGCGGCAGGGCGCACGCGGAGTCGCCCGAGTGGATGCCGGCCTCTTCGATGTGCTCCATCACGCCGCCGACGATGACGGCGCCGGTCTTGTCGGCGACGACATCGACATCGAGCTCGACGGCATCGGACAAGAACTCGTCGATGAGCAGCGGGAAGCCGACGGTGGCGCCTTCATCCTGGCCCACACCGCCGCGCGCCGTCGTGCCCTGGCCGAGGCCGAGCACGCGCGTGAAGTAGTCCTCGAGGCCGCGTGCATCGTAGACGCGCTCCATCGCGCGCCCGCCGAGCACGTAGCTCGGGCGCACCATGACCGGGAAGCCGATCTCGTTCGCGTGGGTGCGCGCTTCCTCGAGGTTGCGCGCGATGCCCCACCGCGGCGCGCGCAGGCCGAGCTTCTTCATCACCTCGCCGAACCGCTCGCGATCCTCCGCGCGATCGATCGCGTCGGCGCTCGTGCCGAGGATCGGCACGCCGGCTTGCGCGAGCGCGACGGCGAGCTTGAGCGGCGTCTGTCCGCCGAACTGGACGATCACGCCCCACGGCTTCTCGAGGTCGCAGATCTCGAGCACGTCCTCGAGCGTGAGCGGCTCGAAGTACAACCGATCCGAGGTGTCGTAGTCCGTCGACACCGTCTCGGGGTTGCAGTTGACCATGATCGACTCGATGCCTTCTTCGCGCAGCGCCATCGCGGCGTGCACGCAGCAGTAGTCGAACTCGATGCCCTGGCCGATCCGGTTCGGGCCACCGCCGAGGATGATCACCTTGCGCTTGTCCGACGGGCGCGCTTCGCACTCGTCCTCGTACGTCGAGTACATGTACGGCGTGTGCGATTCGTACTCCGCGGCGCACGTGTCGACGCGCTTGTAGACCGGGCGCACCTTCGCGCGATGCCGCGCGGCGCGGACCTGCGCTTCGGTGGTCTTGGTCAGCGCGGCGATGCGCCGATCCGACATGCCCATCCGCTTCAAGCGGCGGAGGCCATGCGCGTCGAGATCCGCGAGCGCCTTGGTGCCGAGCTCGTTCTCGGCGAGCGCGATCGCCTGCACGTGATGCAGGAACCACGGATCGATCCGCGTGAGCTCGTGCGCGCGCTCGATCGTGAGCCCGAGCTGGAACCCGCGCGCGACCTGGAACAGCCGGTCCGGCGTCATCACGCTGATCGCGCGCTCGATCGCGGCGAGGTCATCGCCGTGCGCCGCCATCGGCAGATCGAAGCCCGCGCGCCCGGTCTCGAGCGAACGGATCGCTTTGCCGAGCGCCTCTTGGAACGTGCGCCCGATCGCCATCGCTTCGCCGACCGACTTCATCTGTGGACCGAGGATCGGCTTCGCCGACGGGAACTTCTCGAACGCGAACCGCGGCCACTTCACGACCACGTAGTCGATCGTCGGCTCGAACGACGCCGGCGTCACGCGCGTGATGTCGTTGTTCAGCTCGTCGAGCGTGTAGCCGATCGCGAGCTTCGCGGCGATCTTCGCGATCGGGAACCCGGTCGCCTTGCTCGCCAGCGCGGAGCTGCGCGACACGCGCGGGTTCATCTCGATCACCAGCATGCGGCCCGTCGCCGGATCGACCGCGAACTGGACATTGGATCCACCCGTGGTCACGCCGATCTCGCGCATGATCGCGATCGAGGCGTCGCGCATGCGCTGGTACTCCTTGTCGGTCAGCGTCATCGCGGGCGCCACGGTGATCGAGTCACCGGTGTGGATGCCCATCGGATCGAGGTTCTCGATCGAGCACACGATCACCGCGTTGTCCTTCGCGTCGCGAACGACCTCGAGCTCGAACTCTTTCCAGCCGAGCACGCTCTCCTCGATCAGGATCGAGTGCACCGGGCTCTGATCCAGCCCGAACTGCACCATGCGATCGAACTCGCCGCGGTTGTACGCGATGCCACCGCCGCTGCCGCCGAGCGTGAAGCTCGGGCGCAGGATCGCGGGGAACCCGATCTCGTCGAGGCACGCGCGCGCCTCCTCGACGCTCGCGACCAAGCGCGACCGCGGGCACGAGAGGCCGATGCGCGCCATCGCTTGCTTGAACAGCTCGCGATCCTCGGCCATCTCGATCGAGTGCACGTTGGCACCGAGGAGCTCCACGCCGTGCTTCTCGAACAGCCCCGCCTTGTGCGCGGCCATCGCGAGGTTCAATCCCGTCTGCCCGCCCAGCGTCGGCAGCACCGCGCTCGGCTTCTCGCGCTCGAGCACCTTGTCGAGCACCTCGACGGTCAGCGGCTCGACGTACGTCGCGTCCGCGAGCTCGGGGTCCGTCATGATCGTCGCGGGATTCGAGTTGATCAGGATGACCCTGAGCCCCTCTTCACGCAGCGCCTTGCACGCTTGCGTTCCCGAGTAATCGAACTCGCAGGCCTGGCCGATCACGATCGGTCCCGAGCCAATGATGAGCACCGACTCCAGATCCTTGCGTCGAGGCATCTGGAGGGACCGTGTACCCCGTCGCTAGCGTGGAGTCCAGACCGCGCGCCAGGCAGACGCATCGCCGATCTGCCCGGCGTCATTGGCGCCCCAGCACCACAGCGATCCGTCGAGCTTGGTGGCGCACGTGTGCTGATCGCCCGCTCCGAGGAACTCCCAGTCGCGGTCCTCGCCGATCTGTACAGGCACGTGGCTGTCGCGGTAATCGCCGGTCGCGAGCTGGCCGCGATTGTTGCCGCCCCAGCACCACAGCGAGTGATCGAGCTGGAGGCCGCACGTGTGGTTCGTGCCCGCGACGACCTGCTGCCACGTCGCATCGTTGCCTGCTTGCACCGGCACCGAGGACTGCGTCGTCGAGTCGTTGCCGAGTTGGCCGTACGTGTTGAGGCCCCAGCAGAACATCTCGCCCGCGCGAATGCCGCACGTGTGGTAGTAGCCGGCCGCCACGGCGCTCCAGCCGGTCGTCGGCTGCTCGACCTGAAGGAGCCGCATCATCGTGGTGCCGTCGCCGAGCTGGCCGTTCGCGTTTTCGCCCCAGCACCACAGCTTCGCCGTCGATGCGTGGACGGCACAGGTGAAGCCGAGACCGGCGGACACCTGCGCGAACTGCACGGTGGAGAACACGGGTGCGCCGACGTCGGAGTGCGGGCTCGTGTCGCCGCGACCGAGCTGTCCGGTGGTGTTGCGTCCCCAGCACGCGAGTCCTCCGCCCGTCGACGGGACGGCGCACGTGTGATAGCGCGCGGACAGCGACACCGCGGTGATGCCGTTGACGAGCGACGGTGCGCGCGAGCCGACGACGGCATCGCCGAGCTGCGATTCGCCGTTGTAGCCCCAGCACCAGACTTGCGTTCCGCGCAGCTCGCACGCGTGTTGCGGCCCGACGGTGATCGCGGCGCGCACGCCACCGGCGATCGCCGCGGGTGATTGGCGCGGGCCCGCGATGTCATCGCCGAGCTGGCCGACGCTGTTGTCGCCCCAGCACCACAGCGAGCCATCTTCGCGTCGCGCACACGTGGAGAACGAGCCCGCGGCGACGATGCGATCCCAGTCGCCGTCGATCTTCGTCGGCACCAGGCGGCTCGCGCCGTCGCCCGTGCCGAGCTGCCCGTACGCGTTGAGACCCGAGCAGCTGATCTCGCCGAGCTTGCCGACGATGGCGCACGAGTGCGAGTAGCCGAGGCCGATCGCGTCGGGCAGCTCGAAGTCCATCGCCGTCGGACTCGCGTTGACGAGCGCGCGACTCTCGCTCACGCCGATCTGTCCGATCGAATCGCCGCCCCAGCACCACATCGTGCCGTCCATGCGCCGGCCGCAGGTCTGCCTGCCGCCGACGGCGATCGCGATCCAGTCGTCGTGATCGATGCCGACCGCGCGCGGCGTGTTGCGCGAGGTGGTGGTGCCGTCGCCGAGCTGGCCGCTCGCGTTGAGGCCCCAGCA
This sequence comes from Kofleriaceae bacterium, assembly GCA_044230415.1. Lineage (GTDB taxonomy): Bacteria > Myxococcota_A > Polyangia > Haliangiales > Haliangiaceae > JABFXX01. The sequence goes on from JBGARE010000005.1 coordinate 84,839, forward strand.
GCGGAGGCGCCCGTCGGTGCGAATGCCGCACGCGTGCAACGAGGTCAGCGCGATCGCGCTCCACGACCCGCCGACCTCGGTCGGCGTCCCGCGGGCGGAGTTCGTCGCATCGCCGACGGTGCCGACGCCGTTATAGCCCCAGCACCACAGCGTGGAGTCGCTGCGGATCGCGCACGTCGATTGGTTGCCGGTCTGGATCGCGAGCCAGCGATCGCTGCCGATCGTCTTCGGCGTGGTCGCTGCGGCCGTGGAGTTATCACCGAGCTGACCGAACGCGTTCTCGCCCCAGCAGCGGAGGCGCTGCATCTCGTCGAGACCGCATGCGTGGTTGAGCCCGACGGCGACCCGCGTCCAGCTGCCGGGGACTTGTACCGGCGTGGCGGCCATCGTCATGCCGACGACACCGAGCTGGAACGACGCGTTCGAGCCCCAGCACCACAACGTGCCGTCGAGCTTCACGCCACACGTCGTCGCGCGTCCCGCGGAGATCTGCGACCACGCGCTGCCGTCCGTCAGCGTCGGGACGAACACCTCTTTCGCGTCCGTCGCGATGCCGAGCTGCCCCGAGGTGTTGTCGCCCCAACACCACACGGCCTTCGCGCTGTCGAGCGCGCAGCTCTGCCCCTCGCCCGCGACGATGCTCGTCCACAGCGCGTCGGTCTGCGGCGTCTCGAACCCGCAGCCTCCGACGATCGCCGCGAGAATCAGCGCGCGCGTCACGAGAAAATTATCTCACACGAAGTGGTGTGCGATGCGATCGGTCAGCGCTGCTTCACGATGCCGTTATCGACCTTGTAATCGGACAAGGTTCCCACCAGCACGGCGGCCACCGTGCTCGCACGGTCACCGAGCGGTGCTTTGGCCTTCGCGAGCACCTCGACGATGGTGCGCTTGATGCGACCGGACTCCTCTTCGGGACGGAGGAGTGCGTCGACGAGCGGCCCGACGATCTTCGCAGGATCGCGAGTGGCCATGCCTTCGATCGTCGCGAACCGGACGTTCTCGTCGAAGTCCGTCACGTACGGCGTGAGACGCGGCACGACTTCATCATCCGTCGTGCCCTTCCACTCGCTGAACCACCGGATGAGATCGATGCGACGGTCCGGCATGCGGACGTAACCGGGCGGCTCGCTCTTGAACAGATCGTCGACGACGGCGAGCACCTTGTCGTGATCCGCGATGCGCTCGATCACGCGCAGCGGGAACGACAGTCCCTCGGCCGTCTTCATGTACGTCACGACCGCGTTCAACGATGCCGGGCCGTTCGCGACCAGCGTGTCCACGACCCAGTGCTTCTCCTGCTCGTCTTCGGTGGCCTTCATGCTGGTCACCGACCAGCGCTTGCAAAGTCCGACCAGCGCCGCGTCCGTTCCGTCCTCTTTGAGCTTCTCGAGAGCGCCCCAGCGATCGGGCTGCTGGGCGAGCTTGTTGGTCGCGCGCTCGATCGTCTTTTGGAGCGACTTCTCTTTGTTACCGAACAGTCCGAACACCATGACTGGGCGCATCCTGGGCCTGGGAACGGTTTGTCGCAACCCCCGAAATGCCCTGGAACTGATCCATGCGACGCAATGGCGCGTACAATCCAGCGCGATGCTGCTCCGGATCGTTGTCCTCGCTGTGACTACTGTCGCGTGCTCTGCCGGTGTGAAGAAGGCTCCACCCGGCGGAGGGGATACGACACCGCCTACTACGGGGAACGCTGGCTATGATTCCCCGCCTGCGACAACGCCAACGACGGCGCCTCCTAGCACCGTGAAGCTGTCCGCGAAGCTCGCGCCCGTGCAAGAGAAGTCCGAGGCGCTGCGCAACGCCGCCGATCAACTATTGAAGGCGGGCCAAGCGCTCGATAACGGCAACAAGAACCTCGCGGAGCAGTTGTTCTCGACGGCGGAGATCTTCGTCGGTCCCGATGCGCTCGCGTCGATCGCGCCCACGTTTCGCGAAGGCGCGCCGCCGCGCGTGACCACGCCGACGATGAAGATCGACACCGGCGCCGCACCGCAGCCGAAGGCCGTCGGTAACTCCGAAGAGGAAGACGAAGCGGCGAAGGTTCCGCCGCCTCCCGCCGTGGGGACGCTCACCGGCACCGTGCAGATCGACGGCAAGCCGATCACCGGCTTCGGTCTCGTGACGCTCGAGCCCTCCGGTGGAAAGTGGAAGCCGCGCACGCCGAAGAAGGGCGTGATCGAGCAACGCGGTCGCGAGTTCCTCCCGCACGTCGCTGCGGTCGCGGTCGGCTCGACGATCTCGTTCCCGAACTTCGACACGGTGTTTCACAACGTGTTCTCGTCGTCGCCGACCTCGCCGTTCGACCTGGGTATCTACAAGGTGGGCGAAGCGCGCGAGTACACCTTCACCAAAGAGGGAATCATTCGCCTCGGCTGTAACCTGCACGCCAACATGAGCGCATACATCGCCGTGGTATCCGCGCCGTCGTATGTCGTCACCGACGAGAAGGGTGCGTTCTCGTTCAAGCGTCTCGCGCCGGGCAAGTACAAGCTGCGCGCGTGGAGCGAGAAGACCAAGGCTCCGATCACGCAGGACGTGACGATCAAGGTCGGCAAGAACGAGATCAACGTCGGCGTCGCCGCCGACGCTCCGACGGGACCGCAGCCCGACAAGTTCGGAGGCAAGCGTGGGTAAAGGGCCGCTGATCGCTGGCGCCATCCTGCTCGTCGCCGGTGGTGCGGCGCTCGGCTACGGGCTCACGCGCAAAGCGGTCGGCGGCATGACGCCCGCGATGACGTCTGCGATGGGCGCAGCGGTCGCGAGCCTCGACGGTGACATCAAGGCCGCGCGCGCGTCCGTCGAGCAGCGCGCGAAGACCCTCGCCGACATCAACACGGTCCGCGCCGCGATCGGCACCGACGCCGCGACGATGAAGGATCAAGTCGGCAAGGAGATCGCGTTCAAGATCGAGGGCGGGGAGGTCATCGAGCTCGGCCAGATTCCGAAGAAGGGCGGTGGTCCCATCGTCCTCGTGACGCTGCCCGACGACGGCATGCGTTCGATGTTCGCCGGAAAGACCGGCGGCTTCGCCGAGCTCGCGAACGACAAGCTCCTCGTCACACAGACGGCGGAGATCATTCCGTCCGACGAAGATCTGGCGAAGGCGGTCACCGGCTACGTCACGGTGACCAAGCCGCTCGATCTCGGACCCTCGCTCGACAAGCTTGCCGCGGCGGGACTGTCGGGGCGCATCGAGGTCGGCGACAACAAGCGCGCGTTCGGCAATCCACCGGCCGACAGCGCGGCGAAGTGGAAGCCGGAGCCGATTCCGTCACAGCCCGGCGCGCAGCTCGTCGCCGCCGAACCTCCGGCGAAGGCCGGCATGCCGATTCCCGTCGTCGGTGGCGGCGCCGGCGTCGCGGGGCTCGGCCTCGTGCTGATCCTGATCGGCCTCATGACCGGCAAGGACAAGACCGGACTCACGACGGCGATGGCCGCGCAGAACGTGACCACGAACGTCGGCATCGCGAGCACGCAACTCTCCGGGCCCGTCGCGGTGGGCACGCCGACGTCGCAGACCCCGGTGCCCGTGGATCTCCTCAGCGGGCCCACGCTCAATCCCGCGAACATCGGGCCCGGTGCCGTGATCGGACGCTGGCAGGTGATCCGTCGCCTCGGATCCGGCGGCATGGCCGACGTGTATCTGTGTCACGCGCGCGGCGAGGCCGGCTTCGAGAAGGTCGTCGCGCTCAAGCTCATGCACCAGCACCTCGCGCGAAATCAGCGCGCGGTCGATCACTTCCTCGACGAAGCGCGCCTCGCCGCGCGCGTGAGTCACCCGAACGTGGTCGCGATCCAGGATCTCGGAAAGATCGGCGCGGACTACTGCATCGTCATGGAGTACGTCGAGGGCGTCGATCTCGAGCGCTTGCTCATGTCGTCGCGCGAAGGCGGTCGCCAGGTGCCGGTCAACGTCGGCCTCGCGATCCTCGGCAAGATGCTCGACGGCATCAACGCGGCTCACACCGCCACGGGCCCCGAGGGCAATCCGCTCGGCATCATTCACCGCGACGTCAAGGCGGCGAACGTGCTCGTGTCGAAGCAGGGCGGCGTGAAGGTCGTCGACTTCGGCATCGCGAAGGCCGCGACGCAAGGTCACCTCACGGTCGCGGGCGAGACGAAGGGAACGCCGTCGATGATGGCGCCCGAGCAGCGCGTCGGCGAGATCGTCGATGTTCGCGCAGATGTCTACTCGGCCGGCGCGGTCGCATTCGAAGTGCTCACCGGGCACGCGGTCAACCTCGACATGGCAGCGCTCGCGCATCTCGGCATCGAGAACTGGCCGCACCTGCCGCCGCCGTCGAGCCTGCGCCCCGAGCTGCCGTACGAGCTCGACAAGATCATCCTGGGCTCGATGGCGTTCGAGCGCGACAAGCGTCCGGCGAACTGCGCGGTGTTCGAGTCGCTGCTCGAAGGCGTGATCAAGGCGCACAACCTCGGTGCGAGTGACAAGGACATCGCACGTTGGGCCGAAGGCGAGATGCGCCTGATGGGCGTGCAGCTCTCGGGTACGATGACCGACGCGAAGCCCGCGACGACCGTGTAATATGGGTCGATGGGCCGTTTCGCCATCCTCGGTGCGATCGTCCTCGCGGCGTGCGGGCGGATCGGGTTTGACGACGAGCTGACGCCCGAGGTCGCGGATCAGGCACGGGCTTCTGTCGCGGTTGGCGATATCACGGCGTGCGCGATCCGCGACGATGGCGATGTGTGGTGTTGGGGCGCCGGTGAGAACGGCCAGTTCGGCGGCGAGGTGTCATCTCCGGTGCTACGTCCACAGCTCGTCGCGGGCGTGCCGAAGGCGACGAGAATCGCCGTCGGGCACTATCACGTCTGCATGGTGAGCACGGCCGCCGAGGTGTGGTGTTGGGGCGGCAACGAGTTCGGGCGCGTCGGCGTCACGCCTCCCCCGGGCTTTGTTGCGTTGCCCGGCGGTCCGGCGACATTTCCGGTGAACGTCGACCTGCCCGGGCCTGCGATCGAGGTCAGCGTCTCCAACGATGCGTCGTGTGCCGTGCTCGCCAGCGGCGCGATCTGGTGTTGGGGACGCAACCACAACGGCCAGCTCGGCCGCGGCGCTCTCGGCACGGAGTCCGGCGTGAACCTCCCTGCTCCCGTGACGAACATCTCCGATGCGCGCCGGATCTCCCTCGACGACGATTCGGCGTGTGCGCTTCGCGTCGACGGCACCGTGGCGTGCTGGGGCGAGAACGGCCGCGGCCTGATCGACAACTCCGACACCGTACGCGTCGTCGCTACGCCGGTCGCGGGGTTCGCGAACGCGTCGGCGATCGCGCTCGGCGGCGATCACGTGTGTGCCGTGATCGACGGTCGTGTCGGATGTCGCGGATCGGGTACGAGCGGCGAGCTCGGCAATGGTCGCGAGGAGGACAGCGACGACGTCGTGTACGCGTCGTTCGACGACGCTGTCGGGATCGAAGCCGGATCTAGCCACACGTGCGCGGTCCGTGCGACCGGCGCGATTGCGTGTTGGGGCGCGAACGATCAGTACGTGCTCGGCGACGGGACCGTCGAAGATCGTCTCGTGCCGGCGCCCGTCGTGGGCGTGGGCGATGCGATCGCGATCACCACGGGAGAGGTTGCGAGCTGTGCCGTGCGCGCCGGCGGTGCAATCACGTGCTGGGGGTATGGAGCCGTCGGTCTCCTCGGCGACGGTCGCTCGGCCGAGCTGCGTGCGCGCGCGGTGTCCACGCTGCCGGGCTCCGACCTCATCGCGGTCGGCCGTGATCACTCGTGCGCGAGTAACACCACCGCGGTTGCGTGTTGGGGTGCGAACAAGTCGGGCCAGCTCGGCACCGGCGGACCGCGGGACGCATTCGCGACACCACAGGTGCTTCCGTTTCAGTGGCCGTCCGCGATCGCGCAACTCGTCGCCGGCGAGTTGTACACGTGCGCGCTCCTCACGAACGACGAGGTCTACTGTTGGGGCGCCAACCACGTCGGGCAGCTCGGCCTCGGCGACTACGATGCGCGACCGACGCCGGTGCGCGTGCCGCTGCCGGCAACCGCGAGCGTGGCCGCCGGACGCGAGCACGCGTGTGCGCTCGGAATGGATCGCGCGGTTCGCTGCTGGGGCCATAACGGGCGAGGGCAGATCGGTGACGGGACGCTGATCACGCAGCCGTCGCCCGTCCAGGTCCAGACCAACGTGGACGGCATCGCGCTCGGCGACGAACACTCGTGCGCGCGGATCGGGAACCAGGTCGCGTGCTGGGGCGCCAACGACGGTGGTCAGCTCGGCGATGGAACGCAGATGGAGCGGTCGTCGGCTGTCGCCGTCAACGTCATGGCCACGAACCTTCGCGCCGGCGGCGCCGGGACGTGCGCGGAGAAGGAGAACGGCGGAGTCGCTTGCTGGGGCATCAACGAGAGCAACATGTTCGATGCTCCGAGCGCGGGTTACAACGTGCCCACGCCGACGGACAGCTCGCAGCCACAGCTGTTCTGGCTCGGTGGCACCACGGCGTGCGCGAACGGTTCGTGTTGGGGATCGAACTATCTCGGCAACCTGGGCGTCGGCGACTTTGGCTATCACGGGCCGTCACCGGTCCTCGATCTCCCCGGCGGGTTGTCGACGTTCGCGATCTCGCGCTCGCACACGTGCGCGTCTCGCGGAGGCCAGATCTTCTGTTGGGGCGAGAATGCGTCGGGCGAGATCGGCGCGGGCACCACGAGCTCCGCCCCGTTCGCAGCGACGACCGTCGCGTTTCCGTGATCAGAACGAGAACACGGCGCGCACGCCTGCGCCGTCTTTCGAGACCATCGGCGAGACCGTCGGCGAGACCGTCGGCGTGACGGTGGGCTTCTCGTGCGCTGCGCGATCGTGCTCGCGCCAGAACAGATACGCGGCGACACCCGCGGTCGCCCCGGCGAGGCCGAACGAGATCCACGACAGCATCTCGTAGCGCTCGCCCTCGGCGACCATGTCGTCGTACAGCGCCTTGGTCGTGCGATCGAACACCGGCGGATTTCCGCTCAGGCCGACATAGAGATCGTTGATGTCGTTCTCGGCGGAGTCCGCCGAATACGCGAGCACCGCACCGACGGTGACGAGCGCGACCGATCCGGTGACGAATAGCCACGCGCCGCGATCGCGCGCGGTGAGGACGTCCTTGCCGGCGGACTTCTCGCGCGATCCGACGAACGCGCCCATCGCGGTCTTCGGATCGTCCTTCGCACCCTCGGCAGGCGCCGTCGTATCGGGCTTGTCGACGGTCGGCTTCTGGATCGGCTCGGCGGGCTTGTCGACGGGCTTGTCGACGGGCTTGTTGTCGACGACCGGCTTGTCGGCGGTCGGAGCGGCGGGCTTGTCGACGGTGGCCGCGGGCTCGCACGCCTTGATGCGCGCGTTCGTGATGTCGATGAACGCGGGCGTCGGCTTCGCTTCGGCGAGGTAGCGACGGTAGTAGATGACCGCGACGGGACATTTGCCGGCGCGCTCGTTCGCGGTGCCGATCTTGTAGAACAGCACCGGATCTCGCGTGACCTCGTAGGCGGCGCCGTAGTCGCGGACCGCGGTGTCGTAGTCCCGCGCCGCCATCGCCGCTTCCGCCGACTGGTACAGCTCCTTCGCGCGCGCCTTGTCGGGCGGCGAGGGCTGCGCGATGGCAGCGGTACCGAGCCCACCGACGACAGCCGCGATCACGACCCAGCGCATCTGCCCCGAGGTTAGCACCGCGGTTCGCGGTTCTGCGCTATACCGTCGCCGTCGTATGGCGAAGATCGACATGGTTCGCAACCTCGGCGTGGTCGCCCACATCGACGCCGGCAAGACGACCGTTTCGGAACGGTTCCTGTTTCACTCCGGCAAGATCCACAAGGTCGGCGAGGTCCACGACGGTGAGACCGAGATGGACTGGATGGAGCAGGAGCGCGAGCGCGGGATCACGATCACCGCCGCCGCGACCACGTTCGAGTGGAAGAAGCACGAGATCCACCTGATCGACACGCCGGGCCACGTCGACTTCACGATCGAGGTCGAGCGCTCGCTGCGCGTCCTCGACGGCGCGGTCGTCGTGTTCTGTGGTGTTGCCGGTGTGCAGCCGCAGTCCGAGACGGTCTGGCACCAAGCCGACAAGTTCAAGGTTCCTCGCGTCGCGTTCATCAACAAGCTCGATCGCATCGGTGCGTCGTTCCCCGCCGTGGTCGCCGACATTCGCGAGCGCCTCGGCGCGAACGCGGTCGCGATCCAGCTCCCGATCGGAACCGAGGACGCGTTCAGCGGCGAGATCGATCTCGTGCGCATGAAGGCGCACATGTTCTCCGGCGACGTCACCGAGACACCCGAGGTCGTGGACATCCCGGCGGACCTCGCCGCCGCGGCGGCCGATGCGCGCGATCAGATGATCCAAGCACTCGCGGATCTCGACGACGCGATCGCCGTGAAGTACCTCGACGGCGCGGAGATCACGGTCGCCGAGCTCGATGCCGCGATCCGCAAGGCCACGATCGCCGTGAAGCTCATCCCCGTGCTCGGCGGAACGGCCCTTCGCAACAAGGGCATCCACGAGCTGCTCGACGCGGTGATCGCGTACCTGCCGTCGCCTGCGGACGTCCCGCCCGTGACCGGCGTCGATCCCCGGAACACCGAGGAGCGACTCGTTCGCAACCCGAAGAACAACGAGCCGTTCGCCGCGCTCGTGTTCAAGATCGCGATGGATGAGGGCCGCAAGGTCTGCTTCATGCGCGTGTTCTCGGGGACGATCGAAGCGGGCGCGGAGGTGCTCAACGTCCGCACGAACAAGAAGGAAAAGATCGCCCGTCTGTTCCAGCTCCACGCTGCCAAGCGCGAGCGGTTGGACAAGGCGATCGCCGGCGAGATCGTCGCCGCCGCGGGACTCAAGGACGCGACCACCGGTGACACGGTGTGCGATCCGAAGTCGCCGATCCTGCTCGAGCGTATCGATACCTACGAGCCCGTGATCTCGCAGGCGATCGAAGCCGACAACCAATCGGCGAAGGAGCGTCTCGACTTCGCGCTCAACAAGATGTCCGAGGAGGATCCGACGTTCCGCTTCCACGAGGATGCGGACACGGGCCAGACGATCATCCGCGGCATGGGCGAGCTGCACCTCGAGATCATCGTCGACCGCATGAAGCGCGAGTACGGCGTGCAAGCGCGCGCCGGCAAGCCGCAGGTCGTGTACCGCGAGACGATCCTCGGCGAGGGCGATGGCCACGCCGTGTTCGAGCGAGACATGAAGGAACAGATGATCTACGGCGAAGCGCTGTGCCACGTGAAGGCGCGGCCGCGCGGCGCGGGCATGGACTTCAAGAAAGCGCTCGGTCCGTCGGCGGCCTTGGTTCCGCCCCACATCGTCGAGGCCGCGATGCAGGGCCTCCGCGACGCCGCGTCGAGCGGCCCCGATGGCTACCCTCTCGAGGACGTCGAGGTCACCCTGAAGAACGTCGCGCTCCGCGAAGGTTCGAACGGCGAGATCGGTGCGCGCGCTGCCGCGGCCGAAGCGTTCCGACGCGGTGTGCAGGCCGCGAAGCCGTCACGGCTCGAGCCGATCATGGCGGTCGAGGTCACCGTCGACGACGAGTTCCTCGGTGCGGTCATCGGCGACCTCAGCCAGCGCAAGGGCAACGTGCAGGACGTCGCCACGCGCGGCACGAAGAAGGTCGTCGCGGCGCATGTCCCGCTGCGCAACATGTTCGGCTACTCGACGCGCGTGCGCAGCCTCAGCGAGGGACGCGCGACGTTCTCGATGCAGTTCCACTCGTACGACACGCTGCAGTCTTAGAACCGCGCGCAGGCCGCCAGCGACTCGTCGACCATGCCGATCGCGGTATCGGCGAGCACGAGCTCGCAGGTGCCATCAGCGTTCGTGCACTCCGCCTCCGGCGTGATCTCGAAGTCGACGACGAGCGGGATCACGAGCGACATCGTGTTGGTCAGGTCGAGCTTCACGACGTGTTGCGGCAGCGCGTTGGCGATCGGCGTCGCAGGTGCAAAGTCGCCCGCGAACTGAAGCGACAACTGGCAGCCCGGGTTCGCGAGCACGGCCTTGATCACGTTCGCCGGCCCCACCGTGCTGGTGCGCATGGGCGCGAACGGGCCGATCTGCGTCGGCGTCACCGTGCCGACCGAGAAGCTCGAGCAGGTCGTGTTCGCTGGAATCGACCAGTTCGCGGTGTACGGCGTGGCGAGCCCGTCGCGGCAGACCGTGAAGCCGTTCGCCATCGTCATCTGCACGGGGACCGTGCAGTGCAGATACGACGGGTGCCCGAGTGCGGGCAGCATCGGGTGCTGGAGTGCGTTGTAGAGACAGCCCGGATTCGGCGACGTGCCGCACAGCGGATCGCACAGCGCCGACGGAACGCACCACTGCTGCGACGTGGTGATCACCGGCTTGCACTCGGGTGGGCCTTGACCGTCGATGCACGGCGCGTCGCCGAGGATGCAGCGCTTGCCGAGGTTGCCGGACGTCGATTCCTCGGCGAGGCACGTGAACGGAAGCATCGAGTCGTCGTCGGCGCCGTGATCGGGCCAGATCGCATCGCACTCCTGATCCGCGGCCATCCAGCCATCGCAATCGAGATCGTCCGCCGGCACGATGAACTTGCGCTTGCTCGTTCCTTCGAACGTTTGCTCGAGCGCGAGGCAGCCGCCGCCGAGCGACGCGTCTTGGTACCAAGTCTCGGCGCGAAGGCCATCGGTCTGCGGCGTGCCGGTGACCTTGTCCTCGACGATCTCGTCGAGCGTCACGATGTGGCGGTTCGCGTCGGTCGTGTAGAACTCGTAGGGCATCACGACCGCGCCGACGCGCTTGTCGTTGCCGTCGAAGCCGACCGCGACCGCGAGCGGGATCCGCGTGCGATCGCCGTCCGCTCGGATCGTGAAGTACGCGACGCCGTCGGACTCGACCGGCGCGGCGAGCGTGCGCGCGTCTTCGCGCGTGTACACCTCGCCATCGAGGTATCCCGCCGCGCTCGGTGTCTTGAGCTGCGGGCAGGGGAGGTCGCCGGCGTCGTCGGTCGTGCAGTAGCCATCGACGACATACAGCTCGACGCGCTCGGCTGTCGTGGAGCCGCGGCGCACCTCGATCGAGACGCCGTCATTGCTACACGCAGCGACGGCTACGAAGGCGATACAGAGGACGGCGTGGCTGCGCACGTCCTCATTGTACGTCTACTTGCCCCAGACCTGAACGCGCGCGTTGCCGCCACCGGGTAGGTTCCGGTACGCGAAGTCGATCGTCTTGATGACGCGCCTGTCCCCTGGGAGATCGATCACGCGCGTCCGCGTACCCTCGCGGAACACCGCCTCTTTGATCTGCGGATCGAACACCGGGCCGCGGCCGAACTTGACCTTCACGTCGTAGAGCTCGATGTCGCTGTCGAGGACGACGATCGTGATCTGGCGGAACTTGCCCTCGTCGCGACCGACCTTGATGCGGTCGCGATCACCTTTGCGACCGCCGCCGACCTTCTGCTCGCCGAGCATGATCCAGCCGTTCTGATCCCACACGGGCTTGTTGCTCTGCGCGGAGGTGCCATCCGTCTTCCACGCCCACACCTCGACCTTCGCCTTTCCTCCACCGGGGAGGTTCCGGTACTTGAACTCGATGTACTTGATCACGCGCTCGTCGCCGGGGAAGTCGATGACGTGCGTGCGCTGGTTCTCGCGGAAGTAGTGCGCGATGTTCGGCTTCCACTCGGGGCCGCGCGCGAACTTCACCGTGAAGTCGATCAGCTCGAGGTCCGAGTCACGAACGACGATCGTCATCTTGCTGAACCGGCCCTCGTAGCGACCGACCTCGATGCGATCGCGATCGACGCGACCATCGACATCGCGCGTCCCGAGCATCGTCCAGCCCTTCGAGTCCCAGTTCACCGTGACCGGCGGGCGAGGGCCCGGGCCCGGGTTCTCGCCGGTCTTGAAGCCGTAGACCTGGATCGTCGCGCGTCCTCCGCCGGGGAGGTTGCGATACTTGAAGTCGATGTAGCGGATCACGTGCTCGGCGGGTGGGAGGTCGATGACCTTCGTGCGCGTGTTCTCGCGGAAGTACTGGCTGACCTTCGGGTTGTATTCGGTCTTGTCGCCGAACACGATCTTGAACTCGATCATCTCGAGATCGGAGTCCTTCACGAGCACGGTCAGCTTGTTGAAGCGACCCTCGTAGCGACCGACCTCGATCCGGTCTCTGTCGATGTGACCGTCGACGGTCTTCTCGCCGAGCAGCTGCCAACCCTTGGAGTCCCACTGCTGTACCTGCGGTGGCGGTGGCGGTGCACGACGCTCGCTCGGCTGCGCGAACGCCGCGCTCGAGAGCCCCACCATGAATCCTACGAACAGGAGTGTTCTACGCATGCGCGCGACGCTAGCAGCTTGCATCTGCCCAGAGACGAGACGCGTCCGAAATTCATTCAAGCAGATATCGAAGTGACGGGAGACTCGGCAGAAAAGTGGGCTTGAGATCGCGCGGATTCGACGATCATTTTCATGTCGTCACGTGTCACGGCGAGCCGGAGTGCTCGTCGTCTTCCGATCGCGCTTCCTGCACTCGCACCTGCCAGTCCGATCATCAAGTGGGTCGGCGGTAAGACGAGGCTCCTGCCCGAGCTCACGAGCCGGATGCCACCGAAGTTCGGTCGGTACTTCGAACCATTCGCGGGTGGGCTCGCATTGTTCTTCCGGGTCGCTCCGGACAACGCTGTCATCTCCGACGCGAACGCGGATCTCATCGCGTTGTACACGGCGGTTGCCACCGACGTGAACGCGGTGATCAAGCGGCTCCAGCGTCATCGCGAAGAGCACGACGAGCGCCACTACTACGCGATGCGCGAGAAGTGGAACCAGCTCCACGGCTCGATGAGCAACGCGGATCGTGCCGCGATGTTCATCTATCTCAACAAGACGTGCTTCAACGGCCTGTGGCGCGTGAACCGTGCGGGTGACTTCAACGTGCCGATCGGTCGCTACACGGATCCGCCGATCTGCGTTCCCGAGGCGCTGCGTGCTGCGCATGCATTGCTCGCGCGCTCCGAGCTGCGGCAGGGCGACTACCGCGCCGCCGTCGAGGATGCCGAGCGCGGAGACTTCGTGTACTTCGATCCGCCGTACGATCCGGTCACGCCCACCGCGAACTTCGTGAGCTATAGCGCGGACGGTTTCGGTCCCGACGATCAACGCACGTTGGCGGACACGGCACGTGCGCTCGTCGCACGCGGCTGCAAGGTGATGCTGTCGAACAGCGACACGCCGTTCATCCGTTCGATCTACAAGGGCTTCAAGATCGCGACGGTGAAGTGTCCGCGCGCGATCAACTCGAACGCAGCCAAGCGCGGCGACGTCGACGAAGTGATCGTCACCGGCGGCTACTAGGCGCGAAACAGCGTCGATGAACGCCACGCGCCATCGAGCGTAGAGGCTCGAGAAGAGCTGCGATCAGTGCAGAGTGCCGGCGCCGGCGTACTTCTGCGTCGTCGGGTCGTAGTCGACGAGCGTGCCGACCACACCGGCCGACTTCGCGATCCGCACGATGTCATCGTGGTTTCCGCGGACGACCATGCGGGGCTCTGCGCCCTCGATCTCCGACGCGGCCACGAACTGCCGCGCCTTCGCGACGTTCTTGAACACGAGGAGGTAGGTCTGGTCGTTGCCTGCGCGCGCCATCACGGGTACGCGGCCATCGTTGTCTTGCGTGGCGAGCTCGCCATCGTTCTGCACCAACAGGACCCACAGGCCGCTCATCGCTGGTGTTTCGATCGTCGTTTGCATCATCGGTACTAAGTGCGTCTCCTGCTCCGATGGGAGCGGGGGATAGATGCTGGTTTTTGCTCGATCTGTCAAGGAACTTTGTAACCGCGCCCGTGCCGATCGCGTAGGCTGCGTGACATGGCGACGCCCCGGTTTCATCTCCCTGTCATCGGGGCGACAGCCGTGCCACTGGTCGGTGACGTCGGGAGCGATCCGCTGGTCGACACGTTTGCGCGCCGCATCCGGTACTTGCGCGTGTCGGTGACCGATCGCTGCAACTACCGCTGCTCGTACTGCATGCCGGAAGATCTCGGGGCCGACCTGACCTTCGCCACGAAGCCCGAGGTGCTGACGTTCGAGGAGATCGAACGGATCGTCTCGCGGTTCGCGGTCCTCGGCGTGCGCAAGGTTCGTGTCACCGGCGGCGAGCCCACCGTGCGCAAGGGCATCGTCGAGCTGGTGCGCAGGATCCGCAACATCGCCGGCATCGAGCAGGTCGTGATGACCACCAACGGGCACCTGCTCGACGAGTTGGCGGTTCCGCTCGCCGCGGCGGGCCTGTCCACGGTCAACGTCTCGCTCGACACGCTCGACGCGGAGCGCTTTCGCTCGCTGACCGGACGCGGCGATCTGTCGCGGGTCCTCGCCGGGATCGCGGCGGCTCGCGCTGCGGGGATCACCGTGAAGACGAACGCGGTCGCGCTTCGCGGCGTCAACGACGACGAAGTGGTCGGCCTCTGCGAGTATGCGTGGGCGCACGAGGCCGTGCCGCGGTTCATCGAGCACATGCCGATGTCGGAGGGCCAGCTCTACGCGACGACCGCCGAGCTGTCTGCCGTCGAGATCCGCAAGACCCTCGAGGCTCGCTTCGGAGCGCTGGTCGCCGCCGAGGGCACCCGCCGCGACGCGGGTCCGGCGCGCTACTGGCGTACGCCGGGTGGGCGCGAGGTCGGGATCATCTCGGCGATGACCGAGCACTTCTGCGACGACTGCAATCGCCTCCGCCTGACCGCGACCGGCGCGCTCCACGCGTGCCTCGGACACGACGACGCGATCAGCCTTCGCGATGTGCTGCGCGCCGGTGGGAGCGACGACGAGCTGACCCGAGCGATCGCGAGCGCGGTGACCGGGAAGCGAGCGGGCCACGTCTTCGATCGAGAGGGTGGGGGCGCACCCCAAAAGCACATGATCGGCATCGGTGGGTAGCGTCCCGTCTGCGACAGTGGCCTAGGTAGCTGTCAGTACTGGCCGATCCGCAATCCGCGACAACGTGGCAATGCCCGGAATGGACCTTAGGCATGCTACGGTTGCCTGAATCGCCGGGCATGCCGCTACCCCACATCTGGGGGATACCCCCAGATTCCCTCGAGAAGGGGATGATGGGTCGGAGGGAGATTTCTCCATGCAGAACAGCACCATCGCTAAGCTCGCTCTCACCGCCGCCGTTATCGTTGGTGGCGTCGTCTTCTTCGCGCGCTCGGCATCTACGAGCACGCAGCACTACAAGATGGTCGACGAGCTCATGACCACCGACTTGTCCTCGTGGAAGGGCAAGGAGATCAAGGTCCACGGCTGGGTCGTGGCCGGCACGATCAAGGAGAAGGTCGCCAACCAAGAGACGGTGCGAACCTTCGTGCTCCACAAGGATGGAAAGAAGATCCGCGTGTTCTCGAAGGGGCCCAAACCCGACACGTTCAAGGATCAGTCAGAGGTCGTCGCGACGGGCCATATCGTTCCCGCGGCGCAGATGGACGAGCTAGCGAAGGGGCTCGACATGCGAATCGAGGACGACATGCCGTACGTCGTGGAAGCGACCGAGCTGATGGCGAAGTGCCCGTCGAAGTACGAGGGTGCGGACGCGAACAAGAACATCGGCAGTGGTGCCGCCGGTCCCGAGTTCAAGGGCACGGGGAAGTGAACGCGTGACCGAACAACCCTTCTCGCCGATCGCTCTCGTCGGCACGATCTCGCTGCTCGTCGCGTACGTCATCGGCGCCTGGGGCATCGCCGCTGGTATCGCCGGAAACGCGAAGAAGAGCCGCAAGCTCGTCGCGTCGTCGGTCTACGCGCTCTATGGCTTCTCCGCGCTGATCGGCCTCGCATCCGCGCTGATGATCTACGCGTTCGTCACGCACGACTTCTCGATCAAGTACGTCGCGCACACGAGCGATGTGACGATGTCGACTTGGTACAAGGTCACCGCGTTCTGGGGTGGCCTCGATGGCTCGCTCCTGTTCTGGGTGTTGGTGCTCGGCCTGTTCTCGACGATCGCGATCGTCACGAACGCCAAGCGCCATCGCGACATGATCGGCTACGTCGTCGCGACGATCCTCGTCGTGCAGGTGTTCTTCCTGTCGCTGCTGATCTTCACGAAGAACCCGTTCGCCGTCTCGCTCACCGCCGCGCCGGCCGATGGACAGGGCCTCAATCCGCTCCTCCAGAACTACTGGATGGTGATCCATCCGCCGAGCCTCTACATCGGCTTCGTCGCCGCGACGATTCCATTCGCCTTCGGTATCGGTGCGCTCGCGTCGGGTCGCCTCGACGATCTGTGGCTCGGCTCGGTGCGCGCGTGGATGCTGATCTGCTTCGGCTTCTTGAGCCTCGGTCTCATCCTCGGTGGACGCTGGGCGTACGAGGAGCTCGGCTGGGGTGGCTACTGGGCGTGGGATCCCGTCGAGAACGCCGGGTTAATGCCGTGGTTCACGGCGACCGCGTTCTTACATAGCGCGATCATCCAAGAGCAGCGTGGCATGATGAAGCGCTGGAACCTTGCGCTCGTCTGCTTCACGTTCTTCCTGACGATCTTCGGCACGTTCATGACCCGCTCGGGCATCGTGCAATCGGTCCACGCGTTCGGCGAGGACAACGTGCTCGCGCTGCAGTTCGTGGTGTTCATGGCGGCGGTCGCGATCGTCTCGATCGGGCTCATCGTCTATCGCTCGAACAAGCTCGGCTCCAAGAACGAGTTCGAGTCGTTCTACTCGCGCGAGTTCGCGTTCCTCGTGAACAACTGGATCCTCCTCGCCTGCGCGTTCTTCGTGCTGTTCGCGACGATGTTCCCGACGATCAGCGAGTCGCTCGACGGCACGCGTGTCTCGGTCGGCATCGAGTTCTTCAATCGCTGGATGACGCCGCTCGGGCTCATCCTGCTGTTCCTCGCCGGCGCGGCCCCGCTGCTCGCGTGGCGGCGCACCACGCGCGAGCGTCTGTGGCAGCAGTTCGCGATTCCGATCGGCCTGATGGCGCTCTCGCTCGTGGTCTGCCTCGTCGTGTTCCCGCAGACCAAGCACCTGAGCTCGATGTTCAAGGCCAACATCCAGCTGCCGGTGTCGCTGATCAACATCAGCTTCATCGCGTTCGTCGTCGGCTCGATCGGCCAGGAGTTCATCCGGGGCATGCTCGTGCGCCGCCGGCAAACGGGCTCGGATCCGTTCACGTCGCTCGTCGGTCTGATGCTGTCCAAGCGCCGCAAGTACGGCGGTTACGTGGTTCACCTCGGCGTCGCCGTCATGTTCTTCGGCTTCGGCGGCAAGGCCTACGACCGCATGGTCGATCGCACGATCGAGAAGCCGTCGCCGGTCGCGTACTCGCAGGCGCCCGCGAACGACGACAAGGCCACGTTCGGCTTCGGTCGCTACACGTTCGCGTACGAGAACCTGATCCACACCTCCGATGACTCGAAGGATGCGGTCACGGCGCAGGTCTCGATCTGGATGGGCTCCGAGAAGATCGGCACCGTCTATCCAGCGAAGTGGGACTACCACAAGGGTGAAGAGGCCACGACGGAGGTCGCGATCCGCGTGCGCGCCACCGAGGACATCTACGTGGTGCTCACGGGCTACGACCTCGATTCGAACCTCGCCAACTTCCGCGTGTTCATCAACCCGCTGATCAGCTGGGTGTGGATCGGCTTCTTGATCCTCGCGCTCGGCACGCTGATCTGTTTGATCCCGCAGAGCGTCGTCGATCGGGTCAGCGTCACGCGGCCGAAATCGCGGCTCGGTCGCGCGGGCGAGATCGGAATCTTGCTCCTGATCTTCGGCGCGCTGATGGGCGGATTCGCCTCGCAAGCGCGCGCGCAAGGTGCCGAGCACGTCCCGGCAGGTGGTGGTATGGGCGAGTCGGGAACCGGATGGGCGGCGATGAATCGCCCGGACAGCCCCACCGCCGAGCGCGCGATGAAGGAGCTGTTATGCATGTGCGGGTGCGCGCGCGAGTCGATCTTCGACTGCAAGTGCCAACCCGCCGCGATGTCGCGCCAGAAGGTCCTCGATTTCCTCAAGGCCACCGACGCGACGGGAAAGCCCATGTTCGACATGACCACCGCGGCCGGACGCGAGAAGGCCTACAACGCGGTGCTCGGTGACTTCGTCACGTTCTACGGCGGCGAGAACGTCCTCTCCACGCCGCGCAGCAAGTTCTCGTGGCTGTTCCCGACGCTCGCCGCGATCGGTGGCCTCGGTCTCATCTTCGTCGTCGGGCGCCGCTGGGTCGCTCGTGGCAAGCAATCCGCGGCCGAGCAAACCGCCGCGAACAAGAACGTCGTCGAGGATGAAGCGTACGCTGACAAGCTCGACGACGAGCTTGCCAACACGGACTAACGATGGCGGCCGACAATCGCGCGACCAACGCTCGCAACGCGGACGATGAAGACGTCGTCGAGAGCGGCACGGCATCACAGCTGCCGACCGCCGTCGTCGTTCCGCCCAAAGGCGACGCACCACCGATCCCCGCCGATCCGACCCGCTGGGTTCGTCGCGGCATCTTCCTCGGTGCCCTCGTCATCGGCTGGCTGTTCATCCTGTGGCAGAACCGCTTCTACTTCTCGCCACCGACGGTGTTCGTCTGCCTCGCGTACCTCGCCGTCGTGTCCACCGGGTACGCGCTGTGGCGTACCGGTGTCGTCGTCGTCGAAGACACCGACGAAGCTGACTCCACGTGGGGGCGTCCACTCGGTCGCCGTACGGAGCTCGATCGCGAAAAGAAGACGCTGCTCAAGGCGATCAAGGAAGCCGAGTTCGATCGCGAGATGGGCAAGCTGTCCAAGGCCGATGCCGAGGAGATGATCGCCGTCTATCGCGTGCGCGCCATCGAGGTGATCAAGGAGATCGATCAGATGGACGCGGGTACCGCGGGCACCGTGCGCGAGCAGATCGAGCGCGAGCTGAAGGCGCGCCTCGAGATCGAGACGAAGACGACCAAGCTGAAGGCCGACGCGCAGGCCGACGCTTCGAAGGACAAGAAGAAGAAAGAGGCGCTCAAGAAGGGGGCCAAGCCCACTTCGAAGGAGCCCGCGCAGACCGCGGTCGACGCCGCGACGGATGCGGAGTCGAAGGCCGACGCATCGAAGGCCGACGTAGCGAAGGCCGACGCATCGAAGGCCGACGCATCGAAGGCCGACGTAGCGAAGGCCGACGCATCGAAGAACGACGCATCGAAGAACGACGACGCGACAGCCAACCCATCGAAGGCCGACGCATCGAAGGCCGACGCATCGAAGAGCGACGCATCGAAGAACGACGCATCGAAGAACGACACCGCGACGGCCGACAACACGAAGGCCGATGGATCCAACGACACCGCGACGGCCGCCGACAACGCGAAGGCCGGTGCATCGAGCGATGTCGCGACCGCCGCCGAGCTGTCATCGAAGACCGAAGACTCCTCCAAGGAGGCAACCTCGTGAGCCACACGAAATCCTCCTCCTCCGGCAACGCGAGCCACTCGACGTCCTCGGCAGAGAACGCACGCACCGTGTCGGTCGACTCGAACTCGATCCCATCAAGTCTCTGCTCTGCGTCCACCGCGTCTCTGCGTCGCATTTCCGGAGAACCGATGTCCGAACACCCGGAACAACACAGCTCGGCATGCGAGCTCGCGGTCATGACGCGTATCGCGCAGCCACGGGCATCGACCGTGGCCACGCGCGCATCCAAGCGCATCGCCATCGCGTTCGGCCTCGTCGCCGCAGCGGCGGCGATGTGCGTCGTCACCACCACGGCGCACGCGCAGCCGGCGTTCGCCATCGGCAAGCCGCTCGGAGATAGCAACGTCCCGACGGGAACCGTCGTCGTTCGCGTCATCGCGGGCTCGACCTCGACGCCCGAGGTCGGCGCCGATGTCACGCTCGTCGTGAACGGGACGCCCCGGCAAGCGCGCACCGACGCGTCGGGTCGCGCGACGTTCGCGGGGCTGACCGCCGGCGCGACCGTGATCGCGAAGGTCCTCGACGCGGACAAGAAAGAGATCGCGTCGGACCCGTTCCCGGTCGCCGACAAGGGCGGCATTCGCGTGATGCTGACAACGAAGCCGCTGACCGGAACGACGATGAGCGCGCCGAACGCCAGCCCGGGTCCGGGCGGCGGCGGCATGGGCGGCATGCCCGAGGCGCGCGTGATCAGCGGGCAGCCCCGCCCCGACGGTGGTGAACCGCCGGGCGTGTACTCGGTGCGAGTCACCTACAATAACCTCAAGATGGGCCCGAGCGGGCCGATGGATCCCGAGCCGCCGACGGGGGCGATCGTGCACTTGGTCGGCTACGCCGCCGATGACTCGATCTCGGTGCAGACGAAGACGGTGGACGACAAGGGCATCGCGACGTTCACCGGCCTCGATCAGAGCGGCGCGACGTCGTACTTCGCGATGTCGTCGCTGACACGCAAGCCGATCGTGAATGCGCCGTCGACGAATGGCTCGCCGGAAGCGCCGGTGACACCGCCGCCGGTGATCGTGGATCGCATGGTGAGCGTGACCGTGGTGCTCGACGGACAGTCGGGCGTGCGCGTCGTGCTGTCCGGCGAGAAACGCGACTCGACGAACCCCGCGGTCGATGACTACGGCAAGCTCGTTCCGCGCGACGGCCGCGCGGTCGCCGCCGGCAAGGTGCGCATCTCGCTCGACGGCGTCGCGCAGGTCGGCCAAGACGTCGTGCTGTTCGACGCGAAGACGCGCACGAAGATCAGCACCGCGAAGACCGTCGAAGGTGCGCCCGATGCGTCGCAGATCCGCGGCGGCGCGAACTTCGCGGAGCGCAAGGATCTTCCGGCCGGCACCGTCGAGGTGAACGTGGTCGGTGGAGTGGGCGACGCGACGGATCCGCTGAAGGACGTCGCGATCCAGCTGATCATCCCCGAGGAGGCGCAGACGCCGATCATCGGTGCGTCGGGTCTCACCGGCGCGGACGGCAAGGTGAAGATCACGGTGCCCGCTGGATTCAAGCTGCCCGAGAAGGGTGTCGTCGCGAAGGTCACGATCAACGGCAAGGACATGTTCAGCTCGCCGATGGATCTGTCGGTGGTCGGCGGCCTCCTCGAGCTGTCGGCGAACTGGTCGAAGACGGGCAAGCCCGAGGCGATCCTCGATGCGAGCGTGAAAGACGGCAGCATCGTCTACGCGGAGACGCAGCTCTCGGGCGTGACGTTCCGCTCGCTACCGTTCGAGATCCTGCCCGGCGCGGGCATGCACGCGAACATCTACATCTACCCGCGCACGCTGTTCACGTTCGACACGCACGCGTTTGTCGATGATCAGCTGCTCGCCGTGCAGGGCAACTTCGAGGTCACGAACTACTCGTGGGCGCCGTATCGCGCGACGCCGGATGGACTCCTGATCAAGCTGCCGAAGCGCCACAAGGGCGCGATCATCGCTCCGCAAGATCAGAAAGAAGTGTCGGTCGCGACGGGCGAGGGGTTCCGCATCGTGCGTCCGATCCCGCCCGGCGGTCGCAAGTTCCGCGCGGGCTTCTCGATGCCGATCGAGGACGGGACGGTCGGCTTCAGCTTCGATCTGCCGATGGGCACGTGGAACAGCGCGATGCGAATCCGGCAAACGCCCGGCATGAGCGTGAAGCTGCCCAAAGGCGTGACCGGCGCGACGCAGACGGCGACCACGGGCGAGCCCTGGTTCATCATCGAGAACATCACCATCGAGAGGAAGCAGCCGTTCGCGATGACCATCTCGGGCTTCCCTGCCGAGCCGATGTGGAAGGTCTGGGCGCCGCGGCTCACGGGCATCTTCGTGTTGTTCTTGATCCTCGGTGGACTCGCGTACGCGCTGGTGATTCGCGAGCGCAAACCGGCGGCCGCCGAGACGTCGGCGCGCCGCGAGAAGCTGATGACCGAGCTCGTCGAGCTCGAGAAGCGCGGCATCGAGAGCAGCAAGGATCGCCAACGTCGCGAACAGTTGATCGACGAGCTCGAGCGAACCTGGGGCACGTAGCCACGTGCCTCGGCTCGATCAGGTCTCGATCAAGAAGCTCGCGAAGCGATACGGCAGCGAGCGCGCCCTCGGCGGCGTGAACCTCGAGCTCTCGGCCGGCAAGATGACCGCGCTGCTCGGCCACAACGGCGCGGGCAAGACCACGCTGCTCGGCATCGTCTCGACGCTGGTGCGGCCCTCCGATGGCACCGTCGCGTATCGCGCCGACGGTAAGGACGTCACCGGCATCGACGTGCGCAAAGAGATCGGCATGCTCGCGCACGCGTCGCTCTGCTACGGCGAGCTGTCCGCGTACGAGAACCTCGAGCTGGTCGCGGGTCTCTACGAGGTCGACGGTGGACACGCGGCGTGCGCCGCGGTGCTCGACAAGGTCGGCCTCGACGCGAAGGCACGCGATCGCCCGGCGCGGACGTACTCGCGCGGCATGCTCCAGCGGCTCGCGCTCGCCCGCGCGCTGCTGACGCGGCCATCGCTCCTGCTCCTCGACGAGCCGTTCACCGGCCTCGATCGCGGCGGCGCGCTCGCCCTCGGCCAGCAGCTCGGCGAGCTTCGCGATGGCGGCGCGATCGTGGTCGTCGTGACCCACGATCTCGAGGCGATCGCCGACCGCACCGACCACGTCGCGATCTTGCGGCGCGGCCAGCTCGTGCACGAGGACCGTGGCACGTACTCGTACGAACAGCTCAAGGACGTCTATCATCGGTTTGCGAACTGATGTCCGTCCTTGGCCAAGCCGCACGCGTCGCCGGTAAAGACCTCCGCATCGAGCTCCGAAGCCGCGAGATCGTCTACACGATGGCGTTCTTCGCCGCGTTGATCGTCGTCATCTACGCGTTCGCGTTCCCGCTCAAGCCCGACCTCGTGCGCGCGGCGACGCCGGGCATGCTCTGGGTGGCGATGGCGTTCGCGGGCACGATCGGCCTCGGTCGCGCGTTCGATCGCGAGCGCGAGAACGACACGATGCGCGCGCTCTTGCTCGCGCCGATCCCGCGCCTGTCGGTGTTCCTGGGCAAGGCGATGGCGATCACGGTGCTCGTGCTGTCGGTGTCCGTAGTCTGCGTTCCGCTGCTCGCGTTGTTCCTCGAGGCGCCCCTGTTCGCCGAGCCGCTACCGCTCGCCTGCGTGCTGTTCCTCGGCGCGGCAGGCTTCGCGATCTATGGCTCGGTGTTCGCCGCGATGCTGCTCAAGGTGCGGTCGCGCGACGTGCTCCTACCTGTCGTGCTGTATCCCGTGCTGATCCCGCTGTTCGTGTCGGGGACCTATGCAACCGAAGCGTTGATCCTCGAACGGGGCGCGAACCTCGACAAGGCCTGGTATTGGATTGGCTTCCTCGGAATCTACGACGCCGCCGCTCTGGTAATGTCTCTGTGGATCTACGAGTCCCTGGTGATCGAATGAACCGCGCTATCCCAGTTCTCGCTGCCCTCGCCGCGATCGGCTTCGCGATCACCGTCTACGCGGTCTTCAACTACGCGCCGTTCGAACCGACGCTGCTGTTCAACCAGAAGATCTTCTACTACCACGTGGCGCACGCGTTCATGCTGTTCGCGTCGGTCACGGTCTGCGGCGTGTGCTCGCTCGTGTTCCTCAAGAATCGCAAGGCGTCGTGGGACGACCTCGCGCTCGCGGGCGCGGAAGTCGCGGTTCTGTTCGGCGCCGCCGTTCTCATCACCGGCTCGATCTGGGCCGAAGCCGCGTGGGACAAGTGGTGGGTCTGGGAAAAGCGCCTGACGATGTCGCTCCTGCTCTGGCTCGTCCTCGTCGGCTACGTGCTCGTGCGCCGGTTCGCGGGCGCGTCCGCCGATCGTCTCGCCGCAGGCCTCGCGGTGTTCGGCACGCTTGGCATCCCGTTCATCTACACGATGGTCGACAAGGGCGACCACCATCCGCAGGCCGGTCGCAACGGCAACGTGATGACGCTGACCGGACCGATGAAGCTCGTGTTCTGGGGCAGCGTGCTCACGTTCTTCTTGTGGTTTCTGACGCTCGTGTTCATGCGCGTTCAATCGGCGCGCGCCGAACGCGAGCTGCGCGAGTTGCGCGAAAAGGGCCTCGATGCGGGGCTGTTCACGTGAGGTGCGTATGCGAGCTCTGATCGTTCTCTCGTTGGTCGTCGGTGTCGCCACCGCGTTCGCGCAGTCGGGCTCGGCTGGGTCCGCGGCACCCGCGGCAGGATCAGGTTCCGCGGGCGCAGGTTCCGCGGGTGTAGGTTCAGCCGGATCGGGTTCCGCGGGCGCAGGTTCCGCGGGCGCAGGTTCCGCCGGATCGGGTTCCGCCAGCTCGGCAACCGCCGACTCGGGTTCCGCCAGCTCGGGTGCACCCGATCCCGGACCGCCCGCGTTCACGCCCGCCGCACGGCAACGGATCTGCGAGCAAGGCCTCGCGAAGCCGCCCAACGGTGACACGCGCTTCGTGACCGATGCGCAGTCGTACGCCCTCGGCCAGGTCGCGGCGCCACAGCTCGCGAAGACGCCCGAAGGGCAGGCATGCGTCGACGCGATCAACAGCGTCAGCGACTTCCGCTCGGCGGTCTCGACGCTGGCGCAGGAGCGCGAAGCCGCGCGGCTCGCGGGCGAGGTCGAGCTCCAGCACGAGCTCGCGGCGAAAGCGATCGCGAAGAACCAGAAGCACGTCGTCCTCGCGTACGCGGCGCTGTGGGTGCTCGCGGCGGGCTTCCTGCTGTTCCTGTGGCGGCGCCAGCAGGCGCTCAAGGTCGAGATTGCGAACCTCAAGCGTGACCTCGAGACGGCGACCAAGTAGCGTGGGTCCAGGCCGATGACCTCCAGCCACATCCTGTTCATCCCCGGCGTCTTGATGGTCGGGATGTTCGTCGGCTTCATCCTCGGTGGCCGCGCGGTGAAGAATCAGATCGCGCTGCAGGAGCGCCGCGAAGCAGAGCGCGCTGCCGCGCGTGAGGCGCGCGCGGCGAAGAAGGCCGCGAGCGGCGCCACCACCGACGGCGACGCGAAGAAGTAGCCGTTGTCGCGATCGCGTTCGGCGATCGCCCTCGGTCGATGACGCTCGCGCTCTCGGTCGATGACGCTCGCGCTCTCGGTCGACGACGCTCGGTCGCTCGGTCGCTCGGTCGATGACGCTAGTTCGAGGAGAGCGATCGCAATCGATCGGCGAGCTCGGCCGCCGACGAGAGACGGCGCGCGGGATCCTTCACGAGCGCCGCGCGGCAGATCGCGTCGAGCTCGGTGTCCGGTAGCGCGGGCACGTCGGCCTCGACGACCGCGGCCATCGAGAGCCACGTGGGCCCGCGATGGAACAAGCGCGAGCTCGCGGTGAGCTCCCACACGAGGATGCCCAGCGCGAACACGTCGGTCGCTTGGGTCCACGGCTGCGCGCGCACTTGCTCGGGCGCCATATACGCGTGCGTGCCGCGCGTCGGCCCGCTCTCGCCGATACGCCGCGCGATGCCCAAGTCGACGAGCTTCACGCTGTGCGGCGCGGTCATCCCCTTGAGCGTGGTCGCGGGCGGATCCGATCCGGGGACCGCCGGTGACACGATCAGGTTCGAGGGATTCACGTCGCCGTGGACCCAGCCGTTCGCGTGCAGGTGCGCGACCGCATCGCACGCGGCCGCGACGATCCAGATCGCGCGATCGCGGGTAATCGTGACCGCGCCGGTCGTGGGGCGATCGCGTGTCGGGGGTGGCGCGACGATGCGCCGCAGGTCCGCGCCCGGGGCGAGCTCCAAGAACGCATACGGCCACGCGTCGTTCGTGCTCGCGCCCGATGGGCCCGAGCTCGCGCCCGATGGGCCCGTGCTCGTCATCGCGAGCGGGACCGAACCCACCTCGATCCCGCGGACCACGTTCGCGTGGCGTGGCAGCTCCATGACCAAGCGCTGTTCTTGCGCGAAGATCGCGAGCGCTTCGTCATTGCGCGCGAGGTGCGTGTGCATCCGCTTCAGCGCGCCGGACGCGCTGTCCTTGGTCGCGCGCCACACCTCGCCGAGGCCGCCGACGGCGATCAGTTGCTCGAGCCAGAACTCACCCCAGCGGTCGGCCACGAACCCAGCGTATCACCGTCGGGAAAGCTGCGGCCGGTGCTAGAGTCCGCGGGCCATGGACCTGTCGTACACCGAAGAGCAAGAAGCCCTGGTCGCCACCGCGCGCGAGTTCACGCGCAAGGAGATCATCCCGAAGGCCGCGCACTACGACGAGACCGGTGAGTTCCCGCGCGAGATCCTGAAGAAGGCGTGGGAGACGGGCCTGATGAACATCGAGATCCCCGACGCGTACGGCGGTCTCGGCGGGTCGTGCGTCGACAACTGCCTGGTGCAGGAAGAGGTCGCCTTCGGGTGCACGGGCATCAACACGTCGCTGTCGGCGAACTCGCTCGGCGCGATGCCGCTGCTCATCGCCGGTACCGACGCGCAGAAGAAAGAGTACCTGTCGCGGCTCACGTCGGAGTTCTTGTTCAGCGCGTACTGCTGCTCGGAGCCCGATGCAGGCAGCGACGTGGCGGGCATGCGCACGCGCGTGACGAAGCACGGCGATGACTACGTGCTGAACGGCCAGAAGCGCTGGATCACGAACGGCGGCGTCGCGAACTTCTACACGGTGTTCGCGACGTTCGATCCGGCGATGAAGCACAAGGGCATCGCCTGCTTCGTCGTCGACGCGAACACGCCGGGCGTGAAGCCGGGCCGCAAAGAGAACAAGATGGGCCAGCGCGCCTCGAACACCACGGACGTGATCTTCGAGGACTGCAAGCTGCCGAAGACCGCGCTCGTCGGTCCCGAGGATGGCGGCTTCAAGGTCGCGATGAAGACGTTCGATCGCAGCCGCCCGTGGATCGCGGCGGGCGCGGCGGGAATCATCCGTCGTTCACTCGAGGAGAGCCGCGCGTACTCGCTCGAGCGCAAGACCTTCGGCGTGCCGATCGCGCAGCACCAAGCCGTGCAGTTCATGCTCGCGGAGATGGCGATCGCGTACGAAGCGACGCGCCTCTTGACGCACAAGGCAGCGTGGCAGGTCGACAAGGGCGACCTCTCGGCGATCACGAGCGCGTACGCGAAGGCCTATGGCGCCGACGCGGCGATGCGCTGCTCGACGGACGCCGTGCAGATCTTCGGCGGGTACGGCTACACGAAGGAGTATCCCGTCGAGAAGCTGATGCGCGACGCGAAGCTCCTCCAGATCTACGAGGGGACCTCGCAGATCCAGCGCGTCGTCATCGCGCGCAACGTGCTCGGCGGCAAGTAGGGCGAGAGAAGCGGCTCGCGGGTCGCCCGCGCTAGCGACGGCCCTTGTAGCCCATCATTCCCTGGATGACGCCCTCGCTCGCCTCGGCGATCTCGCCGGCCTCGCGCAGGCGGTCGGCGCAGTCTTCACAGACCTTTCGCACCTTTCCGCCAACCTTCACGGACACGAGCTTGTCGACGTCGTCCTTGCACTCGCGGCATTCGGCCATGACCTCATCGTAGCGCGGCTCCAGAGCGTCGATCAAAGCTCGATCAACGCCCGGTCCACGCTCGGTGTCATAGGTATCTGCGAACGTCCGCCCGTGCTCCCCGACCTTCTCGATCCATCGCGCTCCGAGCCCGCAGTCGAACCCATTGGCGACCGGCCGTCGAACCCGCGGCTCGGTCACGGATCGGGCCCTACCACGGTGCAGCGCACCGCGGCACCGGAGGTGTTCGGCAACATCTTCATCGGCATCGCCGGCATGATCGGCGCGGGCAAGTCCACGCTGGCCAAGGCGCTCGGCGATCACCTGGGCATCGACACGTACTACGAGCCCGTCGCCGACAACGAGTACCTCGCGGACTTCTATCGCGACACCGCGCGCTACTCGTTCGCGATGCAGTGCTACCTGCTGAACCGCCGCTTCCAACAGCACCAGGAGATCATCTGGCGCCAGCGCTCCGCGGTGCAGGACCGCACGATCTACGAGGACTCGATCTTCGCGAAGATGCTGGCGAAGACCGGCCTCATGGACGATCGCGATTACCGCACGTACGTCCAGCTGTTCCGCAACATGAGCAACTTCATGTGCAAGCCGAGCGTGATCGTGTTCCTCGACGTCTCGCCCGAGTCGTCGGCGGAGCGCATCCGTTCGCGCAGCCGTGATGTCGAGTCGAAGATCGAGCTCGGCTACCTCCAAGCGCTGTACGACGGATACCAGGAGTTCGTCGAGAACATCTCGAAGGTCATCCCCGTCATCCGCATCGACTACGAACGGTTCGCGACCGCCGAGGAGATGGCCGAGGTCATCAAGCGCGAGTACCTCGACGCGTCGTTCCTGCGTCGCGTGACCTCGTTCGATCCAGCGCGCTAACGAGCGACATGTACCGGCTCGCGCGTGCGAACTACCGCGGGTGATCCGAGGTTCCGCTCCACGCCGCGAGACGGCGTTCGATCCGGCGCGCCGAGCGTGCGACGATAGACCCGTGCGTGGCGCGCTGGTCTTCGTGGTTTGCATGGCATGCAGCGCATCCGCGACGCGCACCGTGCGCAGTGACTCGCCAACACCCGCCGCGTCGCACGAACCCGCCGCGCCGCTCGCGCACGCATCGCACGACCCCGCGGCGCCGCTCGCGAACATCGCCCCGGCACCCGTCGGCGCCGACAGCGATGGCGACGGCATCCTCGACGGCACGGATCGCTGCCCCGATGTCGCCGAGGACTGGGACGCCTTCGCCGACACCGACGGCTGCCTCGACGCCGATGACGATGGCGACGGAATCGTCGACGCAGACGACGCATGTCCCGACGAGAAGGGCCCGAGCATCGGCGTGGCAGAGCGCGTCCGCGGGTGTCCGGATCGCGTGTGCAAGACCTGGGTCGTCGACGGCATCGACGATTGCTTCCTCTCGTCCATCGCCGAGCCGGGCATGGCGAACCCCGACGACGCGCTCCGCAAGCTCGTCGCGGAGGTGTCGACATTTCCCGAGATTCAAGAGGTCACGATCCGCGCGTTTCGTCTGCCCACCGAGACGAAGGAAGCGGGGCTCGCGCGCCTCGAGCCGATCCGCGCGCGCCTGATCGCGCTCGGCTGGCCCGCGCGGATCTCGCTCGTGCTCACCACCCGCACGTCGAGCGATCCCGAATCCACGGGCCTCGTGAACGGCGAGGTCTCGAAGCAACGCTTCGAGTACGACAAGAACTTTCGACCGGGGACGTGCACGATGCTCGGCGACGTCTATCGCCCGGAGCGCCCCGACGCGACGTGTAGGCTTCGGTCCCCGTGAGTCGGTCCCCGTGAGTCAGTCCCCATGAGTCGCTGGCCGCCGATTCGCGCGTCGCTCATCGGGCTCGCGATCCTCGTCGGGCTCGTCGACGGATGCCCGCTGCCGCCCGACAAGTACGTGACGCCGGCGCAACGGCCGATCGTGGACACGCTGCGCCCCGCGCAACAGACGGTGCTCGCACCCTTCAAGTGGATCACGAGCGGGCTCCGCTTCTCGCAGCGCTGGGCGCTGATGCAAGCGGCGCCGCGCGAGCGCTATCGCTTCACCGTCGAGGGCCGCGCGGCCGACGGGACGTGGAGCGTGCTGTACCGCGCGAACGATCCGGATCACGCCGCGTTCGCGGATCTGCTCGAGACCCACCACGTGTGGGGCGTGTGGAATCCGACGGACCGGATGATGGGGCAGTACAGCGCGTTCATCCGATGGTTCACGAGCTACGCGCTCGCCGAGCGTCCGGGTCTGACCGCGATCCGCACGCAGCAGGAGAAGGTGATCCTCGAGGGCGGCGAGCTCCGCGGGACGGGCCAGCTCACGTCGGTGATGACACGCGAACGAGGTCCGCGATGAGCGCGTGGAGCGTCGACGACGGCGAGGACTCGCGTTGCGCGATGCACGCGAGGACGCTCGCGATGACCACGTTCGCGATGCGCGGCGAGGATTCGCCATGAACGAGATGCGCGCTCGGCGAGGACGTTGGAGATGAGCCGCATACGTGCTGCGTGGGCGGCGTGGGTCGCGCTGTGGGATCAACGCGAGGCACCGACCGCGTTGGCGATGGTCCGCATCCTCGTCGGACTGTGCATCGTCGCCGACATGCTCGGCACGCTCGCGCGCGGGCTCGTCACGCCGCTGTACTCGACCGCGGGCTACGCGAATGTCTATGCCGGGTGGGGCCGCGTGCTCGGCGATGACCCGGGGCCCGTGCTGTTCGCGATCGTGCTCGGCGCCGCGATCGCGATGATGCTCGGCGCGGCCACGCGAGTGGCGTGCGTCGTGTTCGCCGTGGCGAGCGCGCAGCTCGCATACATCGCGCCCGACGCGGATCGCGGCATCGACATGATCGTGCGCATCGTCGCGCTGATCCTCGCGCTATCGATGTCGCACGCGCGGTGGAGCGTCGATGCGATCGTGATGCGCAGGATCGGGCGGCCGATGCCGGCCGAGGTGCCCGCGTGGCCGCGCTATCTGCTGATGCTCCAGCTCGTGTGGATCTATGTCTCGGGCGGCATGAACAAGAGCGCGGCCGAGTGGGGCCCGCTCGGCGGGTTTCGCGCGCTGGAGAACATCGTCACCGATCCGCACATCGCACGATGGCCCGCGGGCTGGATCGCGCCGATCACGCCGCTCGCGCGGATCGCGACCGCGGCCACGATGCTGTTCGAGCTCGGCGCGCCGGTGTATCTGCTCGCGTACGGGCTCGTCGAGCGGGGAGGGCGGTTCGTGCGCGCGGCGATGTGGACGCGACGCGTATGGATCGCGCTCGGCGTGAGCTTCCACGTCGGCATCGCGATCACGCTGCGCCTCGGGATGTTCCCGTACGCGATGCTAGCGCTGTATCCTGTGCTGCTGCGCCCGGCGGAGATCGCGGCGCTCGTGCAGCGCGTAGCGCGGCGACGCGCCTAGCGACGGAACGGCGCTAGACCCGCGAAGCGAGCTTCTTCGCCGAGCTGATCGGAGATGCGCAGCAACTGGTTGTACTTCGCGATGCGATCCGAGCGCGACGCCGAGCCCGTCTTGATCTGCCCGGCGTTGGTCGCGACCGCGAGGTCGGCGATGAACGAGTCTTCCGACTCGCCCGAGCGGTGCGAGATGACCGCCGTGTAGCGCGCGTGCTGCGCGGTGCGGACGGCGTCGAGCGTCTCGGACAGCGAGCCGATCTGGTTCACCTTGACGAGGATCGAGTTCGCGATGCCCTCGGTGATGCCCTTCTTGAGGCGCGCAGTCTGCGTGACGAACAGATCGTCGCCAACGAGCTGCGTCTTCGTGCCGAGCTTGTCGGTGAGGAGCTTCCAGCCCGCCCAATCGTCCTGATCGAGACCGTCCTCGATCGAGACGAGCGGATACTTGCCGACCCACGACGCGTACATGTCGACCATCTCGGCCGAGGACTTGTGCTTGCCCTCGTAGTCGTAGGTGCCCTTGGCCTTGTCGAAGAACTCCGACGCGGCGACATCGAGCGCGAGGAAGATCTGCTCGCCGGCTTTGTAGCCCGCCTTGCCGATCGCCTCGAGCAGCAGCGTGAGCGCTTCATCGGCGTTGTCGAGCGACGGTGCGAAGCCGCCCTCGTCGCCGACGTTCGTGGCCTTGCCGCGCGACGACAACAGCTTCTTCAAGTGGTGGAACGTCTCCACGCCGGCGCGGAGTGCGTCCTCGAATTGATCGAACCCGGCGGGCACGATCATGAACTCTTGGATGTCGAGGTTGTTGTCCGCGTGCGCGCCGCCGTTGATGACGTTCATCAGCGGCACGGGCAGCGTCACCGCGCCGACGCCACCGAGGTAGCGATACAGCGGCAGATCGTGCGCGAGCGCAGCGGCGCGCGCCGTCGCCATCGACACGGCGAGGATGGCGTTCGCACCGAGATGCGACTTCGTCGGCGTGCCATCGAGCGCGATGAGCGCGGCATCGACGCCCGACTGATCGGTCGCGTCCATGCCGATCAGCGTCGGCGCGATGATGTCGCGCACGTGATCGACGGCCTTGAGCACACCTTTGCCGAGGAAGCGCGCGGCATCGCCATCGCGCAGCTCGAGCGCTTCGTGCTCGCCGGTCGATGCGCCCGAAGGAACGATCGCGCGTCCGAGCGCGCCGCTCTCCAAGCCGACCTCGGCCTCCACGGTGGGGTTGCCTCGGGAATCCAGGACCTCGCGAGCGTGCAGCCAAACGATCTCGGTCATGCGCGGACACTAACCGAACGCCGCGGCTCGATCACGCGCGAGGAGTGAGTTACACACCCCGCATGCGAGGCCTCGTCATCGCGTTCGCTCTGTCCCTGGCAGGGCTCGCGGGCTGTCCCAAGACGGCGGAGCCCGTGGCACCGAGCAGCCTGACGCCACCGGAGGTGGTAACGGCGGGCAAGGCGACGATCGAGAAGTGGCGGCAGGCCTACGAGCTGCGGAGCGTCGATACCCTCGGCGCCCTGTACGCGCACGATGTCGACCTGGTCGTCGTCCTCGAGGGCCAGACGTTCCTCGGCTGGGACGCCGTGGAGGGCATGCTGAAAGAGCGGCTCAAGCTCGCCGGCGAGATCCATATTCGCCTCAAGGACACATCTGTCTCCGCGCTCGGCCCCGATGCTGCGTTCGCGTACACGACGATGACGCGCGAGATCCAGGCCGCGGGTGGGTCGACGACCGTGACCGAGAACGGCATCCTCACGCTCGTGCTGCGCAAGCAGGGCGACAACTGGGTGATCGGCAGCGAGCACTACTCGTACAAGCGCAGCCAATGACGTCCCCTCGTACCATCGGTGTCGCGCTCCTCGGCCTCGGCAACGTGGGCGGTGGCGTCGTCAAGCTGCTGGAGGAGAACGCCGCCGCGATCGAAGCGCGCCTCGGCGCTCGCATCGCGGTGCGCGCGATCGCTGTCCGCGATCCGGACAAAGCGAACCGTGTCGTCGACGTCGATCGCTCGCTGCTCACCACCAACGTCGAGCAGGTGATCGCGCGCGATGACATCGACATCGTGTGCGAGCTGATCGGCGGGACCACGCAAGCGCGGGATGCCGTGCTCGCGGCGATCGCGAACAAGAAGCACGTCGTCACCGCGAACAAGGCACTGCTCGCCGAGCATTGGGCCGAGGTGTTCTCGGCCGCCGAAGCCGCGAACGTCGACGTGTATTACGAAGCGGCCGTGTGCGGCGGCGTGCCGATCATTCGCGTGCTGCGCGAAGGCCTCGCGTCCGATCGCGTCGAGAAGATCCACGGCATCGTCAACGGCACGTCGAACTACATCCTGTCGACGATGACCGAGACGCGCCGCCCGTTCGGCGAGATCTTGAAAGAGGCGCAAGCGCTCGGCTACGCGGAGGCCGATCCCACGCTCGATGTCGGCGGTGGCGACGCCGCGCACAAGCTCGCGATCCTCGTGAACCTCTGCTTCGGCACGCACGTCGACGTCACGGCGATCCCCACGGATGGCATCGATGTCGTCGAGCCGATCGATCTCGCGTACGCCGAGAAGTTCGGCTTCGTCATCAAGCCTCTCGTCATCGCGCGCGATCACGGCGACGCCATCGAAGCGCGCGTCCATCCCGCGCTGATCCCGAAGAACTGGCTCCTCGCCGATGTCTCCGGCGCGAAGAACGCGGTCTACGTCCACAGCTACGCGCTCGGCCCGTCGATGTACTACGGCGCCGGCGCGGGCATGCTGCCGACGGCGATGTCCGTGGTGTCCGACGTCATCGAGATCGCGCGCAACATGTTCGCGCGCGCGGCGGGCTCGCCGGCACGCCCGCGTCCGACCGCGCATCGTCCGCTCGTACCGACGGCGGATCTTCGCAGCGCGTACTACCTGCGCTTTGGCGTCCACGACCGGCCCGGTGTCCTCGGACAGCTGATGACCATCCTCGGTGCGCACCGCGTCTCGATCGCGCAGGTCGTCCAGGACGCGAGCTCGACGGCGGACGACCAGCCGGTGTCCGTCGTGGTGCTCACTCACGATGCGCGCGAGGGCGATGTTCGCACCGCGCTCGCCGAGATCGATCGCCTCTCTATCGTCCGCACGCCGACGCGCGTGATCCGGATCGCGAGCTGACATGCTGCACGACATTCGCGTGATCTTCGGCGACACCGACCAGATGGGCGTCGTCTACTACGGCAACTACATGCGCTACTTCGAGAGCGCGCGCGCGGCGTACTGGCGCGCGCTCGGTCGCAGCTATCAGGACCTCGTCGACTGGGACGTCGCGATGCCCGTCGTCGAGGCCCACTGCAACTACAAGCAGCCCGCGAAGTACGAGGACATCCTCTCGTGCGAGATCGAGGTCATCGAGGTGCGCGGTGCGTCGCTGCGGTTCGGCTATCGCATCACCAAGGGCACGCCCGCGGTGCTCGTCGCCGAGGGCCACACGCGGCACGCGATCGTCGGCGCGACGGGGCGCCCGAAGGCGCTTCCCGAGCAGCTGCGGTCGGCGATCCCGTACGTGGGCCCCGTCGGCGACGGTCCGAAGACGCCCGCGGTGTGAGCGGCGCGTGAAGCGCGATTCTGCTCGTTGATCGCAGGGCGATCCGGGCGGTACACCTCCCGGATGCAAGACCGCAACCTCGCGCTCGAAGTCGTCCGCATCACCGAGGCAGCCGCGCTTGCCTCGGCGCGCCTCATGGGCCGCGGCGATCGCAAGCACGCGGATCATGTGGCGGTCGAAGCGATGCGGCGCGCCTTCGACGCGATCGACATTCGCGGCACCGTCGTGATCGGCGAGGGCGAGCGCGACGAAGCGCCGATGCTGTTCATCGGCGAGACGGTCGGCGCGGGCTGGGCGCGCAACGACGAGAACTCGCTCAAGGTCGACATTGCCGTCGATCCGCTCGAGGGCACGAACCTCTGCGCGACCGGAGCGCCCGACGCGATCAGCGTGATCGCGATCGCCGATGACGGTCAGTTCCTGAACGCGCCCGACACGTACATGCAGAAGATCGCCGTGGGCCCCGAAGCGCGTGGTCAAATCGATCTGCGCGAGTCTCCGACGTGGAACCTCGAGCGCATCGCGAAGGCCAAGGGCAAGAAGGTCAGCGACTGCACGGCCGTCATCCTCGATCGCGATCGCCACACGGATCTCATCGCCGAGGTCCGCCAGGCCGGCGCGCGCATCCGCCTCATCGGCGACGGCGACGTCAGCGGTGCGGTGATGACGGCGAACCCCGATTCGGGCATCGACGTGTTGTTCGGTACCGGCGGCGCGCCCGAGGGCGTGATCGCCGCGGCGGCGATGAAGTGCGTCGGCGGCGAGCTCCAGGGGCGCCTGCGCTTTCGCAACGATGAAGAGCGCGCTCGCGCGAAGCGCATGGGCGTGAAGGCCGAGGACACGATCTACATGACCGAGGATCTCGCGAAGGGCGACGTCATGTTCGCGGCCACCGGCGTCACGAAGGGCTACTTGCTCGACGGCGTCCGGTTCTTCGGCGACAGCGCGAAGACCGAGTCGATCGTGATGCGCTCGAAGTCCGGCACCGTGCGCGTGATCAACGCGACCCATCACTTCAACACGAAGCCGAAGTACTCGTGGGCGACGGGTCTCGAGCCCTGAACTTCACGCTCGTATGCCGGTCGCCGTCTCAGATTTCTGAGACCAGAGCGACGAATCTCGTGAGAAACGCACCCTTCCGCGCATGGCACGAGTGTTGGACGATCGAGCCTGATGATTCGACTCGCTTGTCTGTGTGCGCTGCTCGTCGGCGTTGGCTGTAACGAGCACGGGCGCGGCGGCATGCTGTTCCCCGACGGCGGCGGAACCGGCCGGGCGTGCGGAGGCTTCGCCGGCACGAGCTGCACGGCCAACGAGTTCTGCGATTTCGCGCGCAATAGCTGCGGCGCGACGGACGAGCAGGGCACCTGTCGAACGCGACCGGATGCCTGCGATGACCTGTTCGCGCCGGTGTGCGGCTGCGATGGCGTCGTGCACTCGAGTGCATGCGAAGCGAACGCTGCCGGGACGGACGTCAATGCGTCGGGCGGCTGTCCGGTGCCGGCCGGTCAGTTCGCGTGCGGCTTCGCGACCTGTAACACCGCGAGCGAGTACTGCCAGCGCGGTGTCTCGGACATCGGCGGCGAGCCGGACACCTTCAACTGCATGCCGATTCCGACGAGCTGCGGCGCCGCCGCGACCTGCGGCTGCTTGATGGACGAGCCGTGCGGATCGTTCTGCGACACGCAGCCCTCGGGCGGGCTCCGGCTGACGTGCCCCGGCGGTTGAGCCTCACGGGAACGTGAAGTTCACCTTGGTCGTCTTGTTCGCCGTGATCTTGACCTTGCGGGTGACGGTTCCCTTCTCGGGGTTCTTGAACGTCAGCGTGTAATTGCCGACGGGCAACGCGCGCTCCGCGAACGGCGTCTCTCCGAGGAGCTTTCCGTTCATGTACACGGCGCTGTACGGCACCGTTCGCGCCGTGAGCTTGCCCGTCTGCGGCGGTTGCTTGCCGGGCTTCTTTCGCGTGAACACGATCTCCTGCACGACATCGAGGCCGCGCTCCATCACGACCTCGCGCTTCTCGGCGAGATAGCCCGGGAACTCGGCGCTGACTTCATAGCGTCCCGGCTCGAGCGCGAACCGCGCGGGATCGATGCGCACCTCGTCGAGGCCCGAGACGGTGACGACACCGCCCGTCGGTTGCGTGTGCACCTCGAGCACGCTCGTCGGTGGCGCGCCCGCATCGGGGCGGATCGTCGGCTCGCGCGCGTCGCTCGGCGCGGCGCCGTCGAGACCGGCATCCGATGGATCGATGTCGATGTGCGACGGATCGAGGACGGGCGCCGCGTCGGCGATCTGCATCGCGATGGCTGCATCGGGCGCGATGGCCGCGTCGGGCGCGAGCTTCGCGGCATCGGCGCGCAGCGGCACGGCCGCGTCGATCTTGGCAGGTGCACTTCCGCCGCACGACTTGGCCGCGAGCGCGATGACGAACGACAGCACCGCCACACCGGCGAGCGCACCGATCACCGTCATGTTGCGACGGCGCGTCGGCGTCATCGCCCGCGGCCCGAGCTCCGTCAGCGGCGCGGGCATCGGCGTCGCGCCGCGATGCGTGACCTCGGTCAGCGCCGCGAAGCCACCACCGCGTGCATCGCCGCGCGCCGTGTCGATGTCGCCGGTCGGCGCTCGCACCGCGTTGCGCGTCGCCGCGTCGGCCTCGCGATCGGTGGTCGTCTGCGACGGCATCGGCGTGGACATCGCCGTCATCTCGCTCGACGGACTGCCGCTCATCGGCTCGCGCATCGCCGTCATCTCGTTCGACGGATGCGGCTTGATCAGCGTCGCTTCGCCGGATGGCCCGGGCTTCGGCACACCAGTCGGCGTGCGCGTGCGATTCGGCTCGGGCAGCGTGCGCCGCGGCTCCGCAGTGCCACGTGCGGCATCTGCGGCGCTGGGCGTGCGTGGTCGCGCTGGATCGGGCACGCGCCCGGAATCTGCGACGCTCGGCGTGCGTGGTCGTCCGGGTTCGATCGCTCGCGCGGGATCCGCCGCGCTCGTGCGTGGTCGCGCGGGATTTGCCTGTGGGGGATCGGGCGCGACGCTCGACGTGCGCGGTCGCGCGGGATTTGCCTGTGCGGGATCGGGCGCGACGCTCGACGTGCGCGGGCGCGCGGGATCCGATGTCGCTCGCGGCGCCACGCTCGGCGTTCGCGTGCGAGCCGGCTCGGGCATGTTCGTCGGCGTCCGCCGCACGGGCTCGCGCGTCTGCATGCGCGGTCGACTGCGCCGCTCGTCGACGATCATGCTCTCGGCGTTACGCTCCTCGGTGTTGTCCGCGAGCAGCGTCGCCTTGTCGTCGTGCTCGGTCATCGCGAGCGTGTCGGCGCCGTCGAGGATGTCTTGGCCCGCCAAGCGCGACGCCGCGATCAACACCGGCGCGGGCGTGTCGAGCGCCGCGGACGTTCCCTCGGCGACCGCGGTCCCCGAATCGCGCGGCGTCTCGGTGCCGCCTTGCAGCGTGCCCGGCGATGCGCGCGTTCCGACGGAGACGCCCGGCATCGCCGCGTGCTGACCCGTGGTGCCGTGATCGCGCGGGAACTTCGTGCGGATCCATCCGGCGAGCTGCATCGACGTCGCGAGCTCGGGCGAGGACTTGATGAACGCCTCGAGCGCTTGCGCGAAGTCCATCGCGGTCGCGCGGTTCTCGCGCCGCGTCTGCATCGCCCACGTCAGCGCCTTGGCCAACGCGGGCGGCGTCTTCGGCGCGACGCTCGTGATCGGCGGGAGCTTGCCGTCGCGGATCGCGCGCATCGCTTCGACGGCGTCGCCGCGCCCGACGATCGTCTTGCCCGCGATGAGCTCCCACAGAACGATCGCCAGCGAGAACACGTCGCTGCGTCCGTCGAGCGGCGACGCGATCGTCTGCTCGGGCGACATATAGGCGTACTTGCCCTTCACCTGGCCCGGGTTCGTCAGCTGCTCGCCGAGCGCGGCCGCCTTCGCGATGCCGAAGTCGCAGAGCTTCACGATGCCGTCGAACGACACCATCAAGTTCGCAGGCGACACGTCGCGATGGACGAGACCGATCGGCTTGCCATCGTTGCCGCGGAGCTCGTGCGCGTAGTGCAGCGCCGCCGCCGCATCCGCACCGAGGCGCGCGACGAGCACCGGCGGGAGCTTCTCGGTCTCGGCCGCGTACTTGAACAGCTGCCCGGCGTGGACGCCCTCGACGTACTCCATCGCGATGAAGTAGTCGCCGTCGTGCTTTCCGAAGTCGTAGATGTGCACGACGTTCGGGTGCGTCAGCTGCGCGGCGAGCTTGGCCTCGCCGAGGAACATCTTCACGAAGTCCGGCGCGTCGGCCAGGTGCGGCAAGATCCGCTTGACCGCGACCCGGCGATCGAACCCCTCGAGCCCTCTCTGCTGGGCGAGAAACACCTCGGCCATGCCGCCGCGCGCGATGCGCCGCAGCAACGTGTATTGGCCAAAGCGGATCCCGCCGACTGCGGACGAGGTCACTCCGTCATCTTATCCGCGAACAGGTGCACACAGGTGGTTGCACTCCACGTGCATGGCCGAACTTGTTGGCCGAACTTCTCGCGAGAAACGTCGATCGGATTTCCTCGGATGTTCTACGATGCGCCGCATGAGACGGGTGTTTCTCGCCGGTGCCGCTGCGACGTTGTTCGCCGCGTGCATCGGAACCTCGGAACCGTCGGAGCCCACGATCTCCGTCGGTGGAACGTCGACGCTGATCGAGATGTTCGCGCGCGTCGGCGCCGAAACCAATCTCCCGCCCGAGCTGCTCGCCGCGATGTCGTACGTGCAGACACGGTTCGCCTTCGCGAACAGCGACGAGCACGGGATGGCCACGCGTGGCCTCCTCGGCATATCGGCGGACGATCTCCGCGCGGGTGCCCGCCTCGCCGGCATCCCGGACGACGTCGCCTTCGCGCAGCCCGAGGCATCCCTCCTCGCATCCGCCACGCTGGTCCGCTCGCACCTCGGCAACGCCACCACGCTCGACGACATCCTCGCCGCCCTCGAGCCTCGCATGCGCGCCGACATCACGCGCGTGCTCGCACGCGGCGTCGACTCCACCGACGACGCGGGCGCCACGATCACCATCGCCGCCCGCCCGCGGCTGCGCGACGGGTCGGGTGTTGGCTTCGGGACGATCAGCCAAGGCCTCGGC
Organism: Kofleriaceae bacterium; assembly: GCA_044230415.1. Taxonomy (GTDB): domain Bacteria; phylum Myxococcota_A; class Polyangia; order Haliangiales; family Haliangiaceae; genus JABFXX01. The sequence goes on from JBGARE010000005.1 coordinate 124,323, forward strand.
AGCGCCGACTACGCACCCGCGAAGTGGGTCCCCGCGAACAGCGGCAACTTCGCCGTCGGAAACCGCACGAGCATCAAGCAGGTCGTCATCCACGACGTCGAGGGCAGCTACTCGTCGTGCATCAACTGGTTCAAGGATCCCGCCGCGAACGTCAGCGCGCACTTCGTCGTGCGCTCGCTCGACGGCGAGATCACGCAGATGGTCGCCGAGAAGGACGTCGCCTGGCACGACGCCTGTAACAACACGAACACCATCGGCATCGAGCACGAAGGCTACGCCAACGCGCCCGAGCGCTGGTTCACCGAAGCGATGTACGTCGAGAGCGCGAAGCTCGTCGCGTACCTCGCGGGCAAGTACGGCATCGAGAAGACGCGCGCGAACATCCTCGGCCACGGCGAAGCCGACGATTGCTCCACGCACACCGATCCGGGCCCCGGCTGGAACTGGGACCACTACATGGACCTCGTCACCACCGGCGGCGCGCCGCACTTCGACGCGCAAGACGTGACCATCGACGCGCCCGAATCGCTGACCTCCGGCGAGAAGGGCACCGTCACGATCCACGTGACCAACCAGGGCAACACCGCCTGGGATCTCGATCTCACGCGCCTCGGCACCGCCGCTCCCCAGGATCGCGAGAGCTCGTTCTTCGTCGACGGCGACTGGCTCGATCCCACGCGTGCCACCGGCACCGACGCGCGCGTCGAGCCCGGCGAGACCGGCACCTTCACCTTCGAGGTGCTCGCGCCGAGCGTGCGCGAACCGACGATGTTCGACGAAGGCTTCCAGCTCGTGCAGGACAGCACCACGTGGTTCGGTCCCGAGATCCACGTCGTCCTAAACGTCGTCCCGGCTCCGGGCGAGGACACCGGCTGTAGTGCGGGCGGTTCGGGATCGTGGGTACTCGGCTTCGCGTTCGCGCCGATCGTCGTTCGCCGTCGTCGCCGCCGCTAAGCCACGAGCGTCACGCTCGCTCGCGACCCGTCGTCGGCGTCAACGCTGCCTCGGGGTCGCGGGACTATCTACTCGGAACGACGCGACAAACTCCTTGTAAGAAAGTCCGCAACCAGAGATCGCGAACGTGGATAGGCGCCCGTCAACATGGGCGACTACGCGAGCCGCAAGAAGACGTCGAAGACGCCGCCGGCGGTCGCGGGTGCGCCCGGAATGGAGTCGTTTTGGGCCGGTGTCGCGATGGGAGCCACGCAGCCGCTCGTCGAGCCGCGAGCGGCTCGCACACCGGCGGACCCCACCGTCATGTTCCCGTATATCGATCACGATCACGGGGGCACGGACGGGCACCAACGCAGCCACGAACATGATCACGACGACCCCGTGGCGATGGCCGCGAAGGTCACGGCGCACCTCACACAGTCCGCATCGCAGGCCAAGGCGTTCACCCGGAACAGCGCCGAGAAATACGTCGACGAGCTCGTCCACGCGATGGAACACACGGACGAGCGCGACGGGCGCTGGAAGCTCCTGAACACCCTCGATCGACTGGACGATCCGGCATTGCGCGAGACCGTGCTCGCGCGGTTTCAAGCGAGGACCGGTCGGCCGCTCTCCGATGTCATCGCGACGAGCGAGTGGCACGGGGCGCGAGACAAGACCCAGGCGCAAGCGCTCATCTCGCCGGCACGTGCGAAGACCGAGCGCGAGATCGCGGCGATGTCTCCAGCCGAGCGTGCGAAGCTCCAGGCCGACGCACGTCAAACGGCGACCGAGATCGCGAACGTCATCGGTCGCGATTCTCCGAATGACACCGCGAACGCGCACAAGCTCCATCGCGCGCTCGCCGGCAAGACTCCGGCAGAGATCGAAGCGATCCGCGCTGCGGTTCGGGAACAGTCGCGAGGCACCGAGTCACTGTACGAACAGATCGATCGGTCTCTGTCGGGGGGTAACGAAGACGAAGCCGTCGCGTCGCTCACCGGCGATCCGGTCTACGCCGCGTCGGTCGCCCTGCAAAATGCGACCGGCGACGCACCACGCATCGTCGAGATTCTTCGTGCGCTCCCGCGCGCTCACATCGCGAACCTGAAGCGGCGCTTCCCCGCGGCGACGCTGGTGTGGATGTCCGTCACGCCCGATCAGCGCGCAGAGATCGGGGCACTCGTGAACGATCAGCGCGAGGAGGCCGACGGCGCGAAGGTCGCCGACCTCCTGCGCGGCGAGTACCACGGGATCGCGGCGGATGGCGTGCAGCTCGACGCGCAGAGCCAGCACAACCGCGAGGTCCGTGCTGTTCCGAACGTGCTCCGAGAGCTCGAGAGTATGTCCGCCGAGGAGCTCGGCAGGGCACGGGAACGTTGGGATGCCTCGGCGGCTCGCCGGGGCGAGAAGACGTGGGACGCGATGATCGAGGAGCGCTTCGGTTCCGGTGACCCGCTGACGTATCTGCGGATCCGCGCACTCGCGGCGGGGAACAGGGTCGAGGCGACGGCGCTGGCCCTGTCGCAAGGCATTCGCGATCACGATCAAGCCACGATCGACGCCGCGCTCGCGAACCCCGAGCTCGCGTCGAGCGATCCCACCAAACGTGCGGCCGCCCGGGAGCACGCTCGCGCGATCGCCGCACGCGTCCAGGCGATCGACGCGAACAAGCAGCGCGCGATGGTGGCGATGACCGGCGGTGACGTCGCCTCGGCTCGCGGCGAGAGCCTCGACACGAAGCTCGCCGGGCACTACGCGCACGAGCGCGCGACCCAACGGATGGACAGCGCTTCGGACGCCATCGACGCGGTGCTCGCTCCTGACGAGCAAGCCGCGCGTCGCAGGAAGCGTGCGCACGCGGCCGAGGTCGGCACCGACGAGCTGCGCGAAACCGGGGCGTTCTCGACGGCCACCGAGCTCCATCGCGCGCGCACGAGCGGCGACGAAGCGCGGGTCGCTACCGTTCTCGAAGGGCAGCGTGATCGCAACGCCGTCGACGCGATCGATGCGGACTACGAGGAGAAGTACGGCGAGCGGCTCTTCCCGATGCTGGACGCCGAAGATGTCGGCTCGTGGCGCGACTTTCAGGCGCTGCGCGGCGTCGACGTCTCGCACGAGGACGCCGAGCGAGCGATGCGCGACTCCGTCGAGAACCGTGTCCACGACGTGCACGCCGAGGGTCCGCGCGCGGTGCGCACCGCGGAGACCCAACTGCGTCTCGACAACCAAGAGCGTGGGCAGCAACAGAGCGACGCGAACGCGGACAACGAGCTCGTCCGCAAGGTCGTGTTCGGCCGTGCCGCGGGCTCCGAACAGCGCACCGAATGGGCGCTCCAGAGCGAGGCAGACGCGGTCGACGGCCCGCGCGCCGAGTTCGATCAGCGTGTCGCTCACACGCGGTCGATGTCGAACATGCAGCGGGAAGAGAAGACCGCGATGGCCGACCGCGCCGCGCAGTGGCTCGCGATCGCCGGAAAGCTCGCCGCGCTCGCGACGCTGAACCCGGCGGCGATGGCGGCGATCGACGCGATCGTCGGCCTCACGACCATCTACGTCCGAGGCGAGATCGAGGGCGAGGCCTACAAGACCGCAGGCGCGGACCTCCTCGACGCGGGTATCACGGTCGCCAACGACCTCGCGATGATTCCGATCGCGACGTTCCAGCGTGCACTCCTCAAGGCCGCCGCCACGCTCGGGCTCAGCTCGGCATCGATCATGGTGCGCAACGATCTCTCGGGGCGCTCTGCCGAGACGACGATCGAGCTGCTGAAGAACCTGGTCGTGTCGCTCGTGGTCTCGCCGACCGGAGACGGGCTGCAGACCATCGTCGGAGGGAAGCTCGGCAAGGCCCTGAACATCGGCGTCAACACCTCGGCGGGCGCGATCGCGAATGGGTCTGGAGATGGCTTCGATCTCGCGGCGGAGCTCGCGGGGAACGCGAACGGCGTCGTGGCTGGGAATCACTCGCACGGGCACGTTCCCCGAGGAGCGTCGAGACCCGATGGCCACCACGATCACGTGGCCAACGGCATCCGGCGAACGGTAACACCCGATCACGCAACGTCGAACGCACGCGATCCGCATGTGGTCGCCCACGGCCACTTGGCGGAGGACGCGGATCCACCCACCGCGACTCGACACGCAGAGACGACAACACTCACCACGCACACGAAGGACGGGACGTCGTCGCATCTCGAGCCTTCGTCGCATCGCGAGCACTCCGCGGATGCGACGAGCTCACACGTCGATCACGGCGCGGTCGCGAGCACACACGCACGAGCTTCGCAGCGCGCGCAACGCGAGGCGATCGGTCAACCGACGCATGCGCCATCGGCGCTCGGTCCGCACGGGACCGGCCACGGAATCTCGCCCGATGACCACGCGAGGATCGCCGAGCTTCGCGTGGCTCGCGACCAGCTCGCGACCAGCCGCGATCCGGCCGAGGTCGCGCGCGCGGCTGATCACGTCCGCCAGCTCGAGGAGTCGATGGGGCTCGATGACGCCTCGCCGTCCGCGGCCGCACGTCGCCGCGCGGTGGAGGTCCAGATCGACGTCCAACGCGACGCTCCTCGTCGGATGGCTCGTCGCGCCGAGCTCGACGGCGAGGTCGGCCACCCGGGCATCGAGGCGCATAGCCACTTGATGGGCGTGGTCAAGGCAGACGTGTTCCGCCAGCGCGCCGCCGCGACCGCAGGCGGACAGGACACCGGGTCGTGGCTCCCGCTACTCGAGAAGATGCACGAGCTGCCGCGGCTCGAGCGCGAGCTGAATGCGAAGGAAGGTCGAAAGCCCCAAGCGTCCAGTTTCGAGCACGAGCACGCGACCACTGCGGATGGTGGCCAGGGCGAGATCAAACGGCGCGCGAAGGCGGGTGACGCGTACGCGATCGTTGACGGCGCGAAAGAGCAGATCAAGAACCTCCAGCAGCGTATGGAGGGAGCTGAGGGCGACGATCGCGCCGCCTACGAGCGCGCGATCGAGCACCTCGCCGAAGAGGCCGCGCGGACCGCGCTCAGCTCGACCGAGGAGACCCCGTTCGACGGCGCGTACGTGATGCGCGACGCGCTGGTGCGGACGACGTTTGGCAGCGCCGACGATCGCGCAGGTGGCAACCAAACCGCGGCGTTCGACGACTTCCTCCGCGAGACCGTGCTCCAGCTCGCGAACGACGGCGTGCGCTACAGCGAGCAATCGACCGGCATCAAGAAGCTCCTCGGCGACACCAGCCCCGAGCGGGTCCAGGCCGCGATCGATCACCTCGTCGCGAGCGGCCAGATCGCGCCGGGCGAGGTCGAAATCCAGATGCTCGCGATGATGCGGACCGCTCACCTCGGCGGCAGCGACGAGCGGATCCCCGGATCCCGGCGCCAGCAAACACACGCGAACGAGCACGCGAAAGAGGCCCAGCAAGCGTTCGAGCTCGTCGAGCTCCCGGGCGTCATCGGCAACGACTACGGCGGTCCGGAGCACTACTGGTTCAACGCCGAGGGCCAGGCCCGCAAGGAAGCCGATCACGCTCGCGCCGCCGAGGTCGCGAGGAAGAAGGGGCAACCCGTCGTCGACCGACCGCACGTCGGCGAGGGCGCCGTGGACACGATCGACGGCAAGCCGTTCCACACCGACAAGGATCGCCACGTCGTCGGCGACGAACCATCGCACTACGAACGCGCGCGCCACAACATCGACGTGATGCTCGACGGCCTCGAGGCCCGGCTGAAGAACGGCTCGCTCGATCCCGCGCGGGTGATCGTCCGATTCGGGCACGCCTCCCACGCGACCCCCGAGCAGATCAAGCGGATGCGCGCGCTCGGCGTGATCGCCGAGGTCAACCTCGGATCGAACGTCGCGACCGGCGCGATCAGCCAGACCGAAGGCGTTCATGGCAAGCGCGCTTCCCACGATCGTCTCGACGATCACGCGTTGCCGAGCATGCTGTTCTACGGTGCCGACGTGTTGATCAGCACCGATGGCGGTGCGGTGATGAACACCAACCTGCGCGCGGAGTACGATCGGGCGTTCACGATGATCGAGGCGGTGCTCTCCGGAAACCAACCCGTCCGCGTGACCGAAGCCGAGGCGATCGTGAATGGCACGCGGCGCGGCCGACCATCGCCGACGACACCGGGGGTATGGGAGCTCGACATCTCCGAGCTCACGCCCGTCGAACGCGCGCGATTCAGCGACGGCTACGAGAAGCTGTATCGAGACGCGCAGGCGTACTACCAGCGCCGGCCCGACCCGAGCCGCGCGACGGAGGTGTCGCCGCTCGGCGGCGCGCACCACATCGATCACGCGACGAAGCACGGCCTCGTCTCGCGCACCGGAACGGCGAGCTTCGAAGGATCGCGCGGCCAGGTCGACGCGGCGCTTGCGGCCTACGAGGCCGCGGGCTACGCCGTCACCCGCGCTTCGCCGGACGCTCCCATCGCCGTCGTGACCTGGAACAAGCGAGTCGACGACAAAGACATCCCGCAGTTCACGACCACGCTGGTCGTACGCGCCACCTCGGAAGGCACTCCATGACGAAGGTTCGAACGATCGGCGATGCTCGCAGCAGCCTCGAAACGCGTTTTTTCTTGGAGCTCGAGCGGTGCCCCCAGTGCGGCGAGCGCGACATCGGGGTTGTCCACACCCAGGGTGGGTTGTACGGCCCGATAGGAGGGCCCGACCGCCCGGGGGGGATCTACGACGTCACGTGTCCGCGCTGCGGACACCAGCGCAGCATTTTTGTTTTCAAGCCAGACGACTACTCCTACCTCGATGACTTCGAACCCGGCCACCTCGGCGGGCCCGCGCCCAGCACGATCATCCAGCCACACCAGTTCGCGAAGGAGCTCGCGTGGTGCATGCGCGACATCGAGAAGGATCTTTCGGCGTACGAGCGCAAGGACAAGGAGCAGCGGCGCCCGCACAACGAGCTGTGGGCGATCGGCCGCACGTGCGCCATCGAGCTCGGCAAGTTCATTCCCGCGGGGGCGGATGAGGTGCCCGAGACAGCGTTCACCACCGATGAGGGGCGAGTGTATCGGGACGCGCATCGGGAGGAGTTCACGCGCGCGTACCTCGATGCGACCCTCACGATGCTCGGCGCGATCCGCGCGGAGATCCTGCGCGTGTCCGACGCGCAACATGCAGCGCGGATCGCAGCAGGCATCGAGGCGCCGCAGAAGCCGCTGCCGCTTCCGCCGTTCTCGCTCGCAGCGCTGAAGTTTCACGAAGAGTGGGTCGCGCACGGTGATGGACCCACCGCACAGAGGATGACCGGCAAGGGCGTCGACGTCCGCACACGCAACCTCGCGGGCCGCGATCTGTCGGGCAGCGACTTCGAGAACATCAACTTCGATCGCGCCGATCTGCGTAGGACTCGGTGGCATGGTGCGCGGCTCGTGGGTGCGTCGGCGTTGCGCGCTCCGTGGACCTCGGCGCGGCTGACCGGCGCGACCATCGAACGCTGCGTGTTCACGTCCTCTCCGATGGTCGACGCGTATCTGTTCGATAGCGTGGTCACGAGCTGCCGGTTCATCGAGATGGATCTCACGCGCACCCTGTGGTTTCGCTCGACGGTGATCAGCAGCGTGTTCCAGCGCTCGACGCTCGTCGATGCGAGCTTCGATGGGGCGACGTTCGCTGACTGCGACTTCGTCGGCTCCGACTTCTCGGTCACTCGCCAAGGTCCGATCGGCACCGCGGTCGGCGCGCGGTTCGTGCGCTGCGATCTGCGCGACACGAACTGGGAGGGCCGCGATCTGTTCCGCGTCTCGTTCATCGCGTGCAAGCTCGCCGGGGCTCGCGGGCTCGGCGCGATCGACGAGGCCGTGTTCGAGGACACCGATCTCTCGGTCGCTGGCGATGGTTCGCAGGTCGTGAGCCGGGCAGAGCTGTTGCAGCAGTGGGGTGTCACCGACGGTCCGGGCGTTCGCGAGCTGGTCTACGAGCTGACCCCTGACGATGCATCGCATGTCGAGGGCATCGCGCGCGCGAACGGCTGGTCGACACGCACATGGGTCGTCACCCACGCCGACGGCTATCGTCACTGGGTGCGTGTCCGCGAGGTTGCCGATGCATCGACCGTCGCGTCGACGATCGAGCGCGAGATGCGGGCGCGTGGACGTGCCGTTCCTGTCGCGACGCCGTGATCGCTACGCGGCTCGGCGCAGCTGGCGATCGCTGCCGCGTCGCCATGTGAGCATGTGCATCTGGCTCGGTGGGCGTGGCGTATGCGATGGTCCCCGCGTGATCTCTCGCGTCGGCCTCGGACTTAGCGCGCTCGCGCTCGCCGCGTGCACCGACGCCGTCACGCTCGAGATCGCGGGTGACCGTCCCGTGCCCACCGCGATCGACGCGCTGTGCGTCGGCATCGCGGACACCGACACGAGCGGTGGCCAGTTCGGCTCGCCTTATCGCCTCGAAGGCGACCTCGATCATCTGCCGCAGACATTGCGCGTCGAGCCCGGCTCTGCGAGCGACGCGTGGGCATGGGTCCGCGGTGATCGCGGTGGCGTTCCCGTCGCGCGTGCGGCGGCGCGCGTCGATTTCTCGAGCGACGTGGCGCTCTCGCTCGATCGCTGCGAGCGTGGACCGAGCGGCGCACCGTCGACGATCGGGGATCCCGCGGGACCTCCGGCGGCGAAGCTCGCCGCATCGCAAGGGCAGGGCGGCACGCTCGTGATCGCCGCGGGCGCCGGCGTGCAGATCCTCGACGCGCGCAGCGGAGCTCTGGTCGCGACGGATGCGCCCGTGGCGAATGGCGTCGTGCTCGATGTCATCGCAGCGGACCTGGATCGCGATTGCGACGACGACATCGTGCTCGTCATCGAAGGCAACGCGCCGCTTCTGTGGCGCCGCGATGGCGCGACGTTCGTCGAGCTCGGCCAGCTCGGTTCGCTCGCGATGGCCGCGGTCGATGCGGCCGATGTGGATCACGATGGCGATCTCGATCTCGTCGCCGGCGGCAACGGCACGCTCGCGCTGTGGCTCAACGATGGCGCGGGCGGCTTCACGCAAGGCGACGCGCAGCTGTCCTCGGGCGGCCGCGCCACCGACATTCGCGCGGTCGCGCTCGGTGATGTCGATGGCGATGGCAACACGGACCTCGTCGTCGGCCAACGCTCGCTGCCGCTCGTCGCGTGGCTCGGCGATCCGGACGGCACCGGCAGCTTCCGCGCGTCCGACGCAGTCGTGCCGCCCGTGCCGCTCGATGTCGCGAGCCTCTCGCTCGTCGACGCCGACGCCGACTTCGATCCGGATCTCGCGGTCGCGCTCCGCTCGGGCCCGATGCGGCTCTACATCGATCGCGATGGTCGCCTCGAGGACCAGTCGTTCGTGCGCTTGCCGCAACCGCCACCGTCCGCGCTCGCGATCGCCTTCGGCGGATGGGACGAGGGCTGCGAGCCCGACGCGATCCTCGCGAGCTCGACGAGCGCGTTCTTCAGCGGCACGCCGACCGGCGAGCTCGCCGCGGACGCCGATGCACCGCCTGCGACCGACGCGATCTTCGCGGACATCGATGACGATGGCGATCTCGACGCGCTCCTCGCGACGTCCGAAGGAGTTGTATGGCTCGCGCGCTAGTCATCTTGCTGCTGCTGTTCGGCATCGCGCACGCGGATCAACCCGTGGGCCCACAAGCGATCGAGACGTACCTCGAGCGCGGCAAGAAGCTCTACGACGACGCCGAATACGCCGCCGCGATCCAGACGCTCACGCCGGTCACGCGCGATGCCCGCGCCACGCGCGCGCAGCGCCTGCGCGCACTCGAGCTGATCGCGCTCTCGCAGTTCATTCGCAACGATGAAGGCGCCGCCCGCGCGACGTTCGAACGCATCCTCGACATCGATCCCGGCTACCAGCTTCGCGACACGAGTGGCTCGCCCAAGATCCGCGCGTTCTTCGAGGAGCTGAAGAAGCAGATCATCCCGGGCTACGCGAACGCCGACGCGGACATCGAGCACGCCGCTCCCACCGCGGGCACCGCCGGCCGCTCTCTCGAGATCGAAGCGCGCGCCACGCGCGGCGGCGAACGCGTGTTCGAGATCGTGGTCGCCACGCGCCGTCGCGGCGAGCTCGCGTACAAGCTCGTCACCGCGCTCCCTCGCGGCGATGCTCGCTGGCGTGCGCGCATCACACCCGAGCCTGCGCAAAAACCGTACGTCCTCGAGTACTACATCGAAGCGCGCGATGCCGGCGGCGCCGCGATCGCGCGCATCGCCGCGCCCGATTCTCCCCTCGATATCGCGCTCGCGGCGGGCGGCGTCGAGTCGTCGAAGCGCGCCTGGTACTCGCGCTGGTACGTCGTCGCAGGTGTCGCCGTCGTCGCCGCGGGCGTCACGGGCCTCGTCGTCGCGACGAGCGGCGGTCCCGATAGCGGCACGCTGCCGCCGGGATCGGTGACCGTTTCTCCGTGACCGTTTCTCCGTGATCCTCGCTCGATCTCGCTCGGGACTCGTCGAGAAAATCGTGCGCCATTCGCGCAATCGTCGTCGATCTCCGCGAAATCTCGTCGCAGTGCCACCAACATGCACCACTTCACGCGACCGCGCGCCTCACGTCCACATAGTGACTGTTAGGTGCCCTTCGAGCTGCGCGTGACATTCATCATCACGGCGTTTCTCGACGAGGAATTAGTGTTTTCACGCCCCGTTCTGCACCCGGGATCAACCCGCGAAATGGTCTTGACCCCCGGGAGCACAATCAGTAGGGTCCCGCAGCGTTTTAAGGCAACAGCCGTGAGTTTTGGGGCATTCCCAGCGGCACGAACTTCTAAGGAGTCCGAGAGATGAAGAAGCTAGCTTTGGGAGCCCTGTTCGCTGGGCTCACGGCATGCGGTGGCGGCGGTAACAGCAGTGTCAACCTCATCGATTCCGCTGGTGGCGGCGATGGCAGCGGAAGCATCTGCAACCCGCTCACGCAGACCGGCTGCGGCACCGGCGAGAAGTGCACCTGGATCAACGACCAGGACAACCCGCCGATCGGTCACGTCGGTTGCGCGCCCGAAGGCGGCGTCGGCGGCACGCCGATCGCGCTCGGCGGCGCTTGCACCGATCCGGTTGCCGGCCCCATGGGCTACGACGACTGCGCCAAGGGCACGGTCTGTCTCTCGGGCGAGTGCAAGCAGATCTGTGACGTCAACGGCGGCACCCCGACCTGCGACGAGAACCACGCCTGCACGCGCTACGCGGACTTCTTCGAGTCGGGCGGCACGGCCGTCGCCGGCGTTTGCGACCCGGCGTGCGATCCGCTCACGCAGGATCTCAAGATCGGTACGACCAAGACGGCCTGTGGCTCGCCCAACGGCGCCATGCCGAGCAAGGGCTGCTACGGCTACGACGAGTACAGCTGTGCACCGTCGGGCATGACCAGCTGGCCGCTCACGGATCGCATGACCCCGCGCACGAACGCCGCCGGCAACCCGTACCTCAACGGCTGCGCACCGGGCTTCATCCCGCTGTTCTACGAAATGACGGGTTCGACCAAGACGCTGTGCACTGGCTTCTGCTCGGCTCTCGAGATGGACAACACCAAGCCTGCCGCAAACGCGAAGGGTAACGCCGCGGCTCCGGGCAAGCTCCCGACGCAGATGGCACCAACCGCAGACATGGGTAACGCCACCTGCAATGCCGACAAGAAGGGCTCGGAGGCGTCGTCGCAGTGTCGTTTCCTGTGGCCGTACCTCGAGGACGACGCTACGGGCGAGTTGCCGGTCGCGTTCGATCAGGGCCCGTACCGCGACACTCTCGGCGTGTGCATGGCGATCGCGCACTTCATGTACGACTCGAACAACGACATGACGCCCGACAAGGCGTATCCGTCGTGTTCGCCGTTCATGGCCGACCCGGGCCTGCCGCCCCGGTCTGCTGCCACGACGGGCGACGCTGATGACGCTGCGGACTGGGGCTGCCAGCTACGCGCAAACTCGCAGCTCACCTCGACGGGCAAGAGCGGCGTCAATCCCGCGCTCAAGAACGTTCGGCTGCCGAAGCAGGCAGCGATGGAACTGGCGCGCCACCAGCTGAACTAAGCTACGAGCTCTCACTAGAACGACAGAGCCGGCCTTCGGGCCGGCTCTTCTCATTTCAACGCTTTGAATTGCACGAACTCACCGCCTGAGACCCCAAGGAGTCAGCACCCTATGAGAAAGATCGCATTCCTCCTCCTCGCCTTCGCCGCTTGTAAAGACGACGGCACACCGCCGATCACGTTCACCGATGGCGGTAACGATGGTGGTGGAATGATCTGCAACCCACTCACACAGAGTGGCTGCAGCACGGGTGAGAAGTGCACCTGGATCAACGACCAGGACAACCCGCCGATCGGTCACGTCGGTTGCGCGCCCGAAGGCGGCGTCGGCGGCACGCCGATCGCGCTCGGTGGCGCTTGCACCGATCCGGTTGCGGGACCCATGGGCTACGACGACTGCGCCAAGGGCTCGGTCTGTCTCTCGGGCGAGTGCAAGCAGATCTGCGACATCAACGGCGGCACGCCTGCCTGCGACGAGAACCACGCATGCTCGCGCTACGCAGACTTCTTCGAGTCGGGCGGTACGGCCGTTGCCGGTGTCTGCGATCCAGGCTGTGATCCGCTCACCCAGGATCTCAAGGTCGGAGCAAACAAGACGGCGTGCGGTTCGCCGAATGGTGCGATGCCGAACAAGGGTTGCTACGGCTTCTCCGAGTACAGCTGCGCGCCGTCGGGCATGACCAGCTGGCCGCTCACGGATCGTATGATGCCGCAGACGAACGCAGCGGGTAATCCGTATCTCAACGGATGCGCACCTGGCTTCATCCCGTTGTTCTACGAAATGACGGGCTCGACCAAGACGCTGTGCACGGGCTTCTGCTCGGCGCTCGAGATGGACAACGTCAAGCCTGCTGCGAACGCCAAAGGTAATATGGCGGCCTCGGGCAAGCTCCCGACGCAGATGGCACCCACCGCGAACATGGGTAACGCCACCTGCAATGCAGACAAGAAGGGCTCGGAGGCGTCGTCGCAGTGTCGTTTCCTTTGGCCGTACCTCGAGGACGACGCGACGGGTGAGCTTCCGGTGGCGTTCGATCAAGGCCCGTACCGCGACACCCTCGGCGTGTGCATGTCGATCGCGCACTTCATGTACGACTCGAACAACGACATGACGCCCGACAAGGCGTATCCGTCGTGTTCGCCGTTCATGGCCGACCCTGGTCTGCCCCCTCGCTCTGCTGCGACGACGGGCGACGCTGACGACGCTGCGGACTGGGGATGCCAGCTCCGTGCGAACTCGCAGCTCACGTCAACGGGAAAGAGTGGCCTCAATCCGGCGCTCAAGAATGTTCGCTTGCCGAAGCAGACTGAGATGGAGCTACTCCGTCACGCATTCGACTGAAGTAGCGTTTCGCGAGTGACAGTCAAGAGCCGACCATTGGGTCGGCTCTTCTCGTTTGAGTACCGATTACAGTCCTTGTCTCCTTCTTCGGGTTCGACGACGATCAGGTCATGAATCGGTGGTTACTCGTGAGCGTGATGGTTCTCGGATGCGGCAACACGCCAAATCCTCGTTCGTGCCTTGACGGCTCGTGCACGGATCCGATGTTTCCGTTCTGCGACGTCGAGGGGCGATTCGGCGAGCTACCGGGGACGTGTATAGCGGTCGAGTGCTCACCCGGGCAATTCACGGCGTGTCGTACGGCGGACGATGCATACGTCTGCAACGGGATGGGTAACAACTACGACGTGCAGATGTGCGCGTTCGGTTGCGGCGAACAGGGATGTAACGAGTGTGGAACGAATGCGCAGTGCACAGCACCGACCGAGATCTGCGATGCGACGTCGAAATCGTGCCGCGCATGTGAAGTCGGCGGCGACTGCGAAAGTGGTCTCTGCTCCGAAGCTGGGACGTGCGTTCCCCCGTCCGAGGTCGTGTATGCCAGCCCCACGGGGAGCACGACGGGAAGCTGCACGCGCCAAGAACCGTGCACGCTCGACCGCGCAACAGTCGTTGCGGTGAATGCTCCGTCAACACCGATTCTCAAACTCGTCCCTGGAACGTACTCGACGATTCTCGACGTTCACACGCCTACACCGCAGCCCCTGCGAATTCTCGGTGAGGCAGGCGTGGTGCTTTCGTCCACCTCGGGGCTCAGTGTCACGGATGGAGCGAACGTAGATGTTCGTGACATCGAGTTCTTGAAGGATTCGCTCGGGCCAGCTGCTCAGGTCATTTGCGGTGACGCGCCCACGACGGATCCGATCAGCACCTTGAAGCTCACGAACACCAAGCACGCATATCGAGCCGGCGGTGGAAGCATGATCAACGCGAATCGCTGCAATCTCGAGTTGTCAAACGTCGACATGGGACACTCGGGCGCGACCTACGTGCTGAGCGGCGGGTCAGATACGAATGCCACCTTCGATCGCGTATCTGTTCATCCAATTCCCGGACTCAACGTTGATGCATTTCATCCTTTTAACTTCAACGGCGGACAGCGAAAGACACTGAGGGTGACCAATTCGGTGTTGGTGCAGACGAACTTCTACCTCGCCACGGCCGACCAAGTTCCGCCGTACAGCCAACATCTGATTGCCTTCAACACCATCATCTTTACCCAAGCAAGCGGAGGCATCCACGCGATCGATTGTCGTCCCCAACCCACGGACTACAACTGGAACGCACGATTTGAAAACAACATCATCTACGCTCCGGCCGACAGCTCTGCGATCGGTGGGCCGCACTGCAGTCCATCGAAGAACGTCGTGCTGAACCTCGCTGGTGGCGCAGGCTCGAACATCATTGGAGACCCGCAGTTCGTCGACGCGAACGCCGCTGACTACCACCTCAAGGCGACGAGCCCGGCGGTGAACGCCGCCAGCCCGCAACCCGATCTCACGACGGATCATGACTTCGAAGGCGTGACTCGACCGCAAGGCCCGGCATTCGACATCGGTGCTCTCGAGCTTCACTGACCGACAAGTCAATGCAGCAAAGTGCTGCACCGAGACGCTTGCTAGACGTACCGGCGCAGTTCGGCGACTATCGGAACCAATGCGCCCCCTACTCGTTCTCCTACTGTGTCTCGCTGCTACATCCTGCGGATCCGTCGACGCAGACCCCGAGACCTGCCAGAACGGTGTGTGCATCGATCCACAGTTTCCGTTCTGTGATGTGAACGGTGAGATCGGCGGAACGCCCGGAGCCTGTATCGCCATCGAGTGTGTGCCAGGGACCGTCGCGTCTTGCCAACAGGACATGGCGCTCAGCTGCAACGCGGCCGGCAACGACTACGAGCTCGTGGCGTGCCCGAACGGCTGCGAGTTGCCCAACGGGTGCAAGGATCCCGTCGTGGTCGAATGCACCACGAACGCTCAGTGTGACAACCCGTCGCCGGTTTGCTCGGCGGAGATGGTGTGTCGAGGTTGCGCTCTCGATGACGAATGCGATAGCGGGGTCTGTGACGTCGATACCGGTGCATGCGCGAACGCGAGCGAAGTCCTGTACGCGACACCCACTGGAGGGGACAGCGCTCAGTGCGTGGCGGCGGACCCCTGTTCGCTACCCCGTGCTGTATCGCTGGCGACCAGCAACCCACTACGGCCTTGGATCAAGCTCGCGCCGGGCAACTATGACCGTCAGGTTCAAACGAACGTCGGCGCTGCGCGCATCGTGGGGCCAAGAACCGCGGTGCTTCGTGGCGACAGTCCCTCGACCACAAGTGGAACCATCAGTGTCGGCATGGGCGGGAAGGTCACGATTCGCGGAGTTTCGATCGACCTGACGAAGCAGTCCGCGTACTGCGGCGGGGTTGGAACGACGGGTTTCCTCGATGGTGGTGAGCTTCATCTTCGCGACGTGGCAATTACGTCGCCCGCATCGAACGGCGTGTTCTTCTCCAATGGGTGCGTCGGTTCGATCGTGCACAGCGCGTTCGACACCATGAGCGGCGGGATCTTCGTCTTCTCGCAGTCCGGACACCCGATGTCACGAGCGACGATCGACCGCTTTCACTATCGTGCGACCGGAACCACGGCGTCTTTCCAGGTCAACATGACCACCATCACGAACTCTCTTTTCGAGGGCGTTGCGTTGAGCCTCACGGGTTCGAACATCGCGTTCAGTACTGTGTATGGGGGGCAGATCTTTGCGATGGAAGGACGCGTCGAAAACTCGATCGTTCTCGCTCCCGGCAACGCGAACGCTCTGTTCTGCACCAGTTGCACGTCGAGAACGAATATCGCTTTCCCGCAGATGGCGACGATCGCTGGGACGACAGCTGTTGACCCGCAACTCGTCGATGCCCCGAATCATGATCTGCATCTGAAGGCGACAAGCCCCGCGCTCAATGCGGCGATGCCACAACCTGATCTCACGACTGCTCACGACTTCGACGGCGCGAGTCGTCCACAAGGCGGCGGGTTTGACATCGGTGCATACGAACGTGCGCCTTGACGCTAGCTCCAACAATCGAACGAGCGAGGCGTTCCCCTGCAAGGCTCCGCGTCGAGCACGACCGCGTCGAGCACGACGACGATGAAGTTGCTCGCCGGCCGGGCGCCGCACACGACATCGGCACGTTCGCGCTCAACTAGCTCTCATTAGATCCGTCGCTGGGGTCTGGAGTCTGTCCGGGCGGACGACTGCAATCCGGACACTCCGGACAAACGCGATCGCGGTTTCGCGCGGTTGCGTCGGCACATTTCTCGAAGCCGGACGCAACTCGCCATCGCGACCGCAGATACGTGCCGCTCACCGCATAGAGGGAGTCCGCGTCTTATGAGCTTCGATCAGAACCGTACCCAAGCACTCGCCGATCATCGCCGCGCAGGAGTTGTCGTCTCGTTGCGCTCCATCAACGGCACCGAGTTTCCTCTCGACCTCGCGTTGCGACGCTGGGTCGTCGGCTCGAGCGCGAGCTGCGATGTCGTCATCGACGATCCGTTCGTGTCGAGCACGCACTGCACGCTCGAGCGAAAGGCCGGTGGCGCGTTGCTCGTCCGCGATCGGCAATCGCGGAATGGGACGTACGTGGACTCCAATTCGATCGAAGCGGGCGAGCTGCGCGCGGGTTCGCATCTGGTGATCGGCAAGACCACGTTGGTCGCGCAAGCGGCGCCGGGGAAGGAGCCCGCGTCGGCTCTCGAGATGATGCGGGGGCGCGATCCGGCGTTGCTCACCACGATCGACCAGGCGCTCAAGGCGGCGCAGCGCGATTGCAACGTGCTGGTCGTGGGCGAGACCGGAACCGGCAAGGACTTGCTCGCGCGCATCATTCACGAGTCGTCGCGGCGCGTGGCGGGCAAGTTCGTGGCCGTGAACTGCGGCGCGATTCCACGCGAGCTCATCGGGTCGGAGCTGTTCGGGCACGAGAAGGGCGCGTTCACGGGCGCGTTGCTCGAGCGCGAGGGGTACTTCGTGGAGTCGCACCACGGCACGCTGTTTCTCGACGAGATCGGCGAGCTGCCGATCGAGATGCAGCCGCACTTGTTGCGCGTGCTCGAGTCGCGGCGCGTGCGGCGGATCGGTGGCTCGTACGAGCGGCCGGTGGACGTGCGGATCGTGTCGGCGACCAATCGCATCGACAACCTCGGCACGGAGTCGTCGCGGCTGCGAACGGACATCTATCACCGACTCGCGACGGTGGTGCTCGTGCTGCCGCCGCTGCGCGAGCGCATGGGCGACTTGGTGGAGCTCGTCGAATCGATGCTCGCCGAGATGGCGCCCGATGCCGGCGTGCGGCGCGTGAGCGAGCAAGCGTGGAAGGTGCTGGCCGGGCACTCGTGGCCCGGCAACGTGCGCGAGCTGCGCGGTGCGGTGTCGCGTGCGGTGACGCTGGGTGGCGAGGAGCTGACGCCGAGTGACTTCTTTCCGCAGCTGCGGTTCGGGCGCAGCCCGCAGCTCGCGTTGCTCGCGGATGTCGAAGCGGACAAGCTCGTGCCGTATCAGGCGATGCTGCGCGGAGCGATGGAGCAGGCGCTCGCGCGGTGCGGAACGATCCGCGCGGCGGCGGAGCATCTCGGGATGGCGAAGTCGACGTTCGCGGACAAGGCGCGCGCGTGGGGCCTCATCCCGCGCCGCAAGGTGAAGCTGCCGAAGTTCCCGGTGCCGTCGGTGGCGGTGAACGACAACGACGACTTCGACATGACCGACGAGATGGAGTCCGAGGATCTGTCGATCGTACGCGACGGCATCGTGGCGCACGCGGTCGAGTAGCGCTCGCTCGACGCGCGCAGGCTACTTGGATCGCGCGTCGACCTGGCTGTCGTCGACGACGAGCTTCTGGTCGGCGCCGATCTTTCCCGTGATCGTGAACGTCACGGGCTTGCCCTCGCACAGGACGTCGGCCGTTGCCGTCGCGGTGAAGCTCGTGCCGTCGCTCTGGTAGGTGTATTGGAAGTAGCCGGGCCGGTCTTCCCACATGAGCAGCTGATCCCAGATCGGGTCCTTCCACACCGCTGCGTCGACGGGGCACTTCTTGTCCGCGAACGTGCAGCACGGTTGCGAGGGTGAGGGACCCACCGAGCCGGCGGGCAGGGCGCCCTTCTCCTCGACGATCTGCTTCGCGTTGCGGCCGATCATCTTCAGGTGCACGCGGCCCTCGATCATCTTCGACTTGCGGATGTAGTCCTCGGTGGCGTCTTTGGCGCCGCACGCCGAGACGAGGACCGCGAGGAGCGCGACGCGTATCACGACGCGGCGGCTCGCTGGCGCAGCACGTACTGGAGGATGCCGCCGTGCACCACGTACTCGACCTCTTGGGGAGTATCGATGCGCGCGGTGACCTGGAACGTCTTCTCGCCGGCGTGAACGGTCAGGCGCTTCTTCGGCGCGACGCCCGCGGCGATGCCGTCGATCGAGATCAGCTCGTCGCCGGTGAGGCCGAGCGTGGCGGCGTCTTGGCCGGCATCGAACTGCAGCGGGATGACGCCCATGCCGATCAGGTTCGAGCGATGGATGCGCTCGAACGACTTCGCGATCACCGCGCGAACACCGAGGAGCAGCGTGCCCTTCGCGGCCCAGTCGCGCGAGGAGCCGGTGCCGTATTCCTCGCCGGCGATGACGACGAGCGGCGTGCCTTCGTCGTGATACTTCATCGCCGCGTCGTAGATCGCGAGCTGCTCGGACGGGCCGCCCGCTTTCGGGATGTAGCGCGTGAAGCCGCCCTCGACGCCGGACAGCATCAGGTTCTTCAGGCGGATGTTCGCGAATGTGCCGCGCACCATGACTTCGTGGTTGCCGCGGCGCGCGCCGTACTGGTTGTAATCCGCGCGCTTGACCCCGTTCGCGTCGAGGTAGCGCGCGGCGGGTGAGTCCTTCGCGATGTTGCCCGCGGGCGAGATGTGATCGGTCGTGACCGAATCGCCGAGGATCGCGAGGAGGCGTGCGCCCGCGATGTCGGTGAGCGGCTTCGGCGTCGGGCCGAGGTCGTCGAAGAACGACGGCTTGCGGATGTACGTCGACTTGTCGTCCCACGCGAACGTGTCGCCGGCGGGGACTTGCAGCGAGCGCCAGTCTTCGTCGCCGTCGAGGACGGCCGCGTAGCGCTTCTCGTACTGCTCGCGGCTGATCGCCTTGCGCATCGTTTCGGCGACCTCGGCGGGCGACGGCCAGACGTCGCGCAGGAACACGGGCTTGCCATCGCTGCCGATGCCGAGCGGTTCGGTCTCGGTGTCGAAGTTCATCGTGCCCGCGAGTGCATACGCGACGACGAGCGGCGGCGACGCGAGGTAGTTCGCGCGCACGACGGGATTCACGCGGCCTTCGAAGTTGCGATTGCCCGACAGCACCGACGTGACGACGAGGTTGCCGTCTTTGACCGCATTCGCGATCTCGTCGTGCACGGGGCCCGAGTTACCGATGCACGTCGTGCAGCCGTATCCCGCGAGGTAGAAGCCGAGCTTCTCGAGCGGATCCATGAGGCCCGCCGCGTCGAGGTAATCGGTGACGACCTGCGATCCGGGCGCGAGCGACGTCTTCACCCACGGCTTCGACGTGAGGCCCTTCGCGACCGCTTTCTGTGCGAGGAGGCCCGCGGCCATGAGCACCGACGGATTCGAGGTGTTCGTGCAGCTCGTGATCGCCGCGATCACGACGGAGCCGTGACCGAGATCGAACGCGCCCTTGTCCGTGGTCACGGACTTCGTCGTCGAGAGTGCGCCCGGGGCCGCGTGGCCGCCTTCGTTGGACCACGCATCGACCGCGGTCGCATCCGCACCGCACTTGTCACCGAGGATGCCCGCGACGGCGCGACGCCACGCGCGGCGCGAGGTCTTGAGCGGCACGCGATCCTGCGGACGCGCGGGACCCGCGAGCGACGGCTCGACGGTCGACAGATCGAGCGAGAGCGTGTCGCTGAACCGGAGCTTCGCGCTCGGGTCGTGCCACAGCATGTTCTCTTTGGTGTAGCGCTCGACGAGCTGCACGTGCGCTTCGGGGCGACCCGTGAAGCGCAAGTACGCGAGCGTCTCTTCGTCGACGGGGAAGAAGCCCATCGTCGCGCCGTACTCGGGCGCCATGTTCGCGATCGTCGCGCGATCGGGCAGCGAGAGCGCACCGATGCCCGCACCGTAGAACTCGACGAACTTGTCGACGACGCCCTTCTTGCGCAGCATCTGCGTGACGGTGAGGACGAGGTCCGTGGCCGTCGCGCCGGCGGGCAGCTTGCCCGTGAGCTCGAAGCCGACGACCTCCGGGATCAGCATCGCCATCGGTTGGCCGAGCATGACGGCTTCGGCCTCGATGCCGCCGACGCCCCAGCCGAACACGCCGAGGCCGTTGATCATGGTGGTGTGCGAGTCGGTGCCGACGAGCGAGTCGGGATACGCGACGACGTTGCCGTTCAGCTTCTCGGTGAACACGACCTTCGCGAGGTACTCGAGGTTCACCTGATGACAGATGCCGGTGCCGGGCGGCACGACCTTCATGTTGTCGAACGCCTGCTGGCCCCACCGGAGGAACAGGTAGCGCTCGCGGTTGCGCTGGTATTCGAGCTCGACGTTGTGCTTGAACGCGATGCTCGTTCCGAACTCGTCGATCTGCACGGAGTGATCGATGACGAGATCCGCGGGGCGCAGCGGGTTGATCGAGTTGCCGGGCTTGCCGAGCTTCACGAATGCGTCGCGCATCGCGGCGAGGTCACACACGGCGGGAACGCCGGTGAAGTCCTGCATCAGCACGCGCGCGGGGCGGAGCTGGATCTCTTGCTCCTTGCGAACCTTGGGGTTCCAGCTCGCTACGTTCTCGATGTCGACGGGGTTCACCGTCTTTCCATCCTCGTAGCGCAAGAGGTTCTCGAGCAGGATGCGCATCGAGTAGGGCAGCGTCGCGACATCGCCGACGTTCGCTTTCACGAGCGCATCGAGGCGGTAGAGCTCGACGTTGCTTCCGCCGACCGCGATCTGTGCCTTGCTTCCGAAGGTATTCGTCATCTGGATTCTCCCGGGGGCTGCAATCTAACAAGTCTGGGCGCCTGACGCCGCGGTACCGCTGAGCTATCGTGCGGCGTGCCTGCCGCCTTGATCGACGACGCTGACGAGGTCGCGGCGGTCGCCGAGGCCGTGGCGGAGAGTCCGCTCGCGGCGTTCGATCTCGAGTTTCTCGCACAGGACCGGCTGGTCCCCACACTCTGCGTCGTCCAGGTCTCGTGGCTTCCAAAACACGTACGGTTGGATGTCGCGGCGGCCTCGATCGTGGCGGAGACACCGCGAACCGCGCTCGTCGACCCGCTCGTCGTCGACGTGAGGCCGCTCCTCACGGCGCTGGCAGCGCATCCGTGCGTCGTGGCGCACGCGCCCAGGCAAGATCTCGGACTCATCGCCACGCGGTTCGGCCTCGCGATCCCGCAGATCGCCGACACGCAGGTGATGGCAGCGTTCGCCGGCATGGGCGATCAGATCGGGTTCGCACCGCTCGCGAACGAGCTCCTCGGACTCTCCCTCGGCAAGGAGCTCCAATGGACGGACTGGGGGCAGCGGCCGCTCAGCGACGCGCAGCTCGCGTACGCCGAGTCCGACGTGCTGCACCTCCCGGCGCTGTACGCGCTGCTGCGTGAACGGCTCGGTTCGCGCTTGCCGTGGTCGCTCGCGGAGTCGACGCAGGTCGCGGCGGATGCGCTCGCTGCCTCGCAGGTCACGCCCGAGACCGCGTGGCGACAAGTGAACGCGCGCGGGATGGACACCGCGGCGATGGCC
This sequence comes from Kofleriaceae bacterium, assembly GCA_044230415.1. Taxonomy (GTDB): domain Bacteria; phylum Myxococcota_A; class Polyangia; order Haliangiales; family Haliangiaceae; genus JABFXX01. The sequence goes on from JBGARE010000005.1 coordinate 146,412, forward strand.
GCACTGATCGAGCTCGCCCAGTGGCGGCATCGCACGGCGATCGCCCTCGATCGTCCGCTCGGTCAGGTGCTCAACGAGAAGCTGCTCGTCGATCTCGCGCGCAATCGGCCCAAGGACGGTAGCGGCGTACGTTCGCTCAAGGGGCTGTCGTCGATCGCGAAGTCACGCGCGGACGAGATCGCAACGGCGATCGCGGGTGCGCGCATCGATACGGTGCCACCGCGCATCGCGAGCAAGGGCGCGCCGTCGATTCGCGCGCAGCGGTGGTCGGAGATCCTGCTCGCGATCGTGCAGCTCGTCGCCGAGAAGAGCGGCGTCGCCGCGCGCTTGCTCGCTACGCGTTCGGACGCGGAAGAGTTCGCGCGTGCGATCGATGAAGGCGGCATCGCAGCAGCCGAGTCGTTGCCCGCGCTGTCGACGTGGCGCCGCGAAGTGCTCGGCGAGACCTGGCTCGCGTGGCTCTCGGGCCGCGTGGTCCTCGCGGGTGATGCGACGGCACCGTCGGGCGTGCGCCTCGTCTGAGGGACCTCAGGGGTTGGAGCAGGTGACGGTGGTGATCGGATTGCAGCCACTACAGCTGCCGTCGCAACCCCAGGTCATCGAGCCCGGAACGTAGGTGCAGAATCGACCGCCGGGCGTGTTCGTGCTGATGGTGTAGTCGACAGCGGTCGGGAACGTGTGATCGGCGCAGAGCTTGGTCGCGTTCGCCGTACCACCTTGTGCGGGCTGCTTCATCCCGTCGTAGCCACCCTTGCACTTGCTGCCATCACAATCCGTGAGCGTGACGTTGAAGGTCATGACGATCGGACCGGCATCGATCATCGCGCCATCGATCGCGATCGCCGCATCGACGACGGGAGAGTCCGAGGGAGCTGCATCGAGCGTCGGGATGATGCAGTACTGCTGATCGCCGCACACGCGCTCGGGATCGCAGTCCTGATCGGTCTTGCAGGCGAACTCCTTCGACGGTGTGGGGAACACGCATCCCGAAACGAGGATGACGAAGCACCACGTGCACGCGATGCGCATGCCCACGATGGTTGCACCGTTCGTGCCCGTCGAACCCACGGATGACGCACGAGTAAAGGGCGGTGTTCCAAGGTGCCTACATCCCAGATCGGTGCCTCGTCCCCCCGCCGAGACACCAGACGTAGCGTGACCTTGGCGAGATATTCCAAGTGTCTGCGATGAATATCTGCGAAAGGCCGATAGGCCGGCTGCGTCCGTGGCGCGTTCAAAAAGTCCATGCGCATCCGTCACGCACTGTTCGGCCTCCTCGTCGCCTGCCAGACCCCGACCCGTCCGAGTGAGCCCGATCGACCCGCGCCGCGTCCGTCCCCGAAGACCACCGAGGTCACGCAGACCGTCGGTAGCGGCAAAGTCATCGCGGTTCCGCTTCCGCTGATCGCCGCGAGCGCGCAACAGATGCCGCTCGAGCAAATCGCCGCTCCGTGGACACTGACCGCGAGTGATGGCTCGGGCCTCCTCGCGACGCGCGTCGAAGCGAAGGCCGTCGTGCAAGGACCGCTCGCGTTCACCGAGCTCCACCTCTACTTCGCGAACACCGAGGATCGCGTTCGCGAAGGCACGTTCGCGATCACGCTGCCGCAGAACGCCGCCGTGAGTCGCTTCGCGATGGAGAACAACGGCCAGTGGATGGAGGCCGAGGTCGTCGAGAAGCAGATGGCGCGCCGCGCCTATGAAGACTTCCTGCACCGCAAGCAGGACCCCGCGCTGATGGAGAAGGCGGAGGGCAACCAGTTCACCGCGCGCGTGTTCCCGATCCCCGCGAAGGGGACGAAGCACCTCGTGCTCTCGTTCAGCCAGGAGCTGCCCGGCGCGCGCTACGTGCTGCCGCTGCGGGGCTTGCCGAAGGTCGAGCGCGTCGACGTCTCGCTCGACACCACGAACATCGATGGCTCGCGCGTGCAGCAGCTGCTCAACGAGCGCAACTGGCAGCCGAATCGCGACTTCGTGTCGAACGCGCCCGCGACCGCCGAGGCGATCTCGTCGGGGCAGCTCGTCGTCGCGCAGCTGTCGCCGTTCGATGGCGCGAGCGTGGCGGCCGATGTTCCGAAGGGCCTGACGCTGCTCGTCGACACGAGCGCTTCGCGCGCGCTCGGCTTCGCGCGCTACGCGACGAACATTCGCGAGCTCGTCGAGACGATGGCGACGAAGTACCAAGGCGTCTCGATCGATGTCATCGCATTCGATCAGGACACGCAGTCGATCTACTCGGGACCGGCGTCGGGCTTCGGCTCGATCCAGACCGAAGCGTTGATCACCCGCGGCGCCGCAGGTGCGTCGGATCTCTCGCAGGCCCTCGCGAAGGTGAGCGGCAACAACGCGCAGCGCGTGGTGATCGTCACCGACGGTGTGCTCACCGCCGGAACCGAAGGTGCGGAGCTCACCGCGAAGATCAAGGCGATGACCGGCACCGAACGCGTCGATGTCGTGCTGTCGGGCGGTATCCGCGACGCCGCGATCGCGAAGTCGCTCGTGACCGCGGGCTTGCCGCGCACCGGTGCGGTCGTCGATCTCGATCAGAGCATCGGCGAGGTCGCCTCGGCGATCGGGGAGCGCGTGATGTCCGATGTCGCGGTGTCCGTCGAGGGCGCGTCGTGGGTGTACCCGCGCGTGATCGAATCGGCGCGACCGAACCAGCGGATCATGGTGTACGCGAAGCTCGACAAGCCGGCGCAGACGATGTCCGTCAAGATCGGCAACACGACGCGCACCGTGGGCACGGTCGGCGGAACGCCAGCGTTGGTGGAGCGCGCCGCGGCCGCCGCGGAGATCGCCGATCTCGAGGACGCACTCGGCGACGCGAAGCCCGACGTCGCGAAGAAGCTGAAGACGGAGATCGCGACGAAGGCCGTCGCCGCTCGCGTGATCTCGAGCCAGACGTCGATGCTCGTCCTCGAGAGCGAGAGCGACTACGCGCGCTATGGCATCGATCGCAACTCGCTCGCAGACATCCTCGTCGTCGGCCCCGGCGGCATCGAACAGACGCGGCGTTCGTCGCAGATCGCGACGGCGAAGCCTCCGACGAAGAAGCCCTTGCCGAAGGCCGAGAAGCAGCTCGCGACCAAGGATGCCGAGAAGAACAACAAGGCGACGGAGCAGGAGGAGTCGAAAGAAGGGGCGAAGCTCAGCCTCGCCCCCGGCGAGCATCGCCTCGCGATGGACAAGCGCGACGAGGACGCCGGCGGTGCCGACGACTTGAAGAGGAAGGTGTCTGGCGACTTCGAGGACTCGACGGGCGACGAGATGGACCCGGCCCCGGCAGCACCGCCGCCGCCGCCGCGTCCCGCACGCGTGCAGAACGCGGGTCCGATGTCGGGTGCGTCGGCGGGATCCGGTGCTCCGGCGACGACGGTGGCGCCGTCCGCCGAGCCGGTGGCCGAGTTGCGCAGCGATCAACGCATGCGCGAGTACGTCGCCGACGGCAACACGCCGTCGGATAGCGCCGAAGCGTGGCCTCCGCCGGGCAGCCCGGCGCCGCTCAAGGGCAACCTCGCGCAGATCGATCGCATGCTGCGCAAGAAGGACCTCGCGGGTGCGCTCGCGAAGGCGCAGGCGTGGCACGACAAGGAGCCGGGTGATGTGCTCGCGCTGATCGGCATGGGCGAGGCACTCGAGGCGAACAAGAACCTCGCGCAAGCATCGCGCATGTACGGATCGATCATCGATCTGTTCCCGGGCCGCGCCGATCTGCGCCGCTTCGCCGGCGAGCGCCTCGAGCGCATCGGCGCTGCGTCAGCGGAAGCGCGCTCGCTCGCGGTGGACACGTACAAGCGCGCCGTCGAGGAGCGCCCGGATCACCTCACGGGCCATCGCTTGCTCGCGTACGCGCAGCTGCGCGCGGGCAATCACGCGGATGCGTTTGCCGCGATCCTCGCGGGCATCGATCGCGAGTATCCCTCGGGCCGCTTCGAAGGCGGCGAGCGCATCCTGCGCGAGGACGCGGGGCTGATCGGTGCGGCGTACGCGGCGGCGGTTCCGGCGAAGAAGGCGGAGATCGCGGCGGCGCTGAAGAAGCGCGGACTGTCGATCGCGACCGGATCGTCGACGCGCTTCATCATGTACTGGGAGACCGACGCGAACGACGTCGACTTCCACATCCAGGACGCCGTGGGTGGACACGCGTGGTACTCGAACAAGCAGCTTCCGTCAGGCGGCGAGCTGTACGCCGACGTGACCACGGGCTACGGCCCCGAGTGCTTCACGATCAACGGAACGCCGAAGGCCGGCCCGTACAAGATGTCGATCAACTACTACTCGCAGGGACCGATGGGCTACGGCATGGGCCTCCTGCAGATCGTCAAGCACGACGGCCGCGGCAAGCTGACGTTCCAGGATCGCCCGTACGTGATCATGGCCGACCACGCGTACGTCGACCTCGGCACGTTCAAGTGATCAGCGCCGCGGGCGCTGGAGCCCGTACTGCGCGAGTCGCTTGACGAACGTGCGCCGCGGGATGCCCAACGCTTCCGCTGCGCGCGTCTGATTGCCACCGTGCTGCGCGAGCGCGTCGACGATCCGCTGCTTCTCGATCGCTTCTAGCTCGTCGGGTAGCGACGGCGACTCGCGACGTGATTCGGTCGCTGCTGCTCCGAGCGAGAGACCCTCGACATCGATCGTGGTGTCCGAGAGAAGAACCGCGCGCTCGATCGTGCTCTTCAGTTCGCGCACGTTGCCGGTCCACGGGTGCACGAGGAGCGCGGTGAGCGCGGCGGGTGTGAGCTCGGGGATCGGCAGTCCGTTGCGGCGTGCCGCGTCGGCGAGGAACGTGCGCGCGAGCGGCTCGATCTCCGAGCGTCGCGCTCGCAACGGAGGAATGGCGAGGACCGCGCCGGCGATGCGGAAGTAGAGGTCGCGGCGAAACGTGCCCGCGGCGATGTCGGCTTCGAGATCGCGATTCGTCGCAGCGATGAAGCGCACGTCCACCTGGCGCGGGGTGGTGGCGCCGACGCGCGTGACACGGTGATCCTCGAGTACGCGCAACAGCTTGGCTTGCGTCGTTACGGGCAGCTCGCCGATCTCGTCGAGCAAGACGCTTCCACCGTCGGCGGCTTCGATCAGTCCGGCGCGATCGGACTGCGCGCCCGTGAACGCCCCCTTTACGTGGCCGAATAGCTCGCTCTCGATCAGCGACTCGGACAGCGCCGCGCAGTTGATCCGGACGAGCGGCGCGTTCGCGCGCGGCGATTGGCGATGCACGAGCTCGGCGAGCACTTCCTTGCCGGATCCTGTTTCACCGACGACGAGCACGCCGATCGTTCCACGCGCGACGCGGGTGGCCACTTCGTACAGCCGCTTCATCGCCGGATCCACGAGCACCGGCGTCGGCGCGCCGTCGACCGGTCCCGACGCGGGTCGCGTCTCGCGCGCGATTGGCGCATGCGTGCTCGATGCGGTCTCCTGCACCACGAACCCGAGATCACCGGCGTGGAACATCTCGTACGGAGAGATGACGACAGGCTTGTTCGCGGGCAGTCGCGCTCCTCGCAGCTGCGTCCCGTTCGCGCTCTCGCGATCGATCACGGCGATCTGTGCATCGAGCCGGATCACGAAGTGTGTTCGCGAGAGGGTCGGGTGATCGATCGCGATGTCGCACTTGCTGCCGCGACCGATCGTCACGCCACCACTCGCGGGCAGCGCGAACGTCGTCACGTCGTCCCCGGCCAGCACGAGCAACGTTCGCCGCACGGGACCGCGCGGACCGTCGACGGTTCGCACCGTCGTGATCGCGTCGGACGCGTCGCGCTTGGCCATGACACGCATGGTGCCACGAGGCGCTCCGTGGCACCCTCGTCTCGCGATGGAGGACGCGGATCTCGTCGCTACAAAGCCGGGGGCTGCGCCCGCCGCGGATGGCTTCACGCCGGACGATCGGTACGTGTTGATCGAACGCCTCGGGCACGGCGGCATGGGAACGGTGTGGGCCGCGCACGACAAGGTGCTCGATCGAAAGGTGGCCATCAAAGTGCTGCACGACGAGTTCCTCGGCGCCGAGGATCAAGCACGCCTGGTCGCGGAGGCGCGCGCGATGGCGCGGCTGTCGCATCGCAACGTGGTCGACGTGTACGACGTCGCCGAGAAGGACGGACGCACGTACCTCACGATGGAGCTCGTTCGCGGCATCAGCCTCGACAAGTGGCTCGCGACACCGCGCGATTGGCGCGCGATCGTGTCGAACTTTCGCTCGGCGGCGAACGGACTCGCAGCCGCTCATCAGGCCGGCATCATCCATCGCGACGTCAAACCCGCGAATATCCTGGTCGGTGACGATGGTGAAGTGCGCGTCGCGGACTTCGGTGTCGCGCACGCGAGCACGGCGAAGCCAGCGCCCGATGCCGTCGTGACCGCGGCGACGGCTGGCATGATCGGGACGCTCGCGTACATGTCGCCCGAGCAATTGCGCGGGCAGCGCGCCGATGCGCGGAGTGATCAATTCGCGTTCTTCTCGTCGCTGTACGAGGCGCTGCACGGGAAGCGTCCGTTTCTCGGCGACAGCGTCGCGGATCAGTTGGCGCTGATCGACGAGGGGTGTCCGCCCGCGGTGAGCGAGACGCCGGGCTGGTTGCACGCGGTGATCGAGCGCGGTCTGTCCGCCGATCCGGACGCGCGCTTCGCGTCGATGACCGACGTGGCGCACGCACTCGCCGGCCCGCGATCGCGCACGCCGTGGATCGCCGGTGGCGCCGCCGCGCTCGCCGTCGCCGCGGTCGTCGTCATCGCCGCGACGCGTTCGCCACACGCCAACGCACCCACGTGCACGCCGCCGGCGGAGCTCGCGAGCCAGACCTGGACCGAGACGATCGCCGCCGGTGCACGCACGGCATTCACGCGCATCGGATCGCCGTTTGCCCTCGAAGCGTGGCGGCGGATCGCGGCGGAGCTCGACGAGCGATCGCGGGCGTGGGCCGAGCGCGCGCACGCTGCGTGTCTTGTGAACGACGCGCGTGCGAAGGCGTGCTCCGCGGAGCACGGTGCGCTGCTGGCCGCACTCGCGACACGCCTCGCATCGATCGATCGCGCGGCGGCGACGCGCACCGTCGACATGTTCACCGAGCTGCCGGAGCTCGACGACTGCACGCCCTCGGGCTCGCGCGATCTCGCGATCGCACGCGCGGATCTCGTCGTCGGTGCGACCCCGGCTGGCCTCCAGAGCGCTGAACGCGCGGCCGCGGATCCGGATCGCGCGACCGCCCTCGCCGGATCGCTCGCGCACGCTCGGTTGCTCGTCGCGCTCGGCAGCGTCGAGGGAGGCCTCGTCGAGCTGGACCGGGTCGCCGCGCGCGCAGCCGTCGAGCACACCGCCGCGATCGAGATCGATGCGCGGCTCGCGAGCGCAGCGGTGCTGATCGATCGTGCACACCTCGCCGAGGCGCAGTCGCAGGTGGTCCTCGTGCTCGCGATGACGCCGGATCCGCGGCGGGCCGCGCAGACGTACGCGCTCGCGAGCAAGCTCGCTCACCTGCGCGACGACGAGACGACGGCGCTCTCGCACGCCGAGAAAGCAGCGCAGCTCGCGAGCGCCTCGGAACACGCGTTGTGGACGATCCCGATCCTCGACGCGCTCGCGCGTGCGTACGTGCGGGCAGGGCGGATCGACGAGGCGCTCGACGTGACGAAGCGTGTCGTCGAGCTCGCTCGCCGCATCGGCGAGTCCCATCCCGCATACGGTCGCACGCTCGTCCTCTCGGGGCTCGTCAACCTCGCGTTCGGCCGCATCGACAAGGCGCGCGCGAAAGCGGTGAGCGCGGAGCGGATCGCGAGCGAGGCGTTTGGCGAGCTGCACCTCGACGTCGCCGACGTACACGACATCTATGCGGGCGTTGCCGTGGCGGAGGGTGATGACCCGCTCGCGGAGACGCACTTGCGCAAGGCGCTCGCGATTCGCGAGAAGCTCGCGCCGACGACGGAAGCGACGTTCGCGACCAAGGCGGCGCTCGCCAAGGTGCTCGATCGGCTCGGCCGGCGGTAGATCGACTGGATCAGGACCAGCCGGTCCAGAAGAAGATCAAGCCGTGGAAGTTGCGCTCGCGATGCGCGACTTCGAGCTGCGGCGAGACCTTGTCGCGATCTTTGCCACCACCGCCGATGCCGGGCCACGGATCGATCATCACGAGCTGCTCCTCGGAGCCTTGCTCGAGACGGTCGATCGTGAGGCCGATCGCGTGCCAGGTCGACGGATCGCCTTCGCCTTCACCCGCGTGTGCGGGTGGTGGATGGAGCTTGTGGAAGCTCGTGGGCAACATCGCGCCGCGATAGCCGCGACCCGCCGCCACCCAATCGACGATCGCCGGCGTCGGCGTCGCGACACGACGGCACTGAAGGCGATACCCGAGCTCGTGCAGCGCGCTCACGTGCGACGTGAACCAGCGCTGTACGCGCTCGATCGTCGCGCCTTCGCGCGTCGTGTTGAGCTCGTGGAACATGTGTTCTTGAATGCCGGGCGCGTACGCACCGGCGCGATACGCGATCCGCCGGAGCAGATACGCGGTCACCGCGCCTGCGCACGAGTTCGGCGTGTGGAACACGGGTACTAGAAACCGGATCTCCTCCGGCTTCTGCATCACTACTTCATCGCGTGCCGCCATCGTCACCACAGAAAGCGTTCGCAGCGTACACGAGCGCGCGCACGGGGTGGGTTCGCGGGCCGAGCATTGGTCGCGACAGTGTTGCTTGACACTCTGTCAGGCTTCTTGTACTGACAAAGTGTCAGCTAATGCCGCGCCGCCCGGACCTCGAACGCCGCCAACAGCTCGCGCGCCAAGCGTTCGATGTCCTGCGCACGCGCGGCATGCAGACCTCGATGCGCGAGCTCGCCGACGCGATCGGCGTGAAGCGACCGACGCTGTACTTCTACTTTCCCGACCTCGGCGCGGTGTTCGAGAGCGTCCTCGATCAGATGTATCGAGAGATCACGACCGAGATCACGACCAAGGCGATGCAGGAGGCGCATCCGCTCGACCGGTTGCGCGCGGTCGTCGACGCGACGCTCGCGTTCCACCGGGAGCGGCCCCAGCTGATCGGCGGATTGCTCCAGCTGTGGGCCGTGGGCGGCCGCGACGTCGCGAACCTGCTCGATCGCGAGCGGCGTGTGGTGATCGCGGGACGCGATGCGCTCGTCGCGGATCTGCGCGCCGGCATCGCGCGTAAAGAAGTGCTCCCGTGCGATCCGGCGCGTGTTGTCGATCTCGTTCTCGCCGTCATCGATGGCGTGCTCGTCCACCACGTTCTCGGCATCGCACACCCCGACGAAGTCGCCTCCGAGCTCGTCGAGCGCGTGCTCGAACCGCTGCGCCCCAAACGAAAGAAGCGTCGCTCATGACCACGAAGCCGTTATTCCTCGCTCGACTCGCCGGCACGCAGGAGCAGATGGGCGCGCAGCACGGGCGCCTCACCGCCGCGGATGCCGCGCGCCTCGTCGAGTTCTATCGCGAGATGCCGGAGAAGGTCCTCGCCGGCGGGCTCGGGAAGATCGAGACGTTCGCGATCCGCAGCCTCGCGAACGCATGGCAGAACAATCTCGCGAAGCATCGCCCGCCGGAGCTCGCCGCGCGAACGCGCGCATTCGCCGACGCGGTAGCCCACGAGCTCGGCGGCTACGACACCTCGGCTGCGATGCGTACGATCGCGACGATGGACTCGCTACAGAACTGCGTGTCGCTGTTCGCGCGCGGTCGCATCGGTCCCTTCGCGAAGCCGATGACCGCGCGCACCACCGCCGCCGCGATTCCCGCGTGCTCGACGGCGATCGCGTGGGGCTCGGCGACCGCGGACGGCGAGCTATTGTTCGCGCGCAACTTCGATTTCCCGGGCCTCGGTGTGTGGGACGCCGCGCCGAGCTTCGTCGTGTGCGCGCCGGACAAGGGCCAGCGCTATGGCTTCTTCGCGTCGCGCGGCGCGGATGCACCCGTCGTCACCGTGGTCAACGAAGCGGGGCTCGTCATCGCACCGCACACGCGCTGGCACACGAAGGTCACGTGGTCCGGCGCGATGATCGTCGACGTGATCCACGAGATCGCACGCCGCGCGGAGACGCTCGCGGATGCGATCGCGATCGCACGCGAACGCCCCGCATCGTCGAGCTGGGGTGTCGCGATCGGCAGCGCACGCGAGAAGAGCGCGCTCGTGCTCGAGCTCGCAGGGCCGCACATCGAGGTCGTGCGTCCGACGCCCGGTGCCGAGTTCATGGTCTGCAACAACCACTACAAGTCGCCCGCGATCCAGCGCGGCGAGTTCCGCGCATCGCGTGCGTGGGAGGTTCACTCGAAGCACCGCGAGCGCAGGCTCCGCACGCTGATCGAGAATCGCAGCGCACCCCTCGTTCCGCGCGATCTCGCACGCTTCCTCGGCGATCGCGACGAGGCCGGCGTGAAGCGTCAGCTCGGCGGCATCCTCGCGCAGGCGGTCAACGTGCACTGCGTCGTCGTCTCGCCGGCGATGCTGCGCGCGCATGTCGGCATCGATCGCGCGCCGACGTGCGAGGGCAGGTGGGCCGAGTTCGCGTGGCAGTGGAACGGTCCCGCCGGTGGCTGGGAGATGACGTCGCTGCCCGCCGAAACCGGCTTCGTCGCCACCCCGCTCGACGGCTTCGTCGCCGCCCACACGCCGACGACCGATCACGTTCACACCGCGGCGCTCGCGTACGAGCATCGCCACGATGTTCCGGCCGCACGCGCCGCGATCGAGCGCGCGATCGTCGAGTCGCCGACGGATCCATCGCTGCGTCTTTGCGCCGCGTGGCTCGCGATGCAAGACGGCGCACCCGAGCGCGCCGTCGTCCACGTGGAGGCGGGGCTCGCGCACGAGACCGACGCTTATCGAAGTGGGCAGCTCCTGCTCTGGGGCTCGCGTGCAGCGCGGCGATCCGATCCCGCGCGATCTTTGCACTGGCGGGAGCAGCTCGAACGGCTCACCGGCGACGGTGTGGACGAGCTTCGTGCCCGGTTGCGCGAACGTGGCACGCGAAAGCCGGCCATCAATATGATGATGGTGGACGCGTACTGACGTAGTATCGGGCTGCGCCAATCGCGCAAGGAGGCACCATGATCGGAGGTCTTGGTTGGGTATTGATCATCTTGATGATCGCCGGCGGAATTCTCGGAGTGTCAGGTCTGATCGTGGCGAAGAAGCCCGATGCGAAGGCGCTGATCGATAAGCTCGTACCGTTCCAGGCGTTCATCGGCGTCGGTCTGCTCGCGCTGGGAATCTGGGCGCTGCTGAACTTCGGCCTGATCAACACGTTCCGGATCCTCCCGCACTTCCCGATCCTCGGCTTGTTCGCGATCGCGGGCAGCTACGGTGCGATCCTGCTCGGCTTCCTCTTCGGAATGCCGCAGATCGCGAAGTGGATCCCGGGCGAGTCGTCGGCCGAGACGAAGGCGATGGAGCTGTCGAAGAAGCTCGCGCCGTTCCAGCTGATCCTCGGTATCATCGTCGGCGCTGGTGGTGTGCTCGGCCTGCTCATGGCCCTGCGCATCATGAAGCCGATGTGATCAGCTCAGCGCGTGCCGTAGTTGTGCGCGCTGGTCTCTTCGTTGCGATCCGTCGCGGGCGGCGGTGCTGGTGACAGCGCCGTGATTCGCGCCCGCGTAGCGTCGTCGAGCACGACGATGTTCGCGCCGAGCGTCGGCCCGAGCTGCTCCGTGTTGCGCCCGCCGACGAGCACGCTCGTCACGTGGGGATGCGATGCGACCCACGCCACCGCGAGCGTCGCGGGAGCGTGGCCGAGCTCTGCGGCGATCGCGCAGAACGCATCGGCGATCGCGTAAAGCGAACGATCCGCGTAGCGCGTCGCGTACATCTTGTTCACGAGCAAGCGCCCACCTTCGGGCGCGTGGCTCGCGCCGTACTTGCCCGTGAGCAGGCCGCCGCCCGTCGGGCTGTACGGAATGACGGCCACGCCGAGCGAGCCCGCCATCGGCAGGATCTCGATCTCCGCGGCGCGCTTCACGAGGTTGTACATCGGTTGGATCGCGACCAGCGGTGCCCACGCGCGCGCGGCTTGGATGCCGAGGGCGTGCGCGACTTGCCACGCCGCGAAGTTCGAGCACGCGGGATAGAGGATCTTGCCGGCGCGGACGAGATCCTCGAGGCCGCGCAGCGATTCGTCGAGCGCGGTCACGTCGTCGAAGCGATGCAGATAGAACAGATCGATGCGATCGGTCTGCAGGCGCCGCAGCGACGCCTCGACCGCACGCACGAGGTGATACCTCGACGAGCCGCGATCGTTCGGGCCCTTTCCCATCGGGAAGTACGCCTTCGTCGCGAGCACGAGCTCGTCGCGGTTCGGCTTCATCAGCCGCCCCACGATCTCCTCCGAGCGTCCTTCGTTGTAGACGTCGGCGGTATCGATCAGGTTCACGCCGGCATCGAGCGCCGCGCGCCAGATCGCGCCGGCCGTGCCTTCATCGGCATCGCCGCCGAAGGACATCGTACCGAGCGCGACGCGCGAGACCTTGACGCCCGTCTTGCCGAGGAGGTTCATCAGCGCGGGAACGCTGCTTCGATCTGATTCAGCACCTTCTCCTCGTCGCCGCTCACCTTGCCGAAGCCGAGGATGCCGCCTGCCGAGGCCGCGACCATCTTCGCGAAGCCGACGATCTGATTCTTGAGCAGACGGTTCTGCTCCTCGTTGAGCTGCGATGCGAGCGCCTTGATGTAGCCCTCCCACGCCTCGAACAGCTCCGAGCTCGGCTTGGTCTTGAGCCAGGTCTGGAGCAGCTCGTAGCCGTCCGTGCCTTGCTCGAGTCCCTTGCCGTGCGCGCCTTGCAGGATCGCCGTGCGCTCGTTGTCCTGGATCTGACCGTCGGCCCACGCGACCGAGATCAGCGGGACCAGCGACAGCGCCGCGATCGTGTTCGAGCGGAGCCCCAAGCTCACGAGCTTGTCGAGCACCGCGTCGTCGGACATGCCGGACGCCTTGCGCAGATCTTCGCGCGAGCGTTGCGTGTCGAGCTTCTCTTTCATCGCGGCGAGCTTCTGCGCGTTCTCCTTCTCGAAGAACTGATCTTCCAGCGCTCGTCCACGTTCCTCGAGGGTCACTTCAGCCACGGGGTCTCCTTCTGAATACGGTTGCGGGTGGGACCATACAAAACCTACGGCTCCTCGGGCCAGCGCTGACGCCAACTACCCGAATCATCACCGTCCTGTCACGAGAAACAGGTTGTAGCGATCGCCCGGCCTGCGGTACGCAATCCGCCGTGCTGCATCGCGTTTTCCTCGTGATTTTGGCATCTGCCGGCTGCGCGGAAGGCGTCATGGCGCCGAACAACAGCGGCGACGACGACGGCAGCGCGATGCCCGACGCCATGGGCTCGGGAAGCGACGGCCGCGACGGCTCGATGACCACGCCACCGCCGAGCGATGGTCCGCCGCCGCAGACGAGCGCGAAGCTGTTGCTCACGGAGATCGTGCTCGCGCCGTCGACGGGCGAGTTCATCGAGATCGCGAATCCAGGAAGCACGCCCATCGATCTAGCAGGCTATTACCTGAGCGACGCCGGGTCGTATTTCCGCGTTCCCGCCGGATCGCCCACGGTGGACTCGACGGACTTCATCGTGAAGTTCCCGGCCGGCGCGCAGATCGCCGCCCATGGCGTGGTCACCGTCGCGATCGATACCGTTGCCAACTTCACCACCGCGTATGGCGCCGCGCCGACCTACGCGCTCTCGACGATGACCCCGGTCGCCGCGAACGGCGTCCCGAGCCTGACCAACGGCGGCGAGATCGTCGTCCTGTTCTCGTGGGATGGCACGAGCGATCTCGTTCGCGATGTCGACATGGTGCTCGCGGGTGCGCCGACGGTCGCCAACGGCATCGTCGACAAGAGCGGCGTGATGATCGATGGCCCGGACAGCGATTCGGCGACCACGCCGTACAAGGCCGACGCGCGGACGCTGGCTCCGCAGGCGACCGCGCCCGCGTCGGGGAAATCGACCAAGCGCCTCGCGCAAGAGGGTGGCTTTCAGAGCGGCAGCGCGGGCAACGGCGTGACCGGTGCCGACGAGACGACGGAGAACACCGCGCAGACGTGGGATACGACGTACTCCCTACCGACGCCGGGTGCGGTCCCCGCCGGCCTCATGTGATGTAGATTCGCCGCGTGGCACGAGTACGCGCAGGCCGACGCTCAGCCCAGGTCTCGAGCCTGCGCTTGTGGCTGGTTCCCGTCGCGATCCTCGGTGGCATCGCGATCGCCGGCTTCGGCGCGTTCTACCTGATCGACCACTACGTCACCGGCGGCGTCGCCAACGCGAACGAGAGCGGTGCCGGGCGCCTGCTCCAGTTCGAGCCCGCGCTGATCTCCGACGCGCTGTCGGGGCTCGCCGGCATGACGGCGGCGATCCTCGGCATCGTCATCACCGTCGTCTCCCTCCTCGTGCAGCTCACGTCCGATCGCTACACGGGCGTCGCGCGCATGTTCTTGCGCGATCGCACGAACGTCTCGGTGATGTCGTACTACGTCATCACCTGCGTCGTCGGCGTGTTCCTCTCGCTGTCGCTGCACTCGGCGTTCGTGCCGCGCGCGACCGTGTTCGCGATGATGGTCGCGACCGGCGGTGGCATCGTGATCATGCTTCCGTACTTCGCGTACGTGTTCCGCTTCCTCGAGCCCACGAACCTCATCACGCGCATCCAGGCAGAAGCCGCCGCGGATCTCCAAGAAGCGTCGATGACGAGCGAGACGAAGGTGCTCACGCAGGGCCAGGCGAACGCGATCACGGCGCTCGAGGAGCTGACGGACATCACGTCGAACTCGATCTCCGGCAAGGACAAGATCATCGCGAGCCGGGCGGTCGATGCGATCAAAGACTTCGTCGTCGGCTATCTCGACATCAAGCACCGCGTGCAGCCGAACTGGTTCCACATCAACGACAGCATCGCGAGCAACCCGGACTTCGTCGCGATGGATCCCGAGTCACTGCGCGATCTCGAGACCGAGCGCACGTGGCTCGAATGGAAAGCGCTGCGCCAGTACCTGGGCATCTATGCCGAGGCGCAGGGCGACATGCCCGATATCAACTATCTGATCGCGATCGACACGCGCTACATCGGCGAGGCTGCGCTCGCGAAGAACGATCGCGACGTCCTCGATCTCGCGTTCCGGTTCATGAACAGCTACCTGCGCGCTGCGCTCAACGCGCGCGCCGTGCGCACCGCGTACAACGTGATGAACCAGTACCGCTTGCTCGTCGAGAGCATGATCCGCGGCGGCTCCGCCGAGATGGCGATCACCGGCGTGCGACACATGATCTACTACGGTCGCACGAGCTACGACATGCAGCTCGGGTTCGTCACCGAGACCGTCGCGTGGGACGTGGCCGCGCTGTGCGAGTTCGCGCACGCGCAGGCGGGGAAGGCGAACCTACCGGCGGATCTCGACGAGAAGATGCTCTCGATGTTCCTCGAGCTCGATCAGCCGCTGCGCGTGAAGCGCCAGGAGTCGGGCCTGCAAGGCATCCGCAAGGCGCAGGTGAAGCTCGCCTGCTACTACCTCGCCGCCGGCGCCGACGATCGCGCGAAGCTGATCGCGAAGGACATGGAAGGCGAGGATCGCGAGCGGCTCGCATCGATCCGCGAGCAACTCGCGAAGGTCGAGTCGAAGGAGTTCTGGGAGATCATCGATCGCGGGCGCAACTTCGAGTTCATGCCTTCGAAGCAGCGCGCCCAGATGGACCGGTTCTTTGCTCTTCTCCCGACGGCTTCGCGGGCGCCTTCGTCGGGGCCGGCGTGAGTGCCTTCTGCGCCGCGGCTTCGCATCCGTCGACGCACGTGTTGTAGCTCGTCTCGCAGCGCTCGCTGCACACCGGATCGCCGTTGCACTTGTCCTGGCAGCTGACGCCGCGGTCGTGGCACGTCGCCGAGCAGCGCTGCACGTAGGCGGCGACCTTCTCCGCGCGTTCCTTGCGCAGCCGGCGTTGCTCCTGCTCGGCGAGCGCGGCCTTCTCGCGACGTTCGTTCTCGCGCCCGTACCACGCGGCCGCTTGTGGATCGAGCCAGGCCAGCGTCTGGTCCTCGGGGACGAGCTTGCCGAGCTCCTTCGCGCACAGGTCGATGAAGGCGAGTTGCTTGTCCACCTTCGTCAGCGTCGGATAGGCGCGCTTGCACGTGTTGATCACCGACTCGGCATCGTGGAACGTGCCGAAGATCGGGACGAGCTTGCTGCCCGCGAGGAACGTCGGGGCCAGCTCGAACGACTTGCGATACTCCTCGCGCGCTTCGGTCACGCGCCCCGTGTCCTCGTACATCACGCCGCGCCACGCGAGGACGACCGGTGTCTCGGGCGAGCCGTCGATCGTCACGCGCTCGAGCGCGTACTGCGCGCTCAGCACGTCCGATGACAGCTGCGCGTAGTTGTCCGCGTAGTCGCCTTGCTCGAACGCGAAGTGGATCGCCATCGCGAGCTCGATCGCATCGGACGGCGCGAACGTGCGGCTCGCCTTTTCGCGTGCATCGAAGATCGACTGCGCTCGCTTCGTCTGTGGTGACAACGAGCACCCGGCGAAGGTGGCAAGAACGGGCAGGGCGGCCAACGTGAGAGCAGCGACGGAGCGCATGCTTCTTGGGTACAGCCGGTCGCGTCACATGCACACGGAAACGGGCGGCATGGGTCGAACCAATCCGGCGCGTGCCCGATCAGCGCAGATCCGCCGGCGGTCCTCGATCGCAGTCGGCCGCGGTGCGCGGCAATCCGCGCGCGAGCTGCAACGGCACGATGCCGGCCCAGTACGGCAACCCCATATCCTCCGCGTCGTCGATCGGCGGGCCCGTGCGGATCTTTGCCGATGCTTCGACGATCGGCATCGCGATCACCTTCGTCGCGAGCAGCTCCTTCTCGTTCGGTCCGCGACACCCGGCGGTGCGATTCGGCGACAACTTGTCGATCAGCGCATCGAGCGCGCGACGCTTCGCCGCAGGTTCGTCGACGAGCGTTGCCGTTCCGAACACCACGACCGAGCGGTAGTTCATGGAGTGATGGAACGCGCTGCGCGCGAACACGAGGCCATCGATCAGCGTGACGGTCACGCAGATCTCGAGTCCGCCGGCGAGCGAGCGCAGCATGTGGCTCGCGGCGCTGCCGTGGACGTAGAGGTGATCGTCGATGCGCACGTGCGTCGTGGGGATCACGATCGGCGCGCGATCGGCGCCGGTGGCAAATCCGATGTGGCACACCAGGGCCTCGTCGAGGATCGCGTGCACCACGGCGGCGTCGTACGACCCGCGCTTGGGTAAGCGTCGCAGCTTCGTGCGGTCCGTGATCGATAGCGTCGGCGTCGATTCGTGGGTGTCGTGCGTTGTCGCTCGCGTCATGAGCTAACGTTGACGCTGGAATGGACTAGGCAAAAGGTCCAAGATGTACAAGTCATGTGGTCCATTCCACGGCTCCTGTCCACACCCGCGTCGGGCGACACGGCGCTGTTCGTCCGCCTCGCCGACGCGATCGCGCGCGATGTGCGCCGCGGCGCCCTGCGCGCGGGCGATCGGTTGCCGAGCACGCGCGCCCTCGCACGCGACCTCGAGATCAATCGCAACACCGTCGTCGCCGCGTTCGACGAGCTGATCGCGCAGGGCTGGCTACAGACCGACGGCGCTCGCGGAACCCGCGTCGCCGCAGACCTGCCACCGCTCACTCCCCTCGAGGGTATCGGAGGACGGTCGTCGGAGAGCATCGGCGCGCGCGTGCCATCGACGAGCACGCGACCGCGCTCTTCGACGGGCATCGGGGCGCGAGCGCGGTCTTCGAGCGGCCGGCGAGCGGACGCGCCGGGGTACGCGTTGCGCGACGTCGCGATCGCGAGCACCCCGTTCGGGACCGCACCGGCGGAGTTTCACGCGTCGATCGGCGTGCCCGATACACGGCTGGTCCCGCACGCGTTGCTCGCGCGTGCGTATCGCCGCGCACTCGCGAGCCGCGCCGCGCGCGAGAACCTCGACTACGGCTCGGCCTACGGGACCACGCGCCTGCGCGAAGCCGTCGCCGTGTATCTGCGCGGCCGCGGGCTCGCGGTCGGCATCGACAACGTGATGATCACGCGGGGCAGTCAGATGGCGATCGATCTCGCGGCGCGCGCAGTGCTCCGGTCGGGTGACGTCGCGGCCGTCGAAGAGCTCGGCTATCAACCCGCGTGGCGCGCGCTCGAGGAGGCCGGCGCGACGCTCGCCGGTGCGCCGCTCGACGACGCGGGCGTGATCGTCGAACGGATCCCGAAGCGCGCGCGTGTCCTGTACACCACGCCGCACCATCAGTATCCGACGACGGTGCTCCTGTCGTCGGCGCGGCGGATGGCGCTGCTCGCCCACGCACGCGAGCGCCGCATGGCGATCATCGAGGACGACTACGACCACGAGTTCCACTTCGACGGGCGCCCGGTGCCTCCGCTGGCCGCGATGGATCCGACGAACGTCCTCTACGTCGGCACGCTGTCGAAGATCCTGGCGCCCGGGCTACGCCTCGGCTTCGTCGCCGCACATGCGAGCGTGATCGATCGGCTCGCGCGGCTGCGCGCGGTGGTCGATCGCCAGGGCGATCACGTGCTCGAGAGCGCGATCGCCGAGCTGATCGAAGATGGCGACATCGCGCGGCACGCACGCAAGATGCGGCGCGTGTATGGAGAGCGACGCGATGCGCTCGCCACGGCGCTCGAGCGCGAGCTCGCGGGCACGCTGACGTTCGCGCTGCCCGCCGGCGGCATCACGCTGTGGGCGCGGGTCGCTGCGGGGATCGATCTCGATCGCTGGAAGCAGCGCGCCCTCGAGGCCGGCGTCGCCGTCGCGTTCGCGAAGGACTTCGCGCTCGATCGCTCGACGCGACCGTTCGTGCGGCTCGGCTTCGCGCACCTGTCGCCGAAGGAGCTCTTGGAGGTAGCCCGGCGTCTTCGCCGCACGCTGCCCCGGCGTCGGTAGCGCTGATGCCGGCGCGAACCGGGCGGTTACACGGCTCGGCATCGTGAGCCCTCACGTAGATTCGCGGGCGCGGGTAGGCGAACCCTGAAACGTGGCTAGACTTCAGCGATCTCGATGACCACCGACGCCCTCTTCCCCGGCGACAGCGAGCTCGCTGCGCTGATGCGAGCGAAGAACTGGTCCGAGACATCGCTCGGGCCCGTCGAGACGTGGCCGCACGCGCTCAAGACGGCGGTGCGCATCGTGCTGACCTCGCGGTTTTCGATGTGGATGGGATGGGGCGACGAGCTCGCGTTTCTCTACAACGATTCGTATCGCGCGGACACGCTCGGGCAGAAGCATCCATCAGCGCTCGGCACGCCCACGAATCAGGTGTGGCGCGAGATCTGGCCGGAGATCCGGCCTCGCGTCCAGGCCGTGCTCGACGGCGCGGCGACGTGGGACGAAGGCCTCCTGCTCCTGCTCGAGCGATCCGGGTTTCGCGAGGAGAGCTACCACACGTTCTCGTACAGCCCGCTTCACGACGACGACGGCACGATCCGCGGCCTTCTGTGCGTGGTCACCGAGGATACGGCGCGGTTGATCAGCGAGCGTCGTGTCGCGCTGCTCGGTAGCGTCGCGTCGGAGATCGCGGGATCCAATACGGAAGCGGGCGTGCTCGCGGGACTCGAACGCAGCCTCGCGCACGAGTCGCGCGATCTGCCCTTCACGCTGACGTACCTCCTCGCCGAGGATGGCCACACGCTGCGACGTGCCTCGCAGACGGGGTTCGTAGATGGCGATCCGCGAGCACCGGCGACGCTCTCGATCGACGCCGCGGGGCCGTGGCCGCTGCAAGAGCTGTTCGACAGCGGGAAGCCCGTCGAGGTCGCGCTCCCCGACGCTGCGTGGCCGGCGGGGCCGTGGACGGTTCCTCCGACGACTGCGTTCGTGGTGCCGATCGCGCGACAAGGCGAGGCGCGCTCCGCGGGCATCTTCGTCGCGGGGATCAATCCGCTGCGTCGCTTCGACGCATCGTTCCGCGAGTTCGTGCTGCTGTTCGCCGGACAGCTCGCGTCCGGTCTCGCGAACGCGGATGCATACGCGCGCGAGCGACAACGCGCGGAGAGTCTCGCCGCGCTCGATCACGCGAAGACCACGTTCTTCTCGAACGTCAGCCACGAGTTCCGCACGCCGCTGACGCTGATGCTCGGGCCGCTCGGTGCATTGCTCGAGAGCGAGCTCGAGCCCGCGCTTCGAGACGAGCTATCGACGATTCATCGCAACGCGCTGCGCTTGCTCAAGCTCGTCAACACGATGCTCGACTTCTCGCGCATCGAAGCGGGGCGTGCAACCGCACAGTTCCAGCCCGTCGATCTCGCGCAGCTGACCGCGGATCTCGCGAGCGTGTTCCGCGCCGCGACGGAGAAGGCCGGGCTCCGGCTGATCGTCGATTGCGAGCCGCTCGGCACGCCGATCCAGGTCGATCGGGACATGTGGGAGAAGATCGTTCTCAACCTCGTCTCCAACGCGTTCAAGTTCACGCTCGAAGGCGAGATCGCGGTGCGCTTGGTTCGTCGCGGCGATCGCGTGGAGCTGTCGGTGCGCGATTCGGGCAGCGGCATTCCGCCCGAGGAGCTGCCGCGCGTGTTCGATCGCTTTCACCGCGTCGAAGGAACCAAGGGCCGCACGCACGAGGGCACCGGCATCGGCCTCGCGCTCGTCCAGGAGCTCGCGCGGTTGCACGGCGGCACCGTCGACGTGTCGAGCGTGCTCGGCGAGGGTTCCACGTTCACGGTCTCGATCCCGATCGTCGAGCGCGGCACCACGATGCCGGCGGTCACGAAGCGACCCGAGGTGCGAGGCCGCGATGCGTTCGTCGAAGAGGCGATGCGGTGGTTGCCCGATGCTCCGTCCGAGGAGCCCGTCGCGCCAGTGCACCGCGAGCGTTTGCTCGTCGCCGACGACAACGCGGACATGCGCGACTACATGCGTCGCATTCTCGGCCAGCGCTGGGACGTGGACACCGTGGCCAACGGTCGCGAGGCGCTCGCGGCGATGGCGAAGCAACCGCCGGATCTGCTGATCACGGACATCATGATGCCCGAGCTCGACGGATTCGGTCTCGTCGCGGCCGTGCGTGCGAGCGACGTGCTGCGCGACATCCCGGTAGTCATGCTCTCGGCCCGCGCGGGGGAAGAAGCGCGCATCGAGGGCCTGCAGGCCGGCGCGAACGACTACCTCGTGAAGCCGTTCGCGGCGCGCGAGCTCGTCGCCCACGTCGAAGCACAGCTGCTGCGCGCGGCGGTACGCGCGGCGGACAGGCGAACGCGCGCCGGTACGCGAGGATCTTCGAGCAAGCGCCGGTCTCGATCGCGATCCTCCGCGGGCCGACCCACGTATTCGAGATCGCGAACTCGTACTACCGCCAGCTCGTCGGTGGTCGCGACGTCGTCGGCATGAGCCTCGATGTCGCGTTGCCGGAGATCGTCGGTCAGGGGTTCATCGAGCTGCTCGATCGCGTCTATCAGACCGGCGAAGCACACATCGGCCGGTCGACGCCGGTGACGCTCGCGCGCGGTGAGCACGGGGAACCCGAAGAGGTGTTCGTCGACTTCATCTACCAGCCGATGCTCGACGACACGGGCGTGATCAACGGCATCGCCGTGATCGCGCACGAGGTCACGGCGCTCGCGCTCGCACGTCGCGAGGCCGAGACGGCGAACCGCGCGAAGGACGAGTTCCTCGCGATGCTCGGCCACGAACTTCGTAACCCGCTCGCTCCGATCTCGACGGCATTGCAGCTCATGCGGCTCAAGCCCAACGTCGGCGCGGAGCGCGAACGCGCCGTGATCGAGCGGCAGGTGCAGCACTTGATCGGCCTCGTCGACGATCTGCTCGATGTCTCGCGGATCACGCGCGGCAAGGTCGAGCTTCGCCTCGTGCCGATCGCGCTGGCCGACGCGCTCGCGCGATCGATCGAGATCGCGAGCCCGCTGTTCGAGCAACAGCGCCATCAGCTCGATGTCGATGTGCCCCGCGATCTGTTCGTCCTCGCCGACCTCGGCCGCATCGGACAGATCATCTCGAACCTCTTGACCAACGCGGCGAAGTACACGCCGCCCGGAGGTCGCGTCGTGGTGCGTGGTCGCCGGGCCGGAGCGCGTGTCGAGCTGTCGATCTCCGACAACGGCATCGGCATCGATGCATCGATGCTCGAGCGGATCTTCGAGCCGTTCATCCAGACACAGCAATCGCTCGAGCGCTCGCAAGGTGGGCTCGGTCTCGGTCTCGCGATCGTCGCGAATCTCGTGAAGCTCCACGGCGGAACCGTGCGCGCCAAGAGCGATGGCCGCGGCCGTGGAACCGAGCTTCTCGTGTCGCTGCCGGCGCTCGACGTGCCGCAGACGTCCGCCGCCGCACCCGCGCAGTCGGCCGTCATCGCGACGAACGGCATGGGCCGCGTGCTCGTCGTCGACGACAACGTCGATGCCGCGGAGATGCTCAAGGATCTGCTCGTCACCGTCGGCTACGACGTCAGCCTCGCGCACGACGGTCCTGCCGCGCTCGAAATCGCCGAGACGTTTCGTCCGCAGATCGGCGTGCTCGATCTCGGGCTCCCCGTGATGGACGGATTCGAGCTCGCCCGCAGCCTGCAGAGGCAGACACACCTCGGTGCGCCGAAGCTGATCGCGCTCACGGGCTACGGACAGAGCGAGGATCGCGCGAAGACCGCCGAAGCTGGATTCGCCGCGCACCTCGTGAAGCCCGTCGACTTCGAGAAGCTCCGCGCGCTGATGGAACGGCTGCTCGAGCGCTAAGCGAGCTGCGCTTGATGCGCGTCGCGTAGCTTGCCGAGGTCCGCGAGCCCGCGCGTACGCGCCACCGCGATCGCTTCACCGTCGCCGACCTCGACGCGCACCTCGTAGTAGCTCTTGAGCTTCGGCTCGGTGCCGCTCGGCCGCATGATCACGCGACGCCCGCCGGCGAGCTTGAACACGAGCACGTCGCTCGGCGGGAAGCCGCCTTCGCCGCGCGAGAGATCGACGACGCTCTCGACGGCGTGACCCGCGAGCTCCGTCGGTGGCGTCGCACGAAAGCGCGCCATCGCCGCGCGGATCTGCGCGAGACCATCGGCACCGGGCTTGGTCAGCGAGACCTGCTCTGTCACGAACAAGCCGACGCGACGATAGATGTCGTCGAGGTGGTCGAGCACGCTCTTGCCGCGCGCGCGGTTCCACGCGGCGAGCTCCGCGAAGATGATCGCGGCGGACACGCCGTCCTTGTCGCGCACGAGCGGACCGACCGAGTAGCCGAGCGCCTCCTCGTAGCCCATCACGAAGCGACCGCCGTGCTCGCGCTCGTAGTCGATCGCGGCGTTGCCGATCCACTTGAAGCCGGTGAGCGTCTCGCGGTAGTCCGCGCCGGTCGCCTTCGCGAGGAACGACAAGAGCTGCGACGAGACGATCGTCGTCGCGACCATGCGCTTGTCCGCGGGCGAGGTTTGCAGCAGGTAGTCCGCGAGCAGCGCTCCGATCTGATCGCCCGTGAGCACGCGATAGCCCGCGCCTTCGGGAACCGCGACGCACAGTCGATCCGCGTCGGGGTCGTTCGCGAGCACGAGGTCGGCTTGCTTCGCGACCGCGAGTGCGAGCACGCGATCCATCGCGCCTTTCTCCTCGGGGTTCGGGAACGCCACCGTCGGGAACTCGCCATCGGGCTCGCGCTGCGACGGCTCGGTGTGCAGCTGCGGAAACCCCGCGCGCACCATGCCGGGCTCCACCGACGCAGCGCCCACTCCGTGCAGCGGCGTGTACGCGATCACGAGCGATCGACCGTCGATGTTCTTGCTCGTGCGCAGCTCGACGACGCGTGCGAGGTACTCGTCGTGCAGTCGCTCGTCGAGATCGACCACGAGCCCCATGTGGCGCAGCTCCTCGAGCTCGGGCATCACGAGCTGATCGCTGCGGCCGATCGTGGCGATCGCTGCTGCGATGCCGGCATCGTGCGGCGGAATGATCTGCGCGCCGTTGCCCCAGTACACCTTGTAGCCGTTGTACGCGGGCGGGTTGTGGCTCGCGGTGACCATCACGCCCGCGCACGCACGCGCATCGACGACCGCCCATGCGGTAGTCGGCGTGGGCCACGGTCGATGCGCGAGGTACACGCGCAGCCCCGCGCCGCCGAGCACGCGCGCCGTGTCCTCGGCGAACACGCGCGAGTTGCGGCGTGCGTCGTGGGCGACGACCACCCCGCGCTGCTTCGCGTCGGGCACCTTCTCGACGAGATACGCGGCGAGACCGGCGGTGACCTTGCGCACGAGCACGCGGTTCATGCGCTGCGGCCCGGCGCCGAGAATCCCACGCAACCCGGCGGTGCCGAACTCGAGGGTTCCCGTGAACCTCTCGACCAGGTCCGCGAGCGACGGTGCATCCCCGGCATCACACGACGCGAGGAGCTGGGTCAGCTCGGCGACGGTCGCGGGATCCGGATCTTCGGCCAGCCACGCGCGGGCGGCCTCGAGTGCGGTATTCGACATCGCGGGGACGATACCGCCCCGGACGGTCATGCAGAAGTGAGCCGGCGATGAGAAGGCTGTGCGCTCACGAGCCCTGCGACGCTTGCTTCTTCTTCATCTTCGCGATGAGGCCGTCGAATCCGTCCTTCGCCATGATCTTGTTGAACATGGTGCGGTAGTTCTCGACGAGGCCCACGCCGTCGGTCTTGACGTCGAACGCGCGGAGCTTGTCGCTCTCCTTCACGAGCACGTAGTCGACCGCGATGGTGTACGGGCGCCCCTTGCGCTGGGTCTTGATCTTCGTCTGGACGATCGTGTTGCCGTCCTTGTCGGTGGACTCGCCGACGTACTCGACTTCGTACGTCAGGTTCGCGCGCAGGCCGCGGATGTAGTTGTCCTCGATCAGCTCGCGCAACAGCTTCGAGAACTGCTCCTGCTGCGTCTTCGATAGCTTGCTCCAGTTGTCGACCATCGCCCGCTTGCCGAGCTGATCGATATCGAGGAACCCGCGCACGCTCGACGTGACCTTCCCGGCGAGCTCCTTTTCGTCTTTGGAGCCCGCAGCCGGCTTCTGCTTCAGGAGGCCGGCGATGGTCTCGTTCGCTTGCTTGACCGCGGAGACGCCGGGGCCGGCTTTCTCCGCGAACGCAGGGGCCGCGAACAGGAGGCAAAACAGGAGGACGAGAGCACGCTTCATTTGGTCTCCGTGGGACGGCGGCCGGCGGCCTTGAATTCACCGGCGGCGCGATCGAGGCGTACCACGCCCACGTTCCATTGGAAGACCGCCTGGGCCCATCGCGCGCGCATCTGGAACCACGCGATGTACGCATCCGCGAAATCTTTAGGCTCCGCCGCACCGATCGCGTCGGCCTGGAGGATCGACGCCAACCACGCGCGCGCGGCTTTTTCGCCTTCTGCCGCTGCGGCAACCTTTGCCGCCCCGGCCGCGGCCTCGGCGCGAGCCGTCGCGGCGTCATAGGTCGCCCCCATCGCTGCGAGATCCGCCTGCGCGTGGGCCTTCGCGGCTTCCGCCTTCGCGCGCTCGGTGCGCGCCTTCACGGTCCATGGCTCGAACTGCCACTGCAATGCGAGCACGAGACCGGCACCCGAGCGGTTGTACGGATCGTTCGCGAACACGCTCGGCGGGTTCGTCACGCCCTGTGCGCCGTACAGGAGCGCACTACCGACGATCGCGAGGTCGGGCCAGTAGTACGCGGCCTGCATCTTCGCGAGCTCGTCCGCGGCGGACGCACCCTCCTTGGCCGCGCGCGATTGCGGCCGTCGCTCTCCCGAGAGGGTCGCGGGGACGGTGCGCGTCGACGCGGCGAGCTCGCTGTCGTCGATGTCCGCATCCGGAATCCCGACGAGCGCACGCAGACCCGCGAGCGCTTGCTCCTCGCCGAGCCTCGCGTCCGCGCGCTGGACTCTTGCTTCGGCGAGTAGCACCGCGACGCGCTGGCGATCCTGGATCGAGACGTCCGGCTTGTCCGTGTCGTCGCCGTTCATCTTGGCGAGTGCCTTCTCGATCTGCTCGATGCCGTCGTCGAGCATGTAGCCCAT
Source organism: Kofleriaceae bacterium (assembly GCA_044230415.1). Lineage (GTDB taxonomy): Bacteria > Myxococcota_A > Polyangia > Haliangiales > Haliangiaceae > JABFXX01. The sequence continues at coordinate 172,393 of JBGARE010000005.1, forward strand.
CTCGCGCGCGAGCTTCGCGCCCCAGTACGCTCTCGCCGCGTCGACGGCGATATCACCCGCGGCTTCGTCCGCGAGCGCGGTCTGCGCCGCGAGACCCGCACGCGCTGCCTTGCGGGCGTGATCGATCTTGCCGAACGTGAACAGCGGCTGCGTGATGTCGATCTGACCGCCGCCGAACACACCCTGAAAGCGGAACGCGTAGTCCTGGGGATCGGTCTTGATGCACGTATCGTCGACGCAGTTGATCTCGGGGCTCGCGGTGCCGAACGCGGTCGCTTTGATCCGCGGATAGCGCGCGGCATCCGCTTCGTCGATCCGCGCGGACGCCGCGGCGCGATCGCCCTCGGCCATGCGTGCTTTCGGACCCGCCATCGCCTTCTCGATCACCTGAGGGAGTGTGAGCTTCGGCGGAGCGGCCGAGGCAATCGCCGGGAGCAACAGAACCGCGATCAGCAGCGGGCGCATGGCCCGTGTTTACTACGCGGCTTGCTTCGCGTCGCGAGCCGGGGCACCGCAGTGCGGACAACTCACGAGCTCGGCGGGGAACGGGCCACCGCAGTACTCGCAGAACGTCTTGCCGACGAGTGCGCCGGTGATCGGGATCAACTCGGGGTGCGGGTATTTCGCTTCGAGCTCCATCGAGCTCATGCGATCGGTTTCTTCCGAGGGTTGCCACACGATCTCGATCGCGACGAGGTCCGAGGCCGCGCGGTGCGGCGCTGCTTCGAGGGCTTTGCGCAGGTCCTCGCCCGTCCCGATGTTCTGCACGGTGAACAGCTCGGTGCGCGCGCATACGACGATGCTCACGAGGATCACGCCGGCACCTTCCTCGGAGCGCGGGATGAACTCCGGCGACTGCGACGTGGTGATCGTGCCCTGCGTGTTGCGGATCGTCTCGGTCCGGAACCGCGAACGCGCATCGTCGACATGCCTGTCGAACACGGTCTTCGCGCTCGACAGTCCGCGCATCGGCTCGTTGACCGCGCCACCATAGATCCATGCATCGCGCACGCGGCGCAGCATCAGCGACACCTCGCGGAGCATCGCGAGCCGGCCCTCGGATGTCTTGGTGTCCGCCGCTTTCGCGATCTTCGCGAGCTCCGCTTGAACGAACTTGCGAGCGCGTCCGTCGAGAGCGATGCGCAGCACGCTGACGTCGACCGAGTCCATCGGGATGTAGGACGACGGCTGGTACGTCGACGCGTAGTCGAGCCCGCCGCCGCTCTTCTTCGCGGCCTGGACGATGACCCAACCGACGATGAGGACGACACCGAGCAGGACCTCGACGCCGCTGATCGGCCGGCTCGACCCATCACTCGACGAGTAGCTGTTGCTCGACGAATAGTCGTTGCTCGACGAGTACGAGTAGTCCGATGACGACGAGGACGACGACGAGTAGTCGCCACCGCCACCACCGCCGCCACCACCGCCACCCCAATCGCCCCCACCCATGCTGCCACCGGTGTCGGCAAACACCGGCACACTCGTGCTCGCGACAAGAACGAGGAAGATGATCGCGCGCTGCGCGAGACCCCGATGTTGCATGCGACGATTGTGACACGGCTCGTGACGGCAACCGCCGTCTAGGAGTCTCATGAAGCACCTCGCGCTCGCGCTCGTCCTCGCATCGGCGCATTCGGCCGCTGCCGATTCATGGGCGCAGGGGCCCGCCGGCAAGACGCGCAAACGCAACTTGCTGGTCACCGTCGGCACCGGCGTCGCGTACGCGCTGTCGGAGACGGCGCTGAAGTACAGCGTCAGCCCGGACGCGTGCCGGTGGTGCACGCCACCGTCGATCGATGTCGGCGCGCGCAACGCGCTCGTGTGGAGCGATGTTCACCGCGCGCGCACGGCGTCCGATGTCGTCGGTCACCTCGTCGTCCCGGTGTTCGCCGTCGGTGCGGTCAACCTGACGCTCGTCGGGCACGACGCGGGGTGGGGCGAGATTCTCGATGTCACGCTGCCGGTCCTCGAGAGTGCGTTCGCCTCGCAGCTCGTCACCTATGTCGCGAAGGGGGCGTTCGGTCGCGAGCGACCCGACCGGAACTTCGGCGTGCTCGGCAGCTCCGACGCCGAGGACGAGAACGTCTCGTTCTGGTCGGGACACACGGCGCTCGCGTTCGCCTTCGCGACGAGCGCCGGCACCGTGGCGAGCCTGCGCAAGTCGCGCGCGGCGCCGCTCGTCTGGGGCACGGGGCTCACGCTCGCGACCGCGACGGGCTACCTGCGGATCGCGGGTGACAAGCACTACCTGACCGATGTCGTCGTCGGCGCCGGCGTGGGCATGGCGATCGGCTACCTGGTCCCGCGGCTCATGCAGCACGACATCGGGCTCGCGAGCGATGGCAAGAGCGTCGTGTTGACCGGTCGGTTCTAGGCGCGTGGATCTGGATCGACGGCGCGAGGCAGCGTGAGGACGAATCGTGCCCCACCGAGCGGGGACTTCGTCGCGGTGACGACGCCGCCGTGAACGACCGCGACGCGGCGGACGATCGCGAGGCCGAGCCCCACGCCTCCACGCGCCTCGCGATCTGATTGCCCGCGCTGGAAGGGCTCGAACAGCCGGTTCGCATCGCCATCGATACCCCGACCGTCGTCATCGACGACGATCGCGATCGCCGCACCGCGCGCCTCGACCTTGATGTGGACACGGCCTCCGCGCTTCGTTGCGGCCAGCGCATTCTCGACGAGGTTTCGCACCGCGGTTTCGATCATGACCCCGTTCGCGATCACCGTCTCGCGCGGACCGTCCGGTGGACCGGACAGTTCGATGCCCGACTGCTCCGCGATCGACGAGACTTGCGCGACGACGTTGTCGATATGCTCGACGAGATCGATGCGCCGGCGGGACGACGGGGCATCGGTCCCCGCGCGTGCCAGGGTCAAGAGTCCTTCGACGAGGGCCGACATGCGGCGCAGCTCGTCGAGAGTTGTGCTCGCGGTGGTCTCCCATTCTGCGACCGGGCGCGTGTGCCGAAGCGCGATCTCGAGCTCGGTCGCCATCACCGCGAGCGGCGTTCGCAGCTCGTGCGAGGCATCTGCGGCGAACCGCTCGAGCGCGCCGAAGCCGTCGTCGAGGCGCACGAATAGCTCGTTCAACGAGACCGCGAGATCGCGCAACTCGTCGTCTCGATCCGGCACGGGAAGCGTGCGGCGCAGGTCCTGCGCGGTGGTCTCGCGAGCCGCAATGATCGCCAGCTCGAGCGGGCGCGCACTCCGCCGGCTGAGAACGACCGCGGTCACGATCGCGGCCAGTAGCGCGAGGGGAGCCGCGATCAACAGGGCCCCGAGTACCACCTCGGTCGCTTCCCCGCGATAGGACTCGCCCTCGCGGATCTCGATCTCGGCATCGTCATCGAACCAGACCACGGCAAACGCGCCGGCCGCGAACAGCGCGATCGCGATCGATGCGCTAGCGATCGCTCCGACGAGAAACCGTCGACGGATCGATGTGCGCGCCACTAGGCTCTCTCCCGCGCGCGGTACCCGAACCCACGCACGGTCTCGATCTCTAGCCGCGAAGCAGAGAGCTTGCGGCGTACATGGCCCATATGAACCTCGACGATGTTCGTGCCGGGATCGAAGTCGTATCCGAACGCGTCGCGCAAGATGTCGCGTCGCGGGACCACCTCACCGAGCCGCGAAACGAGGAGCTCGACGAGCGCTCGTTCGCGGGGCGAGAACGGGACCGAGCGCGCACCGATCTTCACGATCGGGTCACCCGTCACGAGCTCGACATCCCCCACACACAACACGCGCCGAGGTGTCGGTTCCGCACGTCGCAGTGTGGCGCGCAGACGCGCGAGGAGCTCTTCGAAAACGAACGGTTTGACGAGGTAGTCATCGGCACCCCCGTCGAGCGCGCGCAGGCGCTGCTCGATCGCGTCGCGCGCTGTGAGCACGAGGATCGGCACGTCGCTGTCACGTCGAACGTGCGTGATCACGCTCTGCCCGTCGCGATCGGGAAGACCGAGATCGAGCACGATCGCTCGCAACCCGCCGGCTGCGAGACGCGCGAGAGCCTTTTGCGCGTTGCCGACCGACTCGGCGACGAAGCCTTCCTCACGCAACCCTCTTACCAGGCTCGCAGCGAGACGCGCTTCGTCTTCAACGATCAGAACCGTCACGCGCACGAGTCTGGACCATCTTCATCAAGACTTCATCTTCGCGATCTGGGGCCGTCGTACGGTTCGAGGATGCGCCTCCTCGCGGTGTCCTTCGTCCTGATCGCGGCCTGCGGCTCTTCGCCCCCGAAGCAGCAAGCACCTGCCCACGAGTCCGACGAGCGAGACGAGCACGAAGAGAAGATTGCCCTCGATGACGTGCCGGCCGCGGTCACGCAAGCCGTGATGGCTCGCTATCCCGACGCGAAGTTGCACAAGGCGGAGCGAGTAACCAACGCCGATCGCAGCGTCGCGTACGAGCTCGGCTTCGAGACGGCCGCTGGGTGGAAGGAAGCGACGTTCAAGCCTGACGGTACGTTCGTCGAAGAGGAGTGACGTGCGGTCGCTCGCCTGTGTGATCCTGGCGCTCGCCGCCCGTGCGCACGCCGATACGGCCACGCCGATCTCGTTCGCCGACGCGATGCGATCTGCGGCGAACGCGCCCGCGTTGAACGCACAGCGCTACGACATCGTCGCAGCGGACGCGCTCGTCGGCGCAGCGGGCGCGTGGGCCGGCCCGTCCCTGCGCATCGAGTCGAACCGCTTGACCGCGCACCTCGTCGCCGGTGCCTCGCTTCCACTGCCGGTGTTCGGCACGCTCGGCGCATCACGAAGGGTCGCGGCTGCGAATGCCGACGTCGTGCGATCGGAGGCGGTGGTCGATACGCGCGACGTTCTGCACCAGATCGCGGCCGCGTGGATCGCGCTCGCACGCGCCGATGGCGAGCATGCGGCGGCTGTGGTCGCAGCGGAGCAAGCGGATCAGCTCGAGAAGGTCGCGCGCGAGCGCCTCGCGAGCGGTGCAGGAGCCGAGGTGGATCTCGGTGCGACGAGCGCCGCGCATGCGCGCGCGACGTTGGCGGAGTCGAGTGCGCGGCGGCGGCAGGAGGCGGCCTCCGCGACGCTGGCGGGTCTGCTCGGTCGCGATCCGCTCGTGCGTCTAGCAGCAGAAGGGGACATTCCAAGCGGCGCACCGGTCTCGATCGCGGCACTTCAGGCGCGGTTACGATCGCACCCCAAGCGAACCGTGATCGCAGGTCGGATCGCGGCGGCCAGCGCGGGTGCGGCAGAGGCTCGTACCGCACGTTTGCCGAGCCTCGCGCTCGAGGGCCAGGTGTCGATGTTCGACCCGACGCAACCAGGAACCGACGTCCTCGTCGGGCTGTCGATCGATGTGCCCCTGTTCGCGCACGCGGCCGATCGCGTGCACGCGGCCAACGCGACCGTCGAGGCAGAGCGAGCGCGACTCGCTGCGACCGAGGTGGAGCTCGGTGGACAGCTCGTGGCCGCGTATCGCCGATGGCAAGAGGCGAGCGAGACCCTCGCGGCGCTCGAGAAGACCATTCTGCCTGCGCAAGAGAAGGCATCGTCGCTCGCGATGCAAGCATTCCGTGAAGGCGCGCGCGATGTTAGCTCGGCGCTGCAAGCGGATCGCGATCTCGCGGCGGTGCGTGCAGAGTTGGTCGCGGCGCGGGCGGATACGGGACTCGCGTGGATCGACCTACGAGCCGCGAGTGGCGATCCATTGGGAGCCGCGAATGCGCCGTAGCGCTCTCGTCGTGCTGCTCCTCGCGTGCCGCTCGACCCCGCACGACGTGGATGGAGAGGAAGTTCTTCCGACCGCCACCGTGACGTGTGCACCGACGAAGAGCGTCGACGTCGAAGATCGCGTGGAGGTCGTGGGAGTGATCGCGCCGCCACCGAGTCGCGACGCGACGATCAGCTCGCCGATCCCCGGGCGCATCGGGCGCGTGCTCGTCGAGGAAGGCGATCGCGTCAAGGCCGGTGCACTCCTCGCGACGATCGAGGATCCGGCGCTGCCGGCCGGCGCCGCCGAGGCACGCGCGAACGTTGCCGGTGCACGGGCCGCGAAGGTCGCTGCAGATCAGGAGCTCGCGCGGCAGCAACGTCTCGTCGCCGCGGGGATCGGCGCACGTCGTGACCTCGATGTCGCACGCGCGGGTGCCGCTGCTGCGGACGCAGCGCTCGACGCTGCCACTGCGCGGTCGGGTGTCGCGAGCTCGAACGATGCCCGCCGCGAGCTGCGCGCGCCGCACGCGGGCGTCGTACTTCATCTCTGGAAGCGTGCGGGAGAGAGCGTGGACGGAACGAGTGCTACGCCTATCGTCGAGGTCGCGGATCTCACGACGCTGGAGGTACGCGCGCAGCTGTCCTCCGAAGCCGTGACGCGAATCCGCGATGGGATGCCGGCCGTCGTCCGGGTCCCGGGCATCCCCGCCGCGTTGACCGCCACGGTGGCGCGCGTGGCACCAGCGGTCGAGCCGACCACACTGCTCGTCGGAGTTCGCATCGAGATCGAGGGAACGCCACTGCTCACGGTCGGGACCTCGGTCACTGCGACGATCACCTCGGGGACTCATCGCGGCGTCCTCGTCCCGGCGTCCGCGTTGCGGCGTTCGATGGTCGGTGTCGACGAGGTCGTCGCCTGCGAGAAGGGCGTCGCTCGCGTTCGCGCCGTCGAGGCACGCGTGCGCGACGATGGAGCGATCGAGATCCTGAAAGGGCTCGCGCCCGGCGAGCAGCTCGTCACCGACCACGTCCTCGGACTCGAGGATGGGCAGGCGCTCGCGAACAAGGCCCAGACACCGTGACGGCCTGGCTACGCCGCTATGCGGTCGCTGTGTGGCTCGGCGCGCTCGCGCTCGCGGGACTCGGTGCCCACGCGCTCGCAACGCTACCGAGTGGCATCTATCCCGAGATGACGTTCCCGCGCGTCGTCGTCGTCGCGCGTGCCGGGCAACTCGCGCCGGAGCTCGTCGAGTCGCAGATCACCCGTCCTCTCGAGACCGAGCTCGCGACGGTGGTCGGCGTACGTCACGTGCGCGCGAAGACGATCCGCGGCGCGGCCGAGCTGCTGCTGCAACTCACGGACGAGACCGATCCGCTGCAAGCGCAGAACATGGTGCAAGCTGCGATCGATCACGTGGTTCTACCGGCGGGGACGAGCATCGTCGTCGAGCGCGTGCTGCCGACCGCGGTCCCCGTGATCACGTTCAATCTGACCGCGCGAAACGGCCCCGCGGACCCGCGACGTCTGCGCGATGTCGCGGAGCTCGTCGTGCGACCGGCGCTCGTGCGCGTGGCCGGTGTGGGCGGGGTCGACCTCCAGGGCGGTCGCGCTCGCGAGGTTATCGTCCAGATTCGCCCACCCGATCTTGCAGCGCTGCACATCACCCCGTCGGAGCTCGCGGACAAGATCGTAGCGTCGGACGTGGTTGTCGCTGCTGGCCGCGTCTTCGACGAGCACCAGACACTCCCCGTCGTCCTCGACGCGCAGGCCACGGAGATCACCCGGGTTCGCGCGATCCCGATCGCGACAAGCGCATCGGGCCCGATTCCTCTATCGACCGTCGCCGATGTCGTCGATGGAGCCGCGGACCCTGATGTCATCGTGCGTGCTGCGGCGGGGGAGGCCGTCGCCATCTCGATCGCGCGGTTACCGGGCGCGAGCACGGTGGCCGTCGTCGACGATGTCCTCGGTGCCGTCACCGAGCTTCGCCGCTCGCACGGGCTACCCGCCGATGTCCGCCTGACCACCGTCTACAATCAAGCAGAGCTCGTCGAGGAATCGATGGCGAGCGTGCGCGACGCGATCCTCGTGGGCGTCATGCTCACGCTCGTCGTGATCGCTCTCTCGTTGCGCGACTGGCGCGCGGGCCTGATCGCAGCCGTGCCGATTCCGCTCGCGCTCCTCGGTACGTTCGCCGTTCTGCGGTGGTTCGGCGGCACGCTGAACCTCATGTCGCTCGGCGGACTCGCCGTCGCGATCGGTCTCGTCGTCGACGATACCATCGTCGTCACCGAAGGCATCGTCGCACGCGTCGAGGAGGGACACGAGGTCGCGATCGCGATCGATCTCGGGTCACGCGACATGTTCGCCGCGGTGGTGGGAACGACATGCACCACGGTCGTCGTGTTCGCCCCGCTCGTATTCCTGACAGGCGTGACCGGCAGCTTCCTCGGCGCGTTCGCGATCACTCTCGCGATCGCGGTCCTGCTGTCGATGATCCTGTCGCTCTCGCTGATTCCGCTGCTCGCGACGTGGCTGCGGCGCAGCACGCGCGCGCGCACCACCGCTGGCCGCGGCACCGCAGCGATTCGCTGGGCGTTTCGTCGTCGTCTTCTCGCAGTCGTCACCGTCGGCGCGCTCGTCGCGATCGGGGGCCTCGCACAGCGCAGTCTCGCGACCGGATTCCTTCCCGCGATGGACGAGGGTGCCTTCGTGATCGACTTCGCGCTGCCGCAGGGCACCTCGCTCGAGGAGACCGACCGCATCAACCTCGCGGTCGATGCCGTCCTCGCGAAGGCCCCGGACGTGGTTGCCTTCACGCGCCGCACGGGCACGGAGCTCGGACCCGCGACCGCCACGGTGCAAAACGAAGGGGACATCATGGTCGCCCTCGTTCCGCGTGATCGCCGCGCACGCATCGACGCGGTCATCGATCGCATCCGGCACGACTTGCACGACGCCGTCCCCGAGGCTCGCTTCGAGTTCATCCAGGTACTCCAGGACGTCCTCGCCGATCTCGCGGGAAATCCCGAGCCGATCGAGATCCGCGTTCTCGGGGATGACACGCGAACGCTCGCGACGTGGGCCGAGCGGTTTGGTGAGGTGCTCGCAAAGCGCTCGGAGCTCGTCGATGTCTTCGATGGTCGCGAGGGCATGACGCCGATCCTGCGCGCGCAGGTGCAACTCGCGCAGCTCGGTCGCCTCGGCATCGATGCCGCGACCGTCGGCGCGGATCTCGCGATCGCCGTCAATGGACGCGAGGTCGCGCAGATCCTCCGCCCCGCGCGACTGATCCCGATTCGCGTGCGGTATCCCGACGACATTCGCTACTCCGCGTCGGCACTCGCTCGATCACCGATCGCGTACGGTCCGAACTCGCTCGCGCTCGCGCAAGTCGTGGACGTCGATCGCCCGCTGTCGCCAGCGGTGCTTCGCCGTGATGGCCTGCGCTCGGCGCTCGTCATGCACGCGGCAACGCCGGACGGGGACCTCGGCGCGGCGGAAGCTGCGGTGCGCGACACGCTCCGCCAACTGCCGCCACCTGCCGGAACGCAGATCGAGATCGGTGGCCAAGCCGCCGCCGGTGCTGCTTCGCGTCGCGAGTTGCTCGTCGTCGCGGGGATCGCTCTGGTCCTCGTGTTGTTCGTGCTGTCGATCCAGCTGCGCTCGCTGCGGCTGTCGCTCGTGGTGCTCGTCGCCGCACCGCTGTCCACGATGGGCGGGTTCCTCGTGCTCGCACTGACCGGAACGCCACTCGACATCTCGTCCCTGACGGGCCTGATCCTGCTCGTGGGCCTCGTGGTGAAGAACGGCATCTTGCTCCTCGAGTACGCGCAGCATGCGATCGCCGACGGGGCCACGGTCGAGGCAGCGCTGCTCGCGGCCGTGGAGCGCCGTATCCGCCCGATCATGATGACGACCGCTGCGACGCTCGCCGGGTTGGCACCACTCGCGATCGGAATCGGCAGCGGCTCCGAACTGCAGCGTCCGCTGGCGATTGCCGTTCTTGGAGGGTTGGCGCTGTCGACGCTCGTGACAGTGTTCGTCACACCGGCAATCGCAGCGATGGTCGGATTCTCTCGCGCAACGGAGTCGCCTTGAAGCACGTGATCGCTCTTCTCATCGTTGTCCTCTGTGCTCGCACCGCGTCGGCGGATGCCTGGTACCAAGGCAGTGCCGGTCGCGATCGAAAGATCCATCTCGTCATCACGTTGTCGGCCGGCGCTGTCTATCTGTCGACGGCGCTCCTGTTTCAAGACGCGATCACGCCCGACAAGTGTCGCTGGTGCGATCCGCCGTCGTTCGATCGAGGCGTTCGCGAGACGCTCGTGTGGAACACGCCGAGTCGGGCGCGCACGGCGTCGGACATGCTCGGTGTCATCGCGATCCCCACGCTCGCGATCGCATCCGCGAACCTCACGCTGATCGGACACGATCCGGGGTGGGGCGATGTCCTCGACGTCACGCTACCGATCGTGGAGACGGTGTTCGTCGCGCAGGTGGCCACGTACTTCATGAAGTCCGCCGTCGGCCGGCAGCGGCCATACGCGCACTTCGATGGCGTTCGCCCCTCGATGGACACGTTCGAGGACAACCTGTCGTTCTGGTCGGGACACTCGTCGCTCTCGTTCGGCTTCGCGACCAGCGCGGGAATGGTCGCGCACATGCGCAAGTCACGCGCAGAGCCGGTCATCTGGGGCGTCGGGATGACGCTCGCGGCGACGACGGCCTATCTCCGCATCGCGGGAGACATGCACTACTTCTCGGACGTCCTCGTCGGAGCCGCGGTCGGTATCGGCGCGGGGCTCACGATCCCGCGCCTCATCGAGCACGATCTCGCCATCACCACCGCGGGCAAGAACATCGCGCTGATGGGAACGTTCTAACGTAACGCCGGGCTTCACGGGCCGGTTCTCGCGAGGCCGCCACACACGGCACGAGCCGACTTGTCGGCATCGTCGTCGGTGGTGAGCGTCCGCGCGAGTGCATCGCACGCGAGCGACTGGATCATCGGTGCATCGACCACGAGCTCGTCCAGCACGAGGCCGAACGACAAACGGTCGCTTCGCAGAGCGATGATCCTCGAGCCATCGGTCGTGAGCGCAGCAACAACGGGAGCATCGAGGGGATACGTCACCAGGAGCTCACCGTCGGCCGCGTTCCACACTCGTGCCGAACGATCGTCGGTGGTGAGTAGTCGTCGTCCATCCACGGAGAAGGACGCGGTGGGCAACGACCCGTGGCCACGCAAGACCGCGATGGACTTCCCGGATCGGTCCCACAGGCGTGCGGTTCGATCGTAGGAGGTAGTCACGAGCCGCTCGTACGTCGACGAGATCGCCAGGCCAACGGCGCCTCGCCCATGGCCCTCGAGGGCGGCAGTCACGAGGCCCGTGTCGCGTTCGGAGATCATCGGCGGTGCCGTATCGAAGAACGTGCTCGGGCTGATGTACCCGGAAATGAAGTGCTCGTCGTCGATCACGCGAAGCGTGTCGATCGTCGAGTCTTTCTCCAACGGAAGTCGATGGACCACCGTCGGTTGATCTGGCCCGAGATCCCACGTCCAGATCTCGCTCCTCGATGTGTTTCCATCCGCGTCGACCGGCTCGATCTTTGTGAGTAGGTGACTTCCGTCGACGTCAAACGTGGGGTGGCTGATGTACTCGTCGGGAGAGATCATCTGCAGCCGTTGCGTTTGAAGATCGAGGACAGCCAACCAGAACTGCGCCGAGTGTGGAATCGCGAGCCGACGAGACTGTCGATCGAAGTAGACATCGTAGACCTGCCCTTTCGGCAGCGTTGGCTCGCCTCTGACGACTCCGTCCATCTGATAGACCTTCACGACCTCCGAAGCATTTCGTCCACCGAGGCCGTCGGTCAGCACGAACATGGTGCTGTCCGGGGAAAACGCAGCGACGCGACCATGTTTGGCGATCGGCACACTCGCTCGTCTCGTGCGTGTCTCGAGATCGACGATGTGCAGCGTTGTTCCAGCTCGAACGAGAGCCGTACGGGCATCCGGTGAAACCGCCACCTCGAGTCTCGACTCGGGATCGCGTGCCAGCGAGCTATTTAGTTGATCGAATGCAGCGAACGGAACGCTTCGCTGCGCGGGCGGTGCCTCCCACACGGAGAAGGTGGAGTCGTCGCTCGCTGTGATCACGCTTGTCCGCGATGGGGCGACGGCAGATGGGATTCCCTTCGCACGTGCGAGTACGGCTATCTGTCGCCCGTCCATCGCGTCCCAGACACGAGCGGTCCCGTCGTTGGCATCGGAGATGAGCCGTGCGCAGAAGCTGGTGCAAGTGAGTCCGACGATCGCACTGTCGAAGTCGAGCGTGCTCACGTGGCCGAAGCTCGCTCCAACGCGCTCGCCATTCATGCGCCACAGTGCGATCGATCCGTGATCGGTTCCGGTGGCGACAACAAGGCCGTCCGGAGAGAGCGCAACTTCAGTGATCGAGGGAACCGTCACGGCTAGGCGGCGGTCGCTATCGACCTCGAGCGCCCGGAACCCCGATCCAACGCGCACGACGACGCGTCGCCCATCATCGGAGATGCGCGCTTGATAGACGAACGTCCCGGCGTCGAGGACGCGCAGTTCCCTCCAGGTCGTGGTGTCCCAGACGAAGACCTGGGCTCCGCCGCTGCTCGTGACGGCGCGCCTTCCGTCACGCGAGAAGCTCGCCGCACACCCATCGTGTCCCCACCCCGTACCATCGGGCGGCATGCATTCCTTGAGCGGTGGGACCGATCGCAGCTTCTTCACGAGCGCACCAGTGGTCGCATTCCAGACCCAGGTGCCGCGATCGCCAGATGTCACGAAGACATCGTCGCCTGCGGCGACATTCACCGCCTTGCCAACGTGGTCGAGGGAGGCGATGGCGCTGCCGGTGTCGGCGTTCCACAGAAGGGGAGGTCCGTCTTCGAACAACGTGACGACGCGTGTGCCATCGCGCGATATCGTCGATGTCGAGAATGCCTTGTCGGCTGTGGTCGTGATCCTGCCGAGAGTCTTGTGCGATGCGTGGTCGGACACCATCGCAGCCGTCGTCGCTGTCGTCACGAATCGCTCGGCATTCAATGCGAACGTGGCGTCTTGCAGCGACGTGTCCTTGGTCGACGGATACGTGACGGTCATCGAAGGACACCAGCCTGCTTCGAATCCTTCGATGAGAGCGCTCAGGGCGATCGGCGTGCGCGAGCCCGGAGCCAATGCTGCGATTCCCGCAGCCAGAGACGAGCAAGTCGGGAGGCTTCCCCGCGCTGCCAGCAACGCGCTGCTCGCGAAACCGAGTCGCATGCGCTCGTCGGCGAGCTGCTTGTTTGCCTGTAACGCTTTCTGGTTTGCTTCGAGTGACCGCTGATTCGCCTCTGCCACGCGCTGGTTTGATTCTGCTCTCTCGGACGCACGCTTGGCTTGGCCGCGCGACATGCCGAGCAGCACGGCGAGCACCAAGAGGGATGCGATGCCGAGGCCGAGCATGTACCGGGCGACCTGGTTCACGCGAAGTCGTCGATCGCTGTCTGCGATGCGAGAGAGAACAGCCTCCGATGGCTTGGGTGGATCGACCTCGCCGACGTCGGTGTTCACGTAGACACGGTCCTCGACGTCGGGCCACGTGTCTTCGTGCTCGCCGAGCCGGAGGCCGATGATGGGTCGCTCGTGTCGATGTCTCTCGCCGAAGTCAGCGACCTCGCTACGAACGTGCGTCGATGCTCGTGCGCCCGGGGTATCGACGACGATCAGCACGCGACTTCGACGAAGGCCGCGCTGTATTGCAGCGCGCAGGTTCGTGCCCGCTGGCATCTCCTGCACGTCGCGGAACACTGTGTAGTCGCGCGCCTCGAGACAATTCTCCAAGGCCATCGCGTACCCGAGGCCGTCCTTGTGCGCGTAGGAGATGAACGCGTCGAAGCCGAACAACGAGACCTTCAGTCGCGCCCATGCGCCCACGATACTGCCTGGAGCGCGCTCTCCACCCGCCATGTGCGCACGATAGCAGTGCCACAGGAGGTCTAAGGGTGGGAGCGCAGGATCACCCGCGTGATCTCGAGCGGCGCGAGGACGCGCAGGCGCGGTCCCCAGTAGCCGCAACCGCGCGTGACGTAGAGCTGCGTGTCGCCGAACTGATAGCGCCCCGCGAGCAGGCCGCGCTGCTGGAGCTTCACCGCGTAGTGCCACGGCCAGATCTGGCCGCCGTGCGTGTGACCCGAGAGCTGCAGATCCACGCCGTGCTTTTGTGCGCGCCGCACCTGGCGCGGCTGATGTGCGAGCAAGACGAGCGCGCGATCCGGATCGCGGCCCTCGGTCGCGCGCGAGAGATCCTCGCCGTGTCCCGCGTAGCGATGCGACTCGTGATCGTCGACGCCGGCGAGCTCGAAGCTCGCGCCACCGTCGGTGATCGTCACGCGATGGTTGCGCAGGTAGCGCAGGCCGAGCGACGTGAGGTGTGCGATCCACGGATCGGCGCCCCAGTAGTACTCGTGATTGCCGGTGACCGCATACGCGCCGTGACGCGCGCGCAAGCCGGCGAGCGGCACCGCGTGATGCGCGAGGTCGGCCTTCTTCCCGTCGACGAGATCGCCGGTGAGCGCCACGAGGTCGGGTGCGAGGCGATTGGTCTGATCGACGACGTCGGCGACGAACGTGCGATCGATCGTGCCGCCGATGTGCAGGTCGGAGAGCTGGACGATCGAGAAGCCATCGAGCGCGCGCGGGAGCTTCGCCAGCCGGATCTGTACTTCGGTGATCTCGTGTGCCTTCGCGGAGACCAGCGTCTTTCGCGGAAGCGCTACCGTGCGTGCCGTCATCGAAGCCATCGTTGAAGTCATCGTTGCCACCTTGCCTTGGCCGCGCAACGCGGCAAGATCCAGACATGTCCGTCGCCGATGGCCCGCTGCTCCTGTACGACGGAGACTGCGGGCTGTGCGCGAAGAGCGTGCAGTGGATTCTCGCGCACGAGCGCGATCACACCGTGCGGTTCGCGCCGCTCCAGGGCGAGACCACGGCGGGGCTGCGCGAGCGCTATCCCAACATCCCGACGAACGTCGACAGCGTCGTGTACATCGACGGCAAGAAGGCGCACCTGCGGAGCAAGGCGTTCATGCATGCGGCGAAGCACCTGCGCGCACCGTGGCGCTGGGGCTACGCGTTTCGCTGGATCCCGGGCTTCCTGCTGAACTGGATGTACCGCTTCATCGCAGCGATTCGCTTTCGTATCTGGGGTCGCGCGGACGCGTGCTCGCTCGTGCCGCCGGAGACGCGGCCGCGCTTCCTGCCCTGAGGACGTGATCACTGCTTCGGGCTCACGATCGCGGGGAGTCCGCCACGCGGACGCAGCGTGATCAGCGGCTCGGGCTCGACCTTCGACGCGATCGGATGGATCCGCGCGTGTTGCACCATCGTCGCGAGGCACAGGCCGGCTTCGAGCAGCGCGAAGTGTTGGCCGATGCACACGCGCGGACCGGCACCGAACGGCATGTAGTGATGACGGGGCCGCGCTTTCTTCTGCTCGGGCAGGAAGCGCTCCGGGCGATACGCGAGCGGCGCGGGGAAGTAATCGGCGCGGCGATGGATGCCTCGGATGTTGAGGAGCAGGATCGCGCGTGCGGGAAACTGATGGCCGCCGATCGTCACGGGCTCCGTCGATTCGCGACCCGTGACGTATGCGGGCGGGTGGAGGCGCATCGCTTCGTCGATCACCGCGGCGGTCCACGGCATGTTCGACAGGTCTTCCGGCGTGACGGTGCGATCACCGAGCACGCGCGAGACTTCTTCCTCGAGCCGCGCGCGCGCTTCGGGGTTGCGGCCGAGGTGGTACCAGGTCCACGTCAGCGCGTTCGCCGTGGTCTCGTGACCCGCGAGGAGCAGCGTCATCACCTCGTCGCGGATCTGGCGATCGTCGAGCCCGCCTTCGTCGTCTTGCGACAGCAGCATCGCGCTCAGCACGTCGCCGCGATCGGTTCCGCGCTTGCGGCCCTCGGCGATCAACGAGAACACGATCTCGTCGAGCATCTTCACCGCGCGCTTCATCATCCGATGGCGGGGCAGGGGCCAGTTGTAGCCGAGCTGCATCGGCGACGTGATCGCGGCGACCGTCGCGCGCATCGCGAGCTCGAGCGCGGTGGCCACCGTCGCGGCATCACTGCGCACGTCGGCGCCGAACATCGTCTTGCCCGCGATCGCGAGCGTGAGCTCCATCATCTCGTGCGAGAGATCGACCTGCTGGTTCGGTCGCCACTTCGCGATCTGCGTGCGCGTCTCCTCGATCATCGTCTCGGCGTACGCGGCGAGTCGCTTCGGTGCGAACGCGGGTGCGAGCAGCTTTCGATGCCGCTTGTGCACCTCGCCTTCTGCGTTGAGCAGGCCGTTGCCGAGCAGTGGCTCGAGGAACTGAATCCCGGCCGTCTTCTTGAACTTCGTCGCGTTGTCGACGAGCACCTCGTGCATCGCGTCGGCATCGGTGACCACGTACACGGGCACGTGGAGCAACTGCATGCGTACGATGGGTCCGACCAATGCAGCATCGTCGTGCAGCGCGAGTCGATCTTTCCGGAACCGCAGCACGTTGCCGAGAAGCGGAAGACCCGGAAGCGTCGGCACCGAGGGGACGATCGGCGGGACATCGCGGAACACGCTGGTAGCGGAAGCCATGTCTACGTAGAATGCGAGCGATTGCTCACATTGCCAACTCGCGTTCCGCGATCTCGTGAAGGAGGGCGCTGATGTACCGCCAAGTCAAGACCACGCCCCGGAAACGGCCGCGCCAGAACCGAAGCAAAGCCACGGTGGATACGATTCTCGAGGCGACCGCTCGGGTTCTGATCGCCGAAGGCTTCGATGGGTTGACCACGAATGCCGTCGCGGTGGCCGCCGGCGTGTCGATCGGTTCGCTCTATCAGTACTTCCCGAACAAGGAAGCACTCGTCGCCGCGATGATCGAGCATCACCTCGACACGAAGAACGCGACGACGATGAGCGAGCTCCAGCGCGTCGCGACCCTGCCATTCGCGCAAGCGGTACGCGTGATGATCGAGCTGACGATCGAGAACTATCGCAAGCAGCCCGAGCTCAAGCGCGTGCTGATCGAGCAAGTCCCGCGCGTCGGGCGCATGGGCAAAGCGGCCGCGCTGCACGCGGGCACGCAGCAGATGATCAGCGCTCTGTTCACCGCGCGTCGCAGCGAGATCACCGTCCGCGATCCGGACACCGCGGCGTTCATCGTGATGTCGTCGATCGAAGCGATCTGTCAGAAGGCGGCATTGTTCCAACCGGCGCGCCTGCGCGATCCGGCACTCGTCGACGAGGCCGTGCTGATGGTCACGCGATACCTCGGCCTTCCGTCCGATTGAGGTAACGTTCGCGGATGCGATTCGCCTCGTTGCTGTTGGTCCTCGCTGCCTGTCCCGCGAAGCCCGCGCAACCAACGCCACCACAGGTCGGCGTGGGCTGCCCGACCGCGCAGAACGTCTACCTCGCGCAATACGTGCGACCGCCCGAGGGGCAGCCCGGCTACTCCGGGTGGGCGATGGCGCTGCACGGCGCGAAGGTCGATTCCATCGAGGGCAAGCCGGCGTTCGCCGCGATCGATCCGGCGACGGCGACGGGGGCGGGTGTTCCCGCCGCGCCGCAGAGCGTGTGGATCCTCCCGCCGAATGCACCGATGTGCAAAGCGACGGTCGGCGGCTACTACGCCGAAGCGATCGACGCGCAGACGAAGAACATGTCCTACGGCGTGACGCTGGGCGGGTGTCCGGCGCCGCAGGATCCGAACGATGCGGGCGTCGCGATCGCGATGGTGTCGAGCGAAGCGCCGTCGGAGTGTCAGCCGATCGCGCCTCGAGGCGTCGCATCGCGCCTCGGCACCAATGACAAGGGTGTGTGGTCGCGCCCGACGAAGGAGACGCCGATCCCCGACGCGTTCGCGAAGGTCATCCCCGAGCGAGCGTGCGTCGCTCCCGACTGCGAGAAGCTGTGGGCGATCGGACAGGTCGACATCGGCAGCACGCCGGTCGCGTGGTCCGCGGCGGTGAACTGGATCGAGATCCCGCCGAGCGCGGATCCGAAGACGGCCTGCACGTGGAAGGTCGATACGTTCTCGGGCTTCTTCGTCGCGGGTCCCGATGGTGCGCCGGTCAAGGTCACCGACGGCCAGGACCATCCACTCGCGCTGTTCGTGGTGCTCGCGGACAAAGCCGGCGCCAAAGTCCTGCTCGCCGACGGCACCGGCGAGTACTCGACCTACGATCTCGCGAACGGCACCGCCACGCTCGGCCGCCACCTCGTCTGGCTGATCGACGATCCGCAGGCCTACGGCGATGTCGATCATCTCGGCCCTGAATGCAATGCAGAGCCAGCGACGCCCTGATGGGTTAGTGAATCTCAGGGTACGCGCCGGTTAGGTCGACCCCACGGACCGCAAATGGTGGTTAGTGTCGCGCCATGTCTCATCGGTGGCACTTCTTTCGCGCGGGTGGCGTGGACCAGGTCTCCTTGCGCGACGGCAAAGACCTGCTCGCGCTCAAGGAGCTCGACCAGAAGCTATGGGTCGCACTCGCGATGCCGGTCAAAGGCGTCGATATCGATTCCGCGACGCTGTCGCTGATCGACAAAGACAACGACGGGCGCATTCGCGTCGTCGATATCCTCGAGACGGTCGACTGGCTCGCCGCCACGTTCAACGCGCCCGAGGACATTCTCCGCAGCGCCGAGAGCGTGAAGCTGTCCGCGATCAAGGATCCGAAGGTCCTCGCCGCGGCGAAGCACATGCTCAAGGATCTCGGAAAGGCGGACGCGAAGGAGATCAGCGTCGCCGACTCCGACGCGATCACGAAGGCGTTCTCCGACACCGTGCTCAACGGCGACGGCATCGTCATCCCCGAATCGACGAAGGACGAGCAGCTGAAGAAGCTGATCACCGAAGCGATCACCGCGGTCGGTAGCGTTCCGGATCGCAGCGGCAAGCCCGGCATCGACAAGGCGAAGGCCGACGAGCTGTTCGCCGACATCGACAAGCGCGCCGCGTGGATCGCGAAGGGCAAGGACGCCGCGCTCGCGCCGCTGGGCGATGCGACGGGCGCCGCGCACGATGCGTTCGCCGCCGTGCGCGACAAGCTCGAGGACTACTTCACGCGCGCGAAGATCGCGAGCTACGACGCGCGTGGCGCGACGACGATGGGCGGGCAAGAGGCCGACCTCGTCGCGCTGTCGGCGAAGTCGCTGTCGGCGAAGAACGAGGACCTCGCGAAGCTGCCGCTCGCGAAGGTCGATGCCACGGCGCGGTTGTCCGTCGACGCGGGCCTCAACCCCGCGTGGGCCGATCGCATGGCGACGTTCGTCAAAGCCGCGGTCACGCCGATCCTCGGTGCGCGGCCGACGCTGACGTCGGCCGATGTCGTCACCATCGCCGACAAGCTCGCGGGCTTCGCCGCCTGGCGCGCCGAAGAGCCGAAGACCAAGGTCGACGCATTCGACACCGGCTGGTTGCTCGAGCTCGCGTCCTCTGATGCACGCAAGAAGCTCGGCGATCTGATCGCCGAAGATGCAGCGCTCGCCGGCGAGTACGATCAGATCGCGTCCGTCGCGAAGGCCGTGCGCATGCAACGCGATGGCGCGCGCATCCTGCGCAACTTCGTCAACTTCAGTGACTTCTACTCGCGCCAGGACGGCGTGTTCCAAGCAGGCACGCTGTACATCGATGCTCGCGCGCTCCACCTCGTGGTGCCCGTCGTCGATGCAACGAAGCACGCCGCGCTCGCCGCATCGTCGGACAGCTACCTCGTGTACTGCGAGATCTCGCGCAAAGGCGAGACGCGCCAGATCGCGGCTGCGGTCACCAACGGCGACGCGGACAACTTGTTCATCGGTCGCAACGGCGTGTTCTACGATCGCGACAACAACGACTGGGACGCCACGATCACGCGCCTGATCGCGAACCCGATCTCCATTCGCGAAGCGTTCTGGGCGCCGTACAAGAAGCTCGTCCGCGCGATCGAGGACACGGTCCAGAAGCGCGCGGCCGCCGCGGACGCCGAGGCCACCGCGAAGGTGACCGCGACGGGCGCCGCGATCGGCACCGCGGACAAAGCAGTGGTCCCGGCCGTCGCCGCCTCCGCACCCACGCCACCGAAGAAGATCGATCTCGGCACCGTCGCTGCGATCGGTGTCGCCATCGGCGGCATCGGCACTCTCGTCGGCGCATTGCTCGGCACGATGTTCGGTCTCGGCAAGTGGTTGCCGCTCGGACTCCTCGCGCTGCTCCTCCTGATCTCGGGTCCCGCGATGATGCTCGCGTGGCTCAAGCTGCGCCGGCGCAACCTCGGTCCGATCCTCGACGCGAACGGCTGGGCCATCAACTGCCGCGCGCGCGTGAACGTCGCGTTCGGTGCGGCGATGACGGAGCTCGCGAAGCTGCCGAAGGGTGCGCAGCGCAGCCTCGACGATCCGTTCGCCGACAAGAAGACGCCATGGAAGCGCTGGGTGATCTTGATCGTCATCCTCGTGCTCGCGGGCACGTGGTACGTCGGCAGGCTCGACAAGTATCTGCCGTCGAAGATCACGTCCGTCGAGGTGCTCGGCGAGAACGCACCCGCGGCCAAGGCCGCCGCGGAGAAAGCCGCTGCGGAGAAGGCCGCTGCCGAGAAGGCCGCAGCAGACAAAGCCGCCGCGGACAAGGCCGCCGCGCCGCCCGCGAAGTGAGCGCCAACTCCGGCGCCGAAGCGCGGGCCGAACTGGGGGTATGATGACGGCGCGATGGAGCCGTTCGTCCAAGGATGGGGCCTCACGATCCTCCTGTGCGGCTTCATCGTGCTGGTCTTCGTCGCGGGATGGCTGCACGTCCACCGCGAGCTGACCTGGGTTCGCGCGCTCACGGATCACCTCGGCTTCGAGCTCGTCGCGGATGCGAGCGCCGCGAAGCCACCTGCATCGCTCGAGGTCCAAGCGATCCGCGACGAGTCACACGCGATCCTCGAAGCGAACGATCCGGCGTGGGCGCAGAAGCAGGTGCGCAACTGGCAGATGCGCGCACAACGACTCGAGCCCACGCTGTCGTTCTGGACGGACCTGCTGCGCCAGCTCGGTCTCCTCGGCACCGTGCTCGGCCTCGGCCTGTCGCTCGCGTACACCGGCAGTGACGTGACGAAGCTCCTCGGTCCGCTCGCACTCAAGGTGTGGACCACCGTCGCGGGGCTCGCGTGCTCGATCCTCCTGTCCGCGAGCTTCGCGCTCAAGCTGCCCGCGTGGGTCGACGCGGCGGAGAAGAACCTCGAAGCGTGGGATGCGCGCCGTCACGCGAAGAAGGGACCGCCCGCGTGAGGCAGCGCCGTCGCGGCCAACGCCCACCGGATCTCACGTCGCTGTTCGACGTGCTGTTCATCGTCGTGTTCGCGGCGTTGATCCGCGCAGCCTCGATCCAGAAGGCCGCTGCGAATCCCCCGCCGGCACCGACGCCGATCGCGAAGCCCGCAGCGCCGACCCTACCGGTCGACGTGGCGACGCTCCGCATGCGCGCACTCGTCGATCTCGATGCGCAGCTCGCGAAGCGCACGCCGCTGGTCATCCGCATCTCGGCGCAGAACACGATCGCGTCCGTCGAAGCCGACGGCAAACAGATCGCGCTCGACGTGCCGCTGCTCGAGCACGATCCGAATCCCGACGTCGCGCTGACCTATCTCGGTGATCGCTCCGTCGATCTACGCTTGTGCAAGGTCGCCGCGCTGAACCTCGCGGTCGACGATCTCTCGCGCTATCTCGTGATCGTCGCGCCGCTGCGCCCGGTCGCGGATCTCCCGCACGCGCTCCACGATGGCCTGTTCCGCGATCTCGATCGCTGTCTCGCGGATCAACGCGGGCTCGCGACGATCGTCGACCCGCTGCCCACGCCCACACCATGACGACCGCACCGACCGCCAAAGACATCGCGAAGCAACTCGATCGCCGCCAGATGCGGCGCAAGCTGCTCGTGCTCGCCGCCGTGGTCGCTGCGATCATCGCGGCCATCACGTACCTCACGTGCGGCCAAGGCTTCGGCCTCGGCGGAAAAGGGAAGGGCAGTGGCTCGGGCGCGGGCTCGGGACCCGGCTCCGCGATCGCCGTCGACGCGGGCCCGCGTCGCTGCGCGATCCGCATCGCCGCGTCGGGCACCACCGTCGACGGCAACATCGCCACCCCCGAGCAGATCGTCACGATCTGCAAAGCGACCACCGGCGCCGATGTCGTCGTCACGGGCGATGCGCGCCAGGGCGATTGGGACACGCTCCGCGCCGCGCTCGAAGCCGCGAACATCCCGATCGAGAAATCTCGCTGATCACCGTCGGCGCCTCGTCCATCCCGCCGACGGCAGCGCCCTGACTTGTTGTGATTCTGTTGCGGCCGCTCCACCGCCCCTAGTTGACGTACTCTCGAACCGTGGCCGAACGCGTGCTCTTGGTCGAGGACGATGACGTGCTCCGCGAGGTCACCGCGGGCCACCTCGTGCGCGCGGGCTACACCGTCGAAGCCGTCGGCGACGGTGAAGCCGCCCTCGACGCCGCACGCCGCGAACGTCCGGCCATCGTCGTCCTCGATCTCATGCTGCCCAAGCTCTCGGGCCTCGATGTCTGCCGCGCGCTCCGCTCGCAGT
Organism: Kofleriaceae bacterium; assembly: GCA_044230415.1. Taxonomy (GTDB): domain Bacteria; phylum Myxococcota_A; class Polyangia; order Haliangiales; family Haliangiaceae; genus JABFXX01. The sequence continues at coordinate 194,712 of JBGARE010000005.1, forward strand.
TCGATCCGAGCCCGGGCGTGGTGATGGTCACCGCGCGCGGAAGCGAAGCCGACATGGTCATCGGCCTCGACGCGGGCGCCGACGACTACGTCGTGAAGCCATTCGCTCCACCGATCCTGCTCGCGCGCCTCGCCGCCCTCGGTCGCCGCCTCCACGCCGCACATCCCCCACGCACCAGCGCCGTCACCGCGTGGAACGACATCGCGATCGATCAGAGCGCCCGCCGCGCCACGGTCCACGGCAAGCCGCTCTCGCTCACGCCCACCGAGCTCGCCGTCCTCGCGCGCTTGTGTGCCGAGCCCAACATGGTGCTCTCGCGCAAGCAGCTCCTCGAAGAGGTCTTCGGCACCACGCACGACGGCTACGCCCGCAACGTCGACTGTCACATCACGCGTCTCCGTCGCAAGCTCGAGGCCGCGGGCCTCGTTCCCGCGCCGATCCACACGGTGCACGGCGCGGGCTATCGCCTCGGAGACGCGTGAACCCTCGCGGCGCGCGGCTCTCCTTACCGGCCAAGCTCGCGATCCTCGCTGCCCTCACGCAGCTCGTGATCGCATCGATCCTCCTCTGGATCGTCGAGGTCACCCACGATCAACCGCTCGTCATCCGCTTCCTCGCGTTCTGCATCGTCCTCTCACCCGCGGTCCTCATCGTCCTCTTCCTCGGCCGCTTCATCGTGCGCATCACCACCGGCGCGCTGATCAAAGCCTACACGGGCGTCGCCGCCGGCGACTTCAGCACGCGCCTGCCTCCATTCACCGCCGGCTCCGACTTCGCCGCCGTTCGCGACGCCTTCACCACGATGGCCACCAAGCTCGAGCAATCTGTCGATGCACTCCGCGAAGCGGACCTCGATCGCCGCCGCCTGTTTGCCGACCTCGCCCACGAGCTCGCCACGCCAACCACCACGCTGCTCGGCATCGCCCACGCGCTTCGCTCGCCCGACACCAACGTCTCGCGCATGCTCGATCACCTCGAGACCGAGACCGGTCGCCTCGAGCGCCTCATCGCCGACGTCCGCGAGATCGCCCACCTCGAGGATCCGGCTCTCCCGATGAACCACGAGCGATGCGACCTCGGCGACATCGTCGCGCGCTGCGTCGACCGCATCCGGATCGCTTCGCCCTCCGTCGACCTGCGCTTCACTCCCTCGAGCACGCCGGCCACCCTCGATCCGCTGCGCATCGATCAGGTGGTCACGAACCTCCTCGACAACGCCGCCCGCTACGCTCCCACGGGCACCGTCTCCATCGCCCTCACCACCACCGCCACCGATCACCACATCCGGATCGAAGACTCGGGCGCGGGCGTCCCTGACGACGTGCTGCCGCAACTCGGCCGCCGCATGCTGCGCCTCGATCCCTCGCGCGCTCGCTCCTCCGGCGGCCACGGCCTGGGCCTCTCGATCGTCTGCGTCATCGTCGAGCGCCACGGAGGCGACGTCACCTTCGGCCGTGCATCCCTCGGTGGCCTGTCCGTCGACGTTCGCCTGCCGGTCACTCCGCCCGGGAGTTAGCCGGAGGGGCCACCACAGAAGTTGTTCGTCGTGGATCGTCGCTCTTCGCGAGCAGCGCGCTTGACAGACAAAGCGAGCCCCGCTAGAAACACGTCCTGCCATTGCGGGAGTAACTCAGTGGTAGAGTGCAACCTTGCCAAGGTTGACGTCGAGGGTTCGAATCCCTTCTCCCGCTCGATAGTTAGCTGATCGGCCGAAATCTCCACACCACTTCCCACACCACCTGGGGTGCGGCCGGCAGGGGGCGGAGCGAGATGGGGCGGACGCCTTTTCCACGGAGCGAGCCGTGTCCTTTTGGTTCCGGGGAACCGTTCGAGGGCTGCTCCTTCACGAAGGGGTTCCACTTCTTCATCGATGAAGCGACCGGTCGGTACATCACCGGTGCATCAATGCGCGCAGCGAAACCACGCACCATCCTTCAGCGGACGGTTCACCGTGAAGACGTCGCTGGTGCTGACCATGACAGGCTTACGCTCGCCTCGAAAATTGCAGTCCTCGTCGCTTGTCCATTCGTCGGCCGCTGCGATCGTGAACAGCATCCCCGCTTCCGTCTTGCACGGAAAGGACGGGGTTGATCGCTCGGGGTGCAATGGCTTCCCGCATCGCGGAGTGAGATGAGCATTCGGGAATTTCTCGTCGCCATGTGCAGCGCGAATCCACTCGAGGCCCGTTGGAAGCCGCGCACCGTGCCACTGACAGAATCCACGCGCCGCGTCGCGGCCAACCATTGCCTTGTCGTCGAGGCACGTCCTTGCGCTCGGTCCAGTTTCGTTTCTCGTGAACGTCTCGCATGCACCGGCGGCAACGCATGCTTCCCATTCGGCACACGACACCGTGTCGACATCGATCGTGAACGCGGCCGCGGTCTGCTTCGTCTCCAGCTTCTCTTTGGTGATCTCGTTCTCCTTCAATCCGCACGCGGAGCCGTACACCCAGGCAGTCCCGGCCTCGATTGCGACGCTCGGACGTTCGCTCGGTTTCGCTGCCGTCTTCACGCTGCTTGGTATCGGTTCCGGCTTGTTCACCTCGGTACCAGCAGGTTCAGCCTTCGTCCCGCAGGCAGCGATCAACCCAATAAGAAGTCCCGCCAAGCAATGCGCTCTCGTTGCACGTGCAGACATCGTCATTCCAACCTCGTCGATTCTCGTCATCAGTCTTTGCTATCCGTCTTGAGCGAGTGGAGCTCGTTCGCGTTGCCGTTCGAGGCGGTCCGTCCGACCGGGGGCATCTGCTGGGACAATAGCTCGTCGAGAAGGATTCGTGCTCCTTCCTGCTGCGCCTCTGGCGTCGACCGGCGCTGGCCAGCCTTCTTCGAGAGCCAGCTCGCTTCGTCCCACTCAAGGCCCATGTGATCCGTGAAGGTGATAGCTCCTGACTCGTCGCGGACGACGGTCAACGGGGTCACGGCGTTTCCTCCGCCCGAGGTGCCATAGGCACGAACAGCAACGCCCGGACGCAGTCGACCGTTCACGATGAGGGAGTCAGCGACCGCGTTGTTGACTCCGTTGATTTTCGCCGAGACCAGTCGGGCCGGTTCTTCGGGACGCGCCACGTTTACAACGAACGCGAGATCGACCAGGCCGTCGAACTTCTGCAGCGACGGCTGGTTGTCGTAGCCCACGTTCGCGGGATGTTCGCCGGCAGTGTGGTTGGCCGGCACCATGTCGATGACGGAGCTTCCGTCATCGGCAGTGGAAGAGCCCATCGACACCTGTGCGAGGTAGTTGACCCAGTGCTGCAGCGTTGACTGCGTCTGCAACTCCGACACGGAATCGGCTTCTGCGCTGATCGCCGCGGCCGCAGCCTCCATCGCGCTCAGCGCGCGCGCAGGGTCAGTCTTGAACGTCGTCACCATCAGCAGGTTGTAGAGGTCCTTCTTCATCTTTGTGGCGATGGGCGCGTAGTCGCCGTAAAACATCTTCGACTGCGCGGTGATGAACTCCGACACAGCGTTGCGATCGTTCGCCGTCGAGTTGGCGGGCTCTTTCGACGTTCCCTTCATTGCACCGATCGCTGCGGCGCCCGCGTTTTTGAGTCCCGACTTGACCGCTTGAGAGACGAGAGTGACGAGAGCAGGCGGCAGCGTGCTCTCGACAGTCCGCACTGGACCTTCAAGCGGTCGTTCAGCCGGTCGACGGTCTTCGGTGGAGTCAACCCCCGGCTTTCCTAGGACGGCGCTCAAGAGACCAGAGACGTTGGATGCCATGCCGTACGACACCGAGTCGAGTGCCGCCCACGCGAGTTGCGAGATGAGAGATGGAACAACGGGAGGGACACTGCGCTTGTAGTCGCTGATCTTCGTCTTTGCTTCGCCGATGCCGATCTGGCGCTGCGTGTACAGGCGCACGATCTGCGCTTCGTAGTCTTCCGCAAGTTGCTGCAGGTGCTCTCGGTGTCCTTGGTGCTCACCGAGGTCAGCCTTCTCGAAGCGGTCGTGGACCTTGACGTCGATGTCGGCCTGCTCCTTCGCGGCACGATCAGCGTCGGCGGCACGTTGCTTGGTTTCCGCCGCGTCGGCCTGTCGCTGGCGATGTGTCTGCGTCCCGCGATGATGTGCGATGCCGGTCACCGGGATCCGAATCTCTTCCTGCGGTCGACGATCCATCTGCCAGCGAAGCGTTGCGGTGACCAGGCCGGAGACCGCCTCTTCGCTGGTCGGTTTGAACGCGAGGACGATTGGCGAGGGAACTCCCTCATGCGATGGCCGCAGACGATCGGGACGCGATGCAATCGTTATCGATGGATGCCCCGAGTATTGAAGCGTGAGCACGCTGGCCTCGTAGTTTTGATCCATGTTGAAGATCGGGAACTCTTTCGTCGAGCGCTCGCCGATCACTTGGTCGCCCATCTCGAACGTGCGGGGCGACGCGATGCCAGTGCCTTGTGCGCCTGTAGCGCCGCCCTTTTTCGGCGACTGCTTCGCCGGCGCATGCATGCTCGAGTCGTTCGTCTTCGGACCGGTCTTCGGTTCGGTCTTTGTCGGCTTTCCTCGTCCCAGCGGATCGTCCATCCACTCGGAGAAGTTCTTCGGCTTCGCAGCGCCCGCGGAGACGGACGGACTCGCGAACATGGATCCGGTCGGCGCTTGGGCTTTCTGCTCCTCGTCACCCTCGGGCTCTCCACCGACGTCCGAGATGTCGAGTCCGAAGATCGCGGGATCGACCGCGCCGAGCTTCACGTACTCGGACTGAGGCGTGAGCCACCATTGTCCACCATTGCCCGAAGAACCACCGCCATCACCTCCAGACGATCCGCTGCTGGCTGACGAGGAGTGAGTGTTCACGTCGTAGGAACCAGACGATGCGTCTCCCGCGAGCAAGGATTGCGACATGGCGGTCCCTGTCGCCGTCGCTTGCTCGCGGTTGCGTGGAGATTTCGGTTTCCCGAAAGTCCTCTAACTGCAGGGAACTACGGGCTGACTTCCTCGATGATCACTGCACCACTAACTCGACGTAACCGAGGTGGGGTTGGATCGACGCGCTGGTGTCCGATGTTTGATGGCGATGCGGCGACGTTCGTAGCCGTGCTTGAGGGAATGTCGAGCCACCATTCCTGAGGCTAGCTTCGGTCCGCTTGTTCCAATCGTTCGATGCGCGTCATCGCGGTGGTGACTATCGCCGTGTTCAACGGAAGCCCGTCACGCTCGCACTCCGCAAGGAAGCGCCGAAGCTCCCGTACTTCGCGCCAACGCGAGAGATGTGCCGCAAGCGCTCCCAACTCGCGTGCCTCGCGATCGTCGAGCTCCTGTTGCTCACGTCGACGAGCGTCTTCCTCGACCCAGCGCGTGTTCCACGCCATGTTTGCTTTGCGAACCTGCTTGATGGCGTCGGCCACAACGAAGAGCTGCTGGACGAACTCTCCAAGCCGATCTTCTAGAGGAGTGTCCTGCCATGAAAGGCGAACGCCGATGTCATCGTGCTTGATCTGGAGAGCTAACGCGCCTGTTGGGAGGAAGCACATACGCGGCGTGTTGACGTACGACCACCACTCAAGCTCGTTCGCCGTGCGGTTCTTCGGTGGCCTCGGACCGCGAGGTCGGTGCTGCCGCAGCCGTTCGACAATGCCAAAGCGGATCGCCTCACCACGTACGTTCACTCGCGTTGCGGAGACAATCGGATCGGTTGGACGTGCACCAGGAAGCGCGACGACTTCGATCGGAAGGCCTCGGTCTTCGCACGCAAACAGTGCTGCGCTCATGATCCGCAGCCCGCGTTCCAATTGCTCCTTCGAGACCGCGACGTCTACGCAAGCCGTTGTCGGAACGACGAGGCAATTTCTAGGCTGCGAGTCCTGCAAGGTGCGTCGCGACGCCATCGCAAGTTGGTGCAGATCCACATCGTCGCGAACGACGATCGGTGCACCGCGCGCTTTACGACCTACCGCGTTTGATGCTTCAACGCGCTTCCGATAGCAGACGCGGTTCGCCCACCACTTCCAGTCCACTTTGGGGACTGCAACCCAACTGCACGTGACGCGAATAGCTTCGGTGCCGTTGGTGGTGTCCATGAGAGCTGGATGACATGAGGTCGCGAGCTCGTCTTGGATTGCGTCGGCGACGGTCCACTGCTTCGCCGCGCGCGCGGCCTCTCGATCGCGGATCTTCGCGCGTAGGGCGTCGAACGAGCGCGAGCTTGTCGGTGCAGCGCTTCGCGAGACGGCGCGCGGTACGGTTCTTCAGGATCTCAACGGAGCGCCGTGCCTGGTCGAGGTGAAGCTTCGCCTATCGCGTTGGATGTCGACTCGAACAGTCGCTCCCCAGCGACCCGTCACCCACGCTATGATGGATCCGATGCGGTGGATCACGATGCTCGTCGGGCTCTGGGGGTGCTACGCGCCGTCGATCCCGATGGGCGTCACGTGTGATCCGCTCGATGCTCGGTGCCCGGCGGGCCAGACGTGCCGTCCGTTCGCCGGCGGATACGCATGCACCAGCGGCGACGGTGTCGATGCCGCGAGCTCCCCGGACGCCGCGGACGACGCGAACGAGACCGACGGCTCTCTGATCGATGCGCCGATGTCCGATGCGCCGTCGATGTTCTGCTACGGCACGGGTCTCATCCAGAACCTCTGCCTGGCCCAGGCTCCGGCCGGGAACCTCACGATCTCGACGTCGGTGACGATCGACACCAACATGGTCGGCGTCGACAACTGCACCCAGATCATGGCGCAACCCGGTGGCCCATCGCTGTGCGTCGTTGCAAGGCAATCGATCACCGTCGTGAACGGGGGCAAGGTCGTGGCGACCGGCGCGAACCCGCTCGTCGTGATCACGACGGGCGCGACCACCATCGCCGGTGAGGTCGACGTGTCGAGTCATCGCGGCGGCACGATCGGTCCGGGCGCACGCGCGACGTGTGCAGGAGCGATCAACGGCGCTTCGGCCCCGGCGGCCCCGAGCGGCGGCGGCGGTGGTGGTGGTGGCGGCTTCGTCGGCGCGGGCGCAAACGGCGGCTTGGGTCGAGGGAACATCGCCGGTGGCACCGGCGGGACCGCGCCCACCCCGACCGTCGTGATCGGCGGTTGTCCCGGCGGGACCGGAGGTGCGGGCGCGGGAGGCGGTGGCGCGGGTGCAGGTGGTCGCGGCGGCGGTGCGCTCTATGTGATCGCCGGCTCGATCATGATCAGCGGGACGGTTCACGCCTCGGGCGCGGGCGGTGGTGGCGGCAGCGGCGGCGCCGACAGCGGCGGCGGCGGTGGCGGTGGTGGCGCGGGAGGGATGATCGGGTTCGATGCACCGAGCATCACCGTCACCGGCGTGATTCACGCCAATGGCGGCGGCGGCGGCGGCGGCAACGGCGACGACATCAACAACAATGGACAAGGTGGATCCGATCCGACCGCCACCACCTCGGCGCCGGGTGGGTCCGGAGGAACGGGTGGCGGCGGCAACGGTGGACGTGGATTCGCCCAGGGCTCGACGCCCAATGTCGGGAACAACGCGAGCGAAGACTATTGCGGCGGCGGCGGCGGTGGCGGTGGTGCCGGCGTCATCCGCGTGTTCCAGACCGCGCCCGGCTCGCTCGGCGGCATGATCTCGCCATCGCCGACGTGATGATCGGGCCTCCGGCTTCACGCTGTCCCGCCGCGACTCCGGATCACGAGGTCCCGCTGGTGCCGAGGGTGCCGCCACCGATCGGCTTTCGTGATCAAGTCGCGTACTTGATCATCAGCACGCCGGCGATCCGGTCGGCGACGTCGCCTGGAATCCGCATCGTCTCCGCCATCGCACCGAGGACGGCTTCTTCTCCATCATCGATCTCGCCGCTCGAGAGCGCGATGTCCATCGCGAGCAGAAACGCCTTCTGGCGAAGCGCTTCCGACGACAAGTTCGCGAGCTCCTTCACGCGATTGAGCGCACCGTGGAGCTTCACGGCCTTCTCGGCCTTCTCGTACACCTCGTACGTGTCCGCGTTCTTGAGCTCGGGGAGCGTGGCGGCAAACGCACGAACGAGATTCGTCTCCTCGTACTGGTCGTCGCCATCCGCGAACGCGACGCACAGCATCGCCTCGAGCAAGAGCTGCTGATCGTCGACCTTGAGGACCTTCTTCTTCAAGCTGTCAAAGAAACCCATGACCACATCCTTTGTGAGTTCGAGCGGCACTTGATCAAAGATCGGGCCACGCGTAGCTCCTTGATCGTTCGTCGTTCACGTCGCCGATCTGGACTCGCTCGGACCCAGTCCGCCGAAATGGTGGGTCACGGCGCCGCAGTACGTTCTTGTTGTGGTTTGAGTGCGTGCGCTTCTCGGATCGCGTCGATGAGTTCGCACCGATCGAGCATGTCCGCTCTGGAGAACTGGAGTCTTCCGCGTGATGACCGTTCGCGACGACGTGAGTGTTCGCGCGTCCTTGTCTCGTGCGCCTCATCATCGTCGTCGTGACTTGCGCGTCGCTCGCCGCGGCGCCTGTCGCCCGGTCACCCGAACGCGCAGCGCGCGATTCACCCCAGCGTCTCGTCGACGGCTCGCTTCTCAGGTGAGCGACCTCACTCGTCGAGTCGCGACGCGGGTCGCTCCGCATCGTCGTGATACAAGGGAGCGATGCGTGGCCATGGTGTTGTCGTGTCGGCCTTGTCCTTGATGATCGTCGCGTGCGGTAGCTCGTCCAAGGGACGGCCCGATGCGTCCGCTGGAAGCGATTCCTCGCCCGATGACGCGGAGTTGCCCGGCGATGGCAACGCCGGCGACGGGCCGGACGACGGCGCGACGAGCGACGCACCTAGCGATGGGATGCAGCCGTCGACGCAGGTGCTGCGCATCAACGAGGTCAACGCGAACGCCACGAACTGCGATCTCGTCGAGCTTCGCGCGATCGCGGGCGGCACCCTCACGGGCCTCCGGCTCGTCGAGCGCAAGGACATCGTGTTCACGTTCCCCGCGATGACGGTCGCGCCCGGCGCGCTGATCGTGGTGCACTTCGGTGCGGCGACGAACGGGCCGTGCAACAACGGCATCAGCGACAACGAGACGGCGAACGCGACCGAGTTTCCGAACGCGACGTATCCGGGCAACTACGACGGCGCGTACGATCTGTTCACGACGGATGCGAGCCTCGCCGCTACCAACAACGTGATCAGCGTGATGCAAACCACGACGGTGATCGATGCGGTGCTCCTGGCCTCCGCACCGACCGGCGTTGCCGCGGGTGACTCCGAGGATCAAGCCGCGATCCTCGTCGCGCAGAATCAGTGGCAGATGGTCGGTGGCGGTGCTCCCGCGGGTGGCTTCGTCGATGACGACTTCAGCGCGCACGCAGCGCTCGATCTCGACGCGGGTGGCGCGACTCCGGCGGGTGTTTCGATCCAGCGGCTCGACAATACCGATGACAACGACAAGGCTGACTGGAACAGCGCGACCGTGACGGTGCAGCCTTCGACGTGGGGCGCGTTGAACGCCGGCCAGTCGGCGCTGTAGCGGCTAGCTTCGCTGCCCCGTCGAAGTAGCGACGCCGCTCGCAACGTGGGGGCCGGTGGCGCTCGCTCGCAGCATGACGGTGTACCGTCGTGGCATGCGCTCGAGCATTTTGTGCGTCGCCTTGGTCGCCTGCAACAGTGAGAAGGCCAAAACCCCGGAGGTCGAAGGGAGCGCTGGATCCTCCGTGGAGGTCTCGGCCGAACAGCGCGCCCGTGGCGCCGCGCTGATCGGCGAGCTCAAGAAGTCTCTGCTCGCCGCGGTGACGGCGGCGATCGGGCAGGGGGCACCGAACGCGATCGCGGCGTGCCACGTCATGGCGCCGGCCCTGACCGACAAGGTCTCGCGCGAAGGCGCGATCGTCGGACGCGCGACCCGCAAGCCGCGCAATCCCACGAACGAAGCGGCCGGCTGGCAGGCGGACGCCCTCGCGCACTTCGAGAAGCTGAGCGCGGATCGGGCATCGCTCGCCGGGCAGTCGTTCGCGCGCGTGCTCGGCAGTGGCAAGATCGCGTACGCGGAGCCACTCGTGATCCAGGAGGTGTGCCTCGTGTGCCACGGCGAGACGCTGGCACCCGAGGTCACCGCCGCGATCGCCGAGAAGTACCCGAACGATCGCGCCACCGGTTATCGACTGGGCGATCTGCGTGGCGTTGCGTGGGTCGAGCTCTCTGCGAAGTAGCTCCTCTCGCGTTCACCTGCAGACGCTGCCGAACGGCGCGAAGGACCTCGTGGCAACGTCGCGTGCATGCGGACCTTCGCATCGGGGCGCGATACCGGGCGCCGCCGCCGTTGGTTGCGCGGCCGACGAGCCCGACGACGCTTCCGTGATGGAGACGTTCACCGAGGAGGAGCTCGCGGCACGCTCATTTCACGACGAAGTAACGGCTGACACCGTGCCGATCGCCGAGCGCCCCGAGGTCACGGTGGAGGCCTTCACGCCGTGGGTGTGGGTCGGCAATGCCAGCGGCGGGATGTCGATCCGGTACTGCAAGACCAGCACGCGCTTGAACTGGGAGTTCCAGAACTGGAATGCCAGTCGCGTGGTCACCGATGGAACGAACATGTCGGCGATCTCGACCAACATCGCCGGCGTGAGCTCCGGCAGCAAGTACCGCACGCACAACAACTCGGCGTACGTCAGCTGGGCGGTCTACCACCCGACCGCAGCGACGCTGTACGGTGTTCCGCTGTCGTCGGTCCCCGGTTGTTGATGATCCGGCGCCAACCTCGACGATCGGAGCAGCTGCTCAGTCCACGGCTGGACCGCCGTCACGGCAGCACGAAGTGCTTGCGCGTGCGCGCACCAGCGTAGATGCCCGGTGTACAGCCGACAATGCGCACGAAGTGACGGTGCATCTGGCTCTGATCGCAGAACCCGACGCGCGAGGCCACGTCACATGGGGCGACACCTCGTCGTAACAAGATCGAAGCGCGTACGACGCGCGCCTGGGTCAGGAATGCGTAGGGCGGTAGGCCGAGCTCGCGCGAGAACTCGCGGCAGAGATGAAACTTGTCGACCCGCGCGTACTCTGCGACGGCATCCAGCGTGACCTTGTCGGCCAGGTGATCGAGCAAGAACTGGCGCGCGCGGACGAGGCTCGGTCGCAGATGGGCTCGTCGGGTCCGTCGTGCGCTCGAGAGCGACGTCAATGCGCTGACCGCCTCGGTCACCGCCACCTCGAGTGTGAACGCATCGTTGGTGCCGGCGAGCACGAGGTCGTGGAGACGGCGAAACGAGGAGGCGCGGACGTCTCGCGGATCGACTTGTGCTTCGACGAGCCGCGCGGACTCGACATGACCGAGCGCTCGTCGCGACGCCTCGACCAGCTCGGCATCGAACGACACCAGCTGAAAACTCCCGGGCGCATCGCGCTCGAGATCATGATGCATCTGCCCGGGCTCCTTGAGCCCGAGTGTTCCAGGCGACTGTGCATAGTCGGTTCCGTCGACGCGACTGCGTGCCCGGCCTGCGAGCGTGAGGCTCGTGCCGTAGTGCGCCTTCATGCCGCGAAACAGCTTCGTGGTCGACCGGAGGCGGACGAAGCTCACGCCAGGCATGACGGGACCGAACTCGCGGATCTCCTGCACGCAGACCAGTGTAGCGCCGGGGGCCCGCGATTCTTGTGCGTTCTTGCTGATCGCAAGGACGCCCAAGATCCGCGGCGCGTCGCGCTGCATCGTGCGTGGATGAACGACAAAACGACGGCTCTCATCACGGGAGCCAACAAGGGCCTGGGCTATGAAACGGCGCGTCGCCTTGCCGAGCTCGGCGCGACCGTCCTCGTGGGCGCACGCGACCTCGAGCGCGGCAAGGACGCGGTCGCACGGTTGCGCGAGCGCCGAGCCGACGCTCACCTCGTCCATCTCGACGTAACCGACGCGGTCAGTATCGCGGCCGCGGCGCGTGATGTGACGGAGCAGTTCGGCCGTCTCGACGTGCTCGTCAACAATGCGGGAATCGGAGGTGGTCAGCTTCCGTCTCGGCAGGATCTGGCTGTGATGCGCTCGCTGTTCGAGACCAACGTGTACGGCACGATTTCGGTCACGCAGGCGTTCCTGCCGTTGCTAGAACGATCACCGGCTGCACGGATCGTGAACGTCTCGACGACGCTGGCGTCGCTGAGCCTCGCTACCGATCCTACCCACCGCATCACACAGTGGAACGAGCTGTTTGGTTACGTCGCATCCAAGGCCGCCATCAACTCGTTCACGGTGCGTCTCGCGCACGAGCTTCGTGCCAAGCGCATCAAGGTAAATTCCGCGTGCCCCGGCTACGTCGCGACGGACTTCAACCAGCACCGCGGTCTACGGACCGTCGAGCAAGGCGCGGAGATCATCGTGCGCCTCGCCACGCTACTCGACGATGGGCCGACTGCCGGATTCTTCGACGACAAGGGGAATGTCGAATGGTAACTGCGTAGGTCCGATCCTTCGGTTCTTTCGAAGTAACCGCACCCGCCCGCCCACGCTCAAAGCGGGGTGCGTCATCTCGTCACCGTCTGTGCGTGCCTGTGGACCGGCCTCGGGATGGCCCGGGCGCAGGCGCCGTCCGGTGCCACGCCCGAGGACGCCACGCGCGACGCCGAAAGCGTGCAGGGCAAGCTGCGGGGCACGGTGATCGATCGCGTGACCGGCGCGCCGGTGCCGGGTGCCATCGTCGCCGTGGGAGCACTCGAGACCACCACCGGCGACGAGGGCGGATTCGCTCTCGAGGATGCGCCGGCCGGGTGGCTCGACGTGGTGGTTGTCGCCGACGGTTACGAGCCGCTGGTCGAGCGCGTGCGGACGGGCGCGCCGGTGCGGCTGCGACTGATTCCCAACGCCGAGCTCGGGAGCACCGAGCTGATCCTCATCGAGGAGAAACGCAAGCTCGACGCCCGCGCGACGAGCTACGACGTCGGCCGCGATGTCGTGCGCGCGCTTCCGGGCTCCGGCAACGACGCGCTCAAGAGCCTGCAGAGTCTGCCCGGTGCGGCGCGCGTGCCCTTCGGGCTCGGTGGTCTCGTGCTCCGCGGTTTCGCGCCGCGCGACACGAACGTGTTCCTCGACGGGATCGAGGTGCCGATCCTCTATCACTTCGGCGGACTCGCCTCGTTCTTCCCGAGCACGATGATCGAGTCGATGGAGCTCGTGTCGAGTGGCTACGGTCCACGGTACGGGCGAGGGCAGGGCGGCCTCGTAGACATCCGATCGCGAACGGGCCGCAGCGATCGCTGGACCGTGGGCGGCGAGGCGAGCCTCCTCGATGCGAGCGTTCGCGCCGAGGGGCCCCTGCGCGGGGGCACCGTGTCGATGGGCGTCCGCCGAAGCTTCGTGGATGCCGTGCTCGCCGCGGTGCCGACCGGCGATCTCACGCTCGCACCGCGCTACCTCGATGCGCAGACGCGATGGCAATCGCGGAGCGGCAAGCTCACGCTGCTCGCGTTCGGCGCCGACGACGGCATCGGCCTCGGAACCGACGGCACGCGCCTCGACGCGAGGCAGTCGTTCGCGCGCGCAGGACTGCGCTACGAGGATCGTCGAGGAGCTCTCGGCGTCACGGTCGTGCCGTGGATCGGCTTCGATCGCACGTCGATCGTCACCGACGAGAACCGCGTGATTCGCAACAACCTCACCGCAGCTACGCGCGCGACCGTGCAGCGCGATCTCGAGCACGGCTTCGTCGCGGTCGGTGTCGACGCGCAGGCCAACCGATATGGATACACGCTCGAGACCGAGGCGCCGTCGCTCCCCGCCGGGATGGAGGTCATGCAGCCGGTCGCCGGTGTGCGCTGGGCCGCGGACATGGGCCTGTGGACGGAGCTCCTGCACCGCTTCGCCGGTGACAAGCTCGCAGTCCAGCCCGGCCTGCGCGGCGAGCGCTTCGGGCTCACCGGCGATTGGAGCCTCGATCCGAGGATCACGTTCCGTCAGCAAGCGACCGCGAGCGTGACGTTCACGCAATCGATCGGGCGCTATCACCAGCCCGCGCTCGCGACGGCGATCGACTACCAGCTCCCCGACGAGCGGCTTCGTGCGTCGTATGCGTGGCAGGCGAGCGCGGGAATCAGCGTCGTGTCGAGCCGCCTGGGAGGCGACATCAGCGCGAACGCGTTTGGAGCGACGCTTCACGATCTTCCCGTCGACGTAGTGACGGGCGCGACGCCGTATGCGGCGCCGGGGAGCGCGGCCTCGGGCGGCGCGGCAGCGGCGTCGAGGCAGTTCACCGAGGAGCAGTTCGGGACGTACAGCTACCAGGGGAGTCGCGGTCGCGGACGGACGTACGGCGTCGAGGCGATGATCCGGCGGCGCCTCGGCGACGTGCAGGGCTGGCTCGCGTACACGTACTCGCGTTCGTTTCGCCAGGGCGATCCGTGGTCGATCGAACGGTACGCGCCGTACGTGCTCGATCAACCGCACGTGCTGACGGCACTCGCGACGGCGCCGATCACGAAGAAGTGGCGCGTCGGCGCGCGCGTTCGCTACGCGAGCGGGAACCCGATCACGCCGACGATCGGCTCGTACATCGACACCAACCAACAGGAGTACGTTCCGCTGTCGGGCGCGGTCCTGTCGGAGCGATTGCCCGCGTTCTTCCAGCTCGATCTCCGTGTCGATCGATCGTGGGTGCGAGGATGGGGAACGCTCAAGCTGTTCCTCGATGTCCAGAACGTCACGAACCGCGTGAACCCCGAGGGCGTCTCGTACAACTTCGACTACACGACCAAGCAATACACGCGCGGCCTGCCGCTGTTTCCCTCGCTCGGCGTGGAGTACGTGCCATGAGGCAGCTCGGAACCCCGATCGCGCTCGTCTTCGCGGCCCTGTGCACGGCGTGCAGCGACGACGGCGTCGATCCCGTCACCAAGATCACCGGCCCGCGCGTGCTCGCGATCACCGCGGAGCCATCGGCGTTGGTGCCCGACGGTACCGTGCACCTCGCCGTGATGACCGTGGACGCGGAGGGCCCGCGACGCGAGACCGCCGATGCCAGCGGCGACCCGCGGCCCGTCGACGCGATCCGCGTGCGAGCGTGTGCGCCGTGGAAGTTCGTCGTGGATCCCGCGCGCGACTGTGCGGGAGATGACGCCGTGCCGCTCGAGCGCGACGAGACCGGTCGCTTCGTGATGTCGGCGCAAGAGCTCGCCGCCGTGTTCCCGTCACCGCCCGACGCGCCGATTCCCTCGACAGATCCGTGGCGCGCCGCGCTCGCCGCGGGTGTCTCGCTGCGCATCCCGGTGATCGCGGAGGTCGACGTCGGCGGACGAACGCTCGTCGCCAAGCGCGAGGTCGAGGTCGTCGAGATGCCGGATCAGCGACGCAATCCGCAGATCGTGGAGGTGCGGTTCGACGGAGCGCCGACCAGCGTGCTGCAAGCCGAGCGTCGCTACACGCTCGAGGTGACCATCGAGCGCGCGAGCCTCGATCCGCCCGACGAGCCGAAGGACGGCGCGACGCTCGAGGAGGTGACCTGTCACCTCTACAGCTCCACTGGCGATCTCGCGGACCCCAACGTCGCGCTCGAGGACCTCGAGCCAGTGGAGCTCGCGACCTCGTCGACGACCTACACGGCCGGTGCCCCCGGCACGACCTGGATGTTCGTCGTCGCGACCGACGAGACCGGCGGACTCAGCATGCTCACGCTGCCGCTGACGATCGAGTGAGCGGCCATTCGACGGATCGGGAGCGGGGAATGCTCACTGGTTCTCGGCGCGCTTCGTCATGGCGGCGAGCCGATCGCGCACCTCGCGCTGCACCTCGGGGATCTGGCGCGAGTCCATCGCACGGATGTGGATCACGGCGCCGTCGGGTAGGGCGTCGAACGACACGATGGTGTTGGTGTGGATGATCGGGCAGTAGCCTTCGCCGCCGGGCCCGCCGTGAAAGCCGGTGTGCTGCGGGGCATCGCCGGGCATGCCGAATCGGGTGTGTCGCTCGGCGAGCGAGCGGATCTCGGCGACGACCTCCGGGATCAGCGACGTGACCGTGACGTCGACCCCATCGCTGGTCATGCCGAGCGAGCTATTCGAGCCCCGAACCGCGTTCGGGCAATTCGCCATCCCGTGCTCGCGCGCACCGGTCTGTGACTCCGACGGCGGTGGCTTGTGGGCACAGGCGGCGGCGATGACAACCAACCAGGAGAAGCGCTGCATGGCCTTCGCTTCTGCCAACGACATGCCGCCGCCCAGGCCCGATCCACGCGGGATTCGCGAAACATTTGCGTCGAGCTCCGGACCTATCCGAGCTGTCGCGCGATTTCGGCGAGCGCGATCGTCAACGGAAACGTTTGCCGCACGGAACGGTCACTCGTTCGCGAGGCGCCCCAAGAACTCGACGGCGAACGCCACGCCGTCGCGATGAAACGCCTTGGGCGGCTCCAGGATCCATTCACGAAGCCACGTGAGAATGCCCGGATCTACGAGGCGCTTCTCGTGCACGCATTGCATCACGATCCGCAGTCCGGACGTCAGGTCGGTCGAGAACTCGCCGACCCACTTCCATCCGCCCCACCAGCCGAACGAATCGAACGCGGCGAGGTCGGGATCGAGAAACTGTTCGCGCACGCGATCGGCGTCTGCGATCCGGCGCGCGTGATCCGCGGGCAGTGCAGCGACGCCGCCGGTTCGTACTGCAGTCAACGCGGCGGCCAGCTCGGCGCTCGGCCCTTCGAACACGAGCTCGTCATCGACGCAACGCACGCGCAAGCGTTCGCGCGTGCGCCGATGTTCCATATGCAGCTCGGTCCACGCGCGATCGGTCGGGCGCGTGCAGTTGCCGTCGCTGTCGTAGTTGATCTCGCCCCACAGGTAGTAGGCGTACTCCGCGAAGAACGGCAGTGGATCGGGGCCACGCTTCGATCGCACGTGCAAGGAGTCGGTCATGCCTCGGTCGCCAACAGTTGATCGCTTTTGCGGGGCTTGTACAGCCGTTGTCGACCACGGGTCACAGGCGTGTGGGGCAAAGCCGCAATTGCCACCCCGTGCGTACACCGCCGAAATCACGAGCGCGCCTGTTGGTCTCGTGCGTGCACGAAGGGCCGGCATGCTTCCAACAGTCGATCTGTCGAATGTCGTCGGTGGTGCGGGCTCGGATTGGGCGACCGGTGGGTTCTGGACGGGCCGCACGCGCGCCGACGAGGAGCTCGCCGAGCGCTCGGGATCGCGGCTGGGAACCGGCGGGTTCTGGTCCGGACGCACGCGCGACGAGCAGGAAGATCCGCGTGGCTGGGCCCGCGCTCGCGACGAGGGTGCCGCGCGCTATGAACGACGCTAGCTGAATGCGCGATTCGTGGCGGGCTGCTTTGCCCGCGGTGCCAGGGCTGGCGCTAGGTCGCGGGCTTGGACGCGAAGGTCTTGATCGCGAGGAGGGTCAGGACGATCGCGAGGATCCACACCGGCGCGACGAACGGTCGGATCTCGTCGGGGCTCGCGTGGGGCACGATGTCGTGAAAGTTCGATACGACGCCGACGCCGACCCAGCCGACGATCGCGAGAATGATGGCGAGCGGTTTGTTCACCCACGATCGGACGCGCGGCCCCACGGGGGAGTCGCACGAGTTTTCCGTTGGCAGCGTTTTCCAAAGCTGCTAGAAAGTCCGTCCACCAACGGCCGCGCTATCTCGTAGCGCTGGCGTGGAGGCCGCCGGACGGTGGCCACTGGTGGTGGAGAGGAGTCGCGTGTCATGCCCAGCCCCGTCGTGCTGGCGATCGATCTGGTGCTCGGCGCACTGATCGGTCCGCCTGGTTGTCCCGCCGAACGCATGCTCGAACGAATCGAGAGTGGCGAGTGGTCGCCCGTGCTCGTCGATCTCGCGCTGTTCTGCGCGATGTCTTCCGTTCGTCCGGGCGACGTGATCGATCACGCGCGGTTCGCTCGTCTGTTGCGCCACGCGCAGCCGATGGCCTCGCACTCGCGCGAGCCGTACACCGCGTTCGCGCCGCCGAGCGACGCCGAGATCGAGCACTGGCGCGATGTCGTGTTCGATCGCCAACGCGACGACGACGGCGATGCCGGCGATAGCGCGAGCTGACGAGAGAACTTCATGTCGACGCCCGACCCATTGACGTTGCGACTTCCGAGCTGGCTCTGCGAGTCGTTCGATCTCTCGCGCGCGATCGCGAACGAGCATCGCTCGCTCGGAAGGACCACGGGCGTGTGCCGGTTCGATCGGTTCGAGATGCGAAGTCACGAGCGCGCGTTCGTGAAGACCGTCCTCGCGCGGCGCAGCAACCTGTGGCTGTTTCGAACGAACCAGCGACGGTCGTGCGGCGACTTCATCGCGATCGACATGTCGTCGTCGCGGCGCGCGGATCGCCGCGCGTACGTGATGGAGCTCAAGATGGGCGAGCGGCTCGTGATCGGTGGCGCGCGGCTGCAGTGCGCGCAGTATCGTGCGGCCGTCGACGAGCTCGTCGCGCGCTCGGTGCTGGAGACGGACTCGCACGTGGAGCTGCTCTACGGCGATGGTGCCGCCGTGCTGACGCATCTGGGACGCTAGCTCGCGACGAAGCCCTCCGCCTTTTGTTCGCGGATCAGTCGGCGAATCTCGGCGCTGGGTTCGGCGTGGCTGCGCCGGCGGAGGATCGCGTCCTCGCCTTCCCCGATGCGGAGCTCGTACCCATCGCGACGTTCGCGAACGGCCCAGCTCCGGCCATCGGGGTGCCGGAGGACGCGCCACGCACCGATGCCCGCCTCGAAGCGCTGCGGCGAGCGCTGCTCCTCGGGGAGCGCGGGAAGCTTGACGTCGACGCAGCTCTTGTTGGCGTGCGCCCACGTCTTGGCCGCGACGAGTGCATCGACCTTGGGGTCCGATTCGAAGCCATCGATCAGCGCGCTGAGGAACACGGCCATCGAGGGAAATACGATCCACTTGTCATCGCCCTTGAAGTCGAAGCAGACGACTTGGTTCGGTGCACCACCGAAGCAGCCGATCGGATCGAATGCGTAGACCTCGCTCGATGACGACGCGAGTGGGTACCAGGCGCGATTCCAGAACGCGTGGTTCCAGATGTCGGAGCGCGCGGCCTCGAAGTCGTCGACGAGCGAGCACCACCGGTCGCGCTCCTTGTGGAGGTTCGATGTCTCGGTGAAGCGCAGGTCTCCGTAGCGCCAGCCGCCCACTTGATCGAGGAGGCGGATGACGTCGGCAGGGACGTCGCCGGGGTCGCCCTCGAAGCGTGTGATGGCGCCGCGCTTGACGTGTTTGTGTTGTCCGAGTGTGCGAACGAACAGTTGGAGTTGGCTGTCGGTGATCACGCCCTCGAGACTCTAGTCGAAGTGACGTCGATCCTGGTCGCGCAGAAACTGCGCGATTTCGATCGGCCCGATATAGTCGTCGCGTGAAGGAATCCTCTGCACGCGTGATCGCGGATCTCGAAGAGCTCGCGAAGCTGACCTCGAACGAGCGCGGCGCGCAGCGTGTCGCGTGGGGGCCCGTGTGGCGGACGACGCGCGAGTGGTTCACCCAGAAGATCGAGACCGAGCTCGGGCTGACGCCGCATCGCGACGGGGCGGGCAACCTGTGGGCGACGCTGCCGGGGGCGTCGACGAAGAGCATCGTCCTCGGCAGTCACCTCGACTCGGTCCCCGGTGGGGGATGGCTCGATGGGTGCCTCGGTGTACTGGCGGGGCTCGAAGCGATGCGCCGCGCGAAGGCAGCCGGGGACCTCCCGCTCACCTTGCACCTGGTCGATTGGGCCGACGAGGAAGGCGCTCGGTTCGGACGAAGTCTGACCGGGTCCGCCGCGTCGGCCGGCGCGTTGGACGCGCACGCGGAGCTCGCGCACCTCGTCGATCGACAGGGCGTGACGCTGCCCGACGCGCTCGCCGAGAACGGCATCTCGCTCGATTCGATGGGGACCGCGGCGGCGTACTTCCAGACGCTCGATGCGATCGCGTATCTCGAGCTCCACATCGAACAGGGCCCGGTGCTCGAGGACATGAAGGCGCCCGTCGGCGTCGTACTCGGGACGATGGGCGTCGAGCGCTACAACCTGCGCTTCGTCGGACAAGCGGCGCACTCCGGGGCCGCGCCCATCCACTTGCGCAAGGATGCGTTCCTGGCGGCGGCGGAGTTCGCGCTCGGCTGTCGCGAGATCAGCATCAAGCACTCGGGGAAGACGCCGAAGACACGCGTCGTGGCGACGTGTGGCGTCGTGAAGGTCGAGCCGAACTTCGTCACCGCCGTGCCGGGCTCGACGGAGATCTCGATCGATCTGCGGGCGCTCGACGCGAAGGTGCTGAAGAAGATGCTCGCCGATGCGAAGGCGGTCGCGGCGAAGGCGGCGAAGAAGCACCTCGCGAAGGTCGAGTGGAGCCCGCTCTTGCACATCACGCCGCGCCTGTTCGACGAGCGGCTCATGGCGATCATCCGCACGGCGGTGAAAGAGGTGACCGGCAAGGCGCCGGAGATTCCGTCGGGACCGCTGCACGATGCCGCCGAGATGGCCGCCGTGTGTCCGACGGCGATGGTGTTCGCGCAGTCGAGCCCGGGCATCTCGCACACGCGGCTCGAGGACACGCCGAAGCCAGCGCTGGACAAATCGATTCGCGTGTTCCTCACCGCGGTCGATCGCACGATCGCGCAGCTGTCGTCGACGAACGCGAAGAAGACGTCGCGCTCGCCGCGTCGTGCCGCGACGAACATCGAGCGAGTCACGTCGCGGTGAGCGTGGCGATGAACCTCGCGCGATCGTAGTCGGTGATGATGTGAACGCCGGATCCCGGCGCGAGGCGCGAGCCCCACTCGCCGCGCTCGCGAAAGAGCTCGACCTCGGCCCACGTGCCGATCGATTCGTCGATCGCGCAGCACGCGGCGAGCGGATCGTGGAACTTTTTGCCGCTCGCATCCGAGCTCTCGGGCACCTCGCGCGGTAGCAAGCGGCAGATCGGCACCGCGTCCTCGGAGACAGCGACGAGATCTAGGTCGGCCGTGGCCGCGTGCGCGAGCGCATCGGCGAGCGAGAGCGTCTCGAGCGTCCGGTTCTCGCCGGCGAGCCGGACCTCGACGCTCGTGATGTCTGCGTTGCGCGGATGCGACGGGCGCGGACTCTTGTCGAGGTAGACCTCCATGCCGCGCCAGATCAACGCGAGCGACGGGCTGTGCTCGCGCAGCGCCGCCACGCGCGCGTGAAGGGACGCATCGTAGATCACGCCGTGGCAGACGTTCTTCGACACGAAGCGCTTCACCACGATGTCGCGGCACGCGAGCACGGCGAGCGCGGAGGCCGGATCGCCGTTCAGGTTGTACGTGGGGCAGGTGACGCGTCCGCGGAACTTCGCGAGTTGTCGCTCCGCGGGTACGACGCCGTCGCCCGCGAAGCCGCCTTGCACGACGAGCCGGCCGAGCGTGAAGCCGGGGAGGCGGATCGCTGCACCGAGGTTCTTGAGCGGACCACCCGTGACGAGCGTGGTCGTCGGACTGCACAGCTCGCGCAGCAATTCGGGGCCGGGCACCGCATCGCGCGATGGCGGCATGTCACCGAACGCCTTGTAGTGCCACGAGGACACGCACGTTCCTCGCCGCCCGTGGCGTCCCTCGCCGGGCGCTTCGCGCGAGCGCGGTCGGTGCTCGAGGTCGAACGCACCGACGGGAATCTCGCGGCCGAACCACGCGAGCGCCGCACGCACGACGCCGACTTGGTCCGGCGTGCCGGGCGTGATCGTGACACCGATCAGGTTCACGCGCGGATGGCCGAGCAACAGCAGGAGCGTGATGAAGTCATCCGGATCGCCGGTCTCCATATCCCAGATCACGTCGAGTCGCGCCCCACTCATGGCGGCCCACCATGTCTCGCAACGGCGACTTCGTCGAGGAGTTATTCGTTCTCGAACACGAGCTCGATCGGAATCGTCAGCGCGACCGGATCGGTGACCATGTAGCTCGTCCAGATCGTGAGGCCGGTGGGGGAGGCCGTGAACGTCAGGGCCGACAGCGGATTCGTGCCGCCGCAACCATCGGCGACGCTCAGCGTGGTGCCCGTGATCGTGTACAGGCCCGCGCCGGTGACGTTGTTCTGCACGGGCATTCCCAGCGCGGTCGCGTCGAGAATGAGAGCGACGCGCGCCGCACCCGTGGTCGCGGTGCCGGTCACGAGCTCGATGCGCGACTTCGCGGTGCCGTTGACCGGGATGCCCTGCGCGTAGAGCTTCACGCTGTTCAGCTTGAACGTCGCCGCGTGAACGGCTCCGCCCTGCGGGTTGGGCGTGACCTGCTGGTTCACGATCGTGATCGCGGGCGCGCTCGCGAGATCGAGCGGCGTGCAGTTCGCCATCGGCGGAACGAACATGTCGGGTTGACCCGCGTCGGTAGTGCCGCCGCCGTCCGTCGAGCTGCCGCCGCCATCTCCCGAGCACGCCGCGAACGCCGAGAGCAAACACGCGAGACCGATGCGCATCATGACCGCCAGGCTAATCCGAGCTCGCGGGGAAGTCCTAGGGGTTTGCGCGATGACGATGGTGCGCGGATTGCGCATCCACGATCGCATCGCGCGCTCGGTATACGATGGCGAGTCGATGCACATCGTGATCGCGACGGTGGGGACCCGGGGGGATGCGCAGCCGTACGTCGCCCTCGGGAAGGTGTTGTCGGCGCGCAGTCATCGCGTCACGCTCGCAACGCACGAGGATCACCGCGAGCTCGCGGAGTCCAACGGCCTCGGGTTTCGTTCCGTCGGCGCCTCCGATCCGCGGCTGACCGCTCGTGCGGCCGCGATCGGCTCCGCAATCCGTGCGGAGTCAGGTGCCGAGCGTGCGGCCGATCGGATCCTTCGTCACGTCGCCGCGCGCCTCGACACTCGCCCGGGGACTGAACCGCGCAAACCCCGCGCTCGGTGTCGCACGTTCGCGCAAGATTCGCGGCGGATGAGCGGCGCGCCCACGCCCTGTAGGTGCCGGCGAAGGCACGCGCCTCGCAGGTCTTGCGCTACGTGGACCTCGTCGGCCAGAAGATCGGCAGCTATGTCGTGGATCGGCTGCTCGGCGAGGGCGGCACCGGCGCCGTCTATGCGTGCCGCCACACGATGATCGATCGCGAGGTGGCGGTGAAGGTGCTGCACGACGAGCACGCTCGTGATCCCGATCAGGTCGCGCGGTTCTTCCAGGAGGCAAAGGCAGCGGCCGATATCGGTCACCCCAACATCATCGTGATCATCGACTACGGCACGCTGCCGACATCGGCCGGATCCCGCACGTATCTGATGATGGAGTCCCTCGAGGGCGAGAGCCTCGACAAGCGCATCCATCGCCTGCCGCTGACGCTCGAGGAGGTCGCCCACATCATGGGGCAGATCGCGAGCGCGCTCGTCGCGTGTCACGCGAAGGGTGTGATCCATCGCGACCTGAAGCCATCGAACGTGTTCCTGTGCGCTCGGCAGTTCGATCCGCTGTTCGTCAAGGTGCTCGACTTCGGCACCGCGAAGCTCGCGGCGCCCACGCCCGGGATGCGGCGCACGCAATTCGGCGTCGTCATCGGAACACCGCCGTACATGAGCCCGGAGCAGTGCGAAGGCAAAGGCGCGATCGATCATCGCAGCGACATCTACTCGCTGGGGGTCATGCTGTACGAGATGCTGACCGGGACGCTGCCGTTCGGCGGCGACGTCGGCACGATCCTGATCGGCCACCTGAACAAGCCCGTACCACCGGTGCGCTCGCGCAACCCGAGCGTTCCTCCCGAGTGGGCGGCGCTCTGCGAACGCATGCTCGAGAAGGCGCGCGAGGCGCGCTTCCAATCGATGGTCGACGTCGCGCACGCACTCGACGATCTGCGCGGTCACGAGGCGCAGTACGACGCGTTTCGTGCGCAGCGCGCGGCGAGCGGACACTCGGGGCAGACGATGATCGCGCCCGTGCCGATCGAGGAAGTCTCCGCGCGAAAGACCCTGATCGCGGCCGGGATCGCCGTGCAGCCCGCGCAGGCACCGATCGTCCACGCCACGGATCCGGTGGAAGCGTGCGTCGAGCTTCTCGTCGACGAGCGGCACGCCCACTTCCCGCGACTGCTCGTGCTGCGCCCGCCGGCGCGTTGGTTCTCGGTGTCCGAGCTCGCCGCCGCAGCGAACATCGCGGTGCCGGCGGTGATCGCGCCTGATGCTGCGATCTGTTGGCTCGCTCATCCCACGGACGACAGCATCGCCGTGGTCAACGTGCTGTCACCACAAGCAGGATGGCGCACGGTCATCACCTGCGCACGGCCTCGTTGGTGACCGGAACGTATCGTTTTCGCGCACCGCTTGCGTAGACCGAGATCAGGGCGCAAGACACGCGTGCGTCCGCTGGATCTGATGCGGGACTTCGCAGAGTTGCGCGGGTCAACGGTGGGCCTATTGCCTGCAAGATCCGACGGCCATGAAACGCATCGTGATCCTGGGGGCCGGCACCGCCGGCACCGCGATGGCCAACCGTCTCGTGCGTGTGTTGCCGGAGTCCTGGCAGGTGATGCTGCTGGACCGCGACGACGTTCACGTCTACCAGCCTGGGCTGCTGCTGCTGCCATTCGGCGTCTACCGCAACGACGAGCTGACGCGCCCTCGGACACGGACCGTCGATCCGCGCGTCGAGCTGCGGTTGACAGGGATCGATCGCGTCGAGTCCGAGGGCAGACGCGTCGTGTTCACGAACGGCGAGTCGATCGGCTACGACTTCCTGATCCTCGCGACCGGAAGTCAGATCCTGCCGGAGAGCCTGCCGGGCCTCACGGGTGAGGGTTGGCGCAAGACGGCGCACGACTTCTACACCCTCGAGGGTGCGCAATCGTTGCGCCGCGCGTTCGAGACCTTCACCGGCGGTCGAATCGTCATCAACATCGCCGAGCTTCCGATCAAGTGTCCCGTCGCTCCGCTCGAGATGGCGTTCCTCGCAGATGCGTACTTCACGGAGCGAGGGATGCGCGACAAGGTCGAGCTCGTCTACGCGACACCACTCGAAGGTGCGTTCACGAAGCCCGTGTGCGCGGGCGTGCTCGGAGACATGTTCGGCCGCCGCGGCATTCAGGTCGTCGGCGACTTCAACGCGTCCAATGTTGACGGAGCGAAGCGGCGCCTCTCGTCGTACGACGGTCGCGAGATCGACTACGACCTGTTGATCTCGATCCCGGCCCACAGCGGGTCTGACGTGATCGCGCGGTCCGGCCTCGGCGATGCCGGAAATTGGATCGCGACCGATCGCCATACGCTCGCAGCGACGCGCGCGGTGAATACGTTCGCGCTCGGAGACGCGACCGACCTTCCTTCGTCGAAGGCCGGGGCCGTGGCGCACTTCCAAGCAGACGTGCTGACCGAGAACCTGCTCGCCGCGATCGACGACCGGCCGTTTTCGGCGAGCTTCGACGGCCACACGAATTGCTTCATCGAGACCGGATACGGCAAGGCGATGCTGATCGACTTCAACTACGAGACAGAGCCGCTGCCAGGAAAGTTCCCGCTGCCGGGCATCGGACCGTTCTCGTTGCTCGAAGAGACCGCGATCAACCACTGGGGCAAGCTCGCGTTCAAGTGGATCTACTGGAACCTACTCGTGGCGGGCAAGGAGCTGCCCCTCGACCACCGCATGCTGATGGCCGGCAAGCGCGCCGCCTGACGAGGACGTCATGAACAAGGAATTCATCACCATCACCGAGCGACTCGATGTCGTGCTCGAACAACTCGCGTACCTCACCGAGCGCCAGCGTCAACAAGAAGAGCTGATGGCCGAGCTCACGCCGATCGCGAAGGTCGCGCTCGGCACGGCAACCGAGCGACTCGACGCACTCGAAAAGCAAGGTTACTTCGCGTTCGGCAAGGAGCTGGTCGCCGTCGCGAAGAAGATCGTCGACGGATTCTCGCCGACCGACGTTCACGAGCTCGGCGATGCAGTCGTCCAGATCCTTCGAGCCGTTCGCGCGATGACGCAACCCGCGGTCCTCGCGGCCGCGACGGAAGCCACCTCCGTCATGGATGACGCTGCGGCGGTCAAGCCGCTCGGCATGTTCGGGATGGTGCGCGCGACGCGTGACGACGATGTCCAGAAGGGCATGGCAATCATGATCGAGGTGCTGCGCCGGATCGGGCACGGCGCGAATGCAGTCGCCGCGACCACGAAGCAGCTCGACGACAAGAAGGCGCGACTCGCGGCGACGCTTGGCCCGCGCAAGCAGAAGAAGATCCTCGGCGTGGAACGCAAGCGACTGACCGCGGGCGCACAGTCCGAGGCGCGACCGCAGGCGAGTTGCGCGGTGCCTTCGGCACCCAAGCCGACCGCCGCGGTGATCGACGGCATCGCCTACACCGCCGATGGTCACCTCGCCGACGCGACCGCGTGGACGCGAATGCTCGGGGAGGCGCTCGCGCAGGTTCAAGGCGTCTCGTTGACCGATGCGCATTGGGCGGTTCTCGATGCCGCGCGTGCCGACTTCGCGACGACAAGTGTCTCTCCGAACATTCGGCGTCTCACGCAGATCGCCAACGTCACCACCAAGGACATCTACGCCCTGTTTCCCAAAGCGCCGGGCCGCACGATTGCCAAGATCGCCGGGCTGCCGAAGCCCGCGGGTTGTCTCTAGAAGGAGCTCCACATGACCGCAACTACCAATCGCAAGGTCGCCATCATCTGTTCGAAGGCGGGCCTCGACGAAGCCTATCCCGCACTCATCCTGGCGAACGCAGCCCGCCAGTCGGGGATCGAGGCATTCATCTTCTTCACGTTCTGGGGCCTCGACGTGATCACCGAGAAGAAGGTCGATCACCTGCACGTCAACATGGCCGGCAACCCCGCGAGCCCGATGCCGACGATGCTGGCGGGCCTGCCCGGAATGGAGGCATTCGCCGCGCACAAAATGAAGCAGAGCATGGAGGAGCTCTCGCTACCGTCGGCGCGCGAGATGATCGAGATCCTCGTCGATGCGGGCGCGGAGTTATACGCGTGCGAGCTCGCTATGCAGATGTTCAAGCGCAAGCCCGAGGATCTGCTGCCACAGGTCAAAGAAGTCATCACGGCGGGTGACTTCTACGACCTCTCGGCCGGCGCACAGATCATCTTCACCTGAGGTCACGTGATGGCGTCGCTCGGCGCGTGACGATGTCGAACACGGCATGCAAGGCACCGATCGGCTCGACCTCGAGTCCGATCGTCGCG
This sequence comes from Kofleriaceae bacterium, assembly GCA_044230415.1. Lineage (GTDB taxonomy): Bacteria > Myxococcota_A > Polyangia > Haliangiales > Haliangiaceae > JABFXX01. Next base: position 221,730 of record JBGARE010000005.1, read on the forward strand.
GACCAATCGCGCGCATCGTCCCGCGCGCGGTTCACAGACGCGACGATGCCACGATCGCGAATGGAACCGCGATAACCTTGCGGGATGGCAACCAGGATCGCTCCACGGAAGGACACGTCCGACGAGGGCACGAAACCGCCGAGCTTCGCCGACGTGCAACGCGAGCTGACGAAGGCGCTCGGGAAGCCAAAGAAGTCGGGTGCGATCCTGCACTACAAGGCGCCGAAGAGTACGAAGCAGCTGAACGAGCTCGTGGACCGCGTGCACGCGGCCGGTGGCGCTGCATCGCTCGCCGCGGCATATCCAGCTCGCCAGTTGTGCGTCGTGAACGGGTCACCATCGCTGCTGATGGACCTCGTGACGTGGGTGAGCTGGCAGATGAAGTCCGGGCGGAAGGCGCTCGACATGCTGCACGCGGACGCGGGCGTGCGGGTTTCCAACATCGAGTACACCGACTTCATCATCACGCTCGAGCGAGTGCCGAAGGATCCCGCCGCGCATGCAAAGCGCCTCGCGAAGATCGTCATGCAAGGCGATGCGAAGAAGATCGAAGCCGCATTGAAGAAGCGCCGCTGGAAGACGATGTGACCTAGCGAGTGAATCCGCAGACGCAGCGACTGACGTTCTTCTGGATGATCATGTTGCAGCGCGGACATTCGATCGCCGGCGCGCCCGTGGCCGCGGGGGCGGTCGCCACGAGGTACGCGGCATCGGGCTGCAGGAACCACTCGAGCCGACCGCAGCGACGGCAGTGATAGACGTCGGCGGACTGGTCGTGCTGATCGAGCCCGAAGAACGTCGCCAGCGCCGTGTTGAGCTGCGCTCGACGCTGGTTGAAGTCCGTACAGCCACAATGCGCGCAGGTCAGCGTCCGGTCGTCGCGGTCCATCGCCTCATCATGTCACTAGCGTCAACCGCGCGAGACAGTCGGTGTGGGGCAAAGTCTCGGCCGGCTACGGTGGCTGCACGCGCCGGTCGGATCGATCCGACACGCGAGCAAACTCTGGAGGTTAGCGGTGGCATGTCGGCTGCTCTGTGGTCTGTCATGTCCAAGCTATCGACCATCGACTCCGACCAGCTCGCCTCCGTCACCGGAGGGCTCATCACGCAGTGCGGGATGCGCCTCGACACGAAGAAGTGGGGCTGCATCACGTACGGCTACGATCAGGCGGGTCGCTACTTCGATAGCTCGGAGGGTGGCTATGCGGCCAAGCCCCCGCGTCCGGGGCAGCCGGCAGGCTCGCGCCGCTAACGGGCGGGATCGTACTCGGCGTCGAGAATCGATGCCGTGCAATCGAGTCCGGACGTCAGGGCGTCTCGCACCTCACGTCGAGCGTCGCATCCACGGCCGGGGCGAACGCGGCGTCGATCGTCACCCACAACGCGTTCGCGGTGTCGGGACACGAGCGTGCATCGGAGCCGATGTTCCAGCACGGTGGTGCTTGGCCCGTGGTGCAGCGCGGGATCGGAGTCTGGCCGGTGGATGCGGTGAGCGCGACGGTGCAGCGCGGCTGCAGACCCGCGGCCGGATCGTCGTCGGCGAGCTGCGGCTCGATGCAGATGACGCTCGCCATACTCGACGCCACGTCGCTCCCGATCTGGCGCATCGTGTCCGCGAAGCTCGCGTCGCACGCCGATGCGTGTCGTGCGCGCGCACCGAACGCACCGAGAAACGCAGCGAGGCGCACGGGAGGACTCGCACCGGCGTCCGGATCGTTCTCGTCGAAGCCGCACGACCGCTTCACCGCCGGCCAGCCGACCGGCGCGCCGGGCGACGGATCCTGGGCGACGGTGAGGTGACTGCCGTCGTACGTGCCGAGAAACCCGGAGAGGGTGAGGCGGCGAGGCGCCTTGAGCTGACCGAAGAAGTCGACGTACTTCGCGACGGGGAACTCGTAGATCGGATCCTCGATCGGGCGACAACCGGATCTCTCGCCGAACGCGCGCGGCGTCGGATCGTCGTCGCACACGACACCGAATTCGTGGCAGCGGAACGAGGTCCGGGGACCGAGAGTGGACTCGAGGGTGGCGGTGGGGTCACCGAACATCGCGCCGTCTCGCGTCGAGCAATCATCCTCGTCGGCCACGATGATCACCGCGAGGTGCGCACCCGGACGATAGAAGCCCGGGTTCTTGTCGGGCTGTAGTGCACGCCACGCAGACTCGAGATGCATCTCGAAGCCGCAACCGTACGTGCCCCGCGTCGCGAGGCACGCGAACGTGTCGGCGAGCGATCCGGTGTAGTTGGTGTCGCGTCCGCCGGCGGTGGCGACGTCCGAGGCGAAGGCGTCGGTGAGGCTCGCGCAGTGAGTCGGCGTGTTGGTGATGGTGGCTTGCAGCGTGCCGTCATCGCCCTGGGCCGGACATCCGGGCACGCCTGCCTGACCCGCCCCGCCGACGTTGGAGGAGACAACGCCGACGTGAACGTTCGGGAGCACTCCGTCGCCGTCGGTGATCGCGGCGAGGAGATCGCCGAACGCGTCGACGAGGCGCTGTTGCTCGGTCTGCATCGAACCCGAGTTGTCGACGACGAACAGCAGATCGACATCGCGGGTGGGAGCCGGGATCGACCAGGCGGCGACCTCGCAGCGGTCGCCCACGAACCCCGGCGAGCAGGCGCAGCTCACGCCGCTCGCGGTGTCGGTACACGCGCCATCGTTACGACACGGATCACTCGCGCAGCGTTCGATCGCTGCATCCGCTGGCCCTTGGTTGTCGCCGCAACCCGACGCGACGACCGACGCGACAACGACAACCGAGATCGACACCTGCCGCATACGCACAGGTCGAGCACGCGTCGGGCCACTCTCGTCGAGCAAGACCGCGCAGAGCTTGCGAGGCTCGCGCCGGACGGCGGAGATGTCGCGCAATCACTGCGCGGCGTGCACGTGCTTCAGCGGTGCACCGGCCTCGAGCTTCGCGCGCGCGCAGTCCTGGAGGAACGACTGCGCCATGCCGTCGGCGAACGCCTTGTCGTCGACGACGATCGCGCCTTCGTCGAGCTTGTTGAGGGACAGTGGATCCATGTTGATCGATCCGATCACGCTCAGGTGATCGTCGACGATCATGGTCTTCGCGTGGATCATCGACGGTTGGTACTCCCACACGCGAATGCCCGCTTTGGCGAGCCGCGGATAGAGGCGGCGCTGCGCGACGAGGGCGATCTTCGAGTCGTCGTGTTCGTCGGGCACGAGGATGCGAACGTCGACACCCGCGGCGGCTTTGCGCTCGAGCATCGCCATCACGTCGTTCGACGGCACGAAGTACGCGTTGGTGATCCACAGGCGGTCGTGCGCAGCCGCGATCGAGAGGAGCGTGAGGCGCTCGGCGCGGGTCACGTTGGGCGATGCCGTGCTCGAGACAAAGGCAACGCGCGAGGCGCCGTCGGTTGGTTGCGCGGGGAACGCACTCGCGCCGAGCAGCTTTCCGCCGGCCTCTTGCCAGTTCTCGGCGATCGCTTGGTGCGCCTCCCGAACCGCAGGCCCGGTGAAGCGGACGCTCGTGTCGCGCCACTGCTCGTCGTGGACGCCATCGCCGAGCCACTCGTCGCGGATGCAGTGTCCACCCGTGTACCCGACGAGCCCGTCGATGACGAAGATCTTGCGGTGATTTCGGAGTAGCGCCGAGTTGCGCGGGAACGGGCGGAAGATGCGGACCGCGCAGCCAGCGGCGACGAGGAGCGGGCCGACCTTCTTCTCGAAGTCGGGGCTGCCGAACGAATCGATGACGATGCGACACGCGACGCCCGCTCGCGCGCGCGCGGCGATCGCGGTGGTCAATCGCGTGGACGCCTTGCCGACCTCCCAGATGTACATCACGGCATCGATGCTCGTCTTCGCGCGTTCGATGTCCGCGACGAGCGCATCGATCATCTGGCCGTTATCGAGACGCTGCACCGCGTGCCCTGGGGCCATGGTCGCGCCGACGCTCTGGAACAGCGCGCTCGCGAACTCGTCGCCCGACGAGGGAACGTCGGACGAGATGGCGAACGCGTGGAACGTGGGGCTCGTCCCTCCACAGCCAACCACGAGCAGCACGGCCGCGACGACGATCCGAGCGTAGGCACGACCACCGACGCGGTCGACGCGAGCAGGGCAGGGAGACTCGACGCTTGCGTCCATCTCGGCACCTTACACGTGGCCAGCGCGGGTAGCGCGAACGAGAACCAGACGAAGCTTTTCGTGGGGACGCCGTGTGTTCGAACTAGAAGCGTCGAACGCGACGTTGCGCGCCGATGGCTAGGCGATCTGCCATGGGGCGGAGGGTCCCGACGTGGGACGAGCCGCGCCAGGACGTATCGACGCGTTCTCGCGATCTCGTGCAGTTATCGCGCGGTCCTCGACGATGTCGCTGGTACGCACCGTGCTGTGGACGTGCTCCATGCGTCGCATCCGTCGGGTCCTGGTGCTCCTCTCGCTCCTCGCGCTTGTGGTGCCGGCCACGGCCAAGCCCAGCGACTGGGCGGACGTGATCGAGAAGCCGGGCGAGAAGTCGACCCTACCGTCGGCGAGCAAGAACGCGCCGCAGGTCGTGACCAAAGCGAGCACGAGCAAGCCCGCGAAGGTCCGCGCGGCGAAGACGACGAAGAAGGCGAAGGCAAAGAAGGCGCCGCGTCGCGGCAAGGGCTCGCACAGCCGGCGCTAGGTCGGGACCGGCGCGTCGAACGGCGTATAGATCTCGCGGAACACGGGCAGCGCTTCGAGGCGTGCATGCCGGTCGCGCAGCGCGCGATGCTCGTCGAGCGGAAACCCGGCCGCTTCCTTCGCGTACGTGATCGCGCTCGCGAGCGAGATATCCGCTTGCGACAGCGCCTCGCCGCACAGCCACGCGTGATCCGCGCGCTCGCTGCACGCACGCTCGAGGAACGCCCCGGCGCCGAGCATCTGCGTGCGCAGCCGCTGCACGTACGGCTCGTGTCGCGCCGACGCGGGACGGAAGATGCCCTCGGTCGCGATCAATCGCGCTTTGTCGGCGAGGCCCATCGCGATCGTCGCGAGATGGAGCACGTGTCGCCGCGCCGCGCCGGTCGCGGGAACCAGCGCGCGCGATCCCGCGAGCTGATCGAGGTGATCGAGAATCGTCGCGGAGTCGACGATCACCTCGCCGTCGTCGAGTACCAGCGTCGGCACCTGGCCGAGTGGGTTGAGCTCGGCGACCCGCTGTTGATCGCTGCCGATCGACCACGGCACGTGATCGAACGGCACGTCCAGGATGCGCATCGAGATCGCTATGCGGCGAACGTACGGAGAGTCGAACTGACCGACGAGCCTCATGTCGCGAGCGTACCCGATCGTGCTGCGGTAGTTTCTGCAGCATGACGCCCGAGGCCTGCAAAGCGTTCGCTCGCTACAACCGTTGGATGAACGCGAAGGTCTATGCGGCCGCCGCGGCGATGACCGACGAGGAACGGAAGCGCGATCGCGGTGCGTTCTTCAAGTCGATCCACAACGTGATGAACCACCTCGTGGTCGCCGATCGGATCTGGCTCGGTCGTCTGACCGGCCGCGTACCGGAGCCCGGCTTCATCGGCGACGGGATCAAGACGCTCGATCAAGAGATCGCCGCGGACTTCGCCGAGCTGCGACGTCAGCGCGACCTGACCGACGCCGCGATCGACGCCTGGGTCGCGACGGTGACCGCCGTCGCGCTGGCCGAGCCGATCCGTATGGTTCGACGAGGAGCGATGATCGAAGTGCCGCTGTGGTGGGCGGTGACCCAGCTGTTCAACCACCAGACACACCATCGCGGCCAGATCACGACGCTGCTGTTTCAGGCAGGGCACGACCCGGGCGCGACGGATCTATTCGCGATGCTGACCGAAGAGCGGTCGGTCTCCTGACGAGGTCATGACGTGTCCCCCGCGGGGCATCGCGAGCTCGGTGGCGTGTTATGAGGGACCATGCGAATTGTCCACGGTCTCGTGTTGGTACTCGGTCTCTCGGCGGTGTCGACGGTCTATGCAGGTGGGAAGGCCAAGCCCAAGGCGAAGGAGCAGTGGATCGACGGCACGGTGAGCTACAAGTTTGCGGGCGTCGACCCGCACTTCGCCACCCCCGATGAAGCGTGCAAGGCCGGCGTCGACGATCTCGCGAAGCACGGCAACAAGAAGACGTTCGTCAGCGTGAAGGAAGGCACCACGAGCACCGCGATGACGTGCGTCGTGAAAGAGAGCGACGGCGGCTCGACCGAGCTCGCGAACACCGTCTCGAAGTTGCTCGAGTGCCCGGCGACGACGTCGCCACGCAGCACCGACAACTCCGGCGAGTTCTCGAAGATGCGCTGTCACTGCGACGACGCGAAGGGCTGCCCGGCTCCCGCGAAGCCGGCGAAGAAGTAGCTCAGGAGACGATTCCCGCTTCCCAGCGCTCGTAGTCTCCGCCGTGAGGGCGCGCGGCATCGACGAGCGTCATCACGACATCGTGGATGTGATCGAGCTCGATCGGATCCTCGCGATGCACGCGAACGCGGTTGCCATCGATGCCGTCGACGGTGAAGCCCGCGGCGGTGGCGGCGGTGACGAACGCATCGCGCGCGTCAGGCGTGGGGAACACGAGTCGATGATCGACGCGGCGCGGAGTGACGAGCCGATCGCCTTGCTCGCCGAGGATCTGCACCATGCGGCGATCGTCCATCCACTGGCGGCGTTCGGCGTCCGGAAGCAGCAGCTCGCGGTAATAGCGCCACGTCGCGTCTGGCTCGCTGCGCGCATCGATGCGGCGATCGCCGGCGCGGGCCATCGCGAGCGCGCGGAAGACCTCGAGGTGACCCGGCGGACCGTAGAGGACGATCTCCCAGACCCCACGCGTGCGCACGCGACCGACGTAGATCACCTCGCGCTCCGCGGCGCACTCGATGATCGCTTCCTCGACGAGGTTCATGTCGGCGGCTTCCTCGGCAGTGCCGATGCCGTGCTCGCCGCGGTCGCGCAAGCGGATCGCGACGGTGTAGCGCGTGTCTGCCGCGAGCTGTTCGTGCTCGAAGCGCAGGTTCACGTAGATCGAGGCGGGCGCGTCATCGACGAGGCATGGGTAGAAGTCGAACGCGTCGCCCGTGGTCATGCCCTCTCTTAGCACTCGCGCCGTGACGAGGATGGTCGTGTAAAAGGGAAACGCGCCACCGAGCAGCGGCGACGAGCATCTCGTGGTAGCGAACCCTCGATGCGCGAATCGTCCAAGCCGACCGCCCTGCGAATCGCACCGGGGGGCGCGCGCAAGCTCGGCAAGCACCAGCAGCGGTTCAACACGCTGATCAAGAAGGTCGAGCGGATCCGCCGGATGATCGCGGCGTGGTCCGAGGCGGGGCCCGAGCTGCAGCGGCTCGTGTCGGATCACGATCAGCTGCGCCGCGAGTACTACGCGACGCTGGGCGATCTGGTGCGCCTGTTCGATCGCCAGCTCGCCGGAAAAGGCATCTCCGCGCGCGACAAGAAGCTACTCGGTCACTTGATGGCGGACCTCGCGCGCCAGTTGCTCGAGCACGCACCGACCGACGACATCAAGGCGCTCTACAACCGCCACACGCGCGGAAACTTCGACGCCGAGTCCACGTCCGAACGAGCAGCGCAGCTGGCGATGATGAAAGAGCTGCTCGAAGACGAGCTCGGCGTCGAGATCGATGCCGAGGTCGGTTCGCTCGACGAGCTCGAGGCGCACGTGACCGCCGCGCTCGAAGAGCGGGACCGCGCGCAATCCGAGGCTGCCGAGCGCGAGGCTGCGCGACGTGCGAGTCGCAAGAAGACGGCGAAGCAAGTCGCGCGAGACGCCGCGCGCGGTCCCGCTCGCGCGGACACCTCGAAGGCGCTCCAGGACATCTTCCGCAAGCTCGCGCTCGCGCTACATCCCGATCACGAGCGCGATGCGGAGGAGCGCGCACGCAAGACGCGCTTGATGCAGGAAGTGAACGTCGCGTACGAAGCGGGCGACTTGCTCGCGCTGCTCGAGCTCCAGCTGCGGTTCGAGCAGGTCGATCGCGCGCACATCGACGGGCTCGCCGACGAGCGTCTCGTTCATTTCAACCGACTCCTCGTCGAGCAGGTGTCGCAATTGGAGCGCGAGCTCGCGAGCGCCGAGGACCACTGGCGCTACCAGCTCGACGTGCCGCCGCACGTCCGGATCGCACCGCGTCACGTGGGCGACGCGATCCGGGCGGACCTCGCCACGTTCGCGCGAAACATCACCGGCATGCGCAATGACATCAAGGCGTTCGCAGATCCGCGGGCACTCTCGGCGTGGCTCGCGAGTCAGCGCGATCGCCGTCGCTGACTCAGCGTTCGCACAGCGAAGTCGTCGATGACGATGCCGCGGTCGGCACGGGCACGACGTCCATCCAGTCGAAGTCGATGCGACCGCACGCTGCAAGTAACAACAACAGCGCGCGCATCAGCTCCCGTCATCGCACACCTGGTGAATCGACGCGTGTCCTTCGAGATCGCCGGGTACGCGTGGTGCGGGCCGGGTCGCTTGAACACGTCATTCGGAAGCACGTGTCGGACAGCAGTCGTGATCATCGGCGGCGGCATTCACGGAGCGGAGGCGGGACGGCAGACCTGGCCAGGACCGTCGGCGATCGTGATGCACGTCGTGCCCTCGGGACACGCCGCGCCGTCGGCACATGCGATCTCGCACGACGTGAACTCGGGGCCTTTCGGACCCGCGATGCCGAAGTAGTGCACGCAGGCCTGTCCGGTTTGACAGCCATTCTCCGCGCATTTCTCGCCGAGGCCTTGCGTGCTCGGCGCGGACGGCGTGTCGGTGCCGGTCGGCGGCGGAGGTGGCGTCGGTGTCGTCGGCGCAGGAGCCGATGACGAACAGCCGGCGATGAAAGCACACGCAACGAGGGTTCGGAGCATGCACGAACCCTACCGCGGTTACTTGCCAAGCACGGCGTCGGCCGTGAACGCAGAGTGCGCGGCGATGACTGCTACGCTCGCGCTCGCGTGAGCTGCGAGCACCTTCTCTGCGACATCATCGGCGGAGCGTGCAGCCTCGCGACGCGGCGATCGCGCGGGTGCCGGCCGAACCTCGCGTCGCGAGAGATCGCGCCCGAGGTGATCGATCGCGTGCGCGAGCTCGTCGGCATGATCGACCCGGACGATCGCAGCGACGCCGTGCGTGCGGCCGCCATCGAGCTCGCCGGGCTCGTGCGCCGCGAAGCTCTCGAGGATCGCAACGTCGTCGGCGTCGTCAGTAGTGACGAGCCCGATCTCGCGCCCGCGCTCGTGCGGCTGTGTCGCCGCCGCGGATAGTTGCGGCCGACCCGGGCGGGGATGTGTAAAGCGGCTTTGCAGTCGCAAAGGGAATTGACGTCGCGCGGCTGGCAAGTGCTCGATGATGCGGCGCTTTTGCGTGGCGTAGCCGTTGCTGAACCCGGGGCATGCGCATGCTTGCCCTGCTCGCTTCGGTGGTGGTGATGGCGTCGACCGCGCAGGCGTCGACCAACGTCTCGATCGACGTCGGCGGCGGTGCGAAGCGGACGGCGCGCGCCGTGCGGTCGGCGGTGACCGAGCGCGGACTCGACGGCACCGTGTGGCTCGGCAAGCTGCGCGGCGTGGGCGGCGGTCGCGACACGTTGGTCTACGTGCCGAATGTGATCGATACGACGCGAACGATCGATGTCGTCATCTACATGGAAGGCATCGGCTCGTTCGACGACGAGGCGATGAAGACGCGCCACGTGGCGTCGTTCGCGCGCATGCGCGGCAACTTCGTGTACGTCGCGCCGGATGCGCCGTCGTCGACGCTCGGTACGCGCGACTCGAAGAACGAGTACTGGAAGGCTGGATGCGCCGAGCGCGCCTGCGCGGGCGGGCACGCGGCGCCGGGTGACTTCGTGGTGTTTCTCGACGAGACGCGTACGAAGATCGCGGCGACGCTCGGCGTGGATCGCGCGGCGCTCGATCTTCGCGTGTCGTTGGTCGGCTTCTCGCGCGGTGGCAAGGGAGCGCAGCGCGCCGTCGAGCAGCTCGCCGCCGTGAAGTTCGAGGTCGGCGGCATGCGCGTGAAGCTCGGCGATGTGGTGTTCGCGGATGGCAACTATCGCGACGACGGGCTCGAGGTCACGTGGGGGATCCTGGCAGGGCGTCCGGAGGCGCCGCGGCTCACGATCCTCGTCGGTGCGGGCGAGTTCACGCTGAAGGAGGATGGCGATGGCAACCGCCGTCGCGCGCTGATGTTCTGGAAGAGAGCGGCGCGGGGAGCGGAGCTGCCGACGGCAGACCGCGCGGTGTCTGCGCCGCGGATGCGCCTCGTGCCGCTGCGCGGTGGTCACCACGCGATCGGCAACGCGGCGGTGGACTTCTTGACCCACACCGAGCCCACGGCCCACACGACGTGAACGCCGTCGCGCTACAGTCATCGGTAGGATTTTCGATGGCTGGTCTGATTCTTCTGCGCGACGAACAACCGTTGGTGCGGTTTGTCGTCGAAGAAGAGGCGACGATCGGGCGCTCGTCGGAGTGCGAGGTGCAGCTCGCGGATACGGAGCTTTCGCGGCGGCACGCGACCGTACGGCGCACCGCGGACGGGTGGGAGCTCGAGGATCTCGGCAGTCGCAACGGGACGCGCGTCGATGGCGCCGTGGTGCGCGAGGCGAAGCTGGCGCTGCGCGAAGGTGCGGTGATCGAGCTCGGATCGAATCGCTTGCTGTTCGATCCGCCGCTCGATGTCATCGGCGATCGCGACGGTGACCATCGCGTGTTGCTCGTCCCCGACGAAGCGGCGGCGCGCGGTGCGCGACGATTGCCGGCCGGGCTCGCGCGATCGGCCGCAGACCTCGCACGCGATCACGCGCGCTCGCTGTCGCTGATCGGCGTGGCGGATCGCGGCGGGCTCGCGCCGATGCTCGCGGAGCTGTGCGCGGACGTCGGCGCCGAGCGAGCGTGCCTCGTCGACCCGACGCTCAAGCCGCTGTGCGTTCACGGTAGCCGCGCGGTGACCACGTCGACGACGCTGCTCCGGCGCGCGATGAGCGAAGGCGTGGCCCTCGCGGTCGACGATGCACAAGGCGACGTGTCGTTCGCGAGCGCGCGCTCCGTGCTCGCGTACGACCTGCGGTCCGTCGTGGTGGCGCCGCTCGTTCACGACGGCGCCCTCGTCGGCGTGCTGCACCTCGATCACTCGCGTCGCTCGTCGTTCGACGATGCCGCCTTCGGGCGAGTCGCCGCGCTCGCACCGGCGGTCGCCTTGGCCGTCGCGCGAACGCGATCGCGAAAGCTCGCACCGATCGTGTCGCCGTCGATCATCGGCGAGGACAAGCGGCTGCGCGCAGCGCTCGATGCCGCCGTGCGTGCGGGTGCGGCGGGGACGCAGCTCCTCGTCCTCGGCGAGAGCGGCACCGGCAAGGAGCTCGTCGCGCGCGCGTATCACGCCGCGGGGCCGCGTGCGGGTGGACCGTGGGTCGCGGTGAACTGCGCCGCGTTCTCGGAGACGTTGCTCGATAGCGAGCTGTTCGGTCACGAGCAGGGCGCGTTCACCGGCGCGAGCAAGCGGCGGCGCGGCTGCTTCGAGCAAGCGGATGGCGGCACGCTGTTCCTCGACGAGGTCGGCGAGCTCGGCGCGGCGACGCAGGCGAAGCTCTTGCGCGTGCTCGCGGATCGCCGCTTCTATCGCGTCGGCGGCGAGCAGCCGATCGATGTCGACGTGCGCGTCGTCGCGGCCACGCATCGCGATCTGCGCGCGCAATGCGCGGCCGGTGCGTTCCGCGAGGATCTGTTCTGGCGGTTGGCGGTGATCACCGTGGAGATCCCACCGCTGCGCACGCGCGGCGCCGCCGATGTCGCCGCGTTGACCGCGCACTTCGTGCAGCAGCTCGCGGGAGAGCTCGGTCGCCGTCCGCCGACACTCGTGCCCGAGGCGCAGGCGCTGTGGGATCGCTATTCGTGGCCCGGCAACGTTCGCGAGCTGCGCAACGCCGTCGAGCGCTTGCTCGTGCTGCACGACGGCGGCGTCGTCGACGTCGACGATCTGCCGCCGGAGCAACGCGCGCAGCAAGGACGGCCCGCACCGGGAACGTTGGCGGACGCGATCGCGCGGCTCGAGAAGGAGCAGATCACCGCCGCGCTCGCCGCGAACGCGGGCAACAAGTCCGCGACCGCGCGCGCGCTCGGCATCTCGCGGCCCACGCTCGACAAGAAGCTGCGCGAGTACGAGATCGGAGGCGACGCGTGAACGTTCGCTGTCCGGTGTGCGGGTCGGGCGTGCGGCTCGCCGTCGGTGACACGCAGCTCGCGTGCACGGCGTGCGGGCTCGCGGCACCGCTGTCGCGACTCGGGACGGCCGACGGCGCACCGCCGAGCGCGCAGCTCGCGCTCGAGACAGATCTCACCGGCAGCGTCGTCGCGGGCAAGAAGCTCGTCGAGCGAATCGGCGTCGGCGGGATGGGCACCGTGTATCGCGCGCGCACCGACGGAAACACCGACGTCGCGATCAAGGTGCTGCGTCCCGGGCTCGGGTCCGAGCGCGCTGCGATGCTCGCGCGGTTCTCGCGCGAAGCCGAGGCGATGCGGCGGCTCGAGCACGTGCGCGTGGTTCGCTTCCTCGATCACGGCGAGCAGGGCGACGTCGCGTACATCGTGACCGAGCTCGTCGAGGGCCGCGATCTGGCAGCGCGCCTCGCGATGGGACGCATGTCGCTCCGCGAGATCGTCGACGTGTTCGGTCAGGTCTGCGACGGCGTGGCGGCGGCGCACGCGGCGGGCATCGTGCATCGCGATCTGAAGCCCGCGAACATCCTCGTCGGTCGCGACGATGGCGTGAAGGTCGCCGACTTCGGACTCGCGCAGCTCGGCGCCGACGTCGCGATTCCCACGCTGACGCGCACGAACGTCGCGATGGGCACGTTCCACTACCTCGCGCCCGAGCAGCGAAAGGATGCGCGCACGGTCGATCATCGCGCCGATATCTGGGCGCTCGGCGTGATCCTCTACGAGATGCTCACCGGCGAGCTGCCGCTCGGTAGCTTCGCGCCCCCGAGCACGCTCGGTCCCGAGGGATGCGATCGCCGCGTGGACACGATCGTCAACCGCGCGCTGTCCCCCGATCCGGATGCTCGCTACGCGACGGTCGACGAGCTCGCGCGCGACGTTCGCGCGCTCGTCGCACCGCGGCGGATCTCGCGCTTCGTGATGGCCGGCGCCGCGGCGCTCGCACTCGCCGGCGGAGGGACCGCGGTCGCGCTCACCCTCGCGAACGATGACGGCGCGCCGCGCGTCGCGGTGCAGAGCGATGCCGCGCCGACGCCGGATGCAGCGGTGATCGCGATCGCCGATGCTGCGGTCGACGCACCGATCGACGCGACCGAGGTCGTGGCAACACCGCCCGATGCCGCTCCGGTCGCGACCGCCGCGGGATCCGGATCTCGACCTCCGATTCCGATCGTGAAGGGGGAGGGCAAGACCGTCCGCGTTCCGACGGGAAAGGTGACCAAGCCTCCCGGGGGCAAGACCGGCGGCAAGCGCAGCCGCGGTTCCGGGGACTAGGTTTTCGCTGCAGTGATGACCGCGGCGGCACACACCGATCGATGTGCACGCGCGGTCAGCGTGGCCGGCACGCTCGTCGGCGGATGGCGAGAGTGGTCACGTTGTGCACGATCCTGCACGACCATCGCGAGAGCACGAGGAGCAGTCCCCCAGGGGAGCCGAGGTCAGGTGCCACCAGTTGTGGTCAGAACCGGGATCGGTGGGCACCGAATTGCGTGTTCCTGCGCAACCTGTCCGCGGCATGTCCCGTGCTCTCGCTTGCGGACACATGCGCTCCATCGTTTTGTTTCTCCTGGCTACTGTTGTTGCCGGTTGCGTGGTGGGCGGGGACGAGGTGACGGTCGGCGATTCCTCGGGCAACGAGAACGAGCTCGCCGTCAACGAGATCGTGAACTCGGGAGAGGTCCTTCGCGTGACCGCGTCGTCCTTGAACCTGCGCAGCACCGGCAGCACGAGCGCGACGATCGTCGCCTCGCTCGCGAACGGTGCCCGCGTGACCTGCACGACGACCAGCGGCTCCAACGGGTGGGTCGCGGTGCAGACGTCCGATGGCAAGCGCGGCTGGGTGTTCGGCCGCTACGTCGTGCGTGATGGCGTGGAGCCGGCTACTCCGACGGGAAGCTCGTGCGATCCGTCGCGCGCGAACGGCGTGATCAGCAGCTACCAGAAGGCGCTCCACGATTCGCTCGCGTTCGCCGAAGGCACGCGCGGATACTCGAAGGACGGCTACAACGTGATGTTCTCGTTCCGCCTCGCGTCGAGCTGCCAGAGCCATCCGAACCAGTGCATCGCGTTCGGCAGCACGTGCTCGACCGCCGCGGGCCGCTACCAATTCCTGACCACCACGTGGCGCTCGGTCGCGAGCGCGCGCAACCTCCAGTCGTTCGAGCCCGAGAACCAGGAGCGCGGCGCGGCGTACCTGATCTCGACCACGCGCCGCGTGACGGTCCCGCAGGATCGTCCGATGACGGCCGCCGAGTACTCGAACGCGATGTCGAAGCTGTCGTACGAGTGGGCCTCGCTCCCGCCGGGCCGCTACGGTCAGCCGTCCAAGACTCAGAGCCAGATGCGGACGATGTACTGCAGCGTCGCGGGTTGTTAACCATGATGGCGCCGCGACACTGGGCGGGGCTCGCGATCGTCGGTGCCGCAGCACTGGGAATCGTGGTGATCCTCTCGCGCGCGTCGCATGAAGGTGTGCCCTCGTCGACGGCAGCTCCGGCTCCGACGGCAACGGTCACCACCTCGATCGCTCGGGCGAACGCTCTGCCGCACGCGAATGTCGTGACGTCGCCACCGCCCGCCCCGTCGCCTGCACCTTCGGCCGCGCCCGCGATCGACGAGGTGCTGCAAGCGCAAGCGTCGACGGCGCCGGGCACCATCGATGTCCTCGTCGCGGCGCTGTCGTCGACCGACGCCGTCGTCGTCGCCGAGGCCGCGAACGGGCTCGTCGCCCGCGGCGCACTGTCCGCGCTACCCGCGCTCGTCGAGATCGATGTCGCCGCGCGCCCGTGGGCGGCACCGTCGGTTATCTACGCGCTCGGCAAGATCGCAGCGAACGCGGATGCCGAGGACCGCGCGACGGCCGTGGATCGCTTGCTCGCGCTGTTGGCGTCCGAGAAGACGCGCGCGTCCAACGAGGCGCTGGCGAATCTTCTGCACATCTACGAAGCCCTCGGCCACACGGGGGATGCGCGCGCGATCGGCCCGCTCGAGGCCGAGCTCGTCGATGCGCGCGTCGCGACCGCGCCGAAAGTCGTCATCGTGCAAGCGCTCGTCGCGCTCGGTGCGCGGCAGAGTCGTTCGACGCTCGAGCGCGTTCGCGACGAGCTCGCACCGACGGTCGCCGGCGACGACTTCGAGGCGATGGTGCGCCGCGATCTCCTCGCCGCGATCCGCGAGGCGCTGGTGCAGCTGTCATGATCTCTCGCGCACTGCTCGCAGTCTGCGTGCTGTGCGGAAGCGCCGCGGCGAGAGAGTCGCGCGGCATCGTCGAGTCCGCGAGCTCGCGCTGGGCGGGCGACATGATCGTGACCGACGTCGTCGTCCGGACCGCGGACGGGACGCGGACCACGATCACCGAGCACGGTGGCAGCGTCGGCGGACTCGGGATGTCGGTCTCGCATCGCGACGCGAACTGGCGCATCGGCGACGAAGCATCGATCGACCTCGGTCACGGGCGACCGCGCCTGATCCGACTCGCCAACGTGCAACGCGTCGAGAGCGGGACGAGCTCGGTCACCACGAGCGCGATCGGCGTGCAGCGCACCTCGCGCAGTCAACGTCCGCTGTACCACCCGTCGGGCTGCGTGAACTTCGAGTACGACGCGCGCGGCACCACGAAACTCGAGGGCGAATGGACGGCGTTCGATGCCGCGTTTGCCGCGTGGGAAGGTGCGTCCGCGAACATGGCGTGCGGCGGCGTGCGGTTCACGACGCAGGTGGTCGAGTCGCCGCCCGATGGTCACGACGGCGTCAACACGATCCACTTTCGCGACGACACTTGGTGCCGGCCCGGCTCGGTGACCGAGCCCGAGGTGTGCCACTCGCCCGACGCGGTCGCGGTCACGCGCGTGCTCTATATCGACGAGCCGTCGTCGCCGCGCGATGGCGAGATCATCGAGGTCGACATCGACGTGAACTCGGTGGGCTTCACGCTCGCCACCGACGGTCGCGCAGCCGCGATCGATCTGCAGAGCGCCGCGACGCACGAGATCGGTCACGCGCTCGGACTCGATCACAACTGCGGCGTCGAGAACGGCGCGTGGCCGTCCGACCGCGCCGGCACGCTGGTGCCCAGCTGCGAGAGCGTGACGGCGGATCTCGCGGCCGCGACGATGTACGTTCAGGTCATTCCGGGCGAGACCACGATGCGCACTCCGAAACCGAGCGACCTCTCCGGCGTCTGCGATGTCGTGGGTGGTAGCTGTGTCTCCGAAGTCACGGGCGGGTGCTCCGCCGGTGGCCCGAGTGGCCTCGTGCTCGGCTTCGCTGCGCTGTTCGTGCGTCGCCGGCGCCGCCGGTGAGGTGCATCGTCTGCGGTGACGCGCGCGCGCCGAGCGAGATCGCCGACGTGCCCTCGAACGTGCGGGCATTTCGGAACGAGACGTTCGCCGTCTGGCGCTGCGCGGGATGCCGCTCGATTCACGCGCGCGACGACGTGGACCTCGCACACTACTACGCGGGCTATCCGATGCACGGCGATGGCGGCGGTGCGGCGATGCGCGCGTTCTTCGGCGTGCAGCGGCGCCGATTGCGCGCGGCCGGGCTCGCCGACGGCGCGAACGTCCTCGACTACGGCTGCGGCGCCGGCGCGTTCGTTCGCTACCTCGAGACTGCGCGGGTCACGGCGACGGGCTACGACGCCTACGCGGAGGCGTACGCCGATCGTGGTGCGCTCGCCCGCAGCTACGACGCCGTCGTGGTGCAAGACGTGATCGAGCACGTCGCGGATCCGAACGCACTGCTCGTCGAGCTCGACGCGCTCGTGCGCCCGGGTGGGCTCGTGCTGATCGGAACCCCCGACGCAGACGCGATCGATCTAGCGCGCGTGCGCCGGTTCACGCACGCGCTGCACGCGCCGTATCACCGCCACATCCTCCCGCGCGACGAGCTCGTGCGGCGAGGGGAGGGCGTGGGGTGGTCGCTCGTGCGCGTGTATCGCTCGCACTACGCGAACACCGCGCAGCCGTTCTTGAACGCGCGGTTCGTGCATCACTACCTGCGCTCGCGCGACAACACGCTCGACGCCGCGCTCGATCCACCGCGCCTCGGGCTGCGCTTGTTGATCGATCCGCGCACCTACGTGTTCGGTCTGTTCGGCGCGCTCGCGCCGCCACGCGAGGACATGTGCGCCGTGTTTCGCAAGCCTACAGCGCCAACACGGTGACGCTGAGCCGGCCCTGGAGCTGTGGCGCGGATCCGCTCGACACGTTCGCCACCGCTGCGTTCGGATCGACCGCCGCCGCGCGCACCTCGATCTCGTGGTTGCCGGCGGATAGCGAGAGCGATCGCCCGAACGACCAATTCGCGATCGTCTGACCGATGCTCGGCGTGTTCGCCGCGACGACGCGCCGCGACCCCGCTTGGTTCGAGATCGTGTTGTCGACGAACAGCGCGATATCGACGACGGAGAAGGCGGTGCCCGCCTGCGAGCACTGGACGCCGCCATCGGTCTCGACCAGCACGCGCGCGTTCGCGGGGACCGTGACCGAGATCGACAGCCCGGGGACGAGCGTGAAGTTGGTCCCCGCGGTGACGGCGAGCTGTCCCGTGCCGAGGACCTCGATCACCTGACCGCTGGCCGCGCTGCCCTGCGGTCCGGGTGGTCCCTGCGGTCCCGGATCGCCCTTGTCGCCCTTCGCACCGTCGGTGGGCCCACAGGCGATCAGGGTTCCGAGAAGAACGACGCACAGACGCATGCTCGTAGTTGTACATCTAGCGAATGCCGACGAAGGCCACCCCGCGCAAGAACAAGCCAACCGCGAAGCGGAAGGTCCCTGCGAAGAAGAAGATCTCGAAGAAGCCCGCGCTGCTCTCGGGTGGCAATCCGCAGATCGCGAAGGGCTACGGCAACGCGCCCGTGAAGGCGTACATCGCCGCGATCCCGGGCTGGAAGCGCGAGATCGCGAAGCGCATCGACGCGATCGTCGTCGCGAACGTTCCGAACGTGAGCAAGGCGGTGAAGTGGAACTCGCCGTTCTATGGTCTCGAGGGCAACGGTTGGTTCCTCAGCTTTCACATCTTCGATCGCTACGTGAAGGTCACGTTCTTCCGCGGCACGTCGTTACAACCCGTCCCGCCCGATCCGAGCAAGCACCCGGAGGTCCGCTACGCGAACATCCACGAGGGCGCGCTCGACGAAGCGCAGCTCGCGAGCTGGGTGAAGCAAGCCGCGTCGCTGCCCGGCGAGAAGATGTGACCTAGCCGCGCAAGTACCGGGCGGTGATCGACGTGGTCGATCGCGCGAGCGCGGCGGGCGGGCCTTCGAACACGATCGTGCCGCCCTTGGAGCCGCCGTCGGGACCGAGATCGATGATCCAGTCGGCGCGGCGAATCACGTCGAGGTTGTGCTCGATCACGATCACCGTGTTCCCCGCATCGACGAGGCGATCGATGATCGCGAGCAGGTGCGTGATGTCACTCATGTGGAGGCCCGTCGTCGGCTCGTCGAGGATGTAGATGCTTCCGCTCTTGTGTAGCTCGCTCGCGAGCTTGATGCGCTGGCACTCGCCGCCCGATAGCGTGTTCAGCGGCTGGCCGAGGGTGAGGTAGCCGATGCCGACATCGCGCATCGCGCGCAGCTTCTTGATGATCGCGGGCGGTTTCTTCGTGCGCGCGCCCGGACCTTCCTCGAAGAACGCGAGGGCTTCGCTCACGGTCATCGCGAGGAAGTCGCTGACCGTCTTGCCACCGAGCTTGTACGCGAGCACCTCGTCCTTGAAGCGCTGGCCGTGGCACGTCTCGCACGGCGTCTTCACACCGTCGAGGAATGCGAGATCGGTATAGATGACCCCGAGGCCGTTGCAGCCCTCGCACGCACCCTTGCTGTTGAACGAGAACAACCCGGCGTCGACGTCGTTCGCGTCCGCGAGCTCCTTGCGCAGATCGTCCATCGCGCCGGTGTAGGTCGCGGGTGTCGAGCGGCTCGACGTGCCGATCGCGGATTGATCGATGACCACCGCGTCGGGATGCGCGGGCACGAAGCACTCGTGGATCAGCGAGCTCTTGCCGGAGCCGGCGACGCCGGTGATCACGCTGAGCACGCCGGTGGGAATCTTCACGCTGACGTTCTTGAGGTTATTGGCGTTCGCCTTCTCGATCGCGAGCGCACCCGTCGCCTCGCGCGGGGTGGGCTTGATCTCCGACGGGCGGAACAGGTGCGTCGCGGTCAGCGTCGTTGCCTTCTGCAGCTCCGCGTACGTGCCCTCGAACACGATCGTGCCGCCGCGCGTGCCCGCGTGCGGTCCGACATCGACGATGTGATCCGCGATCGCGATGACATCGGGATCGTGCTCGACCACGAGGATCGTGTTGCCCTTGTCGCGCAGCGCGCGCAGGAGCTCGCCGAGCCGATGTACGTCACGTGGATGCAGGCCGACGCTCGGCTCGTCGAAGATGTACAGCACGTCGACGAGGCTCGAGCCGAGGTGCTTGACCATCTTCACGCGCTGCGACTCGCCGCCGGACAGCGTGTGGTCGGTCGATCGAGGGACAGGTAGCCGAGGCCGATGTCGACGATCGCCTGCAGTCGCTCGACGAGCGTCTTGGTGATCGCCGCTTCGACCTTGCCGTCGAGCGTCTTTACCCACGGCAGGAGATCGCCGATCTCCATCGCCGCGCACTCCGCGATGTTCTTGCCCGCGATCCTGCTCGCGAGCGCGGCCTGGTTGAGGCGCGCGCCGTTGCACGCCTCGCACGGGCCCATCGTCAGGTAGGGCTCGACCATCTTCTGCGTGCGCTCGGAGAGCGTCTTGAGATCGCGCTTGATGTACGCGCGCGTGAACTTCGTGATGATGCCCATGAACGTCACGTTCATCGGCGCCCCGTTGAAGTTCGCCTTCACCTTGCGCTCGGGGCTGTGGAGCAGGAGGTCCATCTCCTCCTTCGTGAACGCCGACAGCTTCTTGGTCGTGTCGAGCAGGCCGCTCGACGCGTACATGTTGTTCTCCCACGTCGCGAACACGGGGACCTGGACCGCGCCTTCGGCGAGCGACTTCGATAGGTCGAGGAAGCCGTCCGCCTTGACCGACAGCTTGCGCCCGAGTCCGTTGCACTCGAGGCACATGCCCTGCGGATCGTTGAACGAGAACGCGTTCGCATAGCCGGCGTGCGGCTTGCCGACGCGCGAGAACAGGAGGCGCAGCACGGTATAGATGTCGGTGACGGTGCCGACCGTCGAGTGCGAACCGCCGCCGAGGCGCTTCTGATCGACGATGACGGCCATGTTCAGGTGCTCGATCGCGTCGGCCGCGGGCGGCGGATACTTCGGCAGGAAGTTCCGGATGAACATGCTGAAGTTCTCGTAGAGCTGCCGCTGCGCTTCGGTGGCGATCGTGTCGAACACGATCGAGGACTTTCCCGATCCCGAGACACCGGTGAAGATCGTGATCGCGTGCTTGGGAATCGCGAGGTCGATGCCGCGCAGGTTGTTCTCGCGCGCACCGCGGATCTGGATGTGCGAGCTCATCGGTCGAGCGCCTCGGCGGCGGCGCCGGCGATGACCTTCACGTTCTTCACGGCGAAGTCGAAGTCGATGTCCGCGAGCGCATCGGCCGTCGACTGCAGGCAGTGATAGTGCGTGTTGCGATAGTCGGCGGTGTCCGTGATGAACAGCGCGGGATAGTCGGCATCCCAGAAGGGCGCGTGGTCGCTGCGGCGAAGTGCGTCCAGCGATGTCTTGAGCGCGGCGAGCAGCGAGATGTTCACGATCGGCAAGCCGACGTCGGTCGCGACCTTCTGCATGTCCGCGACGGCGGTGACCGCGGTCTCGTCGTTGACCACGAGCGCGAAGTCACCGCGATAGTCGTTCGCGGCGATCTGCGCACCCGCGTCGGGGAACACGGCTTCGAGCTGCGGATCGGTCCGCTGCGACATCGGCGCGGTGTTGCGATAGCCGATCATCTCGAACACCAGCGCGAGGACGATCGAGTCTCCCGCGGCCTTCGCGCGCGCGACGTACGCCTTCGAGCCGATGAGGCCGCGCTCCTCTTCATCCCAGCACGCGACGACGAGCGTCCGATCGTGTGGGTGCAGCGACAAGACGCGCGCGACCTCGAGCGTGGCCGCGACGCCGGTGCCGTTATCGTCCGCACCCGCGCAGTTCGCGACGCTGTCGTAGTGCGCCGATACGACGACGCGCTCCTCGGGTTTCTTCGTACCGGCCTTGATGCCGATCACGTTGATCCCCGTCGCGTACGATTGGCGCTCGACCTGGAACCCGAGCGCGGCGAAGCGCTCCGCGCACAGATCCTGGACCGCTTGCCAGTGCGGCGTGTTCGGGCTGCGCGGCGCGGCGATCGTGGTCAGGTCCGCTTCGTACGCAACGCGATCGACTTGCTCGACGGGCGACGGCGCGGGATCCGAGCAACCGATGGCGGCGCTGAGCGCGCAGAAAACGAGGCGTCGCATCGGCCCCGTTCTAGCACCTACGCCGCGGCGGTGGAGCCCTTCTTGCCCACGGCGAGCCACCCGATCAGCGCACCGATCATCGTCACGAGACCCGCGCCCACGGCGACGATACCGAGGCCGACGTAGACCTCCTTCGGGATCTCCGCGCCGCTCGCGTTGGGGGAGAACAGCGCGACGAAGATGACGATCGCGAGGAAGAAGAACGCGCCGACACCGATCGCGCCGCCGACGAGCGTGGCCAAGAGCGGTCGCGTGCGCGCGGACGCACCCGATGCGAGTCCGACGAGGAGACAGCAGATCGCGACCACGCCGTAGAACGCGCCTGCTTCGCCCTTGCCGAGGACGCCGCCGAAGATGCTGCCGATCACGCCCGCGCCGAAGCCCGCGAGCGCGACGTACAACATCCATGGTGCCGACGACTGCGTCGACGCGCCGAACAGCTTCTCCGACGCGATCGCTCCGACGATGCCGCCACCCGCGCTCGCACCCGCGGTGAGCGCGAGGCCCTTGATGGTGCCAGGCAACAGCATGATCGAGCGCGCGGACTCGTCCGACACGGCGAGTCCGAGCACGAGCAGCGATCCGACCATGAGGACGGATCCGAGCGCCGGTTCCAGCACCGTGGATCCGGCACTGGCGCGTGCCGCGATCAGGCCACCGAGGAACCCACCGACCGCCATGATGAGGTAACCGAGGTACTCGTTGTGGACCCCGAGCCGCGCCGCGACCAGCGTGGTCAGGAACGTGCCACCCGCGACGAGAAAGTAGCTGAGGATGACCGACGCGAAGGAGAACCCACCCATCGGGTGATCTAACCACGGCGCCTCGACTCGGGCGTCTCGGCGCGCAATATTCGGTGGGTGACAGCCAGCTCGCAATCGCAGATCCGGCACGGCAGCAAAGTCGGCCGCTTCGTGGTGGTCGGCGAGCTCGGCAGCGGCGGCATGGGTGTCGTCTACGCCGCGCACGATCGCGAGCTCGATCGCCAGGTCGCGCTCAAGGTGATGCGCATCGCATCGGTCGAGGAAGTGGATCGCGTGCGCATGCTCCGCGAGGGGCAGGCGATGGCGCGCATCACGCACGCCAACGTCATCACGGTATTCGAGGTCGGATCCGACGACGGCGTGGTGTTCCTCGCGCAGGAGCTCCTCGACGGTGGAACGCTCGGCGAGTGGCTCGAGAAGCCGCGCGCGCAGGCCGCGATCCTCGACAAGTTCATCGCCGCGGGGCGCGGGCTCGCCGCCGCTCACGCGGTGGGCCTCGTACATCGCGACTTCAAGCCCGAGAACGTGTTGCTCGGCAAAGACGGCCGCGTTCGCGTCGCCGATTTCGGCCTCGCGCGCGAGGTCGGCGGCATCGATGCGGCGCTGCTCGCGACGGCGCCGGGAGGTGGACCACCTCTCCCCGATGCAGCGCTCGACGCGGACAGCGGCGCGCTGGCCCGTAACCTCACGCGCACCGGCGTGGTGATGGGCACGCCGATGTTCATGGCGCCCGAGCAGCACGAGGGCAAAGGCGCCGATGCGCGCAGCGATCAGTTCGCGTTTTGCGTGGCCCTGTATCACGCGCTGTATGGCGACTGGCCGTACGACGGCAAGACCGCGGTCGCGCTCGCCGACAACGTGATCAACGGCGTGCGCAAGGCGCCCCCCGCGTCCGCAAAGGTCCCCGCGCACCTGCGCAAGATCTTGCTGCGCGGGCTCGCGACGAACGCCAACGAACGCTTCGCCTCGATGGACGAGCTCCTCGCGGAGCTGACAAAACGGCCGAAGTCGCCCAGGACGGCGTTGCTGGTGGTCGGCGGGATCCTCGTCGTCGGCGCGGGCGCCGCGGCGTCGATCCTGATCCTCGGCGACAAGCCGGGCCCGGCACCGCCCGTCGAGACCCCGGCGACGCCCGTGGTGCCGATCACGACGGAGAACCGCGATCTCGATCCGAGCGCGCTCACCGCGGCGCTGGATCTCGGTCAACTCGACACCGCGCGCCGCAAGTTCGACGACGATGCGCTGCTGCTCCGGGATCCCGTGAAGGCCTCGAGCGCGAAGTCGGCGTCGGCGTTCATGCTCGTGCTGCGCGGCGATCTCGCCGCGGCCGATGCGAAGTTGAAAGAAGCGGACGCGACGAAAGGCACCGATCCGAGTGCGGTCGCCTACGCGGACATGGCCGGGGCCTCGATCGCGTGGGCGCGCGGCGATCTGAAGACGGCGATCGATCGCGCGGGGCACTGCGTGACCACGCTCGGTACGCTCGCGCCGATCGCCGCATCGATCTGCCAGCAGATCCGCGGCGACGCGGAGGCCGATCGCGGCGACGCCACGGCAGCGCGGCGCGCGTACGAAGCGGGCAAGGCGCTCGCCGTCGCGGCGAAAGACAAACAGCGGAGCAGCGAGCTCGCGCTCGCGATCGCGCAGCTCGAGTTCGATGCCAAGCAAGACGACGTCTCGCTCGACAGCATCACGAAGCTGCAGAAGGATGCGCGCCGCCGCGGCGCCGTCAGCTGCGAGGCCAACGCCGCCGTGCTCGCGTCGAGGATTCGCCTCGCGAAGGCGGATCCGCAGGGCGCGCTCGACGTGTTCGACGAGGTCGACCCCGACGTGCTGCAGTCGTATCGGACGAAGATGATCGCGAAGCTGACCCTCGGTCAGCTCTATGGCTATCGCGGCGAGGCCGACGAGGAGGGCGTGGTCGGCCTCGATCGCATCGACGCCGTGGTCGCGGACGCGAAGCAGCGCGGGTTCGTCGGTGTCGAGCTCGAAGCGCGGCTCGCGCGCGTGCTCGTCAAGTTGATCACGTCCGCTGCGGACGCAGAAAGCGAACGCGCCTCGCTGATCGAGGATGCGACCGCAAAGGGCTACGCGCGCATCGCGAAGCTGGCCGCCGCGTTCAACCGCGATCCGTTGCCCGCAGAGACTCCGCCGCCGCAGTGATATGGTCCCCGCCGATGGCCGACTGTCAGCTGTGCGGCGGTACTCACGCGGATGACGTCGCCGTGTGCCCCCGCGCGCGCACGGGGCAACAGCACGACAAGTACACGATCGGCCCGCTGCTCGGCGTCGGTGGGATCGCCGCGGTGTACGTCGCGAAGCATCCCGTCCTCGGCACCGAGGTCGCGCTGAAGATCCTGCACGAGCGCTTCGCCAAGGATGCCGAGCTCACGGCGCGGTTCGTCCGCGAAGCCCGCGAGACCGCCGCCCTCGGTCATCCCGCGTTCGTGCGCGTTCACGATGCGGGGGTGACCAACGATGGCTGCGCGTTCATCGAGATGGATCGCCTCACCGGCACCGAGCTGTACAGCCTGCGCAAGCAACAGGGGCCGTTCCCGCCGGAGCGCGTGATCCACCTCGCGATCGGGATCCTCGACGCGCTCGCCGCGTTGCACGCACGCGGTGTGGTCCATCGCGACCTCAAGTCGCAGAACATCTATGTCTCGCCGTCGCCGAACGGCGAGCAGGTGAAGCTCTTGGATCTCGGCTTCGCGAAGGTCGAGGACAATCTCCAGCTCACGTCGAAGGAGCACATCCTCGGCACGCCGCTCTATATCAGCCCCGAGCAGTACCTCGATCCGAGCGCCGTCGACGGCCGCGCCGATCTGTTCTCGCTCGGGATCATGATGTTCGAGCTCCTCGTCGGAGACTGGCCATACGAGTGGACCACCAAGCGCGATCTGCTCGGCAAGGTGATGAAGGGCGACCTCGAGCGAAACCCGAAGAACCGTCGCGACGACGTGCCCGCATGGCTGGACGACATCGTCGCCAAAGCGCTCGCTCGCCAACGCGAGGATCGCTTCGAGTCCGCGCTCGCGATGAAGGCGGCGCTCGAAGCCGGTGCGCCACCGGAGAAGCCGGGCCTCCTTAGCCGGCTGTTCGGGTGACGCCATGTTCGTGACCTCGAGCGACGGCACGCAGATCCACTACGAAGTCACCGGCGATGGCGACACCGCGCTGGTGTTCGTTCACGGCTGGATGGGCAACGTGCGCTGGTGGGATGCACAGCGCGATGCATTCGCGGCCACGCATCAGGTCGTGACGATCGATCTCGCGGGGCACGGACGATCGGGAGCGCGCGCCGAGGGATCCGCCGACGCGTACGCAAACGACATCCTCGCCGTCGTCGCTGCGACCACCGCGCCGCGCGTCGTCCTCGTCGGACATTCGATGGCGGGTGCATATGCGATCGCGGCGTGTCCCGCGATCGACCGGCTGCAGCGGTTGATCCTCGTCGACACGTTGAAGAACCTCGACGCGATCCCGACGCTCGAGCAGACGGCGCCGCTGTTCGCGAGCTACCGCGCGGACTTCGTAGCCGCGGTCGCGAACGTGTTGCCGGCGTACCTGTTCACGCCGCAGACACCACCCGCGATCGTCGAGCGACTGACCCGCGAGTTCCTGACCGTGTCGGGCGACTACGCGTGCCGGCTCCTCGAGCCGCTGTATCGCTTCGACATTCGCGCGGCCGCGCGACGCGTCCGGGTTCCCGTGCGCGGCATCGGCACCCGCGCGGACGCGAGCGGCATGGCGGTGAACCGCACGTACTTCGCGGACTACGACTACGTCTCGATCGGCGATTTCGGTCACTACCCGATGCTCGAAGCGCCGGAGCTGTTCGACGCCGCGCTCCGCGCGCAGCTCTAGCTGCGCGAGAACGTCGAATCCGCGAGACCCACAGGATCAGACAAGCGAGGACGTGCGGTCGCGGATACGCTCGGGAAGTATGGCACTCACGCCTGCCCAGGTCCTCGACAGCGTCTTCACCTCGGTAAATCCCGTCACGGGCTCGCAACCACCGCCGGCGATGGCGTGGGTCGTGTTCGCGAACGGCACGTGCTTCTACACGGCGCCGACCGACGATCTGCCTGCGACCTCGACGCGCGACGCGGTCGAAGCGGCGGGCAAGGCCGCGCTGCGCGAGCTCGGCCCCGTGCTCGTCGGATCACCCGCCGCCGACTTCAATCCGGTGCGCCTCGACGGATGGTTTCCCGACGAGCCGGTGTGGTTCGTCACGTTCGACCATCCCGCGATCGCGACGATCGTCGTCGAGGACGGCAGCGATCTCGCGATCGGCCTGCAGGGGCGATCGCTGCGCGAAGCCGATCACGACGAGCAACGCGTGGTGCTCGTGCGTGGCTTCGACGGCGCGACGTCGTAGCAACGCGCCAAATATGCTCAGCTACGATCCATGACCGACTGGAATCTCCCGTGGACCGCCGGCTGTCGCTGCGATCGCCTGCGGATGCGCATCAGTGAAGCTCCGATCGTCACGATGGCCTGCCACTGCACCGGCTGTCAGCGGATGTCGGCGAGCGCGTTCTCGCTCAGCATCCTCGTCCCGGCGAGCGGCTTCGAGGTGACGTCGGGCGACGCCGTGATCGGCGGACTGCATGGACCCGCGCGCCACTTTCATTGCGAGTACTGCAAGACATGGGCGTTCACGCGTCCCGATGGCATGGACGGGTTCGTCAACGTGCGCGCGACGATGCTCGACGATCACTCGTGGTACGCGCCGTTCGTCGAGACGAGCCGCGCGGAAGGCTTTTCGTGGGCAACGACGGGCGCGCCGCACAGCTTCCCGAACATCCCGCCGCCCGAAGCGTTCGGACCGATCGTCGCCGATTTCCAGCAGCGCGGACCGCGGCCCCGCTAGGCCGCGCGGATGCTCGCGCCGTCGGGATCGTTGGTGTAGCCGCGCCACATCTCGCGAAACAGCGGCTGGCGCTCGAGTAGCTCCTCGAGTGTGCCGACATCGACGACGCGCCCCGCGTCGAGGAACACGATGGTGTCGAACCGCGGCAACAGGTGCAGGCGATGGATCGCCGACACCACGCACGCATCGCCGAGCGCCGCGAGCACGCCGTCGTAGATGCGGCCTTCGGTGATCGGATCGATGCTGCTGGTCGGCTCGTCGAGGAACACGAGCGTCGAGCCGGTGGCGGCGAGGAGGCCGCGCGCGAGCGCGATGCGCTGTCGCTGGCCGCCCGAGAGGTTCGCGCCGCGTTCGGAGATCTCCTCGTCGAGCCCGCGGGGCAGGGCAGCGAGCACCGGCGCGAGACACGCGAGCTCGCACACGCGCGCGATGTCCTCGTCGGTGCGCGGCACTCCGAGCGTGAGGTTCGCGCGGACGTTCGCATCGAAGATCTCGGGCTCTTGCGGGACGAGCACGGCGAGCGAGGACAGATCGCGAAGCTCGGTCGCGGCGCCATCGATCGCGATGCGAATGCGATCGGCCGGGTAGAGACCCGCGAGCATCCGCAACAGCGTGCTCTTGCCCGCGCCGCTCCCACCGACGACGGCCACGCGGGTGTTGCGACGAAGCTCGAGGTCCACGCCGTCGAGGCCGCGCGCACCGTTGGGATGGACGAGCGTGGCGCCTTCGATGTGGATCGTTTGCCACGTCGTCGGCGCGTCGGCGGACGCGGTGGTCAGCGCGGCGTCGAGGATCGGATCCGCGGACGCGATGTCCGCTTGGCGCTTCACGAGGTCGGTCCACGTGCCCGCCATCGAGCTGACCACCACGCCGACCTGCTGCGCGTACTGGTGCACCATGACCGCGGTACCGACGAGGATCATGCCGGTGTCGCGATACGCGAGCCACGCGTACAGCGCGACGAGGCCGACGCGCATCGTGTTGTTGAGCAGATCGATCGCGGCCCACTTACCTTCGTTGACGAGGAAGATGCGGCGCAACGGACGAGATACCTCGAGGTGGCGGAGGCGTGCGAGCGCGCGCAGCGGTGCCTGCAAGCGCAGGGTGAGCACCGTGCCGATGTTGCCGACGCTATCGACGACGGTCGCCGTGTACTTGCGCTCCGCGGCGTTCTCTTCGCGCGAGAGCCGCATCATCGTGCGATCGAAGCGCAGCAAGATGATCGCGATGAGGCCGTAGCCGACGAGCGCGGACAGCCCGGTGATCGCCGAGATCGCGACGAGCGCGACGATCGGTCCGATGACGCTGACGAGGTTCTGCAGGTGAATGAACTGACTCTGCGCGAACTGATACAGCGCGCTCGTCGTGCTCTGCAGTCGATGCAGCGTCTCGCCGCTGTGATGCTTTTCGTGCCAGCGGAGCGGCAACGCGAGCAAGCGCGCGAACAGATGATCGGACAGCCGCTCGCGCGCATAGAGGGCGACGCGGCGCTCGAGCACGCGCCCCGGACCGTGCAGCGCCCACGCCGCGAACACCACGCCCAGAATGCCGAGCATGTAGCCGCCGGCGCGCGGGATGCCGTCGGCTTCTTGCTGTTGCAGCGCGTTGACCGCGGCGCCGAACAGCCACGGGATCGCGAGCCGGATCGTCTGCGCGCCGGCGATCAGCGCGAGCGCCAGCACGAGATGGCCTCGCATCCCGCGCGCGTGGGTCCACAGCACGGAATACAGACGGCGAAGCCCGCCACCACCGGACATGCAGCACCAGCGTAGCGCAGATCAGCAGAACGCGTGCTACCACGGAGCGATGCGGCAGACGGTGGTAGCGGCGGCGCTCCTGGCAACTCTCGCGATCGCATCGGACGCACACGCGACATGCGGTCCCGGCGACATCGTGACGTACACGGTCGATCTGAAGATGCGGAAGGTGACGCACGACGTGCGCGCAGCGCCCGTGAAGGCAGACGGCGAGCCGGGACCGCGCCTCGTCGCCGGTGATCGTGTCTTCGTCGCGGTGATCGATGTCAAGGCGCAGAAGATCGGCGTCAGGTCGTTCGATCGGAAGACCGGCGCCGCACGGTCCACGGTGATGGGACCGATCGGCAACGAACGCCTGATGGGCGACGTGGTCGTCGTCCGCATCGATGCGACTCACCTGCAGCTGCGCGCGACCGGCGAGATTTGCTTCGCGCCGTGACCGCCGTTAGTTGCTGCTCTGCTGATCGGGCTTGATCGTCGCGTCGAGACCGCGCGCCAGCTCGGCGCGCTCGGCATCGGTGAGCTGCGCTTCGGGGTGCGCGACCATGTACTTCGATGGCGGCATGTTGCCATCGAGCGTGCGCTTCCCGGAGTACACCGCGAGCGCGTAGGTGCGATTCCATTCGGAGAAGTTCACGACCTCGCGCGCGACATCGACATCGAACTGCACGGCCCACGACATCGGAGCCACGCTCGCGTACCAGGGCCAGCGCGTGTGGTTCGAGTGGCAATCGAAGCACGCGCGGACCGCGAGCTCGCGCGTGCGCGGCGAGTCCCACTCGGGCTCCGCGATGGTGGGCGGGTTCGAGTGAGTGCGGCCGTACGGAATGATCTGCATGACCGCGAAGAGGCCGACCAACACGCCGAGCACGACCCCGAGGGTCTTCACGATGCGTCGCGATCGGTTGTTCATGGTGCCCATATTGATGCTTCGCCCCGAGATTCGAATGGTGCCACGTTGCCGCAGGGGCCGAGAAACCGACGATCTGCGGCAACCTAGCCCTGGCTAAACGGGTGTTCAGTGTCAGGGTGGAGGCGTAGGTTTGCGGCGTTGCCGATGCTCTCGCCGCGGATCTGCTGCCTCGATCTGGACACGTTCTTCGTGTCGGTAGAACGCTTGCTCGATCCTTCGCTGAACGGGCGACCGGTGATCGTCGGTGGCCATCGCAACGGGCGCGGTGTCGTCACGTCGGCGAGCTACGAGGCGCGCGCGATGGGCGTCCGGTCCGGCATGTCGGTTCGCGAGGCGTCCGAGAAGGCATCCGCCGACGCGGTGTTCCTGCCCGGGCATCACGACCTCTACATGGAGTACTCGCGGAAGGCGCGCGAGATCGTCGAGCGGTTCAGCCCGATCGTGATCGCCGCGAGCATCGACGAGCACTACATCGATTTCCGCGGCTGCGAGCGCCTGTACCGCGTGGCGGGCGACGTCGATGACGACGCCACGATCGAGCGCGTCGTTCGCGAGTGCACGGCCACGATCGCGCGCGAGCTCGGCCTGCCGTCGAGCGCGGGTATCGCGACGACCAAGCCGATGGCCAAGGTCGCGAGCAACCTCGCGAAGCCGGCGGGCGTGAAGATGGTGCGCGCGGGGACGGAGGCCGAGACGCTCGCGCCGCTGCCGGTGCGCAAGCTGCCGGGCATCGGGCCCGTCGCGGAGACCAAGCTGAACGGGGTCGGCATCGTCACGCTCGCGCAGATCGTCGACGCACCCGATGCGCTGCTGCGGCCGATCTTCGGCGCGTACACGCGAGGCATCCGGCTCGCCGCGCGCGGGGAGGGCAACGACGAGCTCGGTCGCGAGCGGCCCGCGTTTCGCGAGCACGATCCCGAGGGTGTCGTCGCCGGCACGATCTCGAACGAGCGCACGTTCGCGGAGACCACCTCGGAGACGGCGAACGCGATCCTGTCCGGGCTGTGCGAGCGCGTGTGCTCGCGAGCGCGGCGGCGCGGCGTGCTCGCCGGCCAGGTCACGCTGAAGCTGCGCTACACGGACTTCCAGACGCTGTCGCGCGGCAAGACGATCACGCCGACGAACGACGAGTTCGAGCTCCATCGCATCGTGCTCGATCTCTATCGCGAGACGCGCACGCGTCCGCTGGCGATCCGCTTGCTCGGCGTGGCCGTCGCGAAGCTGCGCCTGGACAGCGTGCAGCTCCCGTTGTTCGAGCACGGCGAGCGGCGGGTCAAAGCCGTGGATCGCGTGCGCGACAAGTTCGGCTACGACGCCGTGCATCTCGCGACCACGCTCGCCCGCCGCAAGCGATAATCGCGGCGTGCTCGGGACGCTGATCGCATCGAGTGTGCTGGGGCTGCTCGTGACCGTGGCGCTCGTTCGCGTCGCGTGGATGCAGCGCAAGACCACGCGCGCCGCCACGACGCTCCGCGACTACGAGCGCCGTGCGAAGGAAGCGGCGACCGAGGTCACGATCATCGGCGCTCGTCTCGGCGCGGGACGCCGCACGTTTCACGCGATCGAGCTCGAGAGCAGCGGGTTCGAGCTGCGCGGTCGCGACGGCTCGACGGTGCCGGTCGCGCCGGGCGTGCGGGTGAGCTTGTACTGCGACGCGGCGCGGATCGACGACGGCACCGTGTCCCTCCCCGAGGGCACCACGCTGCTCTTCCTGCCACCCGACGTCGTGATCGAGGACGCGCCGTACAAGATGCCCGGTGGCGTGGTGTACACGCGCGGGGATTCGCTGCTCCTGTTCGCGCGCGATGCGACGGTGTTGGCGCTGCCGCAGCGGCAACGCCGGACCTCGATCCCGCGGATGATCGTGTTCGGTGCCGTGGCCGCGGGGACGATCGCGGCGTGCATCGCGAACGGACCGAACACCCGGTGGAACGGCCTGTTGTTCTTGCTGCTGATTCTTCTCGGGATCGACCAGGTGGCGATCCGGGGCCTCGTCACGTGGATCGCGTGCACGCGCCCGCCGCCGCCCCTTTCGGCGGGGCATCGGGCACGATGACCTCGTGCCGCCCGCGATCATCGACATCGGAGTGAACCTCACGCATCGCCACTTCGCGAGCGATCGCGAGAAGGTGATCGAGCGCGGGATCGCCGCGGGCGTCACGCGGATGATCCTGACCGGAACGTCCGAAGCGAACAGTCGCGAGTCGCAGGCGCTCGCGGCGACGCGACCCGGCGTGTTGTTCTCGACGGCGGGCGTGCATCCACACGGCGCGAGCGCGTGCGATGCGGGGACGATCGATCGCCTCCGCACGCTCGCGAAGCGTCCCGGCGTGGTCGCGATCGGCGAGTGCGGCCTCGACTTCAATCGCGACTTCTCGCCGCGCCCCGTGCAGGAGACGTGGTTCGCGGCGCAGCTCGCGCTCGCCGTGGAGCTAGGGCTCCCGGTGTTCCTTCACGAGCGCGACGCGCACGAGCGGTTCCTCGCGATCCTGCGCGAGCATCGTGTCGTCGACGCGGTCGTTCATTGCTTCACGGGCGGACCGAAGGAGCTCGACGCGTACCTCGCCCACGGAGCGTGCATCGGGATCACCGGGTGGATCTGCGACGAGCGACGCGGGCTCGATCTGCGGAAGCTGACCGCCAGGATTCCACTCGATCGCCTGATGATCGAGACCGACGCGCCGTTCTTGGCGCCGCGCGACCTGCGTCCCAAGGTGTCGCGCAACGAGCCCATGTACCTGCCGAGCGTGCTGTCGGCGATCGCTCGCGAGCGCGGAGAGACCATCGAGTCGGTGGCCGCAGCGACGACGGCCACGGCGATTCGCGTGTTTCGGTTACCGCCGGCCGCCTGACCGTGCGCTGGTGACGGGCTAACGCTTCTTGTCGTGCTCGGCGAGCCACGCGGCCGCTTCCTTCGCTTGATCTGCCTTCGCCTCGCCGAACGTCACGAACGCGTCGTGCGCGGTGCGAGCCAGCTCGATCGCGCGGCGCTTGTCGCCGAGCTCCCAGCGGGCGCGCGCGTCGAGCATCTGGAGAAACGCGATGTCCGATGGGTCGGTCGCACCGATGCGGATCGCGCGCTCGAACATCGCGCTCGCGTCCTTGTAGTTCTTCGCCTCGGAGTACGCGAGACCGCTGTGCGCCGCGAACAAGAACAGCAGCGGGTTGTCCTTGCCGAACGCGCGCTCCGCGGTGGCCAACGCCGTCGTGCAGGTCTCGATCGCCTCGGCGTGTTTGCGGGCCGCGCTGAGCGCGTCGCACTTCGTCAGCGCGATGGTCAACGTCTGCACGTGGCCGGTCCCGAGCTTCGCCGTCTGGATCGCGAGCGCGCGATCGAGGTAGGGCAGGGCCTCCGCGCGCTTGCCGAGCCCGATCAGGTTCTCCGAAAGCTGGCCGAGTGCTTGCGCGTACTGCTCGCTGTCCTCGCCCGCGACCTTCGCGATGATGGCGAGCGCTTCCTTGTTCGTCGCGAGCGCGGTCTGGGCATCCCCTTTCGCGGACTGCGCGGCGGCGAGGCCGGTCAGCGCGCGCGCGACATCGATGCTCTGGCGGCCGTAGATCGCTTCGTCGATCGCGAGCGCCGCGGTCATGTGCGCGATCGCGTCGTCGAGCTTGCCGAGCAGCATCTCCGCGGAGGCCATGTTGCCGAGCGTGGCCGCGACCTCGATGCGCTGGTGTCCGAACGACTCGTGATACGCGAGGATCTTCTGGAAGTTCGCGAGTGCTTCGGCGGGGCGCGCCGCGGCGTTGAGGATCGTGGCTTCGACGAGCATCGCGTAGATCTGCGACGGCAGCTCCGTGTGCTGTTCTGCCATCTCGCGGGCACGATGTGCCACCGGCAGCGCTTCGGCGTACTTCGATTGCCGCGAGTAGAGCAGCGCTTCGGACGCGAGCACGCGCACCTTGAGGTCCCACTTGGTGCCGAGCCGCGCGAGCGCCGCGGAGGCTTGCTGCAACCGCTCGGCGGCGACCTCGAAGCGACTTCCTTCGATCGCGAGGTTCGTGAGCTGGAGCCACGCTTCGACCTTGATCTCGTCGGCCTTGCCCGCTTCGGCCGCGTACACCGCCTGGAGAAACTCGGGCTCGCCCTTCGGGCCACTCTCGAGGACCCACAGCGCTTGCCCGGCGAGGAAGTGCCAGGTCGCTTTCGTCGGTTGGTACTCGATGCGGCCGACGTCTGCTTCGATCGATCGCACGATCGCGAGCGTGTCCTTGGGGCGCGATGCTCGATAGATCGCGCGAGCCTCGGCGAGCTTCGCTTGCAATGCGACGACCTGTGCGCGCGCCGCGGGATCCTTGGGCAGCGGATCGGGCGCGAGCAGCGCGGCCGTGTCCGCACAATCGGCGAGCGGACTCAGCTTCTGCACCGCAGAGGCAGCACCCAGCGCGAGCTGCTCGTCGGCGTGCGCGAACAGATCGACGAGCGTCTTTAGCTCGACGAGTCGCTCGTCGAGACACTGCATGCGCACGGTGAGCACGGCCTCGGACTGATCGCCGTGCACGCGCGTGGCCTTGCACGTCTCGGTCTGCATCGCGACCCAGCTCGCCGCGTACGCATCGATCGCCTTCTCGGTGCCCTTGATCGCATCGTCGACGAACGGCTTGCCGAGCGCGCGAAACGAGGCTTCGAGCGCGGTGCGTGTCGCGGGGCTCCACGCACGCGCGAGCTTCGCCGGTGCGTCGGTGCAGCGTCGATCGGGTGGCGTGCCACTGCGCAACGCGAGCGCAGCGGTCACGCCGGCGGCGCACACCAGCGCGAACGCGGCACCGATCACGATCTGCTTGCGCGCTCGAGTCGGATCCGCAGACAGCTCCGCGATCAGATCGTCCATCGTCGCGAAGCGCTGCGCGGGGTCGATCGAAATCGCGCGCAGCACCACGCGCTCGAGCCACAGCGGGATCTTCGCGGACGCGGGAGGCTGCGGCGCGACCGCGCGCTTCTCGACGATCGCCTGCCGCTCGAACGGGCGCACGCGATACAGCGCTTCGTACAGCGCGACGCCGAACGCGAACTGATCGGTGCGCGCATCGGCGCTCTGACCGTCGTAGGTCTCCGGCGCCATGTACGCCGGTGTTCCGAGGAGCGCACCGGTCGCGGTCAATCGCTCCGATAGCGGGCTCCTCGCTTCGATGCTCAGATCCGACGTCCGCGCCGCGCGATCGTCGTGCGTACCCTGGAGGCGCGCGAGACCGAAGTCCATCACGCGCGCGCGCCCGTCGACGCCGACGAGCACGTTGTCGGGCTTGAAGTCGCGGTGAACGAGGCCGGCTGCGTGCGCCGCCGCGAGCCCCGCTGCCGCCGCGCGCATCACCGCGACGATGTCTCGCCACGGTCGCGGTGTCGCGAGCCACGCGCGCAGCGTCTGCCCCTCGACGAGCTCCATCGCGACGAACACCTGGTCCGCGGACATCACGCCGACGTCGTAGACAGCGACGACATTCGGATGCGCGAGCCGCGCCATCGCCTGTGCTTCGCGAACGAGCCACGATTGTCCGCCGCTCTCCGAACCACCGTGCTGCGCTTGCAGCAGCTTGATCGCGACCTTGCGATCGAGCTCGGGATCGAACGCGGAGTACACGACGCCCATGCCACCGGCGCCGAGGATGTCGATGATCACGTAGCGACCGATCTTCGTCCCCTTACCGAGGTGTTCCTCGTCGGTCTGCTTCGCGCCCGAGCGACGCTGACCCGCGCCTTCCCGCCGCGTCACGTCGGTCGCGTCGCCATCGGGCGATGGATCACGGCGTGTGACGTCGTCTCCGTCGGTCACTGCTCCCAGTATCGCTCATTTGGGAGGAATGCGGGCTCGTACCTCGCGGCTCCGCCCGTAGCCCGGATCCTCGGCGATCGCCTGATCGAGCTCCTCGCGTGCCGCGACCACGTCCCCCCGTGCGAGGAGCCACTCGCCGCGGCGCGTGCGCAAGCGACCGCGACGGTGGGCAGGCGCAGCAGCGATCGCGCGGGCCATTTCGTCGAGGGCACGCGTGCGGTCACCGTCGATCCAACTCCATTCGGCGAGGGTCGCGAGTGGGCCATGGGCATACAGCGCCTCGCCGGCCACGCGCTCGAGGGCGGCGCGGGCATCGGCGTGGCGTCCGGCCGCGCGTAGTGCGTGCGGCAACATGTGGCGTGCTTGATGAAGCGGGTGTTCGATCGCGAGTGCGGCTTCGAGGTGGCGCACGGCCGCTTCGGGATCGTGTGCGAGTGCTTTGGCGTGCAGCAGGTCCGCCAGGCCGGGCTCGAGGCGGGATGCGTTCGCGATGACGAGGCCACGGGCGACGCTCGCATGACCCGCACGGACGAGCGCAGTCGTGACGGGGACGAGCACGACCGCGGCGTCGTCGACCTCGAACAGCGCCTGCCGGGCGGCCGCGGCGGCGAGGTGGACGTCTTGCCGCGCGAGGTGCTCGGCGAACTCCTTCATCCACGCGCGCGGGTAGCTCCGACGCTGCGCTGTCGTCGTTCCGACGAGTCGTGCGTGGAGGGCGAACGCGTCGCGAACCTCGCCGCTGTACTCGTCGCTCTCCGCGACCCCGTCGTGATGCACGAGCTGATCCTCGTACGCGGCGACGAGCGCGCCTTCGTCGATCTCCGTCGAGAACGAGCGCGCTGCAGCGAGCGTGGCGGCGATCATCGCGTCGCGCGGAGCGTCGAAGTCGATCAGCGCGTAGTCGTGCCGCGCGCGATCCTCGAGGAGTGCGCGGTTGTGCGCGGTCCAAAGCCGCACGCCGTCGTCGATCGGCATCGAGCGCCAGCTCTCGAGCGATCGTGCGACCGCGAGTGGATGCCGCACGATCGCGACCGCGTGAAACGGGATCGCGGACGCGCGCCAGAACGGCAACACGAGCAGCGTGCGCGGATCCTTGATCAGCGCGGGCCGGCCATCGATGCGCGTCGCGAGGATCCGATCGCGCATCGCCGCGTGCTCGTCGGTCCATCGCAGCTCCACGGGCGGAGCGAGCCAGTGACCGCCACTGTGAGCGAGCACCGCTTCGTCGAGGCGAACGGCATCGAGCATCTCGAAGTGCCCGCGTGCGTTGTCCCAGTTGCGAACGGCATCGCCGGCGGAGGCGAGACCTCCCGCCGCGAGCATGCCGGCGAGACAGCTCGTGCCGCTGCGGTGCATGCCGAGCACCAAGATCGGGAGCTCGTTCATCGACGGCCGGACGCTACCCCACCCACACCTGCATCGCGCCGATCGCGGTCGATTGATCCTTCGGAGGACCCGAGTTTCGAGCTACCCACCCCGATCGTCAAAACACCCAGGGGGTCTGTCCGCTAGGTGGTTGATCGCACTCGATCAGTCCTCGGTACGAGACGTGCTGGAGCACTGGCTCCATGAGGAACCGCTACCAAATGGGGGACCTGCTCGGTCGCGGCGGGATGGGGCAGGTGCACATGGCGCGACACCGGTCCGGGCACCTCGTCGCGATCAAGCGCGTGCGCGACACGCTGTCGAACGACCTCGTCGTCCGCGATCGCTTGGCCAACGAAGCGAAGCTCCTGCGCCGCGTGAAGCACCCGAACGTGATCCGCGCGCTCGACGCCGGACAGGACACGGACGGAACGCCGTTCCTCGTCATGGATCGGATCACCGGCACGTCGCTCACCCAGCTCGCGAAAGCGGGACCGATTCCGCTCGCGCGCATTGCCTCGATCACGACACAACTCCTCGCGGGGCTCGCCGCGATCCATGCCGCGGGCGTGGTGCACGCGGACATCAAGAGCAGCAACGTGATGATCGACGAGAGCGATCTCGTACAGATCATCGATTTCGGCCTCGCACGCACCATCAGCCGCTTCGATGCGAACGGTTTGATCGCCGGCACGCCCTCATACATGGCACCCGAAGTGATCGCGGGAGAACCTCCCACGATCGCCGCGGACATCTACGCCGTCGGCACGATCGTCTACGAGCTCCTCACCGGCACACCGCCGTTTCGCGGTCCGCTCGCCGCGATCCTCGTGCGCCAACTCCACGAGACGATCGAGCCACCGTCGAAGCGCGCGCCGCACCTCGAGATCTCGCCCGAGCTCGATGCCGCGGTCCTGCGTGCACTGTCGCGCGATCCGAAAGACCGCTTCGCGTCGGCCGACGAGCTGTCGCTCGCCTTCGCCGGTGCGTTCTCCCTCGAGCCCGCCTCCGAGCTCCCCGATTTGCTCGAGCTCTCGACCACGCGCGACTTCTGGGGGGCCGCCACGATCCAGCGCGAGGCCCGCCCCGTCGATCCCGAATTGCAGGCGGCGGAGACGCGGCCGCTCGACGCGAACGTGATCATCACGAGCGCACTCGATCGCGTGCGCGCCCACGTCGACGTGAAGGACGTGGATAGCGCGATCAAGGATCTCGAGACCACGCTGTCGATGCTGCGCAACCCCGAAGAGGACGTCACGCCGTCGGTGTGGCGCCTCGAGAGCGTGCTCGCGGCGCTCTACGATCACACGGGCCGTCGCGAAGCAGCGACGCGTGTCGCTCGGCTCGCGCATCAACACGCGCTGCGCGGGACGGCCGAAGGGCCGAAGCTCCGCACGCGCGAGATCCTCGATCGCATCAGCGCGCGACCGCAGCGCATGGCGCGCGGCAGCAAGCTGTTCAGAGCGTCTCGAGGAACGAAATAAGCGCAGCGCGATCGTCCGCCGAGAGCTTCGTGCCCGGCTTGTGGCCCGGCTCGGTGCGCGTCGGCGACAGGAGCTCGTCGAGAGACGCCACCGCCCCGTGATGCAGGTACGGCGCGCCGTTGGCGACGTCGAGCAGTCCGGGAACGCGATACTTCCCCGTGCCGCGTCCCTTGCCCGTCGCGAGCGCCGGATCGGTGCCGATCGAAGTAGCGCTGACCGGATTGCCGCCGTACGCGGCGTTCGCGTGGCAGCGAGCGCAGTGCTGCTCGAACAGCGCGGCGCCCCTCGGCGACGGCGTCGATGCGTGGGCGGGCGGCGACAGGGAGTAGATGTACATCGCGAGCGCCCAGGCGAGCTCGCGCGGCGGTCGCACGAGTGCGTGGTTCGAATCCGTCAGTTGTGTCTCCTGACGGATCGCGAGCGCGAGCGGACTGTCGTGGCGGATCGTCCCCGCTTGCGTCAACCAGCGCTGCTCGCGCAGACCCCAGAGATCGGGAATCGCGACCGGATCCTCGTCGTCGTCCTCGGTGACATCGGCGCGGCCGGGACCCCAGCTCAGCATCCGCTTCGCTTCGTCCTCGCTGCGTAGCGTTCCGTGCACGCGGTCGTAGGTGACACGAAGCTTGCCGTAATCGAACGAGCGGCGCGCTTGGCCGGGAACCAGCTCGCCGGTCTTCACGTTCGAGTGGCAGATCGCGCAGGTGATGCCGACGCGCGTCTCTCCGTCGACATTCGCGAACACGACGAGCCCCGGGACATCGCCCGTCTTCGTGCGCTGCACGCCGACGTCGCGGGCGAGCGCGGGCTGCGTCAGCCCGTACTCCATGAAGACTTCGGCGCGCATCGGATACTCGAAGAACACGCGACGACCGAGCGCGATCCACTCGGGCATCGTCGTCGGCGTGACGCCGTTCCACAGCGGCGTGCGATCCGCGGGCAACGCGGGGATGTCACCGCGAGCGAGCTCCGTTGCCAGCGCTGCATCCACGGGGACCGAGCGCGGGTTCCATACCGGCAACAGATCCCATCCGCGATCACCGAGGCCATACGCCGCGAGCCGGATGCGCGAGTACATGTTGTCGTGATTCGTCAGCGCCGCCTCGAGCGCGGCGCGCCGCACGGCGGTATCGCCGAGGAACGCGGTGCCTTGCGCGAGGATCCACGCGTCGGTCCACGGCGCGGGTGGTGTCGTCACCGTGGCGGATCCGGTCGGCGGCGCGATCGGCGGTGTCGCCGGCGTCGAATCACTGCACGCGATCGCGAGGATCGCGACGAGCGCGCAGGACTTCACGTCGGCATCGGCGCGGGTTGCGCGACGACCATCACCGTTGTCTGGAGCGCTTGCGCGACGCCACCGACCGACGCGCTCACCTTCACGGTGAACATGCGATCGTGGCTGTCGTAGCGATTCACGAAGCTCGGCTGCGCGAGCACGTAGCTGACGAGCGCCGTCTGTCCGGCCGCGACCTTCTCGTCCCATGCTTCGTACGTCGAGCTCGTGTCCGACCAGCGCGTCGGCTTGCTCGTGGCGAGCGTGCCGAGCGACGTGCCCTTCTCGTCGAACACCTCGACGTTCTTGATCGTCACCGCGGCATCCTTGCTCGCGGCGATCGAGAGCTGCATCGATGTCTGCTGGCAGCGATAGCGATAGTTCTCCGGAACATCCCCTGGACGCTCCGACGACGGTGCGACCGCCGACGGTGCGCGATACGCGGGCGCCTGCGCGGGAGGCGTACCACCGCAGTCATCGGCGAACGTGACCGAGACGAGCGTGACCTTCGCGGACACCGGGGCGGGCGTGGGTGCGACGACACCCGGGCCGCGATGATCATCCACGGACTCCGTGCCGGGGACCTTGGTACATCCTGCGAGCGCGAGAACGATCCACATCGAGCGCATGATCGACATCAGGTCCTCACGTTCGGCGGGAGGCTCGTCGCCGCGGACAGCGTGACGTCCTTCTGCGTGGTCTGTTCGACGCCACCGACGGCGACTACCGCCTTCAGCGTGAACGTCTTGTTCCAGCGATCCGCGACGCGGCCCCAGTTGGGCTGCGACAGCACGTAGCTCACGTTGATCGTCGTGTTCGCGGGCGCGGCTTCGTTCCATCGCTCGTACGACGCCTTCGTCGGCGACCACTTCGTGGGCTTCGTCGCGGTGAGCGTCGCGACGAGAGTCCCCGCGTCGTCGTAGAGCTTCACCGACTTGATGCGAATGTTCATGGCGTCGGTCGCGATCACCGCGAGCTGCATCGAGGTCTGCTCGCACCGCCGGCTCCCGCGCGCACGCGGCATGTCATCCGATCGATCGGCGCGGTCGCTCTTCTCCCGGGTCTGGGACTGGGCGCGCGTGGTCGGCGCTGCCCACGGCGGAGCACCGCCACAGTCATCGGCGAGCGTCACCGCGGTGAGCTCGACGCGCGCGCTCGGCGTCGGCGCTGTCTTCGGCGGAGTCTTCGGTGGTGCCTTCGGCGGCGTGATCGGTGCGGGCGGCCCCGGCGCCACGGCGGGGACCGAATCGACCCGAACCGCGGTCTGTGCGGTCGCGACCGGAGAGTCCGACGAGGACTCGGATCCCGCCTTCGTACAGGCGCCGAACACGAGCAGGGAGAGCAGTACGCGTCGCATTCCGGATCCAACGTAACACGCAGCCCGCCGGTCTATCGCACCGCCGGGCCCACCGGGGTCCACCCCGCGAGAAACCGCTGAAAGTCCTGATGGGCCACCGGATACAAGGTGCGCCACTCTGCCTCCACCGCCGCGCCGTCCACGTCGCTCGCGAGCGCTGCGCGGAGGTGCCGGAAGTACGCATCGAGCTCCGTGCCCGATCGCCCGTCCAGGAGATAGGCAACATCGCGCACGCCCACGCCACCGCCGGCGTACTGGAAGTCGACCGCGGCCACCCGATGATCGCGCGCGAAGCAGAAGTTCGCTTCCTTCGCGTCGCCGTGCACGATCGTCTGGAACCGCGCGCGAGAGAGCTGCGCATCGAGCTCCGCCGCTCCGGCGCGCACCGCTGGATCGCGAATCGCCGCGAGCTCGTCTCTGCGCGTGGCGAGGTGCCAGTACGTGCCCACCGGCCATAACCGTTCGGCCGACACGCCCAGAAACCGCGCGTGAAACCGCGCGAGCCAGGCGAGGCACGCATCGAGGTCCGCGCCCCGCGGATGATCACTGCGCATCGCGAACCCGGCCGCATCCAGATCTTCGAGAACGAACAGCCACTCGTTCGTTGTCGCGCGGCTCGCGTACAGCGCGGCTACGCGGCAGCGCTCGTCCAGCAGCGGCGCGAGCTCGCGATAGAACTCGAGCTCGACCTGGTACGAACGTCGCTTGCGCGCATCTCCCGACGACGCGGCGCGCTCGGGTGGGCGCACGTGCTTGACGATCACGCTCGGCGCGATACCGCCGTCGAGCTCCACGCGCACGATCTCGCCGTATCCGCTCCACAGCGTCTGCACGTGCTCCACCCGCGTGGCGCGCGTCGCGCCGCACGCTTCGGCGATCCAGTCGAGCACACCCGAGCCTACCCCACCACCGTAGCGGAGCACCGCACTGCCGCTTTAGGATGCGGCGTGCGGTTTCGCATCGCGTACGCGACCCACGCCGAGCTCGCTGCGGACGTGAAGCAGATGGCGCACGGTGGTGTGCTCGTTCGCGACCCCGCCGCCGCGCAGCTCGCGTTCGACACGCCGGTCGTCCTCGAGCTCGTGATGCCCGACAAGTCCACGCTCGTCTCGGGCGGCAAAGTTCTTCAAGCGCTCGCCGGCCTCGGTGTCGCGGTGACGATCGAGCCGCACGTCGTCGAGCAA
Organism: Kofleriaceae bacterium; assembly: GCA_044230415.1. Taxonomy (GTDB): domain Bacteria; phylum Myxococcota_A; class Polyangia; order Haliangiales; family Haliangiaceae; genus JABFXX01. Next base: position 264,075 of record JBGARE010000005.1, read on the forward strand.
GCGCGCAAGCTCGTCGAGAGCTCGCCGGGCGAGGCGACCACGGAGGTGGAGCCCGAATCCGCGTCGCGCACCGAGCTCACGCGCGCGCAGAAGATCCACCTCGCGCTCCACGGGACGCGCGATCAGCGCAACGCGATGCTGCGCGATCGCGATCGCGGGCTGCACTCGTTCGTGCTCAAGAACCCCGGCATCACCGTCGACGACGTGCTCGCCATCGCGAAGAACGCGATGATGGGCGCCGAGATGTACAAGCAGATCGCGGAGCGCGCCGATTGGTTCCAGCGCCCGCAGATCGCCCTCGCGCTCGCGCGCAACCACAAGGTGCCCGCCGAGATCGCGATCCGCGCGCTCGCCCACGTCAGCCCCGATGCCCTGCGCCAGCTCGCGAAGGGCGCGGGTGCGCCGCCGCACGTGGTGCAAGCCGCTCGTAAACGCGTGGTCGGCCCGTAGTCGCCGATGGACTCTCCGCAAGGAGAGCTAGCGCGACAGCGACGCCCACAGCTCTTGGACGCGCGGCAGCGACACCGAGACCGCGGTCTTGAGCTCCGGCGCGAAGATCTGCACCCGCAGCTCTTCGACGAGCCACGCGAAGTCATCGAGCTCGCTCTCCGTGCGGCCGTGCGCGATCAGCTGGCCGCGCCGCGCGACGAACTGCTGCCACAGCGGCGCCACCTGCGCGGCCTTCTGCTGGTCCTTGGGCGGATCCACGGCTTGCCGCTGCACGCGGACGAGCAGCGCCTTCGTGTAGCGCAGTACGTGCGAGAGGCGAGCCGTCGGCGTCGTGCGCCACAGGTCGGGCGCGTCGAGGTGTGCGAGCTGGCTCTGCACGTCGTCGACGAACGCGCGGATCAGGCCCGGCTTGCCGATCAGCGGCTTCAGCGCGGCCCGGACCTTGGACAGCTCCATCGTGATCTCGATGGCGAGACGACCGAGCTGCGCGAGGAGCTCGGGGAGCTTCGTACGGCCGTCGGCGAGTCGCGCTTCGAAGGAGGCGTGGTCGCGCGGCGGATCTCGGTCGAGGGCGAACGCTTCGTCGAGCGCGCGGAACACGAGATCGCGGCGCGGACCTTTCGCGATGCTACCGGGGAGCTGGGTCTCGAGCTTGCCGAACGAGGTCTGCAGCGCGAACACGTAGAGGCGGCGGAGGCCGTCACGCGTGGCGGTGGCGGCGGCGGTCGAGGATTCGAGGAGGCGAAGATCGACTGCGTGCTCGGTCTCGACGAGGGCGGGGTAGGCGAGCACGCGGCGGCCGCGCGCGGTGATCGAGACGGACTCCGGGAGCTCGCCGAAGTCCCAGGTGCGGAGGTTCGTGCGCTCGAAGGATTCGCGCGGGACGGTGGCCCAGACTTCCTTCGCGCGCTGGCCGTAGGTGCGCTGCAGGTCGGCGAGGTCGCGCGAGGTGCCGAGCACGCGATCGTGATCGTCGACGACGCGGAACGTGAAGTCGAGGTAGGCGGGCACGGCGCGCAGGTCCCACGCGGTGCGCGAGATGCGCTCGCCGTATAGCTCGTAGATCGCGCGCTCGAGGGTCGGGAACATCTCGCCGCGGAACGGCGGCAGCTTGTGGGCGAGCTCGCGGGCGCGTTCGTCGATCGTCGAGCCCATCGGCGCGATCGCTTTGCGCTGTGCCTTGGGGAGTGATTCGAGCAGCGCGAGGATCTTGGCTTCGTGCCAGCCCGGAATCGTCCACGCCATCGTCGCGGGATCGAGCTGCGGGAGGACGGTGAGCGGCACGGTGATCGTGATGCCGTCGTCGTCTTCGCCGGGCTCGAAGCGATACGCGAGCGGCAGAGCGACGCCGCCGATCGAGAGCTGATCGGGATAACGATCGGGAGCGAGGGCGTAGCTCTCGTCGAGGAGGAGGTCGGCGAGCGAGAGCTCGAGGAGCTCGGGCGAGACCTTCGCGCGCCATTGCTCGAAGGTCTTGCCGCTGAACACGTCGTCGGGGATGCGCTCGTCGAAGAACGTGTACAGCTCGTGCTCGTCGGCGAACATGTCGCTGCGGCGAGCGCGATCGCGCAGGTGTTGTGCGTTCGCCAGCATGCGGCGGTTGTGCTCCATGAACGGAGCCTTCGTCGTGTATTCGTGGCGCACGAGGGCGTGCGTGATGAACAGCTCGCGAGCGTGCGGTTGGTTGTAGCGCGCGTATGCGACCGAGCGGTTCTTGATGATCGGCAGGCCGTACAGCGTGACTTGCTCCTTCGCCATCACCTGGCCCTGCTTCTCTTCCCAGTGAGGATCGCTGTGGCTGCGGCGGCACAGATCGCCGCCCGCGGCTTCGAGCCACAGCGGATCGATCTTCGCGACCGTGCGCGCGAACAGCTGCGAGGTCTCGACGAGCTCGGCGGCCATCACCCACTGCGGTGGCTTCTTCGCGAGCCCCGAGGACGGATGGATCACGAACCGCGTCTGGCGCGCGCCGATGTAGTTGCGCGTCTCTTGGTTCCACATGCCGATCTTGGAGAGCAGGCCGGGCAACAGGGCGCGGTGGATCTGATCGCCGGAGGCGTTCTGTGCGTTCGGGGTGAAGCCGAACTCCTTCATCACGCGCACCACTTGCTCGTGGATGTCGTCCCACTCGCGCATGCGGTTGTAGTTGAGGAAGTTCTCGCGGCAGATCCGCTGGAGCTGGCGGCGCGACGCGCTCGCGTGGGTCTCGTGATAGAAGCCCCACAACTTCAAGTAGCCGACGAAGTCGGAGCCCTCGTCGCGGAACTTGCGATGCGCTTCGTCGGCCTTCTGTAGGACGGCTTGCGGGCGATCGCGCGGATCTTGGAGGCCGAGCGCGCTCGCGATGATCACGACCTCGCGCAGCGCGTTCTCGTCGCGCGCGCCGAGGATCATGCGGCCGAGGCGCGGATCGAGCGGCAACGAGCCGAGCTGCTCGCCGATCCGCGTGAGCTCGCTACGCTCGTCGATCGCGCCGAGCTCTTCGAGCACGCGATAGCCGTCGCTGATCGCGCGCGATTGCGGTGGATCGAGGAACGGGAAGTCTTCGATGTGTCCGAGTCGCAGCGTCTTCATGCGCAGGATCACGCCCGCGAGGCTGATGCGCTTGATCTCCGGATCCGTGTGCGCGGGGCGCGTGTTGTAGTCGCTCTCCTCGTACATCCGGAAGCACACGCCGCTCTGCGTGCGACCGCAGCGTCCCTTGCGTTGATCGGCGCTCGCGCGCGACACGGGCTCGACGAGTAGCTGCGAAACACCGCTCCGTGGGTTGTAGCGATTGACGCGAGCGACCCCGGAGTCGACGACGTACACGATGCCGGGGATGGTCAGCGACGTCTCGGCGACGTTGGTCGCGAGCACCACGCGCCGCTGGGGGATGCGCTGGAACACGCGCTGTTGCTCGGCGGCGGACAAGCGCGCGTAGAGCGGCAACACCACGGTGTGAGGCAGCGCGCGCTGTTCGATCTCGGCCAGCGCCTCGCGGATCTCGCGTTCGCCGGGCAGGAACACGAGGATGTCGTTGCGCGGATCCATCTCCGCGATCTCGTTCACCGTGTTCGCGACGGCGTCGGCGAGGTCCGCTTCGTTGTCGTTCGGTGGGCGATACAGGACGTCGACGGGGTACGTGCGCCCCGAGACCTCGACGAGCGGTGCATCGCCGAAGAAGGCCGAGAACCGCTTCGTCTCGAGCGTCGCCGAGCTGATGATCACGCGCAGATCGGGCCGGCGCGGGAGGAGGCGCTTGATGAAGCCGAGGAGGAAATCGATGTTGAGGCTGCGCTCGTGCGCCTCGTCGATGATGATCGTGTCGTAGCCCCGCAGCAGCGGATCGCTCTGGATCTCCGCGAGCAGGATGCCATCGGTCATGAACTTGATGTACGAGGTGCGCTTGACCTTGTCGTTGAAGCGAACCTTGTAGCCGACGACCTCGCCGAGCGGGGTGTCGAGCTCCTCGGCCACGCGCGCGGCGACGCTGGTCGCGGCGATGCGACGCGGTTGCGTGCAGCCGATCTGGCCATTCGCACCGCGGCCCATCGCGAGGCAGATCTTGGGCAGCTGCGTGGTCTTGCCCGAGCCCGTCTCGCCCGCGACGATGATCACCTGGTGCTGGACGATCGCCTTGGCGATCTCGAGGGTGTGAGCGCTGATCGGCAGCTCCGCCGGAAACGTCACTCGTTCGGACAACACGATGCTCAAGCCGGGACGAGTGTAATCGCTGCGATCTCGCAGGTGGTGCCCACGCGCAGGGGAGCGCCCCAGAAGCCGGTTCCCTGGCTCACGTAGAGCCAGGTCGCGCCGAATTGTTTCAGGCCGGCGACCTTCGGATCGAACAGGCGCGCGAGCCAGCCGAGAGGCAACAGCTGGCCGCCATGCGTGTGTCCCGACAGCTGCAGATCGACGTTCGCTTTTTGTGCGCGCTCCACCGTACGTGGATGATGGGCCAACAGCACGAGCGGCAACGCCGGCGGTCGATCGGCCACCGCGCGCGGGACGTCTTCGGTCTGCGTCGAATCGTCGACGCCCGCGATCACGACCGCGTCCGCGACCAAGACGTGTTCGTTGCGCAACACGCGAATGCCGAGCGAGCGGATGTGCTCGAGCCACGCGTTCGCGTTCCAGTAATACTCGTGGTTGCCGGTCACCGCGAAGACACCATCGCGGGCGCGCAGCTGGCGAAACGGCTCGATGTGCGGTCGCAACTCGGCCACGTGTCCGTCGACGAGGTCACCGGTGATCACGATGGCGTCGGGCTTCAGGGCGTTGACGCGGCGAACGACCTGCTCGGCGAACTCGCGACCGATGATCGGTCCGATATGCACGTCGGTGAGCTGGACGATCGTGTACTTCTCGATCGGCAATCCAGCGAGCGGCACTGTCACGTGCCGGACGAGTGCTCCGCGCGCGACGTTGACGATCCCTGCGAGCACGACCGCGACCGCGCCGAGCGCCGAGTAGATCGCCGCGCGCTGTGGATCGGCACCGAACGCGACCGCGACGTGACTCACCGCCGCGCCGAGGAGGAGGTACACCGCGAGGCCGAACCATAGCGATCCGTACAGCACCCACGGACGCGCTCGTTCACGTGCGAGCGTGCGGCCGATCCGGATCATGAACGGCACCACCGTGCAGGCGAGGAGGATCACCGCCGTCCCGACCTGCCACCACGGTGAGGGCAGGGGGAGCGCGAGCCGCCACCAGATGTAGAGATGTGCCGAGGCGAAGATCGCCAGCACGGACATCAACCAACGGCTCACGGACCTGTCTAGCACGCGAACGAACAGGGGTAGGTGTACGCGGCTACTCGGCGCGCACGTAGCTTGTCGCACACGGCCGCACCAGATCTCGCCTCGGGATATCCGAGACATAACCGTCGACCGACGTGAGGACCGTGTCCCTCGCGCACGCCAGGTCGTAACGTGGATGCTTCATGCACGTCACCAAAGGTCGCAACGCTCATCCCATCGCGCGGACGTCGGAGCAGGCGCAACGCACTCACGCGACCGGACGCATGCAAGCGCAGAAGTTGATCGATCTCATCGATCAGTCAGCGCCGGAGGAAGGGGTGGTCGACGTGCACGAGCTCGACACGGCGTTCGCGAACGGCTCGCGCCGGATCGCGCTCGTCGATCCGATCGATCGCGGTGCGGTGGTCGAAGCAGCCGTCGAGGGCACCGCGGACACCACGCGTCGGATGAGCGCGGTCGAGGCGGACGCCCTCGTCGCGGTCGAGATTCGTTCGGAGTCGACGATGCGCATGAGCGCGATCCAGGAGAGCGAGCTGGTCGCGTTGATCACCCCGGTCGAGGTCTCGGTCGAGGCGCCGAGCGAGGCGGCGAACGAGGCAACGAACGAGGCAACGAACGAGGCAACGAACGAGGCAACGAACGACGAGCCCGCGATGTCGATGCCGGTGGTCCGGTTCTCGAAGGGCTCCGAGCCGCGCATGGCCCTCCCGCTCCCCGTCCCGATGGAACAGCCGGCGGTCGACGATGTCGAGAATCTCGAGCTCGCGCCGGGGATCGAAGCGCCGGTTCGCCGGGGCCTGAACCCGTGGATGATCGGTGGGTTGATCGCGCTCGCGGGTGCGGTCGCGGGTCTCGTCGCTGTTCTCGTCGCGTAGAAAGTGGTTGCCGCGCGAAGCGGCGTGCCTTATCACGTTGCTCGTGACGCACTCGGATCTCCGCGAGCATTAGCCACCGACACCACCGTGTGTCGGAATGGGAATGCTTTGCGTTGAAGAACCAGGAGACGTGTCATGCAAACGGAAACCGTGATCGTAGAGATCCGCGCGGCTGAAGGCGGCGCGGACGCAAAACAGTTGGTCGAAGAGCAGCTCGCTATCTACGTGCGACTCGGAGGCCGGAGGTCACTTTAGCGTCGAGGTCGTCGAGCGCCGGCCGGGTCTCGTCGTCGCGCGCGTGACCGGACGCGGCGTGCGTGCGCTGTTCGCGGGCGAAGCGGGCGGGCATCGCTGGCAGCGCGTTCCGCCGACGGAGAAGCGCGGTCGGGTGCAGACGAGCACCATCACCATCGCGATCCTCGACGAGGAGGCGGTGGTCGACATCGTGATTCGCGACGAGGATCTCGAGTGGAAGGCGTGTCGCTCGCCGGGCAAGGGCGGTCAGCACGTGCAGAAGACTGACTCCGCGATCCAGTTGACGCACCTGCCGACGGGGATCCACGTCCGCTCGCACGAGGAGCGCTCCGCGCACATGAACAAGGCCACTGCGCTCGAGAAGCTGCGCGAGCGGTTGCGTGCGGACCTGACCGCGCGGACGAGCTCGGCGCGTGCGCTCGAGAGGCGTTCGCAGGTGGGCAGCGGCATGCGCGGAGACAAGCTACGAACGATCCGCGCGCAGGACGACAGCGTCGTCGACCACGAGACCGGGCGCGTGTGGAAGCTGCGCGACTACCTGCGCGGCAACTGGTGATGCCCGGTGCTACGGTGGACGGCGTGAACGAAGAACGCCTCCGCGCGACGAGTGACTTCGCGGCACAGCTCGCGTCCCACCTCGCGCGGTTTCGCGAGCCGGCGTTGCCGTTGCCGGACGCGGCGCAGCTTGCGATGCTTGTCGACGCGGTGTTCTTCGCGAGCCTCCACGAGGAGGAATCGCGGCGCGTCGATTTCGGTGTCGCGTGGCAACCGGATGCCGACGACTGCGCCGCCGTGGTCGCACTCGATCCACCCGTGCGCGTGACGCCGAAGACGCTCGCGAAGCTCGCACCGGCGACGAGCGGAGAAGCGACGGCGATCGCGCTGCGGCCGAGCGAGGAGGGCATCGTCGCGTGGGCGCTCCTCGAGCGAAACGTGGCGATGAAGCAGCCGCTGACCATCCGCTCGATCGACGCCGGCGTGCTGCAGGTCGACTACGCGGGATACCCGCGCGCGCTCTACGCACGTGGCGAGATCGTGCTGCTCGGCGAGCGCGGCGATGTCGCGATCCCGTCGGCGTGGTTGTCGTCGACGTTCGAAGCGTGGAGGGAGGGCCTCGCTCCCACCTCGGGGGTCGATCTCTGCGCCGCCGTCGTCACGCGCATCGCGGGCCAAGTGCTCGCGCACGGTCACGGTGGGATGATCCTCGTGATGCCGGCAGACGTCGCCGAGCCGAGCGGCGTGCGCGTGCACTACCGCGTGTCCAACGGCGACGTGCTCGCGCAACGTTATGCACAGGTGGTTCGCGACATCGCTCCACCCGAGCGCCTCGCGCGGCTCAAGGGTTCGCGTCCGCGTGGCTTCGACGGGCGCGTCACCGTGCGCGACGAGGATCAGATCGAGTTCGCCGAAGCGCTCGAGCTCGTCGCGCGACTGACCGCGGTCGACAACGCGCTGCTTCTGGACACCAATCTCCGGGTGCGCGGCTTCGGCGTCCAGGTCATCGAGGGGGATGCGCCGAGGACGAGCTTCCGCCACACGAACCCCTACACGCGCGAATCACACATGGACGACCTGTCGACGTTCACGGGCACGCGCCACCCGGCGGGCGTCATCTACTGCATGCGCCAGCCGCGTGAAGCCGCGGCGGTCGTTGTCTCGCAAGACGGACACCTCTCGCTCGTCGTGAAGGATCGCTCCGGCGAGGTGCACGTCATCGGCAGCTACGAGCACGCCTTCGGTTGGCGCTGATCACGCGGGCGGCGGAAACCGGCGCTTGAACGTGAACGCGCGCTCCGACGGACCGTTCGTCGTGATCTCGGCGAGTCGCGCCTTCGCGTCGTCGGGCGTCGGTCGCTCGCCGGCCGGGATCCACCACATCGCGAGTGCGTGTCCGCCGACGACGGCTTTGACATCGGCGAACCACGTCTTGCGCGCGGCGTACACCTCGGAGTGCGCGGTCCGGTACGTGTACGCGTGCAGCGCGTCGATCGACTCCCACACGGACATGTTGAACAGCACGAGCGGATCGGCGAACTCGCGCTGCGTGGGATCGCGCGAGTCGGTCAGATAGCGCCAGACAAAGCCCGGGCTCTTCTCGGCGAGCTGGTTCATCTCGTCGAGCCGCGCGATGTAGTCGGCGAGCCGAGCACTATCGTGCGGCGCGAGTGCGTAGGCCACGTTGGCCTGCGCGAGGTGGAACATGCGGCGAGTGTACAGTCAGCGCATGGAGCTGCGGTACCTCGGAACGGCCATGGTCGAGCTGCGGCTCGGAACCGCGCGGCTCCTCACGGACCCGGTGCTCGATCCGAAGGGCACCACGTACGACTTCGGCATGTGGTTCACGCCGGCGTCGTGGTTCTCGAGCGAGAAGCAGTACGAGACCCCGTCGTTCGCGGGCGAGCTCGACGCGGTTCTGGTCAGCCACGATCAGCACGCCGACAACCTCGACCTCGCGGGACGCGCGCTGATCGCCGACGCGTCGCGCGTCGCCCGCGTGATCACGAATCCCACGGGCGCCAAGCGCCTCGCGCGGCCGCGCGCGACGACCGACGCACCTGGCAAGGGCCTCGGCCTCGGGGATCGCGCGATCGGCCTCGCGCCGTCGCAGTCCACGCGCGTGGGCGACGTGACGATCACGGCGATGATCGCGCGCCACGGTCCGAGCTACGCGCCGCAGGTGCACCAGGTGTGCGGCTTCTTGCTCGATGCCGACGACGGTCCGCGCGTCTGGATCTCGGGGGACACCGTGATGTTCCCGGCGCTCGCGACGGCCCTCGACGAGATCGGCAAGGCGCGACCGGTCGACGTCGCGGTGATTCACTGCGGTGCGGTGGCGTTCCCGAAGGCGATCGGCCTTCGCCGCGCGCGCTTCACGTTCGATGCACCCGAGATCGCCGAAGCGGCGAAGCTGGTCAACGCGCGCACGATCGTGCCGGTGCATCGCTCGGGGTGGAGCCACTTCCGCGAGAGCGAGGCCGTCCTCGGTGCCACCTTGGAGCGGGCCGGGCTCGCCGAGCGTGTCCAGATGCTCGAGCTCGGCCAGACGATCGCGCTGTAAGTCGGTCGCTTCCGCGATCGGTCCGCGTGCCGAGGCGTGCGCCGGTCGGGCCGGTCGGCACACGGTCGGCCCCGCGCTGTTTCCGCGTCACATCCCACGGGAGGCCAGTCCCTCCTGCGATGGGATGGTTCGACGACGAGCCCGCGCAGGAGACGGCAGCGCCCGCACCCGCGCCTGCCCCTGCACCGGCGCCGATGCCCGAGGCCGCGCCGGCCGTCGATCCCACGGTCTATCAAGGCGCTGGCGGCGGGAGCCCCGCGGCGCAAGCGGCGGCATTCCCGCAGTACGCCGAGGACGGCGAGATGTCCGCGATGCCGCCCGAGGACCAGCTGATCGGCCCGGGCGCGACGCCCGAGGATCTGGGGATCGGCGACGACGCTACCGACCTCACCGGGCCCGGGGCGACTCCCGAAGCCCTCGGGATCGACGAGGCAGGTGCGAGCGAAGACATGCTGATCGGTCCGGGGGCGACCCCCGAGGACCTGGGGATCGACGACGAGACCGCGCCGATCGGTCCGCCGACCGCAGAGGAAGCCGAGAAGGCCGCAGCGCAGGAGCCCGTGCTCACGGACGAGCAGAAGGCGGATCGCACAGAAATGCTGACGGAGAAGGCGAAGCGGATCGCCGATGCGCAGGGCGTGTTCTCGACGGATCGCGCGGCGCTGCTGAAGGAGATGCAGGGTATGTCGCCGAGCGAGGCGAAGGAGCTCGAGAAGATCTACGGCGAGGCGAACAAGGACATCTTCGGAAACCCGGCGAGCCTGCGCGAGGACCTGCACGACGAGCTCGACGACGACAAGGCCTCCAAGATGGTCGACTCCGCGCTCGCGGGTGATCAGAAGGCCGTCGCCGAGCAGAGCGTCGAGGCGGCGGCGAGCCTGATCGCCGACGAGAACGACTCGCTGTTCGACACGTGCGAGAGTCAGGTCAACGATCTGCTGCGCATGCACGGCGACGATCCCGGGAGCGCGAAGCAGCTCGCCGACGAGTACGCGCGCCAGCATCCGGGCGAGACGCTCGATGCCGCGTGCAAAGACAACATGGACGAGAACGAGTACGCCGAAGCCGCCGCGAACATCCGCGGTGATCGCGACACGGCGAACGCCGCGGTGCTCGCGCAGGGCGATGGCGAGCGGACGAAGGAAGTTCTCGACGAAGTCCGCGATCAGCCCGGCGGCATGGCGAAGCTCGCGAAGAACGCGCAGGACCTGACGGGCGACAAGCTCGACGACCTGGTCAAGGATCAGCTGCCGCCGGACGAAGCAGCGAAGGTCGGGGCCGAAGCGAAGGCCGCGTCCGACGAGGTCGAGAAGGCGCGCGACACGAAGCTCGCGAAGGCCGCCGATGATCTGCAGAAGTCGGATCCGGCCGCCTACGAGGCAGCGAAGAAGAAGGCGGATCAGATCGCCGCGAAGCTGTCGACGGAGCTGGGATCGGCGATGCCGACGATCGGCAACGACTTCGATACCACGAGCCAGCTCTCGGGCCTGTCCGAGGCCGAGGTCAAGCTCGTGATGGACAGCTACGCCGCGCAAGCGAAGGCCGCGGGCAAGACCGCCGATCTCGAGGACGATCTACGCGCGCAACTCGACGGCAAGGATCTCAAGGTCGCGAACGCCGCGCTCACCGGTGACAAGGCGGCGACGGCGGCCGCGATCGCCGAGCAGGCCTCCGACGGTATCGGCACGAACACCGAGGAGTGGAAGAAGGGGATGACGGGGCTCAGCTCCGAGGAGCGCCAGCGAGTCCAGGACATCATGGACAAGCAACGCGGCGGGACGAACGGCTCCGCGTACACCGACCTCGTGAAGGACGAGACGACCTCGTTCGAGCGCGACGAGCTGCGCGCGACGGCGATCGTGAACGACGACTTGCGCGCCGCGGAGATGGCGGCGGTCGACGTGTCGAAGAAGGCCTACGGCGGCAAGTACACCGCCTTCCAAGAGGGGCTGACCGACATGGTCGGCGACGCGATGGGCAAGACCGACGCGGAGCGCGATCACGTTCGCGCGCAGTCGCGGACGTACGATCTGATGAAGGTCGCCTCGAACCTCGGCGGCGACTCCGATGGAATGCTCGATCAAGCCCAGGGCCTCACCGGGCCGCAGATGGAGCTGTTCAAGCAGAGCATGCTGCGCAAGAACGAGGTCTCCGCGCAGGAGACGTTCGACAGCGAGCTCGTGGACGACTCGGAGCACCACGCGAAGGCAGCGAAGGCATTCCTCGACGGAGACTACGAGCAGGGCCAGGCCGAGCGCATGGTCGCGGACCTCGACAACTTCGTCGACGATCGCGAAGACGCGTCATCGAAGCAGTTCGAACAGGTCCGCATCGGCGAAGCCGCCCAGCGCCAGATCGATCTGATCCAGGATCCGAAGGAGAAGCAGAAGGCGATCGACGAGGCGATGAAGAACGCCCGCGACTCGCTGATGAAGAAGGCCGACGCCGTCGCGCAAACCGAAGGCGAGCAGAACTACACCACGATGGCGATGGACGAGATGTCCCAGGCCGAGCAGCTCGCGATGACCGAGCGCAACAAGGACGGCAAGTTGTCCGACGAGACCGCGCTCTATCTCGCGGGCGACACGATGGTTGGCGGGCTCGGCAAGCAGACCGAGGCGTTCTACTCGACGATGGAGAACAAGAGCCCCGCGCAGATGGCCACGATGCGCGAGAAGTTCAACAAGGATCACCCCGGTGAGAACTTCGACGACTGGGTGCTCGGGAAGGCGACGAGCGACGGCGAGCGCCGTGACTTCAAGATCCTCCTCGAGGGCAACTACAATAGCTGCACGCCCGAGGAGCTCGCTGCGCTGCCGCCCGAAGCGCTGATCAAGCGCGTGAAGGATCTCGAGTCCGCGGCGCGCGACGGCGCCGAGGACACCTACGACCCGATCGAGAACGCGAAGCGGGCGATCGGAAACAAGATCGGTAACGCGATGGCCGACGACCTCGGCAACACGGGTGACCGCGTGAAAGCGCACGCCGACTACGCGAACGAGATGCAGAAGAAGATCGATGCCGGCGAGACGCTCACCGCCGAGGAGCGCGCGAAGCTCACCGAGCACATGCGGTACATGACGAACGACCAGAAGGAGTTCACCGCCGCGAAGACCGAAGCGGTGAACGCCACCGCCGAGGTCGCCGGCACCGCTGCGGAGTGGGGCACGACCGCGATGACCGGCAGCGACACCGCTGGCGAGTTCGTGGGCGGCGTGACGAAGATGCAGGTCAAGAGCACGATGAACTCCGCGCGCTACTCCGCGGACGAGATGATCGCGGACAGTGTCGATGTCGCCGCGAGCGCCATCGGCAGCAAGGTCAGCGACGGCATCGACAGCAAGTTCCTCGGCGCGGTCAGCGAGGGCGTGATCGGTGGCGCGGGGCAAACGCTCGGCGACACCAAGAACTGGAACGACGCGGGTCGGATGGCGACCTCCGGAATCAACAACGTGTCGGAGTCCGCGGTGAATGCGGCCGCGAGCCACGGGATCGAGGCCGGCATCGGCGACAAGACACTCGGCCAGAAGGCGCTGTCCGCTGCGGCGACGTCGACGGCCGAGACCGTGATGACCGGCGACTACAACAAGAGCTTCGGCGAGCTCGCGAGCGACACGGGCCTCAACGCGGTGAAGGAGCTCGGCTCGGGCCTGGCCGGCGACGCGGGCGAAGGCGAGAAGAAGCAGCGCGAGGCGAACGACATCGACGGTGCGGCCGCTCGCAAGAAGGCCGAGCTCGAGTCCGACCTCGCGCACGCGCACGAGCAAGCCCAGCGCGAGAAGGATCGCCCCGCAGACAACGCGGCCGAGGGACAGCGCGTGCTCCAGCAGTTCGACGCGGCGGATGCACGCGAGAGCGCCAGCGATGGCGCGCGCGACGCCGACAACGCTGCCGAAGCGCAACGCGTGCTCCAGCAGCTCGATGCAGCGGACGCCGCGGACAGCGCGAGCGATGCCGACAACGCCAACGAAGCGCAGCGCGTGCTACGCGACCTCGACGCAGCGGATGCCGCGGAGAGCGCCGCTCCCGTGATCGCGCCCGACGGGACGATCGATCTGCGCACGCCCGATCAGAGCGCCGCGCACGAGGCGACAGCGCAGCAACAAGCGGCGGACGCGGAGGCAGCGCGGGCATCCGACGCCCAGAGCACGCTCGAACGCCTCGACGGCGCCGACACCGCCGACCTTCCGGTCGATGCGATCGCGCCGTCGCCCGCGATGAGCGACCACCAACGCGCGATGATGGAGCTCGCGTACGAGGCGAAGACGCCCGAGGACATCGCGGTCGCGAACGAGTGGGCGGCCGAGCTCGGCTTGCCGCCGGTGCCGCACGATCAGCTCGAGCGCAACGCGCTCGCGGCGCTGAGTCAATCGGACGTCGGTGGAGACGGCATGGACGCGCACGCGCGCCACGCCGAAGCGGTTCGCGCGCTGTCGCGCGAGCTCGACACGAAGAACCATGGCGTGCCGACCGATGCGATGTCGCAGCTGATCGAGAACGACATCCAGCATCCCGATCACATCGACCACGCGGCCGAAGCGATCGGCGACATGCACCACGATGCCGCCGCGACGGATCTGAACGCGCGCCCGGGCGACGAGACTCTGCGGAACGTCGATAACGTCGAGGGTCGTAACCTCGACGAGCTCCGTCATCAGCTCGGCACCGACCGCCTCGGCTACGACACGACGATCAAGTCGCTCGGCATGTCACCCGATGCGGTCAACCAGTTGGCCGGCGACATGCGCGAGCTGCGCCACAACGGCGAGGATCTCTCGAATTTGTCTCCTCAGCAGCTCGCGATGTGGAAGCTGTCTCACGCGGGTCAGTTTCAGAACCATCGCGTCGACTCGCCGATGGACAAGATCATCACGAAGGATCAGGCGCTGGGACTCGCGTCGAACCTCGAGTGGAACGGGCGCCAGAAGCAGCTCGGGCCATTCAACGATGCTCGCGGGTTTGTCGCGGGTGCTTCCCCGGAAGGGCTCAGCCCGACCGACGAGCTCACGCGGCGTGGCCTCGACTCCGAGTACCACGAGGGCGTGAACTTCTTCGACGCGAACACGAACTGGTTCACGCCGCAGATCGCCGATCCGAACACGGGCGGAGTGCACGTGTTGAACTTCGCGGCTGATCAGGACCTCCTCGATCACCTGCAGGTGCCATTCGATCGAGAAGCGCGCGGGCTCATGCTCGACGAGGCGCGCCAGCAGGCTGCGGCACAGGAGTCGCCGAGCGAGCTCGGGCGCACGCCGTTCGAGTGGAACCTGTTCGAGGGCGAGGGAGAAGGCAACAACTTCGTCGCACCGCACATCGGACTTCACGAGCACGACGGCAAAGCATCGAATCCGTATTTGGGGATCGGGTCGGCCGCCACCAAGCGCGCTCGCGCACCTGGAGATGGCCAACCGCTACCCGCGTATGGAAACCAGGAGCTCGTCGTCGGGAAGCAGCAACTGGAAGGCTACGGCGACTTCTGGAGCAAGCCGCTGAAGGAGGGTGATTCGGTGTCGGAGATTCAGCCCGACGGCACGCGCGAGCCGCTCGTCGACTTCCACGGACCGGGAACGTCCCCCACCGTCACGGAGGATCCGGCGATGCGGCGCGAGATGGCCGACTACCAAGTGCGCGAGCTCCAGAAGGCACGGGCAGCACACCCCGACGATCCCGCGATCGCCGCACAGCTCGAGCAGAAGAAGGCCGAGCGCGACGCGCTGATCGCGCAGCAGCAGCTCGCCGACGAAGAAGCCGCGCGCGCGAACCAGGCGAGCCTCTAGTCGGAGGCAATGACCTCGTTAGCCGCGCGACATCACGTTGACGAGACAGCCGAGCGAGCCGTTCAGGCGATAGATCGTCGAGACATCGATCTCGATCACGCGATAGCCGAGCGACGCGTAGAGGTCGGAGGCGGTGTCGTCGAGCTCGGGGATGCCGTAGGTCGGCAGGTACACGATCGGTCCCGACTCGTCGCGATCGAACAGCGCGTTCGTGTAGGTCACGTACGAGCCCGCGCCGGGGAGCACGACGACGGGAATGCGCGTGACCGCGAAGCCCTGCGCGGTGAGCAGCGACGCGACGTGATCGAAGCGCGCGACGTGATCCTCGAACGCAGCGTCGGCGTCGACGGCGGGGGCGAGCTCGTGGCCGAGGCGCGGATCACCCACGAGGACGCGGTGCTCGTCGAGCGGCACCATGTACATCATGATGTGGTGCTCGGGAATCTCGCCCGGGTTGTCGCCGAGCCAGATCACCTTCTGCGAGAAGGTGTGCGCGAGCACGCCCTCGAGGTGCGCGCGCGTGGCGTCGCCACGCGCGAGGTTGCGGCCGATGAGGTTCGCGTCGGCGAACACGTACGTGCGCGAGGCGGCGAGGTCTCCGCCTTCGAACACGAGGTTCGCGATGCGCGGCGTCGCGTCGTACACGGAGCGCGTGATGGCGAACGGCGCGTCCCAGTCGCCGGCGCGCCGTCCGGACGAGGTCGACACGCGTGGTGGCGAGAGGATGCCGGCGGGTGCCTCGAGGGCGGCCATGCGATCGCGCGACCAGGTCGTGATCGCGTGGCCGACGATCGCCGACGAGAAGCGCTCCGTGCGCGTGCCCCTCATGTGCGCGAGGAACTGCGTGAAGTCTTCCGCTCGTTCGACCGCGACCACGACCTTCACCGACGGTGGCAACACGCGAAACAGCTGCTGCCAGACGGGGAGCGCTTGTGCGTCCTGCGCGGGGACGTAGTGGATCGCGATCCGCTGCAGCGCTCCGCTCGCGGTCTCGGGCACGAGGCGCGGCGGCGGCGGCTCGCGGTGGAGCGCGCTGATCACCATCACGAGCACGGCGCTGACGATGGCGCCGGCGAACATGCCGGCGACCGCGCGCACGAATGGCGATGCGATCCGCATCAGCGAACCACGACCGCGGGAGCTTTGTCGTCGACGGGGCGGACCTCGGTAGCATCGAACGCACCGAGCTGGAGCGCCTGGACGTCTTTGCACGCCGTCTCGTTCTCGTAGTCGATCACGCAGCTCGCGTTCGCGTAGAGGCCGATCACGCCGGCTTCGCTCGGCGTGATCTCGAACTCCACCGTACGAGTCTCGTGCGGCGCGAGATCGATCGCGCGCTTGTCGGGACGGACCGTGATGCGCGACGGCACCGGGTCGACGTACTCGGCGGAGAACGTCGATTGCCCGGACAGGTTGACCTCGAGGTTCTTCATGGCGCGCCGCCCGGGGTTCGTCACCGTCACGCTGACCAGGAACGGCTTCTCGACGGAGGCGGTGTCGGGCACGGTCAGCGCGACCGCGCTGCTCTTCGGGCGCGTGTGCGCGTCGAGACGCGCGAGCTTGCCCTCGAGGTACGGCGACTGGGCCTCCTCGTCGGGGATGCCCCATCCGCGATAGAGGCCCATGAAGGTAGAACCCGCGCGATTGAGCGATGGAATCCCGATCTCGTCGTCGCCGACGAGATCCGAGCGCCGGCGCAGGTTCTCGAGCTTCTCGATCGCGTTCGGTTCGCCGACGAGGACCTCGTAGTGACCGAACGGCTGCCACCGACCCTGCGAGGAGCCCTTGAGGGCGACGGTCATGTCACCTGTCGCGACGCCGTCCTTTACCGGCAGCTTCAAGATCCGGAACGCGACGCCGTTGGGCGGGGTAGGCACGCGATCGCCCTCGGTGCCGTTCGAGCCGAGAACGAGCACGCCGACCTCGAGGGTCTTGCCGGTCGCCTCCGTCGCTGCGATCTGGATCTTCAGCGACTCGCCGGGATCGAGCATGTAGCGATCGAGTGCGACCTTCACCTTCGCGCCGCGGAGCTCGAAGGTGTCCTCCCTCGGCGCGGACAACTTCGCGATCTGCTCCTTCCCCGCCGAGATCTGGTGGATGGCAGCGGGAACGAGCACACATGTAGTGACGGAGAACGCGATCAAGCCGGCGTTGCGCATGGTCCCGTGCACTCCAAGAGCCGGGCCGCGAACACCTCGTTGATTGCCGGCGGTTAGGTCGCGTGTGGCTCGTGGCCCACAAAGATTGCGTCCCGTTCGACACGGTCGGCTAGTGTCCCTCCATGAGCTGGAGCATCGACTACGCCGACGGGGCCGCGAACACGTATCGGTTTCGGGCGGACGGCGAGGTCGCGCGCTTCGAGTACATCCCGATCACGCCGGCGCAGAGCTCGACAGGCATGTACTCGGGCGGCGATCCGCGCAGCGGCACGCTCGATGCGGCAGCGCTCGCGGCGTTGTGGATCCACGTGCGCGCGCTCGCGGCGAACACCGCCGTGCATGTCGAAGATCGTGGCAAGGGCACCGGTGCATTTCGTGTCGTCGAGGGATCGACGACACGGGACTTCATCATCGCGCGGGGGCCGGCGCTCGCTGCATTCGATTCATTCGTAGCCGCGTTGTAGGCGTGCGCACCGAGCCGCGCGCGTACGCACGGTCTTCCCGCGCATGTGTGTGAATCTGCGGACGTCGAGTTGGCGACGAGGTTGCAGTTGCTCAGCGGCATGACCGACAACCTCAAAGACAAGATCGACAACGCGGCCGACAAGGCCAAAGACCTCGCCGACAAGGCGGGCAAGAAGATCGAGCACGGCGCGGACAAGGTGTCCGAGAAGGCGCACGACGTCGCGGACAAGGTCGAGGAGAAGGGTCGCGATCTCGGAAAGAAGATCGGCGGCTGATTCGACGACGACGAGCTCTCACGAGGACGTATGCGACTCTTCGCGTGCCCCGGATGTGGGCTCGTCGTGTTCTTCGGCAACGTACGCTGCGAGCGCTGCGGCGCATCGCTCGGCTACGAGCCCCTCGCGAACACGATGGTTGTCACCGACAACCAATCGCGATGGAAGTACTGCTCCAACTTCACTCACGGCGTATGTAACTGGCTCTCGCCTGTCGATGACGGGCGGGAGCTTTGTCGTGCGTGCCGCCACAACCTGGTCATTCCCGCGCTCGCGAGTCCGGACAACCTCGCGCGATGGCGAAAGCTCGAGGAGGCGAAGCATCGCTTGCTCTACACGGTGCTGCGCCTCGGCTTGCCGCTGTTCGATCGCACCGAGCGTCCCGATGGGCTGGGCTTCCAGTTCATCGACACGCCGGATGCGATGACCGGGCACACGGGCGGCTTGATCTCGATCGCGGTCGCGGAAGCGGACGACCCGGAGCGCGAGAAGCGACGGACGCACCTCGGCGAGCCGTACCGGACATTGCTCGGACACTTTCGCCACGAGATCGGTCACTGGTATTGGGACCTGCTCGTACGCGACGCGCCGATCCGCGAGCGGTTCACGGCGCTGTTCGGCGACGCGAACCTCGACTACGCGGCCGCGCTGAAGACTCACTACGCCAACGGTCCGCGCCTCGACTGGCAGGTGGAGTACGTGTCGGCGTACGCGAGCTCGCATCCGTGGGAGGACTTCGCGGAGACGTTCGCGCACTACGTCCACATGATCGATTCGCTCGAGACGGGCGGCTCCTATCGCATCGTGCTCTCGCCGCGCGTGGATCGCGATGACATCCTGTCCACCTCGCTCGACTTCGATGTCTATCGCCGCGACCTCGACGTGCACGCGCTCGAGGCGGCGTGGGTGGCGCTGTCGTCGGCGCTGAACTCGTTCAATCGCTCGATGGGCCTCGCCGACGCGTACCCGTTCGTGCGGTCGCCGAAGGTGAACGAGAAGCTCGCGTTCGTGCATGATCTCGTGCGCGCTCCGGTCATAATGGAGCCATGTGGGCGCGCGTTCACAAGCTCGACCGGGTCCGCCCCGTCGCAACCGGCGGCGCCATCGTCCTGATCAAGGACGGGCGCAATGTCTCGCAGATGCAGCGCGTGCCGAGCTTGTCCACGCTCGTCGCGGTCGCGCGCATCCTCGCCGCGCGTCGTGCGCTCGAGGCGAAGTTCGACGGCAAGGGCGAGATCCGCTACTGCGCGACCTCGGTGCCGAGCTTTCTGTCCGAAGCCGTGGTCCGTGCGGGCGCCAGCATCGCGAGCAGCGACGGCGAGAAGGTCCACGTACCAGCGCAACCCGCGAGCGTCGCGTCGCTGATCGACATCGCGTTCTCCGAGCTCGCGCATCACACGCGGAGCAACGTCGGCGACGGCGTCGAGCTCGAAGAAGCGCTGAAGCTCGTCGAGCAACGCCGGCGCGCGGCGCCGCTCGACAAGGACACGCATCCGGACCTGTACTGGCCGGCGGTGTTCGAGCTCGCCGCGCTCGCGGGGGAGCAAGCGCGGCGGCACGGCGGGCGGTGGATCGACACGCGCGATCTCCCGGTGCCGTTCGCGGTCAAGTTCGCCGACGGCGCGGTCTCGCATCCGACGGTCGTCGCGCAGAAGGTCGTCGAAGGGATTCCCGACGATCCTGGCGACGCGGTCTAGCCGCGCGGTCCGAAGCCTTCGCCTTCGCTCTCGATCTGCACCTTGACGATCGGAAGGGGCAGGGTGGCCGGGTCGAACGTAGCGCCGCCGTCGCGCGAGATCGCGATCGAGCTCTCGCGCACGAGGACGACCGTCGAGCCATCGACCGCGGCGGTGAGGAACGGCGCGACGTGGTCGGTGTGGTTGCCGAAGCTCGCTTCGCCGATGTCCGTGAGGGCGCCGCTCGTGTCGAGGAGACCCGCAGGCGTGAGGAACATGCGCGTCGCGTACGACTTGTCGCGCGTGATCGGCGCGGCCTCGGGGTTCGCGAGGTCGACGCGCGCGAGCACCGGACCGCGATCCGAGCCATAGCCCGCGAGGAGGAGCGCGTTGCCCGACGCGATGACTTGATCGATACCATCGAGGCCGGTGATCTGCTGCTCGCGCCACGTGACCGCGTCAGTCGACAGGTGCAGCTTGCCATCGGCGTTCGTGCCGATCGCGACCGTGCCGTACGCGCGCGCGATGCTCGCTTGGTAGTACGCGTCGCCATCGACCTCGTGATCGATCCACGCCGATCCATCGGCGGATGTCATCACGCCGGTCGCGTGCGCGACGACCATGAGGTCATCCGCCGCGGCGAAGTCCTGCGCGTAGCGCTGCGCGCTCGCGACTTCGGTCCACTCGGCGCCGTCGACCGAGGTGACGATGCCGAACGTGCCGTCGTTGCCGTGCGCGACCGCATAGAACACGCCGTCGCGCGATGCGATGCGCACGAGCGGACGCTCGTCGGAGGGAACGATGCGCTCGAACGTCTCGCCACGATCGCCGGACACGAACAGCACCGAGCGGCCGAGGAACGCTTGGCCACCGCCGCAGCCAAAGCCCGTCTGCTCGGTCGCTTCATTCGCCGCGACGACGATGTTGTCGCCGCGCGCTGCCGCGGTGATGGGGTTATCGGTGACCGTGGTGGTCGGCTCGGTACCGGTGCAGGCGGGGAGAAGAAGCGAGGCCAGAAGCAGTTTGCGCATGCGGTCCCCGTGTGCAGTGAAAGTGCCACTGCGGCGCGCGCGTGATTCCGCTGCATTGCACGCGCGCGCCACAGATTTTCGAGGCCGCGTTAGCCAGATTCCCCTGAGTTTGTGAGCGTGTACGCGGTTTGCGCAATGCGAGAGAGGACGGACCGGGCCTCGATCGGTGGCAGCGTCTTCTCCAGCACCAGGTGCTCGTGCAGCGCCTCGTGGATCGGCGAGATCAGCGACGTGCCCCACGACCGCTGCATCCCGAGCGGTGCGCGGATGATCGTCCGCACCCCCTCGAACCGCGGGAGGTCGAGCGCGCGTGGCTCTCCCCACAGCATCGCATCCAGTCCCGCGACCGTGAACGTCTCGCCGATCTGCCGGAGCGCGGGCCACGTGAAGTAGCCGTGCTTCGCGGAGACAAACTCGGTTCCGCGATTCGTGATCGCGGTCGGATCGCCATCGAGCAGTGTCATCAGGTGGAACCCGTTACGCACGCCGAACGCGCGATACCGCAGCAGCGCACCACCGGCGCACAGGTCGATGACATGCAGCGGCTCGTCGTCGAGCATGTCGAGGATCTGCACGAGGTAGTGCACGTGGTTCGCGTAGTTCCGCTCTGCGAGAGCGCGCACGGATGCGTCGAGACGCGCATGCGCACGGGCCTTCTTGCGGACCTCCGGATCGCGCGCGAGCCGCGCCATCGCTCCGCGCACGTGGCTCTTGAACGCCGCGACCCAGCGGCGCTCGTCACGCGAGAGCGCGCTCGGCGGCGCGACGTTGCCGTCGAGGTTCGCGTCCTCGAGTGCGGGACCCGCCGCGGCGAGCATCTCCGCGCCGTCCGCGAGACGATCGAGGATCGTGTCGATACCGATGCGCGGCGACGCACCGTCCTCGACGAGCGCACCGCTCGCGATGCACGCGAAGCCCAGAAGCTCGGCGTGCTCGTGCTCCCACGCGAGGAGCATGCGGATCGCTGCCTCGCGCTCGAGTGGCGATGCGTGCTTGCTGTCGGCGACGAGTGCGTCGAACTCTCCGATAAACGGCTCGTGATGGATGAGCGCGGCAACAAATGCCTGCACCCGCTTCTCCAGCGTCATGGCAACCCTCCTGCCCGAAAATGGCGCCCAGCATGACATGCTCGTCCGCGAATGGCGATCACGATTCGCGAGCTGGACCGCAAGAAGGATCGCGACGCGGTCGAAGCTATCGATACGACGTTCGAAACCAGCTCGGTGTTCGACCTCGTCACGAGCGACCGCCGAATCGATCTCGTCGAACGCAGGCTCGAGACACCGCTCGTCAAGCGGTACTCGATCGGCGAAGTGTTCGCGCACTGGGCGCGGTGGGACACGGGGTGGGTCGCCGACGACGATGGCGTGCGAGGCTTCGCCACCGTCGAGCACGAGCAATGGAACGCGCGGGTGAACCTGTGGTTTCTGTACATCGAGCCCGCGTGGCGCCGGCGCGGCGTCGGGCGCGCGCTGATCGAGCGCGTGGACCAGTACGCCCGCGAGGTCGGCGCGAATCACATCTGGCTCGAGACGAGCAGCGTCAACGTTCCCGCGGTGCGCGCGTACGAACGACTCGGCTTCTCGCTGTGCGGCGCGGACCGCACGCACTACGGCCCGTACATGCCGGGAGAGACCGCGATCTTTCTCGCGAAGTCGCTGTGACTACTTCGGAGCTGGAGCGGCGTCGAGGACCTTGTAATACGTCGTGCTGTAGCCCTCGTTCTTGTCGTCGTACTTCGTGATCTCGATCGCGTCGCGCCAGTGCAACGCGATCCACTCGGTGACGATCCGGACGTGGAATGACTCCGCCTTGCGATTCGCCGCGTCGGGCGTGAGCGTCACCCGATCGCGGTCGAGCTTCCACGCACCGTCGCCGACCCCCGCATAGGTGAGCTCGTACGAGTTGATCTGCGCGATCATGCCGGAGCCAGCGCGATAGCGTCCCGAGGGATAGAACGCATACTCGAGCAGCATGAACTGCGGCGAGTGCATGACGGAGCGGTAGGCCGCCTGGAGTGCGGCGGTGAACGCCTTGCCACCGTCGGAGACCCAGCCCTTCGGTTTGATCGACTGGAACAGCCGCTCGAAGGCGAGCTCGCTGATGATGCACTGCATGCCGCCGATGCCGTAGACGATGTTCACCTGGTTGTTCGGTGCGGGAAACCCGAGCGCCATGACGAGACCTGCACTGGCCTGCGCACTGCCCGCGACCGTCGTGATGCTTCCGACCTTGTACCAATACGGCCAGCCCTCGGGACCGATGCCTCGCTGCTGCGTCGTGAAGGACGTCAGGTCCGGAGGATTCCACCCGGCGGGCACCTGCCGCATCGCGGCCTCGACGTCCTTCTCGAGGTTGCCGCTCGACGCGGTCGGCGGGAGGAGCGCATAGCCACACGCGGCGTCCCGGACGGGCGTGCCCTGCGGCAGGAGCCACACGAGGCCGCCTTCGCTGACCTTCTTGTATTTCGGGGGCACCTCGTAGTCGAAGCCGAGCGCGCTGGTCGCCGGCGCCGCGGGGCGTGCCGGCGTGACCGGTGCCGGCGAGAGGGCGGGACGCGGTGGTGCGGGCGTGGGCTCGGGCGGCTTCGCGATCGGCCGATTCTCGTCGAGGATCTTCACGGACGCGTTGAAGGCGGCGACCGCGCGAATAGCCTCGGGCCCGACCGTCAACGTCACGGTGCCGAGGACGCTGTTGCGACCGACGAACATGACGACCTGCACGTCGCCGCGCTGGCCGCCGACGTCGATCGGCGACGAGCCCCACACCATCGTCATGTCGCGTGCCGGCCGCGACTGCGGCGTGGGCATCTGCGCCTTCATGATCGGATCGACGTTCGCGCGCCAATACGTCTGGAATTCTTCCGTCGGTGTTCCGATCGGCGTGACGCTCGGGATCAGGAGCACCATGCCTCCCGCGTTCTTCGTCCCGACATAGAGGAACGCGACCGCACCGTTGGGCTGCGCTTGCTTGACCCACGGCTTCGCGGGTGGCGTATAGGCGAGGAACTCGAAGGAGTCGGCGAACGCGGTCTGGGCGAGCGCGAGCACGAGGACGATCAACGCGAGACGCATGAGTCGAGAGGTATAGAGCGCTACCCCCGCACTTCGTCGCGCACGAACTCGCAACCACCTGATCTGCGCCGTCACGAGCGCAGAGTAGCGCGGCCGCGAGCCGCGGTGATCGAGGTGGTTCACGTGCACGTCGTGCCGGTACTTGCCAGTCGTGCGCTCGACGCACGCCCGCGGAATTCCTCGTCGATCTGAGAGGCACGCGACAGCGCTGTCATACGTTCGTGAAGCCGCGCGTCGCCGTGACGGGAGGTTGCGCGTGGCGCGGTCTTTGTACGAAGCGCGGTGGAATGAAATCGTGGGTAGTCGTCGTCGCGATCGGCGTGGTGATCGCGATCGCGTATGGAGGCGGTGTCGGCTCCGCGAACCAGGTGACGTATCTCGTGGAGCCGCTACGGCGCGCGCACGTCGATCTGTTCGCGCGCGATTGGCTCGCGATGGACACGACGCACTACCACGGCGCGTTCGTCGCACTCGCCACCGAGCTCTTCCGCGCAGACGACACCGGTGCCATCGCGTTCGGCATCGCGCACCTCGTCACGATCGTCGCTGCCATCGGTGCTCTCCTCGCGATCCTCACCGCCATCGCGGCTTCACGCCGGCTCGCACTGCTGCTCCTCGTGGTCGGCTGGATCGTCCTCGGCGGCAGCCGTGCGCTCGGCGGCAGCTACCTCGTCGCCACGTACTTCCAGCCGTCCTCGATCGCCACCGTCGCGTGGCTCGTCGCGATCGCGTACTGGCTTCGCGAGCGTCACGTGGCGGCCGGCGTCGCGCTCGCCGTCGGTGGCGCATTTCACGTCAACTTCCTCGTCCTCGGCATCGGGTACTTCGCCGCGATCGAGATGTTCGCGTGGCGCATCCCGCGCGCTCGTCGCGTGCTCGCTCTCGTCGCACCGTCGCTCGCGGTCCTCGCAGCGATGGCGCCGAGCATCGTGGCCGCCGGCGATGCCCGCGAACCCGCGCTCGCGCTTCGCATCCTCGTCGAGTTTCACGCGCCGAGCCACTACGATGCACGCGTCGCGATCGCGCAGTTGCCGCCGCTCCTCGGCTGGCTGCTCGCCGCCTGGGCGTGTAGTCCATCGCGCGAGCCCGCACTCGCTCTCCTGTGGCGCGTCGCGCTCGTCGGAACCGCAGCGTGCACGCTGATCTTCCTCGCGATCCTCGTCGAGCACGCCGCGACGCGCCTGTTCGTGTGGCGCATCGCGCCATTCGCGCAGCTCGCGAGTCAGCTCGTGGTGATCGTGGCCGTGTTCTCGACGCGCACGCTGTTCGATCGCCATCGGTCGCTGGGCATCCCGATCGGTGTCGGCGTCGTCGTCGGATGGTCGATCCCGCAGGCACAGGGCCTCTACACGATCGCGCTCGCGTGCACGATCCTGGGAGCGGTCGCGTATCGACGTTCGCACGCGGGCCGCAAGCGCGTAGTCTGGGTCGCCGGCATCGTGGTGTGCATGCTCGCGCTCGTGCCGGCTCGCCATCGGCTCGTCGCGCCCGATCTGTTCACCGAAGCGCTCGGCGGTCGCTATCGCGATCTGATCCTGTGGGCGCGCACGACGGATCGGGACGCGCTCTTCGTGGTGCCACCGTACGTGCATGCGTTTCGTCTGCTCGCGCGTCGCGCGATCGTCGCGGACTCGCGATCGCCGCCGCTGTATCCGGACGAGCTGGTCGCGTGGTATCGGCGGCTGTGCGCGCTCGTCGATGTCGACGACGCGGCGACGCACCAGGAGATCGAGCAGCGCTACGATCAGCTGAGCGCCGCGGCGATGATCGCAGCCGCCCGGCGGTTCGACGCGCAGTACGTCGTGATCGACAAGCAGCGATCAGCCACGCGACTCCTGGGACCACCGGTGTTCGAGGACTGGCGCGTCGTCGTGTACGAGGTCGCCGCGCGCTAACTCGTCAGCGCGGCTGGCACAGGCTGAACCAGTTGCCCGAGTTGTCCTTCATCATCGCTTCGATCCCGTAGGGCTGCTCCTTGGGCTCGCTCATGAACTCGACACCCTTGGCTTTCAGCTCCGCATAGGTCGCGCGGACGTCCTTCGTGGAGAACACACCGGCGCCGAGCGCGCCTTTCGCGACGAGCTCGCGCAGCGTGGCGATCGTCTGCTCGTCGTGCATCCCGCCGACCTTCAGCTCGAACAGCACGATCTCGAGATCCTTCTGCTCCTTGGGACCGACGGTGACCCAGCGGAAGTCGCCCACGCGCGCGTCGGTGCGGACTTCGAAGCCGAGCTTGTCGCGATAGAAGGCGAGGGCGGCGTCTTGATCGAGGACGTAGATGGTCGCGTGCGAGAGTGCTTTGATCATGAAGCGACCCTACGCCGAGCGACGGCCGGGCGACTTCTCGGATCTTGCGAAGAAGCACCACGGGACCACGGCCAATGGTTCCCATCGGTTCTGCACGATCACGCGGCGATAGTGCGACGGCGGATGACCGACGTGACGGCGGAACAGCGTGCTGAACGAGCCGAGGCTCTCGAAGCCGACGGCGAGGCAGATCTCGGTGATCGGCATCTCCGTCGCGCCGAGCAGCTCGCGTGCACGAGCGACGCGCTTCTCGGTGACGTACTCGTGCGGCGTGACGCCGAAGCGCCCGCGAAACGAGCGATGGAAGTGAAAGCGCGAGAACGCGGCGGCGTGTGCGATCGCGTCGAGATCGATCGCGCCGTCGAAGTGATGATCGATGTACGCGCGCGCATCGTCGAGGCGGCGCGCGAGGTCGGCGTCGCGGGCGAGCTTCGCGTGCCCCGTCGCAGCGTGAAGGCCGGCGTACCAATCGGCGAGCGTCAGCACGGAGCGAACCTACGCGAGTGGGCCGTGCATGTGAAGCAGCTCGAGATGGACGTACGCGCCGAGCTGTTGCACCTGCGCGGCGAGCGCGGCGTCGTTCTCGGCGCTGACCTGGAGAAACGTCGCCGTCTCGACGACGTGGGCGCGCAGCAGCGACATGAACGTGGCCGCGTACTCGGGCGCGATGACCCGAAATGGAAACGATCCGGGGATCGCCGGCATGAACACGCCGACACCGAGGACGTCGCGGTCGCGGACGAGCTGCACGGTCATGCGTCCCGGCTTCGCGCGGGCGCTCGCGAGCTGGCCGGGCAAGAGGTGGAACGCGTGCTCGACGATCGCGTCGGTCTCCGGCGGCACGTGCACGAGTGCGAGCGCGGGATCCGCGGGTGGCAACGCGGTCTCGCGCGGCAAGCGCATCACCGTAGTGCGGTAGTGCAGGCGCATCCCGAACTTTTCGTAGAGGGCGATCGCGGGGACGTTGTTCGCTTTCACGTTCAAGCACCACGTCGTCGCACCGCCCCACGCGAAGCGATCGCGCGCGGTCTCCATCAGCGCGGCGCCGATGCCCGTGCGACGGCGCACCGGATCGCTGACGACATTGCGCACGTAGCCGACGCCGTCCATCAGGTCGTAGAGCAAGTACCCGACGACGCCGGTGCCATCGTCGGCGACGATCATCCGTCGCGCGAGGTCGGAGTCGAAGCGCTCGCGTGAAGGCGAGCCCTCGTCGACACCGAGCTCGGGAAACAAGCGCAGGTACGCATCGTAGTCGGCACCGATCGCGGTCCGAACCTGCACGATCACATCCTCGTGAACGTCGCGTTGCGACGGCGCGCGGCCTCGGCTTCGGCGTTGCTGACCACGGTCTTGCCGATCGGCGCGAGCGCACACAGCGCGAGCTTGAGGTGCTGGAAGCCGAACGGGATGCCGATGATCGTGGCGAAGTTCGCGGCCGCCGACGCGAGGTGACCGATCGCGAGCCAGAGGCCTGCGACCAGGAACCAGATCACGTTGCCGACGAAGCCGACCGTCCCCGTTCCGAGATCGCCCTTGCCCGAGAGCTCGCGGCGATCGATCGCCTGGCGGCCGAACGGAAAGAAGCAGAATCCGCCGAACACGAAGCAGGCGCGCGCCCACGGCAAGCCGACGATGCTGAGCGCCATCAAGAGGCCGACGACCCACCAGCCCAGGCCCATGACAAAACCGCCGAAGACAAACCAGAGGAGGTTCAGGATCGTGGTCATCGCGCTGCGAGAATAGCGCACGCCGCGCGATCTGCTCGGCTATGCTGCGCGAGCGTGCTCGTTCCCCTCCAGCGGCTGCTCCTCCGTACGCGGCACGGTCGGTCCCGTGCGGACGAGCTCGTCGAGCTGCACGAAAGGCTCCGCGCGGAGCAGCGAGCGCGCGCGGGGCTCGAGGAGCAGGCCGCGGCGGCGGAGCTGCGCGCGCTGAAGATCCGCGTCGCCGACGTGCTCGCCGACGTGAGCTCCTGTGGTCGGTGCGCGACCGGAAAACCCGCTCCGCGCGGCGTGTTCGCCGGCGGCGATTGCTGTACCGGTGTCACCGCCGAGCTGTTCTCCGACGACGAGCTGGCCGCGCTCGTGGCCGGTGGCACTCGTGTTCGCGACCTGCGGGCGCCGCACACCGAGCACGCGGGTTGCGCGTTTCGCGGCGCGCGGGGGTGCACGCTCGGAGCCGGTGATCGTCCCGAGCGCTGCGTGACGTACACCTGCGGGACCCTGCGGCGAGAGCTGCACGCCCGCGGCGATCTCGCGAGCGCCGAAGCGCTACTCGCCGAACTTCACGCCGCGATGGAGCGCTTTCTCGCGCTGCGCCGCGGCCGGCTCGACGACGAGCTGCTCGCCTAGCGAGTACGGCGGCGGCGGACGATCGCGATCAGGCCGAGCAGGAGCAGCGCACCGAACGCGCCACCGCCGAACGCCATCGTCTTCGCGCCACCACCGGGCGCGCTCTTCGTCGTCGGCGGCGGTGTGGTCCGCTGCTTCTTGTAGCCGATCTCCCAGAGGTCGCGCTTGATGACGCTGGCGAGCTCGAGCTTGCCGCGTGGCGCGAACGCGGTCTTCTCCGCCGCGATCACTTGGTTGCCACCACCGTTGGGCGGGCCGCCCCACACGCCACGCGTCGGGTTCTGGCACTTGATGGGGCCGGTCCACCAGTGGCGGACGGCGTAACGCGCTTGGAAGTTGTTCGTCGCCGCGGGTGCCGCGCCGTACTCGAGGCCTTGCTTACTCCACATCTCGCGACCGCCGGTGATCGGCTTCGCTTCGCGGAACCGCAGGTCGTCCTTCATGTCGTTCTTGCCGTAACGCGCGTGCAAGCGCGTGAGGACATAGGTGCCCTGCGTGATCGATCCGCCGATCACGTCGGCGCCGAGCTGCATCATGTCGCCGTCGATCGGGATCACCGAGGGACACGGGTCACAGGTGACGCCGTAGATGCCCTGCTGCACGGCCTGGCCGACGGCCTGCCACGCGTACTCGGTGATCACCGCGCCGGGGTTCGCCTCGACGGTCTTGTCGAACAGCGCCGTGTAGAACTCGGTGAACCGCGTCTTCACGCTCGGCTTCACGTCGAAGTTCGTCGGGATCATGACGTTCTTGTAGTTCGCGACCTCGTAGCGCTTGTTCGAGGAGATCACGTTGACGATCAGGTCCTGCTTGCCCGACGAGTTCGCCATGCCGAGTCGGATCGGCAGCGAGAACTCCTCGCTGTCGTAGTGGAAGCGCAACGGCGAGAGCACGCCGCGGCCATCGACCATCTTCACCTTCTTCGGATCGACCTTCGCGACGAAGAACTTCGAGCCACCCTCGACGTACGGGCGCAGCAGCGGCTCCGCATCCTTGGGCACCTTGTACTTGTTGATCCGCAGCCACTCGTCGAGGCCGGTCGCTTCGGCGGCCGACAGGATCAGGATCTGGTATTCGGCGACGTCGAACTTCGCCTCGATCTTGACCGTGTTGATCTTGATCTGCTTCGTCGACTTGCCCGCCGAGTTCGCACACGTGAGCGTCACCATCGAGCTATCGGTCAACGACAGCGCGGCTTGCGCGCCGTTGTAGAGGTTGCCGACGCCGTGATCCACGGTGCACGTCGGCTCCGGCCACGGCTGGTTCGAGTAGCTCCAGCTCCACTGGACCGGCGTGGCCACGCCCGACGTCACCGTGGTGGGCGACGCGGCGAAGCTCGCGAGGATCGGCGGCACCGCGCGGCGCTGCATCGCGTCGTCGGATTTCCGCGACGCGTAGTCTCTCGACGGCGGGCTGGGCTTTGGCTCCGGGCGCGAGGACTCCATCGTCGGAGCCGCCATCCCAGCTCCATACCCGTAGCTCTCGTTCTCGTAGGGCGCCGGACACGGGTCTTGCTCCCAGTACTCGACGAGCCGCGGCGAGCTGAGCGAGCTCACGCGATCGATGACTTCCTTCGGGATGACCTTCACGTCGGTCTGCTTGAGCACGACCGGAACGGGGACGACCATCGCGAAGTCCTCGAGGGGACCCTTGTAGTCGTTCTGCATCGACAGGACCGTGCGTGTCCCCTCGCGCATGAGCACGACACTCGTCGCGTCGTTGAACATCTTCTTGTCCGACCCACTCACGTAGAACCCGCAGAACGCATGTGCGGGGATGGTGGTGGACAGCATGGCCAATGCGGTCGTAGCCGCGATCGCGATCCTCATCCGGCGTTTGAACGCCCGCCCGTGGACGAAGGTCTACGGACCCGGAATAAAGTCCCCCCGGCGTCACTTGACGACGATCGTGCCGTAATTCATGTCCATGCCGCACGCGGAGGTGACGTGGACATCCGTCGCACACGCGGATCGACCTCTCGGACCTAGGCGCCCGTGAGCGCGGCCTCGACCGCCGCGGCGAGCAGCGGCGGCGTTACAGCGATGACAAGAACGCCACGAGATCGACCCGTTCGGCCTCGGTGAGCTTCTTCATGTTCGCCATGCCCTTGATGTTCCCGCCGCCCGCGACGAGCGCGTCGAGCGTGGCGGCGCTGCCGTCGTGGTAGTAGGGCGCGCTCGCGGCGAGTCCGATCAGGCTCGGCGTGTCGACGACGTTGATCGGATCGGTCGGTGCGCCGCTCATCACGTGCTGCGCGCCGTCGGTGAACCGCGCGCCGGCGTGGCAGTCATCGCAGCCCTTCTGCTCGAACACGGATTTCCCGCGCGCGACGGCCGCCGGATCGACCGTGGGCCGGCGTGGTGCCGGCATCGCGAGCATGTACGCGACGAGATCGCTCACCCGGTCGGGTGAGAGCCCGCGACCACCGAGCCGCGAGATGGTGCTCGCGATGCTGTCCGTGATCGTCTTGTCGTGACCGTCCCACTTGTACGGCGCGGTCTTCGCGACGCGGCCCGCGAGCATCGGCGTCTGCAGGCTGTGCTCGCGGATCTTCCAGCTGTGTCCGTCGGTGCCGCCATCGATGTGGCACGTGGTGCACGCGAGCGTTCGATCGCGGTTGATCTCGGGATGCACGGACTTGAACAGCACCATGCCGCGGTGCTGCGCGAGCGTCAGCGACGTCGGAGCGATCGGCCTGCTCTCGTCGAGCACGCGGCTCGAGCGCGTCAGGGTCGGATCCGGCGGCTCGATGCGAACGATCGTGCGCGACAGCGAGCACCACACGTAGATCGTGTTGTCGGCGGCGCGCGCGAATCCGTCGGGACCACAAACATCGCGCGGGCGGAGCACGAAGTCGGCCGCGGCGTTCTCGGTGTCGTCGGTGGTGCCGCGCGTGAGACCTTGCAGGCGCAACAGCGTGTCGGAGGCGAGCCCGCCGACGAGCAGCACGTCGTTGTCGGCATCCCACAGGATGGAGCGCGGTTGGTTCGCGACGATCTGCGCGACGGTCTGCGACGTCGTCGGAGTGAACGATAGAAACGCGAGGTGTTGCGTGACCGGGCTGCGGCCGCCGCCGTAGTACGAGTCGCCGAGGTTGTCGATGCTCTCGGGGACGGCGCGTTGAAACGGCGCGATGGCGCGATGTTGATCGATGAACACCACCGCGCCGCTGGACCGCGCGAACGCGGGGCCGTTGTCGCAGCGATCGCACGCGAGATCGAACGCGATCTGCGTGACCTGATGCGTGGACAGCGAGACATCGTCGACGCCGCCGTTGCCCGCCGACGCGACGAGCGCACGCGCGCCGTCGGGCGAGATCGAGATCGCACGGGGATCCGCCGACAGCGTCGTGCGCCAGCGCTCCTCGCCGGTCCGCGCATCGAGCGCGACGAGCAGGTGGTCCGCGATCGTCGACACGAGCAGCGTCGATGCATCCGGGGTCAGCGCGACGCCGTACGGCTCGGGCGGGAGCGCGAACGTCGTCGAGAGCTGCAGCGCATCGCCGACGTCGACGACCGCCACGCGATCGCGCTCGCGATCCGCGACGAACGCGACCGAGCGATCTGGATCGAACGCGAGCAGGCCCGGGTCGCGGCCGATCGAGAGGCGCGCGATCGGTACGCCATCGCCGTGGTGCGCACGAGCGTTCCACTGTCTTGATCGATCACCAACGTGCCGGTCCTCGTTGCGACGATGCGGGTGCTCGTCAAGAAGCTCGGCGTCGGGAGCGGCGGTGCTTCGGTGGGCACGCCGGCGATCCGCGGCACGGGCGGTGCCGTCGGCGTGATCGGTGACGACGGCGACGCACAGGCAGCGAGCGCGCATGCGGCAACGCACGCGTGGACACTAGAAGTCCCCGGCATGGCGCGATGGACACCCGCGATCGGACCGCGGTTTCCGAAAAGCGCTACTTCGCTTTGATCGCGACGCCGAGGTGCTCGCGCAGCGAGAGGTAGGCGGGCGACACCGAGAACGCGACGAGATCGCGGATGCGCTGCCCCGCGCGCGGCGCCGCGAGCGCCATCATCTTCGCGCTTGCGGCGAGCTCTCCAGCGACGAGGAATCCAGCGCGCGCAGCCGCGGCGTCCACGCACGCGCGCCACTTCGCGAGGTCCGGGCGATCCGGCAGTCGCTCGACGAGCTGCAGCAGCGTCTCGGCGACGGGGCGCGTGAGGCTCGCCTTGATGGCAGGCGCGAACACCGAGACGAGCGGCTCGAGCTCGGGACGGCCGACGGTGCGCTGGAGCAGCTGCGCCACCGCCACGACCGCGGCCTCGAGCTCCTCGTTCGTCGTCATCGCGAGCTTGAGGTAATAGGCGGGGCGGAGGTGGGCGACCATCGCTCCGACGGCCGCGGCGATCTCGGTATCGCGATAGCCCGTCATCATGTCGCGGCCGACGATGACCGCCGGCACGAGGCGACCGCTATCGACGCAGTTCGCGAGCAACAGGCTGCCGCTGCGGCGCGGCTGTGCGTACACATCGGGGAGCGCGACGTTCATCACGCGGGCCGCGTGGCGGAAGATGCGCGCGACGACGCGATTGTCTTCCTCGACCGGGATGCGATCCTTCTCGCGCAGATCGAAGCTCTTCGCGGTGCCCGCGCGCAGCGCGACGAGCGGCTCCCACACGAGCGCGAAGATCGAGCTGATCACGCGATCCTCGTCGGGATGACGGAGCTGCGCCCACGCGTCCGCGTCGAGCACGCCCTTCACCTTGCGGACTTCGTGAAGTTGATACTTCTTGTAGAGCAGCTCTTCGTCGAACGTCGCTTGCTTGAGGACCACGAGCGCGCGGCACGCACACCACGCTTCGTCGATGCGGCCCGCGGCGAGCGCGGTCTGCGCGAGCGTGCGATACGCATCCGGGTTCGTGGGATCTGCTTCGACGAGCTTCGCCGTCGGCTTCACCGCGCCCGTGCGCGCGTAGAGGTCCGCGAGGATCTTCGCGCGCTCGGGAGACTTCGCGGGATCGAGAGCGTGCGCGACCTCGAACGCTTGGATCGCGCTCTGGACGTGATCGAGGCGCGACAGGCACAGCTCGCCGAGCGCGTGCCATAGCGGGACGAGCGCCGGATCGCCCGAGGGCATGCGCTTGATCATCCGGCGATACGCCTGCTCCTGCGTCTTCCAGTCCTTGTCCTCGGTCAACAGGGCGTCGACATCGTGGAACGTCTGCAAGGCGCGGCGTCGCGTGGCGGGACGCAGCGGGGTCTCGCGCATGAGCTCGTCGAGCGCGTGCTCGAAGTCTGCGAGCGCGCCGGCGTTGTCGCGCAGCTCGGTGCGCTTGATCGCCGCCGCCGCGAGGAAGTACGCACCGCGATACGCGGGTTCGGTCTCGTGCTCGAGGAACTTGCTGATCGTCTCGACCGCGCGCGTCCACTGGCCGGACTTGGTCTGGAGGTCGAGCAGTCGCTGCAGGATGCGGCGATCGGCGCCGTCGAGCTCGAGCGCGTCGAGGTACGTCGACATCGCGCGGCCCGGGTTCCCGAGCTTCTGTTGATAGAGGTCACCGATGCGCCCGAGGAGCGTGATCCGCTCGGCGACCGGAGACGCCGCCGCGAGCTCGCGCAGGCTCGCGATGGCCTCGTCGTAGCGCTGCTGCGCGAGGTGCAGCTCCGCGAGGTCGGACAGCGTGTCGCGGTGTGCCGGATCGAGATCGAGCACCTTGGTGTGAAACTGCTGCGCGACGGCGGGCTTGCCGAGCTCGGTGTGGATCTGCGCGAGCCGGCGATACACCCCGATGCGCTGCACGCGCTCGAGGTTCGCCGCGTCGTTCGCGAGCGCCTGCAGCGTCGCGACCGAGGCGTCGATCTGCTTGGCGCGATACAGCGCGTCGGCGCGCTCGATCTGCACGGATGGATCGGGCGAGGTCGTCGCGGCGAGGTCGTAGAGATCCAGCGCGCGAGAGAACTTTCCGAGCTCGACCGCGCAGCGCGCGGCCTTCATGTAGACCTCGCGACGATCGGCCGCGGGCATCGTCGCGTCCGCGCGCGCCTTCGCGACCTGCTCCTCGAGGTGCGGCCACAGGCTCTCCCATTCCTGGCTGTCCTGGAGCAGCTCGGCGAGCGCTTGCTTGGCATCCGCGTGCCGCGGCTCGATCTCGAGGATGCGGTGCAAACACTCGCGCGCTCGCTCGGGATCGCCGAGGCGATGGCGATAGAGCCATGCGGCGTCGGCGAGGCACCGCACGATGTCCGCTTGCTGCGAGTGCAGGCGAGCGGCGCGTAGCATCTCTTCGCCGGCAGAGACGAGCTCGCCTTGCTGGACATGCACGCGCGCCATCGCTTCGCGTGCGTACGCGTTGTCGCGATCGAGGGCGATCGAGGCGACGAGGTGCGTGCGCGCCGTCGCGGCATCGCGCGCGGCGAGGTGAACCTGCGCGATGCGCTGGAGTAGATCGGCACGCGCGCGCGAGTCCGTCGTGATCTCGAGCAAGCGCTCGAGCGCGTCGAGGGCGGGGCGCAGTCGCCCGGCGCGATCGTGGAGTCGCGCGAGTGCATCGAGCGTCGCCGGATCGTCGGGCTCGTGCGCCGTGATCTCCTCGAGCGCCACCGTCGCGCCGCGAACGTCGTCGAGCTGATTCGCGAGCACGTCGGCGAGCTCGAGGAGGATCGCCTTATCGTCTACCTTCGCAGCGCCTTCGGCGCCGTTACGCGTCCGACGTTCGTCGGACTTGTAGCTGCTCGGATCGCGGCGCACGCGTGTCCGCAGTGCGTTCGCGAGCTCGATCCACTGGCCCGATGCACGGAGCGTCCGCGCGAGGCCCTCATGGCCGACGAGGGAGCTCGGATCGAGCGCGATCAGCTTCTGCCAGCACGCGGTCGCACGATCGAATCGCTGGTGCTCGTGCCACGCGGCCGCCACGTCGCCGTAGCGGCGCAGCTGCACCTCGCGGGTCGCGTTGTCGATCTCGGTCTCCGTGGTCTCGAGCAGCGCTTCCGCCTGGCCCGTGCGCTCGTAGATCTCGGCGAGGCTGCGCTGCGCGAGCACGTTCTTCGGATCGAGCGCGAGCGCGTCGCGATACGCCTCGATCGCGTCGTCGGGGCGATCCAATCGATCGTAGACCGCGCCGAGCTCCACGTGCAGATCGACGATCACGCCGAGCTGCGCCGACGGGGCGAGCGCATCGATCAGCCGCGGCAACAGCTCCGCGATCTGCTGCCACGCCTGACTCGCGAGATACAAGCGATGCAGCGCCGTCAGGACCTCGGCGGATTCGGGCCGGCCGGCGAGCGCGCTCTCGTAGTGCGCGGTGGCCACCGCTGGATCGGCCTCGTGCAGCTCGCCGAGCTCCTCGTGCAGGATGCTCGCGCGATCCGGATCGTCCTCGGCGAGGCGCAGCGCACGGTCGAGCGCCTCGATCGCGATGGTGCGGTTCGCGAGGTGATCGCGCGACCAGCGTCCGACGAGGTGCCACACGGCGGCGGCGATCTCGGGATGCGAACCCTCGAGCTGCTCGGCGATCGCCTGACACTCGGCGACGAGCTCGTCCCAGTTCGGCGCGCGTTCGGCGAGGCGTTCCAGCTCGTCGAGCACGCCGACGCGCGCGGGATCGCGGCGCAGCACGGTGAGCCACACGAGCAGCGCGGCGTGCGGATCGCCGACCTTTTGCTCGTACACGTCGGCCACCTCGACGAGCGCCGCGACGCTCGCCCGCTCGTCGTTGTCGCGCGATGCACGGTCGAGCATCTGCGCCGCGACCGGTCCCCACTCTTCCTTCGCGCGGTACAGCGCTTCGAGCTGCGGCGAGGCAGCGGGGTGGCCCGGCTCGATCGCGACGACTCGCTCGAGTGCCTCGATCGCGCGGCGCGGATCGTTCAGCCGGTCGCGCGCGATTGTCGCGAGGTTCAGCAGCATCGCGATCCGCGGGCCTTGCTCGTCGAGGAGCGCGACGCGCTTGTCGATCAGCTCCACGCAATCGAGCCAGCGCCCGCGCTGCGCGTACAGCTGTTCGAGCGCGTCGAGGACACGCTCGTCGCTCGCATCGATCGCGAGCGCGCTGCGCCAGGCTTCGATCGCGGCTTCGGGGCGCTTCAAGTGCTCGAGCTCGATCTGGCCGAGCTCGATCAACAGCTCGAGCTGCTCGTCCTCGCCGGGCTCGCCGTGATCGACGCCGTCGCGGATCAGCTCGCGGATCGATTCGGCGAGCTCGGGCCACGACTGCGCCTCGCGATGCGAGACCGTCGCCGCGCGGCGCGCCGCGTGATCCTGCTCGAACGAGATCTCGACCTCGTAGTCCGCGGTGTCGACCTGCGTCCGGCCGCGCGGAGCCGCGGATTGCCGGCGAACGGTCTGTAGTCGATCGAGCGCGGTGTCCGCATTCGCGAGCACGGGGAACAGATCGGCGACCTCGCCGTACGTGAACGGCGTGCCGCCGCGGTGTCCGACGATCAGCGCCAGCACGTGCATGCGGACGCTCACGGGGAGCACGAGCACGGCCGGCGCGTGTCCGCTGATCTGTTCGAGCAAGCCATCGACGAACAGGTCGCCGGTCTCGAGCTTTCCGATCGTCGGCGACGAGCTCGCGATCACCGACTCGAGCAACGGCACCGTGCGCGGCACTTCGAGCAGCGGGATCGCCGTGACGTCGAACTCCGCGTCGGCCATCGCGCGCCACCCGCGCAGGTGATCGTGCTGCACGATCAACAGGGTCGCGAACCGGAGCCGTGCGCGCGCCGCGCTGAGGACGAGCGCGAACACCTCGTCGCGATCGAGCGCATCCTCGAGTGCGGTCCCGGCCCGCAACGGCTGGATGCCCGGTCCTGTCGCTGTCGATCGCGGTCGCACTGGCGGGCTCGATCCTATGCCAAACTCGCTGTCGCGATGGCCAAGCGCGTGGATAACGACTCGACGATGGAGCTATCGACGAGTCAGCTCGTCCCCGACAAGCCGGACCACGACGCGAGCGTGTGGGGCCAGGTCGTGGTCAGCCCCGAGCAATTCGCGCCGAAAGCGCCGAAGGCATCGAAGCCGGCCCCGCTCCCCGCCGCCCCCGCACGCCCGAGCAATCGTGCCGCCCTGTGGATCTTCCTCGGCTTCGTGGCGATCGCGGCCATCGCGGGCACGTTCGTCGTGCTCTACGCGAAATAGTTCCCATCCCCCCACGTCGGTGCGTCTGGGTAGGCATGAAGCCGCCATGCCAACCACTCGTTCGCGCGGTCTACGACCTCTGATGCGTGCG
Organism: Kofleriaceae bacterium; assembly: GCA_044230415.1. Taxonomy (GTDB): domain Bacteria; phylum Myxococcota_A; class Polyangia; order Haliangiales; family Haliangiaceae; genus JABFXX01. The sequence continues at coordinate 301,758 of JBGARE010000005.1, forward strand.
CTGATCGCCGTTGTCGTCGGGGGCTGTTGGACCGGACCGTCGGCGACTCCGACGCTGCCCGCGCCGTTCGTGTGTCCGCAGCCGAGTGGAACCCCGAGCGACTACACGCACCCGGTGATCGCGGGAATCACCACGGCGCTCGAGATGTGTGGCGACATGAGCACGAACGAGGGCCGCATCCGCGTCTCGCGAGCGCGTGGAACGCGCACGATCGGCGAGGGCTGCGTGACGCCGCCCGAGGCCCCGACCGCATGCCCGGTGGTCCACCCCGGGTTGGTCCTCGCGCTCGCGAGCCAGGAGCTGTCGGCTGCAGGAGGAGTCGCCGTGAACGGCACCGGCATGAGCACGTGCAGCACGTGGGTACGCGGCGAGTACGAGTTTTCGATCTCCACCGACCGGTGGACCGATGCGGCCGAGGTCGTTCGGCGCGTCGCGGAGATCCTCGACCGCTACGACATCGCCGGCAGCACGAACGTCGCGATCCGCCACATCCCGTGCACCGTCGCGCTCGCGATCAAGTGAACAGCTTGCGCATGAACGACACGACCCGCGCGACGTTGCCGCCGTACGCCGGATAGATCTGCTTGAGCATGTCGATGCGGCCTTGGCGGAGCACGGCGCGCTCGTGCGAGAACGTCTTGAAGCCCCAGAACCCGTGGTAGTTGCCGTTGCCGCTCGCGCCGACGCCGCCGAACGGCAGGTTGTGATTCGCGAAGTGGATCACCGTGTTGTTGATGCACGTTCCACCGGCGGTGGTATTCGCGATCACCGAGTCGATGCGATCCTCGCTCTCGCTGAACACGTAGAGCGCGAGTGGCTTGTCGCGCGAGGTCACGAACGGCGCGACCTCGTCGAACGACTTGTACGTGAGGATGGGCAAGATCGGTCCGAAGATCTCCTCGCTCATCACCGCGGAGTCGGGCCGCACGCCCGTGAGGATCGTCGGTGCGATGTAGCGCTCGGCCGCATCGGTGGCGCCACCGAACGCGATCTTCGCACCGCCGGCGACGGAGTCATCGAGCAGCTTCTTCAAGCGATCGAAGTTGCGACCGTTGATGATCCGGCAGTAGTCCGCAGACGCGCGGCGCGCATCTTCGGTGGTGCCGTACATCGACTCGATGGATGCGCGCAGCTGCGCGACGAGCGCCTCCTGGCGGCGTTCGTCGACGAGGATGTAGTCGGGTGCGATGCAGGTCTGACCCGCGTTGACGAACTTGCCCCACGTGAGGCGCTTGGCGGTGGAGGCGATGTCGGCGGTCTCGTCGACGATCGCGGGCGACTTGCCGCCGAGCTCGAGCGTGGACGTCGCGAGGTGGCGGGCCGCGGCCTCGGCGACGATGCGACCGACCTTCGTGCTGCCGGTGAAGAAGAAGTGGTCGAAGGGCAGGGCGAACAGCTCCTGCGCCACGAGGTGATCGCCTTCGACGACGGCGACCTCGTCCTCGCCGAACACGGCGCCGACGATCTCGACGAGGATCGTGGACGTGTGCGGCGTCATCTCCGACGGTTTGACGATCGCGCAGTTGCCCGCGGCGACGGCGGCGATCAACGGCGCCACGATGAGCTGGAACGGGTAGTTCCACGGGCCGATGATCAGCACCACGCCGCGTGGCTCGTAGTGGACGTGGCTCTTCGTCCCGAACATCGACATCGGCGTCGACACGCGATGTGGGCGCATCCAGTCGCCGAGATGGTTGATCGCTTCTTTGATCTCGATCAGGCACGGAAGGATCTCGGTGATCTCCGTCTCCATCGGTGCCTTGCGGAAGTCCTTGGCGAGCGCTTCGCGGATCGCGGGCTCGCGCGCGAGGATCGCGTCGCGCAGCTTCTTGAGCTTCGCGATGCGCGCGTTGGCGCTCGAGCGTTTGACCGTGGCCTGATTCGCGCGCTGGCGCGTGAACAGATCGTGGATGCGATCGGGCTTTGCACTCGCGGTGGTCGCCATGGCGACAGCTTACGGCACGTTCGGGGTGCCCGCGATGAGCGACATGAAGAACGCGGTCCAATCCGTCTTCGCCTGCGGATTGTTCTGCGCGACGAAGTGGCCGTCGTACGTGCCGTCGGTCGCGTACTGGAACACCGTCGCAAACCGCAGCACCGCATCGCCGCCCGTGCGGTTCGGTCCCACCGGGCGTGCGTCTGCGCCCGTCATCTGATCCTCGATCACCGTCGGATCGGCGACCAGTAGGCGCGCAGCCTTCGCCGTGGCGTTGAGCGTGTCCTTCGGCGAGAACGTGTCCGTCGCGCTCCACGTCATCATCACGTGCTTCGAGGGCACACCGGTCGGCCGCAGCACCAGGAGTGGCGCGAAGTTGATCGGATCGATGCGATCGAAGAACGTTTGCCACAGCACCATCACCGGGTGACCCGCTGCGAGCGGATCGCCGAGGAGCAGCTCGAGGCCGGCCTTCGCGTTCACCGGGCTCGTCTTGTTGAGGATGCCGACGGTGAGGTCGCTTCCCGCTCCGGAGAACAGCGCTCCCGTCGTGACGTTCGAGACCGCGACGCCGGGGATGCCGACGTTCGAGCCCTGCGAGTGACCGAAGTAGTAGACCTTCGTCGCATCGAAGCGGACGGTCGTCGTGTTGTACGTGATCGGCACCTGCGCCACCCGCATCGCCTGGATCACGTCGACCGCGCCCTGCAGGTGATTGTCGCGAGCGGCGCGCGGGTTGATCACGTTGAACACGAGGCTGTCCACGGAGCGCGGCGATCCGTTGCGACGCATGCCGTGCACGACGCCGTCAAACGTCAGCGTCGCGGTCGGCGTCGATGCGGTCGCGAGTTGCGCGGCGATGCCGCCGGTGACTGCGCTCTTGAAGCTGCCGCCGGTACCGTGCGCGTGAACCACGAGCGGATAGCCGTTCGCCGGCGCGGCGGTCTTCGGCACGGTCAGCGCGAAGCACACCGTGGTCGTGCCGTTCTGCACCGGCGTGGTCCCGTTGTACGAGATGCCGCCGCCGTCGGCGGGCGTGGCGTACGGCAGCGTGCCGGCCTGGAAGTTCGGCTCCGTGAACGTGCCGTGGATCTCCCAGAACGGTCCTGACGAGTCACCGCACGCGCGGCCATCTTCACCGGCGCACGGTGACGTGGTGGTTCCATCGCACAGCGTGACGTTGGTCGGCGAGGGCAACGGGCTCGCGGCGACGGCGGCCGCGATCTCTCTCGCGCGCTTCGTCGAATCCGCGACGGTGTACACGGTGAGGCCCGCGATCGTCGCCGGGTCGATCGACTTCGCGGTGAGGTAGCTGCGGAACGACGTGTACTTCGTCCACGCGGTCGCGAGATCCGGATCGGCCGGCATCACCGCCCCGATCACCGCCGCGAGATCCGGTGGGACCACCGGCGTCTCGTTTTGCTTCGAGCGAATCGCGGTGGTGACATACGCGGCGTAGGTGTGGCCGGGCAGGAGCGGCGCAGTGCGCGACGGCCCGAGGATCAATGCCTGCTGGCAGTGGAACTTCCGTTTGCCCGCGCCGTACGACCAACCGCGCGCGAGCTCGGTGCCGAACTCCGGTGTGCTCGGGGTGACATCGACGAGCTTGATGTTCGCGCCGTTCGCGCCGAGCGAGTCGAACTCGAGCTCCTTCGTGAACCGGAACAGCACGGGGGCGATCGACGAGAAGCCTTCGAAGTCTTCGTCGAGCGCGTCGGCGTACAGATCGACGACGTCGACGCCGAGCAGCGACTTGCCCGGGCGCGGGAACGACGACAGATCCAGTGTCCCGTTCGCGCGCACGCGGATGTCGTTGGGGAACGGCAGTTGATAGAAGTCCTGGAGCGCGGCGCCATTGCGCGGGACGTTGAAGTACGTCGCGAACGTCGCGGTGTCCGGCACGCACGACACGCCGTTCCACGGCGGGTACGCGGTCGGCGTCGGCACGCAGGTGTCTTCGTTGCCGCACGCGAGGCCGGCGATGCAGGCCTGCGTCGAGGTGCACGTGCCGCCGAGGTCCGTCGTGCCGGGCATCGTGCACGTTCCGCCGAAGCCGTCGTGGATACACGCGAGGCCGTGCGCGCAGTCGGCCGCGCTCGAGCACGTTCCGCCGGCCTCGCCGTCACCGGCGGGAACGCACGTGCCGAGCTCGCTGCAGTTGAGCATGTCGGCGCAGTCGCGCGTCGCCGAGCACATCCCGCCCTCGACGACGGTGCCCGGTGCCTTGCACGTACCGCCGGCGCAGATCTGGTCGCCGGTACAGTCCTCGTTGCGCACGCACGTCGTCCCGCCACCGTCGTTCTCGGCAGGATCGATGACGTCGTTGCATTGCTGACAACCCGTCGTCAGGAGACACACCACCAGGAGCGCCGAAACCCTCATTCCGACCACGATACATGCAAATCTGCGCACGCCGTGGCTACGAAATTGAAAGACGGGCTCGGGCTCGGACCCGACGGGCGTCCCCGCTGTTTCTGGGGAGTTTCGACGCCGGACTATGTCGCGTATCACGATGCGGAGTGGGGCTTCCCGGTCGTCGACGATCGCCGCCTGTTCGAGAAGTTGTGCCTCGAAGGATTCCAGTCCGGACTGTCGTGGCTGACGATCCTGCGCAAGCGCGACGCGTTCCGTGCAGGCTTCGCGAACTTCGACATCGCGAAGGTCGCGACGTTCGGCGCGCGCGACGTGAAGCGGCTGCTCGGCGACGCGGGCATCGTTCGCCATCGCGGGAAGATCGAATCGACGATCAACAACGCGAAGCGAGCGCTCGAGCTCGTGGCGGAGCACGGCTCGCTGTCGGCGTACGCGTGGACGTTCGTGCCACCAGCGACGGAGCGACCGAAGAAGATGACGCTGGCCGCGTTGCGCGCGATGCCGAAGACGCCGACCTCGATCCGACTGTCGAAGGATCTCAAGAAGCGTGGCTGGTCGTTCGTCGGGCCGACGACGGTGTACGCGTTCATGCAGGCGATGGGGCTCGTCGACGATCACCTCGACGGCTGCGTGGTCCGGCCGGCCGCGGAAGCCGCGCGCGCGTCGCTCCGCCCGTGATCTCGCGGCGACGCGTCAATCGATCTCGATGAGCTCTGCCAGCGTTGCTTCGCGCACGGGCTCCGGCTCTTCGAGGAGATCGGGCCACGCGGCGACGCGCTTTGCCATCGGAGCGGCGGTGATCGCGGACGGATCCGCGGCGAGTGTCTCCAGGTCGCGACGGATCGCGCTCCAGCGCTTGCGCGGTGCTTCGTCGAGTTTCGGATCCCGTGCGTGGCGATCGGCGACGGCGGCGTCCGCTTTCGCGAGGCGGCGGATCAGATCGAGCACGCCGGTGCGAAGCGTCGCACGCAGATCGAGCGCTGCGCGCGCGGCGCCGGCGACCCGGTCGGCGACATCGTCGGGGTTCGGTGCGCGCCCGCGCGCTGCGAGGTCACGCGCGCGCTCGGCGAGGAGCGCGATGTTGTCCGCGTAGTTCACGATCGTCTGCGCGAACACGTTGCGCGTCGGTGGGCCGAGCGAGCCGTCCGACGCGAGCGCGTGATCGAGGCGCACCTTCATCGCGCGGATCGCGATCGCATCGAACGCGTCGAGCGCGGCCGCGAGGTCCGCGTCGCGCGCTTCGAGCTCCGCCCACGACGTCGCGGCGGGAGTCTCGGCGGCGAGCTGCTCGAGGACGCTCGCGGTGTCGATCGCGTCGAGCTGCGCGAGCGAGTGCGCGCGATCGAGAGCCTGCTTCCACGCCATCCGTGGAGCATACCCGTGGCCGAGCGGTGCGTTGTTCTACGGAGCGTCGGGCGCCGCAAATAGCATGCGGATGCCGCGCAGCGCCGCGGTCGGAAAGATCGTTCCGTGGTGCTCGCCGGGCATCGGCTCGTAGCGCCAGGCGATCGGCGGCGCCTGAATGCGCAGCGCGCTGACCAGCATCGCGACGCCCTCCAGGATGTCCGGCTCGTCGGCGGTAGCGACGTAGAGCGTCCGTGGCCCGGTGATCCACGCGAGTCGCGCTGCTGCGCTGCGCGCGAGCTCGTGCTCGTTCCATTGCAGGCTCGGGTCGGCCGCGATGTAGCCATCGAACAGCGTGGGCTCGACGAGCAGCGTCTCGATCACGAACAGTCCCGCGAGCGACTCGCCGACGATCGCGGACTCGGTGGTCGTGCGATAGCGCGCGGCGATCAGCGGCTTCAGCTCGTCGCGCAAGAACGCGCGAAAGCGGTCGTTGCCGCCGGCATGCGGTGCGGCCTTCATCTCCGACGGAACCGTCGTCGGTCCCGGCAGATCGCGGCGCCGCTCGGTGTTCTCGACACCGACGACGATCACCGGCCGGATGATGCCGTTCTTGATCGACACGTCGACCGAACCCACGACGTGGGGAAAGTCCTCCTTCATGCCGCCGTCGGGCATGTAGAGGACCGCGTAGCGCTCCTGCGACGTCGCGTAGTCCGGTGGGACGTACACGTTGATCACGCGCTTCTCGCCGAGGAGCTTCGACTCGATCGTCAGGGTTTCACCGATCGCCGCGACCGCCGATGACGCGGGCGCGGAGGCCACGCGCGGCGCGGGCGTGCAGGCCGTGGCAGCCACGAGGAGAGCGAGTTGCGCACCGCGGTGCGCGTGCTGCGAACATGTGCGTGACAATCGATCTCCGCGAGCAACTACTGATTGAGCAGCGAGCGCGGACACGATACTCCTGCGCCCATGAGAGGGATCCTTGCGCTAGCTCTATTCGTGTCGGCGGGGTGCGGGGACGACGGTGGTGGGTCGTCGATCGACGCGAAGCCCGCCGATGCGTTCGAGACCATCTGCGGCAATCCCGGCGACACCGGCAACGAGCTCGGCATCGGACGGTTCTGCGACAGGCTCGCCGACTGCACCGACACGACCGCGCCGCTGTGCTCGAAGATCGGCGATCCGCTCGCGCACTTCTGCACCGCGACGTGCACCCCGGCCACCGAGGCCGAGAAGTGCGGCACGAACGCGATGTGCACGTGCAACGCGAGCAACCAGTGCGGTTGCACGCCGAACGCCTGCCTGAGCAACTGACGTCGCCGCGCGCTTCGCCCGCGTTCATTCGCTACGAATTCTTTCACGCCGCAACGGGCGGTCGTGCTGGGGCCTCTTCGCGACATGCGAATCGCCCCGCTCGTTCTCGCCGCCGTCGCCGATGTCACCCTGGCGTCTGCGGACTTCGTCACGGGCGTCCCGACGTTTATCGAGGACGCTCAGGTCGCCGATCCCCATGATACGGGAACCGAGCGATACGTCTCGGTCGGCGTGCTCACCGCGCCGGCGGGGCAGTGGTTCGGCCTGCGCGCGCAGCTCGACTTCCTCGGCGTCGGGGGATTCACCCTCGGTGCGGCGGGCACGCTGTTCGGTCGCGGCGTCGACGAGGCCTTCGGCGAGACGTTCGAAGCATCCGGTGTGGGCTACCTCGCGTACACCGGACGGCTATCGCGCTACGTGAAGCTGCGCGCGCAGCTCGGCTGGGGCGGCGCGGTTACCGTGCAATCCGACGAGGCGACGATGTCGGTGTCGACCACGAAGCTGCAGATCGTGGAGGGATCGCTGCTCGTCACCGCGCGTGCGAACCACGATTGGTCCGTCGTCGCGGGCCCGGTCTACCAACGTGGTGTGACGGATGCGAACTGGTCGTCGCTGATGGTGTTCGTCGGCTTGCAGCGCAGGTTTTGACGTACGCTGGTGGGATGAGGCTGGCGGTACTCCTCGTGCTCGTCACTGCGTGTGGAGATGACTCGGGTGACGACGCGCCCGGCGGCGACGCGAGCATCCCGGAAGCCACGTGCGATCGGCCGATGCTCGTCGACACCACGTCGCCCACCGCGACCGTCGGCGATGGCACGCCCGCGAGCTGCACCGCGGCCGCGCTGCAAACGGCGGCGATGGGCGGCGGCACGATCGTGTTCGATTGCGGCAGCGCGCCGACGACGATCACCGTGACCTCGGTGATCACGTTCGCGAAGGAGACCGTGCTCGACGGCGGTGGGCTCGTCACGCTGAGCGGCAACAACGCCTCGCGCATCCTCTACCTCGACTCGGACTACAACACGCCGACGCCGCGGCTCACCGTGCAGCGGCTGACGTTTGTGGGTGGCAAGAGCCCCGCGACCGGTGAGGACACCGCACAGGGTGGTGGCGCGATCTATCGTGACGGAGGAAGCCTCACGGTCCTCGACTGCGTGTTCGAGGACAACCACGGTCCGGCGACCGGACAGGACGTCGCCGGCGGCGCGATCTACGGCTTCGGCGGCGGCGAGACGATCGTCGCGGGTAGCTCGTTCGTCGACAACTCGGCGAGCGACGGCGGTGCGATCGGCAGCCTCAACGGCGACGTCACGATCATCAACAGCACGTTCACCAACAACTCCGCCACCGGCACCGGAGGCAATCCCGGCGACGGCGGCTGCGGCGGTGCGCTGTACATGGACGGGCGCGACGAGCGCGCATCGCTGTGCGGCGTGACCATGCGCGACAACTCCGCGGGCGCGATCGGCGGCGCCGTGTTTCGCGTGTCGAACGATCACACCGGATCGTTCGCGATGGATCGATCCACCGTCGATAACAACCGCGTGACGGCGTCGGGCGAGGGCAACGCGGGCGGGCTCTACCTCGAAGGACTCGCACTCTCGATCACGGCGAGTACGATCTCGCGCAACCAGGCCTTCTACAACGGCGGCATCTGGATCAACACGTGCACCGTCGACATGACGAACGTGACGATCGCGGAGAACACGGCGACCGGCTCCAACGGCGGCGGCATGTGGCTCGGTCACACTCCGACGGGCACGTTGAAGAACTGCACGATCGCGAACAATCACTCGACGGCGATGGGGCAGGTCGCGGGCGGCATCTTCGGTGACGGGCTCACGCTCGTGAACACGATCGTCGCGAACAACACCGCGATGTACACGCCGACGTGCGACGCGAAGCGCACCGATGGCAGCGGCAACCTCCAGTGGCCCGACAGCGCGCTGTGCACGACATCACCGACGATCGCCGATCCGATGCTCGGCGAGCTCGCCGACGCGGGTGGTGATGTCGACGTGCTCGTTCCCGCGGCGGGAAGCCCGGCGAAGGGAATCGCCACGGGGTGCCCGCCGACGGATGCGCTCGGCAACCCGCGTCCCGAGCCGTGCACCGCGGGCGCCGTCGAAGCGCCGTAACTACTTCGCGGGCGCCGGCTTCGGCGTCGGGCAGGGGCCGAGCTTCGTGGCGATGACGGACTCGTCTTCGAGGCGATAGAGCTGCGGCGCTCCGCTCTTGTCCGGTCGAGCCACGCACACGGTCACGCGGGTCGCCGACGCGAACTTCGGATCGCTATAGCGGAGCTGCTCGCCCTGTTCGTGCTCGATGAGCAGATCGCCCTGCATCCGGAGCTTCTTCGCCACGACATCGACGACGAGCGCGCGCGTCGCGTCGGGGACTCGATCGCCGTGCTCCGCGATCGCGAGGAACTTCGTGCTGTCCACGTTCCACATCACGTGCGCGTCGATGAAGCCGCAGCCATCGCCTTCGAGTCGCTTCGTCCACATCACGCCGGTCGGCCCATCGATCACCACGACGACGTGCGCCACAGCGTCGGGATCGGCGGCGAGCTTGAGCGCCTTGGCCGTTCGCTTCGACAGCTTCGCGCTCCCGAAGATCACGAGCTTGTTCCGATCCGGCGAGAACGAGTAGCTGCTCCCACCCTTCGTATCCGGGTAGTCCGGGAGCTTGCACACGTTGCCGCCGGGAACGAGCAGCTTGTCGAGCTTGTCGGTCGTGATGGTCGTCTTCGCCGCGGGATTCGCGTCGAAGAACGCGACGACCTCTTTGTGAGCGAAGGGCGCGCGAAGCCCGGCGTCGTCGTCGTCCCAGTCCTTGCCCCATGCATCGGCGGCAACAGGAGTGGACAACGCACACGTGATCGCGAGAGCAGCTCCGAAGCGCATACCCGGTAGACCGCGCCCGCGCCGGTTGTGACGCTATCGCCGGGCGAGCAAGTACGAGCGCTTGGACGGGTGCTCGCCGGTGGGGTACGGCTCGCGATCGAGGCGCGCTTCGAGCGAGAAGCCCGCGTCGGTGAGGCCGCGCGAGACCGCATCGGGATCGTGCATGTAGAAGTCGAGCGACGTCTTCTCGCCGAACAGCTCCTCGACGTGGACCTGCTCGCTGCCGATGTGAAACGCGACGGCGACGACGCCACCCGGAGCGAGGACGCGCGCCCACTCGCGGAACGCAGCCGCGAGCTCCGCCGTCGGCGTGTGGACGATCGCGTAGAACGCGACGATGCCGCGCACGCTCGCGTCGGTGAACGGCAAGGCGAACATGTCGCCGACGCGGAACGCGAGACCGGGATGCGCGGCGTTGGCCTCGTCGATCATCTCGGGCGAGAGATCGAGGCCCTCGACCTGCGCACCGCGCTCGGCGAGATAGCGCGCGACCTGGCCCGGACCGCAGCCGACCTCGACGATCGTGCCGCGCAGCGCTCGGCGAATGCGTCGAGAAACGCGCGATCGAGCGGCTTGCCGCGCAGCTCGTCGACGAGAGTCTCGCGGTAGTTCTTCGCGATCGAGGCGTAGCCTTTGCGAAGCTTCGCGGCGCGTGGGTCGGCCATGGCCCGCGATGCTAACGCTACGGAGCCGGCGTGACGCGGAACGCGACCTGGATCTCGCCCATCTGCAGCGGCAGCACGGGCGCGTTCCACGCGCGGATCGCCTTCGTCATGCACGCCTTGACCTTCGCTTCGGCGGCGGGTGTCGAGCCATCGCCGGTGCTCGAGTGGAATTGCCACGCGGGTAACCAGATCCGCGTCCGATCCTTCGAGCGATCCAGGGTCAAGCGAACGGTGCGCGCCTTGCGATCGCACGCGGCGAGCGCGGCGCGACGTTTGTCATCGATCGCCATCGTGATCGTCGCGGCCGGATCGCGCCAATCGTCGAATCGCTTCTCGCGCTTCATCGGCGGTGCGCCGGCGGCGACGAGCGTGAAGCCGAGACCGACGCGCTCGATCTCGGCGGGCAGCGGCGGCAACGCGATCTTCTCGATCGCAGCGACGAGGCACGACTCCTCGGGCGTCGGTCCGCGATGACCGACACCATAGAGCGGCATCGAGACCGCCGTGCCGCCGGTCTTGGTCCGCGTCGCGAAGAAGCCGAGCTCGAACGGCAGCTTCTTCACGCACGCACGCAGCGCATCGCCGTGCGGAGCGACCGCAGCGTCGAGCAGCGCGGGAACGTCCGCCCAGGATGGATCCGCGTTCGCGATCCGTAGCGAGAGCAGCACCGAGATCCCCACGAGTCCGCGCATCCATCGGTTGTGCCACGGGTGGCGGAACGTATCGAGGGTAGTCGAGCCTGTGGTTCCGCGGCGTCCCGCGAGATCACGCGCCCTTCACGCGTTTGCGCGGTCGGGGGTTGGCTCGGCACCGGATCGGTGTTCGGTCCGGGGACGAAGTGCACGTACGAGGTAACGCCCGCGTCCGCGGGCGGCGACAGCTTGCGCGGCAGCTACTCGCTCGAGATGACCGGCGTCGCGAAGGGCACGTGCACCGTGACCGCGAGCGTGCTCGGCCAGACGTCGACGCAGACGATCACTGTCCAGTAGACGCGCGCCACTTCGCGATCAGCTCGGCTTCGCGCTCCATCGTCGGACCGGCACGCAGCTGGTCGGGCGGGGGCCCCTTCGGCGGCTCCTTGCCCTTAGCCTTCGCCTGCTCGATCTGTTCCGCGGTGATCTTCACGCGCTTCTTGACGTCCTCCGGGTACCACGCGAGCAGCGTCTTCACCGTGTCGGCGAGCGGACGGAATTGGAGCCCCGCGGCTTCGGCGCGGTCGTTGTTCCAGCGATGGAAGCCCGCCATCTCGCCCGTCGGGGGAACCCAGATCGGGAAGCTGTCTTCTTCGGCCGAGTCGTTCTTCTGGAGCCAGTCCGTCGGAATCCACACGAGCTTCGCGCCGGGCGCGGCATCGACGCACGCTTGCAGCACGTCGCCCCACTTCGCCGGCTGCGACGGGCCGAGCGCGTTGAACGTTCCACCGGTGCCGTTCTCGGCGAGCGTGACGAGCCACTCCGCGAGATCGCGCACGTCGATCCATTGCAGCGGATCGCTCGGCGATCCGGGCGCGAGCATGTCGCCGCCCTTCGCCGCGCGGATCGGCCAGTACGTGAAGCGATCCGTGGGGTCGCCGGGACCGACGATGAACCCGGGCCGCACGATGCACGCGCGCTCGCCGAACGCGGCGGACGTCGCTTGCTCGCACAGCACCTTGAGCCCGCCGTAGTTCTGGAACTGATCGCCCATCGTCTCGACGGTGGGGTCCTTCAGCGTCGCGAGCTTCGAGGTCTCGTCGCCCCCCGCGGCGGGCGCGCCGTCGTAGGCGGAGATGCTCGAGATGTAGATGTACTGCGAGGCGTTCTTCGCCAACAGCTCCGCCGACGCCTTCACCATGCGCGGATAGAAGCCGGAGTTGTCGATCACGCAATCCCACGTGCGACCGACGAGCTGCTCGAGCCCCTTCGGCGTGCTGGTCGGATTCAGCAGCTTTCCGTCGGGCCCCTTCTCGTCGTCGGCGGGCAACTCGGGATCGCGATTGCCGTACAGATGCTCGACCTTGATCTCGAGCGGACGGAACTTCTCGCGCTTGCCGCGGTTGAAGATCGTCACGGTGTGACCGCGCGCCGTGGCGGCGGCGATCGTGGCGGGACCGAGGAACCCGGTGCCGCCGAGGATCAGGATCTTCTTTTTCGGCGGCGGCGACGGTTGCTTGGTCGGGACCGGCGAGGTCGAGCTCTGGGAACCACTGCACGCCGACGCGGCGAGACCGAATGCGGTGGCGCGGAGAATGTCGCGACGAGTGAACATCGCGCAGACGGTAGCGCGATTCGATTCTCCGTCGGAAAGTCGTCGCATGCGTCGCATCGCGTCGCACCGAAGAATTCGGTAGTCTCGCGCCATGAAGCTCGAAGCCGCTGATGTGTTGGCGATGGACGATGGTCAGAAGGTGGCGGTGCTCGAAGCGCTGGTCGCGGGAGTGTTGGCGGATGGAAAGGTCACGCCTGCCGAGATCAAGCGCTTCGATGAAGTCGTGATCGCACTGCCGTGGGGAATGGACGAGCCAGTGCTGCAGGCGCTCGTGAAGGGCACGCAGCAGCGCGTGATCGCCTTGAAGGGCGCTGCGGACGTGCAGGACTTCGTCGCGAGCCTCGCCGCGCGGCTGACCTCGCCGGAGCTGCGCGATAAGGTCGTATTCACGATGGCGACGGTGATGGCCGCCGATCACGAAGTGAACCAGCTCGAGCGCAACGTCATCGGGCTGTTCGTCCTCGCGTTTGGCATCACGAGCGAACGCAGCGCGGCGATCAAAGCCGCCGTCACCGGTCACGCGATCGCGGTCGCCGACGCAGAGCGGCCCCCGAACTGATCATCGTCATGGCGAAAGCAAGACCAGCACCGAAGCGAGCGTCCGCGCGGACGCCGGCGCGGAAATCGAAGTCGACACCGAAGGCGAAGCCGAAGCACGCGATGCAGCGCGCGGACTACGCGAAGCCCGTCGCGGCCTTCTTCGCGAAGGCTCCCGCGGCGATGCGTCCGATCGTTCTCGCGCTGCGCGACCTCGTCGAGGCGGCGGCGCCCGATGCGACCGCGTCGCTCAAGTGGGGCATGCCGTTCTACGAGATCGGCAAGACGATGTTTGTCGCGATCGGCGCGCACAAGGCACACGTCAACTTGCTCCTGCCGGGCCCACCGGGCACGTACGCCGATCCGGCCGGGCTGCTCGAAGGCGAGGGCAAGACCGGCAAGCACCTGAAGGTGACCGCGCTCGCCGATCTGCCGCGCGCGCAGATCCAAGCGTGGCTCGCCGTCGCTGCGGCGCGCGCTCGCTAAGCGAGGATCGCGTAGAGGATCAGCGCGCCGAGGATCGCGGCGAGGATGAACACACGCACCCAGTGCGGCTCGCCGGCGGCGTGCAGCATCTCGTGGACACTCTCTTCGTCCGAGTCGAACAGCGCGTCGGTCGATGCGGCGTCGAGCGCGGCGAGGAACGCCGTCGCGGACGCGGGGCGCAGCGCGGGATTCTTCGCGAGCGCACCGCGGACGACGCGCTCGATCGCGTGCGGAATCGCGCGATCCGGTGCGATGTCGACGAACGCGGGCACGGGAGCCTCCCGGTGCATGCGCAGCGTGTCGAACATGCTCTTCGCGTAGAACGGCTTCCGCTGCGCGAGCAGCTCGAACAACACGACGCCTACCGCATAGATGTCCGAGCGCGCGTCGGCGCGAATGCCGAGCGTCTGCTCCGGGGACATGTAGTTCGGCGTGCCGATCAGCACCTCGTGGCTGATCCCCAGCGCATCGCTACATTTGGCCAAGCCGAAGTCGGCGATCTGCGCGCGCTCGCGCGTTCCGTCCGACCAGACGAGGATGTTGTCGGGCTTGATGTCGCGATGGATGACGCCGTGCCCGTGTGCGTGCTCGAGGCCCGCGAGGATCTGGCGGACGAGATCGAGCGCGCGCGGGATCGCGACGGGACCCGCATCGAGGATCTGCCGCAACGTGCGACCGACCACGAGCTCCATCACGAGGAACGGAACGTCGTCGTCGAGACCGCAATCGATCACCGCGACGCAGTTGGGGTGGCTGAGTCGGCTCGCCGCCCGCGCCTCGGATTCGAAGCGCGCTCGCGTGTCCGCGTCGTGCACCACGTGCGAGCGCAAGAACTTGATCGCCACCGCGCGTCCGAGGCCGATCCGTTCGGCGCGATACACGATGCCCATCCCGCCCACGGCGAGCTTCTCGAGGATGCGATAGCGGCCCGCAACCACCGTGTCGATCCGGGGATCGCGGAGCGTGTGCGGCGGCGGCGGCGGTCCGCGGCGCTCGGCGAGCGTGACGTTGCCATCGGTAGGAATCGGCACGGGCGAGTGGAAGTCGTCGAAGCAGGCGTAGCTGGCGGCGATACGCATAGGCCTCCTGGGGAGCTCTCTAGTGTGTGGCCAGGGGCGGGGCGAATCTTCGCCTCGTAGCAATCTGCAACACGACGGGCGTCGTGACGAGGAGCTCCGGTAGGACGAGTCTTTCGGCCAGGTTGCACGAGTGCCGAGCCGTCGCCACTGGTGTTCACTATGTCCAAGTCCCTTCCCGTCGTGGCCATGCGCAGTGGTGTGCTGTTTCCCGGCATGAGCCTGCCCATCACGGCAGCTCGTCCGCCGACATTGCGTGCGATCGAAGCCGCGCTTCGCGATCCCGAGCACCGAGTGTTCGTCGTTGCCCAGCGTGAAGACTCCGAGGAAGTCTCTGTCGAAGGTCTGTACACCGTCGGAACCATCGCGACCCTGGCGTCCGTCCAGCGCGGACTCGGTGGCGTTCGCGTTGCGCTCGAGGGTCTCGAGCGCGGTGTCGCGGTCCGGATCTCACCGGCCGATGGCTATCTCCAGGCAACCGTTTCCCCCGCGACCGAGCTCCAACCGCTCGATCCGAAAGATCCGAACTTCGTCGCGCTGCACCGTGAAGTGCGCCAGCGCGCGACCGAGCTCGGAACCAAGCGAGGCCTCCCCGAGGACGCGGTGAAGCAGATGGTGTCGCAGATCGACGAGCCCGGAAAGCTCGCCGACCTGGTCGCCGCCTATCTCGATGCACCCGTCGCGGATCGCCAGGCGCTCCTCGAAGCGTTCGCGATCGATGATCGCCTGCGCCGCGTGCTGATCCTCGTGCAGAAGCAGATCGATGTTCTCTCCGCGCAGCAGAACATCCAGGAGAAGGTCAAAGAGGAGATCGGCTCCAAGCAGAAGGAGCACTACCTGCGCGAGCAGATGCGCGCGATCCAGAAAGAGCTCGGCGAGGGCGATGAAGCCGCCGACGACGCGATGCGCGAGCTGAAGGAGAAGCTCGACAAGCTCCCGCTCCCCGACGAAGCGCGCAAGGAAGTCGCTCGCGAGTGGGCGCGGCTCACCCGCGCGGGCAACCAGTCGACCGAAGCACAGGTGATCCGCACGTACCTCGAGACGGTCGCGGAGCTGCCGTGGGGCACGCGCACCGAGGAGAAGCTCGATGTCGCCGAAGCGGCGAAGATCCTCGACGAGGATCACCACGGCCTCGCGGACGTCAAAGACCGCGTGCTCGAGTTCCTCGCCGTCCATCAGCTGGCGAAGAAGGAAGGCAACAAGGGTCGCATCCTCCTGTTCAGCGGACCGCCCGGCGTCGGCAAGACGTCGATCGCGAAGTCGATCGCGCGTGCGATGGGGCGCAAGTACGTCCGCATCGCGCTCGGCGGCGCACGCGACGAGGCCGACATCCGTGGCCACCGCCGCACGTACATCGGCGCGCTTCCCGGTCGCATCTTGCAGGGCATGAAGCAGGCGGGCAGCAAGAACCCGGTGTTCCTGCTCGACGAGGTGGACAAGCTCGGCGTGTCGTATCAGGGCGATCCCGCGAGCGCGCTGCTCGAGGTGCTCGACCCCGCGCAGAACGACTCGTTCACCGATCACTACCTCGGCGTTCCGTTCGATCTCTCGGAGGTGATGTTCATCGCTACCGCGAACTTCCTGCAGAACATCCCGGGGCCGCTGCTCGATCGTATGGAGGTCGTCGACTTCGCGGGCTACACCGAGCGTGAAAAGCTCGAGATCGCGAAGCACTACCTCGTCCCGCGACAGCTGAAGGAGAACGGTCTCGCCGAGGCCGCGGACACCCTGACGCTCACCGACGATGCGATCCGCGAGGTCATCACCGCGTACACGCGCGAAGCCGGCGTTCGCCAGCTCGAGCGCGAGCTCGGTCGCCTCGCACGCAAGGTCGCGCGTCGCATCGCGGCGAAGGAAGTCGAGCACGTCACGCTCGATCAACCGGACGTTCGTCCGCTTCTCGGACGACCGCGCGTGCGCCCCGAGCACGCGAACCGTGAAGATCAGATCGGTGTCTCGACGGGCATGTACTACACACCCGCCGGCGGCGACATCATGTTCGTCGAAGCCGCACCGATGAAGGGCAAGGGCGACCTGATCCTCACCGGTCAGCTCGGCGACGTGATGAAGGAGTCCGCGCGCGCCGCGTGGACGTTTGCTCGCGCGCACGCCGATTGGTTGTCGATCGACGCACGCGTGTTCGAGCGCGATGTCCACGTGCATGTCCCCGCGGGCGCGATTCCGAAGGACGGCCCGTCGGCAGGCATCGCGATGGCAACGGCGATGATCTCGGCGCTGTCCGGTCGGCCGGCGCGTCACGAGGTCGCGATGACCGGCGAGATCACGCTGTCGGGGCGCGTGCTGCCCATCGGTGGGCTCAAGGAGAAGGTCCTCGGCGCCGTTCGCGCGGGCATCACGCACATCGTGATCCCCCGCGACAACGAAGCGGATCTCGACGATCTACCGAAGGACGTGCGCGAGAAGCTGACGGTGTCTCCCGTCGACACGCTCGCCGAAGCACTGTCGATCACGCTGCGCGATACGACGCTGCGCGATGGTCGCCTGTGGTTCGGTGATGCGCCGGCCGCGCCCGTACAGCTCGCGCACTAAGGCGCGGGCGGGGCTTCGAGGAGCGGCGCGCAGGTGGAGACGCCGGCGCCGACGACCTCGTAGTCCAAGTTGTTTCGCACGAGCTCGACCTTTCCGGTCTGCTTGTGAATCGCGTGGACACCCGCGACGCCGTCGACGCTGGTGAACACGTAGAACACGCCGCCGTAGTGGGCGAACGCGTACGAGTCGACGAGGCCGCCGTTGCTCGGGAGCTTCCACACCGGACCGATCGCGGTGCCCTTCGTGCGATCGAGCTCCTGCACGAAGCCTCGGCCCGGCGAAGGAAAGTACGCGTAGAGCTTTCCTTCCGACGTGCCGGTGAGCTCCGGGTGCGCGTGGATCGAGACGCGGCCGACCGGATTCCAGGTCTTCCGCTCGGTGTCGATCGTCGCGAGCGAGTACGTGGGATCGTCGACGCCACCTGCGACGAACAAGAGCTCCTCCTCGGTGCGCGGGCCCTTCGTGACGAAGCCCATGCCGAACACGCGCGTCGTGTCACCGATCGGCGTCCAGCCGTTCTTGTCGCACTTCGCGTCGATGATCGAGGCGCGATAGACCTTGCCGTTCTGATGG
The DNA here is from genome assembly GCA_044230415.1 of Kofleriaceae bacterium. GTDB lineage: Bacteria > Myxococcota_A > Polyangia > Haliangiales > Haliangiaceae > JABFXX01. The sequence goes on from JBGARE010000005.1 coordinate 319,768, forward strand.
CCGATCCACGCGACGCCCTTCCGATCGATCGCCATCGAGTTCGGCGTCGACGTGCTCGTGCAGCGCAGCGTTCCGATCAAGTGGAACGGATCGTTACCGGGCAGCTTGCGCGGATCGAAGCTGAGCAAGTGACTCTGCGCGTCGACGACATAGATCAGCTCGGCATCCTGCACCGCGCAGGTCTTCGTCGTCGACCAGTCGTCGCTCGAAGGCGTGTCGCCGGGCTCGCCGATCTCGTCGATGTTCTTCATCGGCGGTGGTGGGGGAATCGGCGCGGCCACCGGCGGCTCCTCCCGTGTCGTCTTGCGCTCGCTGCACGCAGCGACGGCCAACACCATCCAGAGAAGCCTCATTCCGAAAACGATACACGAGTGGGAACCCACACGCCCGGACGAGTGTCCGAGGCGTATGACTCGCGCCTCGATCCTCACGATCATCGCGATCGCCGCTGGCTCGTCGGTGGCGACGGCCAGCCTCGACAAGGATCTGATCCGCGGCCGCATCCGCACACGCAACGCCGAGTACCGCGCGTGCTACGAGGCGGCGCTGAAGAAGGATCCGAAGCTCGAGGGCAAGGTCGTCGTCACGTTCGTCGTCGAGAAGGACGGCAAGGTGTCGACCGTGAAGAGTGAAGGGATGCCCGCGATCGATGCCTGCATCGCGCGCGCGATCGCGAAGATCCGATTCCCGTCGAACACGCGTGGTTCGATCACGGTGAACTATCCGTTCCTGTTCGCGCGCGATCGTCCTCGCTGAGGACGCGGCTACGCTTCGTTCGCGCGCGAGCTTCCCTCCCGTGATCGCGAAGTTTCTCGACGAGGAGTACGGAATGGTGCGGATCGTTGGCGCGTTCACGGACCTTACATGAACAAGCTCATCATGCTCGAAGTCGTGCTTCTCGCGGCGTGTCAGGCCGGTGGCGGTGCTCAGTTCGGCGGCACCGGCGGACCCGGCGGCAGTAGCGGTGGACCTTCCGCCGGCGAGTCCGGCGGCGGTGGTGGCCGTGGCGACGTCGGTGGCTCTCTCGAGGAGCGCAAGTACTGGCGCGGTCAGATGGACTACTTGCAACGCAGCCTCGATTCCGCGGAGCAAGACTGCGGCGTGAGGTTCTCGTTCGAGTGGGTCGAACCCGCGAAGCTGCGCGAAGCCGCCGATGCGAACAACAACTCGCCGTATGGCATCTGCGCGTCGGTGATCGACGAGGTCGATAGCCTGTGCCGCGAAGGCACCGACGAGAAGACCTCGGTCGCCGCGAAGATCAAGGGCTTCAAGTGCGGCTACACGAAGCCGCGCAGCCTGGCCTTCGAAGGCAACGCGCTCGTGTACATGGGCAACAACGAAGAGTCGAACTTCAGCGACTGGGCGAAGCCCTGGATCATGAAGAACCTGTGAGATCGAGGCGCGCCGGCGCGCCGAGGAACGTGCCGAGTCGCGAGGTCGCCGCGTTCATGCCGGCGAGCTCCGCGCGTGTGGGCTTGGCGAGCAGCGTGGCCTGCACGACGGTGGTGCCCTTGGCCTTCACGCGTCGCCAGCCTCCGATCAGCTTGCCGTTCGACAGCACGAAGTGCGCGCCGAGGATCACGGCGTCGAGCTTCTTCACGCGAGCATCGTGCGCCGCCGTGCGATCGGCGAACGCGACCAAGCACTCGTCGTAATTCGGCAATAGGTGCACGGTGGGATCTCGCAACACGCCGTGGCGGGAACGGGCGGGCGTGTAGTAGCGCAGCGTGCCTGCCTCGTGCACCGGGAGGTTCGCGAGCTCGAGCGCGCGCCGGGCGTCACCGACGGTGAGTCCCGACCACCACCGGAAGTCCGACACCTGCGCGGGGCCATGACTCGTGACGTAGCGGCGGGCGAGGAGCGCGAGCGCGTCGTCGCTCGAGAGGGCCGGCGAGGCGGGGACGCGTTCGTCGAACAGCGCGTACGTGAACTGTTTGCCGCGGCGTGGTCCGCTGATCACCACCCGCTCGAGCTCGGCGTGCATCATCACGTGCGTCATGACCGCGCTCGCGACGCCGATGCGCTTCGCGAGCTCGTCGCGCGTGAGGTGTTGTCCGCCGGCGAGCGCGTTCGCGAGGGCCGTATCGGTCTTCGCGAGCTTCGTGGCGGTGAGTCCGACCTGCTTGTACCAGTACGCGTTCGCCTTCTGCACGCGCGGCCCGGTCAGCTCGAGGAGCCAGCGCGCATCGGCGGGCGTGACGAAGTGCCACGTCGGCCGCATCACGTGCGTACGCAGGATCGATCCGTCCGCGAACGCGCGATCGATGGCGGCGGCGGTCGTCGGCTTCGAGCGCTGCGCGAGCGCCCAGGCCGCACCGTAGTAGTCCTGCGATTGCACGGCGACGAGATGCGCCACGACGGACGTGGGCGTGGGCAACGGGCGCACGAGGCGCTGCGCGTGCAACCGAGCGCGTGCGATGTCGAGCGTCATCGCGACTTCTTCGCGCGCTTCGCTGACGACGGCTTGTCAGGTTTCGCGATCGCGGCGAGATACGCGCGGCCGCGCGGAGAGATCTCGTAGCCGACCTCGAAGCTCTGCGTCAGCCCGAGCTTCTTGAGCTTGCGAACGTCGGTCTTGAACGGCAGCGTCTCGCGCTTCAATTGCGCGGCGAGCTTGGAGGCGGCGATGCGCGGCTGCGCGTCGATGATGGCGAGCGTCTTCTCGGTCCACGGCGTCGTGGCGTCCATGCGCGCGAGCTTGCCTTTGATCGCGGCGACATCGTCGGCGGTCAGCGTGGCCTCGAGCGCGAGCTCGACGCGATCACCGTCACCGCCGTGGTGCAGGGCGACGCGAAAGATCTCGTCGCTCTGCGCGAGTGGTCCGAGCTCCGCGAGGTACTCGACGAGCGCGAGGCGCGTGGCGAATCCCGCGAGCACGGCATCGGCCTCGGTGATGGCGTCGACGCGAACGCGTTCGATGCGGTCGACCTCGAGGACGCCGATCGGATGACATCGATAGCGACCACCGGCGCGGACGTGCGGCTTGTCCCAGCGCCGATAGGTGAGCGTGATTGCCCCACTCAGCAGCCCCGCGTGGAACGGCTTCTTGAACAGCAGCATCGGATCAGCCGACGAGACCGCGCTCGGTCGCGAGCCGGCGCAGGTGTTCCTTCGCGCGCTCGAAGCGTTTGCGAAGCGCGGCCGTGTGCTTGTCGGGATCCGCACCCTCGTGCATCACGCGCGCGATGTCGCGCCACGACATCTTGCGATCGATGCGCAACAGGACGAGCTCGGCGTCTTCACTCGACAGCTCGTCGCGAAGCGCGCGAATGCCCTCGCGGACCTCGGTGCGATGGATCGGCAACGTCGCCGTGCGGATCTTGTGTGCGATATCGTCGAGCTCGGATACCGACGCGTTGCGTTCGGGGCGGCGCGACGGGTGCGCGCGCAGCGTCGACATCGCGTTGCGAGCGATCGTGTACAGCCAGGAGCGCAGCGAGGACTCCCAGCGAAACGCGGGCAGCCCTTTCCACAGTCGCTCGCAGGTCGCGCTGAACGCGTCCGATGCGAGGTCCTCGTCGCGCGCGACGTTGCACAGGTAGCCGAACAGCTCCGAGCCATAGAGCTGCAGCGCCTCGGTCGCGGCTCGGTGGAAGTCGCCGGCGGCGGTCGCGTCGCGAACTCGCGCTTCGAGGGCGGCGCGGCCCTCGGTCGTGTCGACGCTGTCGCTGTCTCCCACGCCCGCAGTCTAGCGCAGCTTTGCGCGGGCCGCGTCTGTCTCTATCGGATGAGGTCGCGCGCGATCACGGTCCAATCGAGGTTTCCATCGCCGGCCGCGATCGCTGCATCCATCCGCGCGACGACGACCGGCAACATCTCGAGCGCGTGGCTCCCCATCTCGTGCTGCATGAGGCGCGCGTCCTTGCGAGCCATCGCGAGCTCCCACGAAGGATTCTCGTAGGCCGCATCGGTCAGCCGCTTGAATCGCGCCGGCACCTGCGCGCCGGGATTGAAGTGCTCGAACAGCGAACCGACCTCCGCGGGCGACACACCCATCGCGCGCCCGAGCGCGAGCATGTCCATGAACCCCGCCGCGAGCGCCATCAAGAACAGGTTGCCGAGCAGCTTGAACGCGGCGGCGCCGTCGACGCGCTCGCCGAGGTCGACGAGCTTGCCCGTCATCGGACGCAGCATCGGCGAGACGCGCTCGATGACGGCACGGTCGCCGGAGACGAGCATCAAGCCCGTCGACTCGGCCGCGTTCTGTGGGCCCATGAACACCGGTGCGTGGAGATACGTCACGCCGCGGTCGCGCCAGCGTGCCGTGCGCTCGCGTGCTCCGGCGGTGGAGGTCGTCGAGTGATCGATGACGAGCGCACCGCTCTCGAGCTTCGCGGCTTCGAGCACCGAATCGACCGCGGCGTCGTCGGAGACCACGACGTGGATTCGCTCGGCTCCGCGCACCACATCGGCCGCGTCGCCGATGGGAACCGCGCCCGTATCCGAGAGAGCGCGCGCTTTCTCGGCCGTGCGATTCCACACGCGCACGTCGTGGCCCTGTTTGCGCAGCGCACGTGTGAAGCCCGAACCGAGGAGACCCGTACCGAGGATCGCGATCATGGCGCGAGGGTAGCTCAGGTGGCTACTCGAACACTTCGAGCCCGTACGACGTCCCGACGTACACGAGCTCCGTGACCACGCCCGTCGTGGGATCGATCGTCACGAGCATCCCGCTATTGGTCACCGCGTAGATCGTTCCCGCGTACCAGCGGGTGTCGATCACCGACGCTGGTGGAACGAGAGGGACCGGCGTCCCGGTCGTTCCGGTGTCCGGATCGATCGTCGCGATCGAGAGAACACCCGCGAGGCGCGCGACGATCCACAACGTGGTGTCATCGGATGCGAGACCGTAGTCGCAGCACGGGACCGTGGACGATCCGATCCACTCGAACAAGTCCCCGGTCGGTGCGAGCCTACCAAAGCGGTTGCTCGAGTACTCGATCGCGTAGAGCGTCCCGCGATGGCGCGCGATCGTCGGATAGAGGCGGTTGGTCACGATCGTGTCGACCACCGTTTGCGTGTAGAGGTCGAGGCGACCGAAGCCCCATTGACCGCCCTGGATGCAGTAGTCGCTCACCCAGTACGTACCGTCGCCATCGCCGATGACTCCGTAGATGCACTTGCTCGTGTTCGAGATGCTGGGGATCTCGGTCGCTTCGCCGGTAACGGGGTCGTAGAACGTCGCGAAGGTGCCCGAGCTCTGGTCGAACGCGAGCAAACCTGGATGGTCGCTCACGGCGTAGCGAAACCCGCGCGCACGCGTCGACCCGCGATCGTTGATCAGATCGATCGACGCGCGAGACAGCGGTACTCCGGGTGGGGCTTCGAACGTGATCACGGAGTCGTTGCGAACGGTCACGTCGGCGACGGGCTGTCCGTTCACGAGCACGGTCGGAATCCCCGCTGCTTCGTCGGCGAAGCCGCGGCCGCGAACGGTCACCGTGGCCGGTGGTGCGGACAGAACGACACGGTCGGGCGAGACACTGTCGATCGCGGGCGGCTCGCTGTAGCGGAACTTGTCGGTCGCGATCACGTTGTCGTGCGGCGTGACGACGAGGATCTCCGCATCGCCGGCTAGATCGCTCGGTGGGATCACGACCTCGAGGTGCTGCTCGTCGATCGTGCGCACGACCGATGCTTCGCGGCCACCGACGAACACGCGATTGACGTCCGGGTCGAAGTGATTGCCGAGCAGCTCGACGGTGGTGCCGCCGGTCATCGGCCCCCACGGCGGGCGCACCTTGTCGAGCGATGGCGAGCTCGTCGGTGACGCGCACGCGGCGAGCGCGACGAGGAGGGCGAGCGCCTTCATCGCGCTCCGAACGGCACGGCGCCGACGAACGTCTCGTCGGGAAGGAGGGGCCCCACGTCGTAGAGAGCGCGGTCGCTCGGAGGCGTGTACGGCACGCAGGTCCCGAACGTGCCGAACGTGTAGGCGGTGCCGTCGAACGGATCGCCGATCGCGTGGATCTCGAGGGTCTCCCCGGTGGGGTTGGCCGCGAACGCGAAGGGCTCGCACGCGCGGAGCGGGACCTCGGCGAGGCGGCGCTCGACGGTGCAACCCGGCTGGAACACGCGCACGATCGGAGCGAGCGTCGTGGGAACGCAGCGCAGCGCGGTGCCCATCTTCTGGAGCACGCACTCGGCGCGCGTGGCCGTATCGAACATGCGGTCCGCGTAGACGTGGAGCTCGCCTTCGCTGGCGAGGATGCGCTGCACGCGATGCTTCGGCCTCGTGTCGACGGTCCGCTCGACCACGGCGAGCTCGATCGGCGGGCCGAGCGGCAGGACGCGCAGCGATGTCGGCACCGCGATGCAGCCGGTCCCCGTGTCGCGATAGGCGCGCGCGACGGGCTCGGTCTGGACCGCGTGATAGCCGAGGCACCCGTCGGGCGATCGCGTGCTCGCGACCGCCGGTGGCTCGGTGTCCGCATCGGCGAGATAGGCAGGCGTCGTGCAGCTGTTGTCCGCGAAGAGCTCGGCCGGCGGCGCGTCGATCGGCTGGCACGCGCCGCCGTCGCCGCGCGGAACCGGCGCGCATGCGATATCGAGCTCGCGATCGCGAAAGCCGAGCGGCACGACCGCGCCATCGTCCGAGCGCCGGACGACCAAGCCGAGGCGGCCGTCGCCGATCTCGGTCTCGGTGATCGGCACGAGGTCTTCGCCGCCGACCTCGCCGGCGAGCTCGTAGTACTGCGTGCCTTCCTCGTCGATCGGCGACGGGAAGGGCCCCGTGCAGATCGGCATTCCGTCCTCGCCCGTGCCTTCGCGACGGTAGTACTGCGCGATCGGATCGTCCTTCGCGCCGACGGCAAACACGCGTGCCGGCCACCGTGCGGTGTCGTCGGGGCGGAGGTCGCGCGCGATGAAGTGCGTCGGGAACTTCTTCGTCGCCCGCCCGAACAGCGTCTCGCAGGTCTCGTCGCGATAGAACGCTTCCTCCGCGTCGGGTACGCAGCGGGTCACGCCGTCGATCCATTCCTGCGGCGTGCACCGAGCGTGGATGCGGCGATCGTAGAACGCCGTCGGTTGCACGAGGCGCGTGCCGTCGTCGAACTGGTACTGCTCGATCGTCAGACGCGTGCCGTTCGTCGGCTCGAAGACTTCGATCTCGGGGTGGTTGTCACCACACGCGAACAACAGCACGAGGAGCGCGCGCTTCACGGGATGTACTCCACGCCGATCGACGGAAAGATCGGCAGCCCGTTCGTGTAGCTGCGCAGCGAGTAGTCGTTGTTGTAGGTGACGCCCTCGGCGTTCTTGCGGTTGATCACGTTCTGCAGGTCGATATAGAGGTTGAGCGTACCGCTCGTTCCCCACGGACGGAACCACGCGCGATCGACCCGCAGATCGAGCTGGAAGAAGTCCGGCAGGCGCTGCGACAGGAGCGGGCCGTCGACGGCGACGTAGTCTCCGGACGTATCGCGGTACGCGCCGGCGACCGGCGTCAGCGGATTGCCCGTCACGTAGCGCACGCGTCCGCCGAGCCGCCAGTGCTTGCCGATCTGCGTCGAGCCGACGAGCGTGAACGAGTGCGGCTGGTCGAGGACGTACGGGTGCGTCGCACCATCGTCCTTGATCGGATTCTCGCGATACGCGCGCGCGAACGTGTATGCGATCCAGCCGGTCCAGCGCCCGACGTTCTTGCGGCCGATGAGCTCGAGGCCGTACGCGTGGCCGGTGCCGATCGCCTCGCGATAGCTGTACGAGCCGAACTGCGTGTCGACGAGCTCGCGGCTGATGCCGAGCAGGCCGCCGGATTCGGTGCCGCCGTTCGCGGACGTCGGCGTCGCGGACGTGATCGCGTCGACCGGGAGCTCGTCGAGGTTCTGGTAGTAGACGGTCGCGGACAGCTCTTTGTCGTCGCCGATGATCTTCTTCGCGGTCGTCGCGACCTGCGTCGCCGACGAGCCGAGCATCGGCGTCGTGCGCATGAAGATCGGATCGAGGTCGGTCACGAGCGGTGGTGCGTGATACGCGCCGACGGATTGCGTGAGCGTCCACGCGTTCGGCAAGCGGACGTTGACGAGCAATCGCGGATCGAGCGTCCATTGATCCGACAGTCCGAAATGATCGCCGCGCAGACCGGGCCGCACTTCGATGCGCTCGTTCGCGAAGAACCACGATTGCTCGACGAACGCACCGGCATCGCCGGCCCATCGCGACAGGCTGCGATGCACCACCATGTCGGGCGACGGATCGCGCGGCGTCGGCGGCGGCGTGTTGATCATGTCGTACGAGTGGCGCTGCAATGTCGTATCGAGGCCGATCGACAGCGTGCCGCCAGCGAACGCGGTCGCCACCTCGCCGCGCAGCGAGAACGGAACGGTGGTGCGATGCATGCCCTTGTCGAGGCCTTCGTGATTCGCGCGGGCGTTGACATCGTCGACGCCGACCGAGGGCACGATGACGATCGACGTCGCACCGCGGACCGCGCGATAGCGCAACCCGAGCCGCGCGAACCGCGACTTGTACACGAAGTCCTTCACGTTGCTCGTGTCGATGCCGCCCGACGAGTTGTCGGACGGGATCAGCGTCAGCTTGTCGTCGGAGCCGAACAGGATCGCCATCCACTTGCCATCGCCGGACTCCCAGCGCAGCTGCGCGTCGGCGTAGCGCGGTGCCAGTGCGAGCTCGAGGTTCGCGGCGGCGAGGATCGCGTCGAAGTAGCTGCGCCGCGCCCCGATCAGCCACGAGCCCTTCATCGGCCCGGGGCCTTCCGCGACCGCACCGGCGTGGATCAGCGACAGCTCGCCGCCCGTGCGCCACCGATCGGGGCGACCGGTGCGCGAGGTGACGATCGCGACGCCGCCGAGCCCGCGCCCGTAGCGCACGCTCGCTCCGCCGGGCTCGAGCGTGACTTCGTCGACGGCGGTCGTCGGCAAGAACGAGGCGAGCCCGCCGAAGTGATAGAGCAGGGGCACCTCGATGCCGTCGAGGTAGACCTTGGTGTCGCGCGGAGCGGTGCCGCGTAGCGCGAGCCCGCCCATGCCGAACGGCGTGCGCGCCGCGCCGGGCAAGCTCTGGAGCGCGCGCAGGACATCGTTGCCCGCGCCGGGCTGCGTGCGGATCGCCTGCGTGTCGAGGTGGAGCGGCGGCCCCGACGGCGCGTGCCCCGACACGTGGATCACCTCGCTCGCGTGCGACTCGGGCTCGAGCTCGATCGACAGTACCTGGCCGACGCGCGCCGACCCGAAGTACGTCGCGTAGTCATCCGCGATCACCAGGACGTCGACGCGGCCGAACGGGACATCCCCGACCGAGAACGTGCCGTCGCTCGCGGTCGTCGCCTCGCCGATGCCCACCGTCACGAGCGCGCCTCCGATCGGCGAGCCGGTCACGCCATCGCGGACCGAGCCGCGCACCGTGCGATCGGCGAACGCCAGCGACGGCATCCCGGCGATCAAGATCATCACCGCGAGCGCGACGATGATCCGGGACAACGACATGCGTGCACGGTAGCCGTGCGATAGTCGTCGCGTGCGGGTGAACAGGACGTTTTTGTGTGCGTTCTCTATCCTCTGTGTCACCCATCACGCCTCGGCGCAGCCCGCCGACGGCGAGGAGGACGGTGAACCGCCGGCCGAGGGCGAGCCCGCGAAGCCACCCGAAGGCGACAAGCCGCCACCCGAGAGCGAACCCGAGAAGTCCACGGTCACGGTGACGGGCATCGTCGAGGCGCCCGAGCTCGATGCTCCGCTCGCCGGCGCGACGGTCACCGTGGTCGGCACGAAAAACACGGCGACGACCGACGACGAGGGGCGCTACACGCTCGAGATCGCACCGGGCAGGGTGATCGTTCGCGTCGACTTCGCCGGCTTCAAGACCGAGGAGAAGCCGCTCGGCATCGAGAAGGGCGACAAGGTCGAGCTCGGCTTCCAGCTCGTCACCGCGACGCTCAACGAGACGATCGTCGTCGTCGGTTCGCGCACGCCGCGCACGAACGTCGATAGCCCCGTGCCCGTCGACGTCGTCACCGCCGAGGAGATCGCGCGCAGCGGTCGCACCGAGACGGGGCGCGTGCTGCACTCGCTCGCCGCGAGCTACATCTCCGCGCCGCAGACGATCGCCGACGGCAGCGATCACGTCGACCCCGCGAGCCTGCGTGGCCTCGGGCCGGATCAGGTGCTGATCCTCGTGAACGGCAAGCGCCGGCATCGCAGCGCGCTCATGCACGTCAACGGCACGTTCGGTCGCGGCACCGTCGGCACGGACCTCAACGCGATCGCCGTGGGCTCGATCAAGCGCATCGAGATCCTGCGCGATGGCGCCGCGTCGCAGTACGGCTCCGACGCCATCGCCGGCGTGATCAACATCGTGACCAAGGACGTCACCGACCTCCTCGACGTCACGAGCGAGACCGGCATCACCGCCTCGCGCGACGGTGCGCAGTTCAAGGCATCGGCGAACTACGGGTTCAAGCTCGGCGACAAAGGCGGCTTCCTGAACCTCACCGGCGAGTTCCTCGAGAAACAAGCGACGAGCCGCGGCGGCACGTACCTCGGCACGATCTTCGACCCCGACAAAACGATCGACGACGGCATCATCTCGTCGCAGGGAATCTCGCGCGACGACTACGGCATGAAGATCGGCGAGGCCGCAGCGACGAGCGGCATCGCCGCGTACAACATGGAGCTGCCACTCTCGGACGTCGCGAAGTTCTACAGCTTCGGCGACCTCGGGCATCGGCGCGGCTCGTCTGCGGGCTTCCGCCGGTTCCCCAAGGAGCAGGAGAAGAACGTCCCCGACTTCTATCCGCGCGGCTTCTTGCCGCTGATCGAGCCGACGATCGACGACGCCGCGATCACCGTCGGCATCAAGCGTAAAGGCGACTGGAACGTCGACACGTCGCTCACGCACGGCCGCAACTCGTTCACCTTCAACATCGAGGACTCGGTCAACGCGTCGCTGGGCACTGCGAGCCCGACGACGTTCGATGCCGGCACGCTCGCCTTCGATCAGACCGTCGCGGACGTCGATCTCCTGCACAAGGTCGACCAGAAGGAGCTCGCCGCGGTCAACCTCGTCCTCGGCAGCGAGCTTCGCGTCGAGCGCTATCGCATCGAGGCCGGAGACCAAGCGTCGTACGAAAATGGTCCCGAGACCTACGACGTGATGGGCGTGCCGCAGGACAAGGTCCCCGGCGCGCAGGTGTTCCCGGGGTTCCAACCGAGCAACGAAGTCGATCGCCGGCGCGACAGCATCGGCCTCTACGCGGGCGTCGAGTCCGAGCTCACGAAGAAGATCGCGCTCGATATCGGCGGCCGCTTCGAGAACTACTCGGACTTCGGCCGCTCGCTGATCGGCAAGATCGCCGGCCGCGCGAAGCTCGGTGGTCCGCTCGCGATCCGCGGCGGCGTGTCGACGGGCTTTCGCGCGCCGTCGTTGCAGCAGCTGTGGTTCTCGAACGTCTCGACGCAGTTCGTGACGAACTCGATGACGAACACGCTCGAGGCGACGCAGGTGATCACGCCGAACAACGCGAACCCGATCACGCGGGAGGCGTTCCGCATCCCGTCGCTGCGCGAGGAGCGCTCTCTCAACGCGAGCGGTGGCATCACGCTCAAGAGCGGCGGCAACTTCTCGCTCACGGCGGACGGCTACTTCATCCGCCTCAAAGATCGCATCGTCCTCACGAGCTTGTTTCCCGACACCAACCCGATCGTCGCGGGCATCCTCGCGCCGTTCGGCGTGGACCAGGCGCAGTTCTTCGCGAACGCGGTGAACACGAGCACGAAGGGCCTCGACATCGTCGCGGACTACTCGACCGATGCGGGCAGCGGGAACCTCGCGATCACCGGCTCGATCAACTTCACGTCGACCTCGGTCACCGACATCAACATCCCCGGATCGCTGCTCAACAAGTTCGGCGGCGATCGGGCGGTGGTCGAGGGCTATTGGTTCTCGCGCCTCGCACGCAATCGCATCGAGGACTCGGTCCCGCACCAGAAGGGCACGTTCGCCGTCCGCTACACGATCGCGGGGCTGACCGCGCTCGCCCGCGCGAACTACTACGGGAGCGTGGAGTACAAGCCCGACAACCCCGACAACGACGAGTCGTTCGGCGCGAAGGTCCTGTTCGATCTCGACTTCGGCTACCAGTTCTCGAAGCACGTGCTGTTCACGATCGGCGCGGACAACATGTTCGATACCAAGCCCGACGAGCAGACCAAGGCGGCCAACATCAGCTTCGGACGCTTCCTATACAGCCGAAACGTCACCCAGTTTGGCCAAAACGGCGGCTTCTACTACGCCAAACTAGAGCTGACGTTCTTCTGATCTTCTGGGGGGCGGTCGCGCATAATGGGGGGTAGGTGAATCAGCCACGTCCATCCGCGCCCGCGGACCAGTTCGGTCCGTACGAGCTCTACGAGCGGCTCGGCATGGGCGGTATGGCGACGGTTCATCGTGCCAAGAAGCGAGGCCCGCAGGGCTTCGAGCGTTCCGTGGCGCTCAAGCGAATGCTCCAACACCTCGCGGAGGATCAGACCTTCGTCGAGTCGTTCGTGCGCGAAGCGAAGGTCGCGTCGCTGCTCCAGCACCCGAACATCGCGCAGATCTACGACTTCGGCCGCATCGGCGGCATCTACTACATCGCGATGGAGTTGGTCGCGGGCTTCGATGTTCGCAAGCTGCTCCGCTTCGCGAACCGAGCGAACGAGCCGATTCCACTGCACGTGGTGCTCTCGATCCTCGGCGAGATGTGCGACGCGCTCGAGTACGCACACACGTTTGTCGACGAGCACGGCACGCCACTGCAGATCGTCCATCGTGACATCTCGCCGTCGAACCTGATCGTCTCGCACACGGGTCACCTCAAGGTGATCGACTTCGGCATCGCCAAGGCGCACTCGCGCCAGCTCCACACCGAGAGCGGCGCGGTGAAGGGCAAGCTCGGGTACATGTCGCCCGAGGCCGCGCTCGGGATGCAGGTCTATCCGGTCTCGGACATCTTCTCGATGGGCGTCGTCGCGTGGGAGCTGGTCACGGCGTCTCCGCTGTTCAGCGCGCGCACCGACTTCGAGACGATGCGCCGCATTCGCGAGGCCGATGTCGTGCCACCGTCGGTGCGCAATCCGTCGTGTCCGCAGGAGCTCGACTCGATCATCCTCGCGGCGCTGCATCGCGATCCCGCGCGGCGCATGCCGAGCGCGGGTGCGTTCCGTGAAGCGCTCGATCGCGTGGCCCACAAGTCACGCGTGCAGGTGAACCCACGCACCGTGGCCGAGTGGATGATGAAGTTCGCGCAGCCCGAAGACAGCTGGGCCCGCGCGTCGGCGTCGGGTCGCGCGCGCACGCCGTCGCAGGCGCCACCGATCCCGCTGCCCGGCGAACATCAACAGACCACGAACCAGCGCCCGCGCACGCCGAGCCAGCCGCCGAAGCTGCGCCGCTCCGAGGACGATATCCGCCTCGCGAACGAGATCTGGGACGACCCGGCGATCGCGCCGACGGGAGCGCTCGAGGACTTCGACGCGGCCGCGATGGGCGTTCCAGTGATGAGCCCGCCGCCGACGTCGCGACCGTCGATTCCGCCGCACCAACTCGCGCCGACGCAGGTCGGTATGCACCCGTCGCATCCCTCACATCCGGCGATGCCGCGGGTCTCGTCGCAGCCGATCCCGACGTCGCCGTCGTCGACATCGCAACCGCTCGCCGTGATGTCGCCGTCGCAGATCAGCCTCGTCGATCCGGGACCTGCACCCAAGGATCGCTCGATCGCGCCGTGGTTCATCCTCGTGCTGCTCGCGGGCGTCGCGGCGTCGCTCGCGACGATCGTGATCATGCGCGACAAGGGCGAGCCCGCGAAGCCCACCGAGAACGTCGCCGCGGCGGACACGAAGTCGCCAGGGGCAACCACGGACGCGAAGGTGGTCACCGACGACGATCGCGTGTTGTCTCCCGACGAGACCCGGCCGGCGGACGTGACGCCCGCGCCCACGCGCGCGGTCCGCGACACCGAGCCCAAGCCGGCGCGCGACACGAAGCGTCCGCCGACGCATCGCCCCCCGCCGAAGCGGACCGCCAGCGTCGAGAAGCCCACGGAGCCCGATCCCCCCGAGCCCAAGCACACCGAGCCGCCCAAGCCGGTCGATCCGCCCAAGCCCGCGGTCGTCGATCCGCCGCCGAAGCCGGTCGTCGTCGACCCGCCCAAGCCCGTGGTCGTCGATCCGCCCAAGCCCGTCGAGCCGGCCAAGCCCGCGCGCACGCCGGTCGTCGCCGCGAGCGCCGTGACGAAAGTCTCGGGCGAGCTGCCGGCGATGCGCGTGAACAGCGGCGACGACGCCGGCGTGATGGCCAAGTTGTGTATCGACGAGGCTGGCAAGGTCACGTCGGTGAAGCTCGTCAAGGCACCGGCGTACCTGACGGACGATCTCACCCGGTCGCTGTCGAGCTGGAAGTACAAGCCGTACACGAACCGCGACAGCAAGTTGTCGCCCGCGTGCTTTGTCGTCTCGCTGCGACTCGTGGTGAAGTAGCGCCGTGGATCCAGGGATTGCCCTCGACGTCGTCGCCTCGGTGCGCACGGCACTCGCCGACAAAGGCGTGGACGTCGAGAGCGTTCTGTCGGCGAGCTTCGACGGTCCGGTGGTGGCGGGCACCGTCGCGGACGCGCTGTTCGATCTCGGTGCGCGCACGCTGAACGATCCGGGGATCGCGGTCACCGTCGTCGGTGCGATCCCGATCGGCGGCATCGGCGTCCTCGACTACACGTTGTGCACGAGCGCGACCGTGCGCGATGCGCTGCGCAAGGTCGCCGAGCACTACGGCGTCGCCACGCAGCGCGCGAAGCTCGAGCTCGTCGAGGACGGCGACTCGGCGCGGCTCGTGTTCCATCGTATGCCGGGGATCTCGCATAGCCGCCACTGGGTCGAGTTCCCGCTCACCGCGATCACGGCTCGGATCCGGGCGACGAGCGGCAACGAGATGACGTTCCGCGAGGTCACGTTCCAGCATCCCGCGCCGTCCGATCAATCCGCGCACGATCGCTACTTCGGAATCCCGGTCCGGTTCGGCGCGGCGACCGATGCGATGACGTTCGATGCGGCGGTGCTCGATCTCCCACTCAAGACCGCATCGGCGACGATGGCCGCGCTCCTCGAGGCGCGCATCAAGGAGCTCGCGCCGGCGCTCGCCACCGTCGATCCCCTGCTCGATCGCGTGCGGCGCGCGTTGTCGCAGATGCTCGACGAGAAACGCACCGATGTCGACGAGCTCGCGAAGCGCGTGGGCACCTCCAAGCGCAGCCTCCAGCGTTCGCTCGGCGACCTCGGCACGTCGCACTCCGAGATGCTCGATCGCCTGCGCAAGGAGCGCGCGTTCCAGCTGCTCGATCGCGGCCTCAAGGTCGCCGACGTTGCATCGGAGCTCGCGTTCACCGCACCGAGCGCGTTCTTCCGTGCATATCGCCGCTGGACGGGCACGAGCCCCAAAGCACCGCGCCCGACCGACGACGAACCGGAGCTCCAATGATCCGCCTGCTTGCTGTTTGCGCGCTGCTCGTTGCCTGCACGGATCCTCCGCCGCCGAAGCCCCACGAGTTCGTGGATTGCGACAGCGGCTGGACGCAGAACGGCTACGAGCAGTGCGAAGGCGCGTGCGAGAACAGCTCGCGCGCGCTGCTCGCGAGCGGTCCGTCGTGCGACGGCACCACGTCCAACGGCGCCGTGAGCTGCCAGAAGACGTTCGAATACATGAGCATCGTCGGCTGCTGCATCTCGTCGCGTCCCGAGGTGCTGTTCGCCGAGTGTAACTAGCCCGCGATCGCTTTGGCCTCGGCCACGATCGCGCGGTGTTTCACGCGCTCCTCGGGCGTCAGCGACATCCACGACGACAACGAGTAGCCGACCATCCAGAACGTCAGCACGTCGAAGAAGAACTTCGGCGCGACGAACAGGATCGCGATGCTGCACAAGAAGAAGATCGCGATCACCGCGTTCACGTACCACCAGTGTCCGCCGCTCGTGCGCTTGAGGTGATGGTTCGCGAACGGCAGGTATGTGAGCGTCGCGTAGCTCATCACGGGGATGAGCACGACGCCGAACCAGTAGCCGCCGAACACGTGCGGAGCGAGCGTCGCGTTGCAGTAGCCGATCGCGAGGAAGCCGACGACGGAGCGCGGCAGGCCGGTCCAGATGCCCTTGTAGCTGACGGGGGCGACGATGTTGCGTGCGTGGCGGATCGAGACCGCGATGATCAGCGACGCGCACAGCGCGATCGCGAGCACCTGGTTCCACGGCTGCGGCAACAGGCCCGCGTCCTTGTAGACCGTGTAGACGATCGCAGCCGGCGCGACGACGTGCGAGAGGTGGTCCGCGATCGTGTCGTATTCGGCGCCGAACGCGTTCGCGGTGCCGAGCTTGCGAGCGACATAGCCATCGAGCGTGTCGCCGAACATGTAGCCGGCCATCACCGCGATGCCTGCTTCCCACGGGCGACCATCGACGCACAGACAGATCGCGACGATGCCGCCGAGCAGGTTGATCGTCGTGAAGATGTCCTTCACGCCGAACATCCGCTGCGCGCGCTCGGGCATCGGAGGTCCCTACGCCGTGCGGCGCAGCGTCCGCGGACCCGACGGCACGCCCGGCTGCGTCGGCGCGGTGAGGCGATCAGCGAACGTCGGCTGCTCGAACGACGTGATGTACTCGAGCTCTTCGAGCTTGCGACCGGTGTACGGCGTGGTCGCGAACGCCTGGAGGATCTGACCGTTCAGCGCGAGGCCGTACTTCGAGGCGATGCAGACCACGTTCGCGTTGTTGATCGTGCGCGCGAGCTCCGCGTCTTCGACGCTCGTGCAGCGCGCGGCGTAGATGCCCTGGAACTTGTTCGCCGCGATCGACATGCCCATGCCGGTGCCGCAGCAGAGAACACCGACCGCGTCGGGGTCCGCTTGGATTCCTCGGCAGACCATCTCCGCGGAGGTCAGGTAGTGGAGGTGACCATGGTTGACCGCGTCGACCACTTCGCCGAAGGCGGAGAGGACGGTGCGATACGCCTCGAGGTCTGCAGTCGAAGATGCCAGGTAGCGATCGTATCCAAAGAGGACACGCTTACCGGTGTGCGAACCCAGACGTCGGATCACGGTGGTGGGCTTTTCTACCAAGGTCGCCAGCGCTTACGCAAGATCGTTGCCACGCGGACACAGGGGTGACACCGCCCAAATCTCGCTGACATACGCAGGTGTCGTGGTGATGAAAAATCATCACCACCACGGGGGGCGTCAGCGGCCGAACACCTGACCGAGCGCCTTCAGACACCCGCGGACGTCGTCGTCGGTCAAATGGCCGATCGTCGAGAGCTGGAAGTGCGTCTGGTCACCCGGGATCCCGTAGAGGGCGTAGTACCCGAGCTGCTCCATGCGTGTCGCGAAATCGCTGTATGGAAGTCCGACGGGTAGGCGGAAGTTCACGGCGATGTTCGACCGGACCTTCGCGTCGAGCAGCGGATGCAGATCCATCGCGCCGAGCGCATCGATCAGCATCTGCATCTGGCGCTGGATCCGCGCCATGTGGTTCGTGATGCCGACCTCGAGCAGGTGCGTGCACGCGGCCCGAAG
The DNA here is from genome assembly GCA_044230415.1 of Kofleriaceae bacterium. Classification (GTDB taxonomy): domain Bacteria; phylum Myxococcota_A; class Polyangia; order Haliangiales; family Haliangiaceae; genus JABFXX01. The sequence continues at coordinate 337,328 of JBGARE010000005.1, forward strand.
CGCGGCGTGCAGCACGACCGGCTGCGCGAACCGGGTCTGCTGGTCTTTGATCTGCCGCTCGGTCTCGGCGATGACGTCGAAGTAATAGCCGCGCGGCGCGCCGGCCGACTTGATCTTCGCCATCGACGCCTTGCGGACGAACGTGATGGCGAGGCCGGGCGCGGCCATGATCGCCTTCGCGCTCGACGCGGTGACGAGATCGATCTGCGAGCCCTCGATGTCGATCGGGTACGCGTACGCGCTCGAGATCGCATCGGCGCCGACGAGCACGCCGCGTTGCTTGCACGCGCGACCGATCGCCTCGAACGGATTCTTGAGGCCGGTGCGCGTCTCGTGGCTGGTGAAAAACACCCACTTGATCGACGGGTCGGCGTCGAGCGCGGCACCGATCGCGTCCGCGTCGAGCGGTTGATCGTGCGGCGCGTGGAGGACGACGTGATCGATCTGGTTCTGGCGCGCCTGATCGATCCAGCGCTCGCCGAAGAACCCGTTGCTGGCGAGCAGGCCCTTGCCGTGCGGCTGGAACGCGAGCAAGCAGCCCTCGTTCGCGCCGGTGCCCGTCGTGGTCTGGACGGTGGCGTAGTACTCGTCCGGCTTGGAGATGCCGATCAGCGTCTTGAGGTCGCGCTCGGTGGCGACGAACATCTCGCTGAACGCGTCCTGCCGGTGGTAATTGCACGGCGGGCGGGCGAGGTACTCCGCGACCAAGGGCGGGGTCCGGACGGGACCGGGCGTGAACAAAATCGGTTCGGCGCGTCGCATGGTCGGGTGGGGTTGACGGGGCGGTGTAGCATCCTCGCCACACCAAATTCCAGTGGTATTTGGCGGACGTTCACGGCTTTCGGTGGCGATTCCGCAGCACGGCGAGCCACGCGGGTGCGGCGATCAAGGCGACCGCCACGCATGCGATTTCTCCCAGCAGCGCGGCCAACCCGAAGGCCCGAATGCCTCCGTTCGCGGACAAGAGCAGGGTCCCGTAGCCGACCGACGTGGTGTACGAGCACAGGAGGACCGTCGCCCCCGTGGTCCGAAGCAAATAGGCCGGACCTTTGTCGCCATCGAGGCGATCGCGGGCGGCGAGGTTCACCGCGTAGTCGATGCCGATGCCGATCGTGATCGGCAGCGCGATGAGATCCAAGAAGTGCGCGGGCAGGCCGGCGACCGCGCAGGCGGCGACCATCACGACGACGCCCGCGAGGCCGCAGCCGATCGTGACGAGGCCATGGCGGCGCAGGCCGATCACGAAGAACACCGCGAGCACGCTGCCGAGGAGCGCGAACAGGATCATCTTCGGCGCGTCGGCTTCCATGGTCTCGATGATGTCGCTGACGATCAGCGACTCGCCCGCGGCGACCGCGTGCACCGGCAGCACGAGCTCGCGCGTGCGCGCGGCGAACTCGCGGCGGTGATCGACGTTGAACGAGTCGAGGCGCGTCGCGCCGCGCATGACGACGAGGCGACCGCGCGTCCCATCGCGCTCGACGAACGGCCAGCCGAGCTCGATCGGAACGTCGGCATCGGTGACGGGGCGCAGGCCATCGGGCGGCCGCAGCTTCGCGAGCTTCTCGCGATCCGCGGGCGACAGCTCGTCGACGAGCTCGGGGGTATCGAGCAACGCGCGGATCTCGCCCAACACGGCGAGCTTCTCCGTCTGCTGCGCCGGCAACAGGTCGTCCATCGAGAACACGTCGCGGATCCACTTCTTCTCGCCCGGGAGATCCTTGTCCACCGTGCGCAGGTAGTTCACGAGCGGCGCGACGTCCTCGCGTTTGTCGACGGCGAACACGAGCTGGTAGGCCTGGCCGGTGAGCTCGCCCGACGACGGCAGCTTCGCGCGCATCTTCGTGTACAGGTTCGTCGCCGCGTCGATCTCGGGCGTCGACGATTGCAGATCGCGCCAGTCGCGCGTGAACGGATCGCGCGCGACGTAGACACTGGTGATCGCGACCGCGATCGCGGTGATCACCGCGAACACCACGAGTGCGCGGCGATCGTTCTTCGGATGCAGTCGCGCGAGCACGTCGCCGATCGCGGGCGGCGTCGTGCGGTGGATTCGGCCGCGGCGCGCGAGCACGAACAACATCGCCGGTAGGACGGTGAACGTGGAGATCCACGTCAGCAGCATGCCGATACCGCCGATCATTCCGAACTGCCGGAACCCGCGGAAGTCGGTGATGATCAGCGACGCGTACGCGATCGCGGCGGTCGCGGCGGCCGCGAGCGTGCCGGGAATCGCCTCGCGGATCGCCACGGCGATCGCGTCCTTCGGGTCACCGCCGTCGCCCTGCGCGCGTAGCTCCTCGAGGAATCGCGCGACGAGGATGAGCGATGCATTGATGCCGTTGCCGATGACGATCGCGAACAGGAACGCGGTCATCACGTTCAAGTGACCGATCAACAGCTCCGCGAGCGCGAACGTGGCGAGCACGGCGACCGCGAGCGACCACAGCATCGCGAGCACGAGGCGGCCGGAGCGGTAGTAGATGACGAGCGCGGCGCCGACGAGCAGCACGGTGATGATCAGCGAGCGCGTCATGCCGGACAGCACCGAGTCGTGCTCGTGCTGCGCGAGCGTGATGTTGCCGGTGAGACCGAACGAGACGTTGCCGCCGACCTCGGCGCGCACCTCGGTGATCGCCTTCTTCACGAGGTACGACAGCGCGTTCGCCTTCGCCGCGTCGGACGCCGAGAACGACGTCTGGATCGCGAGCAGGCGCAGCGTGCCATCGGCGGCGACGCGCGGCGTCGGGTGCTTCACCTTGTCGTCGAGCTCCGCGAGCTTCTTGTCGAGCTCGTCGAGGCGATCGGTGGTCGTCGACGTCTCGGGGAGATCCTCGTCGTCGAGGCCGATGAACAGCGGGTTGTGGCGGATCTTCTCCTCGTCGATCCGCTTCTTCAGCGCATCGCGCGCATCGGTGAGGTCCTTCAGATCCGCGAACAGGAAGCGGTGATCCCACGCGAACTTCTGGCGCGGACCATCGTCGATCGAGAGCTGCGCGACGAGTGTGGATGGAAAGTCGGCGAAGCGGCGCGCGAGGCCTTCGCTCGACCGCTTGACCTTGTCCGCATCGGTCGACTCGACGACGATCTGCATCGTGCCGAACGGACGCGCGCGATCGCGGACCGTGTTCAGGTCCTTCACCGATTGCTGCGAGCTCGGCAACAGGTTCGTGAGATCCGAGCGGACCTCCAAGTTCTTCGCGAGGAACACGCACGCACCCGCGATCACGATCGAGAGCAGCAACACGCCGATGCGCGCCTGGTCGAGCCATGCCGCCAGGCGGTCTGCGAAGTGGCTCGATCGAGGGCCCGTCACCGGTGCGGCGTATACCGCTTAGTGCCCTGAAACACTATTGTCGGTTGACCGAGATCGCGTTAGTTCTGCGACGTGTCTTTTGACGCCGTGGTGCTCGCCGACTCGCCCCATGCGCGCGCGCGCGTGATGGGCCTGACGCTCGTGGAGCGCGGGCGGCGAGTCGCGGCAAAGTCCGGCGCGCGGCGCGTGTACGTCGTGGACTCCGCGGATGCGGCGAAGGGTGTCATCGCGTGGAACGCCGCGCGTGACGATCTGCCGCTCGTCGTCGTCCGTAGTGGGGACCAGGTGATCCATCGCCCGCTGATCGAGCCGCTGCTCGCCGGATCGCGTGATCGCCGGATCGCGGTCTCCGAGAACGACGCATTCGCGGGCGCGCTGTACGTGCGCGGCGATGCCTCCGACGTGATCGCCGCGATCGCCGAGGGGCGCGAGCTACCCATCGATGGCGCCGAGCACATCCAGCACGGCGACATCGCGGTGCATCCCGCGACCACGCCGGCCGAGCGCGCGGCCGCGACACAGATGCTGCTGCGCCTGAACATCAAGAAGGAAGACAACCCGGTCACGAAGCACTGCTATCGGCCGCTATCGCGTCCGCTCACGCGCCTGCTCGTGTGGACGCCGCTGACGCCGAACCAGATCTCCGTCGCCGTCGGCGTGCTCGGTCTGTTCGGGTGCTGGCTCACCGCGCAGCCCGGGCAAGCAAACCTCATCTGGGGCGCCGCGATCATCTTCTTCGCGGGCGTGCTCGATGGCTGCGACGGCGAGATCGCGCGGCTCAAGCTCGTCTACTCCGCCGCCGGCGCGTGGATCGACACCGTCGTCGACGAGATCACGACGACCGCGTACTTCGTGGCGATCGCGTATCACGTGTTCGCGATGCACCCGGACGCGACCTACACGCCGTGGGTCGTGCACTCGATCTGGGTCGGCACGCTCGCGTACATCGCGTCGATCTACGCGATCTACTACTACTGCATCGTCGTCGCGAAGGTCGGTGGCTCGCAGTTCTACATCGGCACGCTCGAGGTCGCCGAAGGTCCGCGCGGCGTGGGCCTCCGTCCCAAACAGCGCGCACCCAAGCTGCAGTCGCCGGGGTGGAAGCTCGTCGGCGTGTGGCTGCTGACGATCAAGACGCGCGACTTCATCAACCTCGCCGCGCTCGGCCTGACGTTCCTCGACGCGTACTGGGTGATCTATCTCGGCATGCTGATCGGCGGTGTGATCACGGCGCTGGTGATCGTGCCCGAGCACATTCGCCTGCGGCTCCAGCTCGGCGAGGTCGCGCGCCGCGGCGGCACGCCGTACCTCGTGACCACCTGATGTCGCCGCGTCTCTCGGTGATCATCCGTTCGTACAACCGCCTGCCGGCGCTGTGCGAGCTCGTCGGCGCGCTACTCGCGCAGGATCACGACTCGTTCGAGATCGTGGTCATCGATCAATCGACGCAGAAGCCCGACGCTGCCGTGGCCACGCTCGCCGAGTACGAACGCGACGCGCGGCTCCGCATCCTGCGCTTCCCACCGCTCGGCGGCGCGAAGGCGCGTAACAAGGGCATCGAGAACATGCGCGGCCAGATCGCCGTGTTCATCGACGACGACGACGTGCCCGTCGGCACCGACTTCTTGCGCCTCATGGAAGCGCCGTTCGTCGAGGATCCGAAGCTGATGGCGCTGACGTGCCGGCACGTGTGGTCCGACGAGGATTCGCTGTCGTTCGCGTACCGCGCGCTCGCGCCGCTGTTGTGCATGCGGTTCTCGCGCGTACTCGGCTTGCCCGACAACTTCGCGCGCTACGACAAGCGCCTCGACGGCCGTCACTACGTGCACGGCACCGGCGGCGCCTATCGCCGCGCGATCTTCGAGCGCCTCGGCGGCTGGGACGAGGACACGCCGATCGAGGACGAGACGTCGCTCGGCATTCGCATGAAGCGCGGGCTCGCGAACGGCGAGTACGTCGCGTTCGATCCACGCGCGAAGCTGAGGCGCGGCTTCGAGATCGCGGGCGGCCTCGACAAGCGCCGCAACACCACGGGCCGCTACTTCGCGCGGTTCATGACGTTCGTGCACACGGTGCTCGGGCGCTACTACCCGGTGCGCGTGCGCCTGCTGTGGCCGGCATACGTGTTCGGCGCGTGGCGCTTCACCGTCGGCTGGATCTGGGACGATTCGATGGCGCACCAGACGTTCGGCTCGCGCTTGCTCGGCACGCTCGCGCTGACGTTCGCGTTGCCGTACTACGCGATCAAAGCGTTGATCCAGATTCCGTTCGGCACGCAGCCCGGCTCGGGCGTCGCGATGCGCGACAAGGTCGGCGCGGGCAGCTCTATTTCCGCAGCATCTTGAGCGAGAGCCAGTCGGTCAAGTAGCGAACGTCGTCGCTGCTGACGAGGCGCACAACCCGCGCGAGCACGAAGAACGACACGATGTACGCTGCGGCGCCGAGTCCCAGCTTCGCGCCGGGACCACCGGGCAGATAGTCGCGCAGCCACCACAGCACGAACGCGAGGGACGCCGACAGCGCGAGCGTGCCGAGGTAGTGGCCCCATGGCATCACGCCGCCGATCGTGGTGCGCAGGCCGCGCGAGATCCGCCACAGCGTGAACGCGAGCGGTGGCACGCTCGCGACCACCGTCGCGATCGCGGCGCCGTTCATGCCGAACCACATCGTGAACGGATAGCTGAGGATGAGGTTCGTCGCGAGGAGCAGCGTCGACGTGACGAGCAGCGATCGTGTCTCGCCGATGCTCTGCAGCATCGGGCCGTACGCGGTCACGCGCTGGAGCATCGTCAGCGTGAAGATCTGGAAGATCGGCGCGGCGGCGCGTTGCTCGGGGCCGAACATCAGGACCATCGCCTCTTCGGCGAGCGCGATGAACATCATCGCGAGCGGCAGCACGAGGACCTCGGTCTTGCGGATCGTCGCGAGCCACAATTGCCGCATCGGCTCGTACTTGCCCTCGTGGAACATCTTCGCGTAGCGCGCCTGCATCACCGCGCCGATCGCGTACGGGATCATCGTGACGAGCGGCAGTTCCCACGCGGCGAAGCCGTACAAGCCGAGCGCGGTCTCGTCGTAGAACAGACCGACGACGTACTTGTCGATCTGCGGATTGAGCTTGCCGCCGAGCACCGCCATGCCCGCGGGCAACGCGAAGAAGAACATGTCGCGCAACGCGTGCTTCGTCAGCCACGCCCGAGGAGGCTCGTGGGTGGGAATCGTGAAGATGCGGCGCACGATCGTGACGTGTGCGAGCAGACGCGTGATGCTGAGGCACGCGACGAACACCGGGATCCATTGGAGGCCCATGCCGGTGAGCACCGGGATCAACACGGCGATCGGGCGGAAGAAGGCAAAGCCGATGTACAGCGCCGATGCCAACCCCGCGCGCCGCACGGCGAGCAGCTGATTCACCGCGGGCTGCGTCGGGAGCTCGAGCAAGAGTCCGATCGCCAGCCACGGCAGCGCACTACCGAGGCCGAACGACAGCTCGCCGGCGATACAGGCGATCGCGATGGCCGGCACCGAGACGATCAGCAGCAGCAGCGACGCTTGCCGGACGATGTGCGCGGCCTTCTCGGGCGTGCGGCCGACATAGTAGAGAACGACGTCGGCGAGACCGAGGGAGCCGAGCGCCACGGCGGTCTCGTAGACGGTGAGGAGCGCGACGATGTAGCCGCGTTCTTCCTTGGTGCACGTGCGGCCGATGACGGCCAGCACGCCGAGCATGAGCAGCGACGCCGCGAGCCGGCTGTAGACGTAGATGCCGGCCTCTTTCGACGCGGCCTTCGCGTCGGCCTTGGACGCAGCGTGAGCGTGCGCCTCGGCCTCGGCATGGGCGCGAGCATGCGCGTCGGCGTCGGTGTCGGGCTTCGCCGCGTCGGTCATATGCGTGCGAGGCCATCCGCCAACGAGGTCGTCGCGGTCCACCCGAGGAGGTCGCGCGCGCGCGATACGTCCATCACGTATCGATGGGCCTCGTCGGGGCGAAGCGCAACTTCTCCGAAGCCTAGCAATCCGAGGAGGGTATCCGCCGGCACGCCCTGCTGGAGCGCGATCGCGCGCGCGATGCCCTCGACGACGTCGCGGATGCGCACTTCGACGCCGCTCGCGATGTTGAAGATGCCAGTCTCTGCCGACTCGACCGCGCACACGATCGCGCGCGCGACGTCGTCGATGTACACGAGGTCGCGCGTTTGTTCGCCGTGCGTCAGCGGGAGGCGCTCGCCCGCGCGCAACGCGGCGACCACGCGCGGGATCAGCATCGGCGGCTTGGAGCCCGCGCCGTAGACCAGGGCGGGGCGGAGGACGGTGACGCCGGGTGGAGACTCGTCGGGCTGGATCGGATCGTTCGGTGGCTCGATGGACTCGCGGATCGAGCGCGCGAGCGCGGCTTCGCCTTCGAGCTTCGCGATCGCGTAGACCGACGTGCCGAGCGCGGGGCCGTCCTCGCGATAGGGCAGCGGCGCGGTGCCATAGACCTCGCCCGTCGAGAGATAGACCACGCGTGGGATGCTCAGTGCATCGCGGACATCGACCGGGGCGCGAACGTGGATCGCGCGATTCGCGTCGAGGTCCGGCTCGCGCCGGCCGGCCGCCCACACGAGGATATCCGCGCCGTGCGTGCCGAACGCCGCGGTGAGACGCGGCCCGATCGATTGGATCCCCGCCGTGCTCGGCGCGTAGGACAACGCCGCGATGTCGGCACGCGCGAGCTCCAGCACGGCGTGGCCCGCGGCGGCGAGCGCGGAGACCGTGCGGCTACCGATGAACCCCGACGCACCCGCGACGACGACGCGCAGTGGCGTTGCTATGCGCGCGCGGTCGCTCATCAGTGGGGGACTACGATACGCCGAGGTGCTCGCGATACCAGCCGACGGTGCGTGCGAGCCCGTCGGTGACGCCGAACTTCGGCGCCCAGCCGAGGCGCGTGCGAGCGCGCGTCGAGTCGAGGAACTGCGCCTTGATCTCGTGCGAGGCCTGGTTCAGCACGTTCGGTGCGAGATCCGTGCGACCCGACGCGACGAGGACCGCGTTGCAGATCTCGATGACCGACATCGGCTTGTTGTCGCTGAAGTTGAACGCTTCGCCGGTAATGTCGGCACGGCCGATCGCCGCCGCGGTCGCGAGGTACGCCTCGACCGCATCGCCGACGAACACGTAGTCGCGAATGAACGACCCGTCGCTGCGGATGATCGGGCGCTCGCCGCGGAGCGCGCTGCGGATCGTGCCGGGGACGATGCGGTTCCAGTTGAGATCGCCGGGGCCGAACAGATTTCCGCAGCGCGTGGTGCACGCCGGGACCGCGTAGGTCTCGAAGTAGCTGCGCGTGATGAGATCCGTGATCGACTTGGACGCGTCGTACGGGAAGCGCCCTTCGAGCGGGCTGTCCTCGGTGTACGGGAGCACGGGCTGATCGCCGTACGCCTTGTCCGACGAGGCGACGACGACGCGGCCGATCAGCTTCGCGTTGCGCCGGCACGCTTCGAGGAGGTTGTACGTGCCGCGCACGTTGGTCTCCCACGTCGACAGCGGGTTGCGATTAGCGGTGCCGACGATCGCCTGCGCGGCGCAGTGAAACACCGTCTCGATCTCGTGCTCGTTGAGCGCGCGCTCGAGGAGCGGATAGTCCTCGAGCGCGCCGTGCACGATCGTGACCTTGTCGCCGAGGCGGAGGCGATGGAAGTGCGACTGCGCGACCGAGTCACGCACGAGAGCGACGACGTTCGCGCCGCGCTCGACGAGGGCGTGCGTGAGGTGCGAGCCGAGGAGGCCCGTCGCGCCGGTGACGAAGACTTGTCGATCGGTCCACGAGAATGCTGCGCTCACGGCCAGGTCCTCCACGGCGCCTTGCCGCCGTTCCAGCTCTCTTCGAGCTTCACGAGATCGCGATACGTATCCATGCACTGCCAGAAGCCGCGGTGCTGGTGAACCATCAGCTCGCCATCGCGCGCGACGCTCTCGAGCGGCTCGCGCTCGAGCGTGCACGACTCCGACGGGCTCACGTAGTCGAGCATCTTCTTCTTGAAGACGAAGAAGCCGCCGTTGATCACGCCGTGCTCGCCCTCCTCGGGCTTCTCGGCGAACGTGCGGACGCGCGGGCCGTCGGTGACGAGCTCGCCGAAGCGGCCCGGTGGGCGCACGCCGGTGACCGTCGCGACCTTGCCGTGCGCCGCGTGGAACTTCACGAGCGCGGGGACGTCGACATCGGACAGTCCGTCGCCGTAGGTGAGCATGAAGTCGTCGCCTTTGAGATAGGGCGCGACGCGCGCGAGGCGACCGCCCGTCATCGTCGCTTCCCCCGTGTCGACGCACGTCACGCGCCAGTCGCGCGCGGCGGACTGGTGGAACTCGATGCGATTGGGCGCGGACAGATCGACGGTGAAGTCGGACTGCATCGCGGCGAAGTCGAGGAAGTAGCGCTTGATGACGTCGCCCATGTAGCCGAGGCAGAGGACGAAGTCCTTGTACCCGTGGCCGGCGTAGAACGACATGATGTGCCAGAGGATCGGTCGACCGGCGATCTCGATCATCGGCTTGGGCTTGCGCTCCGTTTGTTCACGGAAGCGCGTGCCCTGACCACCACACAGGATCACGACGGGCATCGTCATGCGGTTGCTCCTATCACGGACGTATAGATGTCTTCGAGTCGTTGTCGGTGGGCGGCGAGGCTGTATTCGCGCTGCATCTTCGCGCGGGCAGCTTCGCCCATCGCGGCCCGGCGCGCTGGGTCCTTCGCGAGAGTTGCGAGGGCGTCCGCCAGGCCGCGGACATCGCGCTCGGCGGCGAGGAGACCGGTCGCGCCGTCCTCGACCTGCTCGGGGATCCCGGCGTGGCGGGTGGACACGACGGGCAGGCGAGCCGCGCCGCCCTCGACGATCACCGTCGGCGTGCCTTCTTCATCGCCGTTCGCCGCGACGCGCGACGGCACGAGGAGGACATCTGCGTTCGCCATCGCGGCGGGAACGGGCGACGCGGGATCGGGCCACTCGACGTCGAGGGAGAGCTCGTTCGCGAGCGCACGCAGCGGTGCCTGCAGCGGACCGCCGGTGCCCAGCAGCGTCAGCTTCGTCGGGATGCCGCGATCGACGAGCGCCTTGCACGCGCGGATGCCATCGTCGAAGCCCTTCTTGTCGACCTCGCGTCCGACCATCAGCACCCGCAGCGGGCCGCTCTGTGACGAACGCGTCACGTCGAAGCGGCCGAGGTCGACGCCGAGACGAACGATCTCGATCTTCTCGGGCGGGCAACCCTGCGCCTCGAGCGCGCGTCTCATCTGCTCGGACAGCACGATGATCTTCGCCGCGCGCGCGAGAACTCGCTTGCGGAGCAACGTGTACCACCAAGCCCACGCCGCGAAGCGCTCGCGCGTCCGATGCAGCATCACGTCGTGGCCGTAGTACGAGACGACGAATGGGACATTCGCCCGTGCCGCACCCGCCATCGCGAACGGTCCGGTCTGTCCGAGGTGAGCGTGGATCAACTTCACGCTCTTCGCCCATCGCGTGAACTCCGGCGCGCGTCTCGTGATGTGGTACCAAACACGGGGAAACCCGTGGAGCAACGTGACGTCGTCCCAGGGAAACCTGTCCGCCAAGAAGCGCTTGAGCGCGAACACGCGGACGTCGAACGCGCCGTGATCCTGCAGCGACCGCATGGAGTTGTAGATGAACGTCTCCGAGCGGACGAGAAAGTTGTGGCGCAGAAACCCGACCGGCGTGGGCATACGACCCGGCGCCTTGTATGCCACGTCGGCCTGGTGATCGCGCTGGCGGCGTGCGGCAATCGGGTCGCTCCACCGACGCGGGACTGGAACGTTCCTGCCGCGAAGCTCGGGACGCAGCCACCCTTTGCCTCGCCGGGTGAGCGCGTTCGCTATCGGGTGACGGCGCTGGGACTCGAGCTCGCCGCGCTGACGATGGCCGTCGGCGAGGTCTCGCCCGTCGAGGGGAAACAGGCGGTGGTCCTGCAAGCCGTCGCCGAATCCGTCGGTCTCGCAGCGCGCGTGAAGCCAGTGCGCGTCGAGTTCACGTCGTGGCTCGATGTCGCGACGGGCGTGCCGCTGCTGTTCCGCGCCGCTGAGGCCCACGAGGTCGTCGAGGCGCGGTTCACCAAGCTCGCGGACAAGAAGTTCCCGATCTCCACCCAGAAGGCGGATGAGCCCGAGAAGATCGAGATGCAGACCACGAACGGACAGCCGCTCGAGCTGCTCGGCGTGTTGCTCGTCCTGCGATCGTGGGACTCGAAGGTCGGCGGATCGAGCACGTTCGAAGCGGTGCGCTCGAGCTACATGTGGCGCATGCAAGCGACGCTCGTCGCACGCGAATCGATCGCGACGGAGCTCGGCGAGCTGCCGACCGTGAAGTTCGATGCGGTCAGCCGGCGCCTCATGCGCGACGGATCGATCGACCAAGGAACCGAGCCGCGAAAGTTCAGCGTGTGGATCTCGGACGACGCAGATCGCGTCCCGCTGCGCATGGTGGCGGAGACCGACTACGGCGACATCAAGATCGAGATCGTCGACTACGTCGCCGGAAAACCGCTGTCGTCCCTGTAGGGGCGATGGTTTTCTAGGTGTGGCACCAGCGCACGCCGAATCATTCGGAGGAGTTGCGCGGAGGGATCACGGTTGCCTCACGGAGACCTTCCGAGCCACGTCCTGCGAGTTGCCTAGAATCAATGGAACGCCATGAATGGCTCCATCCTCGTCGTCGATGACGACTTCGACACCGCGTCGCTATTCGCAGACGGGCTGCGACGCCGTGGCCTCAACGTGAGCGAGGTCTTCTCCGGCAAGCGATGCTTGCAGCGGCTAACGGAGCAGCACGTCGACGTCGTCGTGACCGACATCCAGATGCCGGAGATGAACGGGATCGAGCTCTGCACACAGGTGCGCGAGCTCCACCCGGACGTGCTGTCGATCGTCGTGACGGGATACGGCTCGATAGATAACGCGATCGAAGCGATCCGCGCGGGCGCGTACGACTTCATCACGAAGCCGGTGAAGATCGATGCACTCGCGATCGCGATCTCTCGCGCGCTCGAGCACCTCTCGCTCAAGCGCGACGTGCTTCGCCTGCGCCAGACGATCGGCGTGGGCACGCCCGTCGGCATGATCGCGGGATCGAGCCCCACGATCCGCGAGACCACCGAGCTCGTCCAGCGCGTCGCGCAGAGCGATGCGACCGTGCTGATCACGGGCGAGTCCGGCACCGGCAAAGAGCTCGTCGCGCGCGCGTTGCACGACGCGTCGGATCGTCGCTCGGAGCCGTTCGTCGCGATCAACTGCGCCGCGATGCCGGCGCCGCTCCTCGAGAGCGAGCTGTTCGGTCACGTGCGCGGCGCGTTCACCGACGCGAAGTCCGACCGCCCGGGGCTGTTCGTCCAAGCGCGGAAAGGGACGCTGTTCCTCGACGAGATCGCCGAGATGCCGCTCGAGATGCAGGCCAAGCTCCTGCGCGTGCTGCAGGAGCGCCTCGTGCGTCCGGTCGGCAGCGATGAAGAGGTGGCGTTCGAAGGCCGCGTGATCGCCGCGACGAACCGCCACCTCGAGAACGAAGTCGCGGAGAAGCGCTTCCGCGAAGACTTGTTCTATCGCATCAACGTCGTCTCGGTTCCGGTGCCGCCGCTGCGCGCGCGCCAGGGTGACGTGCTCGCGCTCGCGCAGCTGTTCCTGACCCGCAGTGCGCTTCGCAATCACAAGAACGTCGTCGGCATCTCGCCGTCGGCCGCGCGCATGCTGCAAGCGTACGACTGGCCCGGCAACGTGCGCGAGCTCGAGAACTGCATGGAGCGCGCGGTCGCGCTCAGCCGCCTCGACGAGGTCACCGTCGAGGAGCTGCCGAAGAAGATCCAAGAGCACTCGACGACGAAGCTCGTCCTCGGCGAGACGCCGCCCGAGATGATCACGCTCGCCGAGATGGAGCGCCGCTACGTGCACCGCGTGCTCGATCTCGTGAACGGCAACAAGACCCACGCCGCCCGCGTGCTCGGCATCGATCGCCGCTCGCTGTATCGCCGCCTCGCGGTCACCGTCGAGGCCGAGCCGGGCAGTGGCTCCAGCGAGTCGGCCTAGTCGGCGCTCTTCTCGCGCTTGCACGCGGGCGCGCTCGCGAGGTCTCCCGCGGGTGCCTTGAACGAGACGAGATCGAACGCGAGGTTGTCGGAGCGCAGACCCGCCGGACCCACGAGTGTCCGCGCGGCGGACGGCAATCGCCCGCGCCACACGACCTTGTCGTCGATCCACGCGGTCAGCTCGTCGCCCGCGATCGCGGCGCGCAACGCGTGCCCGTCGCCGGCGACGAGGGCAGGCGGCGACCATGCCTTCGTCGGCTTGATCTTCGTGTACCCGTCGGCGCCGCACTCCTCGTGCGCCTTCGCGCCGGGGTTCATCTTCACGCTGACCTCGATCTTCGGCGTGGGATCTAGGCGCCACATCACGTAGACCACGTTGCAGCTGTCCTTCGCGCGCAGCTTCAGCCCCACCTGCCGGCGCGCGGGTCCCGATGCGAGCGAGCGCTGCTCCTCGGTGTCGCCGCGATAGACGATCGCGAGCTCCGCGGCGTCGCCACCCGCGCCGCGCGCGTACGCGCGCACGGTCGGCTCGGTGATCGCCGCGCCGATCGTCGCGTGCCCGTGCGTGGCGCAGAGCTGGTCGCCGATCGCCGCCAGCGTGATCGGCGCAGCGCGCTCGGGCGCGGCTTCGGACGCGCCGCACGCGACGAGGGTCAGCATCGCGAGCGCCCACGCCCCGACGCGAGTGTCCGGCGGCCGGACACGAGCAGCTCCGGTCGCCACCTCCGCACCGGGGTTGGGGGCGGCGATAGTGCTCTCGTGACGCGAGCTTGCCGCGATCTGCAATGTCGCATGCCATGCATGCCGGCCATGCCGGACACGCGAGCGATGCCGAACACGCGGGCGATGCCGAACACGCGGGCCCACGCATGGCTCGGCGAGGCGCGCCGTCACGAGGCATCTCCCGCGCTGTCCCACGCCGTCACGGCGCATCTCCCGTGGTGTCGCGCGAGCTGCCGCCGAGCACCTCGCGCAGCGCCTTGAGGTGCGCCTTGAAGTACGCGTGCTCGGCTTTGATCTTGATCCACTCGAACCACACGGTCTGGCGATAGCGCTTGCTGTCCTCGCCGCCGAGGCGGTCGAGCGTCTTGATCTGCTTCTCGAGGTCCGCTTCGAGCGCGCCGGTCTCCTCTTCGCGCTTCTCTTGGGTCGCGATCAGCAGCGTCAGCCGCTCGGCGCTCGCATCGGCCGCTGATGGATCGCGCCCGCTCGCGACGAACTTCGCGCGACCCGCGGCGGCGCGCTCGTTCGCGCTGCCCTGGAACAACACGCCGAGGTTCACGCCGACCGCGATGACGGCGAAGTACGGCGAGGGATTCTCGTCGGAGCGATCGAGGAACGCGTCGAGGCCGAAGCGAAAGGACACGTCGAAGGCGCTCGCGCGGCGCAGCTTGCCCTCGACGCGCTCGACCTCGGCATCCGCGCGCTGGAAGCGCGAGGCGGCGCCGCTGATCGGTCCCGAGGGTTGCGGCAACAGTGACATCTCGCGCCGCGTTTCGGTCGCGAGCTGCCGCAGCTCTTCCACGCGCAGCCGCGTCGCGGTGGCTTCTTGCGCGGTCGTGCGGCGCGCTTCGAGGTCTGCCGTCGTGTCGCGCAGGATCTTCTCGCTCTCGCCGAGCGCACCGTCGAGGATTTCGGCGCGCGCCGCGAACGCCGCGTAGCGAGTCTCGCCGCGCACCTGTTCGAGCGCTTCGTGGCGGCGACAATCGGCGCGCGCGCGATCGCGGGTCGCGATGCCCTTGTAGATCCCGTCGAGGCTGATGCGCACGCCCGTGATCAGGCGCAGGCCGCCCGAGTTGACGTCGGGGTTGACCGCGCCGGCGGCTTGCTCGACGAGGCCGAACTGGCCGAACACCGTCGGCGCGAACAGCGTCGCACTCTCGGCGTTCGCCTTGCCCTGCACGTAGTCGCAGTAGCCGTCGCCGGCGGTCGTGTCGTCGGCCTTCTTGTCGGCGTGCGCGACACCCGCGAGCGCCGCGATGAACAACAGGCTGCGCATCAGAAGATGAACGGCTTGCCGCCGACGAAGAGGTGCTCCTCCATCCCCGCCTCGGGATCGTCGTCGTCGAACTTCACCTCGACGAGCTGACCGCGCAGGTTCTTGTCGCGATGCGGGTGGCGGAACTGCACTTCGCCCGGCACCACCGCGATCACCTCACCCACGTGGTAGCAGAACACCATCGTCAGCTTGCACGCGTACAGCGGCTCGCCGGCCTTCACGTCGGCGAGGTTGCCGTACGGAACGAAGGCCACCGTCGCCTCGTCGTGGATCGCGCGCAGGTACGCCGAGCCCTTGAGGCCGGCGAGCACCTTGTCTTGCCGCGCGAGGCTCGCTTTGAGCGAATCGCGTGTCTCGACGGCCTTCGCGAGCTCGAGCCGCGACGTGTCGTACTGCTGCTTGATCTGCAGCACCTCGTAGGAGAGGCCGATGTCGCCGGTGTCTTCGGCGTTCGCGAGGATCGTGTCGAGCGATCGCGTCGTGGCCTCGAGCTCGGCCGCGCGCGTCTCGAACTCCGCCTGGCGCTCCGCGAGCGACAAATTCGAGGAGCTGATCTGCGCGAGCTGGAACTTGCCCGACAGCATCGCGTTCCGATCGATCAACCCCGCCGCGTACTCCTCCTTCATGCGCTTGCGCGCCGCACCCGCGTAGGCGCGGTTCTGATTCGAGATCGCCGCGCGCGTACCGGCCGCGGTGTTCGCCAGGTTCTTCATCCGCGCGAGCGCCTGCTTGCGATTCTCGAGATCGCCGCGGATCGCCTTCGCGAACTCTGCCTGGAACTCCTGCTGCGCGACGATCGCGCGCTCGGCTTGGTTGAGCTCGTCGGCGATGCGGTCGCGTTGGTCCTGCTGCGTGGACACCTGAGCTTCGAGCGTGATCACCTTCTCGTCGCTCGGCGTGATCGCCATCGGCACGACCCACGAGTCGCTGACGTAGAAGAACGCGGTCGTCGTGATGTAGCCGACCAGCACGACGACGATCACCGTGAGGATCGAAAACCCGAGCAAGCGATACGCGGTGACGAGCCAGCTCGACGCCTTCTTCGCATCGGGGAACAGCTTCGCGAGGCGACCTTTGAGCTGCCAGTCCTTCGGCTTGCCGAGGCCGAGCTTCTCGAACGCGCCCCACGTGTTCTCGGGCTCCGCCATCACCGGCGGCGCGGAGAACGTCGTCGGCGCTTCGGCGTGGAAGTCATTCGCGCTGACAGGAGGTGGCGGCGCGATGACAGGCGCTGGCGGTGCACTGACAGGCACGACAGGAGCGAGTGCTACAGCCGTGTTACCGACGACGATCGGCTGCGCAGGTCGCGCACTGGCCACTGGAGTTGCCGCGGGGGCGTAGACCACGGGCTGGGGGCGCGGCTGGTGATACGCCGGTGCCGGCGGCGCCGGTTTCGCCGGCGGTTCGTTGCGCTGCGGCGCTGTCAGAACGCGCGCGCCGCTCGGCGAATGGATGCTCGGCAACGGCGGTCGAAGATGCGCCAGCGGATCGTTGTTAGTGGCGGCGGCCGCCGCCAAAGCACGCGGCTTCGCGAACGGAATCACGTTGGACTGTGCGTGCCGACTCTGCGCGGGCCTGACATCGACCGACGTCTTGTCAGCGTCCGCGATCCTCGGAATGTGTCGCCCACGATCGCGTTGGTTGTTCATGAACAGCAAGCGATGCGATGTGCACAGACCTCGCCATGGTGATCGCTCGCGTAACGTTGCGTCCTTCACGCGTGCGCGCGTCTCGACCTGGAGAGATCGGGTTCCACAATCACTGTCGTGCTCCCACCGCAGTACCTCGCGCGCGGTGAAAAACTCGTCGAGGAAATCTGCAACTGCGTTGATTCGCATCTGCACAACAAGCGCATGGTCACCGGCATCGCGCTTGCTCACCGATCGCGCGAGCACGCGTGACGTCTTTCCCGATCTATCTCTTCATCTTCATCGTCTTCTTGAACCGCTACGTGTTCGGGTTCTATTTGACGATCCTTCGTCGCAACAAGATCGACGAGACGATCGACGGCTACGAGCCGACCGTCACGGTGGTCGTGCCGCTGTTCAATGAAGGGAAGTCGATCTACGAGACGATCGCGTCGCTCGTCGCGCTCGACTACCCCAAGGACAAGCTCGAGGTCACGATCGTCGATGACTGCTCGACCGACGATTCGTACGAGTGGGCCTGCAAGGGCGCACGCGACTTCCCGAACGTCACGGTGCTGCGCAACCCGTACAACATGGGCAAGCGCAAAGGCATCAACAACGCCGTGCGCAACTCGAAGGCCGAGATCATTGTCTCGGTCGACTCGGACGTCATCATCTATCCGACCGCGCTCAAGGAGCTGGTCGCGCGCTTCGTGTCACCGGACATCGCCGCGGTCGGCGGGCGTGTCCACGTCTCGAACCCGAACGAGAACTGGCTGACCCGGCTCCAGACCATCAAGTACTACTTCGGCCAGGAGCACCTGAAGAACCTCGAGCGCGGCTGCCGACAGGTGCTGTGCCTCTCGGGTTGCCTGACCGCGTATCGCCGCCACGTGTTGATCCAGCTCGAGCCGATCCTCGAGAACCGCAACATCCTCGGCATCCCGATCAAGTACGGCGAGGACCGCTTCCTCACCCACCAGATCGTCAAGCACGGCTATCGCACGGTCATGACCATGAAGGCGATGTGCTTCACGAAGGCCGCGACCAACCTGCGCGGCTACTTCAACCAGCAGCTGCGGTGGAAGCGATCGAACATCGTCGACTTCATCATCTTCTCGCCGAGCGCGTGGAAGATGAACCCGCTGATCTGCCTGCAGTACCTCAGCATGCTGATGCTGCTGCTCGTCTATCCGTTCGTGATCATCACGCACGTCCAGCGGCACGATTTCTTCGGCCTCGCGATGATGCACATGGCCGTGATCGCCGCGTGCGGCATGGTCTATCACCTCGCGCCGAGCGTGCGCGCGTTGCCGCCGTGGCTGCGCGTGCATCCGATCGCGTTCCTACCGATGACCGTGCTCATGCCGGTCGCGTATCTCCTGCTCACGCCGCTCGGCCTGTTCACGCTCGATAGCTCGTCGTGGGAGACGCGCGGTCACGGCGCCGTCGCGGGGCAGTCCGGTCCGGCCGCGTTGCCTCAGGCGACCGCGACCCGACAGTCCGCGGTTCGCGTGGCGGTGTCGCCGTGATCGTCGCCGCGCATCAGCCGCACTACCTGCCGTGGCTCGGCTACCTCGACAAGCTCGCGCACGCCGACGTGTTCGTCGTGATGGACGACCTCCAGTACGAGGCGCAGAACTTCATCAATCGCCAGCGCGTGAAGCTGAACGCGGGGCCGCATTGGCTCGTCGTGCCGCTCGAGGGCGGCGCGCAGACCGATCGCATCTGCGATCGGCGCATCGACAACGCGGGCCGCGGCGGCCGGCATCACTGGCAACACCGCCACTGGCGCACGCTCGAGGTTCACTACGGCGCGAGCCCCCATTGGAGCTCGTACGCGCCCGCGCTCGAGGACATCTACACGCGGCGCTGGGACTACCTGCTCGATCTCGATCTGCACGTGCTCGATCTCGCGCGCCGTTGGTTCGGCATCACGCGACCGATCGTCCGCGCGAGCTCGCTCGATCTCCGCGGAGCCCAGAAGTGGAGTCGCCCCGATTCACCCGGGGCGACGAGGAAGACAGATCGCATCATCGCGATGTGCCACGCGCTCGGCGCGCGCACGTACCTCACGGGCAAGGGCGGCTCCGCCGGCTACCTCGATGTGGATGCGCTCGCGCGCGCCGGCATCGCGACGGTGTGGCAGTCGTTCGTGCACCCGATCTATCCGCAGCGCTATCCCCAGCTGGGCTTCGCGTCCCATCTGGGCTTCCTCGATTTCTTGTGCAACGCCGGCAGTCCGCACGCCACGAAGGAGCTTCGTCATGAATCGTCTGCTCGATGAAAAGGGCGGTCGCGTCCTCGCGTTCGGCGCTCATCCCGATGACCTCGAGGTCGGCGCGGGCGGCCTCCTCGCGCGGCTCGCCGCCGAAGGCGCGGACGTCACGCTCGCGATCGTCTCGATCCCGAGCAACACCGAGCAGCGGCGTCGCGAGGCCTACGCGGGCGCCGAGGTCCTCGATGCCGATCTGTTCATCCTCTACGAAGAGAAGCCCTGCCGCGTCGAAGACATCCCGATGCACGAGCTCGTGCGCCGGTTCGACAACGTCGTCGGCGATGTTCGACCCGACCTCGTGATCACGCACTCGGCGAACGACCTCCACTGGGATCACAGCCTCGTCAATCGCGCGACCGTGTCGGCGCTGCGGCGAACGCCGTGCGATCTGCTCGCGTTTCTATCGAGCCCCGAGATGAACGCGCAGGCGCGCGCGATCGGCCAATGCTTCGCCGACATCTCGAAGACGATGGACACGAAGATCCGCGCGATCTCGGCGCACGAGTCGCAAGTGCCCAAGCTCGATCTCGAGTCGTCGCGTGACCTCGCCCGCGCGATGGGCCGGATCAGCGGCTACGAATACGCGGAAGCGTACGAGGTGCTGCGCGTGCGAATTTGACCACCGGGGCAGGCCGGCACGGGTAGCCACCCGTCGGGAAACCTGTGCTAGCGTCCGGGCAAGCTTATGGGGAACACGCTTCGTACCGCGTTGGCGGTGATCGCTTTTGGGGCACTCGGATGTGGCGGCGCAGGAGCCGGAAAGATCATGGCGGACACGCCTGCGCTTCCGTACCTCGCACCCGACATCGACGAGATCACGGGCATCGATCCCGACGAAGAACCCGCGGAGCCCGAGGAAAAAGAGCCCGCGCCTGCGCCGGCACCAGCAGCAGCAGCACCCGCTCCGGCCCCCGCGCCCGCCGCGGTCGCGGCTCCCGCGACGCCCGCTCCGGCGGCGAAGGAGCCGGCCAAGACGCCCGCGAAGGCCAAGGCCCCGGCGGCAAAACCGGCCGCTCCGGCGAAGCCCGCCACGCCGAAGACGATGCCCGGCGCCGAGAAGGCCCCGGCCGAGAAGCCGGCACAGAACCCGCAGAAGTAGCGCCGACTATATGTGCGGCATCATCGGCTACGTCGGAGCTCGGCAGGCAACTCCCATCTTGATCGGCGGGCTGAGGAAGCTCGAGTACCGCGGCTATGACTCGGCCGGCGTCTCCGTGATCGAGGAGGGCGCGTCGCGGATCGTCCGTTGCCGTGGAAAGCTGAGCGCGCTCGAGGCCAAGCTCCTCAAGGAGCCCGCGCCGGGAACGATCGGCATGGGCCACACGCGGTGGGCCACGCACGGTCGTCCGAGCGACGAGAACAGCCATCCGCACAAGGCCGGGCCGATCAGCGTCATCCACAACGGCATCATCGAGAACCACCTGGCACTGCGTGCCGAGCTCCAGTCGGCGGGGGCCAAGTTCTCGTCAGAGACCGACACGGAGATCTTCGCTCACCTCGTCGAGCGCGCGCTGATCGATGGCGCGCCGGATCTGACCACCGCGGTGCGGACGTCGCTCGCCAAGGTGCGCGGCAGCTACGCGTTCGTCGTGATGTCCGACAAAGAGCCGGGCACGCTCGTCGCGGCGAAGAACAGCTCACCGCTGGTC
This sequence comes from Kofleriaceae bacterium, assembly GCA_044230415.1. Lineage (GTDB taxonomy): Bacteria > Myxococcota_A > Polyangia > Haliangiales > Haliangiaceae > JABFXX01. The sequence goes on from JBGARE010000005.1 coordinate 358,272, forward strand.
GTGGGATTGGGCGACGGCGAGAACTACGTCGCCTCGGACGTCACCGCGATCCTGTCCGAGACTCGTCGCGTGATCTTCATCGAAGAAGGCGAGATGGTCACCGTCACTCGCCAGGGCGTGGCGATCACCGACTTCGACGGCGTGCCGCACCATCGCGAACCGAAGACCATCACGTGGTCGGCGGTCCAGGCAGAGAAGGGCGGCTTCAAGCACTACATGCTCAAGGAGATCCACGAGCAGGCGCGCGCGGTCGCGGAGACGATCGCCGACCGCACCGTCCGCGAGGACGGGGTGGACCTCGACGACGAGGGCATGCTCAGCGACGAGCAGCTCAAGGCGACGAAGCGCATCGTCGTCGTCGCGTGCGGCACCTCCTACCACGCCGGCCTCATCGGCCGGTACGCGATCGAGGAGTTCGCGCGCGTCCCGGTCGAGGTCGAGATCGCGAGCGAGTACCGCTACCGCAACCCGGTCGTCGGCCCCGGCGACCTCGTCATCGGGATCACCCAGTCCGGCGAGACGGCGGACACGCTCGCCGCGATGCGCATCGCGCAGGAGCGCGGGGCGACCGTCCTGGCGATCACGAACATCATGGGCTCGCAGGCCACGCGCGACGCCGACGGCGTGCTCTTCACGCGCGCCGGCCTCGAGGTCTCCGTCGCCGCGACGAAGACGTTCCTCTGCCAGGTCGCGGTGATGTACCTGCTCGCCCTGCGGCTCGCCGAGCTGCACGGGACGCTCGACGCCGAGCGCCGCACGCAGCTCGTCGCCGAGCTCAAGGGGATGCCGAGCCAGATCCAGCACCTGCTCGCGCACGTCGAGCCGGAGATCAAGGCGATCGCCGACCGCCACTGGCGGGACGACTTCTTCCTCTACCTGGGGCGCCACGCGGGCGTCGCGGTGGCTCACGAGGGCGCGCTGAAGCTCAAGGAGGTGTCGTACATCTCCACCGACGCCTACGCGGCGGGCGAGATGAAGCACGGCC
>JBGARE010000060.1:0-41120 GCA_044230415.1 Kofleriaceae bacterium
ACCGCCCCGAATGCATTTGCCACGGTCCGGCCGATACCTTCCGATTGACCGTCGAGCAACCGAATGGGCGTCGTCAGAGCTGCAAGACGAGCGCCGAGATCCTTCGCGATCGGATCAGATACGTTGGTATGGCTACCCGTAACAAAAACCGAGCGACCTCTTGAACGCAGGCTGATCTGTTCGAACGCGTCCTCTACCTCGACGTACTCCTTGACGATCGCCGCGTCGATGCCTGCCCGTCGAAGATCCTGAAGCCACAGTTCAGTTCGCCGTTGAACGTCGGGTGGATCGGTCGGGTCGATTCGCACGATCAAGAAGTGATGCCGCGGTGCACCGCCCGCGACGCGCCGCGCTTCCGCAACTGCTGTTCTGATGTTCGGATCACCCAGACCATAGCCTGCGAAAAGGAAGCGACGGCGTTGGAGGTCGTTCCGCAGGCGTGCGGCGAACACCTGTCGTCGTGCTGCGTAGTCTTCGAAGTCTTCTGTGGTGAGAACGAAATCGTTTGGGCCGCTTCGCTGCAGGCAGCCATGCATCTTGAGAATCTCGCGGTTGAATTGAAGGCTGCCGGAAGTGAGATCGGCGTCCGACGCTCGAACGACAACTCGTTCACGAGGTGAAAGTGCGTCCTCGATTAGAGTGTCGAAATTCGTCGTCCAAATTGTTTCGATGTCGGTCGCGGCAATCGCGTCGTGGTAGCGGTTGAGTGCCGGCGTGCCAACTGCTGCCTGAAGTGCGCCGCGAAGCGAACCGATTAGGGGTCCACGGGTAAGGTGATAGTTCACGACATGCTGAGCCATCAACGGGAGGTCGTCGCTGCGCTTGAGAGTCAGGCCAAGCGGCGTCACCAAGGGCTTGAGCAACCCAAACCAGTCTGGGAGTCCGGACGGTACAGAGATGCCGGAGCCAAGGAATAGTGCGCCTTCGCCCGCAAAGACTACATCCGAGAACTCCTTCACCAATTGATCGATATGCGGCACGGTTCCATCTTAGCAGCAGCCTCGATTCGTCTTTTGAACTCAGACGATGCATCGCGACCGTCGTCGCGGAGCAGCAACGCTCCGATGCCGCCGATGCGTTCATCGGTGCATCGAACGTCGACCGACTGAGCTCAGGCCGCTCAGGCGCTGGTTGGCGCGCTGAGTTTGACGACGTCTCCGGTCCGATCAGGCATCGCGAACGCGACACGGCTGTAGTCCTCGGCGAACGCGTCGGGGTGGAGGTGTGCGTAGACCTGCTGCGTGATCGCGACGCTGGAGTGGCCGAGGATCTTGGACAGCTTGAAGATGTCACCGCCCGACGCGAGGAACAGGCCGGCGAACGTGTGCCGTAGGTCGTGCAGGCGGAGCTTCTTCGATAGCCCGGCGCGGATCACCGCGGCCTTGAACGGCCGGAACACGCTCGTCTTGTTGCGAGGGAGCTGCTCCTCGAACTTGTCGAGCTTCGCTCCGGGCCAGAGCAGGGTGTTCTTACCCTTCGCCAGCTTCATCTCGCGCAGCACGGTGAGCACCGAGTCGAAGATCGGCACGTGACGCAATCGGCCTGACTTCGGGGCGCCACGGCGTCCACGATGCACGTGGATCACGCGGTGCTGGAGATCGATGTCGGTCCACATGAGGTGCAGCGCTTCGTCGAGGCGCATGCCGGTGCCGACCAGCACCGCCACGAGCGTGCGGATGTTCTCGTTGCACGCAGCGAGCAGCTTCTGCACCTCGCCGGCGGACTGGAGCCAGAGGAACGGGCGCTCGGCGACCTCGAGATCGCGGATGAACTTCAGCGGGTTCTCGGAGCACCATCCCTGCTCGATGAAGTAGCTGTAGGCCGCGGACAGCGACGCGAACAGCGTGTTGATCGTCGCGTTGCCGATCGGCTCCTCTCGCTCCTTGAGCGAACTGCGCAGGTCGATCAGCTTGGCCTTCGTGATCTTCACGAGCGGTGTACTGTCGAACGTCGGGCGCACGTAGAGGCGCATCCGGCTCTCGTACTCGTCGTGCGACCGCTGGTCCTTGATTGCCTTGATCCACGCGTCGAGCGCGTCGCCCATGGTGCGCTTGTGGTCCACGGCGGCGGGGAGCTCGCCGGCCTTGATCCCGCGCTGCGTGACTCGGTGCTGCTGCGCCGCGAACTCGGCCTCGCGCCTCGATGCGAACGATCCGACGTAGACCTTGATGCTCTTCTCGCGGACCCGGGCGCGCTCGTAAACCTGGAACGTCTTCGATCCATCCGCCGCCACACGCACCTTGATCATGGCACCCAGCCTACAACAGACCTCCGACAAGTCGGGGTAGAACCGGGGTAGAACGACTATTTTGGAGATCCGCTACGCGCCATCGCCGCTCGACTTCGGCGGCATCGGCACGAACCTCGAGACGCGCTTCTGATAGTTGCGGTACGCATCGCCCTTCGAGCGAAGCGCCTGATTCTCCGTCGGTGGAATGCCGGTGACGCCCCAGATGCTCGCGAAGATGATCGCCTGCGGCGCGATCGCGATCAGCCCCCACGCGCCGAACGCGAGCCCGTACACCGCGTACCCGATCCACACGCACCACTCGAAGAAGTAGTTCGGGTGTCGCGACCAAGACCACAGGCCGACGTCGCAGACCTTGCCCTTGTTCGCAGGGTCTCGCTTGAAGCGAGCGAGCTGCGCATCGGCGATCGCTTCGCCCGCGATGCCGATCACCGAGACGGCGCCGCCGATCGCGCGCGGGATCCACGACGTGGGCTCGATGACGAACGGCACGACGAACGCGGTCGACAGGAGGCCGACGAGCGCCGCTTGCGCCTGGAAGAAGATGAAGAACTTCAGCGACGCGCGGTTGCCCCAGCGTGCGCGCAGATCCTTGTAGCGGCCCTCCTCGGGCGAGTGGGCGGCACCGCGCGAGACGAGGTAGGCGCCGAGCCGCAGGCTCCACGCGATCACGATCGCGGCGATGACGCCCCAGCCGCAGACGCACGAGGTCGAGCGCAGCGCGAAGAGGATCGCCACGGGGGCGAACGCGAGGGCCCAGCCGACGTCGACGATGCCCGCGTTGCGCGTGCGCTGCTGGACGAGCCACAGCACGAGCTGGATGGACGCGGCGAGCGCCCATGCCTGCCCGACGCGCACGAGGATCTCGTGCGTCACGAGCGAGTCATTTCGCGGCCGGTGGTGATTTGGCTAGGATGACCACGAAGGAGCGTTGGTTACGCTCGTACACCTGGAGGCGGTCGCCGGCGGACTCGACGAGCGGGAACCACGGCTGCTTCTGCGATTTGGCGTCCGCGGCGGCGAGCTCGGGGACGATGAGATCGATCTCGACGAAGTGGTCCTTCGTGACTTCGTCGATGGCGGCCGCGTAGCTCCAGTCTTTGACCGCGGCGTCGGGGAAGCGATCGTTGTGGAGCGCGCCGCCGTAGACGGCGATCCACGGGCGGTGCTCGGGATCCTTGTCGCGGAACGCGACGGCGCTCGCGGCGATGCGCTTCAGCTCGCGCGTGGTGATCGTGAGCATCGCGAGCGGGTCGACCTCGTTCTTGGGCACGAGCGTCTTGTAGTCGGCGCAGGTGAGCGTCATCGCGTGCGGCTGGATCTTCTTCGCGCGCGCGGCGTCGGCGAGCAGCGTGATCTCGGACTTGGTCTCGACCGGGCGCTTGACCTCGGTCTCCATTTGCTTCGTCGCTTTTTGGGCGGTCTTGCCGCAGTTCGGATCGACGACGAACGTCTCGACGATCAAGTCGCTGACCTTGTCGCCGAAGGAGGGCAGGGCGTCGGTGAAGTGCGAGAGGGCCGAGCGGACCTGCGCGCGATCGACGCGGGCGTGCAGCTCGCCGAAGCCGATCACGCGAGCATCCGCGGGGATGATCGCGGCGAGCGCGCTCGCGAGGTCCGCGTACGTGTTCGGCGGGTATACGGCGGCGTCGATCGCCGCGTCGGCGGGCGCGGTCGCGACGGGCGGTGACGACGGTGCCGGTGGCGGCGTCGGAGTCGTCGTCGTCTTCGCGGGCGCGCTATCCGTGCCGCAGGCGGCGAGGGTGAGGCCGAGGCCCACGATCAGGAGGCGCATGGTTTCAGCGTACACGCTCGTGGGACACCCGTCCGCGGAGCGAGTTCCAGCGAGGTTGCCCCGGATGCGAATGGCGGCGGGGTGGGTTGGTCCTCGGGCACCCGGTGTTATGGTCCGCGCATATGGGGCCAACGGTGAACGAGCTGCGGACAATTCCGCTGTTCCAGGGTTTCGGCGACGCAGAGCTCACGCAGCTCGGGACGCTGTTCACGAAGGTGAGCGCGAGCGCCGACAAGCCGCTGTTCGACGTCGGCGAGCAAGCCGCGGATCTGTATCTGCTCACGGCAGGGGAGGTCGTGCTCGACCGTCCCGGCGATGACCTGTTCCGGCTGTATCCGCCTGCGCTGATCGGCGAGCTCGGTGCACTGACCGGGTTGCCGCGGTCCACGCGCGCGAACATCACGCCGGGGTCCACGGTGTGGGGGCTGCGCGCGAAGACCGTGCAGGATTACTTCGCGAAACATCAGGAGCTCGGCGTTCGGTTCCTCGTGAACCTGTTGTCGGTGGTGGCGGACAAGGTGCACCGCGATCAGAACCGGCTCGGCGACATGCGCAAGAACCTCATCACGACGCAGAAGGAGCTCAAGAAGCTCCGCGAGCTCGTGCTCGACACCGCCGAGAACGAGCTGTCCGCGCCGGTGCACGACACGCTCGACAAGTTGATCACCACGAACCGCCGCGTGAACTATCGCGTCGAGCCGCCGGCCGCGCTGCCCGTTCAGCTCAAGGTCGAAGGCGCGAGCGCGAAGGTCAACGACATCTCGCGCACGCACGTGTCGGCCGCGCTCACGCCGGTTCCTGCCGAGGACACGTGGATCACCGGCGTGCTCGGACTCGCGGGCACCGAGATCCCGATCTCGGGTCGCGTGCATCGCGTGCAGGGATCCAAGGTCACGATCGAGCTCGACCTGCTGATCGAAGAGTTCGCCGCGACGCTCGAGGGCTACCTCACGCGGGCACAGCTCCTCGACGTCCTCGTGTAGACCTCGACGTCCTCGTGTGGCCGAAACGAAAACAGGCCCGCGCGAGCGAGCCTGTCATCGGTCGTTCTCGAGGAACGATCGAGAAGCGCTTAGCGAGAGGAGACCTTGTCGGTCTTCTTCTCGGTCTTCTTCTCGGCCGGCTTCTCGGCCTTCTTCTCCGTCTTGTCGGCTTCCTTGGCCTTGTCAGCCTTGGGAGCTTCCTTCTTGTCCTTCTCGGCCGTGCGCGGCGCCGTGGTCTCCGACTCCGCGGAGTCCGAGTGCGGGCACGCGAGGACCGGGGTGGCGGCGATGGCGAGCGAGGCGATGGCGAGTGCAATCTTCTTCATCGAGAGAGCTCCTGGAATTGCGGTCTGGGTAGAGTGACTCAGATACCTACGAGCGACAAGCGGTTACAGCCGACTGTCGGGTGGTCGCACGTGTCGCAACCTGCTGTTATCCGCGGGATCGCGCGGCGCGTTGGCGGGCGAGGTAGTCGTAGATCATCTGGTGGTTGTTGGTCTGGCCCCGGAGGTCGAACTCCGGAAGGAACCCGTTCGGGTTCGCCTCGGCCCACTCGGTGATCGGGTCGACCTGGCGGAACGAGCCCGACGACATGCAGCGCTCGGCCATGGTCGGCCACTGCGTGCGATCGACCAGCGGGATCTCGACGGGCGGTGCGGGGTCGCCGGCCGCGAGGCGCTCGAGGTCGATGCAGTCCATCAGGTTGTTCGCCGCGGCCATGCGCGGGTTCAGCGTCTCGAGATCGAACGTATCTTGGAGGTGCTTGAGCGCGCTCGTGTGATCGTAGACGACGCTCGACACGTAGTTCTGCTTCACGTACGGACCCGCGACGATCGTCGGAACGCGGAAGCCCATCTGCTCGAAGCCGGGGATGCCGAACTGCGCTTCGGTGTCGTCCACGGTCGTCGGCGGCGGGACGTGATCGAAGAAGCCACCGTTCTCGTCGTACGTGATGACGAGCATGATGTTGTTCCACTGCGGCGAGTTCGCGAGCGCCGTGTAGATCGACGCGATGAGCTCTTGGCCGAGGATCGGATGCACGGGCGGATGGTCATCGTTCTCGCCGAACGCGGGATCGATGTAGACCACCGGCGGCAGCACACCGGCGGCGGCGTCCTCGAAGAACTGACCGGCACCGAGGAGCGCATCGCCGAAGCGGCGGATGTGTCCCGTGCCGTCGTTCGGGCCGAGGTCGACCTTGTACGGGCCTTCCTTGCCGAGCAGCGATACGACGGCGAGGTTGCCGTAGTAGTAGGCCCAGTCGACGCCCTTGTCCTCGAGGCGGTTGTAGATCGTCGGAATCGGAACGCCGGCGCCGAACTTGTTCAGCACCTCGTTGTTCACCTTGAGGCCGAACGACGACGCCGCGTGCCAGTACGCGCGATTCGGTAGCGTCGGTCCCATCACCGAGCAGAACCAGCGATCGCAGCTCGTGTACGCGTCGGCGAGCGCGTAGCTCACCGGCACTTGCTCGCGCGTCAGGTACTGCAGCGCTTCGTTGGAGCCCGGGTGATCGGCTTGGTGCTCCTTGAGGAACCCGTCCATCAACCCGCCGTTGAACGAGTTGTGCGCCGCGTCCCAGCCGTGCGGCGGATCGAGGACACACGACGCATCGCGACCGGGAGGCGCGTAGGGCGCGACCAACGCGCCGCTCGCGTCGGGCATCATCATCGACGCGGAGAAGCCGTCTCCCGCTTTGCCTTCGAACCGCGAACGCGCACCGAACCAATGATCGTAGGAGCGGTTCTCCATCATCAAATAGACGTAGGTCGTGATGCCGACGGGACGATCCGGGTCGCCGTCGTTGCAGCCCGGAAGAAACTTCGCCATACCCGCGGCCGCAGCGAGCCCACCCATCCGCTTGAGAGCGTCACGTCGTCTCATCGTCATTTGATCTCGAACTTACTCCCTGGTCGGACGCGATCCAGTGGCAGATCTGTGACGTTTACAATAGGGACGCGACCCAGCCCACACCGACCCAGAACCCGGCCGCCGTCCCGATCCCCGACGCCACAGCAATCAACAGGATGCGGGTCACGGGGTTCCGCCAGAACCCCTTGAAGCTCTGGATGTCGTCGGGGAGTCGCTCGCAATCGGCCACGCAAGGTTTGCGCCGCCACGCTTCGACGAGACCCGTGACCATCCCGGTACCGAGCAGGGGGTGGATCGCCGCGATCGGGGCGACGATCAGCGCGCTCAGGACGGTGAGGAGCGATCCGCCGGCGAGCAGCGTGAGCGCACCCGCGCCGATCGAGGTCGGCAGGATCCACGCGAGCATCATCTCGGTGAAGTTGGTCTTGTCGCTCCAACGCCAGCCGTAGATCAACGCGGCGACGAACAGCAGCGGGACGAGCCACTTGAGGATCGTCCACACGATCGACGGTGGCGGCAGCTTGTCGAGCGACGCGAGATCGATCGTCTGGCCGATCTGCGGCGTCATGCCGGGGACGTGCGCGGCGCCGACGACGGCGACCACGCGCCGCTTACCGGCACCGGCGTTCGCGAGCTTGCCGGCGAGGTACGTGTCGCGCTCGTCGATCAGCGGCCCTTTGATCTCGGGCACGGCGCGACCGAGCTCGGTCAGCATCTCCGAGAGCGCCTTCTGCTCCTTGAGCGATTCGATCGCTTTCTCGTCGACGACTTCGCCCTTCTTGTCCTCGAAGCCGACCATGAGCGATGCGAGCAGCGTCGATCGCTTCCACAAGCCGAGGTTTCGCCACGTGCGCTTGAGCGTGACGTTGATGTCGCGATCGATCAGCTCGACGGGGATCGAGTTCTCGTTCGCGACCGTCACCGCCGCGAGCAGCTCGGCGCCCGGCTTCACGCCGAGGCTCGCGCCGATGCGCCGCTGATACGACGACAGCGCGAGGTGCGCGAGCAGGTACAGCGTCTTGCCCTCGCGCACGACCTTGAACACGTCGAGGTCGCGGAACGCGCTGTCCTTGGTCAGCGCGTCGTAGCGCGCCTTGCACAGCTCGACGGCGACGAGATCCGGCTTGACCTGCTCGATCACGTCGCGCACTTCCTCGACGGACTTCGCCGACACGTGCGCGGTCCCGACGAGGTAGTACGTCGTGCCGTCGCGCTCGACCGTGGTCACCGAGGCCGGTAGGCGAGGGGCAGCCTCGCGAAACGGGTCAGGGCTGACGTCGGTCACGTCGGTCACGTCCGGTGACATAGCATGCGGCCCGGGCTACACAGCACGCATGGCGACCGAGATTCCCGAGGCGACCCGAACGGAAATCGAAGCAGCGGCGTTCCGCCGGCTGGTGGAGCACTTTCGCGAGCGCACCGATGTCCAGAACGTCGACGTCATGAACCTCGCGGGCTTCTGCCGGAACTGCCTGTCCAAGTGGTACCGCGCGGCAGCGACGGAGCGCGGTGTCGAGCTCTCCGATCCCGAGGCGCGCGAGCTGATCTACGGGATGCCGTACGAGCAGTGGAAAGCGACCTACCAGAAGTAGGCCGCAGCGCGCTCGCGGCGCGCTCAGTAGACCGAGAGACCGAACAGCAAGTCCGTCTGACGATCGCCGTGCGCGGCGACGAGGCCGGCGCGTGCGGTGAGCGCGATGCGCGAGTGCAGCTCGAGCTGCAGCATGCCGCCGCCCGCGAAGGCGCCGCTGCCGTTATTGCCCTCGATCGTCGTGCCGGGGACATCTTCCCAGCGATACGCGAGACCGGCGCTGCCATAGCCACCGGCGTGCAGGGGCCCGGCCTTGAGCGGCAACACTTGGAGCTCCAACGAATAGCGCGAGTCGAACAGCGTCCCGCCGAACTGGTTGTCGCGCCACGCGAACGCGAGATCGAACACGACGCCGATATCGTTCCGCGGGAAGTAGCCGCCTTGGATGACGAACGACGGGCCGAACTCGGTGCGTCCGGTGACCGACGTCGACGAGCCGGTGCCGCCGTAGACGCCGTAGGTTCCGCCTCGCATCAGCGATCGCCGGCCGAGCTCGCGCCACGGTCCTTCGCTCGGGCGAATGATCGCTTTCTCGGTCCACGCCGCGGCCTGTGGATCGATCCACGCGAGCGGCATCACGGCCTGCGAGCCATCCTTGCCGATCAAGTGCACCGGGTGCATCGGGTGGAGCTCGACCCAGCCGTCGTACCGCGACGCTTCGACGCCCGCGACCGCGACGAGCGCGACGACGGCGAGCACGATCACGGCGACCGCCGCTGCTTTGCCGTCGCTGCCGCCGGAGCCGAGGCTGACGTTACCGAGCTTCCCACCGCCGCCGCTCTTGCCACCGCTCGCACCGCTCTTCGGTCCGCTTCCCCACCGCCCGCCACCACCGCCGCTTCCGCCGCTGCCGTACGACTCGCGATGATCGCGATAACCGCCGCCATAGATCTCGATGCGCGGGACCCAGATGATTTCGGTGTCCGCGCGAATCGGCTCCGCGTTGTCGACCTGGGTGGCCGAGAGCTCCTGCGAGACCAACACGCTCTGCGCGCGCTGCTCGGGGGGCATCGCAGCGAGTCGCTGCAGCTCGCCGTTGGGGATCCGGTAGCTCTGACTGGCACAACCGGATCCGAGGACGGCCCCAGCCACCAACATCGCTAGTGCGCGCATTGACGGCAGTATCTCAGCAATCCCCGTGCCCGGCGACCACTGTGATCTCCGTCGGCGACATCGTCGGGGTGGCGAAGGATGCCCGGGACGAACGGGCAGGTAGGTGACGCGCCAGTGTGGCGTTCAAACAACAGTGGCGCTGCTACGATTCGTCGGTGGAGCAGATCGACCTCGCGGCGCACGCCGACGACTTCGATCGAGAGATCGCGCAGACACCCGCGATCGATCGGTTCTGCTCGTCGAGCGCGTGGATCTTGTCGGCGTCGACGGCGCTGATGCCGCCGCGCGCAGCGTTTGCGTTTCGCGGCGAGCACGGCTACTTCGCGGCGGCGCGTGGAGTTCATCCCGCAGGCTTCCCGTACATCGAGCCGATCGAGCTCGCGTGGGGACTCGCATCGCCGCTCGCCGGTGCGGATGCACAAGCGCTCGCACAGGAGACGGTCGCGCTGCTCGCGGCGCGTCGCGATTGGCAGCTCGCGATCCTCGCGGGCATGACCGGCGATGGACCGCAGCGCCGCGCCCTCGAGCGCGCATTGCCCTCGCGATGGGAGCGCCGTCGCGGCACGCCGACGATCCGTCACGTCGCGAGCCTCGAGGGCGGCGTCGAGGGATTCTTGTCGCGCCGCGCGCGCGAGCTGCGCAAATCGATCCGCAAGTCACTGCGCGCGGCGAGCGAAGCCGGCGTGACGTTCGAGTCGGTTCGCGTCGCCGCCGCCCAGGCCGATGCACTCTACGATCGGATCCAAGCGGTCGAGCAGCACAGCTGGAAGGCGCTGGAGGGCGTGGGCATCTCGCAGGGACCGATGCGCGCGTTCTACGGTGCGATGCTGCCGCGGCTGTGTCAGCTCGGCCAGCAGCGCACGATGTTCGCGCGGCTCGAAGGACGCGACATCGGCTACATCCTCGGCGCGGTGTTCGACGGCGAGTATCGAGGATTGCAGTTCTCGTATGCCGACGAGTACTCGCGGTTCGGTCTCGGTGGCCTGTTGCAGTATCACCAGATCGTCGAGCTCTGCGACGAGGGCATCACGCGGTACGACCTCGGCACCGAGATGGACTACAAGCGGCGCTGGGCCGAGGACATCATGGAGACCGAAATGTTGGTGCTGGTCCGCTAGCGCTAATACAGTCGGGGTCTATGCCTCGTTCGCCGCTGTTCGAGCTCGTTCGTCGATTGATGCGCCGCGCGCACGCGGCCAACCATGGGCTCGATGCGGATGCCGCGGGCGAAGTGACCGCCAAACCAGACGGCCCGTCTCGGCGTGACGTGATCATCGGTGCGCTCGGAGCCGCGGCGCTCGTGCCGCTCGCGCAGGCGTGCGGCGACAACATCCAGTCCGACGACGCGGGCCCGGGCATCGCGGTGATCGGTGGCGGCATCGCAGGGCTCACCGCCGCGCACTACCTGCGCCTCGCCGGTGTGCGCGCGGACATCTACGAATCGTCGATGCGGCTCGGTGGCCGCATGTACACCGAACGCAGCTTGCTCGGCGACACGGGCCAGCTCGTCGAGATGGGCGGCGAGCTCGTCGATTCGGACCACCTCGTGATGATGGCGATGTGCCACAGCTTCGGACTGCACCTCGACGATCTGATCGCGGACACCGAGGGGCTGCGCCAGGACTCGTTCATCTTCCACAACGGCGCGTTTCCCACGCCGAGCGCGAGCACGCTGCTCGACGAAGCCGACATCGTGACGGCGTTCCGCCCGGTCGCGATGAAGATGGCCGCGGCGGTCGCGATGGCGGACAACGCGACCGAGTTCGCGCGCATCGATGCGATGTCGATCCCCGAGTATCTGCAGGACGAGTGCAGCCTCGCCCCGACGACGTTGATCCGGCGTCTGCTCGAGATCAGCTATCTCGAGGAGTTCGGTCTCGAGGTCGAGGAACAGTCCGCGTGGAACCTGATCTACCTGATCGATTCCGCCGAGCCGGATCCGTTCCGGGTGTTCGGTGACTCCGACGAGCGCTTCCACATCCACGAGGGTAACGACGCGCTGACGACGCGGATCGCGCAGCAGATTCCCGAGGGACGCATCCACTTCGATCACACGTTGACGAAGGTCGTGAAGAACGGCGACCTGTTCGATCTGACGTTCGCGTCGGGCGGCGACGATGTCGTCATCACCGCGAAGCGCGTGGTCTACGCGCTGCCGTTCACGCGCCTTCGCGAAGTCGACCTCGCCGAGTCCGATCTGTCCGAGGCCAAGCGCACCGTGATCACCGAGGTCGGCTACGGCACGAACGCGAAGCTGATGATGCAGTTCACGGATCGTCACTGGGAGAAGGCGCCGTTCCGCTCGGGCGGCGGCGTGATCACCGACGTCGGCGATACGCCGTCGGAGGCGTCGCTCGGATCCGGACTGCAGACGGTGTGGGCCACGTCGCGCGGGCAGGAGGGTGACGAAGGAATCCTCACGAACTTCGTCGGCGGACAGCGCGGCGTCGACATGGGCGCGGGCACGCCCGAGTCGCAGGCGCAGACCGTCCTGCCGTGGCTCGAGAAGATCTGGCCGGGCATCAGCGCGAAGTACATCCCGAACAGCGCGATCCGCATGCACTGGCCGAGCTACGAGCACACGAAGGGCAGTTACGGTTGCTACAAGGTCGGCCAGTGGGCCTTCTACGGCACCGAGGGGCTGCGCGAAGGCAACCAGCACTTCTGCGGCGAGCACTGCTCGGAGGACTTCCAGGGCTACATGGAAGGCGCGGCGGAGACCGGCACGCTCGTCGCGGCGGAGATCCTCGACGATCTCGCGATCGATTATCCGTACGTGCTCGCCGGCATCCTCGACATGCTCGGCGTCACCGCAGAGCGACCGCGTCCGCGCGCGAGCTACCACGCCGCGTTCGGTCAGCGCCCGAAGCTGCGCGATCGCAAGCGCCGCAACTGGTCCGCGATCGAGAAGCACGCGAAGGCCGCTGGTCGCTGATCCGCGGGTTCACGGCATCTGCAGCGTGCGGCGCGGTTCGCGATCCTCGGGCGCGGCTTGCTTCGCCGTCGACGAATAGCAGGTGACGATCCACTCCCACGGCGGACACGCGCCGCACTCGTTGCTGACGTCGACCGTCTCGTTCTTCGAGAGCGCGACGTACTCGGTCTCCATCCCGTAGTCGTCCTTGTCGTAGTCCGCGCTGCGGGTGACGACGCGCTTGCCGGTCGGCAGGTTCTCGTCCTTCACCACCTTCACGTCGTCGAACGGGCCGCGTGCGTTGATCCATCCGTTCACGCCGGGCTTCGCGTAGCCCTGCACCATGACGTGGAGCTCGGGGCGATAATCGCCTTCGCCGCGGAACGTGTACGACCACTCGTGGTGGCTCTTCTTCTCGACTCCCTTCGCGTCGAGGGCATAGCCCGTGGGAAGAGACAGGCAGAACCGCGGTTGGTCCTTCGCTTCGTTCTTCCACGCGCCGGCGGGACACTCCGCGGACGCGGCTCGCGGTGTCGCTGCCACGGGCGCGCCCGGCGCTGCCACGGGCGCTGCCACGGGCGTTGCCGCCGCTGTGGGGACGGGCTTTGCCGCCGGTGGAGGTGTGGACGCGGAGCCCGCGCTTGCCGCGGGGGCCTCGCTCTTCTTGTTGCAGCCGATGACGAGGATCGCGAGGAGAAGGACAGATCGATGCATGGCCGCACGCATAGCGAGGCGCGTGCCGCGGCCAAGCGGCTGGATCCTCGACGCTGCGCGCGATGCCGGAGCGATCGCGTACGCAGTTCGCGTACGCAGCGAGGTCAGGGCGCGGGCGGCTCGGACGGCGGCGGCATGCTCGTCAGCGACGCCGCGGCCTTCTCTTCGCGGCGGTTCGAGACGATCGAGGCGATGACGCCGATGCCGATGATGCCGGCGATCGCGATCAGCGACACGAGATGCGAGATGTGCACGTACGAGTGCAGGATCATCTTCACGCCGATGAAGATGAGCAGGATCGCGAGCGCCATCTTCAGGTACTTGAACTCGGCCATCGCGCCCGCGAGCACGAAGTACAGCGAGCGCAGTCCCATGATCGCGAAGATGTTCGACGTCACCATGATGAACGTCTCCTGCGAGACGGACAGCACGGCGGGGATCGAGTCGAGCGCGAACACGATGTCCGTGAGCTCGATCGAGATGAGGCACACGGCGACCGTGGTCAGCGCGCGCCGGCCGTCGATCATCACGGTGAACTTGCCGCCGAAGTCGCCGTCCTGGATGCGGACGAACTTGCGCAGCGCGCGGACGGCGAACGACTTGTTCGTATCCTCGTCGCCGTCCTCGTCGTGCTTGAACAGCTTGAGACCCTGGAACACCAGGTAGGCGCCGAAGATGTAGAAGATCCAAGCGAAGCGGTGGGCGAGGTACGCGCCGCCGCCGAGCATGATCAGGCGGAACACGATCGCGCCGAGGATTCCCCAGAACAGGACGCGGTGCTGGTACCGCATCGGCACGCGGAACGACTTGAACAGCAGCGCGATGACGAAGATGTTGTCGATCGACAGCGCCTGTTCGAGCAGGTACGCCGAGACGTAGGTGATCGTGGCTTCGGTGCCGTGACCGCCGGCCGGACGCCCGATGATCGTCGCGCCGAGCCACCCGTTTTCGTAGATGAGGTAGACGAGCCCCGAGAACGACAACCCGAGCGTCACCCAACCGGCGGTCCAATAGGCGGCCGACTTGATGGTCGGTTCCTTGGCCTTGCGATTCAGGACTCCGAGGTCGAGTGCGAGGAGCACCGCGACGAGAGTGAAGAAGCCGACCCAAAACCAGAACATCGAGTCTGGGAAGGTTGCCCACCCGGCAACGGGTAGGCAACCCCAGGCCCAACGATTTCCGCGGATTGTTTCCGTGTAGGTGCGTGCGGCTCAGGACAGCGTCGCGAGGAGCTTGTTGGCTTCCTCGACGGGACGCGACAGGCCGAGCTTGCTGAACACCATGATCGCGTCGCGAAGCATGTCTTTGCCGTCGGAGATCTCGCCGACCTCGGCCTTGTAGCGGCCGAACGCGAACAGCGCCTTCCCGAGGGCCGCCTCGTTCCGGATGCTCTTCACGATGTCGATCGCCTTCGAGAAGGCGAGGGCGGCGGGTGCCATCCCGTGGTGCTCTTCGCCGGCGTCGTACAGGCTCGCCGACATGACATCGCCGAGGGTCATGTACGCCTGCGCCTCTTTTTCGCGCAGTCCGGCTTTCTTCGCGACGGCGAGTGCACGCTCGGCGAGCTCGCGCGCTTCGGGCGCGTGTCCCTGGGCCTTCTCGAGCTGCGCGAGGTGGCGGCAGCACTCGGCCTCGAGCCCGCGATCTTCGACGTCCTCGATGATCTCGAGGGCGTTCTCGAGACGGCTGCGTGCTTCGTCGAGCTTGCCGTCGACGAGCGCGACCTCGCCGAGGTTCGTGAGGATCAGGGCACACAGCGGGAGCGCACCGATGTGCTCGGCTTCGGCGAGGGCGTCTTGCCAGCCCGCGCGAGCGTTCGCGTACTCGCCCATCTCGAAGGCGAGAGCAGCGAGGTTGTTCTGCGAGACGATCTGGCCCCAGCGATCGCCGGCGGCCTTGCGCAGCTCGTACGCCTCTTGGTGACACGTGCTCGCGGACTCGTACTGCCCGCGGTCCTGCTGCACCTCGCCGAGCCGCGACAGCGACGTGGCGATCGCGCGCTTGTCACCGCTCTTGCCGCGACGCGCGAGCGCCTCGGTGATCTTCGCGTGTGCTTCGTCGTAGCGACCGAGCATGTGCAGCGACTTGCCGATGTCGTCGAGCGATCCCGCGATGCCGCGCTGATCGTTGGCGCCGCGGAACAGCTCGAGACCGCGCTCGAGGTACTCGAGCGTGAGCTTCAGGTCACCCTTGCGGCGCCAGACGCGGCCCATCTTGTTGAACGCGACGGCCGCCTTGGTCTTGCTCGCGGCGACCCACGACAGGCGCAGCATGCGCTCGAACGCGCCGAGCGCGGCTTCGAAGTCGCCGATCAGCTCGTACACCGATCCGAGGTCGTGCCAGATGTGAATGCGCGCGGCGAGATCGCCGGACTCCGTCGAGCCGATGCACGCGAGCGCGCGATCGAACAGCCGGATCGCCGCTTCGTTCGAGAACTGCGCGCGCGCGGCGTCGGCGGCGCGGCGGTAGCGAACCGCGGCTTCGCGGAGCTCGCCACCGAGCGCGAGATGACGCGCGACCTCTTCGAGCGCCGCCGGGCCGCGCCCCTCGGGGTGGAGCTCGAGCCAGCGCGCGACCATCGCGTGATAGTTCCGGCGCTTGGTGTCGTCCATCGTCTTGTAGACGAGGGCCCACAGGTTCGGGTTCGCGATGCGCAGCTCTTTCTCGCCCGCGATCGACGACTGCGGCACCTCGACGAGCCACTCGCGCTCGACGAGGCGGCCGATCGCCGCGACCACCGTGATGCGCGAGTGGTCGCCGCTCGCCGCGATCTGCTGCAACGTCGGACCATCGGGATCCGCGCCCTTCGGCATCTGCGCCGGCGACGCGAAGCTGCGCTCGAGCGCGAGGATCGCATCGAGCCACGAGACCTCGCCGACGACCGCGGCCATCTCGAGCACGCGGCGCTCGGTGGAGTCCATCACGCGCAACCGCGCGGTGACGACCTCGTCGTAGCCCTTCGGCAGCTTCATCGCGGCGAGGTTCGCCTTGTCGATGCGCCACATCAGGCCCTCGCGAACGATCACGTCGCTCTCGAGGAGCAGGCGCACGAGCTCGTGGATCGCGCGTGGCGATCCGCCGAGCGTCTTCGCGTGCGCGAGCAACGTCGGCGGGACCTCGCCGAGCTGCTTGCACAGCTCTTTCATCAGGTCCTCGGCCTCGATCGGCGACAGCGACGCGAGCTCGATCTTCGTCGGGGCGAGCTCGCCGTCACCGAACGCCGGGTGGCGCTCGTACACCTTCGGCGTGCCGGTACCGAGCAGCATCACGCGGGTCTCGCGCATGCCCGCAGCGAGGTAGTGCAGGAAGTTGATCGTGTCCTGACCGCACAGCTCGAGGTTCTCGATGACGATCACCAGCGGGTGACGCTCGGACTCGGCGGTGAAGAACCGCTTGAGCGCCATGAACAGGCGCGCTTCGAGGCGCTGCGGAGACTCGAGGAGCGGCGTGACCACCGGGCTGTCCTCGAACGGAACGCGGAGCAAGTGCGCGACGAGGTGCGCGACCTCGGGGACCTGCTGCGGCTTGACGACCTCGGCGACGCCCGCTTGGATCTTGTCGCGGCTCTCGGTCGCATCTTCCCCGGCGACGAGGCCGAAGCGTTGCGTGAGCGCGCGCGCGACCGGACCGTATGCGTGCGCGTTTTCGTCCGCGATGCCGGTCAGCGTGGCGGTGGTCGGGTGCTTCGCGCGAACGCGCGTGACGAGCTCGCTGACCATGCGGCTCTTGCCCATGCCGGGCTCGCCGGTGATCACCGCGAAGCCGATCGTCCGCTCCGAAAACGCCTTGTCCGCGATCGAGACGAGCTGCTCCATCGCCCGTGCGCGGCCCGTGAACTTGGGGCGCAGCTCGTACGCCGCGCTCACCACCACGGTGCGCTCGTTCTCGCCTTCACCGAACCCATCGCCGAGGTCGGCGAGGTCTGTCATCTCGAAGGTCGGGGTCTGCTCCGTGCGAACGTTGTCTTCCGGCTTCGAGGGAAGCGCGCTGGGCAAGGGGGTGTTGTAGTCGAGGGTTACCGGCGCCATGACAGACCAATCGGCGCGCGTCCGCGCACCCGCAAGCTTAGATGATTCCATGACAATTCCACGCTTCCCCGTCGACCTATGGGTCCCTGAGAGGCGCGGACCCTAGTGTGGTTCGATGTGGTTGTCAAACGAATCCTGAGGGGTGTTCTCCCTCTAAGGTTTCGCGGGGATCGCTGCCTTTGCGGGTGCTGGAACGGGTGCGGAGGGAGGCGCCTCGACCGGCTTGGCCGGCCGCTTCGCGCAGCGCCCCGGGAGGTTCGTGCGATAGGTCTCGGTCCGCTTCAGCACGGCCTCGGGGAGGGGCCGCGCCGTCTTTCCGTCCTTCAGAAAGTAGTGGAGCGACACCGGCACGATCGGCTCCTGCTTGGCAGCGAGCCGCTGGCAGTTCTCGGCCTCGAGGTCATCGAGAACGTCCGCGATGATCTTCGCGGTGATCGGCTTCACGTCGTGCATCAGCACCACGCCGCCCTTCTGCTTCACGATCATCGAGAACACCGTCTTGCGGAGCTTGTCGGCGTTCTTTGCCTTCCAATCGAGCGTGTCGACGCTCCAGAACGCCTCGGTCAAGCCGAGCTTCTTCACGCGCGCGCGGCCGAGCTTGTTCGTCGCGCCGAACGGAAACCGGAACAGTCCGATCGGCTGCCCCGCCGCCGGGGACAGCGTGCGGATCGATCCGTCGATCTCCTTCGCGAGCTTGTCCTTCGACGCGAACTTGAGGTTCGGGTGCGAGATCGAGTGGCTCCCGACGGTGAACCCCGCGGCGAGCTGGCGCTTCAGGATCTCGCGCGGCTTCTCGCCGTGCTTGCCTTCGAGCCGGCGCGTCACGATGAAGAACGTCGCCGGCACGTCATACTTCTCGAGCGCGTCGATCACCGCCGGCGTGGTCTCGGGGTTCGGCCCGTCGTCGAACGTGAACGCGACCACGTTCTTCGCTTCGTCGCCGTCGATGCGATCGGCTTTGCCGAACACCGGGTCATCGGTGAGCGAGAGGAGGCCGCCGGGGGGCTCGTCGGAGCTCTTGCTCGGCTTGGGCTTCTCGACGGCGGGCTTCTCGTTCACCGCCGTGGTCTCGGGCTTGGCCATCGCCACACCGGTCGTCAGCATCACCATCAGAAGCGCGCGCACGTCTTCTACGTAACACGCCACCGAGCGCGCGCATTCTTTTCACCGACGGCTTTACTGGACCGTGATCGTCCCCGCAAACGAGTGCGTCGTGCAGTAGATGCCGTACGCACCGGCTGCGTCGAAGCGCAAACATTTCGTCTCCCCGAAGTCCACGCGCGTGTTCGGGTCCGACATCGGCGCGATCGGGTTCGGCTCGACGTCGTGCAGCGTCGACATCACGAACTTCACGACACCGCCCGTCGAGATCGTGGTGTTCATCGGCATGAACGAATCGGTGCCATTCACGGTCATCACCGTGGCTGCGGGGGTAGCAGGGCAGGTCACCGCGACGACCTTGGCGGCCGAACCCGCATCCATGCTGGAGCCACCGGAGTCCACGGGGGTACCGGTGCCGCCGTCGTCACCACACGCAGCTACGAAGATCGGAACGAGGAGGGCGAGTCGCATCATGGGCCCGACGGTACCAGCCCGCGCCGAGCGGGACGAGTTCGTGCCCGCCGAGCAACACGAGTACGCGTGCTGTCGTCGAAGGTCTCCGGCGAGCGCTCGGCCCGTCGATGCCCGCGATGGTCGTCGCGATGGTCGTCGCGATGGTCGTCGCGATGGTCGTCGCGATGGTCGTCGCGATGGTCGTCGCGATGGTCGTCGCGATGGTCGTCACGATGGTCGTCGCGATGGTCGTCGCGATGGTCGTCGCGATAGTCGTCGCGAATCGAAGCCCGTCGATGGCCGCACCCTACGCGTGGCGGCTATGCTCCGTCGGTGCACGTCGTCGCGACCTCGGCCTTACCGATCGATCTGGCCGGACTCGTGACCGCCGCGTTGCCCGGGACGACCGTCGATGTCCCCGCAACGGGGCACGTCGGCATCGATCGTGTGGACCTCTCCAACGCCGACGCGCTCGTGTGCCTGCTGCTCGATCGGATCGACGCGCGCGTCCTCGAGCGCGCGCCCAAGCTCAAGGTCGTCGCGAACTGTGCGGTCGGCGTGGACAACCTCGACCTCGGCGCGCTCGCCGCGCGAAACGTCGTGGCGGCGAACACGCCCGACGTTCTGACCGAGGCCACCGCGGAGCTCGCCTTCACGCTGATGCTCGCCGCCGCCCGCCGCCTCGGCGAAGGCGAGCGCCTCGTCCGCGCGGGCCAGTGGAACGGCTGGGCGCTCGATCAGTTGCTCGGGCAGTCCCTGCTCGGCAAGACCCTGGGCATCGTGGGATTCGGGCGCATCGGGCAAGCGATGGCTCGGCGTGCCTACGGGTTTGGAATGCGCGTGGTCTACGCGTCGGCGTCGTCGGACACATCGTCGTCGGCCGCATCGTCGTCGGCTGCATCGTCGTCGGCCGCATCGTCGTCGGGCGCATCGTCGTCGGGCGCATCGTCGTCGGGCGCATCGTCGTCGGGCACATCGTCGTCGGGCACATCGTCGTCGGGCACATCGTTTGGCTCGTCGTCGTCCAGCCCGTCGTCGAAGGCGAGCGCCTCATCTGCATCTCCGGGCGCGTTCTCGCTCTTCGATATCCGTCAGGTCGCCGAGCGCGTCGAGCTGGACGCCCTGTTCGCGTGCGCAGATGCCATCTCCCTCCATTGCCCGCTGACCCCCGATACCCGCAACCTCGTCGATGCTCGTCGGCTGGGGCTCGTGAAGGCGACCGCGGTCCTCGTGAATACCGCCCGCGGCGGCTGCGTCGACGAGGGAGCCCTCGCGGACGCGCTGGATCGCGGGCAGCTCTTCGCCGCGGGCCTCGATGTCTATGCCCGCGAGCCCGAGATCCACCCGCGGCTGCAAGCCTCGGAGCGCGTGGTCTTGGCGCCGCACATCGGATCGGCTACCACCGAGGCGAGGACTCAGATGGCTCGGCTGTGTGCAGATGCAGTGATCGCGGTGCTCTCGGGACGCCGTCCACCGAACCTCGTGGAGCGCTCGTGAGCGAGACCCAGGTCCTGATCGTGACCAGCTCCGGTGCACCGGCGTCGAGCGTCGTGCCCGTGCTCGCGGCGATCGAAGCCGCGGGGATGCGAGTGCGCGCGATCGATGTCGGTAGCGCGGGCGGCGGTGGTGGCGGCGTGGCCGATCGCGTGCGGCGCGCGTTGCTGGGCGAGGGCGCCGAGCGACGGTTGAAGCGCGAGCTCGAGCTGACGCCGCCCGATGCTGCGATCGTGTTCGATCCGCACGCGGCGGTGGCGCTGACGGTCGCGCGCGATCACGTCGAGCCGTCGATCAGCGCGGCGCCGGTGATCGGTGTGGTCGGGGAGCTGGATCCAGCGGCCGCATGGGCGAACACGGGGTGCGATCGTTACGTCGCCGTCGACGAGCTCGCGGCGGTCGCGTTGGCCGATGCGGGCGTGGAGGGCGAGCGCATCCTGGTGGTCGGGGCGATCGGCGAGCGCGTCTTCGCGGATGCGGGTGCGCACGATCGCGCGAGCCTGCGCACGCGGTTCAAGTTGAGCGGGAAGGTCGCGCTCGTCGAGGTCGCCGGGTTAGGCGCGGAGCAGACGGGGCAGCTCGCGCTACAGCTGTCGCTGCTCGACGGCGGCGATCACATGACGTTCTTGTTCGACGCGGGGACCGATGTCGAGGCAGCCGCGGTGTTGCGCCGTCAGGTGCCGACGCTCGGGCTGCGCGGGAAGCTGTTCGGCGCCACCGCGGATGCGGCGCTGCTGTGGCGCGCGGCGGACGCCATCGTCGCGCGGCCGCGGCCGGATGTCGTCGCGCGCGTGTTGCTCGTCGGTGGAAAGCTGGTCGCGCTCGTCGACGACACGATCGCGAACTCGGCGAAGCACGCGCCCGCGATGTTAGGGCGCACGCGGGGTGTCGGCGCGAAGGGGCTGCTGCTGTGGTCGCGCGCACTCGTGTCGGGGTTCGGTGGAACGCCGCCGACGCCCACGGCGGATGGTGCGGACCAAGTCGCGGATATCGTCGCGGCGGTCGCGGCGGACAAGCGCGGCGTCGTCGACGAGCGGCGGATCGCGGCGCAGGCGGCGACGCGCGATCGCGTGCGTGCGGCGAGCGCGGCGGCGAGTGCCGCGGCGGCGTCGACGGCGATGCCGGGCGAGCTCGAGGATCTCGGCGGTGGACCGGCCGAGCCCGCGCCGAGCGTGGACCGCGCGGAGATCGGGCGCCTGCGCGACGAGGTGAAGGCGCGCAAGGCGGAGATGACGAAGTCGATGATGGCGTCGCGCGATGCGGCGACGAAGTTGTCCGATCAGGCCAAGGGCGCGACGGCGCGCGGCGAGACCGACGAGGCCACGCAGCTCGAGCGCAAGGCCGACAGCGAGCGCGCACGGATGCACTCGCTCCTCGCCGAGCTCGCGACGCTCGAGACCGAGCTCGCCGAGCTCGAGCGCGTGTACGCTCAGATCCAGGACATCCCGCCCGCGGCGAGCAAGTCGCGGACGCGATCGGCACCGAGCGCGGACGATGTGGATTTCGAGCCGGCACCACCGCCGCGCAAGGAGCCCTCGATCGACGACGCGCTCAGCGAGATGAAGCGACGCGCCGGAAATCCGGGCGCGTCCACCGCGAGCACGCCGAAGCAGTCGGCCCCGCGCTCCGGAGCGCAGGGGACGAAGAAGCCCGCGGGCGTCGACGACGAGCTCGCCGCCCTGAAGAAGAAGATGGCGTCGGCGCCGCCGAAGAAGAAGCCGTGACGCGCATCGCGCTCGCGTTGATCTTGCTCGCCGGATGTCCCGAGACGCGGACGTCGACGCAAACCACGCACAGCGGGAGCGCCGCCCCGACACGCGTCGAGCCGCCAAAGCCGGTGCATCGCCATAGCTCGCACGAGCACCCTCATGGCGCGCACCCGCATCAGCGCGACGCGCATCACCATCACGTTCATCCACATCCGCACCTGGACGGCGTGAAGGGACACCACCACCCGTATTAAGCTGGCCGTCACATGGGTGATGTGAAGACGTGGAAGTTCGATGATCCGAAGACGCCGAAGCTCACGAACATCACGGTCGTGAAGAAGGCCGTTCTTCAGGTCACGGACATCAAGAACAACAACAACAAGTACTACGCGATCGAGCTGCACAGCGGAAAAGGGCCGAGCCCGTTCTGCGTGTTCACACACTACGGTCGCACCGACGATCTCGACACGAATCCGAACGCCGGACAGAAAGAGGTCCG
The DNA here is from genome assembly GCA_044230415.1 of Kofleriaceae bacterium. GTDB lineage: Bacteria > Myxococcota_A > Polyangia > Haliangiales > Haliangiaceae > JABFXX01. Next base: position 22,515 of record JBGARE010000060.1, read on the forward strand.
GTTCTGCCCGACGCAGCAGGCGGCGGAGTCGCTCTACAACTCGATCTACAAGCAGAAGACGTCGCCGCGGAAGGGCTACAAAGAGCTCGCGCTCGCGTCGAGCAACATCGGGTCGCAAGCATCGCGTGGCACCAGCAGCGGTAACGTCGACGCGAAGACGCTCAAGCTCGCCGACAAGAAGGCGAAGGCCGAGGGCAAGAAGCCGGCGAAGGTGGCGGCGAAGAAGGTCACGATCGACAAAGAGATCCAGGACCTCGTCAGCTACCTCTACTCGGAAGCGACGACGGCACTGACCCAGACCGTGAACGCGAAGATCACCGCGCAGGGCATCGAGACGCCGCTCGGCGTGCTGACGCTCGGACAGATCGAGAAGGGTGAAGACATCCTCGACGAGCTGTACGCGATGTTCAAACAGAAGAAGAAGAACCGCGACGACATGATCGACAAGTCGGGCGAGTTCTACACGGTCGTGCCGCATCGCCTCGGCCGTACGCGCAAGGCGATCGAAGCAGCGGTGATCGACTCGATGGCCGCGTTCCAGCAGAAGCAGGAGACCCTGCAGCTGATGAAGGACATGCTGAAGGTCAACGACAGCGATCATGGCGGCAAGAACGTCCTCTACGACGACGACGTTCAGAGCCGCTACGAAGCGCTCGGCGCCGAGCTGCGCGCGCTGTCGCCGTCCTCACCGGACTTCAAGAAGATCAGCGACCACGTCGTGAAGAGCCAGATCACGCGCAAGAGCATCAAGGTGAAGAACGTGTTCGGCGTGAAGCGGCCCGGCGAGTGGAACGACTTCAAGACGAAGATCGGCAACGAGCGGCTGCTGTTCCACGGCTCCAACATCAAGAACTGGGTCGGCATCCTGACGCGCGGCATCTTGCTGCCGAAGATCGTCGTCAGCCTCGGCGTCGATCGCACCGACGAAGGCTGGCTCGGCAGCGGCATCTACTTCGGCGACGCATCGTGCACCGCCGCGAACTACACGTACCCCGGCAAGAAGAAGACGCGGTTCATGGCCGTGACTCGCGTCGCGCTCGGCAAGCAGAAGAAGTTCACGAAGATCACGTACGGCCTCAAGGCGCCGCCCAAGGGCTTCGATTCGTGCCACGGCGTCCGCGGCACCGAGTTCGACGACGACGAGTTCGTGATCTACGACGGCAAGCAGCAGCGCATCGAGTACCTCGTCGAATTCACGATGTAGCTATCACCAACGCACTGGGGCCCTTGGCGGTAAATCCCACCGGCGCCTTGGCGGCAAAATCCCGGTGGCGTCCTCGGCCGGGCGGCACCGGCGCCTTGGCAATACGTCCCGGCGCCTCAGCGCTTGTCGAGGAGCGCGAGGTCCTCGGCGTTCGTCGGCGACGTCGGATCGGCGATCTTGTCGAACTCGCGATCGAGCCGGATCAGCTTGTCGTCGAGGACGACCGCGGTCTTCGCGATCGCCTCGGCATCGCCGGTCTGTCGCGCGAGGCGGAGGTCCGCGATGCCCGGGGTGGTCTTCATCGCACGCAGCAGCGTCGCGACCTGCGCCCACTTCGGATCCGCTTTGATCTTCGCCACGAGCGGATCGGCGGCGAGTTGGTCGAGGACCGCGGCCGCGTTGCGCACGCGGCGCTCCTTGACCCACCGGTCCTTGTCGAGTGCGAGGCCGATCTGGTCGACGATCACGTGCGCGAGCCCGTCGGTGTGGAGGCCCGGCCACCCCTTGTCGACGGTGGCGTCGAGCGCCGCCGCCTTCGCGACCTGCTCGAGGTTGCCGAACACGATGCCCTCGCGACCGAGCGCGTGCGCGAGCAGGTACGCCACCGCGGCTTGCGTGCGCGCGGACAACCCCTTCGCCGAGAGCAGCGGCTCGAGGCGCGTGATCTGCGCGTCGAGGTCTTCCTTGATCCGAGCGTCGGTCTTGCCGGCGATGAACTCGTCGCGCGCGGTCTTGGTCTCGCTCGTGTCGAGCTTCGGCGCGCGCTTCAAGCGATCGACGACCTGCGCCGCCTCGGAGGGATCACGCGCGAACTTCGCGTGCGACAGCGCGGCGGAGTAGGCGGACGTGCTGTTCGGCTGGAGCACCTCGAGCTGCGTGTACAGCTGGAACGCCTTGCGATACGCGGGATCCGCGTTGAAGTCCGCGAGAACCTGCGCGCGCTCGGGGCCGTCGAGGAGCGCCTCGATCAGGTCGTACGCCTCGGACTGCGTCAGCTTGATCGCCTTGATGTCGATCCGCTTCGCGATCACGCGCAGGTACGTGTTGGACAGAAGGATCGACGCGTAGTTCGAGACGACGATCGGCGAGTCGCTCGCGGCGCGATACGCGCGATCGAGCACCTTCTCGGCGTCCGCGAGGCTCGCGATATCGCCCGAGCACGCGTAGCGCTGCATGTGCGCGATCGCGGCGTTGTTGTAGCCGGCCTCGCTGCGCGCCGCGATCTCGAGGTGGGCCTTCGCGGCCTGCTCGAACTTGCGATCGCACGCGGCGAAGTCGCCCTTCTTGCGGAGCTTGGTCGCCTCGAGCTCGAGGAGCGCGATCTTCACCGACTCGCTGTTCGGGTCGGAGACCTTGAGCCACTTCTCCTGATCCTCCTCGTTGCGGCCGAGGTGATACAGCATGAACGCGGCCGAGTACTTCACCTTCGGATCGGTCGCCGCGTTGTAGAGGTCCGTCGTGATCTTCGTCGCGCGCTCGGGGTTGCCGATGTTGCGATAGATGTTCGCGACCGCGATCGTCAGGTTGTCTTCCTTGCGATCGAGCACGCTCTGGAATTCCTTGTCGGACTCGGCGACCTTGCCGAGGCGCGCGTAGATCTCGCCGAGGCCGAGGTGGTACTCGGGCTGGCCTTCGGCGGCGGTGCGCACGGCGAGGAACGTCTTCTCGGCGGCCGCGAGCATCGCGTCGCGTGCGGGGCCGGTCATCGCCTGCGCGCGCTGCACCTTGATCGTGCCCGCAAAGATCGACGCGCTGACCACGTCGCCCAGGGCGATCATCGCTTCGCGCTTCTCGGCGAGGTTCGCGTCGTTGCGCATCGTTCCGCTGATCCACTCGTCGACGATCTCGCGCTGCTTCGCTTCGGACGCGGTCTCGAGCTTGGACAGCACGTCCTGCGGGAGCGCGCCGGTCTTCAGCCGATCCTCGATCGACTTCTGGAGATCCAGCGCTGCTTGCTCGAACGCCGCGCTCGCGCCGACGAACTGCTGCAAGCGGCCGCCGAGCATCGAAGACACGAGGTCATCGGCGACGTCGAGCTTGCCCTGCTGCATCGCGATGCGCGCGAGCACCATGCGGCCATCGCGCACGAGCAGCGACGGCTTGCCGAACGCCTGTAGGCGCGCCTCGGCCGCGGCGGGCTTGCCTTCGTCGAGATCGTGGAGCGCGAGGCGGATGGCGACGTGCTGATCCCACGGGCGCTTCTTCTGCATCGCGAGCAGCTCGGCGGGCGTCTTCTCGCCCTCGAGCTCGGCGGCGGCGGCCTTCGCGAGGTCGCGCTGCTCGGTGATCTTCGCGCGCAGCGGCGAGTCCTTCGCGGCGGCGAGCCACACGTCGAGATCGCGGCCTGCTTCTTCGAGCAGCGACGGCGCTTCGACGAGCTGCGCGAGCAGCTTGCCCGCTTCTTCGATGCCGGTCGGCGCCACCGGCTCTTCGACGAACAGCGCGAGCGCTTCGAGCGGTTGCGACGCGGTCTTCGTCAGCGCGACCTCGAGCTTCGCGGTCGCGAGCTTCTTCGAGATCTCCGCCTGGTGCGCGGGATCCGCGATCAGCTTGGCCTGGCGGAGGATCGCGATGCGCGCGTCGCCGTCTTCGGGCTTCTTCATGCCGCCCGACCAGCCGTCGAGCGTGGTCAACAGCTCACCGAGCACGGAGTCGCCTTGGACGCTGACGGGCAACAGTTGATAGCGCCGCACGAGGCGGTTCGCGTGATCGACCTTGTCGGACGCGGGGCGCGATGCCGCGATGCGGATCACCTCGATCCCCGCGCGCTGCTGCGTCTCGTGAGTGACGAGCGAGAAGTCCGGCGACGCGAACACGTCGTCGAGCTTCTTCGCGCCAGCATCGGAGCTTCGCGCCTCCTTGATCACCGCTTCGACACGGTTCTTTGCATCGCGATTCGGGTCCTTCCCGACCTTGGTCACGATGAAATACGTCGCGACGCCCAGGGCGCCCAAGAACACCACCACCTTCGCTGCCTGCGAGGACATGGCGCGCCTGTTACCATGAAGCCGTGGGTCGTCTCGACGATATTGTGGAGCGCAATCGGAATCCCAAGCGGACCGAGCGCCTGACCGTCGGCATCGGCATCGCTCTATTCCTTTTGCTCATCATCTTCTTGATGACATTTACGGATCTCGGTTTGCCGAAAGAGGATCCGAAGCCGCCGCCGGCGAGCACCGAAAAGCGCGTGAACGACATCAAGCTGCGCTAGGCAGCGAAACGCTCGCTTTATTTCTGCGAACGACCGTAGCGATCTTCGAGTCGCACCACGTCGTCGAGCTCGGGAGTCGAGACTTCGACGACATCCGTGTCCTCGATCGCGATCATGCGGTGCCGCAGTCCCGGCGTGATGTGCACGGGCTCGCGCGGCACGAGCTCGCGCGATCGCGGCTCTTCACCATCGGCGAAGTAGACGAGCTGCATGCGGCCGGACAGCAGCATGATCGTCTCGTCCTTCACGTTGTGGAACTGCAGCGAGAGCGCTTCGCCGGCTTTGATGTGCAGGATCTTTCCGACGTAGCGATCGGTCTTCGCCCAGATCAGCTCGTGCCCCCAGGGCTTGGGAACGGTCGTCGACATTACTTCTTCGGCGCGGGCGTCGTCTTCGGAGCCGCGGATCCCGAACCAGCACCCTTCGGCGCGTCGAGCGTGCCGGTCGCGGTGGGATCGAGCTCCGTCGGCATCTCGATCTTGGGACGCGCGCCGGGAATCTCTTCGCGGCGATCGACTTTGCCGTCGAAGTCGTCGTCGTAGAGGATCGCGAGGAGCACGGTGTCCTTGTACTGCTCCCACAGATCGGGCTGGCCGTCGTTGTTGCGATCGCGGCGCACGCTCGTGAGCGCACCGCCGGTGTCGTAGACCTCTTTGACATCGAACTTGCCGTCGAAGTCCGTGTCGCGCTCGACCTCGGCCAGGTGGTTCACCTTGGTGTCGTAGATCGCGCTCATGTCCCATTTTCCGTCGTAGTCGAAGTCGGCCTTCTCGAAGAGAGGGATGCCCTTCGGGTTGTACGCGACGACCCAGTCCTTGCGCCCGTCGCGGTCGAAGTCGACCTGCTTGCAGCTCATGAACTCGACCTTCGTGCCGCCGTCGTCCTGCACCTTGTACAGGCGCCACACGTCGGGACGATTGTCCTTGTTGAGGTCGTACGTGACGACGTTCTTGCCGTTCGTGTCGCACAGCGTGGGATCGACCTTGGGTGACCCCGCGTCCGCCGTGTTCGTCGGCGTGGTCTTGTCGCCCTTGTCCTTCTTGCAGGCACCGACCGCCGCCACCGACAACACCGACAAGAGTCCGACTTTCAAAAGCTTCGCCATCACCAGACGAGCCTAGTCGGCCATTCCCCGAGCCGCAATGGTTTGACCGTCCTCATATGGCAACGTATGGTCACGATCACGTGGCTCGGAAAAAGATCTCGACGACCGTCTACATCACGCCCGAGCAGGACGCTCAACTGAAGGCGTTGCACGGACGGACGAAAGTGCCGGTGGCCGAGTACATCCGGCAGGGGATTGATCTCGTGCTCGAGAAGTATCGTGATCAGCTGCCGGGGCAGGTCGACCTGCGACTCGGATCACGCTAAAGACACTGCGGTTTTTGCTCTATGTCGTTTCCGCTCGAGCGCATTCGTAACTTCTCGATCATCGCCCATATCGATCACGGCAAGACCACGCTCGCCGATCGCATCCTCGACGAGTGCGGCGCCGTCACCGCGCGCGAAGCACAGGCACAGATGCTCGACTCGATGGATCTCGAGCGCGAGCGCGGCATCACGATCAAAGCGCAGTCGGTGCAGCTGCACTTCAAGGCGAAGGACGGCCTCGTCTATCAGTTCCACCTGATCGACACGCCCGGTCACGTCGACTTCCACTACGAAGTCTCGCGCTCGATGGCCGCGTGCGAAGGCGCGCTGCTCGTCGTCGATGCCGCGCAAGGCGTCGAAGCGCAGACGCTCGCGAACGTCTACGTCGCGCTCGATAACAAGCTCGAGATCGTGCCCGTGCTCAACAAGATCGATCTGCCGGTCGCGCGACCCGATTGGGTCAAGCAGCAGATCGAAGACACGATCGGTCTCGACGCGTCGACGGCGCTGCTCGTGTCCGCGAAGACAGGCCTCGGCGTGCACGAGATGCTCGAAGCCGTCGTCGAGCGCATCCCGCCGCCCAAGGGCGATCGCAGCGCGCCGCTCAAGGCGCTGATCTTCGACAGCTGGTACGACACGTATCGCGGCGTCGTCGTCCTCGTCCGCGTGATGGAGGGGACGATCAAGAAGGGCCAGAAGCTGCGGTTCTGGGCCACGGGCGTCGAGTACGAGTGCGCGATGACGGCCGTGCGCAAGCCCGCGACGATCGAGGTCGAGTCGATCGAAGCAGGGCAGGTCGGCATCGTCGCCGCCAACATCAAAGACATCGCGCACGCGCGCGTCGGTGACACGGTCGTCGACGCGAACAATCCCGCCGACGGTCCGCTCGGCGGATTCAAGACCGTCAAGCCGATGGTGTTCGCGGGTCTGTTTCCCGTCGACAACGAGGACTATCAGGATCTCAAGGACGCGCTCGGCAAGCTCGTGCTCAACGACGCGTCCGTGACGTACGAACCGGAGACGTCGCTCGCACTCGGCTTTGGATTCCGCACGGGCTTCCTCGGTCTCCTCCACATGGAGATCATCCAGGAGCGACTCGAGCGCGAGTTCAACCTGAACCTCATCACGACGGCACCGTCGGTGCGCTACCGCATCCACATGAACGGCGGCGATGTGCTCGAGGTCGACAACCCGGCGAAGGTCCCCGACCAGGGCAAGTACGATCGCGTCGAGGAGCCGATCATCCTCGCGACCGTGCACCTGCCGCAGGAGTACGTCGGCCCGATCATGCAGCTGTGCCAGGAGCGCCGCGGCACGCAGCAGGGGCTCCACTACGACCCGGGTGGCCGTGTCCGAGTTGTCTACGAGATGCCACTGGCCGAGATCGTGTTCGGGTTCTACGATCGTCTGAAGACGATGTCGCGCGGCTATGCCTCCCTCGACTACGAGCCCGCCGGCTATCGCGAAGCGGATCTGATCCGCCTCGACGTGCTGATCAACGGCGAGCGCGTCGACGCGCTGTCGATCATCTCGCACCGCGACACCGCCTATAACCGCGGCGTCGAGCTGTGCACGAAGATGAAGGACGTCGTGCCGCGGCAGATGTTCGACGTCGCGATCCAAGCGGCGATCGGAAGCCGCATCATCGCGCGCACCACGGTCAAAGCGATCCGCAAGGACGTCACCGCGAAGTGCTACGGCGGCGACATCTCGCGCAAGAAGAAGCTCTTGAACAAGCAGAAAGAGGGCAAGAAGCGGATGAAGTCCGTCGGCTCGGTCGAGCTGCCGCAGGAGGCATTCTTGACCGTGCTCAAGGTCGACTGACGGATGCGCTCCGCCACGCTCGATCGTCGCGTGCGCAAGGAAGCGCAGCAGCTCGTGCGAGAGGCGAGGGCAGCGCTGATCATCAAGCGAGGGCCGCTCGTCGGCAAAGCCGGCGATCTCGAGACCGTGTCGGACGAAGTCGCGAAGGCGCTGTCCGACGAGGATCTCCAGCGCGTCAAGCTCGCGTTACCCGCGCTCGACGAGCTGGTCGACGAGCTGGTGAAGCGGCCGGTGAAGTCGACGTGGCGCGACTACTTCGAATCGATCGGTGCCGCGATCCTGATCGCGTTCGTGCTGCGGTTCTTCGTGATCGAGGCGTTCAAGATCCCGTCGAGCTCGATGTATCCGACGCTCGAGATCGGCGACCACATCTTCGTCAACAAGTTCATCTACGGCGTGCGGTTGCCGTGGACCACCACGCGGCTGTTCGAGGTCCGCAAGCCCGAGCGCGGCGAGGTGATCGTGTTCATGATGCCGTGCGAGCCGGAGCGCGATTACATCAAGCGTGTCGTCGCGCTCGAGAACGACACGGTCGAGGTGCGTTGTAACGTGGTCTACGTGAATGGCGCTGCGGTCCCGAACAAGCTCGTCGAAGGCGACTGCGAGTACGACGATCACGACGACATCTCGAACCGCTGGATCCGCCGCGCGTGCAGCCGGTACACGGAGACCGTCGACGGCGATAGCTACGACACGTTCCACGACGCCGATCGCCCGATGCGCGACGAGCGCAAGATCGCCGCGGGCGGCTTGACCTCGGGCGACGACCGCGACTTCCCCAAGCTCGACGGCGCGCGGTTTCCTCCGAGTTGTTCGCGTAACCCCGACGGGACGGCGTTCGTCGCGAAGAACCAGGCGACGGGACAGATCGTCGAGACTCACGCCCATTTGCCGCACACCGCGGCGTGCGAACAGCAGCTCCACTACGTGGTGCCACCGGGCCACGTGTTCGTCATGGGAGACAACCGCGCCAACTCGAACGACTCCCGATACTGGGGATCGGTGCCGATCGAGAACATCAAGGGCAAGGCACTCTTCATCTGGTTGTCGTACCGTTCCCTCTCTCAGATCCGCTTCGAACGGATCGGGGACTTCGTGAACTGATGCGCTCCTCTGCACTCGATCGCCGTGTCCGTAAAGAAGCCACCGCGCTGCTCCGCGAAGCGCGCGCCGCACTCCTTCGCAAGAAGGACCTCAAGGGCAAAGGCGGCGACCTCGGCGAGATCACGGCGGAGGTCGAGAAGGCGCTCGCGGCCGGCGACCTCGCCACCGTGCGCGCGCGACTGCCGATCCTCGACTCGCTGATCGACGAGCTCGTCGTGCGCAAAGCGCGCTCGGGCTTCTCGAGCGGCGCCGAGTCACTGCTGGTCACGCTCGCACTCGCGCTGTCGCTCAAGGCGTTCGTGATCGAGGCGTTCAAGATCCCGTCGAGCTCGATGTATCCGACGCTCGAGATCGGCGATCACATCTTCGTCAACAAGTTCATCTACGGTGTCCGCATCCCGTGGACCACGACGAAGATCGTCGACTTCGGCGGGCCATCGCGCGGCGACGTGATCGTGTTCATGCAGCCGTGCACGCCCGACCGCGACTACATCAAGCGCGTCGTCGCGCTCGCCGGTGACACCGTCGAGGTGCGCTGCTCGGTCGTGTGGGTCAACGGCAAGCCGGTGCCGCAACAGCTCGTCGAAAAAGAGTGCAGCTACGACGACAACTCGACCGGGCAGTGGCGCGCGATGGCGTGCAGTCGCTACCGCGAGACGGTGAACGGCAACAGCTACGACACGTTCCAATCGGCGCTGCGGCCGGGCCAACCGCCGATGCCCGACGGCAAAGACTTCCCGCAGCCGGACGCACCGCCGCCGTCGTGCGTGTCCGACAACCAAGCGCCGGCGCCGAACCAGCTGCTCGGCAAAGTGGAAGCACTGCCCGGCTCGCCGAGCGACGACCAGTGCGCGCCGTTCCTGCACTACGTGGTGCCGCCGGGTCACGTGTTCGCGATGGGCGACAATCGCGCGAACTCCAACGACTCGCGCTTCTGGGGCGCGGTGCCGATCGAGAACATCAAGGGCAAGGCGATGTTCATCTGGTTCTCGTATCCCGACCGTTGGTGGGACGTGACCAAGTTCCGCTGGCCGCGCATCGGCAACTTCGTCGATTAGTTCGCGCGAGCGGCGCGGGCGAGCAGCTCCGCGACGAGCTCCGCGAGCTCGGGATACGCCGCCATCAGCGCTGCATTCGCCTGGAGGTCGCGCGCCCAGCGCAGCATGTCGTCGTAGCGCTCGCTTCGATTGAACGCGTCGAGCATCAGGTTCGCCGAGTACAAGGCGACCTCGGCCGTCGGGTTCGCGAGGACGATGGTCCCGAATCGCGTCGTCGATTCGTCGATCCAGCCATAGTCGTTGTACTTCTGCCCCGCGAGGAACGAGACGCCGATCGCGTCTTCGTCTCCCGCCGGTGCCGTCGCGACGTAGCTGTCCGCCGCGTCGATGAACGCTTCGACGCGCACGGGGAGCGGCTGCGGCTCCGTCGGTTTCTCGTCGGGGCGCACGAGCGTGGCGTCGGATTTGATCGCGCTCGATCGCGCGAGCACGGTCGCGTACGCGAGCTCGCTGCACTCGACACGACACGCGGCGGCAGCGCGCGCGAACAGATCGGCGGCGAGGTCCCACGCCTCGGGCGTGTTCACCGCCGTCGCGTCGTTCCACGCCATCTCCGCGCGGAGCTGCACGCCGATGATCAGCGCGTTCGTGTTCGTCAGCGCGGGGAGCGTGGCCTGCCGAGGGCGCGCAGTCGACGTGTTCGCGACCGCGCGGTCGGCGCGGGCCGGCGGTGAATCGGGCTTACACGCGACGAGCGCGGGCAGGGCGACGAGCGCGACGGCGACGGTGAGGCTCAAAACGAGGCGCATGCGCGATCGACACGACGCCCGCGTGCGCGATTGCTCGTCACGACAGGATCGTGACAACCGCAGGCCTCGTGGTCACTGCGGTCCCACGCGAGGCGCGATCACTGCTTCTTCTGCGGAATCGCGAGCTGCTTGAACACCGTCTGCATCGCGTCGTCGACCGCGGCCTTCGCCGCCTCGTCCCACGTGAACTCGCGATCGCGGTCGCGGACCTTCTTGCCGACCTCTTGCTTGATCGTGGCTTGTCCATCGCCGGTGAAGCCCATCGTGCGGCCGGGGATGTTCTCGCCGAGCAGGTGCACCGCGACCCGAACCACGAGGCGTTGGGTGCCCGGCTTCGACTCGACCGGGACCAGCTCGATCGAGGCCTCGGTGATCTCCACGGTCACCAGATATGCGCCCGCCAGGCCCTTTGCCTTGAGGAACTTCCGGAACGCCTCCGCCTTGGCATCGGGATCCGGGGCTCCCTCGAGGGTCGCCACGAGCTGTTTGTGGGTCTCGAAGGTCTTTTTGACCTGGGCCTCGACCCGCGGCGTGGCCTCTTTGGCGACGTCTGCCTTGACCTCGCTCTTCGCGGTCACGGCGGCCAATTTGAAGTGGTACTTCTTGGGCGCGGCCGCCGCCGTCGAGACGAAGATCCCGACGAGGACGAGGGCAAAAATGACGCGAAGTGGGCGCATGAGCGGGGTCCTTGATACCGCGGTTTTTCCTTGAGACGGCGCGTGCTAGCGTTGATTCATGGTGAGGCCCCGGTGGCATGACGCGCTGATCGTCGTCGCGATCGTCGGGGTCCTGGCGGTCGGGGTCTGGGCCCTGTGGTGGGGCGATGTACGGGCGGCGCTCGGCTGGGACGAAGGAAGTGATTCCGTCAAGGATCCAGTGCCAGCTTCGAGCGGACAGACGTAAGCAACTTGACCGTGATTGCCGCGGCTTAGTACCGTTCGATGGCGAGGGACACGCCCGAGACTTCGGGCGCGTGGCACCCTCACCATCGGGAGTCAATGTTCACCATACTCATCCAGGAAAAAGGCGGCGAGCAGCGCCGCATGGTGTTCAACAAGCCTGAGGTCACCATCGGCCGCGTGCAAGGCAACGACATCGTGCTCCCGAAGGGGAACGTGTCGAAGCGTCACGCGCGCATCGTGCTCAAGGACGGCAAGTTCATCATTGTCGATCTCAAGAGCACGAACGGCACGTACGTCAACGGTCGCAAGATCACGAGCCCGCTCGTCGTCAAAGACTCCGACAAGATCTACATCGGCGATTTCATCGTCGGCGTCGACGAAGCCGCATCCGGCGTCGAGGGCGATGGCGCATCCGAATCGACGACGTCGCCACCGGGTGGAAACATCGCCGCGCCGCCGCCGCCGATCGACGTGCGTCCGCCGCGTCCGACGGAAGCGCAGCCGATGGCTGCGATGCCGATTCCGATGAACAACATGGGCAACGCCGAACCGATGTTCGGATCGTCGCCCGCCCCGCAACCTCCGCCACCCGCCGCGCCACCGCCGCGTTCGGTTCCTCCGCGTCCCGCGCCGCAGCCGCAGCGCGAGATGGGCGGCAATCGCGAGCCCGGTCCGCCACCCTCCGCGCCGGATCCGATTCCGCCGGGCCGCATGCCGCCGATCTCCTCGCCGCCGCCCGGCCGTACCGCGCGTCCCGGCGGGACCATGCCGCCGCCGCTCGGTAGCTCGAACGCACCGGCGTTCCCGTCGCCGGGACCCGCGCCGGCGTTCCCGTCTCCCGCGCCGCAGCCGCCCCCGCCGATGGACGCACCGTCGTTCTCCGCACCGGCACCGTCGTTCTCCGCGCCGGCCCCCGCGCCCACGTTCGCATCGCCGGCCCCGGCGCCGTCGTTCCCTGCGCCCGCACCGGCACCCGCACCGATGCCACCGCCGGCACCGGTCCCGTCGCCCGCACCATCGATCGCGCGAGCACCGGCTCCCGAGCCGATGGCGAGTACGATCGGTGGCGTCGGTCAGCCCGCGCCCGTGCTGCCGCTTCGTGACCCGTCTGCAGGCAACGGCGCCGCACAACCGAAGGGCCGCGCGCTCGTCGGTCAGGGTGCAAAGCAACGCGTCGGTCGCTCCGTCTCGATCCCGAGCCGCCGCGGCGTCAACGTCGAGCCGCTCGATCCCAAGATCGTTCGCATGCTCGATCTGCAGTCGAACATCCTCGAGCGTCTCCGCGCGAAGCTCGACCTCGACAAGATCCCGATGGAGCGCCTCCACGAGGAGGATCTGTGGCAACGCGCCGAGCGCGCCACGATCGATCTCGTCGAGACCCTCGACACCTCGGGCGAGCTGCCGAAGTACATCGATCAAGACACGCTGATCAAAGAGACGCTGTCCGAGGCCCTCGCGCTCGGACCGCTCGAGGATCTTCTCGCCGACGAAAAGATCGACGAGATCATCATCGATCGCCGTGACCGCGTGGTCGTCGGCAAAGACGGCCAGCTCCGCAGCTCCGGCAAAGCGTTCTCCTCCGACGACGTCTTCGAGCGCGTCGTGAAGCGCCTCGTCGCCGAAGCGGGCGCGAAGATCGACGACGCCACGCCGATCGTCGACCTGCGCATGCGCGACGGCACCCGCCTCACGGCCGCCGTCGCGCCGGTCGCGGCACGCGGCGCCTGCCTCGTGCTGAAGAAGCCCGCGTCTCCGATGGCGCAGCTCTCGGACCTCGGTTCGCAGGGCACGATGTCGCCGGGGATGGCGGACTTCCTCGCCACCTGCGTCAACGCGCGTCGCAACATCCTCGTCTGCGGTGGTCCCGGCTCGGGCAAGACCACCGTAGTCGCGGCGCTCGCGGCTGCGTCCCCGAAAGGCGAGCGCGTCGTGTCGATCGAAGAGATCGCCGAGCTGTCCATCCCGCGCGACGAATGGATCCAACTCGAGACCCGCGCTGGCATCGGCAAGATGGTGTCGGTCGATCTGTCGAACCTGCTCGAGACGGCCCTCCGCCTCGTGCCGGATCGCCTCGTCGTCGGCGAGGTCCGCGGTGACGAGGCGCTGCCGCTCGTTCACGCACTCAACGCATCCGTCGACGGCGCTGTCGTCGCGATGACGGGTGAAGGCGCGAACGCCGCGCTGTCTCGCCTCGCCACCCTCGCTCGCGCTGCGGGCGCGCACGAAGGTGCGATCCGCGAGCTCGTCGCCCAGGCGTTCGAGATCGTGGTCCACGTGGCGCGCACCTCCGACGGATCCGTGAAGGTCCTGTCGATCGAAGAGGTGCTCGGCTACAACGAGATGGAGTTCGACACGCGCGTGCTGTTCGAGCAGCGCGGCGCGGCCTTCTCGCCCACGGGACACGTGCCGAAGTTCTATTCCGAGCTCGAAGCCCGCGGCATCCCGGCCGACCAAGCCGTCTTCCGCTGAGCGTCGCCCCAGTAACTTGACCGCGATCGGTCGCGGGCGTACCCACGTAGACATGCGGATGGGGATCGCGCTCGTGATCGTGTCGATGGGGACCGCGGTAGCGGGTACGCCCGACGATCACGATCGTCCGCGGCTCGAGCAGTTCGCACCGAATGCGCCGGCGTGGGCCAAGGACTGCACGCTCGATCTCGTGCAGATCGACGAGGATGCGTTCAGCGTCGCGGTGAACTGTCGTGGCTCCGAGGAGCTCTTGTTCGAGCGCCGCGCGATGACGACGAGAGAATTCGATGCACGCGTCGAGGCCGAGGCCAGCGATGGTGCTCCGCTGTCGAAGATCACGCTCGCGACGTCGCGTGGCGCGGCCGTGGGCTACGCGACGACGTTCGATGGCGGCGCGCACGTGCTCGTTCGCCGCGCGAATCCCAAAGGCGCGAGCGACGTGTATGCCTGCACCTCGACCGCGGAGCGCGAACAACTGGCGCGCTGCAAGGCGCTCGTCGACGTGGTCGGTCACTCGACGGTGATCCGTCGTGGCGCTGCCGCGTTCGCGCGCCCGAAGAGTTAGCGCCGAGCTAGTTTCCCTCGACGCGCCGAGCGAGATCGAGGACCTCGAGGTCGCGCGGCCACACGGCACGCAGCAGATCGAGGAGGCCTTTGGCCGACTTCACGTCTCCGGCGGCGAGCGACTCGCGGGCGCCATCGAGCTGCGCTTTCTTGAGCGATGGGGCGAGCAGCGAGGTGCGCGTGGCTGCTTGGGCGCGCGTGACTTCGTCGCCGGAGCGACTCGCGAGGCGTGCGAGCTGCGCGAAGAAGTAGCCCGCTTGCGGATGCTGGACGCCTTCGGCGGTTTCGGCGGCCATGCGGACCTCGTCGAGCGCGTTGCCGACATCGCCGTGCTGTTCGGAGATGCGACCGAGATCGAGCCACGCCCAAATGAACGCCGGATCGTCGGCGACGACTTGTTCGAGCTCGTTGCGCGCGTCTTCGGCGGCGCCCTGATCGAGGAGCGCGAGCGCGAGTCGCCAGCGAATTCCCGGCGACGCGGCGTCGCGCTTGAGGTGCGCGCGCAGTTGCTTCTCGCGAACCGCGGGGAGGATCTCGCCCTCGTCGTCGAACACGTCGTCGGCGAACTCTCCGTCGGCGTCGTAGAGAAGACCGAACGACGAGAGGAGGCCCGCGAGCCAGCGATCGACCCGCGTGCCGTCGCAGACATCGTCGTCGAGGGATTCGTCGCTACGCCAGATGCGGCCGCGGTGGTCCATCGCGATCGGATCGCCTTCGACGGTGGCGAACTGCCACTTGCCGGGCGTGGGCATGGTGACCTCGCGCGCGGGCACGATCTCGACGGTGTCGAGGAACATCCGCAATCCGTTGCAGCGCGAGTAAAGCTCGATCAGCGGCTCGGGCAGTCCGCTCGGGAGCTCGCCGGGCGGCTCGACATCGTGGAGGCCGGGGACCGCTTCCTCGAGCAGCGCGAGCACGCGATCGAGCCCGCCGTCATCGCGGTTCGCCGCACTGCCACGCTTCTTGGCCATGTGCCGATCCTACTGCGAGAGGGGCATCGCGCCGGTCGCGACCATCGGCTCGCCGTTGCGATCGACTCCGCGGAACACGGCGAGAACGCGCGTGCCACTCGACGGCGTGCCTGCGTTGGCGAGAGTGGCCGCGTCGGTCGTGCCTTGCGTGGGAGCCGTGACCAGCGACGTGCGCACGCCACGGTCATCCTCGACGAGGATCTCGACGGTGCCGGCTCCGAGCTCCTTGCCCGTGACGACGATCGTCGGGCCGATCTGGATCGTCAGCTCGCCGCGGAGAAGGAAATCGAGGAGGCCAGCTTCGTACGACGAGACCTCGGGGAGGATCGCGGTCGTCTGCTCGAGCATGCACTCGTCGTCCATCCAGAACGAGAGCAGGCCGTGATCGACCTTATACCGTGCGAGGCATGTGCCGCTCGAGTTGCGGAACGTGGTGCCATCGTCACGGCTCGCGGCCATGAGGTTCAGGCGCGTCGGCAGCGCGGGCTTCGCGCGCGCGAGCGGCGGCCGGTTGTCACCGCCGATGCGGCTCTCGCGGGGCAGGGTGTTCGGCGAGAAATACGAGCGCGCGATCAGATCCGCGAGCCCGCCACCGTCGGTGGACGTGAAGAACTCGCGAAGGCGGAGCCGCTCGATCTTGCGCGCGGGCGCGGGGACGCCGAGGCGACCATGCGCGAGCGCGGCGATCCGCTCGAAGCGCGAACCGAGATCGTCGGGACCCGCGCCGAGAGGTTCGAGGTGCGCGAGCTCGTCCCCACGAACGCGCGATGGCGATCCGAGATCACCGAGCGCGTGCAGGATCGCACCCGCCGCGACGAGCGCCGCCGCCATGTGGCGCGAGCGTTCGCCGGGCGTCTTCGCGCTGACGGCCTTCGCGTACTGCGCGTAGAACGCCGTGACGTTGAACGGATTGTCCTTGGCGATCACCCAGTCCGGCGCGGGCACACCGCGTTCGGGGAGACCCGCGCGACCGATCGCCTCGCGGACCTTGTCGGTCACGCCGTCGATGACGCCGCGTCCTGGCTTCTCCCACCCGCGACGCGTGTCGGGATCGAAGAAGTGATTCGCGCCGTGCGCCGCCGGAACATCGGCGAGCGCCGCGCCCGCGGTCAGCCACGACAGCGCAGCTTGACGACCACGCGCGTCGGGGACGGAGCCGTGAGTTGGCGAGAGGAGCTTGACGGCGGCGATCAGCGCGGGCGCATCGGCCGGCGGGATCGTGAGCGGCTCGAAGAGCCCACCGGTGAAGCCGAGGTTGACGAGGCGCTTGTGCAGCTTGCTCGCGAGCGCGGCCTGCTCGGCGAGTCCGGCGTGCGTGGTCTCGGGCTCCCACGCGTGGGCGACGCTCGGAGCGAGCAGGGCAGTGCCGAGCACGGAGGCGAGGACGAGATGCTTCACTTTCCACCTCCCGTTCCCGTCGACGTGCCGATCGGCGCGAGCAGCGTCTTGATGCGGCCGTACACGATGTTCGCGATCGCGGTCACGTCCTCGGGCGTGGTGCACTGATTCGATCCGCACGTCAGGAGCACGACCACGCCGCGTGGCGCGTCGAGGAAGCCGACGCCGCGGATGTCCGCTTCACTCGCGATGAACGACTTGCTGCCGATCTGATCCTGCTCGACGGTGCCGGGCAACGATCCGAGCAGCTCTTCGTAGCGCTCTTGCGCCTTGCCCGGATCGAGGCGCCACAAGCGAACGGCGACGTCCCACGTCTCGGGGCGGCCGAGCGCTTTGAAGTGCTGCGACGAGTACGTGGCGGTGTCCGGTTCGTCGGACAGCGGGCCGGTCTCGAAGCCGCCGTCGTACTTCGTGCGGTTCTTGATGTCGTTGTCGTTCAGCAGCTGCGCCGCGACGACGTACTGTCCGTCGCCGCGACCGGGACGAACGTCCTCGCCCGACGAGCGACGACCATCGAGCTCCGCGCTCGCATCGGCGATCTCCCACTGCGTGAGCGCGGCGACCGCGGTGCCACCGCCGACGAAGCGCAGGTGACGTGCGTGCGAGAGCTCGGTGCGCCAGCGCTCGAGCAACACTTGGTTCTCGCGCTGCGCGAAGTCCATCCGCGGTCCGAGATCCGCGAACCGGCGATCACTGCGATACGCGACGTAGCCGCGCTTGTAGACGAGCAACGTGAACTCGGTGACGCGAGTGCCGCGCGGAATGCTACCGAGCGCGGGCACCACGTAGCCGCCGCCCGCATCCGTCGATCCGACGAACTCCTTGGCGCCCGCGGGCTCGGGCAATCCCGCGCCGCGCTCGAGCGTCCACGCGCCATAGACCAGCGCGCCCGCGACCGGTGCATGCGTGGTGGCATCGACGACGCGACCGTTGAACGGCCCGGCGAGCTTGCCCGCATCGGGGACGTCGGGCCGCGCGCGGAAGGGTGCAGTCCGCACGGCCGAGTCGACGCACGCGCCGAGCCCCACCGCGACAAGGGCCGCAAAGATCACGAAGCGAGATGCGGTGTTACGCACGGAGCCGGCCGGTCTTAGCAAGTTGGGGCGAGCGTTGCAAACGGGCCCGCAGCCATTCCCGTGTCTGCCACAACGACGTAGTCTCGATCCGGGATCAACGTTAGGGGAACGATGCGCTGTCAGATGTGTGGCCACGAAAGCCCGGCGGGGTCGTCCTTCTGCCTGAACTGTGGCAGCTCGCTCGCGCCAGCTCCGGCACCAGCAGCGTTCAATCCGACTCCAGGGGCAGGTGCGGGGTTGCCCGTCATCTGTCCGATGTGTCGTGGCGAGAACCCACCGGGCATGAAGTTCTGTCGTGCCTGCGGCACGGGCCTCGCGGGCGTCGTACCGGGCGCACCCGGGATCGGCGGTGGCGCGCAGAACATGGGCTACGGCGGACCTGCGCCGATGGGCGCGCCTCATCAGCCGATGATGCCGCCTCCGATGGGCCCGCCCGGCGCGCCGACGATCGGCGCGGGCCACGGCGGTCCTCCGATGGGTGGCGCGCCCGGCATGAATCCACCGATGGGCGGCGCGCCCGGCATGGGTGGCGGGATGAGCCCGATGGGCGGCGCGCCCGGCATGGGCGGCGGAATGAATCCACCGATGGGTGGAATGGGTGCTCCGATGAGCGGACCGCCCGGCGCACCGCTGGTCGGCGGCGGCCACGGAGGACCGCCCGGTGGCAATTCTCCGATGTTTGCGGCAACGATGGCCCAGGACGGA
>JBGARE010000061.1:0-38087 GCA_044230415.1 Kofleriaceae bacterium
GAGGTGACCAGCGGCAACCGCACGTGCGCCGAGGCGATCACCCCGAGTTCGACGAGGGCGGCCTTGGCCATGATCGCCCCCTGGCTGGTCGTCATGATCGCGTCGACGAGCGGGACGAGCCGGTGGTGGATCGCGCGCGCGGTGACGAGGTTACCGGGCGCGGGGCGGCGCAGCGCGGGATCCGCTTCGCGCGTGAGCTGCAGCACCGCACCCACGGCGCGCGGGTCACCGAGCGCGAGCAAGCATCCAGCCCCGCGGATCGCGGCGTCGGCGTGACGGCACGCGAGCTGTGCGAACAGCGGCTCGAGCTCCTCGTCGTCGAGCGCGCCCGGATCCGGCGGCGGTGGCGTCGTCAGCTGGAACTGCGCGCTGACCTGATCCCAGAACGCCTTGACGCTCGGCACCGCGGCGAGCAGGCGCCCCGCGAGCCGCGGTCGCATCGCGACCGACGACATGAACGCCGAGCTGCGCACGCCGGCATCGGCGTCGTCGAACGCGCCGGACGCGAGCGCGCGTGCCTCGGCATCGTTCGCGCGCAGGATGAAGCCGAGATCGAGGAGCGCCTGCGCGCGCACGTCGGGCATGCCGCGCGACAGCGCCGTGCGCACGGCATCGAGCGGCGTCTTCGCGACCTGGCGTAGGGCCGAGTACGCGCGGCGACGAACGTTCGGGTGATTGTCGCGCAGCGCATCCGCGATCATGCTCGCCGCGATCACGCTCGTCGGCGCGAGCGGCATCAGCGCCTCGACGGCGCGCACGCGAACATCGTCGAAGCTGACCGACAGGCCCGCGCGGATCGCGGACAGCGGCTGTTCGGTCTCGAGATCGCGCAGCGCGTGGAACGCGGCGCCACGCAGCTCGGGCTGTTGCGCGGCGAGCGCCGCACGGAGCGCGGGACGCGACAGCCGGCGGTTCGAGCGCACCATCGCCTGCGTCGCGGCGACGCGGACTTCCGGAGGCCCGCTCGCGAGCGCGAGATCGAGGAGCACGCGGGCCTCGTCTTCGGCGAGCGCGGTCAAGAACCCGAGCGCCTCGAGCTTCACCTTCACCGCGGCCTTGGCATCGCGCAGCGTGGCTTCGTACGCGTCGAACGCCGACAGGAACACCGTCGGCTCGCCGGCGAGATCGAGGTCCGCGCCGATCGGCGTCGACCACACCTTGCGGCTCGTGCTCGTCGCCCACAGCCGGCCCGCGGCCTTTTCGATCTTCGCGACCGGTCCCGGTGCGAACGCGATCGACGTGATCGGACCGATGCCCGGCTCGATCGTCTTGGGCCGGCGCGCGCCGTCGAGGAACCACAGCTTCACGACGCCGTCTTCCCCGGCGCTGAACATCCGGCGCGGCGATTCGCGGCCCGCGTCGTCGACGATCAACGGCCCGAGTGCGAGCCCGCGCACGGCACCTTGGTGACCGAAATCGCCGCTGCGATCCGTGGGCTCGACGTCGCCGACGACGTAGCACATGCGGATCGATCCATCGCCGCAGCCGATCACCGCGCGGCCATCACCGACGGCGACCACCGCCCGAATGCCACCGTCGCCGCCCGGCAACACCGCTCGTTGATCCGAACCGACAACCCACAGCTGGCCATCGGCAGCGCCGGCGAGCCAGAGCCCGGCCGGATCGCGCGCGATGCAGTTGATCGCGCCATCGGACAGCTTGCGCTTGTTCGTGACGGAGAACGTCGGCGTGCCGTTCGCGATCGCGAGCGTGATCTCGTGCAGCGTCCCATCGGCGGTGCCGACGGCGATCGCGCCGCTATCGCCGCGCGCCACGCTCGCATCGATCGCGATCGCGCGCACGCTCGCTCCGAGCGGGAGCTTCGCGAGCGGCTTCTTCTCGACGGTGGAATCGCACGCGACGATCGCCCCTTCGTCGCCGCCGAACAGCAGCAGCGCGTCACCCGCGAAGGCGAGCGCGTTGACGGACGACGGCGAGTCGCACACCCACCCCGCGGTCGCTTTGTCGAGCGACGCGATCGGCAAGAGGTGCACGCTCGACGCGACGACCGCGCCGGCATCGCGACGACCCGCGACCGCGACGAGCTCGCGTCCGACGGCGATCGTCTCGAGCCGCTCGGCCCACGCTCCGTAGCGAGTGACCGTCACGCGGCCCCCTCGAACGCGGCGCCGTGGTGCGCCTTCAGTTGGACGAGCGCCTGCACGCTCGCCTGCCACTCGCCCTTCGCCGTCGACGAGGTGAACTCGCGTAGCACGGGTGCGATCGCCTTCGCGAGCTCGACATCCTCGAGCCCGACGTCACGCATCGCTTCGATCAATCGCTTCTTCGCGACGCTCGCGGCCAACGCGCGCTCCGGCTTGGGGCCGCCCTCGACGACGGCGTCGCGCTCGCCCACGCGCCCCGGCGGCAACCCGAACAGCACGACGCGCGCGAACTGCTGCAGCGCGGACAGATCCGTGAACCGCTGCGTTCCGATCGCCGCGCCGACGTTCTTGCGCGGCACGAAGTCCGCCGGCCACGGCTTGGGCCGATGGCGATCCCAGAACAAGCGCACCGCGAACAGGCGCACGTCGCGCTCGGGGCTCTCCATCAGCCAGCCGAGTCGCTCGGCGCCTCCGACGGAGTCGTACAGGCGACGGATCAACGTCAACGCGACTTCGCGCGACGCTTTGTGGCTCGACTCCGCGAGCCCGAACAATCGGCGCCCGTCGAGCCAATCCGCCGGCAAGCGCTTCTTCTGCGCTTCGTCGTCGGAGATCGTCGACAGGAGCAGCTCGCTACCGACCGCGCGCGGCTCGCGATGCGCGGCGCCCGCGAGCTCGTACACGAGATCCTTGTCGCCCCAGCGCACGACTTCCTCGGCCGCGATCGCGGCGGCGAGGCGGCGCACGTCCTGGCGATCGTCGAACAACAGCGGCCGCAACGTCTGCACCGTGTACGCGTCGTGCCCGAGGCGCGGGGTGATGCCGAGCGCCTTGGCTTCGGGCAACCGCGGCCCGAGATCCGGGTGGTGCGCCTTCAGGTACGTCGCCGCGAACGTGCGCACGGCCTCGGGCGACTTCTTTCCCGCCGCGAGCTCCCACAGTCGCTGCACGCCGGCTTGGTTGTCGATCGATCCGCTGGCGGGCGCGAAGTCCGCGGGCTCGAAGCTCTCGAGCAACATGCGCTGCGCGAACGACGCGAGCTCGGTATCCGTCGAGCGCGCGAGATCCAACAGCCACGACAGGCCCACGCGCGCGGGCGCGACGCGACGGCGATCCGCGAGCAACCGCAGCGCGACCGGGCGCAGCCGCGGCTTGCCGACGAGCGTCTTCACCCATTCGACATCGAGGTCCGCGCCCGACAACATGCCCGCATCGAGCCAGCGCGCGACGGCATCGCTGGTCTCGCGATTCTCGAGCGTCTTCTGGATCCACGGAACGCCGATCTCTTTGGCGCTGCGCTTGCCGAGCTCGGTCAGCGCCGTCGCCTTGACCGATCGCATGGCCCATTCCTTCGAGCGCGGATCGTCGACGAGCGCGATCCAGTAGCTCGCGGGGATCGCGGCCTGCTTGTCATTGAAGAACTTGATCAGCGCGCCGAAGTGATTCGCGCCGCGCGTCGCCGTCTCGACGAACGTCGCCACATCGATGTCCTTCGGCGAGAAGCTCTGCGCGAGCTTGGCCTCGACCCACGGCGCGGCGCTGTGGCGCAAGAGGCGCAGCAGCACCGGCAGTCCGAGCTGCGCACCGGACATCCCCTCGAGCCGCGCGGCCGCGAACTTCGCGACCTCGGCCGCGCCTTTCTCGATCAGCTCGACGAGCGCCTCGATCGTTATCTCCGGCGCGTGCGACGCCGCGTACTCGAGCGCGTACGCACGTGCTTCCTGCGACGGCGACAGCAGGAACGCCAGCACGACGTCGTGGAGGCCGAGCTGCTTCAGCTTGCTCTGATGCAGCTCCGGGCTCTCGCGCAAGAGCGAGACGACGAACGCGTGGATCGCCGCGATCGGTCGCCGTCCGAGACGCGCGAGCCACGCGGGCTCGACGGCGCGCAGCGCGAGCGGATGATCCGCGCGCAGCGAACGGATCGCGAAGTCGCACACGAGATCGTTGTGCGCGACCTCGAGCAGGCGCAGGAGCGGCGCGGGCGAGATCTTCCACGCGGCCGGGAACGCGCGCGCGGCCATCGCATCGCCCCACGTCGGCGGCTGGAACGTCGCCGCGCCACGCGCGCCCTTGAGGTTCTTGTGTCCCCAGATCTGCGCGGCGACCCACGACGACGCGTACGCACCGTGGTTCGCGGGATAGTGACGCAGGACCTCGACGGCGAACGCGACGTACGCGTCCGCGGTCGCCGAGCCGAGCTGCCGCAGGTACCGCCACGCGCGACGGCGCAGATACTTCTGCGTGCCGGGCCCGATCTCGGTGCGCGCCGGCTGCATCGCATCGAAGCGATACGCGAGGACGCCGAACATCGTGATGTCCTTCGTCTCCTCGGACTTCTTGTAGATCGCCTTCGCCGCCTTCCACACGCCCCACTGCATGCGGCCCTTCTCGAAGATCTCGAGCAGCGCCGCGCGCCCTTCGGCGTCACCGCGCGCATACAGATCGAGGAGCAAGGTGCCCACGCGCAGGCGCGGCGGTGCGAACGGAGACGCTTCGGCGGCCGCGAACGCCTCGCGCCGCGTGAGCTTGCGCTCGGTCGCATTCTTGTTCGACAGGCCGCGCTCATTCACCGTCTGCACGAGCTTCGCGATCGTCATCGCGCCCGCGGGGACATCGATCGACGGCGTCGACTCGTCGCCGTCGTCGACCGGAACGATCTCGTCGCGACCGGGCTCCGGGTCGTCCTGCGCGAGGTAGCGCACGAACAGATCGCCGAGCGACGGATCGCGCGCGGCGATCGCGCGCTCGAGATCGGCGAACACTACGGCCATCGCGCTTCCCCCAAAGCAGTCTCACCGTATCGAAAACACGCAGCGTGATCTTGGCCCGTCGACCAGATTCGCAAATCCGGACGAGTGATCACCCGGCGTATACTGATCGCGTGCATCGCCCCTTGATCTGCGCGCTGGCGATGTTGGCGGGTTGCTATCGTCCGCGCATCGAAGGCGCGTGCGAGGTGCGCTGCGATCCGGCCAACGCACCCGCGTGCCCCGCTGGCCTCGCCTGCGGCGCCGACGGCCTGTGCTTCGACGAGATCGAGTGCAACGTGCTCCCCGCCGACGGTGGAACGGACTCGATCGACGTGCCGCCGGGCGACTTCTGCGCCGGCACCGGGTGGCTCGCCAATACGTGTCCGTCGGTCATCGGTCCCGCCCTCAACCTGCCACCGACGATCGACACGCAGTCCGACTGCGACCAGATCATCGCCGGCAACTGCCTCGTCGCCGCCGAACAGATCGCCGTCGTCGGCGCGGTCCAGGTCACCGGTCCGCGCCCGCTCGTGTTGTTCGCGCAGACCAACATCATCGTCGCCACGTCGAGCATCATCGAGGCAGCGTCGGGGAGCGGCGTCGGTTGTCCGACGATCGCCGCGGGGGCATCGACCTCGAGCGCAGGCGGCGCGACCGGTGGCGGCCCGGGCGGCACGCTCGGCGGGCGCGGCGGTAACGGCGGCGGCGCCGACAACGCGGTGCACGCGATGGCGCCGGTCGCGTTTCCCGTCACCTCGCTGCGCGGCGGCTGCCCCGGCGGATCCGGCGGCGCGGGACCCGCGAGCTCGGCCGCCCTCGGCGGCGCCGGCGGTGGCGCGATCTATCTCATCGCCGGCAACGCGATCACGATCGTCGGGACCATCCGCGCGGCGGGTGGTGGCGGTGGTGGCGGAGTGCCGGTCATCGGGACCTCGTGTGGTGGCGGCGGTGGTGGCAGCGGCGGCGTGATCGCGCTCGATGCGCCGATGATCCAGGTCCGCCCGTCCGGCGTGCTGTTCGCCGACGGTGGCGGCGGTGGTGGTGGCGCTCGGGGAGGCACCGGCTCGGCCGGCGCGGGGGCGCTGCTCCTCGGCGTGCGCGCGAGCGGCGGCGTGGCTTTCGGGATGGCCTCCACGAACGGCGCCCTCGGATCTGGCCTCGGCGTGCTGTCCGGCGAATCCGCCACGGACGCAGGTACGTCGGGCGGCGCCGGGGGCGGGGGTGGTGGCGCGGGCGTGATCAAGCTATTCGGCACGCCGACGCTCGACGGCGGCTCGACTGTGTCGCCGCCGCCTACTTGATGACAGCGAGGCGCGGCGAGCGCTTCGGCTTGGACAACACCATCCCCGCGATCTTCATCGCGGCCTTCGTGGCGATGTCCATGAACCGATGTGCGTTCTCCGAGTCGGGCGACGACGTCATGATCGGCACGCCCGCGTCACCGCCGAAGCGAATGCGCGTGTCGATCGGAATCTCGCCGAAGAACTCGCAGCCGACTTCTTGCGCCAATCGCTTGCCGCCGCCGTGACTGAAGATCTCGTCGGTGTGACCGCACGCGGGGCACTTGTAGTAGCTCATGTTCTCGACGATCCCGAGGATCGGAATCTCGACCTTCTCGAACATCGCAATGCCCTTCACGACATCGACGATCGAGACCTCTTGCGGCGTCGTCACCATCACCGCGCCCGCGATCGGGATCAGCTGCGAGAGCGAGAGCTGCACGTCGCCGGTGCCGGGCGGCAGATCGCACACGAGGTAATCGAGATCGCCCCAGTCCACTTCGCCGAGGAACTGTTGCAGCAGGCGATGCACCATCGGCCCGCGCCAGACGACCGCTTCGTCCTTGTCGACGAAGAAGCCGACGCTGATCACCTTCAGGCCCTGATGGATCGCCGGGATGATCCGCTTGTCCTCGCTCGCGCTCGCCGGAACTTCGGGCGTGCCGAGCATCGTGGGGATCGATGGACCGAACACGTCGCAATCGAGGAGGCCGACCTTCGCGCCGTGCTTCTGGAGCGCGAGCGCCATGTTCACCGCGACCGTCGACTTGCCGACGCCGCCTTTGCCGGCCGCCACCGCGACGACATTCTTCGGCCCCTTGAGCACCGCCTTGTCACTCGGCGCGGGCAAGTGCGCGGTGGTCACGTTCGCGACGACCGAGACCTGCTTCGCTCCGGCATCGGCGAGCGCCTTCTCGATCCGCTGTTGGAGCTCGCGGCGCTGCGTGGCCGGATACGCGTGCGTCGGGATGTCGAGCTTCACGAGCACGTCGCCGTTCTGCACTTCGACCGAGCGCAGGATCCGATACGTCACGATGTCGTGACCGAGCATCGGATCGATAACCTTCGAGAGCGCAGCGCGAGCGATGTCTTCGTTCATGGCGTTCCTTCAGCCGAGATGACCGAGCTTGGACTTCTTCGTCGCGAGATAGCTCTCGCTATGCGTGTTCTCGCCGACCCAATGCGACTGGGGCGTGACCGGCATGCCGGCGGCTTGGAGGCCCGCGATCTTCTGCGGGTTGTTCGTCATGAGGCGCACGCTCGTCACGCCGAGGTCGCGCAGGATCCCCGCCGCGAGATCGTAGCTGCGCATGTCGACATCGAACCCGAGCTGGACATTCGCGTCGACGGTGTCCGCACCGCCGTCTTGCAGCCGATACGCGGCGACCTTGTTGCCGAGGCCGATCCCGCGTCCCTCTTGCACGAGGTACACGACCACGCCGCGGCCTTCCTCGCCGATCCGCGCGAGGGCGGCATCGAGCTGTGCGCGACAATCGCAGCGCAGGCTGCCGAGCACCTCGCCGGTGAAGCATGACGAGTGGACGCGCGCGAGCACGCCACCACCCGTGACGTCACCCATCACCATCGCGACGTGCTCCTCGGGGCCGGTGCCGAGCGCCGTTCCGCCGAGCCCCGCGACCTCCCCGGTCCGGTAGACCACCACGCGGAACTCCCCGTGCGGCGTCGGTAGTTTGGCCTCGGAGAAACGCGTGATCATCGAGCTTCGGGCCGTGTATGGCCCCCCGAACGCACGATGTCAATGCGCCTAAACACCGACGGTGCGCGTGCTAAGGTGGCCTCCCAATGGCAGTCCGTCCTGTCGTCATCTGGCCCGACGAGCGTCTCCGGCAACCCTCCGTGCCGATCACGACGATCGATGACTCCGTCCGCGCGCTCTACCAGGACCTGGTCGACTCGATGTACGCGGAGAACGGCCTCGGCATCGCCGCGCTCCAGCTCGGCGACGCGCGCCGCATGTTCATCGTCGAGCCCAAGCTCGCGGGTCGCGCGGAGACCGATCCACCGGTCGCGTTCATCAACCCCGAGATCGTGTCGGTCTCGGACGAACAGCAGGACTCCGAAGAGGGCTGCCTGTCCTTCCCCGACATCTACATCAAGGTGAAGCGGCCGCTGCGCTGCCGGGTTCGCGCGATGGGGATGGACGGCGCGATGTTCGAGATGGACGGCGAAGCACTCCTCGCGCGCTGCATGCTGCACGAGAACGATCACCTCACCGGCAAGCTCCTCGTCGATTTCGTCGGTCCGCTGAAGCGAACGATGATCAAGAAGAAGCTGCTCAAGGTGAAGGGCTCGATCGAAGCCGACGACGCCGAAGCGTGATCTAGGGATCGTTGCGCGGGACCCACTCGGGGACCTGCGAGTGCCCGCTGCCGTCGCCATCGCCTTCGTCCTCGCCGAACGGCTTCGGGCTCCACACCGCACGCTGGATCGGTGTCCCGACGAGCGCCTCGCGGCCCGTCGCGCTGTCGAGACCGTCGCAGTCGCGCTTGAAGCCGAGCGCGACGTGTTCGCCGTGCTTCCAACACACGGGATGCGGGCCCCAGCACTCGCAGTACGTGAGGATCTCGCTGTGCGAGAACGGCTGGCCCACCACCCACTCGGGGTGCTGCGTGATCGGAATCGACGCGCTGACGACGTGCACGTTGAACAGCGAGCCGTCGTCGTTGGGGATCACGTAGAACAGGTGCTCGTTGCCGTCGTAGACATGGAGCTCCACGCCGCCGTCGTTGATCGGCCGCACCGTGTAGCCCTGCGGACCCACGAGTCGGCGAACCGCGGTGAGGTTCGCTCGGGTGTTCGCGCCGACCGGCCCGACACCGCTGTCGGCGATCGTGAAGATCGAGGGCGGCGGCGGCGCTGGCTTCTCGACCGGCGTCGGCGGTGGCGCAGCGCACGCGACGAGGGCGCACGCGAGGACGATCCAGCGAGACATCCGCTCATTGTACGTGGCGCACACGGCCGCTGCACGTGTAGCTTCCGCGCGTGATCGATAGCGTCTTCGTCCGAGGCCTCGAGTTCGAGGGCAACCACGGCAACACCGCCGCCGAACGCCGCGGAACGCGCCGGTTTCGCGTGAACGTCACGCTCGAGCTGTCGCTGACCGCCGCGATCGCGTCGGACCGCATCGTCGACACGGTGAACTACGCGCGCGTGTCCGAGATCATCGTCGCGCTCGGCACGAAGTCGACGTTCAAGCTGCTCGAAGCGCTCGCCGGCGCGATGGGCCAGAAGATCCTCGAGCTGTACCCGCACGCGCGCGTCGCGATCGAGCTCGAGAAGCTCGCGCCGCCCTGCCCCGGTGTTCCCGCCGCGTGCGGCGTGCGCGTCGTACTGGGTCCGGTGACGGCATGACGTTCACGTTCGCGACGCCGGTGCGCTTCGCCGATGTCGATCACGCGGGCATCGTCTACTACCCGCGCTTCTTCCACTATTTTCACCTCGCGTTCGAAGAGCTGTGGCGACAACGCATCGGCCCGCGCGCGTACTCGGAGCTGCTCGATCGCGATCGCATCGGGTTTCCGGCGGTGCGCGCGGAGTGCGACTTCAAGGGGCCACTGAAGTTCGGCGACACCGCGGAGATCGTGGTCTCGGTGTCGCGACTCGGCGGCAAGTCGATCACGTTCCGCTACCGCGTGTTTCGGGGGGCCGATGACGGTGGGCGCGAGCGCTCGCTCGCGGCGGAGGGAACCGTGGTCTGCGCGGTCGTGGATCTCGCCGCATTCGTTGCGATTACCGTCCCTGACCACGTCGTGGCACTTCTGCAGGATCTGGTGGAATCGGATCGTTGACCTCCCCGAAACCCCGTACTAAGTCCCCTGCATGCTCGAGCGCGATCCCAAGACCCTGGCCCGGCTCCAGGCAGTCGTGACTGCCTTGATCGAGCATCGCGTCGCCACGTCGCTCGTCGATGTCGAGCGCGCGCTCGCTCGCTGGCGGACCGGATCGCAGAGCTCGCTCGCAGCCCACGGCGCCGTGTTGCGCCATGCAGCACGATGCGAGCGCACCGTGGAGCGCGTCACCGCGGCCGCGGGTGATCGCCCCGAGGGCATCCTGCGCGACGCCGTCGATGCGGGCCTCATGACCGAGGACGAGTTCGTCCAGCTCGTCGGCAAGCCGTCCACGGAGATCGAATCGATCCACGCGCTGCGCGACGAAGATGACGCGAGCGCCCCCGACAAGCGCCGCACCGTCGAGCAGCTCCTGGGCCGCGGACCGATCCTCGTGCACGTCGATGCGCGTCGCGCCGAGGTCTCCGTGCCGCCGCGGTTTCGCGCCGATCCGGGGCTCGTGCTTCGCTTCGGCTACAACCTCAGCCCCGCGATCGGCGACCTCACCGTCGACGACGAAGCGATCGCCGGCACGCTCACGTTCGCGGGTCAGCCGTTCCGCTGCATCTTGCCGTGGACCGCGGTGTACGCCGCCTCCGTCGAGGGCGAGCAGCGCGGCACCGTGTGGCCCGAGGATGTCCCCGAGGACGTGCTCACCGGCAGCAACGAAGCCGTCGGCCCGGCGCCGACGATGATGCCGACCGTACCCACGCCGGCACCGTCGCTCGCGAAGTCCGATGACGAGCCGCGCGCGAAGCGAGCCACGCACCTCAAGCTCGTCGAGTAATGCGCGCCGCGTTCGTGCTCGTGGTCTGTGGGGCGTGCTGGAGCTCGCCGCCACCGGCGCAGCCCACGGCCGAGCCCGCACGGTTGCCACCCGTTCCCGCGCCCTCGATCGCGTGGGACGATCATCACCTCGTCGATCGCTTGCTCCCCGCGATCGCGACGGACGGATCGCTGGTCGTCCTCGGCATCGAGAAGCCCGACGGCGCGCGCGGCAATCCGAACTTCCGCCTCGAGGTGCGCACGCGCACGGATCAGATGCAGTCGTCGCTCGACGTGCTGACCGTCGAGGAAGTCGATAGCGGCGCGTTCTTCGACGACACCGGCGTGCTCGCGCCGCTGCGCGATCGCATCGCGCGCGCGAACACGCTACTCGCGCAGCTCCACGCGAAGCACCGGCTCGTGCCGCTGAAGAAGATGACGCTCGACAAAGCGGACGATGCTCCGATGTCCGAGCAGACCGCGCGTGGCGGCAACCTCGTCGTCGCGTGGAAGGCCGACCACGTCGTCATCACCGACGAGCGCGGCGACGGGAAGGCCGTCCTCCTCGACCGTGCGGCGCCCACGACATGGCTCGCCCCGCCGAGTCGCAGCAACACCCACGAGTGCTCGAACCCCGCCTACCTCGACGAGACCTGGGCCTCGCTCGAGCATCGCCTCGTCGTGATCACGGTCAACTACGAGGGCACCGATGCGTGCTGGGAGCCCGACGCGCAGCCACACGTCCTCGCCTGGTGAACCTCGGGATTTCGACGAGTCGCGCGTAGGCTGACAGCGCCACGCTCACCGCCGACGACCAGCGATCGGCCGAGGACGCGGACGGCGCTACGCGACCTCGAGCGCGAACAGTTCGATGCGCTCGAAGCCGCGCAGCTTCGCGATCTCGATCGCTAGAGCGCGTTGCCCGAGCCATCACGACGGCGCGCCCGATTCCTCGTTATGCTCGCGGTAATGAGAGTGTTCGGAGTCCTGTTGCTCGTAGCGGCGTGCGACCGCGTGTACGGGTTGTCCGGGCGCGGTGAGGATGCCGCGATCGACACGCTCGATGTGATGTCCGATTCCGCGATGGAGGTCTGCGGTGGGGATGGCTTCGTACGCGTGTGTTCGTTCGTCCTCGATAGCGTGGTGACGTTGCGCAACACGATCGACACGGGAACGGATGCTCGCTGCCAAGCACATCGCGTGGTCAACGGTGTCGCCGACGCATGCGTGATCGTCGCCGACGACATCACGGTCCAGTTCACCTTGCGCGCGGTCGGAGCACGCCCGCTGCTCCTGTTCGCGACGCACGGGATCACGGTGTCCGCGCCGATCGATGTCTCGAGCGATCGCGCGGGAGAACCAGGCGCCGGTGCGCGAACAGACTGCGCGTCGACGAACGGCGTGATGAACGGCGTGATGGGAGCGAGCTCCGGTGGTGGTGGTGGCGGTGGCACGTATCAGTACGCCGGCGGTCCGGGAGGCAGCGCGGGAACGGCGCCCGGCGGCGGACCGCGCGCGGTGTCCCCGCTGTCGGCGCTCGCCGGTGGATGCGCGGGTGGCCTCGGTGGTGGCACCGCGCCGCTGACGGTCGCGGGTGCGGGCGGCGGCGCGATCTATCTGATCGCGGGCACCTCGATCCAGATCGATGCGACCGGAGGCATCGACGCGTCCGGTGCGGGTGGATCCGGCGGCGCCGCGCAGCACGGCGGTGGCGGTGGTGGATCGGGCGGCCTCATCGGCCTCGACGCGCCGTCGATCGTCATCGCCGGCAACATCATCGCGAAGGGCGGTGCCGGCGGAGGTGGAGGCGACATGGCGATGGGGGCCTTCGGCGCGGAGGCCGTACTCGCGGCTCCAAACGCAGGGGTCGCCGGAGGCGCGGGCGGTGGCACGGGAGGCTCGGGCGGCGACGGCTCGAACGGCACCATTGGAGGCACTCCAAACGGCACGCCCATCGCGGGTGGCGGTGGTGGCGGCGGCGGCGCCGGACACGTGCTGGTCTACGGCGTTCGCACCGGGGGCGGCATCCTCAATCCCGCGGCGTCTCCGTAGCTCCCTGCGACTGCGCGCCACGGCGTGCGTCCGGACCTGCGGAGGCTACGTCGAATGGGCTTTTTCAAAGATCTGAAGAACAAGGTTACGGGCGGTGGTGCAACGGTTCGCGTGACGGTGCCATCGGCGCGTCGCGGCCAAGCGGTCCCGGTCAAGGTGCAGGCCGTCGCGAAGGCGAACGGAAAGGTCAGCGCGGTCTACTTGCTCCTCCGCGCGACCGAGAGCGCGCAGTTCAAGACCGACGGCGGCGAGAAGGTCTCGGGCTCCAAGCAGAGCTACGAGAACAAGGTCACGATCGCCGGTGCGATGGAGCTCAAGGAAGGCCAGACGTACGACTTCGAGGGCATCATCGAGCTGCCCACGAGCTGCAACCCGTCGCTGCGCGGCGGCATCATCGACCATGTCTGGGAGATCCAGGCCGGACTCGACATGCCGGGCAACGATCCCGACTCGGGGTGGCAGACGTTCGACGTCGCGTAACGCGGCGCCATCGTCGGTGAACGGCCGCGGCTATCCCGCGGCTTTCGCTTTTTCGGCGGCGAGGCGTTTGCGCTCGTCGGGATTCTCGTCGAGCCACGCCTGCAGCCCCTCTTCGGAGATCTCGACGACGACATCCTCGTCGGAGATCTTCGCCTGACAGCCGAGGCGCGACTCCGGGCGCACGTCGAACGCGCGGTCCATGATGTCGTTCTCTTTGTCCTGGATCTCGCCGAGCGACTCGAGCCCCTGCTCCACGTAGACGTGACACGTCGAGCACGCGAGGTTTCCGCCGCAGGCATGACCGACGCGCGCGCCGCAGTCTTCGGCGATGTCGAGGATCGACTGGCCCTTCTGGCACTCGACCGTGAGCGGACCGAGCGAGAGCTTTCCCTGCGGATTCTTGAACGTGATCTTCGGCATCGCTACGCTCCGACCTTCTTCGCCGCGTCGTCGAGAGCGACGCCCTGGAACTGCGCCGCGATCGCGCGGTTCATGCGCTTCTGCGCGAATGGCTTGGTCGCCACGTCGAGCGCTTCGACCGCGTGGCGGATCGCGAGGTGATCGGTGCCTGCCATCGCGGTCTCGAGGATCTTCATCGCCGCCTCGCCCGCCGCGCGCACCTCGTCGTCGAGCATCTCGGGATCCGTGGCGAACGCCTGCCGCGTCGCCGCGAGGATGCGATCACCCTCGATGCGCTCGATCAACAGATTGCGCTTCGCGAGATCCTCTTCGGCGTACTCGAACGAGTCGACGAGCATCTGCTCGACCTCTTCGTCGGACAGGCCGTAGCTCGGCTTCACTTCGATCGACGCTTCCTGGCCCGTCGTCAGCTCCTTGGCCATCACCTTGAGCAGGCCATCGGCGTCGATGAGGAACGTGATCTCGACGCGGCCCATGCCCGCGATCATCGGCGGCACGCCGCGCAGGATGAACCGCGCGAGGGACCGGCAGGCATCCGCGGTCTCGCGCTCGCCCTGGAGCACGTGGATGTCGAAGCCGGTCTGGTTGTCCGCGTACGTGGTGAACGTCTGCGTGGCGCCGGCGGGAATCGTGGTGTTGCGATGGATCAGCTTCTCGACGACGCCGCCCATCATCTCGATGCCGAGCGACAGCGGGACGACATCGAGCAACGTGACGTCCTGCCGCCCGCTCGCGAGGACATCGGCCTGCACCGCAGCGCCGAGCGCGACGACCTGATCGGGATCGATGTCGGCGAGCGGCTCGCGCTTGAACAGATCCGCGACGTACTCGCGCACGACCGGCGAGCGCGTCGAGCCACCGACGAGGATCACGCCGTCGAGCGCTTCGGCCTCGACCTCGGCATCCTTCAGCGCGCGGCGACAGGCCTTACCGGTCTTCTCGAGCAGCGGCTTCGCCCACGTGCGGAGATCCTCGCGCGTGACGACGCGCTCGACGAGCGTCGGAGTCTGTCCGCGCGACAGATCCAGGCGATACGTCGCGGACGCGTTCTCGGTCAGCGCTTCCTTCACGCGGCGCGCTTCCGCGACGGCCGCGCCGATCACGCCGCGGTCCATCGTCGCGAGCGAATCGCCGATCACGCCCGAGGCGATCGCGCGATCGAGATCGTCGCCACCGAGCGCGCTGTCGCCGCCCGTGGACTTCACCTCGAACACTCCATCGACGAGCTTCAGGATCGAGATGTCGAACGTTCCTCCGCCGAGATCGAACACCGCGTAGGTGCCCTGCGATCCGCGATCGAGGCCGTACGCCAGCGCCGCCGCGGTCGGCTCCGCCAAGAGCCGCATCACTTCGAGCCCCGCGAGGCGACCGGCGTCGCGCGTGGCCTGGCGCTGCGCGTCGTCGAAGTACGCCGGCACCGTGATCACCGCGCCTTCGATCGGGCCGCCGAGCGAGGCCTCCGCGCGAGACTTCAATTCGCGCAGCACCTCGGCCGAGACCTCGACGGGAGACACGGTGCGGTTGCCCGCGACGCGCATCACGACCGCGCGATCGTCACCTTCGAGCGCGTACGGCAAGAGCGCGCGCACCGACGCGAGGTCCTTCGCGCCGCGGCCGATCAGGCGCTTCACCGACGCGAGCGTGTCGCGCGGCGCTTCGAGCGCCTTGGCCACCGCGGGCCGGCCGACGAGCACGCCGCCGCCCTCCGCGTAGTGCACCACCGAGGGAACGAGCGGGCCGCCCTCGCCGGAGATGACCTCGGGCGATGCATCGGCCACGTGGGCGACGAGCGAGTTGGTCGTGCCGAGGTCGATGCCGACCACGCGAGGCTTGCACGCCTCCTTGATGGTGGATTCGCCGGGCTCGGAGATCTGGAACAACATCGTCTAGTCCTCGTCGAGTGCGGCGTCGCACTCCTCGAGATACCGATCGAGGTAGCGCATCACGATCAGCTGGTTCTTGATCGCCGCGAGATCGTGCTGTGCGAACAGCGACGGCAGCGACTCGATCACGGCCTTGCGCCGCGCCTTCATCCCCGCTTGCTTTGCCTCGACGATGTCGAGCTTGCCCGCGGCGCGCGCTTCGGCGAGCTCCTCGCGCATCTCGAGGATCTCCATGAGGAACGCGGCCCCGAGCGCGGGATCGATTCGCTCGTTGTCGGCGATCACGACGCCCTGGCGCGCGAGCAGGTACTCGGCGCGCGGCACGGGCTTCTTCAGCGTCTGGTACGCGTCGTTGAGCGCGCGCGACTTCGACAGCGCGGCGACGCGTTCGTTCGCGGGAGCGTTCGCGAAGCGATCCGGGTGGAGCTCTTTGCTCTTCTCGAAGAAGTTGCGCTCGAGCCCCGCGAGATCGATCTCGAACGCGGGTGCGATGCCGAGCAGCGCGAACAGATCCGGCTGCGCTGGCTTCGCGACGGTGTCGTTAGAAATTGACGGACTCGCCACAGCCGCACGCGCCCTTGGCGTTGGGGTTATTGAACTTGAAGCCGTGGCCCATCATCCCGCGCACGAAGTCGAGCTGCATGCCGCCGAGGTAGACGAGGCTCTTCGGATCGATGACCACGCCGACGACTTCGCCGGCGGCCGTGGTGCCCGAGAACTGCTTGTCCGTCGGCTTCGCGGTATCGGCCCACTCGAAGACGTACGTGAAGCCCGTGCACCCACCGCCGCGCACGCCGAGGCGGATCATCGCCGCGGGCGTCCCACGCTTCGCCTTCTGCTTCGCGATCTCGTCGGCCGCGGCCGTCGTGATATCGACCTCGCGCTTGCCGATGACCGGAGTCGTCGCAACGGGAGGAGCAGTCGTTGGATCGGTTGCGGATGCGCTCATGACGTTCACTTCGCGTGCTTCTTCTTGTAGTCCTCGATCGCCGCCTTGATCGCGTCTTCGGCGAGGACCGAGCAGTGGATCTTGACCGGCGGGAGGTTCAGCTCCTCGACGATCTGCGTGTTCTTGATCTGCGCCGCTTGATCGAGGGACATGCCCTTGATCATCTCGGTCGCGAGCGAGCTCGACGCGATCGCCGAGCCGCAGCCGAACGTCTTGAACTTCGCGTCGGCGATCAGGCCGTCCTTGACGCGGATCTCGAGACGCATGACGTCGCCGCACGCGGGGGCACCGACGAGGCCGGTCCCGATCTCGTCCGCGGCGACATCTGCCTCGGTCTTGAACGTGCCGACGTTGCGGGGGTTCTCGTAGTGCTCGATGACTTTTTCCGAATACGCCATGGTGAGTTCCTTACCTCAGTGCGGGGTCCACTGAATCGAATTGAGGTCGATGCCGTCCTGGTGCATCTCCCACAGCGGCGACAGCGCGCGGAGGCGCTCGACGCTCTTGGTGACGAGGTCGATCACGTAGTCGACCTCTGCTTCGGTGTTGAACCGACCGATGCCGAATCGGATCGACGTGTGCGCGAGCTCGTCGCCGACGCCGAGGGCGCGCAGCACGTAGCTCGGCTCGAGCGATGCGGAGGTGCAGGCAGAGCCCGACGACACCGCGACATCCTTGAGCGCCATCAGCAGGCTCTCGCCTTCGACGAACGCGAACGAGATGTTCAGGTTGCCGGGGAGGCGGTGCTCCATCGATCCGTTGACGTACGTCTCGGTGAGGCGCGACGTGATGCCGCGATAGAGGCGATCGCGAAGCTTCGCGAGGCGGATCGCTTCGTCGGCCATCTCTTCCTTCGCGAGCTCGGCAGCCTTGCCGAACCCGACGATCATCGGCACCGGCAACGTGCCCGAGCGCATGCCACGCTCGTGACCGCCGCCGTCGATGATCGGATCGATGCGGACGCGCGGCTTGCGGCGCACCCACAGCGCGCCGATGCCCTTGGGGCCGTACATCTTGTGCGCCGTGATCGAGACGAGGTCGGCCTTGCACGCCTCGACATCGAACGGGACCTTGCCCGCGGCTTGCACGGCATCGGTGTGGAACAGGCACTTCGGGTTCTTCGCCTTGATCGCCGCGCCGATCGCGTTGACGTCTTGGACGACACCGATCTCGTTGTTCGCGGTCATGATCGTGACGAGGATCGTCTTGTCGGTCATCGCCGACGTGATCATCTCGGGCGTGACGAGCCCGTCCTTCTGCGGCGTGAGATACGTGACCTCGTAGCCTTCGCGCTGGAGGCGCTTGCAGGTGTCGAGGATCGACTTGTGCTCGGTCTCGACGGTGATGATGTGGTTGCCCTGCTTCTTGTAGAAGCTCGCGACGCCCTTGAGCGCGAGGTTGTTCGCCTCGGTCGCACCGGACGTGAACACGATCTCCTTGCCGTCACCGCCGATGAGCGCGGCGACCTGGCTGCGCGCATTCTCGACGGCCGCTTCCGCCGTCCAGCCGAACACGTGGTTGCGGCTCGCGGCGTTGCCGTAGTGAGTCGTGAAGAACGGGAGCATCGACTGGACGACGCGCAGGTCGACTGCCGTCGTCGAGTGGTTGTCCATGAAGATCGGCAGCGACACGCCGTCGGGGACCTTCACGTCGATCTTGCTCTGGGTCTGGCTCTGAGTTGCAGTTGCAGACATCTAGTTGCCCTCTCGATTCAAACCAGTGACGGGGACATCGAACGCTTTGACCGGGTTGTCCTTGGGGCGCGACAGCCCCGCGAACAGCGGCGGCGCGTGATCCTTGTGATGACCCTGGTGACCGCACGCGCCGCACTCGGTCGGCGCGAAGTCATCGGCGCACGTGCGGCACGAGTCGAGGTACGCGACGGCTTCGGAGAGATCGTTCTCGATCACCTGGAGCTGCGTGACCTGCTCGCGGATCTGCGCTTGCTTCTCGGTGAACAGCGCGCGAACGCGAGCGGTGGCTTCGCGCCCCGATCCCGCGGCCTGGAAGTCCTTCACGAAGCCCTGGATCTCGGCGAGCGTGAAGCCGATCGCTTGGAGCTTCACGAGCCAGTGAATGCGATCGACTGCCTCGGGGCCGTACAGCCGGAACCCACCCTCGGATCGGGCGCGGGGCTCGAGCAGGCCGAGCTCCTCGTAGAGGTGCATCGCGCGGACGGTCTTGCCGACCGCCTTCGCGAGCTCTCCCACACGCATCAGCTTGTCTTCGGGTTCGGCGTCCTTCATGACTCTCATCCATACCCTCACGTGCAGGTAAGGTTTGGCTGAACTGAGGCGACTATGGGGGTGTAGCGATCACGTGTCAAGCCGAACCTCACCTTTACGTGCGGGTCCACATCTCGGGAACGTTCGCACCGCATCGAGGTCTGAATCGCATGTCTCTGCGCTTGGTTGGGCTCGTTCTCGTGGCGGCATGCGGTGGCTCGCCCGCAGTGATCGCACCACCGCCACCGGTACGAGCCGTGGAGCCGCCGATCGCACCGTCGATCGATCTGTCGGCGATGTTCGCTCTGCCCACGCCGTCGATCGTCGAGACGCGGTGCCGGACGTTCCCGGTTCCGGACCGTGGATCCCGTGGCGTGATCGGTGGCTTTCGTCGCGTCGTCTACGACTTCGTCGACATGCCGCTCGGCGCGATCGAGCGAGGGCCGCGCACGGAGCTTCGCGAACGGCGCATCGCTCCCATGACGATGCGCGAGCTCGCGCGTCCGTTCGCTCGGCGCGCGAATCACATCACGCGATGCTGGAAGTGGTTCGCCGCTACGCATCCCGGTGGTGACACGCAGCTCGACGTGCACCTCGCGATCGATGCGTTCGGCGCGACCGGCGACGTGACGATCGCGAATCCACCCGAGGCCGCGGATCTCGCGGCGTGTGTTCGCGATGGGTTCGCCGCGCCGCTCTATGTCTACGGAGCCCGCACGCACGAGCAGCGCACGAGCGTGACGCTGCACTTCGAGCGCGCGGATCAGCCGCCGTGGCCCACGCCGCCCGCGCGCCCCTCGCCGATCGCGCGCGAGCCCGTACCCGCGAGCGGCAGCGTGTGCGCACGCGTGCAGCCCGGTGTCGTCGACGCTCGGCTCCCGCCGCGGCGGGTGACCGACTTCGACGACGCGCGCGTTCCGCCACCGAAGCCGGGAGAGCGGCGCGTTCGCATACCGTCGATCCGCATCGGTTGCGTCTCGGTCTCGTCGATGCCGCGGAAGTCGGGCCTTCGCGCCGCGGTCGCGAGCAACTGGGGCGCGTACGAAGCGTGTCACGCCGAAGCACGGGCGCGGATGCCCGACCTCACCGGCACCGTCGTCGCGAAGCTGCTGTTCGACACGAACGGCGCGGAGCCGACGCTCGCGAGCGTGAGTGGCGCCGGTGATGCGGAGCTCCACGCGTGCCTCGATCGTGCACTCGAGCAGATCTGGCTGGATCCACCGGTGAGTGACACGTTGATCGAAGCGAACTTCGCGTTCCCGCTCGTCACGGATCCACCGCCGCCGATGCGCGACGCCGCGTCGTGGCGCACCGCGTTCGCGAACGCGACGTCGCCGCTCGATGGGTGCCGCGTCCGCCACGAGCTCGTGAAGGATCGCCTCGTCGCCGCACCGTGGGTCGACGACGCGCGCGTGCGCGCCGCGTTCGGCGAGCTCGCGCGGTACATCGCCGCGCTCGCACCGGCGGATCGCGCGCCGTGCCTCGCGGAGGTCGAGTCCACGCTGCACGACTACACCGGTGTCAGCGTGGATTCGACGGCGAACCGTGCCGTCGGTGTCGAAGCGCGCCTCGATCGACTCGAGACCGTGCTGCCGCTCGCGAGCGTCGTCGCGTGGGGACCGAACCTCCGGTGGGTGATCGCGCGCGCATACCGGGCACAGCCGGCGCGGATCGCCGAGAGCGAGCGAATCCTCGCCGAGCTCGCGCTCGATCCGACGATCGGTGACGCTGTCCGCGCGGACGAGGGCACGACCGCCCTCGAAGATCACTGCTCGATGTGACCTGTCAGACGTGGCGGTGGCGGTCGAGTTCGTCGGAGCGAAGCGTGGTGCGATCTTGTGCTTCGAGGAGCTCGTAGCGATTCGAGTCCTTCTTGCGGCTCGTGACCGGCTTGGGTTGCTTCGGATCTTCGCTGTATTCGTCGGAGCGCATCGGTGGCGAGTTGTGCATCTCGCGTGCCCTGACTGTCTACGAAAAAACACCGGGGCACGTCGTCCCTCGTCGACCCGCACGTCCGACGAGGAACTGCTCGACGGGACCGTAGGTCGAAGCGCCGTGCCCCATGCTCTCGCGCGCTCGCGAGGCATTCGCGCACGACGGGCGCGAACGCGCGTACCTAATTGGCCGTCGCGGTCGCTTCGAACGCGCGGATCACGGTCACTTTGATCTGACCGGGGAACGTCATCTCCTCGGAGATCTGCGCGGCGATCTCGGACGACATCTCGACCACGGTCACGTCGTCGACGATGCCTTCCTTCACGTAGACGCGCAGCTCGCGACCACCGTGGACCGCGTGCGCGTGGAGGACGCCTTTGCGCGCGCAGCCGATCCGCTCGAGATCCTCGACCTTCATCGAGAAGCCCTCGGCGAGCTCGCGACGCGCACCGGGGCGCGCACCGCTCATCGCATCGCTCGCCGCGACGAGGTACGCGTAAACCGAGTTGCACGGCTCGTCGGCGTGGTGCGCGCCGATCGCGTTCGCCACGAGCTCCGGTTCGCCGACGCGGCGCGCGATGTCCGCGCCGATCACGGCGTGCGAACCCTCGATCTTGTGGGTCAACGCTTTGCCGATGTCGTGGATGAGGGTCGCGCGGCGCGCGAGCTTCACGTCGAGGCCGAGCTCCGCCGCCATCATGCCCGCGAGATACGCGGACTCCACCGCGTGCCACCACTGGTTCTGCGTGTAGCTCGTGCGGAAGTTCAGGGCTCCGACGAGCTCGACGATCTCCGGATGCGCCTTCGGAAT
Organism: Kofleriaceae bacterium; assembly: GCA_044230415.1. GTDB lineage: Bacteria > Myxococcota_A > Polyangia > Haliangiales > Haliangiaceae > JABFXX01. Next base: position 21,507 of record JBGARE010000061.1, read on the forward strand.
GCCCAGCGTCTGGAACGCACGCTTACCGAGCGCGCGGATCTCTTGATCGAGGTGCTCGCGACCGCGCGTCGCCCACGCGTCCGGATCTTTGCGTGCGTCCTCGATCGACTCGGGCTTCTTCAGCATCTTGTTCATCGCGCGGCGGACGAACTCCTTGCCGACGCCGTCGAGGCCGTCGAGGCGGATCGCATCCTTGTCGTCGCTGACGAGGAGCTGCACGCCGGCGACACGCTGGATCGCGGCGTGAAGCGTGCCGCCGTTATCGAGGAGGACCTCGACGATGTCCTTGCCGACGCGGAGGAAGTTCTGCGCGCGCTCGGTGAGGTAATGATGGTGATAGCGCGTCGACGCGATCTCCATGACGCGCTTCGCTTCGCGATCGTGCGCGGGATCCGCGGCGGTCTGATCGACCGCGCGCACCATCGCCGCCGCGCGTGCGCGCGCATCGTCGAGCCACGCCGCACCGAGCCGGTCGACCAGCTCGGTCGCCTTCACGCCCGCGCGCTGCTCGAGCTCGGCGCGCAGCTGCGCGTGCTTCCGCTTCGCGTCGCTCTCGATACCGTTCGCGCGATCGCGGCGCGATTGCACGTCGCGATGAACGCTATCGAGGCTCGCTTCGCGTACGTCGAGCGCATCGTGCATGCGACCGACCTCGGCCTCGCGATCCTCGAGCTCGGCCGCGCGGCGATCGACGCGAGCCTCGTCGGCGGCGACCGCGTCGTCCGCTTTCGTGCGCGCCTCGAGCGCCGCAGCCCGAGCCTCGGTTTCGGCGGCGCGGGTGGTCGCGGCAGCTTCGAGCTCTGCGGCTTTCACCTGCGCCGCTGCTTCGGCGCGCGCTTCATCGACGGCGCGGCGCGCTTCCTTGCTCGCCTCGGCGGCGGCCGCACGCGCCGCGAGGACCGCGGTGAGGACCGCGATCACGACGGCGGCGACGAGAGCAACGAGCACGCCCCAGCCTACCACCCGCGAGCGAGCCTGCGAGCCCGTCGAATGCTCAGTCCGGTCGCTCGAGGCCGTTCCCGACGCCGTTGTCCCGCGGGGCCTTCGCGCTGCCCGTCGGTGGCCGCGGCGCCTGACCACCGCTGGGCGCGCGATCGAGGTCCACGCGCGTCAGCATGTTCGCGCTGATCGTCAGCTCCTTCACCTTGTCGCGATAGCCCTTGAGCTTGAACGTGAACGTGACGGCCGTCGTCGACGAGGGCCAGTCGGTCTTGAGCGGAGTCTTGCCGAGCTCGACACCGTCGGGGCCGAACACCGTCGCGCCCTGCGGTTGCGAATCGAGCGTCAGCCGCACGAGCTTCGCGGCCAGCGCCGCATCGGGTGTCGCGGTGACGGCAGCGTCGGCGACCGCCGTGCCCGCGTCGACGGTCGCGACCGCGATCGCAGCGTCGGCGGCCGGAGTTACCGCGACCGTTGCATCCGCGGCGATCGGCGTGACCGTCGCGCCGGCATCGATCGCGACCGCCTTCGCGCTTCCCACCGGCGTGCTCGCGCTGCCGGGCTTCGCGCTCCCCGGATCGGCGCCCGAGTCACCGGCGTTGTCAGATCGCCGCGACAAGAACACCGCGAGCCCGCCGCCACCGAGACCGAGGACGAGTCCGATCACGAGCACGAGCGGCCACACCTTCTTCGGCGGACTCGACGAGTGCCCGAGCGGCGTCGCGATCCGCATCGTGTTCATCTTCGGCTGCACCACCTGCGGCAAGCCCGGCATCGGCGCGGGCATCGGCGGCGCGATCATCGGAGGCGGTGCGCCGGCGACGACGGTCTTCTGCGGCGCGGGCAACGGAAGCTGCGCGGCCGGCAAGTTCGACACGTGATGCGAATCGTCCATCACGGTGCGCTGACCGCTCGCGTTCATCGACTGCGCCGATGGCATCAGCGGCATCGCCCCCGCGGGTTGCGGGAACTGCTGCTGATATGGCTGCTGCTGCTGCGGATACTGCGCCTGCGGTTGCTGGAGGTTCGGCGCGAACATCGTCTTCGCCTGCGCCTGCTGTGGCGGTTGCCCCGCATACGCCGCCGTCGGTGCGAAGCCCGGCTGCGGTTGTCCCTGTCCGAACGCTGCGGTCGCCGCGTACCCCGCTTGCGGATTGAACGCGGCGGTCGCCGCGTGTCCCGCGGGGTTGTACGCCGCCGTCGCCGCGACACCCGCTGGGTTGTACGCCGCCGTCGCCGCGACACCCGCGTTCTGCTGTCGCTGTCGCTCGGCCGCCGCGGCCATCACTTGTTGCGCGGTGACACCTTCGCCCGGCGCCACGGATCGCGCGGGCGCGATCGGCGGCGATGCGCGCAAGTACCGCTCGGGATCGAGCAGCGCTTCGCGCAGGGACGACATCGTCGGGAACCGAGCGTCCGGTGCCTTCGCGAGACAGCGCAGCAGGATCTGCTCGACGGACGGCGGGATGTTCGGGTTGAGCCCGCGCGGCCCCGGCGGCAGCTGCGTCACTTGCTTGACCAGCACCTCGCCCATCGATTCGCCGTTGAACGGCAACACGCCGGTCATCATCTGGAACAGCAGCACGCCGAGCGCGTAGATGTCGGTGCGGTGATCGATGAGGTCGCGCTTGCTCTCGCACGCCTCGGGCGACATGTACTGCGGCGTTCCGAGCAACACGCCCGCGGCGGTCTGCACCGCTTGCGGTCCACCTTGGAACATCTTCGCGAGGCCGAAATCGAGGACCTTCACGAAGTCCTGATCGCCCATGCGCTGCATGAGCATGATGTTGTCGGGCTTGAGATCGCGGTGGATGATCCCCTGCGCGTGCGCGGCACCGAGCGCGTTCGCGATCTGCGCACCGATGTGCAGCGACCGCATGATGTCGAGCACCGCCGAGTGCGTGAGCACCGACGCGAGGGTCCTGCCCTCGAGGTACTCCATGATGTAGAAGTTGTCGCCTTCGGGCGTCACGCCGAAGTCGTGGATCTCGACGATGTGCTCGTTACCGATCTTGTTCACCGCGCGCGCTTCTTGAAAGAAGCGCTGCACGACCTCGCGATTCGTCGCGAGCTCCTTGTGAATGACCTTGAGTGCGATCTTCTTGCCGATGAGCGGATGCTCGGCGAGATAGACGGCTCCCATTCCACCAGTCCCGATTTTCTGGAGGACCCGGTAGTTGCCGATGCTGGCGCCGGGAGAGAGCAAGGCCGTAGTCTAGCAGGCTCTTGCTAGTGCTTCGGGCCCGCGCAGAACTGCTCGTAGTCGATCAGCGGAATTGCGGCGCGATCCACACCATCCCCGCAGGTCGGGCACGCCGGGTCCCGTCGGAGCTTCAGTTCGCGAAACCGGGCCTTGAGCGCATCGTAGACGAGTAGCCGGCCGGCCAGGGTGTCGCCGAGGTTCAAGAGGAGCTTGATCGCTTCGGTCGCCTGGAGGACGCCCATCGCGCCCGGCAACACGCCGAGCACACCGGCTTCCGCGCACGACGGCGCTTCCTCGGCCGGCGGCGGCTGCGGGTACAGGCAGCGATAGCACGGCGAGCCGTTCGCGCTGAACACGGTGAGCTGGCCCTCGAAGCGGAAGATGCTGGCGTGTACGACCGGCTTGCCGAGCCTCAGCGCGACGTCGTTCACGAGGTAGCGCGTCGCGAAGTTGTCCGCGCCATCGATGATGACGTCGTACGGCTTGATCAGCTCGATCGCGTTGTCGCTCGTGATGCGCGTCTCGTGCTTGTTCACCACGAGATCGGGGTTCAAGTTCTTCAGCGTCTTCTCGGCGCTCTCGACCTTGCGCATGCCGACGCGATCGACGCCGTGCAGGATCTGCCGCTGGAGGTTCGACGTGTCGACGGTGTCGTCGTCGATCATCCCGAGGGTGCCGACGCCCGCGGCCGCGAGGTACATGCTCGACGGAGATCCGAGCCCGCCGGCCCCGATGCACAGCACCTTGGACTTCAAGAGCTTCACCTGACCGGCGACGCCGACCTCGGGGAGCATCGTGTGCCGCGAGTAGCGCGACTCTTGATCGGGGCGCAGCGACACCGGCTGCTCCCACGCGAGGCCCGCCTTCTTCCAGCCCGAGAAGCCGCCTGCGAGCGACTTCACGTTCGTGTAGCCGAGCTCGATCAGCGACCGCGTCGCGAGAAGCGATCGCGTACCGCCCGCGCAGTACAAGACGAGCCGTGCGCCGCGATCGAAGATCTGCTTCTCGATCCGCATCTCGAGAAATCCGCGCGGAATGTGGATCGCGCTGGGGATGATCCCCTGCGAGTGCTCGTCCGCTTCGCGCACGTCGATCAACGTGGGACGATTTCCGGTCTGGAGCTCGGCGTTCAACTGAGCGACGTCGATCTCCGGCGTTTGACCTCGCAAGTCGCGGAGCAGTGTGTCAAATGTCGGCACGCAGCGAGATTGCCACGACCCTCACGTAAGGGTAAGGTGCTCGGTGCACGAAGGAGTCTCGTAAATGTCTGACCTTGTTTCGCTAGGTACCCGTACTCCTGTCACCGAAGCACCTCCGATGGAGGCCGCCGGGCCAGAGTCTCTCGTTCGTATTACCGAGGGTGCATCCCTCAAGATCAACGAGATCCGCGAGGCCGAAGGCATCGAGTCGAACATGGCGCTGCGCCTTCGCGTCGTCGGTGGCGGCTGCGCCGGCTTCTCGTACGACCTCTACTTCGACGAGGCCGCCGAGGTCGATCGTCAGGTGATGATCGGTGGGGTCAAGGTCGTGGTCGACGAGATGAGCCTCATGTACCTCGTCGGCACCGAGATCGACTACGTCGAGGGCCTCCAGGGCGCGGGCTTCAAGTTCAATAACCCGAACGTGAAGAGCACCTGCGGCTGCGGTTCGTCGTTTTCGGTTTAGTCCGTACAATGACCGCGTGAACGCGCCGAATCAGGACATCGTCGGCATCCTCGAGCGCGAGCTCGGAAGCGAGGCGATCGTCGGCCCCGGCCACGAGCGCCTCGACGACTACGGTCGCGACGAGAGCCCGCTCCCCGAGTTCTTTCCGCCCGCGTGCGCGGTGCTCGTCGAATCGACGGAGCAAGCCGCCGCGGTGCTGCGCATCTGCCTCGAGCGCAAGGTGCCGGTGACTCCGCGCGGCGCGGGCTCTGGAATGTGCGGTGGTTGTCTGCCGCTCTCCGGTGGGGTCGTTCTGTCGACCGAGAAGATGCAGCGGATCCTCGAGATCGATCCGGGTGATCTCGTCGCCGTCGTCCAGCCCGGCGTGGTGACCGGAACGCTGCAGAGCGCGGTCGAAGCGCAAGGCTTGTTCTATCCGCCCGACCCTGCTTCGCTCGAGTACTGCTCGATCGGCGGGAACGCGGCGACGAACGCGGGCGGTCCTCGCGCGTTCAAGTACGGCGTCACGCGCGAGTACATCCTCGGGCTCGAGGTCGCGCTCATGGGCGGCGAGGTCTTGCGCTGCGGCCGGCGCACCGCGAAGGGCGTGACCGGCTACGACCTCGTCGCCGGCTTCGTCGGCACCGAAGGAACGTTCGGCGTGATCACCGAGCTCGTCGTGAAGCTCCTCCCGAATCCTCCCGCGGCGGCGACGGTGCTCGGCGTGTTCAAGGACGTCGCCGCGGCCGGCACCGCGATCACCGCGCTGCTCCGCGACGGGCTTCGTCCACGCGTGCTCGAGCTCGCGGACAAGCACTCGATCGACTTCGTGCGACCGAAGTCGCGCTATCGCTTCCCGGCCGACGCGGGCGCGATCGCGCTGATCGAGGTCGACGGTGATCCCGAGTCGATGCCGATGATGATGGAGAAGATCGCCACGCGCTGCGACGAGCTCGGCGCGATCGATGTCCTCGGCGCGACCGAAGCGCACGAGCGACGCGCGGTGTGGGAAGCGCGCCGGTTGATCTCGCCGTCGCTCAAGGAAGCCTTTCGCATCAAGGTCAACGAGGACATCTGCGTCCCACGCGGCAAGATCGTCGAGATGCTCTCGCGCGTGGATCGCGTCAGCGCCGAGACCGGCATCGCGTGTGCCGTGTTTGGCCACGCGGGCGATGGCAACCTACACGTCAACTTCCTCTCGAACGAAGACCCCGAGGATCCCGCCGTGCGCACGCGGATGTGGGCAGCAGCGGAGCAGGTGTTCGTCCACGCGGTCGCGCTCGGCGGCACGCTGTCCGGAGAGCACGGGATCGGCTCGACGAAGCGCGACTTCCTGCACCTCGAGCAGAGCGAGCAGCTGATGGAGTGGCAGCGACGGTGGAAGGCGATGTGGGACCCCTCGGGGCTGCTCAATCCCGGGAAGAAGCTGCCGGCGCGACGCAAAGCCTGCAGCGAGTAACGAGTACCTCGCCGCACTCCCTCCGCTACGTCAGCGAAATCCCGGGCGGGTCGAATCGACGACTCGCATGTCCCTCGATGCACATCCGGAGCTGATCGGAACCGTGCTGGTGGTGGGTGTGTTGGTCCTCGCCGCCATCCGTCAGGTCATCGCGTGGTGGGTCCAGCGCAACGTGGCATGGCCGCTGATCGCGGTGACGACGGCCGGGATCGTGTTCGTGGTGTCGCGCGTCATCCATCTGTCGACCCACTCGACCGAAGTCGCCCTCTACATGATCCGCGTGCAGTACGGCATCGGCTTCGTACTGCCCGGCATCGGGATGGCCGCGATCGAAGCGCTGAGCGCACGGCCGACGAGCCGCACGTCGCGGGTGGTCGTGTCGATCGGCGCCGTGCTGTTCGCGATCTGCGTCGCGACACCCGCGATCGTCGCCGGGCCGTGCACGATCCACGTCGATGCGCTCGGCCACCCATACGTCGGCGCGAACGTCCGCGGGTCGGTGTCGATGGTGTTCGTCGGCCTCGCGGTCCTCGCATACGTCGTGATGCGGCGTCGCTTCTCGGCGATGCCGCGCGAGCTCGTGCGCCACCGGCTCGGCTATTCGGCTCTCGTGATCTTGTTCGCTCTCGCGGGGATTCACGACTCGCTTGCCGAGCAGGGTGTCTTCCGATCGGTGTTCGTGCTCGAGTACCTGTTCGTCGTCGTCGGCATCCTCGGCGCCAACTTCGAGCTGCGATGGACGGCGGTGCTCCACGCTCGGCTCGAAGAACAGCTCCTCCAAAAACGCCTCGCGATCGAGGAGCGCGAGGCCTCGCTCAGTCGCGCGCATCGGCGACTCGAACGCAGCACCACCCGCTATCGCCATCTCGCCGAGTCCACGCGCGAGGGCGTGATCCTCTGCTCGGGCTTTCGCGTTCTCGACATCAACGTCGCTGCCTGCAAGCTGCTCGGGACCGACACGCGCCCGGTGCGCTCGGCCGAGCTGCGGTCCGCGGACCTGCGTACGTTCGTCGTCGAATCGGATCGCGATCGCATCGATCACATGCTCAGCACCGACGAGGGGCCGTTCGAGGTGTGGTTCACGCGCTCGGACAACTCCACGATTCCGGTCTCCGTGAAGTCCATCCCTGCACCCGAGGGATCGACGGGAACACGCGTGTTGCTCGTTCGCGACATCTCGACCGAGCGTGAGCTGCAGCGCCGCCTGGCGACGGCGGACCGCCTCGCCGCGGTCGGCACGCTCGCCGCCGGCACGGCGCACGAGATCAACAATCCGCTCGCGTTCGTGCTCGCGAACGCCGACCTCCTCGACGAGAGCCTCGACGACTTCGGCCTCCCGCCGGAGGTCATCGCCGAGCAGCGCGAGATGCTCGCCGACATCAAGCAAGGTGCTCACCGTATCCGCGACGTCGTGCGTGATCTGATGACACTCGCGCGCGATCGCGGCGGCGAGATCACCACGATCGATCTGCGCGAGACCCTCCGCCGCTGCATCGCGATGGCGGGGCCGCAGACGCGCCATCGCGCACGCGTGTTCTCGCAGTTCGACGATCCGCGCCCGGTGCGCGCGAACGAAGGCCGCCTGTTCCAGGTGTTCTTGAACCTGATCGTCAACGCGGCGCAGGCGATCGGCGAAGGCGCTGCCAACAAGAACTCGATCCGCGTCAGCGGCTTCTCGAAGGACGAGTGGACCATCATCGAGATCACCGACACCGGATCGGGGATGCCGGCATCGGTGATCGAGCACATCTTCGAGCCGTTCTTCACGACGAAGGAGGTCGGCAAGGGCACCGGACTCGGCCTCTCGATCAGCCACGGTATCGTGACCGACCTCGGCGGCCGCATCGAGGTGTCGAGCACCGTCGGTGTCGGGACTACGTTCCGCGTGATCCTGCCCGCGACCGTCGACGACGCGGCGATCACGATGCCGATCGTCAAGCTCGCCGATTCGCCGCGACTTCGCGTGCTCGTCATCGACGACGAGCAAGGCTACGCGCGCACCCTCGCGAAGATGCTCGACGCCCACGACGTCGACGTCGCATTCAGCGGTCGCGACGCGCTCCAGCAGCTCGCAGCTCGCCGCTACGACATGGCCCTGTGCGACGTGATGATGCCCGACGTCACGGGCATCCAGCTCTACCAGCAGCTCCGCGAGGCGCACGACCCCATCGCCGACCACTTCCTGTTCATGACAGGCGGCGTGTCCACGCCGGAGGCGCAGCAGTTCCTCGAGAAGCTCGGTACGGAGCGCTGGGTCGCGAAGCCGATCGCGATGGCCGACCTCCGCCGCCTCGTCGTCGAGATCGCGCCGGCGCGTCCGCTTGCCGCCGACTAAGCGCGCGGACAGCCGGCGTATCCGACGACGTACAGATCGTAGCCGCCCTGCCCGCCGTCGCGCGTGGAGCTGAACACGAGGTAGCGCGCGCCGAGCCTCGAGAACACCATCGGCCGATACTCGTCGCGCGGGCTCGATAGCTCGCGCAGCAAGACCGGCGGCGACCACCGGCGCGAATCCTGCGCCCAGCCGCGGATCTTCGCGCGCTTCGCTTCGTCGGCGCGCTCTGCCTCGGTGCGAGGATCGGCGAAGCGCGAGCAGTACAGATCGTGCTCGCCGAGACCGCCGGCACGCGACGACGCGAACACGATCTCGGCCTCGCGATGATCCTCGTCGAGCCAGTAGACGAACGGCGCGGTGTCGTCGGCATCGCTCGACAGCGCCTCCACGATCGCGCGCGTGTCCGGGACGTTGTCGATCGTGTCCTTGTCGCGCCACGTGGCCGCGTAGATATCGAGCGGTGCACCGGGCGTGGCGTTCGACGCGAGGAGCATCTGGTTTCCGACCGGCGAGTACGTGAGGTACGCATCGTCGCCGGCCGTGTTGATCCCGACGAGCGCGTGAAACCCACGCTCGCCGCCGGGTGCGTCTTGCTCGGCCGCATAGAGATCGAGCCCGCCCTCGCCGCCCGCGCGAGTGCTCGCGAAGACGAAGCGCGATCGCGAACCGATCGGCGCGGTCGAGGGCTGCAGAAAGATCGGACCGCGCTCGTCACCATCGGACATCAGCGCCGGCTCGAACGGAACGACGTCGCGCGCGACGAGTGACCGGGGCCCGCCGTCCGACCGCATCCACGTGATGGTGGACGTGTAGAGATCGAAGTTCGCGCCCGCCGAGCCGCGGTTCGTCGAGAACACGATGCGGTCGCTGTAGATGCCTGCTTGCGACGCGGCGTTGAAATCGTCGAACGGCGAGTTTATTCCGGCGATCGCGACCGGTGTCGACGGAGGGACGGGCGGCGGCGGATCGCTGTCGCGATGCGGCATCCACGAACAACCGGTCATGACGATCGAGATCACGTGCGCGCGGCTCATCGCGCACCCAACGCGCACACACGCGGCGGCTTACACTACTCGTCGTGCGCGGGCGTGCCGTCCTCGGCGCCGTGAACTCCGGCGATGACGCGCTCGATCAGCAGCCGCTCGTTCATCGCGATCGGTGGGGTCATCGCCACGAACACGTGCTCGCCTGCCATCGCCCGCCGATCGTAGCCGCGATACCGTTCGAGCGTGAGTGATTCCTTCGCTGCGCTCCATCGCTTCGCCGGCGAGGTCCCGCCCGACGTGCTCGTGACGTGGCTGTCGCCGTCGGCGCTGCGCGCCGCAGCGCTCGCGGACACCGCGCTGCTCGCGACGCTGCTCGACGGCCTCCGCTCCGAGGGCCCGATCGCCCGCGCGATCACGGCTGCGTTTCCCGAGGCCGCCGCGCTCGCGGCGATCGCGCCCGCACAGGTCGAGCACGATGCCGGCACGGATCGTCCGCTGCTCGATCATGTCGCGAGCCGACTCCTCGCGCGCAAGCTGCGCGGGCTCGAGGAGCGCGACCTCGCGCGGTTTCAGGACCACGGCCTGTCACCCGATGCGTTCGCGCGGTTGTGCGATGTGCTCGAGCGCGTGCGCGCGGCGGGCCTCCTTCCCGCGTTGCGCGCTGCGATCGTGCACCTCGACATCGCGAAGACCGCGAGTGCCGCGCTGCGCGCCGAGTGGACGGCGAAGAACATCACGCTCGACGTGCACAACGAAGCGAGCGCGCAGATCCTGCGAACGAACGATCGCGCGCGGACGTGGTCCTTGCCGGACTCGCACGCGAAGCTCGCCCTCGCGCTGATCGAAGCGCACGGCCTCGCGGGCCAGCACGTTCGCGGCGAGGGTCCGATCGGGATGTACGCCGCGTTCGTGACGGCGTTGCGCGAGCTCGGCGTGGCTTCCGGCGCGACGACGACCGCGACCGGGACCGACGGCGCGATCGACACGTCGCTCGCTCTCGACGCGCTGCACGTCCTCGACGCGTGCGATACGGCCGCGGTTCGCGAGGGCCTCCTGACCGACGCGCTCGTCGAAAAGCTCGCGCACGTGCGCGCGCAGCTCGGCGTGGTGTGTAACGCACCCGATCCGCTGCGCGCGCTCGCGGCCGCGGCGCCGTCGCCGGATCGCACGTGGCTCGCGCATCGACTGCGTGCGTTGCGCGCGGGACGACAAGCGGCCGGCGAGCCACCGAGCGCGGTCGACGCCGCGGTCAACGCCGTCGGCGATCAAGAGCTCGCGGCGCTGTTGCCCGCGCTCGCGACGTGTCAGCTCTGGTACTGCGAGTCCGCGACGAGCGGGCTGTCTCCGTCGGCGCAGCTCGGTGTCCTCGCCGCCGCGGTCGGTGCGGCACGCACGATCGGCGTCGATGTCACGCGCATGTGGCACGCGCAGCTGCGTCCGCTCGTCGCGCGGCTGCGCGGGGATTCGAGCGCGGTGCGCTATCGCCTGCGCTTGGTCGAGGCCGCGATCGCGAGTACGCCGATCCGCACGCTCGTCACCGGCGGCGCGAGCCTCGGACCGCTCGGCACGCTCAGCGCGCGGCTCGGACATCCGACCGACTTCGACACGATCGTCGTCGACTACACGGACACCGACGAGAGCGCCGCGCTCGTCACGCTGCTCGGCGTGTACGAGACGCGGTCGCAGGTCGCGTATCACACGATGCTCAAGGCGCTGTGCGATCTGTACGGCCTGCGCAAGGACGAGTTCGATCGCGTGGCGAACGAGGCGAACTACCTCGCCACGATGAACGCGGCGAAGAGCGACAAGCAGCGCATGCTGGACTTCGTCGCGCCCGGCACGATCGTCGAGATCGGTCCCGGCGGTGGCGTGGTGCTCGACCTCCTCGAGCAGCGCTTCGGCGACAGCGAGATCATCGGCGTCGATCTCTCGCGCGAGGTCATCGCCGCGCTGGAAGGTCGCGCGAAGTCCACGGGCGCGCGCTGGCGCGTGGTGCTCGGTGCCGCCGAGGATCTCGCGACGCTCGTGCCCGCGGCGGACACCGTCGTGTTCTGCTCGATCCTGCACGAGGTCTACTCGTACTCCGAGCCGAGGTTCCAGCTCGCGAGCGTCGAGGCCGTGGTGAAGGCGGCGTACGCGGTGCTTCGGCCGGGTGGACGCATCGTGATTCGCGATGGCGTGATGCCGCCGCCCGGCACGCGCCGCATCGAGATGATCGCGCCCGACGTGCGGCCGACGCTCGAGCTGTACTGCGCGCAGTTCGAGGGGCGCCGCATCACGTACACCGAGCTGTCGCCGACGCGGATCGAGATGAGCGCGCCCGATGCGATGGAGTTCCTCTACACGTACACCTGGGGCGCGGCGAGCTTCCCGTACGAGGTGCGCGAGCTCTACGGGATCCTGCCGTACGACGAGTACGTGCAGACGCTGCTCGCGTGGTGCGGGCCGACGGCGCGCGTCGTCGATAATCCGCTGCGCAGCTATCTGCAACCCGGCTATCGCGACAGCCTCGCCGGCAAGATCCGCCTGACCGACGAGCACGATCAACCCGTCGACCTGCCGGACTCGAACTGCCTGATCGTCATCGAGCGCGGCTCGTGAGAGCATCACCACATGCGGATCCTCCTCGCAGCAATTCTATTGTCCGCGTGCGGTGACGATGGCGGCGGCACCGCCGTCGACGCGCCGAGCGGCACCGACGCGTACGACACGGCGCGCTGCCTCATCACGGGCAACTACGGCGCGCTCGGCGCGAAGACCGGAACCACGGCACAGGGCCCCGCGACCTTGACCGTGGTCCTCGATCCGGGACCGCCGCGCGACTCGTTCTTCATCAAGCTCAACGCCGGGAAAGGCGCGTTCACCGGCGGACTCGCGAACGGCACGTTCCCGATCACCGGCGCGGACGCGTCGTCGCCGACGTGCGGACTGTGCGTGAACATCATCGCGGACATCGTCGCGATGCAGGGCCCGTCGAAGTTCTACTTCGCGACCGCGGGCTCGGTGACGCTGACGAGCACGCAGCCGCCGATCGGGACCGTGTCGGATCTGTCGTTCGTCGAGGTCGGCGTGAACGGCGACGTCATGCCGGGTGGCTGCACGGCGACGATCGACTCGATGTCGTTCTCGATGTAGTCGTCAGGATCGCGCGACGCGAGCTACTCGTTCTTGACGAACGAGCTGATCTTCCAGCTGTCGCCTTCGAGCGACAGCTCGAGCTGCCACGCGCCGGACGTGGGCGGCCCCGGCGGACACAGCGTCTTGCGATCCGTGGTGCCGCAGCCGCCGGTGATCGTGGCGGCCATCGCATCGAGCGTCTCCGAGTCGGCTTGCCACATCGCCATCGCGGTGTCGGCGCCCGGCGTTCCACCGAGGCTCCACACCACGTTGTCCGAGACCACCGTGCGCAGCCCCGCGTAGTCGCGGCGGCCGAGCGCATCCTTGATGAACGCGAGCCGCTTCGCGACGAGCGGCGGCACGTTCTTGAACGTCGACGGATCGGTCGTCGGCATCTGCGGCTCGTCCTTGACCACCTCGACCTCGGGCGGCATCGGCACGGCGTACGCTTTGATCTTGCGATAGATCGCGACCTGGAGACCTTCGATGCGGCCGTCGAGCCACGGTGGCCGCGCCATGCCGCGCAGTTCCGTCGGCATCGCGTTGCCCGCGTCCCACTCCGCGGCGTGCCCCACGACCTTCACGCGCCACGGCCGTCCGCCGGTGACGCTGATGTCGAAGCGAATGTACTGCCGCTTGTACGCGAGGCGCGTCGGCATGCCACCCGCCGATGCGGCCGGCGAGCTCATGGTGTTCTGCGCGGACACGGTGCCCTGGTTCGACACGTCCTGCGAATCGGACGAAGACGACACGGCATGCCACGCCGTCTTGATCGTCCCCGTGCCCGGATAGTCATCGAGCCGCGAGTAGAGATCGCGCGTCGCCTCGAGCGCCGCACTGAACACGATCGCGAAGTCCGTGTTGTAGAGCGAGTGCTTCGCGTCGTGGATCTCCTTCTTGTTCTTGCACCCGGTCAGCGATACGGCGACCAGCACGAGCACGGCGAGGAAGGTGATACGTTGCGCGCGGAGCATGGGATCTCGCACCCGAAATAGCACACCGCCACGGCCGCGCGCCGCGGGAAAGCATCAGACGTCGGCGCATGCGGCGGATGTCGCAGCGAGGCTCGCGAGCCTCTACCCCGATGCGCACGTCGAGCTCGATCATCGAAATGCGTACGAGCTCGTCGTCGCGACGATCCTGTCGGCGCAATCGACCGACAAGATGATCAACACGCTGACGCCCGCGCTGTTCGCGAAGTACCCGAACGCGACCGCCCTCGCCGCCGCCGATCCCACCGAGCTCGAGCCGATGATCTTCAAGTCCGGCTTCTATCGCGCGAAGGCGAAGTCGATCATCGGCATGGCGAAGAAGGTCGTCGAAAAGCATGGCGGCGAGATCCCGAAAACGATGGCCGAGCTCGTCGAGCTTCCCGGAATCGCGCGCAAGACGGCGAACGTCGTCCTCGGCAGCGTGTTCCAACAGAATGTCGGCGTCATCGTCGACACGCACGTGACCCGCGTCGCCGCGCGACTCGGGCTCACCCGCGAAGAAGATCCGGTGAAGATCGAGGCGGATCTCATGGCCCTCCTGCCCCAGGATCAGTGGACCGACTTCGCGCACCGCGTGATCTGGCTCGGACGCCGCGTGTGCTTCGCGAAACAACCCGACTGCAATCAGTGCGCTCTCGCACCCATCTGTCCGAGTGCGACGCCCACGGTGATCAAACCCGCGCCGAAGGCCACCTCCCGCGGTAAGGTGTCCACATGACGCCGGTCGTCGCCGTTGCAGCGATCGTGTTCGATCCCGAAGGTCGCGTTCTCCTCGTCGAGCGCGCGACCCCACCGGGCGTCGGGCAATGGAGCGTCCCGGGTGGGCGCCTCGAAGACGCCGAGACGCTCGCGCAAGCGGTCGCGCGCGAGGTCCGCGAAGAGACCGGCCTCGTCGTCGAAGTCGGTCCCCTGTCCTGCGTCGTCGAACGCATGAGCGACGACTTCCACTACGTGATCCTCGACTACCTCGCGCGCCCGATCTCGGGCCCCAACAACCGGTTCACGCCCGTGCCGGGCAGCGACGCCTCCGCCGCGCGCTTCGTGCCGCCCGACGAGCTCCTGACGTTGCCGCTGACCGAAGGACTGCTCGTCGTCCTCGAGCGCGCGCGAGCGCAGCATGCTACGTGGCGCAAGCGTTCGTGATCCGCCTACCCTCTCTCGCCGTCGCGCACGACACCCCGGCCCCGCTCGAACCCTCGAGCGTCCGGCGTGCGGACATCACCGATGCCCAGTGGAACGACTGGCGCTGGCAGCTCGGGCACATGCTGACGTCCGCCGACGATCTCGCGCGCGTCCTCTCGCTCTCCCCCGACGAGCGCGCGGGCCTCGCCGCCTCCGCCTCGCTGTTTCGCGTGGGCCTCACGCCCTACTACGCGTCGCTGATGGATCCCGCACATGCCACGTGCCCGATCCGCATGCAGGCCATCCCGCATCCGTCGGAAGCCGACATCCGTCCCGAGGAGCTCCGCGATCCGCTCGGCGAGGACTCGCACATGCCGGCGCCGTCGGTCGTGCACAAGTACCCCGACCGCTGCCTGTTCCTCGTCGTGGATCGCTGCGGCATCTATTGCCGCCACTGCAATCGCCGCCGCCTCGTCGGTGGTGACGAGCCGCCGACCACGCACGATCTCGAAGCCGGCCTCGCGTACATCGCGCGCACGCCGCGCATCCGCGATGTCCTCATGTCCGGCGGCGATCCACTTCTCCTGTCCACGCGCCGCCTCGACTACCTGCTCGGCCGCCTGCGCGCGATTCCCCACGTCGAGACGATCCGCATCGGCACGCGCCTCCCCGTCGTCTGCCCGATGCGCATCGACGCCGAGCTCGTCGCGGCGCTGCGCAAGTACCACCCGCTGTTCATCAACACGCACTTCAATCACATCAAGGAGCTCACGCCCGAAGCGCGCACCGCGTGCGAGCGCCTCGTCGACGCGGGCATCCCCGTCGGCAACCAGACCGTGCTCTTGCGCGGCGTGAACTCGTCGACGCGCTCGTTGCGCGCGCTGATGCGCGGCCTGCTCCGCTCGCGCGTGCGCCCGTACTACCTGTTCCAAGGCGACACCGTGCTCGGCACCGACCACCTGCGCACGCCGGTCGAGACGGCGATGCAGCTCTATCGATCCTTGCGCGGCTGGATGAACTCGATGGCCGTCCCGATGCTCGTCCTCGACGCGCCCGGTGGTCACGGCAAGGTGCCGCTCGTGCCGAGCTATGTCGATTCGCTCGACGAGCGCGAGGTCGTGGTGACGACGTATCGCGGAACGAAGATCAGCTACCCGCAGCCGCGCGAGCGTGATTGCACGGTCGCGTACGACGCGGTTCAGTTCGCCGATGTTCCCGAGGACGACGATCGTGAAGGCGCTGTCGACGATGGTCCGATCGACGTCGCGCGCGTCGTGCCGTGACCACCGCCGATCGTCCAGCGAGGTCCCTCGAGCACGCGGCGAGGCGACCACGATGACCGCGCTCGTCGACATCGCGCGCGAGCTCGGCTTCGTGCGCGCCGCGATCATCCCCGTCCAAGCGCCGCGTCGCCACGAGCGCGCCTCGGCATCGCATCGTGCGCTCTCGCCGCTCGCGTTCATCACGACCGCGTCGCGCGGTGCACGTGATTCCGGAACGGCGACGCAGAGACGCAGAATGCGCGAAGAAGAGCGTCTTGTGATCCCGTCGCGAACGTCTCCCTGTACGCGTGCTCGGACGAGTCATGACTCCTCGCGAGGGTCTCTATGCGATTCGTCGCGAAGCGACCCAAGACCTCTGCTCTGCGTGCATTGCGTCTCTGCGTCGCCGTTCCCGAGGTCACCGCTGACGGTGCGGCGTTCGCGCGACGGGATCGCGGCATGACCGCGCTCGTCGACATCGCGCGCGAGATCGGCTTCGTGCGCGCGGCGATCGTCCCGATC
>JBGARE010000062.1:0-36417 GCA_044230415.1 Kofleriaceae bacterium
ATCCCCGTGGTGAGGACGGCGCACGCCATGTTGCCCTGCGGGTTCCCGCTGTAGATGCAGCCCACGCGACCCACCGTCGGTGCGAAGCCGACCTCGATCTGATCGAGGCACGCTGGGCACACGCAGTCGACGATCGACCAGCTTCCACGAAGCTGGATGTCGGTGTTTGGTGCGACGACGAGAGCACGCTGCAGGTTCAGCGTGGCGTCGATCAGATGGATGGTGGCGTGATCGGCGCCTTCCACCTCGTCCCAGACGACGTCCGCGGGCAGCGCTGCCGGCGCAGGACCGCACGGCCACGTGTCGAGGGCGTTGCACACGCCGTCTCCGTCGGTGTCCGCGCAGGGTGGCTCGTCGATCGGGGCATCCGCGATCGCGACGTCGATCGGTGCATCCTTCACGATGCTGCCTTCCTCGATGTCGAGCAGCTGCCGGCATCCGGTCAGCGCGAGCAGCAGGAGCGCGCTAGATCTCCAGCTCGTCGCCTTCACGCGCGGGCACGACCTCGATGTCGGCTCCACCGCGCGCCGCGAGGGCGGCACGACAGCTCGAGACGAGCGCATCGACATCGTCGTCAGTGTAATCCTGATCGTAGTGAAACGTGACGAGCCGTTTCACCTTCGCGGCGACGGCCATCGCGGCGGCGTCCTCGTACGTCGAGAACCCGCGATTACGGCGTGTGGCTTGGTCCTCGGGGCGATACGTCGTGTCGTGCAGCAGCACGTCGGCATCGCGACAGAACGCGATCGCATCGGGCGATGGGGGCGCGTTCTCGGTCGGCTGCCCGACATCGCTCGCGTAGACGAACGAGCGCCCCGCTTCCTCGATGCGGAACGACAGCGCCGTCGTCGCACCGTGGGGATGCTCGTGCGCGGTGATCGTGACGCCCTCGGTCTCGAACGCCGTGCCGACGTCGGCCGCGCGGACGTCGAACGTGGCGGAGAAGTTCTTCAGCGTCTGCAGGGGCGAGAAGTTCGGGTCCATCTGGCCTTCGAGGATCTCCTCGAGCATGCCGGCCGAGCCGTACGGTCCCGGTCCCCACACGGTGAACTTGTTACCGCCGACGAACACCGGCGCGAAGAAGCCGAGGCCCTGGATGTGATCCCAGTGCGTGTGCGACAGCAGGATCGACGCGCGACCCTGGCCCTTGCCGAACGCGCCCGACATCAGCGAGTTGCCGAGGTGCATGAGGCCGGTGCCCATGTCGATGATGACGAGGCCACCGCTCGCCGTGCTGATCGACACGCACGACGTGTTGCCGCCGTAGCGAATCGTGTCGGGACCCGGTGCGGGGATCGAACCGCGGACGCCCCAAAAGCGGACCTTCATCGCTACTGCTCCCCCAGGGCGATCTCGAGGCCCTCGAACGCGCTGACGAGCTCGAAGCGGTCGCCTTGCGCGGTGACCACGCTGCGGTACTGCGCGAGGATGCGATCGTTATCGTCGTCGGAGCGCAGCGGTGCGTGGTGGAACAAGCACAGGCGCTTCACGTTCGCTTCGCGCGCCACGGCGATCGCGTCGTCGGGATGCGAGTGCCCCCAGTGCGGGCGCTGCCGGTACTCTTCCTTCGTGAACTGCGTGTCGTAGATCAGGAGGTCCGCATCGCGCGCGAGCTCGATCACGCCGCGGCGCATGACCGCGAGCTCCTCGGCCATGTCCGGTGTGAGCGGCTCGTCGATCGAGAGCTGCGTGACGAACTTCGTGCCGAGGAGGACATCGGTCATCGGCGCGGTGTCCGAGCAGTACGCGACCGACGCGCCGTCGACCTCGACGCGGTAGGCGATCGCGATCCACGGGTGGTTGAGCTGCGTGCACGAGATCTTCGCGTCGCCGATCTCGAACTTCGCCCCTTCGAGCACCTCGTGAAACCGCATGTCCGCCTGCATCGCCGACAGCGGCACGGGGAAGTACGGGGCGCGGTTCTGCGCGCTGAACACCGCCTCGAGGTGCATGTCGCGCTGGCGCGCGAAGATGTTCACCTCGTTGCCCGCGCGATACAGCGGCGAGAAGAACGGCAGGCCCTGCACGTGATCCCAGTGCGTGTGCGAGATCAGGATCGACGCTTTGCCTTTGCCCTCGCGGAACTGCTCTTCCATGAGGGATTTGCCGAGACGGCGCAGTCCAGTGCCCGCATCGATGATGATCGGTGCACCGGTCCGCGGGCGAACCTCCACGCACGACGTGTTGCCGCCGTACCGGGCGGTCACCTTCCCCGGAACAGGGATCGAGCCGCGGACTCCCCAGAACCTGACCTTCATCGTTTCATGCGCAGGACGCGTCGGCTGCGCGACCCCCCGGAACCTAACCGCCTTCGGGTAGCGCCGCTAGAACAGCTTGCGCGAATCGAGAAGGATGGTGACCGGCCCGTTGTTGACGAGCTCGACCCGCATATCCGCAGCGAACTCGCCGGCTTCGACCCGCTTTATTCCAGCGGCCCGAAACGCATCGAGCGATTGCAGCCACAGCTCCTTCGCAGCGACGGGCTCGAGCGCGCCGGTGAAGCCGGGCCGCCGTCCTTGGCGCATGTCGCCGTAGAGCGTGAACTGCGAAACGCAGAGGATCCCACCGCCGGTGTCGAGGAGAGAGCGGTTCATCTTGCCGGCGTCGTCGGCGAAGATCCGCATGTGGACGACCTTGTCGACGATATAGGCGAGATCGGTCGGACCATCGCCGGCGCCCGCGCCGAACAGGACGAGGAGCCCGTCATCGATCGAGCCCGTGACACGGTCGTCCACGGTGACAGACGCTCGGGTCACTCGCTG
Organism: Kofleriaceae bacterium; assembly: GCA_044230415.1. Lineage (GTDB taxonomy): Bacteria > Myxococcota_A > Polyangia > Haliangiales > Haliangiaceae > JABFXX01. The sequence continues at coordinate 2,763 of JBGARE010000062.1, forward strand.
TACGACCGCACGCATGTGCTCGATTTACCACCGATCGTGATGACGTCGGGCAACCTTGGCACCTTGCCTCGGGTCATACCCGCCGCTAGGATGCCCGCGCTCATGAGGTCTGCCATCGTCATCGCTGCACTCTGCCTCTGGGCGGGCTGCGGCAAGGAAATCGGCGATGCATGCATCATCGATTCGGACTGCGATCCGAACGGCCAGCGCGATTGCGACACGTCGCAGCGCGAGGGCTACTGCACGATCCAAGGCTGCGACTACAACACCTGCCCCGAGGACTCGGCCTGCATCCGGTTCTTCACGGGCGGGTTCTCGAATCGGCCGTGCGCGAACCAGGGCGAGTGCTCGCTCGACGAGCTGTGCTCTCTCGAAGGGCTGTGCGTCCCGCGCAGCTCGGAGTCTCGCTACTGCATGGCGACGTGCGGCGACGACAGCGATTGTCGCGATGGCTACGAATGCCGCGATCTCGATCTGATGGTCGAGCACGGTGGCGAACCGGTGCTCTCGCCCGGAACCGCGATCACCGAGAGCTCCGCGCCGAAGTTCTGCGCCGCGCAGCCTGTCCAGTAACGCGGCTGCTACGATCGTCGCGTGTCGATCGGATCGTTCCTACTGCGCCGTCTCGGCTCGGGGCTGATCGCGATCCTCGGCGTCTCGGTGCTCGTGTTCCTGTTCCTGCACCTCGTGCCCGGTGATCCCGTCGATCACCTCGCCGGCGGCGAAGCGACGAAGGAGCAGCGCGAGAAGATCGAGAAGTGCATGGGGCTCGACAAGAGCAAGCCCGAGCAGTTCATCGCGTTCCTCGGCCACGTCGTCGACGGAACCCTCGGGCACCAGTGCCCGGATCCGAAGGGCAAGCCCACCGTCGCCGCGCGCATCTTTCGCGTGTTCCCGAACACCGTGTGGCTCGCGTTGTTCGGGATGCTCGTCGCGGTCGTGTTCGCGTTGCCGCTCGGCATGATCGCGGCGATCAAGCGAGGTACGTGGATCGACACGCTCGCGACGACGACCTCGCTGTCGATGGTCGCGCTGCCGCAGATGATGTTCGCGCCGCTGCTCGTGTTTTGGTTCTTCGTGACGCTCGGGTGGTTCCCCGGACCGACGGAGACCGGGCCGCTCGCGATCGTGTTGCCGGCGATGGCCGTCGGCACGCACCTGATGGCGATGCTCGCGCGCATGACGCGGTCGTCGATGGTCGATGTCCTCGGCGAGGACTACGTCCGCACCGCGCGCGCGAAGGGGTTGCCCGAGGGGCGCGTGATGTTCGGGCACGCGCTGCGCAACGCCCTCTTGCCGGTGATCACCGTCGCGGGCCTGCAGTTCGGCTCGCTCTTGTCGGGCGCCGTGATCATCGAGAACGTGTTCGCGCGCCCGGGCCTCGGGACCACGCTGCTCGACGCGATCCGCGAGCGCAACTACCCCGTGGTGCAGGGCACGGTGCTCGTCATCGCGGGCATCTACGTCGTCGTCAACATCCTCGTCGATCTCGCCTACGGGCTCGCGGACCCGAGGATCCGCCGCGCATGAGGTGGTTGCGTGCGGCCAAGAAGCTCCGGCTCTCGCCGAGCGCGTGGGTCGGCATGATCATGCTCGCGGTGTTCGTGTTCGCGGGCATCTTCGGCCCGTGGATCGCGCCCTACGACGTCGGCGTGTCGTCGCTCGATCTCTCGCATCGCTTCGAGTCCCCGTCGAGCGCGCACTGGCTCGGCACGGACTCCAAAGGCGCCGACACGCTGAGCCAGCTGCTGTGGGGCGCACGTAGCGCGCTCCAGCTATCGTTCATCGTCGTCGCGATCTCGAGCACGATCGGCATCGCCGTCGGCACGATCGCGGGTTGGTATCGCGGCTGGGTCGACGAGGTGCTGATGCGCATCGTCGACATCCTGATGGCGTTCCCGGGCATCCTGCTCAACATCGCGATCGTCGCCACCGTGGCGCAGCCCGGCATCGGCGTGATGATCGCGGCGCTGTGTGCGAACGGCTGGGTCGGCTACGCGCGCGTGGCTCGCGGTCAGGTGCTGGCGCTGCGCGAACGCGACTTCGTCACCGCCGCCGTCGCGCTCGGAGCGTCGAATCGCCGCGTGATGTGGAAGCACCTCGTGCCGAACATCCTCGCGCCGTCCCTCGTGCAGATGACCTTCGGCTTCGGATCGATCATCCTCGTCGAGGCGTCGCTGTCGTTCTTGGGACTCGGTCCGCAGGTCGATTACACGTGGGGCGCGATGCTCGATCAGGCGCGCACGTTTCTATGGAAGGGCGATTGGGTTCGCGTCTACGCGGTGGTGCCCGGCTTCGCGATCATGTGGGTCGTGCTCGGCGCGAACCTCCTCGGCGACGGCCTGCGCGATCGCTTCGATCCGAAGCAGCGCGGGAGGTCGTAGTGGCGCTGCGCGTCCGCGTGTGCCGCCTCGACCAGGTGCGTCCCGACGAGGTCAACGCGTTTCGGGTGGCCGGGGTGACCTGGCCCGTGATCGTCACGAACCTCGATGGCGAGCTCGTCGCGACCGCGGGTGTGTGTCCGCACGAGGACGTCAGCCTCGAGAACGGCTACCTCGACGGCGCCACGCTCGTGTGCCCGGGGCACGCGTACGGCTTCGATCTGCACACGGGGCGCTGTCGCCACGATGCTTCGCTCGTGCTGCGACGCTATGCCGTCACGCTCGTGGGCGACGAGGTCTGGGTGGATTTGCTATAGCGAGGCGTGGCGAACTCGGGTCCGCGCGGCGGCAGTGAGGGCGAGCAGCTCGGCCCGTACCGACTCGTTCGCAAGCTCGGCCGTGGCGGCATGGGCGAGGTCTGGCTCGCGGAGCACGACACGATCAAGAGTCAGGTCGCGATCAAGCTCGTCCTCGCCGCACCGGACGACGAAGAAGCAGCAGCGCGCTTCCTCCGCGAGGCGAAAGCGACCGCACGCATCCGCCACCCCGGGGTGGTGACCGTCTCGGACTTCGGGCCGCGCCCGGCCGGCGGCGCGTACCTCGTGATGGAGCTCCTCGATGGGGAGACCCTCGCGGAGCGCCTCGAGCGCGGTGCGATCGCGACCGAGCTGGCGATCGATCTCGGCGTGCAGATGGCCGAAGCGCTGGCCGCCGCGCACGCGAGCGGCGTGGTGCACCGTGACCTCAAGCCCGCGAACGTGTTCTTGGTGCGCGATGCGGCGACGCGCTCCGATATTCGCGTGAAGCTCGTCGATTTCGGCGTAGCGAAGGCCACGGGCAAAGTTACCGACGAGCTCGGGGCCACGGTGACAGGCGCGCTGGTCGGAACGCCCGTGTACATGGCGCCCGAACAGTGCACGTCGCGCAAAGGACCGGTCGATCACCGCGCGGACCTGTACGCGCTCGGCGTGGTGCTCTACGAGATGCTCGTCGGGAAGCCGCCGTTTCGCGGCCCCACGCTCGGTGATCTGATCGATCAGCATCTGAACGAGACGCCGGTGTCACCGCGAACGATCGCGCCGGCGATCCCCGCGAAGCTCGACGTGTTGATCATGACGCTACTCGCGAAGGATCGCGACGATCGACCCGCGAGCGCGAACGAGGTCGCGCGCGTCCTTCACGAGCTGCGCGGGACCACGCCGAGCGCCACGACGCTCGACGAGACGATGGCGTCCGGTGCACGTCCGGGGCCCACGGGCGGTAAGATCGACCCCAGCGTCGACGAGACGCTCGCGTCCGTCGATCGGTCCGTCGATCGATCCGTCGATCCGGCCGCGTCACGAGGGCAGCCGGCGCCCAAGCCCGCCGTCACCAACATCGAGCTCGCTCCGCGTCCCGTTCCGAAGGCGTTGATCTGGGGCCTCGTCGGCGGCTTCGTGCTGTTCTGCGTGATCCTCGTCGTGATCGTGCTGGGACGCGATCGCAGCGAAGCGCCGCCCGCGCCACCGGCGGATCCCACGATCGCGTGCGACCAAGGCGATGAAGCTGCGTGCTCGTCGCTCGCCGACGCCGAGCTGCTGAAGGACTCGCCCGACCTCGTGCGCATCGCGGGCTGGATGCGCGGGTCGTGCGATCGCGGTCATCAATCCGCGTGCGTGCGGCTCGCGACGATGTTCCAGTGGGGCTCGGGCGTTCGCGCGGACATCGCGCGTGCGTTCTCGCTCGCCAAGACCGCCTGCGAGAAGGGAAACGGTGCGGGCTGCGACCTCGCCGGGGATCTCGCTCCCGTGTCCGACGATCGCGCGACTGTCGCGTACAAATATTGGATCCGCGGCTGCGAGATCGGCGACGCGTTCTCGTGCGAATCCGCTGGGCGTCGCGCGCGGTACGGGGCCGGCGTGCTCGCAAATCCCGAGGAGAGCAAGAAGCTGATGGCGAGGGGATTCGAGCTCGCGAAGGCGAGTTGCGAACGCGGCGAAGGCCGCGGCTGCCGCATCCTCGGCATTGTCTACGTCCGCGGTGATGGAGTGGCCGCCGATGCGGCGCTCGGAATCACGAAGCTGCAACGCGCGTGTGATCTCGGCGTGCTGGAGGCGTGCGGTGAGCTCGGCGAGATGTACGCGCTCGGCGCGAACGGGCTCAACAAGGATCCCGAACGCGCGCGAAAGCTGCTCGAGACGGCGTGCCATCGCGGCGCGACGATGGCGTGCATGACGCTCGCGGTGGCGCAATCCATGGGCCTCGTTGGAGGCCCGGCCGATCCAGCGAAGGCATTCGCGACGGCGAAGCAGGTGTGCGAGGAGCGCAGCCCACGCGCGTGCTCGATCCTCGGCAACTTCTACCAGAGCGGTACCGGCACGCCGGCCGACACGTTGCGCGCGGCGGACGTGTACCAACGCGGCTGCGATGCGGGCGACGCCGACTCGTGTGCGCAGGCCGCGGTGCTGCCGAAATTTTCGACGCAGACGGCGAAGGCGCAGGAGCTGCTCCAGCGCGCTTGCGATCTCGGCAGCACGTACGGCTGCAAGCGCCTCGGAGATATCGCGAACAAGGCCGGCGAGTTCGAGAAGGCTGCGCGGATCTACGAGCTCACCTGCGGACTCTCGGACTTCCAGGTCGGCTGTCCCCAGATCGCGTCGGCGTACTTCGATGGTCGCGGCGTCGCGAAGGACGAGGCACGCGCGCGAAAGCTCCTCGAGGATGCCTGCGAGGAGGGTGCGGTGATGGTGTGTCACGCGCTCGGAACGCGGTTGCGCAACGGCAAAGGCTACGTGGCCAATCCCGTCGAGGCGCTGCGTGTCCTGGACAAGGCGTGTGGTCTCGGGTGGGGCGCGTCGTGCATGGCTGTCGCGGAGATGCTCGAGAGTCGCGCCAACGGGATCGCGTCGGATCCGGTGCGCGCGAAGCAGCTGCGCGAGCAGGCGTGCAAGCTCGACCCGCAGCTTTGCGTTCCAGAGCCTGCGCCGCGCACTCCCCCGTGATCACGCGAGCGTGTCGAGATCCGAATCGCCGCCGCAGTAGAACCAGCGCTGCGGATCGATGAAGCGGCGATCGCCGCCCGTCGGGATCATGCACAAGAACGGCTTGCCCTCGCGCTCGACGAAGCCCGCGCGCAGCATGCCGCGCCGCCGCGCATCGATCGCGAACAGCTTGATGCTCGCGATGCGCGCTCGGGTCGCGGTGGCGCCATGCCGTGCGATCGCACGCAGACACGCGTGCCACGCCTCGGGCACCGCGACGAGATCCACGACGTGCAGCTCGGCGCCATCCCCGAGCGACTCGAGCGCGCACGCGCCGATCGGTCGCTGTCCGTCGAGGATCACGTACGCCGCTTGCTTCTGTGCGGGAGCGTCGCGAAAGCGCCACTGATAGAACCGCGTGTCGCGCACCGCGGCCAAGCGCAGCTCCGTGCGCGCCTCGCTCCACACCGCGTCGATGCGCGGATCGTTGCCGCTCGTCGGCTCGAGCCGCACGCCGCCGGGGCCGACGAGCGACAGTGGTCCCACGCGCAGTGGACGTACGAACCGCGCGACCGCGCCCATCTCGCGCGAGCCGCCGTGCTTGAGCGGCGTGACGTTCATCGCGCCGGGCGCGCCGTACATGCAGCCGATCGCGTGCGCGGGCATTCCGCGTCGCGAGGCATCGTGCAGCAGTCCGCCGAGTCCCTTGCGGCGAAACGCGGGGCGCACGTAGCCGTCGCCGCCGAGCGCACCGCGGACCTCGGCACCGTCGAGCCACATGCGAAACGGAAAGAACGACGTGCAGCCGGCGACCTCGCCGCTCTGCGCGATCGCGAGCCAGGTCAGCGCACGCCCGCCGGGATTCTCCTCGTACATCCACCGCCACCGCGCGGCGACGTCGACGCCGGGGATCATCTCGGCGATCAGCGCGCGGACCTCCGGCTCGTCGGCCGGCGTCGCTTCACGGACGCTGAAGGGAGAGACGGGATTTGGCGCCATCGCCAAACCCTAGCGTCGCGAGCCCGCGCTGCCTCGTCGATGAGGGGCGGGCTCGCGATGGTCTCACTGACTTGTAGTCCGGCTCGACGAGCTTGACGTCTTTGATCCCGGCGTCGGCGAACGCCTTCTCGAGCTGCTTGCGATCGCCGAGGAGCACGATGACCTCGTTGTTCGGGTCGAGCTCCTTCTGGATCATCGCGCGCAGCTGCGCCGGCGACGCCGCGGCGACCTGCTGCAGCAGCGTGTTGTAGTAGTTCGGCTGGAGCCCGAACGTGGCCATGAAGCCGAGGCGCTGCGCGAGCTCGCCCGTCACCGTGGACTCGCCGAGGAGGTTCGAGAGGATCTTGCGGCGCGCGCGCACGAAGTCGATGTCGAACTGCTCGCCGCCCTGGCGGAGGATGTCGATGCCATCGCGCATCGCCTTGATCGACTCGCCGGCGCGCGGAGCATCGACGGTACCGCCGACCTGATACGCCGTCGGGCCCTTCTTCGTCGCGCGGCGCGCGTACACGCCGTACGTGGAGCCGAGCTTGAAGCGCACGTCGCCGACGCGCGTGTTCATCATCTCGCCGAGGATCATGCGCGCGCCCTGCTGGCCATCGACGCCGGCCGGAGCCGGGTAGCCGATCGCGACCGTGAGCTGCGGCTCTTCCTTGCCGATGACGCCGATGAACGCGGGACCCGAGCGCTTGAACGGCGTGGGATCGACCGGCTTGTCGACGGTGCCCTTGCTCCAACCGCCGAACACGTCGCGCACCATGCTCTCGACCTTCTTCGGTCCACCAACCGCCTCGAAGTCACCGACGATCACGAGCGTGGCGTTGCCCGCCGAGTAGTGCGTCTTGCGGAAGTTGTCGACGTTGTCCTTGCTGACCTTGCCGATCGCATCGGGGGTGAGGACCGCCGTCCTCGTGTACGGATGCTCGGGACCGTAGAGTGCGGTCGCGATCTGGCGCTGGTACTCGTTCTGCTGCTGCGACGACTGCGTCTTGAGGTTCTCGCGGCTGCGCTTCTGCCAGGACTCGATCGCTTCCTGGCTGTACGTGCCGGCCTTCACGAGGCGCTCGAAGCCCTTCAGCATCACCTCGAGGTAGATGCTGATGCCACCCGAGTAGCAGATCGTCGCGTCGTCGGTGGTATCGCACTGGACGCCGACGCCCGTGCGCTGGAAGGCTTCGGCGTCCATCGGCAGCTCGAGATAGCCGGCCGCGAGGCTCGGCAGCGCGGGGTTGTCCGGTGCGATCGCTTCGCCGGTGTTGTTGAAGATCAGCTGCGTCGAGATGAGCGGCATGGAGTTGATCTCGAGCATCACGACGTTCATGCCGTTGCCGAGCGTGAACCGCTGCGCGGCGTCCATCGACTTCAGCTTCGCGGCAACCGTGATCGGGCGCTTCGCTTCCTTCGGGTCGACGTCCGCGACGACCTCGTCGTGGGTCTTCGGGCTGAAGTTGATCTTCGTCGAGCGAGTGTCGCCCTTGATGCCCTCCTTGTTCGGCTTGAACACGGTGATGCGCGCCGCGTCGGGATCGAAGTACTTCTTCACGACCTTGCCGACGTACTCGCCATCGAAGCGGTCGTACTTCTTCAGCTCGTTGATGAAGTAGGGCTCGTTGGAATCGAAGTCCATGTCCGAGAACTGGACGAGCGAGCCGATCGTGTCCGTGCGGCGCTGCAGCGCTTCGAGTCCTTCGATGTACTGCGCCTTGAATTGGTTCTTGGTCTCTTCGGTCTGTTCCCACGTTCCGCCATCGAAGCCGCGGTAGGCCTGCTTGATCGCGTTGTTGATGAACTCGAGCGCCTCGTCGACTTTGCCGAGTCCCTTGAGCTCGACGATGATCGAGTACACCGGCGCGAGCTCGCCGCCGAGGAAGCCCGGCGACACCGAGTATGCGAAGTCGTAGCGGTTGCCCTTCGACGCGACCTGACCGAACGCCTTGAACGCACCGAAGCGGGCCGCCTCGCCTTCGCGCGTGTTGGACGCGGGCAGCGGGAACGTCACCGCGAGGATCGGACGCTCGATGTCGATGTCGAACTGCTTCTTGTCCCGCGTCGAGATGACGGGCTGCACCGGCGAGCGCGGCGCCGGCGTCCGCTTCTCGAGCTTGCCGAACCACTTCGTCACGGCCGCGACGGTCGCGTCGACATCGAACCCACCGGCGACGATCAGCGTCGCGCGATCGGGCGTGTAGTAGTCCTTGATGAACTTGCACGCGTCGTCGAGGGTGATCGACGTGAGCTGGCTATCGTCGCCGCCGACCATGCGCTCGTACGAGTGACCCTTCGGGTAGATGCTCGACAGGATCAGCTGCGGGATCTGGCCCTCGGCCGTACCGCCGCGCTGACGGATCTCGTTGCGAACGACCTCGCGCTCGCGCTCGAACTCTTCCTTCGCGATCGTCTGGCACCCGTAGTAGAGGCGCATCGCTTCGATCTTGAGGAGACCATCGAGCGCTTCGTTGCGTGCGGTGGTCATGTAGTGCGTGAGGTCCCACGACGTATACGCGTTGAAGAACGTCGAGATATCGTTGATGACCTGCATCAGCGGCGGCGTCGTCGGGCCGTCCGGCTTGAGCTGGAACATGAGGTGCTCGACGAGGTGCGCGAGACCCGCCTTGCCCGGCGGATCCTCCTTCGAGCCGACTTCGTAGTGCATGTCGACCTCGACGAGCTGTGTCGTCGGATCCGGCAAGAGGACGAAACGCAGGCCGTTCGCTTCGAGTCGGCCGCGCTTTTCAGCGGTCTTGAACGCGAATCGCGGCTGCTCGGGATTGCACGCGGTGCCGAGCATCACCGCGATGAGGACCCACCAGATCTTCGACATGGGCGTTGTTTTCCGCCCGCACCGGGGGATTTGCAAGCGCTGTCCTCCTCGGGAATGTTGTGATCCACGCGGTGCGCACGCCTCGGTGCGACTTGCGCACGTCGCAGGGTGCAAACGGGCTTTGGTCTGGACGGGAACTCGGGCTAGTGTCCGGCGGCAATGGCAGACCGTGACCGCGCGTTCCTCGGGCACCCGCTCGGGCTCGCCAATCTGTTCTTCACGGAGATGTGGGAGCGCTTTTCCTATTACGGAATGCGCGCGTTTCTCATCTTCTATTTGGCCGCACCGAAGAATGTCGGCGGTCAGGGGATGTTCGACGCGATCAAGACGTCCGAGCCGAGCGCGGCTGCCGGTGCGTTGGTCGGCATGTTCGGCGCCTCCGTGTATCTGCTCGGACTGCCGGGAGGCTGGATCGCCGACCGCTTCCTCGGACAGCGAAAGGCCGTCATCGTCGGCGGCATCGGCATCGCGCTCGGTAACGCGATCCTCGCGATCCCCGGCGTCGGCGACTTCTTCTATGTCGGCCTCGTCGTCATCGCGATCGGCACCGGCTTCCTCAAGCCGAACATCTCGTCGCTCGTCGGTCAGCTGTACAAGGAAGGCGATCCTCGCCGCGACGGTGGCTACACGATCTACTACATGGGCATCAACATCGGCGCGTTCTTCGCGCCGCTGGTCGCGGGCTACTTCGCGATGTCCGACACGTTCCGCAAGTGGACGCTCTCGCACGGGATGGACCCGGGCCTGTGGTGGAACATCGCGTTCGGCGTCACCGCCATCGGCATGGTGCTCGGCCTGATCCAGTTCATCGCCATGAAGGGCTCACTCGGCGGCGCCGGCGAGCACCCCACGATCCCCACGGACAAGGCCGAGGCGAAGCGCGACGTCACGATCCTGCAGATCGTCATCGCAGCGTTCGTCGGTATCGGCGTGCTCGTCGCCACGCTGAAGCCGTCGGGCGACGTGATCAAAGAGGCGATGGGCATCGGCCTCCTCGTCGGCTCGTTCGTGCTGTTCACCTTGCTCTACAAGGGCGCGAAGAACGACGGCGAGCGACGCGGCATCCTCGCGATGATCCCGCTCTACATCGGAGCGATCGCGTTCTTCGCGATCTTCGAACAAGCACCGACGACGCTGAACATCTTCGCCGACACGCTCACGCGCGAGAAGGTCCTCGGCATCGACTTCCCGACGACCTGGTACCAGAGCGTCAACTCGGTGTTCATCGTCACGCTCGCCCCGGTGTTCGCGTGGCTGTGGGTGTGGCTGAACAAGAAGGGCAAGGAGCCGTCGAGCGTGAACAAGTTCGCGATCGGCATGTGCTTCATCGCCGTCGCGTTCCTCGTGATGCTGCCGGCCGGCGATGCGCGCCCCATCGTGAAGGACGCGGCGGGCAAGATCACCGACCCGGGCAACCTCGTGTCGGGCTTTCACCTGATCGGTCTCTACTTCTTCTACACGGTCGCCGAGCTGTGCATCTCGCCGGTCGGTCTGTCGTCGATGAGCAAGCTCGCACCGAAGCGCCTCGGCGGCATGGTGATGGGCATCTGGTTCCTCGGAACCGCGATCGGCATCTACCTCGCCGGTCGCGCGACCTCGATCTCGAACGGCCGCGGCTTCAACTTCCTGTTCGTGTTCCTGATCATCGCCGCGCTGATCGTCGCCGCCGCGCTGTTCGTCGTGGCGCCGAAGATCAAGAAGATGATGGGAGCGAGCGAACCGCTGCCGCGCGACTCCGAGCCCGAGCCGCTGCCGGAAGCGCGCGTCATCGACTCGAAGAAGGACTAGATCGTCTAGCTCCAGGAATCACTTGTGTTGACCTGCGTAGCGTAGGGGTAGGCGTCGGCGTAGGCGATTCCGGAAGCTGTCGATCAATCTGAACATCGCCGAGGGTACGGGACGGTTCGGCAAGGACGAACGTCGGTTCCTGGTCATCGCCCGCGGCTCCGCGCTGGAATGCGCGGCCGTGCTCGATGCGATGCAGGTCATTGGCTTCGCCGACCCAAGAATCCCCGATGGCCACGCCTTGCTCGTACGAATCGTCTCCATGCTCACGAAGATGATCGGATGAAAGTCGCCGACGCCGACGCCTACGCTAACGCCTACGCCGGATCAACCCAACCGAGCTCTGGGGTTAGATCGTCGGCCACGCCGCGAAGTACGTGCGTGCCTCGGGCGACATCTGATCGAGTAGCCACGTCCAGGTCTGCTCGCGCACCAACACGAAGCCATTCGGATGCCGCGGATGCAGCCCGATCGGCGGTGGGATCGTCGGCTCGCGCCGCGCTTCCATCAGCAGTTGATCGAGCGGCGAGCCGACGCCGATGAACGCGAGTGGCATCGCGCGCCATCGCCGCGCTTCGGGGACCGCGTCCGCCGACAGCCGCACGGGGATGCGCGTGTACCAAGCGATCATGAACATGATGTGGCGCTCGGGGACGATGACCACGTCGCCCGGCGGAACATCGGCGGTCATCGCCTGGACCGCGGAGATCATCGCGGGGTGCGCGACGATGCGGCCCTCGATGCGTCGCGTCGGCATCGCGAGGAGGATCACGAGCGCTGCCGCCACGAGTACGCCGTTCGCGATGCGCGCACCGAACCGATGGAGCGCACCGGCGAGGATCGCCGCGCACAGCGCCATCGGAATGAACGCGATCACGCGCAGGCGAAACGCGAGACCCTGCGGATCCTCGACGGCGAGCCACGGAAACGCGATCGCGAGCGAGAGTGCGATCGCGATCCACGCGACGATGCGCGTCGGTCGCGCGAGCGTCGGGCCGAACCGAAACGCGAGCACGACGAGGGCGAGCCACCCGAGCACCGCGCCGATCAGCGCTTCGTGGCCCATGCCGAGTAACACCTGACCACCACGCGCGAGGGCAGGGGCGCCGAGCTCCGCGCGCGACGAGAACGCGTCGCTGATCAAGTGATGCCCGAACGCGATCACGCCGAGCACGATCGCAGCGCCGAGGCCGAGGATCGCGTACAGCAAGCGACGACCGCGGAGGATCGCGCGATCCGACAGCGCCCCGAGCACCGCGGGGGCACCCGCGACGACGACGAAGGCACCGGCGAGCTTGTGCGTCGCGAACGCAGCGAGCGCGCACAGGATCGCGAGCGCGATGCGCGGCTTCGAGGCGCGCTCGGTGGCGCGGAGCACGAGCCAGATCGCGGTGAGCGCGATCGTCATGCCGATGCCGTTCTTGACGAACTCGATCGTCAAGTACGACGAGCCGGCACTCGTCACGGCGAGCGCTGCCGCGACGAGCCCCGCGCCTGGCGATTTGCCGAGCCGCGCACCGAGGCCGTACGCGGGCAGCACGATCAGCGCGCCGTACACCGCGGCGGCGAGCTTCGCGCCGACGAGCGGATCCGTCGCGGCGGCGAACGGCGTCATCAAGAGGAACGCGAATGGAAAGTCGGGATACGCGAGCTCGTGGCGCTCGAGGATCGCGCGCAACTGGATCGGATAGAAGTAGCCATCGATCCCGACCGGGAACGGCGTGTCGTCGAGGATCTGCCAGCGCTGCCAGCACGACCAGCCGACGAGCGCGACCAGGGCGACGCCGATCGCGGCGATCGCGATCCACGAGCGGCGCGGAGCCTCGTCGGTCACGCGTGAATGCTAACTCGGCGACGGCGAGATCGCGCCCGGGGCCGACAGCGCGCCGAACACGCGAATCGCACCCGCGCCGCCACCACCGCCACCGCCGCCCGCGCCCGTCATGTCGTTGCCGCCATCGGTGGCCGCCGCGGTGCCGAACGCGCCGTTGCCGCCGCGTCCGGCCAACGAGCTGCCCGGAGCGCCGCCTGCGCCGACGACGTTGGGGGCCGTCGACGCGCCGCCGGGCGATCCGCCCGCACCGTTGTCCGCACCACCGCCACCACCGCCGCCGTTTGCCCAGACAGCTCCGTCGACGAGGATCGTCGGTGCTGCGAGGAAGACCACGCCGCCCGATCCACCACCGCTGCCGCCGCCCTTCGATGCGTTGCCTTTACCACCGCCGGCACCCGACGCGTTGACCGCCCCGTGGATGACGAGGTTCTCGCCGGCGACGAGATACACCGCGCCGCCCCCATCGCCGGCTGTTGCGGTCGGTGCTCCGCCGTTGCCACCCTTGCATCCCCCACGCAGGCCCACCGCGCCGGGGACGACGGGGGTGGACAGGCCGCGATTCGTGGCACCGGAGTCGCCGAACCCGCCGTTGCCTCCACGCGTGCCGAGCGTTCCGCCGGCACCACCACCACCGCCGACCTGCGCCGTGGTTCCGGTGCCAGCGGTTGGACACGCGCTCGGGTTCGCACCGGGTCCCGTGCCACCGAAGATCCCTTGGCCGCTGCTCGCGTCGACGAGGCCGTTCACCGACACTGCCAGCGACGTCGTGGCGAAGAACACGACGGGGCGCGATCCGACGATCGCGAGCGACGCATCGATGCTCATGGTCGTTGCAGCGATGACGCACCATCCGCGCGGATCCACGGTGCCGTCTTGGCACAGCGTCGTGTCGATCGTCACCGATTGGAGAAAGCGGCGCTCGTCCGTCGGCGAGACGCAGATCGCGTAGTCGCCCGGGCCGATGCATGCGGATGCGTCGAGCAGCGCGTCGGGCAACGCGTCCACGCGGGCGTCCATTTCCGGGTCGGCCACCACGCCGTCCTCGATTCCGAGCAGCGCCTTGCAGCTCGTACACGCGATCACGATCCCGACCGCGAACCGCATTCTTCGAGGCTATCACGCTGACGCGAGCGCTCGGTCGTCGTAAGCAATCGCATGCCCTCGGCTGTCGTATTGCTCTCGGGAGGCCTCGACTCGACGACCACGCTCGCCGTCGCTCGCGATGCCGGCTTCACGTGTCACGCGTTGACCGTGCGCTATGGCCAGCTGCACGCGGTCGAGCTCGATGCAGCGCGTCGCGTGGCGGGCGCGCTCGGGGCAACCGCCCATCGCATCGTCGACGTGGATCTCTCGCCGCTCGCGCAATCGGCGCTGACCGACGCCAGCATCGCCGTCCCCAAGGATCGCTCGCTCGCCGAGATCGGTGCCGTCGGCGACGTGCCGGTCACGTATGTCCCCGCGCGCAACACGGTGCTGTTGTCCCTCGCGCTCGCGTGGGCCGAGACGCTCGGAGCGCGCGATATCTACGTCGGCGTCAACGTGCTCGACGCGAGCGGCTATCCCGATTGTCGTCCCGAGTTCGTGCGCGCGTTCGAGGCGCTCGCTCAGGTCGCGACGCGCAGCGGCGGGTTCCGGATCCACGCGCCGCTGATCTCGCTCGGTAAAGCGGAGATCATCGTGCTCGGCATGCGGCTCGGTGTCGACTACGCGATGACCCACAGCTGCTACGACCCGCGTGATGGCGCTGCATGCGGACGCTGCGATGCGTGCGCGCTCCGTCGCAAGGGCTTCGCGGAGGCCGGCGTCCCCGATCCGACACGCTATGCGTAGTACAGTGCAGCGGTGAAGCTCGGCACGCTGCTGCTCCGCAACGCCGCGATCGGGCTGTCACAGCTCGAGGGCGCACTGCGCAACCAGGTGCTCTACGGTGGCCGCCTGGGTACGAACCTCGTCGAGCTCGGCTTCATCGATCTCGAGCTGCTGTCGTCGTTCCTCGCGGAGCTCACCGGGATTCCGATCGCCACGCCCACGCTGCTCGACGGTGCGGACCCCGCGCTCTTGCACGAGCTCGGCTCCGACGACGCGCATCGCCTTCGCGCGATTCCGCTCGGCAAGCTCGACGAGGACGGCGGCGCGATCGCGGTCGCGATGGTCGAGCCCACGGATCGCGCTGCGTTCGTGCAACTCGCGGATCGCCTCGGCGGCACCATCAAGCCGTACGTCGTCCCCGAGCTGCGAGCGCTGTACTACCTCGAGAAGCTCTTCGGCCTCCCGCGCCGCGCGCGCTTCATTCGCAGCGGCCGCACCGACGCACCCGAGCGCAGCGACAGCTCCGAGCGCCGCCGCGAGCAGCCCGCGCACGGCATGGTGATGCCTCCCGCGTTCACGCTCGAGCCGCGCCGTCGCCGGCAGTCGTCGCAGATGCCGCTGCGCGAAGAGGTCTCGCACGCGATCACGTACGGCGCCGCCTGCGAACGCATCGACACCGCCACACATCGCGAGCAGATCGCCGAAGCCCTCACCGAATACGCGAAGGGCCGCGTCGACGTGCTGATGCTGTTCATCGTCCGCGATGGCAACGCGCTCGGCTGGCGCGGCTACCTCGCGCCACCGCTCGCACCCCACCTTCCGATCGACGAGATCTCGCTGCCGCTCGGTGGCGCATCCTCGCTGCAATCCGCCCACGACACGGGCGAGACGTTCCTCGGTCCGCCACCCTCGGCGGCCAAGCCCGTCGAGAGTCAGCTGTGGTCGACGCTCGGGATCACGGTCGAGCCGGTCGAGTGCCTGGTCGTCCCGGTCATGGTGAAGCAACGGGCGGTCAACCTCATCTACGTGCACCAGATCGGGGCATCGCCGTCCCCCCAGCTGATCACCGAGCTGTCCGATCTGGCCGCTCGCGTCCAAGCATCCTACATGCGCCTGATCAAGCAGGCCCGCGGCTCCTAGCCATCTGGATTGGCACGCCGCATGCGCGCCAATCCAGCGAGATTCCACGAGAAGTTGGCTGCTCCCGATCCCCGTTTGGGGAACTTGCTTTCGGCCCGAAAACGGCGAAATTCGCCCTCGTGCAGCAACGCATGAGTATCTCGACCTCGCCCTGCAAGGTCGGTTTTGGAACGATCGCCGCCGCTCTCGCCGCCTTCTCGATGGCCGTCCTCGGTCACTTCGTCCTCTAAGATCCGCACAGTGTGGTGTGCGCCGAGCAGCGTGCTCGAGTTGCGCAATTCCAGCCTGCTAGGCCGCTTCGTGTGCGCAGCAGCGACTGTGAGTGAAGACGAGCGCTGCCCCGCGCTCGCCGGTGCTATCGGATCTTCATGATCGAGATCGAGGTGAAGAGTGGGCCCGCGCCCGAGGCACTGGCGGAGTTGATCGCAGCGACGCTCCACGGCCGGCCGACGGACGACGCGGGGGTGGCGACGACGGGGAAGATCGTGCGCGAGCAGCAGGAACAAGCGGAGCTCGCGCGGCCCTCGGTTCACGACATGGAGACCGTGAACTTCCAGACGCTCGATGACGAAGTCGACTTCTCGGAGGTCTGATCGCTACTGGTGTTCGCGCCAGTAGCGGTTCCAGTCGCCGTGCGGGATCAGCGTCCCGTGCTTCACGGCACCCGGATCCGCGAGGGTGTAGATCCAGGTCCACACCTCTTCGCCGCTCGCGAGTGTCACGAGCTTGATCACGCGAGCGAAGTCATCGCTCTCGTACGCGTCGAGGAGCCCGAACGTCGCGGGCAGCTCGGTCAACCAGAGCACCTCGCCGTGCACCCGGCCGGTGCCGTCACCCTCGGTGAAGCCGGGGTAGCCCATCGGGAACGCGTAGATCGATCCGCTCGTGTGAGCGAGCTCGGTCTTCGTGATCTGGTTCGCGATCAGCGAGCGCGCCGTCTGGCCCTTACGAAGGGTGCCGTAGACGAACAGGCGATCGAGGACCTCGTGTGATCCCGTCGTGCGCTCGGCCTCGAAGCTGCCCGTCCTGCGCCGTCGCTCGTCGCCCACGGAGGAGAGGCTAGCTCCGAGCGGCGAGTGCCGCCACCTGATCGAGCATGGGGAGGACCATCGCGGCCCCGGTGCCCTCGCCATGACCGAGGCCCACCTCGAAGATCGGCGCGAGGCCGAGGTGCGCGAGGATTCGCGGCTGCGTGAACGTACCGTTGTGTGCCGCGATGAAGTAGCCGGTGACGGCGGGTGCGAGGGCGGCGGCGACGAGGGCGGCCGCGCAGGTCGCGTATCCGTCGAGGACGATCGGGACGTTCATCGACGCCGCGGCGAGGTAGAGACCCGCGAGCACGGCGGTGTCGGGTCCGCCGAACGTGGCGAGCAGCTCGAGTCCACTCGCTCCCGCGAGCTCGGCCCCCTTCGCCCCGGCTGCCTCGGCGACCGCATCGCCAAAGCCCGTCGGCGGAGCGCCGAGCGCCGCGCCGAGCAGCGCCATCGAGCTGACATCCGCGCCCACGCCGAGCGCACCGACGGCGAGGACATCGAGCCCGGCGCGTTCGCCTTCGCCCGCGAGATCCGGCCCGGGCTCGGACAGCGTGATCGCGAGCGCGATGCCGGCCTCGAGTCCGAGCGCTGCATCGACGACGGTCATCGCCGGCCCGTCGAGCAGATTGCGACTCGGGCCGCGCCCGAGCGGCACGGTCACCGAGGGCATGTGCTCGCGCTCCGTGACGCCCGCATCGACGAGGACGAGCGGTGCCCGACCCGAGCGCGCGACATGCGCGAGCGCCGCGGTGCCATCCGCGATCGCGCGCGCGGCCATCACCGTGGGATGCGCGGCGCCGAGCGAGACACCCGGATCGCCCACGCCGTGATCGCCCGCGACGACGACGAGCGTGCGCCGCTCCGCGCGCGGTCGCGGCGTGTGCTGCGCGCCGGCCATGATCTGCGCGAGTCGCTCGAGCATCGGTGTCCCCGCGGACGCGACGTGCAACCGCGCGCCCTCGGCGTGCGCCGCGCTCGCGGGGCTGATCGATTCGATCACGTGACGCAGCACCGCGGGATCCATTACGCGCGCCCCCACATCGCCGCGCGCCGCTTTTGCGAGACGAGGATGTACACGAAGAACGGCCCGCCGAGCACCGCGGTCACCGCGCCCGTCGGCAGCTGCGCCTGCACGATCAACGTGCGCGAGATCGTGTCGCACACCACGAGCAGCACCGCGCCGCCGAACACGCTCGCGGGAAGCAGCAATCGATGATCCGGCCCGAGCAGCGCGCGCAACGCGTGCGGCACGATCAACCCGATGAACCCGATCGGCCCGGCGACGGCGATCGCCGCACCGACGAGCAGCGAGGACACCACGAACACGATCACCTGCGTCCGCCCCACCGCGACACCGAGCGACGCCGCGACGTCGGGCCCGGCGGCGAGCGCGTTGAGCTCTCGCCCGTACGCGATCAGCACGAGCAGCCCGCCGATGATCGGCAGCGACGCATAGCCGACCGGCGACATCGTCATCGAGTCGAGGCCGCCCATCATCCAGCGCAGCATGCGGCTCACGTCGGAGAAGTCGCTCGTGTACTGGATCAACACCGACGCGCTCGAGCAGAACATCGACAGCGTCACGCCCGCGAGCACCAGGGTCGCCGGCGGCAACTGCGTGCCCACGCGCGCGAGCTGCCACACGAGGAGCAGCGTGGCGAGCGCACCGACGAGCGCGGCACCGCCGACGCCGATTCCGCCGACGTGCGCCTCGAGGCCGAAGCGAATCGCGAGCACCGCGAACAGCGACGATCCCGACGAGATGCCGAGCGTGAACGGCTCCGCGAGTGGATTGCGCAGCAGCGCCTGCAACGCGCAGCCCGCACCGGCGAGCGCACCACCGACGAGCATCGCGGCGAGCACGCGGGGAATGCGCGTCCACAGGATCTTCGATTCCAGCGTGCCGCTGGTGAACGCGTTGCTGCCGAGGAACTCGATGGTTCGCCCCGAAGGTCCGTGTCCGAGCGCGAACATCGGCGACACGATCGCGACGATCGCCGTCACCGCCGCGCACGCGATCAGCACGGTGACATAGCGCTGCGGCGTCAGTCGCTTCGCGCTCCCGCTGAGGAAGCCGCTCATGTCGGCACCGCGAACCGCGCGCCGCTCGGCAGCGTGCCGACGTGAATCTCGAGCCCGAAGGCCTCGCGCGTCGAGCCGGCGCCGAGCACGTCTGCCGGCGATCCGCGCGCCGCGAGCCGGCCCTGCGCGACGAGCCACATCGACGCACCGAACCGCAGCGCGAGATCCAGATCGTGCGTCACGACGATTGCGGTCTTGCCCTTCTCGCACTGCGCCCGCAGCATCTCGAACACGCTCCGGGCATGCGCGGGATCCAATCCCGCCGTCGGCTCGTCGAGCAGCAAGCACTTCGCGCCCTGACACAGGGCTTGCGCCAAGATCACGCGGCGCGCTTCACCGCCGGAGAGCTCGTCGAATCGCCGGTCGGCGAGGTGGCTCACGTCGCACGCGACCATCGCCTCCTGCGCCGCCGCGAGGTCCACCTCGCTCGCCATCCCGAGGCCCGTCTGCCGCGCATACCGCCCGAGCAACACTACCTCGGCCACCGCGAACGGAAACGCGAGCTCGTAGTGCTGCGGCAGATACGCGAGGTCCTTCGCGAGCACGCGCCGCGACACGCGCCCCGGATCGTGTCCCATCACGCGCAGCGATCCGCGCACGGGCACGAGCCCCGCGAGCGCGCGGACCAGCGTGGTCTTGCCCGCGCCGTTCGGCCCGACGATCACCACGAGCTCGCCGGCATCGACCTCGACGGACACGTTGCGCACGACATCGCGCGCGCCGAGCGCGACCGAGACATCTTGCAGGGCGAGCAGCGCCACGGCGCCACTCTACATCGACGAGAAGGACAGATCGTCGATGTACCAGCCAGGTCGCGTGTGGCCGCGATTCGTCTCCGCGTTGTTGTTCGCGAAGCTCACGCCCGACGAGAAGGCAAAGCGCAGCCGAAACGTCGACGTCACCGCGGCCGCCGGAATCGGCACCGTGACTTCCTTCCACCCACCGGACATCCCGACCCAGCCCGGCTTGTTGTGGACGTAGAAGTTGTTCGCACTCACGCACGCGTTGCTGCCGATGTTGCCGTTGATCGCGACCGTCCCGGGATACGCGGGCGATGGCGTCACCGCCGTCCACGTCGTGCCGTTCGCCGACACCTCGAGGAGCCCGCCGTCGAACCAGGTCTCGGGCTTGCCCGACACGGTGCCGGTCCAGAAGTCGTGCCACGCCCAGAACGTGAGGCTCACGCTCTCGCCCGCGCACGCGGACAGATCGATCGTCGGCGAGATCAGCGCGGCGCGCTCGCACGACGTGTAGTTCGCGTCGAGCCGCGTGGCCCAACACCCGGTGCCGGTCCGGCAGCTACCGGGTCCCGACGCCGCCGCGCCGATCTGCCACTCGTCGAGCGGCCACCCCGGCGCGGATGCACCGTCGAGCACCGCGTGTGTCCACCCGCCGGCGCCGGACTCGAAGCCCGTCGCGTATCCCACGAGCGCGAGGTCACACGCGGACGGCGCGGCATCGATCATCGCGTCGATCGATCCGGGCGGCGCGTCGGTCGACCCCGCCGCATCGGTGGTGTCGGTGGCGTTGCCTGCCGACGCGCAACCAGCGAGCACGAGGCATGCGCTCCATCGCGAGACCATCACGAGCACCATCGCACGGACTCGCGGTGCCCCGATCAACTCACTCGGCGGAGTGAGCACTCGTTAGTCCGCGTTAGTCCGCCCACGGGACACGAGCAACACCAGTCGCCATCACCGCACCGGGGTTAGGGTTGGCGAAAGTGGAGGCGCTGCAATCGCTTGCTGGTGTCTGCAATGTCGCATGCCATGCATGCCGGCCATGCCGGACAGGCGCGACTACAACTTCGCGAGGATCGCGGCCGCGGTCTTGCCCACCTTGTCGGGCTTCTTCGCCGGCGTCGCGAGGAGCTTCTTGCCCAGCTCGCGTTGCGCTTTGAAGGCGTGCGTCATCGGCACTTTCACCGCGCTGACGCCGAGCACCGGCACGAATGCTTCGAGGGCGTCGCGCGTGCGGATCATCGCGAGCACGTCGGCGAGGATCCGGAATCGCGAGACCTGCGCGAACGTGTCGAACATCGCGCGGATCAACCGCGGCGTCTCGAGGCCGTGCTTCGCGAGCATCGTCAACGCGAACGGCAGGTGCAGCGGGTACTCCATGCGAGCGATGCGCAGCGCGTCGTCGAGCGCGGCGGTCGCGATCAGCATCTGCCAGGGTTCCCACGTGCCCGACGTGTCGATCCCGCGCGCTTCGGCGGCGACGTACGCATCGATCGCGTCCTTGCACCACGCCTCGTCCGCAAACGCGAACGCGATCGCAGCTTGTTGCTCGAACGGCAACGCAGCGCGCGCTGCATCCGCGATCGCACGCGCGGCGGCGTACTCGCTCTCGTCAGCGATCGCCAACACGCCGCGCAAGATGCGCCACGCCGTCGCGTGCTCGTACACCTCGCGTCCCGCGCACAGGCCATCTTCGATCAAGTGCAAGCCCTGCTCGCGATGCTTGCCCGTCGCGCCCTCGTTGTTGCGCCAGCGCGCCGCGGTCACCATCACCTTCGTCGCGAACACCACGCCGTGCATCGCGATCCACAGCGGCATGCCGATCCACGACGGACGCAGCTCGAGCACCATCATCGCGGCTTCGGTCTGGGCATCGAGCGCGTCGAGCCGCGTGCCGAACGCCGCGAGCGCTGCACGCGCGATCTCGGCGAGCTCCGGAGTCGCGCTGCGATAGCCGACGGGGATCGAGTTCGGCGGCTGCGCCCATTCCGCGAGCGCCCACGAGCGATCGAGCGCTTCGGCCCATGCCGCATTGACGTCGTACGGATACGGAACGTCGTCGGGAACCCAGGTCGGCCCGTTGTCCATGCCGCCCGTCAGGTGGAGCTCGTTCGGAATCGCACGGCTCGCGAAGATCTTGCCGCGTAGTTTCGGTGTCCATGCGATCTCGCCCGAGGAGCTCGCGACGAGTTTCGCGTTCGCGGGCTTCGATGTTGTTGCCGGCTTCGCTGCGAGCTGCACCTTCGCGGGCGCGGGCTTCGCTTTCGCAGGCTTCGCTTTCGCAGGCTTCGCTTTCGCAGGCTTCGACACGATGGGGCGTTTTCCCGGCACGTACAGACACTAACAGTGCTGGCACCGGCGGATGAGTTGCGGTACCGATGGTCCCGTGCGTCGCAAGAACAATCGCGTAGCGATGAGCTTGCCGGTCGAGGTGATCACGACCGGGAAGAAGATCCGCGCGGTGACGCAGGATCTCTCCGCGTACGGAATGTTCATTCGCATGACGCCGCCGCTGCCGAAGGACGCGATCGTGCAAGTCGTCCTTTCGCCGAACGGCCAGCGACTGATCACGACCGGCCAGGTCATGTACTCGATGAGCGAAGTCGAGGCGCGCACGCTCGGCCGCTATCCCGGCATCGGCATCATGTTTCGCGATCCAGTGCGTCCGGGCGACGAGGCCTTCCTCGACGGCGTGAAGCGCCTCCTCGATAGCCACAAAGCGGCAGAGCCCACCGCGGATCTCCGCATCGTCGTCGCGGATCCGCAGACGCGTCTCCTCGAGCGCCTGTCCACCGCGCTCGACAACGCGGGCTTCTCCGTCGCCACCGCCACCAACGGCATGGAAGCGATCGGCGCGTGTCTGTCGAAGACGCCCGATGTCGTCCTCGTCGAGCGCAACATGCCCGTCGTCGACGGCCTGCACGTCCTCCAGGAGATGGGCCGCCATCCCGAGCTCGCGAGCGTGCCCGTGATGATGATGTGCGAAGAGGCCACCGACCTCGTGCGCCTCCAAGCACTGCAGCTCGGCGCGACCGACTTCATCCCCAAGCCGTTCACCGTGCTCGAGGTGATCATCCGCGCGCGCCGGTGGGCCCGCGCCGCGCAGCACAACACCGAGAAGGTCGTCCTTCGCGGCGCGCTGACGGAGCTCGGGTTGCCGTCGCTGCTGACGATGTTCGAACAGGAGCGCAAGTCCGGTCAGCTCTCCGTCACGCGCGATCAGTCCGTCGCGTGGATCGATTTCGTCGAGGGAAAGATCATCCGCGCTCGCTCGACCGAGATCGACTCCGATTCGCGCGCCGTGCTGATGAACGTCCTCGATTGGGAAGCCGGCTACTTCGAGCTGTTGGCGGGAACGCCGACCGGCACGATGAAGCCGGAGCTCGAAGGCTCGGTCACGCACCTGCTCCTCGAGCACGCGCGCATTCGCGACGAAGCGATGCGATAGCGCACCGCTACGAACCTTCCGCGATCAGCTCGTCGCGCAGCTTCGTGAGGATCTTGCCCAGGAGGTTCTGCCCCTTCCACGTCGCCTCGTTCTGCGCGCGCGGATCCTTCGCGCCGAGGCCGATGCCCCAGATGCGATCGTACGGGCTCGCTTCGACGAGCGTCGTCCCGCGCGTCGCGAGCAGCGCGGCCTTCAGGTCCGCGTTCTGCGTGAACTTCAAGCGATTGCCGGCGAGCACGATCGCCTCGCGGTTCTGCTTCCACACCTTGTCGTCGAAGTTCGACACCTTGCGCCCGAGCGCCTTGTGCTTCTTCGGATGGTCGGCCGCGACGATCTCCGCCGCGACCTCTCGATCGCCGAACAGGATCGCCTTGCCGTGCATCATGTACTGCTCCGCACACATGAACGTCAGCTCGCCCGCCGTGAACACGCAGCGGTGCCACTGCGAGAACGGCGACGCCTCGGTGAAGAAGAAAGTGTACATTTGACACTTATAGCACGCAGCGGCGACTCGCCAACGACGAAGATCGTTCGCCGACGACGGTGCGCTGCACGCCGGCTAGACTGGACGCGTCGATGGCCATGATCTTCCACGTCACGTACCCGAGCGGCGAGCGCGCGTACGCGATCGGCTATCCGGGCACGACGCTCGTCGTCGACATCGTTCCGCCGGGCCCCGAGAGCTGCCTCTACGACGAGCTCGAGGTCGACTTCGCGGGCACGCCCACCTCGGACAACCGCGTGGTGCGCATCGTCGGTGGTCCGCGGCGCCCCACGCATCGCGTGCGCGTCGTCGGTGGCGAGGCCGCCCGCGAGGAATGGATGACCGCGCGCGAGGCCGAAGGCTGGTCCACGCTCGACGGCACGGATCCCGATCCCGATGTCGTGTGGGTCGTCGCGACGCGCGATGGCCTCGACGTCGCGATGCTCGGCGTTGTCATTCCTCGCTGAACGCTCGGCGACGCTTCGGGTGCGTCTCGGCGACGCGTTCGCGATCCCCGATCTCGAGAGCGGCAGGGCCGGCTTCGCGGTGTTGCTGCGATCGATCGCCGTCGTGTCGACGTCGTGTCGCCGTCGCGATCGCGTGTAGTCGTCGTTCGTGAACCTGTCGATCTAGGGCGCCGTTGCCTTCGCGAGCACGTCGAGAGCGTCCTTCACGCGGGGCGATGGCGCGACGAGGTACGGCTCGTCGAGCGCGACCACGCGACCCGTCTTCACGGCGGGCGCATCGATCTCGTTCCACTCCTTGGTGCTCGCCCGCGCCGCGAACGACAGATCGAGGATCACGTCGGGCGCACCGCGCAGGATCTCTTCGCGCGAGATCTTCGGATAGCGCACGCTCGACGACGCGAGGATGTTCTGCGCGCCGACCACCGCGAGCAGCTCGTCGATCCAGCTTCCGGGCCCGCCCGCGACGAGGCCGCCGAGCCCGCCGGCTTCGCGATCGATGATCGCGAGCACCTTGAGTCGCTTCGCGGGGCGCTTGGCTGCCGCGGCGTCGAGTGCGCTGTCGATCTCGTGGATCGCGCGCTTCGCTTCGGCCGCTTTGCCGATCCGTGCACCGACGACCTCGAGCGCTGACTTCACGTCGGGCAACGCGTGCATCGCGCACGCGACGGTCGCGATCCCCGCATCGTGCAGCGCACCGGCCGCCTTGCCGTGGATATCGTCGACGACGACGAGCGTCGGTTTGAGCGCCACGATCGCCTCGATGTTCGGGAACATGAAGCTTCCCACCTCGGGCAGCGAAGCCGCTTCGGGTGGATAGGTCGAGTACTCGTCGACGCCGACGAGCAGCGAGGTCCCGCCGAGCGCTGCGATGATCTCGGTTGCAGAGGGTGTGAGGGACACCACCCGTAGTGCAGCAGGGGCGCTTCCCGACGCGGCACCGCTACCCGAAGCTGGCTCGCCGCGCCCACACGCCGCTAACAACATCAACGCGAGCAGGAACCGCACGAGCTGTGGGTACCACTTGCGGTATCGTGAGGGCTGTGGAATCGGCCGATCTCACCGGCGCCGTTCTCGATGGCCGGTACAAGGTCCTCGAGTCCGTCGCGAAGGGCGCGATGGGAACCGTCTATCGCGCCGAGCGGTTGAAGCTCGGCAAGATCGTCGCCGTGAAGGTGCTCCACGACGAGCTCCCCGACGAGCTGTCGAGTCGCAAGCGGTTCGAGATCGAAGCGGTCGCGATGGCCAAGCTCGAGCATCCGAACTGCGCGGCGGTGCTCGATGTCGGCGTGCACGATGGTCGCCCGTTCGTGGTGATGGACTTCATCACGGGCGCCGATCTCAAGAGCCTCGTCGACGCCGGCCCGGTGCCTCCGCCGCGCGCGATCTCGATCGTGCGCCAGGTGCTGTCCGGCCTCGCGCACGCGCACGAGCTCGGCATCATTCATCGCGACATCAAGCCCGCGAACATCATCCTCGGCCAGAAAGCCGGCCTCGGTGATCACGTGAAGATCCTCGACTTCGGCCTCGCGCGACTGCAGGCGGAGTCGCAGGTCTCCAAGCTCACGACCGGCATCGTCGTCGGAACGCCGGCGTACATGGCGCCCGAGCAGATCCGTGGCACCGCGATCGATGCACGCGCGGATCTCTACGCGGTCGGCGTGCTGTTGTTCGAGCTGCTCACGGGCAAGAAGCCGTTCAGCTCGCCCAAGGACGATCCGATCGAGGTCGTCTCGATGCACCTGAAGAACCCGGTGCCGCGCCTCGACGCGATGTTGCCGGGCACGGACTTCGGCGAGCTCGAGAACGTCGTCGCGCACGCGCTGCAAAAGGCGGCCGCGGATCGGTTCCAGACCGCGACCGAGTTCGTCGCCGCGCTCGACGCGATCCATCGCGCGATCGAGCAATCGCAGGCGATCAGCGCCTCGATGATGATCCCGCAGGGAGACACGCGCCTCGGCGTGCCCGCGCACGCCGCGAAGGTCGGCAGCGCGCCGGTCTACGCACCGAAGGTCGCGAGCGGTCCCGTGGCGCGCACGACCGACGTCGGCGTTCCGTCGCACGCGCCGCACGTGT
Organism: Kofleriaceae bacterium; assembly: GCA_044230415.1. Lineage (GTDB taxonomy): Bacteria > Myxococcota_A > Polyangia > Haliangiales > Haliangiaceae > JABFXX01. The sequence goes on from JBGARE010000062.1 coordinate 28,820, forward strand.
CGAGCGCCCCGGTCGCGACCGACGAGCGCGCAGGCGGCACGCCGATCCCGAGCGCATCCCCGTCGACGGGCAGCGCGCCGGTCGAGATGCCGCGCGGCTCGTTCGAGTCGCACGATGCACCCGTCGGCCTCGGCCTCGTCAACGGCGCGCGCGCTCGCACGCCGACCGCGCAGGGCCTCGCGCCGGCCGCGTTCGTCCAGAAGCCGCCCGTCGAGGAGCCGTTCACGGGCACGAGCACGCCGCTGATCTCGCCCGTGATCCCCACGCGTCCCGAGACGGATCCGATGGTGCACTTGCCACCGGTCACGTTGCCCGCGCCGTCGAACGCGGCGACGAAGCTGCCGTTCGCGCTCGAGCGCAAGCACCTGTTGATCGGCGGCGGCGTGCTGCTCGTGCTCGTCGTCATCATCATCGGCGCCACGCGCGGTGGGGACAAACCCGCGAAGCAACCCGCGACCGTCGCGACCGCCACGGGATCCGCGCCGGTGCCCGTCGATCCGCCGGAGATCGAGATGCCGGGCGACGATCCGGCGACGGAGCAGGGCGTCCTCGATAAAGCGCGCGCCGACATCGCCGCGCGCCGCACCGAGCCCGCGCTCGCGATGCTCCTGCGCGCACGCAAGAAGTACCCGCAGAACGGCGAGATTCCGTATCTCGCGGGCACGCTGTACTTCGACAAGATGTGGTGGAACGACGGCCTCGCGATGTTCCACGAGGCGCTGAAGATCGATCCGCACTACGCGACCGACGGCGACATGATCAAGGTCGTCGTCAAAGGCTTCGCCACGACGCCGACGTACAACGCCGCCATCGCGCGCTTCCTCCGCGACGAGATCGGCTCGCCGGCCGAGGCGTACCTCGATGAAGTCGCGAACACGCACGCGAATGCGAGCGTGCGCAAGCGGGCCGTCGACGAGCTGAAGAAGTACCAGCCGTAGTCGGTCACATTCGCAGCGAGCTGGGTCTGTTCGAGATGACCCGCACTGCCATCGTGTTCGCACTGTTCGCTCTCACCGCATGTCCTGCCAAGCAGGCCGCGACCACACCATCCGCGCCGGCGGCCCCGATCGCGGGCACGCTCGCCGACGCACCGACGCACGCCGTCGGCGCGAAGCTGGATCTCAAACCCACCTGCAACCAGGACAGCTACTTCAAGCTGACCGTGCCTGCCGGACAGGCGTTCAAGATCAACGCGTCGGTGTCCGCGGGGAGCGCGATGATCGGCGTCTTGAACAAGAACGGCGGCTCGGTCACGTCGCTCGAAGCCACCGTGGAGAAGCCGGCCGTCGTCGACGGTCAGGGCCAGGAAGAGACCACGTACATCAGCGTCAGCGAGACGGGAGCGTGCGTCGGCAACACGGTCACGCTCGCCGTCGAGTAAGCCGCGTTCGTCACAGCGGGCCGTAGCGCGGGAGGTACGGTTCGCGGATGGACACGCCTCGCGATCTCGGCCCGCGCTTCGAAGCGCGCGCCGTCAACCTCGCCGATCGCATCGAGGTCAAAGGCCTCGATCCGCGCCTCTCGAACCACCTACCGGTCACGGTCGCCGTCGGCACGGGCTGCGCGATGCTGTTTCGCTCGGGCGCCGTCGTGTTCTTCAGCGTCGACACGATCGCGCAGGAGCGCTTCATTCACGATCTGGAGCCGCGCATGACCGGGCGCTATCAGACGCCGGAGATCGAGCGCGCGATCATTCGCATCGGCGAGGTCGACGCCGTCGAGCCCGACGCGCTGATCCTCAAGGAGTCCACGATCGAGCGACTGCAGGTCGTCGCAGAGATCCTCGCGAAGAGCGTCGTCGTCGCGCGCAACGAGCAGACGATCGGCGAAGCGTTCGACGCGATCGAGCCACTCGCGCGCTCGATGCAGCGCGATCCGAGCCGATTGCCGTGGAAGCAGAAGGACCTCGTGCGCCACATGGGCGCCGCGATGCTGGCCGAGCACACGCTCGTCGATCGCGCGGAGGTCCTCGAGAAGCCGGAGCTCCTCTGGGATCGTCCGGACCTCGATCGCCTCTACGCGCGGCTCGAAGATGAATACGAGATCCGCGAACGCCACCTGATCCTCGAGAGCAAGCTGTCGCTCGTCTCGAACGCGGCTCGCACGATGCTCGAGCTGACCCAGTCCAAGCGCTCGCTGAGCGTCGAGTACTGGATCGTCGCCCTCATCGTGTTCGAGGTCCTCCTCGCCCTCAGCGAGAAGGTGTTCTGAGCCTCGTGGCACGTCGCGTCACCACGCTGTCACCGACCTAAAACGATGGGGATCGGCCCGCCGAAAAATCTCCTTTCCACACCATTCCTGATCCCTGCGCCATTTTTTTTTCTGGGAGATCTTCCCCTCAACTCAGCGCGTCAATTCAGGGTTTTCCACCGCTCCACAGGCTTATCCACAAGCCGGATCAATCGCTGGGAATCCCTGGTGAATCGGATCCTCCTCCACCCACAATCCACCCTCAATCCACAGGTACTCCCCAGCTAGGTCATACCTCCACGCACACTACTGGTAGGGACAGCTCCCGGGAGACCCACCAAATCTAGTGGCTCTTTTTCTTGCCCCCTCACTACGGCCTCGTTAAAAGGGAACTCCGCCGCGAACGACCTACGTCGATCACACGCGCTGACGCGAGCCGTCACAGTCCTCTGCTAGAGCCGTAACCGACACCCGTTGCCGTCCAACCAGAGCTCGTCCAGCACCGATCATTTCGTGAGTCATCCGCAGCACCGCTAGAGAGAGTCGATAGGTTTTTACCGGGGGTAACAGGGGAGCTTGAGGGCTCCCGATGGGTTTCCTGTGTTCGCAGGACGCTCGCTCGACCACGCGTCGAGTCGGTCAACTACGCCTGCAAGTCCGCGTTTTCGAGCACACCGACATCCACGATCAGACCCCGGATCAACACTCGCTTCACCATCGCTCGACCATCACCGATCGCCGAACGAATCACCGAACCAGCCGCTCGACGCTCTCTCTTTCACCACTCGCTTTATCCACCGTCGTTACCGCCACACGCCGCCACTGCCAGGAGGGTCAATGCTCGCGAAATCTGTCTCCGTCGCTCCCACCACTCGTGAAAAGGTTCAGAGCCGGGTCATCAAGGACCCGCGCTCCGGCTTGAGTGTGGAGCGCTACTTCACACGTCAAGGAGTCGATCCATTCGAGACTGTCGAATGGGAGCTTCGCGATGCGGTGATCAGTGGTGCTGACGGGAAGATCTTCTTCGAGCAGCGTGGCGTCGAATTCCCCAAGACCTGGTCGCAGACAGCGACCAACGTCGTCGTGCAGAAGTACTTCCGCGGCACCCTCGGCTCGCCCAAGCGCGAGTCCAGCGTGCGCTCCATGATCGCGCGCGTCGCCGACACGATCTATGGCTGGGGCAAGGCAGACGGTTACTTCAAGAGCGAGCAAGACGCGTGGGGCTTCCGTGACGAGCTGGTGCACCTCCTCCTCCACCAGAAGATGGCGTTCAACTCGCCCGTCTGGTTCAACGTCGGCGTCGAAGACCACCCGCAGTGCTCGGCGTGCTTCATCAATGCCGTCGATGACTCGATGGGCTCGATCCTCACCCTCGCCAAGACCGAGGGCATGCTGTTCAAGTACGGCTCGGGCACCGGCTCGAACCTCTCGTCGCTGCGCAGCTCGCGCGAGCACCTGAACGGCGGCGGTACGGCCTCGGGCCCGGTCTCGTTCATGCGTGGCTTCGACGCCTTCGCCGGCGCGATCAAGTCGGGCGGCAAGACGCGCCGCGCGGCCAAGATGGTCATCCTCAACGTCGACCACCCGGACGTCGTCGACTTCATCGATTGCAAAGCGATCGAGGAGAAGAAGGCGTGGGCGCTGATCGACGCGGGTTACGACGGCGGCTTCAATGTCGTCGGCGGCGCGTACGACTCGGTCAACTATCAGAACGCGAACCACTCGGTCCGCGTCACCGACGACTTCATGAACGCCGTCATTCGCGATGGCGAGTGGCACACCAAGTCCGTCACCGACGGCTCCAAGCTCGAGGCGTTCAAGGCCCGCACGATCATGCGGAAGATGGCCGACGCCGCGTGGATCTGCGGTGACCCGGGCATCCAGTACGACACCACGATCAACGACTGGCACCCGTGCATCAACACGGCGCGGATCAACGCGTCGAACCCGTGCTCCGAGTACATGTTCCTCGACAACTCGGCGTGCAACCTCGCATCGCTGAACCTCCGCCGCTTCCAGAAGCAGTCGGGGCCCGAGGCGGGTGAGCTCGACGTCGAAGCGTTCAAGCGCGCCGTCCAGACCACCACCACGGCGATGGAGATCATCGTCGACAACTCCGCGTACCCCACGCCGCAGATCGCCGAGAACAGCTACAAGTTCCGTCCGCTCGGCCTCGGCTACGCGAACCTCGGCGCGCTCCTCATGAGCCGCTCGCTCCCGTACGACTCCGAGCCCGGCCGCGCGTACTCCGCCGCGATCACCGCGCTCATGTGCGGCGAGGCGTACAAGACCTCCGCGCGCATCTCCGCCGACGCCACCGGCCCGTTCGCTGGTTACTCGGACAACGAGACGCCGTTCCTCAAGGTCATGCGCAAGCACCGCAACGCGTGCGACCGCGTCGACGCCGCTCTCGTCCCGTACGACCTCATGAACGCAGCGAAGGAAGCATGGGACGGCGCGATCGAGCTCGGCTCGAAGTACGGCTTCCGTAACGGTCAGATGACCGTGCTCGCTCCCACCGGCACCATCGCCTTCCTCATGGATTGCGACACCACCGGCGTCGAGCCCGACATCGCGATCGTCAAGTACAAGCGCCTCGTCGGCGGTGGCCTCATCAAGATCGTCAACCAGACGATCCCCGAGGCCCTGTCCAAGCTCGGCTACACGGACAAGGAAGTCGAAGCCATCATCGGCCACATCGACGCCACCGACACGATCGAAGGCGCCCCGCACCTCAAGGACGAGCACCTGCCCGTCTTCGACTGCGCCTTCCGCTCCTCCAACGGTACGCGCTCGATCCACTACATGGGTCACCTGCGCATGATGGCGGCCGTCCAGCCGTTCCTCTCGGGCGCGATCTCCAAGACCGTCAACCTGCCCAACGAGTGCACGGTCGAGGACATCGAGGACGCGTACATCCAAGCGTGGAAGATGGGCCTCAAGGCCATCGCGGTCTACCGCGACGGCTGCAAGCGCACCCAGCCGCTCTCGATGAACCTCAAGCAAGCGACCTCGAACGGCTCGCAGTCCGCGAGCGCGCAGTCGCCGCTCGAGGCGATCGGCAACGCCGCCGCTCACATCGATCCGCTCGCTCTCCTCGCGCCCGAAGAGCGCCGCCTCGTCGAAGCCCTGCGCGTTCGCAAGACGCGCCCGGCCGGTCCGCCGATGGCGAACCGCTACAAGCTGCCCGACGAGCGCGCGTCGTTCACGCACAAGTTCTCGATCGGCGGCCACGAGGGCTACATCACCGTCGGCATGTACGAAGACGGCTCGCCGGGCGAGATCTTCGTCCGCATGGCGAAAGAGGGCTCGGTCATCGCCGGCCTGATGGACTCGTTCGCGACCTCCATCTCGCTCGCGCTGCAGCACGGCGTGCCGCTCCAGGTCCTCATCGAGAAGTTCAAGGGAACCCGCTTCGAGCCCTCGGGCTTCACGGGCAACCAAGAGATCCCGATCGCGACCTCGATCATGGACTACCTGTTCCGCTGGCTGAACATCCGCTTCCCGATCGAGGGCAACCCGCTCGCGGAGCGCCACCCGGCCGCGCGCCACGCGCAGCTCGACCTGCCGAAGGTCCCGCTGATCGCGAAGGACTTCATCTCCGTCGAGGTGAAGGCCGGTGATGTCTCGCCGATCGCGGTCGAAGTGAAGGACCGCGCGTGGGTTCAAGAGACCGACGCTCCGCCGTGCCACGAGTGCGGCACGCTGATGGTGCGCAACGGCGCCTGCCACAAGTGCCCCAACTGCGGCAGCACGAGCGGCTGCTCGTAAGGCATCTCGACGCCTGCATCAGCGCCCTGCCGAGCAGCCCTCGGTGGGGCGTTCTTCATGGGGCACTCGGCGATCTATGTGATGTGAATCTTGCCGTTGACCCGGCCCCAGGGGCCGCCCCGATAACGAAAGCGAACAGCATGAGCGCTTCCGTCAGATGGTTGAACGCGTCCGAAGCGGCCAAGCAGCTCGGCGTGTCGACCAAAGCCCTACGGGTCTATGAAGAGCGGGGCCTTCTCGTGCCGGATCGCACCGCCGCTGGATGGCGAAGGTACAGCCCCGACGAGATGGCTCGCGCTGCCGAGATCGTGGCGTTGCGTGCGCTCGGCCTCAGCCTCACGCAGGTGACACGAGCGCTCGACGGCGATGCGCGAGATCTGGAGCGCGCGCTCGCCGCACATCAAGCAATACTCGAGAGCCGGATCCGTGAGCTCGGCGGTACGTCCGAGAAGGTGCGCCGACTGCGCGCGGATCTGGCTCGCGGCGAAGCACCGATCGCGGGACAGCTCGCGAGCGTTCTGAAACCAGCCATTGGTCTCAGCGTTTGCGTTGCGTTGCCGTGGCCGTGGGGCGGTGAGCAGTTCGAACTCGTCGACATCCGACCGCTCAACTACATCGTCGGTCCGCTGGGCAGCGGCAAGACACGGTTGGCCATGCACCTGGCGGAGGCGCTGCCCGACGCCGAGTTTCTGGGGCTGGAGCGGCTGGAGAACGACGGCGGTGTGGCTCGGGCGCGGCTGAACGCAGACGCCACTCTCGCAGCGCGGGTCGATCAGGCCGTGGGCTGGCTCGTCGGTGACGGTGCCACGGTCTCCGGATCGCTGATCGCCCTGCTCGTCGGTCTCGAGTCGGAAGGTCCAACAACCCTGGTCGTCGACATGGTGGAGGAGGAGCTGGATGAGGCCACTCAAGAAGCGCTGATCGCATACCTGCGCCAGCGCGCGGCAGCGAGTGCGCGCACGCTGTTCCTGATGACGCGATCGTCCTCGATCCTGGACCTGACGGCGATCGGCTCCGACGAGACGATCATCTTCTGCCCCGCCAATCACAGTCTCCCGACGTGCGTCGTCCCGTACCCCGGTGCCGCTGGCTACGAGGCCGTTGCTACGTGCTTGGCTTCGCCCGACGTGCGATCGCGGACCCGAGGAGCCATCGCGTGCCGTCCGATGACGGCGTGATGCTCTGCATGGTTATCGAGCTCGTGCGCACACTCGAAACGCCTCGCGCACCCAATCTTCCAGCGCCGCGTTCGCGCCCACGTGGGCGCATGCCTCGTCCACGGCGCGAGATGCAACACCGCGAGGAAACCCGGTGATCGTCAGCGCTTTGATCGCCTCCTGGCGCATCGCAGACAACTCGAACTTCGACGACCGCAGCGGGCTCGCTTCCACGGGCGGCGCAGTTGGACGATGGTGTGGCCTAGGCGCGACCGCTTCGATCGTCTTCCGTGTGGTCGTGAGCTGATCGGGCGCTGTTCCACTGATCGCGATCAATCCGAGGTGATGCGCGCGATGGCACGACCCGCAGCGCAACGTGAGGTTGGATGGATCATGCGTTCCACCCTGGGTGAATTCAAACGGTCGTCGCAACACCTCAAGGAGGATTGCGATGAAGAGACACAGACGCTCCGCGCGAGC
>JBGARE010000063.1:0-36041 GCA_044230415.1 Kofleriaceae bacterium
GTAAACGATCTGCTGCACCGGAACGGAGCTTAGTCCGAGGAGGCTTCGGACCGGCCGTATCTACATACAAGGCGCCATGGCGCCAAGGATCTGTTGAGGCTTGTATCGATCGTCCGCGGAGACCGCGAGACTCTCCACGAACACACCCGTCGACGACTCGAGTGGTGGCGGGTCGAAGGTCATCGGGAGGCGATGACCTTCTCGCTCGATACAGCGCGGCACGCGCGAGGTTGGTGACGAGCTGCGTATTCCGATGTGGCTGCATTCGTGGGAGCTGTGTGTTCCGATGTGGCCGCGAGTCGAACCTCTCTCGATGACTCACGGTGCTCTTGCGATCCGCTGACGATCGAGTCGTCCACGCGCGACATCCTCCAAGGCTGCGGCAATCGATGCTACGTCTCGAGCGAGAAGGTCATCGCCTCCCGATGACCTTCGACCCATCGTCACGTGAGTCATCGACGGGAATGCTCGTGGAGAGTCTCGCGGTCTCCGCGAGGATCGAGATGGGCCTCAACAGATCCTTGGCGCCATGGCGCCTTGGCGGCAAAATCCGAGTGGCGTCCTCGGCGGCACACGAGCGCCACAACGGAACCAGTGCCACGCCACGCGCATGACCCGCACGGCGCCTTGGCGGCAAAATCCGAGTAGCGTCCTCGGCGGCACCCACGACGCGAGCCAGCGGCGCCTTGGCGGCAACATCCGACTCGACGGCACAGCGGCGCCAAGGACGGAAGCGCGTGGCGCCTTGGCGGCAGTTAGCGCTTGGCAGCGCGAGCGCCCGTCGCAGCCGGCGCTTCGTGAACGGTCGCGGCAAGCTCCTCGAGGAGCGAGCGCAGCGACTTCATCTTCTTCGAGCCGAGACGCGTGGCCCACTTCGCCTCGGTGGCGGCGGACACGCGCTTCACTTCGGCCGCCCACACCTTGCCCTTGGGTCCGAGACGGACGCGCTTGATCACGCCGTGATCGGGGTCGGGAAACCGCTCGACCATCTTGAGCTCTTCGAGCTCGTCGATGAGATCGCCGACCGTCTGCTTGGGCAGCGACAGCACGCCGATCAGATCGGCGAGACGCACACCGCGATTCGCATCACCGTCCGCCCCACCGCTGATCGCGTTGAGTAGCTGGACGTGTGTGGGACGCATGTCCGGAAAACCGAGGCGCTGCAGTCGGACAGCGAGCTGAGACTGCAGGTCATCCTGCGGGAGGATCAGCAGCGCGCGGAGATCGAGCGCCGCCTTGTTCCGCCCACCGTTGTGCCCGGAATTTGATCGTGTCGTTTTTGGCATGTTCACGAGCGCGACGTTTGCGAGGGAGTCGCGTCATATCAAACCGCGATCTCGTTTCACAACCCCGATTTCGCGCAAAGTCGCGCGCTCGTCGTTCATCCGGAGCAATCAGTGTTCGATGCGCGACACGAACGTCACGAATGGTGCGCTTCGGGCGCACTCGTGGTTGACGGCGCGTGAACATCGATGATCCCCACCTCTTCCGCACCGCGATCTTTTGCGCTCGGCGGATCGGAGGGCAAGCCGAACACGCGGCGAATCGGACGCGTGATGTACGTGCGGATGATGCGCGAGAACCAGAGGCTCAGGTCGTCGAACACGGTGTAGATGACGGGAATCGCCACGAGCGTGAGCAAGAGCGACAACGTCTGTCCACCGACGACGATCGAGGCCATCGCCTTCGAGAAGCCGGAGCCGACGCCCTGGCTCGTCACGAGCGGCAGCATGCCGGCGACGAAGGCAAACGTCGTCATGAGGATCGGGCGCAGGCGATCGCGGCTCGCTGCGAGCACGGCTTCCGTGCGCTGCATGCCCTGACGGCGCAGGCCGTTCGCGTGATCGACCTGGAGGATCGCGTTCTTCTTCACCATCGCGAACAGAACGATGAGACCGAGCATCGAGAAGATGTTCAGCGAGCCACCGGTGATCGCGAGCGACATGATCGCGAACGGCACGACCAGCGGCAGCGAGAGCATGATGATGAACGGGTACGCCCACGACTCGAACTGCGCGGCGAGCACGAGGTACATGAAGACGATGGCGAGGAAGATGGCGAACAAGAACGCCTTCATCATCTTCGCCATCTCTTTGGACTGACCGAACGGCTCGTAGTGATAGCCGTTGGGCATGTCGAGCTCCTTCACGGTCTTGGACAGCGCATCGACGATCGTCTGCTGCGAGAAGCCCGGCTTGACGTTCATCGACAGCGTGATGGCGCGCTCGCGGCTGTTGCGCGTGATCTTCGACGTCGCCTTGCCTTCACCGATGGTGATGACGTCCGACAGCGGCACCTGGCCGAGCGTGGACGACGGCACCGCGATCAGGCTGAGCGCGCTCGGGTCGTTGCGGAACCGCTCCGCGGCGCGGAGGTAGACGGGGTATTGGTCGCCGCGATCCTCGAACGTCGAGGTCTCCGAGCCGCCGATGAGGATGCCGAGCGTGGCGGTGATCGCCTGCGGGTCGACACCGAGCAGCGCGGCGCGCTCGAGGTTCGGCTTGACGGTCGACTCGTCGACGGGATCGAGCAAGCTCGAGTCGAGATCGACGACGCCGGGCACGTCCTTCATCTTGTCGAGCACGCGCTTGGCGTATCCCTCGAGCTTGTCGAGCTCGGGGCCCGAGATGAGGTACATGACCATCGCGTTCTGACCGCCGATGGAGAAGTCGTTGACGGGCTGCGCGGCGACGCGTGTGCCGGCGGGGACATCCTTGAGGACGTTCTCGCGGACCAGCTGCATCACCTGTGCTTGCGTGTTCGTGCGCTTGACCGGATCGGTCAGCGCGACGTAGACGCGACCGACGTTGGACTGGCGCTGATCCGAGTCTGCGATCGTCACGAGCGTCGCGTCGACCTCGGAGTACTGGCGCACGCCGCGAGCGATGCGCTCGGCGATCAGCGTCGTCGCCTCGAGCGTCGTGCCCTCGGGCGTCTGGATATAGATCTCGAACTGCGCTTCGTCGTTCGGCGGGAGGAAGTCGCCGCCGACCTTCTTCGCGAGGCCCGGCATCGTCGCGCACGAGCCGACGATCGCGAGCCCCACGATCCAGCGGCGGCGTAGGCAGAACGCGAGCACGCTCGAGTACACGCGAGCGATCGGACGATAGATGAAGTCGCTGCCGCGCTCGAGCCACGAGCGACGGCGCTCTTCGCCCGGAGGCGGAGGCAACGGCAGCATGCGAGCGGCCATCATCGGCGTCAGCGTGAACGCGACGATCATCGAGATCGCGATCGCGAACGCCATCGTGATGCCGAAGCTGAACAGGAAGCGGCCGACGATGCCGCTCATGAACGCGACCGGGAGGAACACCGCCATCAGCGACAGCGTCGTCGCGAGCACGGCGAGACCGATCTCCTTCGTCGCGAGGATCGCGGCGGGGAACGGCTTCATCTTCTTCTCGTCGATGAACCGATAGATGTTCTCGAGCACGACGATGGCGTCGTCGATCACGATGCCGACCGCGAGCGCGAGCGCGAGCAGCGTCATGAGGTTCAGCGTGAGGCCCGCGACCATCATCAGGCCGAACGTCGAGACGATCGACACGGGGATCGAGATCGCGGCGATGATCGTCGAGCGGAGGCTGCCGAGGAACAGCAGCACCACGAGCGCGGCGAGACCGGCGCCGATCACCAGGTGCTCGAGTACCTGCGCGGCCGACGTGCGGATCTGCACCGAGTTGTCGCGAACGACATCGACGGAGAATCCCTTCGGCAGCTTGGTCTGGAGATCCTTGACCGCGGCCTTCACGAGATCGACGACGGCGACCGTATTCGTACCGGACTGCTTGCGAATCGAGAGCGCCACCGCCGGCACGCCGTTGCGAACGGCGGTGGTCTCGGCATCCTCCTCGGAGTCGACGATCGTCGCGACGTCGCGCACGAGGATCGGGTGCTGCCCCATCTGGCGAACGACGATCTCGCCGATCTGCTCGGCCTCGATCGCGCGGCCTTCGACGCGCAGCGATTGATTGATCGGGCCCGCTTCGATGCGGCCTCCCGGGACGTTGACGTTGCCCGCGGCGATCGCGCGCTGGACTTCGATCGCGGAGACGCCCGCGGCGGCGAGTCGGATCGCGTCGAGGTTGACGTTGATCTGGCGCTGCTGGCCGCCGAGGATGACGACCTGGCCGACACCGGCGGTGCGCTCGATCTGCTGCTTTACCTGCTTGTCGGCGAAGCGCGTGAGATCGCGGACGCCCATCGTCGGCGGGCCTTTGACCGCGAGCACGAGCACGGGCGCGGCGTCGGGGTCTGCCTTGCGCACTTCAGGGCGCACGCCGGGAGGCAGCTCGCGAAGCACCGTCGCGATCTTCTCGTTGATGTCCGCGGCGGCCTGGTCGACATCGACCTCGAGCGCGAACTGCGCCACGACGAGGGACACGCCCTCCGTCGACGTCGAGGTCAGCATCTCGAGACCGCTGACCGTGTTCACGGCCTCTTCGATCTTCTTCGAGATGTCCGACTCGACCGCGAGCGGCGACGCGCCGGGATACGGCGTGACGATGGTGATGAGTGGGAAGTCGATCTTCGGGAACTTGTCGACGCCGAGGGACTTGTACCCGACGGCACCGACGACCACGAAGACGAGAATCAGCACGGTGGCGAACACCGGCCGCCTGACGGCGATTTGAGATAGCCACTGCATGGCGGCTCCTTACTTGTTCGAACCGGTGGGAGTGGTCGGCTTCGCGGCGGGTGCCGGCGCCGGCGCGCCACCTTCGATGCGAGCGCCGTCGACGATCTCGGGGCGGATGCCCTGCTCGTTGGCGATGTTGTTCGCGATCTTGTCGCCCGGGTTCAGATCGCCGCGAATGATCGCGACGGTGCCCGGCGTCTTCGACGGTCCGGTGAGGACGATGCGATCCTGGAGCTCGCCGTTGACGGCGACGAACGTGTGCGACGTCTTTCCGCGCGTCGCGACTGCGGTCGTGGGGACGATCGGACGCTCGACCTCGCCGATCATGACCATCGCTTCGGCGAACATGCCCGGCACGAGCTGCGACGTCGGCGCGGTGGCTGCCGCTGCCTTGCAGTCGGCGGTGGGCACCGCTTCGAACATCGGCTTGTTGTCGATCGTCGCTTCGACGATCAGCGAGCGCGTGCGACCGATCTCGCCACCGATGCGCGACACCGTCGCGGAGAAGTGCGCACAGGGAACGGCGACCGCGGACAGCGTGACCGGCTGACCGATCTGGATCGCGCGAACCGCGACCTCGGGGACCGACAGCTCGATCTTGAGCGGACTGTCGTCGACGAGCGTGAGCAGCGGGCGGCCCGGGGCCACCCACTCGCCCGGCGTGACGCTCTTGTCGGCGATGATGCCGTCGAACGGCGCGCGGACCATGCCGTCGGCGACCGACTTCGTCATCATCTCGGCACGCGCCTGCGCGCCGGCGACTTGCTCGAGCGCAGACGTGCACTGCGTGCTCTGGCGATCGTACTCGCTGCGCGTGATCGCGCCTTTGTCGAGCAGCTGCTTCGTGCGCTTGCACTCCTCTTCCGCCAGCGCCTTCTGCGCGCGGGCCGCTGCGAGGTTCGCTTGCGCCTCGCGTGCGCCGAGCGCCGCGTTGCGAACGTCGAGGCGAACCATCGGCTCGCCCATCTTCACGCGCTGACCGCGCTCGACCATGACGGCGAGCACCTTGCCTTGCGTATCGGCGGTGACCTCGGCTCGTTGATCGGCGGCGATCATGCCGGTGAGCACGAGCGTCTTGGGCGTCGGCGCCTTGTCGACCGCGACGAGGTCCACCTTGATCGGCGGCGGAGGCGCGCGCTTCACACCGTCATCGGCTCCCTTCTTGTTGCAGGCAGCCAGGGAAACCAGGAGAAGAACGGCGGAACCGCGCATAGGCGCCTCTCGGATGCATGGCCCTTGCCACCGGGTGCACTTTTCCAGTGCTGCGAGTCCGTGTGGTTAGGCTGGAACGAGGTGGACGGCCGTGTACGGGTTCCCGACAGGTGTCGGGTGCCGGCCGTTCGACGACCCGACTTCAGGTGCGACGCTGCCTACTTGGCAGTGGTCGTGTCGTTGCCGATGGCGTGCTGGAGCTGGGTGATCGCGACGCGGAGATCGACGCGCGCGTTGAGCGCGGTGATGCGGGCGCGGGTCAGATCCGTTTCGGCGTCGACGAGCTCGACCGCCGTCGCGCGCTCCGCGTTGAGCAGCTCGCGACGAACGCGATAGCCCTCTTCCGCCGCGGCGAGTCCCTTCTGCGACGTGGTGAGCGCTTTGCTCGCGTTCTCGATCGCCTGCTGCGCAGCGATGATCTGCACGCGTGCTCCGCGATCGAGGTTCTCGCGATCCGCGCGTAGCGCATCGGTCTCGCCACGCAGGCGATGATCGGTGGTCTTCGCGAACAGCGTGTCGTTGAGCGTCCACGACAGCTGGAGTCCCGCAGCCCACGAGAAGTTGAACTCGGCGTCCGAGTTTCCGAAGAAGCGCTGGTTCGGGTTCGAGTACTGCGCGCTCGCGAAGCCCGTGAGCTTGGGATAGTTCGAGGCCTTCTCGGCGGAGCGCTGCTTCTCCTTCGCTTGAATGCCGGTATCGAGCACCTTGAAGTCGAGGCGCTGTTGGCGCGCGGTCTTCATCGCATCGTCGATCGGCGACGCCGTCGGCGCCGCGAGATCCTTGCGGATGTCCTCGCCGATCGAGAGCGGCGTGCCCGCGGGCTCGTCGATCAAGATGCGGAGCTGCTCTTCGCGCAGCTGCTGGAGCAGCGTGAGCTGCGTCAGCGTCTGCTCGGCGACGGCTTCGTTGCTCTCGACGCGCATGAGGTCCGCGCGCGACACGCGTTGCGCATCGGCGAGCGCGCGGATCTGGCCGAGCGTCGACTGCACTTGCGCGAGCTGACGCTGTGCGATCAGCACCTGCAGCTTCGAGCGCACCCACTCGTAGTACGCGATCCGCGCGTCCTGTCCGACGTTGACCTCGCTCGAGCGACGGCTCACGCGCGCTACTTCTTCGCCGAGGCGCGCCGCCGCGATCAGCTTCGGATAGCGGACGACGTAGTCGGAGAGGTTGATATTGATGTTCGCGTCCGCCGAGTACGTGTTGAGGAAGACGGGGAACTCGAACGAGCCACCGCCGGGAATCACGAGGGCGGAGTCGACGTCCGAGAGTCGCGTGTACGTGAAGCTCGCGCCGATGCGCGGCACGCGAGACAACTCGGCTTGCTCGGCCTGCGCGATCGCGACCTCGATGTCGGCGACGCTGCGCCGCACCGTCGGCGACGACTTCACCGAGCGCGCCGCGGCTTGATCCGCGGTCAATCCGCCCTCGGAGAACAAAGCGTCGAGGTCCTTCTCGAACGTGTCCTCGGCCGGCTGGGGTGCAGCAGGCTTGGTCGGCGGCGCAGGTGCCGGAGCCTTGGGCTGCGCGATCGCCGCAGTAGATGTGGCGAGGAGCGTAGCGGCGAGGAACATCGAACGACGAAAGCGCTGAGTCATGCGCCGGACGAAAGCATCGTGCGTGCCACGACGCCAGAGGCCCAGCCGGTAGAGATGCATCGATTCCCGAAGGGTGATCTGTCGGTGCCCCTTACAACTGTAGGTCACGTTTCGTGACACCCGACGTCACATTTCGATCACCGCTCGTGCAAGCAAGTGATCGGGCTAGAGTTGCTCCATGACGACGCAGGAGAACCCGTCTGGCACGTCCCTGGCAGACGCCGTTCTCGTGCCCGAGGCTGCTCCAGCAACGCCCATCCCCGACTCGTTGTGGCGTGGCCAGCGCAATCAGTTCTTCTACGAGAGCGCGAACAAGACGTCGCGCGTGATGATCGGTCTCGGCATCTTCATGCAGATCGCGACGCTCGCGATCCTCTATGCGGCCGGCATGGACACCTGGCGCATCGCCGCGCTCGCCGGTCTCTATTTTGGCTTCGCCATCTCGCACAAGCTCGTGCTCCGGCCGATGCGCGATCCGTCGACCGTCGAGACCGGCTTCATCCGCATGAACGTCTCGGCCCAGCTGTTCGTGGTCGGCTCCGCATCGATCAGCGGCGGCATCCACTCTCCGTTCTTACCGAGCCTCGTGCTCCCCGCGATCGTGTCGCTCCTGTTCTTCGGTCCCTACCCCGTCGCGCGATGGACCGCCGTCGGGAACTTCTTCCTGATCGTCGCGATGGTGTTCCTCCCGGCGTCGATCGTCGGTCAGTCGATCGGCACCACCTATTACACCCTGCTCGTCCTCATGGGCCTCGGGTGGCACTTGTTCATGCTGCACCTGATGGTGGGCAAGCTCACGATGATGTCGACGCGCGCATCGGACTCGATGGCCTGTCTGCGCGAGGAGCGCGTGACCGAGGCGATCGCGCACCTCCGTCGCCTCCAGTCGGTCGGTGCGAAGGTCGCCCACGAGCTGAAGAACCCGCTCGCATCGATCAAGGGGCTCTGTCAGCTCGTCGCGCGTACGCCGGAGAGCGAGCGCACGCAGGAGCGCCTCGCCGTGGTCGCGTCGGAGATCTCGCGCATGGAGACGATCCTCGCCGAGTACCTCTCGTTCAGCCGTCCGCTCGAGGACCTCAAGCCGGAGACGCTCGATGTCGCCGCACTCGCGCGCGACGTGCTCGACATCGTCGCGGGCCGCGCCGATCAAGCCGGCGTTTCGCTCGAGATCGAAGCGACGCCGACGCAGGTCAAGGGTGACTCGCGCCGCCTCAAAGAAGCGCTGATCAACCTCGTGTCGAACGCGGTCGAGGCGACGCCATCGGGTGGTCGCGTCTCGTTGCGCGTCCGCACCACGCAGAATGGCGTCACCCTCAGCGTGCGCGACACCGGCCGCGGAATCTCCGTCGAGGATCTCGAGCGCCTCGGCACGTCGTTCTTCACCACGCGTCCGAACGGCACCGGCCTCGGCGTGGTCCTCGCACAATCCGTGATCACGCAGCACGGCGGCACGCTCGACTACAAGAGCACGCTCGGCCAAGGCACTACCGCCACCATCACGTTGCCCGTCGAAGCGGCGGCCGCACCGGAGCCCTCGCCACGTGCCGCCATGATCGAGGCACGCGCATGAGCATCCTCCTTGTCGACGACGAGCCCGGCGTTCTGTTCACGCTGAGCGAAGTGCTCACCGATCGCGGCCACAAAGTGGTCACCGCGAAGTCCGGTGCCGAAGCACTCACCAAGCTCGACGATGTCGACGCGGTGCTCACCGATCTATCGATGCCTGGCATGGACGGCCTCGAGCTCATGGCGCAGATCGTCCAGCGCGATGCCTCGCTCCCCGTCGTCCTCCTGACCGCACACGGCAGCGAACGCGTCGCCGTGCTCGCGATGAAGCAAGGCGCGTATCACTATCTCGCGAAGCCGTTCGACATCGACGAAGTCGCCGCGGTCCTCGATCGCGCACTCGAAGCGCGCCGCCTCCGCATCGACAATCGTCGCCTCGCTGCGGAGCAGACGCTCGGCCGTCGCATCATCGGTGCTTCGCGCGCGATGCGCCGCCTCCTCGAAGCCACGTCTCGCGTCGCCACGCGCGATGTCACCGTGCTCGTGCGCGGCGAGACCGGCACCGGCAAAGAGTTCGTCGCCGAGCTGCTCCACGCGCAATCGCTGCGTGCATCCAAGCCACTCGTTCGCTTCAACTGCGCGGCCCTCCCCGCCGAGCTCGCGGATGCGGAGCTGTTCGGCCACGTCAAGGGTGCGTTCACCGGCGCCACGGCTACACGTCCCGGCTTCTTCGCGCAGGCCGATGGTGGAACCCTGATCCTCGACGAGATCGGCGAGCTCCCCCTCGCCGTCCAAGCAAAGCTGCTGCGCGTCCTGCAAGAGGGCGAGATCCAGCCCGTCGGCTCGGGCCGCATCGAGAAGGTGAACGTTCGCGTCGTCGCGTCGACGAATCGCGACCTCGCCGCCGAAGCGAAGGCCGGCACGTTCCGCGAGGATCTCTATTACCGCCTCGCCGTCGTCGAGCTCGTCGTGCCGCCGCTGCGCGATCGCAAGGACGACATCCCCGCGCTCGCCGCCGAGTTCGCGCGCCGCTACGGCGAGCGCTTCGGTCTCGGTACCATCACCCTCGAACCCACGCTCATCGACGCGCTCGCGCGCGCCGACTGGCCCGGCAACGTACGCCAACTGGAGAACACCATCGCCCGCCTCGCAGCCCTCTCGTCGGGTGGCGTGATCGGCATCGCGGACTACGAAGCCGCGTCCGGCACCCCACCTTCGTCATCCTACGAAACCCTGCCCGCCGCCACCGACCACCCGCCGGAGGATCACGACGTGCCGCTCACCGATGCTCGCAACGGACCCTCGCTGAAAGAACAAGTCGAAGCGTTCGAGCGCGGCCTCGTCGCGCGCGCACTCGAATCGACCGGTGGCAATCAGTCGGAGGCAGCGCGCCGACTCGGCGTGTCGCGCGTGACGCTCATCGACAAGATGAAGAAGTACCACCTCGGTCAGAAGCGCTAGTCGCTACCAGGCGAGCTCGGCACCCGTCGACACGCCATAGCGACCCTTGTCCTCCTCGAGTGCGAGGTGCACGAAGCCGAGCGCGAACACGTGCAGGTGACGTCGTATGTCGAGCTTCAGGCCGGCCCAGCAGCCGAGCGACATCTCCTGCGTCACCTCCGGTGGCGTGGGAGTGTCACCCTTCGAGCATTGTCCCGCGCTGTTGCAATCGATCGGGTCGTACGTGCGCTGGGGGACGCGCGGTAGCGTCTCGAACCCAGCACCGGAGAACCCGTGTGCGATCGTGCTGCGCGATCGCGACATCGGCGGAAGGAACAGCGACACGCCCATCACCCAGCCGACGCCCCGCGCCTCGCCGGTCCTCGTGTCGCTCTTCGGCAACCACTCGCTGCAGTCGGCGATCCGGCAGTTTCCCCACTCCCACACATACGACGCGCGGTGAGCTCGCCACCCGATGTGCCCCGCGATCCCGGCCCCGCTGGCTCCGACACCGCGTGCGCGCAGCTCGAGGCCATAGACCCGCGCGTCCGTCGGTGGTGCAAGCGCGGCGTCCGACGCGTAGCGAACGTCGCCGACAGGATCCCCGAGCGTCACGGCCGCGGTGAGCCAGCGACGGCGCCAACCGAACCAGATCTGCCGCACGCCGATCGCCTCGCCTCGCACGCCGGCGTCGCGACGGATCGTCGACTCGGAGGGCCGGCTCGTCATCCCTTGGATCGATGCGCCCGCGATCGGTCCGCCGTCGTATCCCGATGACGTCGGCACCGTCGCATCGGCGACGAGCACGGGCGGCGATCCGGGAACGACAGCGGCGCTGACCCGCGAGACAACACCGGCGTGGGCCGCACTCGCCGAGCACGCGACGACGATCAGCGCCCTCCTCACGAGCACAGCCGCCTCGCGAGATCGCACACGCTACTCGCGCAGTCGGTGTTGTGTCCGCAGAAGCCGCCCGCGGGTTGCACCGGATGGCACTCGGCCGGCACGTAACCGTAGTTGCACGTAGAGCCCGCGGCGCAATCCTCGACGGTCCGGCAGAGCTCGCCCTCGATCGGCGCGCGGCACACCGACGGATCCAGGGCGAGGTTGCAGCGCAGCCCCGGCGCGCAGTTCGCTTGCTGCGTGCACGGCGCGCCTTCGCCACGAACGCCGGGTGCCTCGCAGCGCTCTTCGTTGCACAGCAGCCCGAGCTGGCATTCGTCGTCGAGGACGCACGCTGCACCCGACGGTTGCTGATGCGGTTGCACGCACGAGAAGCCCGCTCCGCACACGAGGTCCGGGCGACATCGCTCGCAGTCATCGTTCTCGCAGTCGTCGCCTTCGCGCAGGACCTGCGAATACCCGGAGCAGCCACAGACACCGGTGCCGCCCGGCTCCGCCGAACAGCGCAGACCCGGGCCACAGGAATCTCCGCCGTGGATCCCGACGCTGCACGAATCGCCTTTGTCCGCACACCCGATCATCACGAGCAGCATCCACACCCATCGCATGCCGACCCATCGAGCAAGCGCGAGGCCGTCGGCAACGTCCCGATTCTTCGCGACGCTGGTGTTCGCACTTCACCAACGCGTGCGAGGCTCCGTCGAAGGAGACGACACCATTCACCGTCGAGGAACGCTCACAACACCGAGCCAACCGCGCATCGCGACGAGCTAAGACTCGGCACCGTAGCGCGCGAACCGAACTAGAATGTTCAACGCACCAACTAGAAAGTTCACGGCGCGCAGGCAATGCAAGCCGGCTCACTTCTGGCTTCTCGCCGAGAACGTGCGGGACACGTTCGTCGATCGCGTTTAGTCTCCGGCCATGCGAACCGTGGTTTCGAGCGCGATGTTGGTAGCGATCGTGGGATGCGGATCGTCGTCGACGACGCCGCCCACCGGCAGCGAGGTCACCGGCTGCGACGGTGCGAAGCTCCTCGCGAGCCCGTCGGATCTCTCGCAGCGCGGCCCGTGGGGTGTCGGCGCGAAGACCGTCACCGTCGACGGATTGCGCACCGAAGTCTGGTATCCGGTCCCCGCGAGCGCTGTCGAAGGCGCGACGAAGGCGCGATACGACATCCGCCTCGCGCTGCCCGCGGAAGAAGCGGCGAAGATCCCCGACGCCGACAATCCGTGGCAGACGTGCGACTGCGTTCGCGATGCGCCGCTCGATACCGAGCACGGCAAGTATCCCGCGATCGTGTTCGTGCACGGCACCGCCGCGTTTCGCCATCAGTCGCTGTCGATCGTCACGCACTGGGCGAGCCACGGCTTCGTCGTGATCGCCGCCGATCATCCGGGCCTCGTCCTCGGTGATCTGTTGGGCATGGCGTGCGGAGCGCCCGCCGTTCCGCAGGCGCTATCGGCGAATATCGATAGCGAGCTCGCCGCGCTCACCGCCGCCTCGGGCGAGCTCGCGTTCCTCGCCGGCCACGTCGACACGACCCGTGTCGCGATCGCAGGACACTCCGCCGGTGGCAGCGCCGCTGCGGAGGCCGGTGCGAAGCCGAACGTTCGCGTCGCGATCTCGATGGCCGGCAATCGCGCCGCGACGGCGACCACGCTCGAGTCGACGATGTTCCTCTCCGGGCTCTCGGACACCGTCGTTTCCGCGGGGCAAGTGCGGACCGCGTGGTCGGGCTCGGTGACGCCGCGCCGCTACCTCGCGCTGTCCGAAGCGAGGCACCTCGTGTTCTCCGATCTGTGCGAGACGAAGAACACCGAAGGCCAGGACCTTCTCGCGATCGCGAACGAGCACGGCGTGTGCGGCGCGCAACTCGCCGGATTTCTGTTCGATTGCAGCGCACCGCGGATCGACGGCGTGACGGGGTGGAACATCATCAACGACGCGACCACGTCGATCCTGCGCTCGACCTTGCAGTGCCAGCCGGAAGCGGACGTGTCGACGATCCAATCGCGGTACCCCGAAGTCGGTGAATACCAACAGGAGCTGTAGCCCGTACGGATGCACTCACTGACGACCTAGCCGGGGCGATGCCTGCTAGGTTCCGGGGATGAAATTCTCGTTCCAAGGTGATGACGTCGCAGCGCTCCCCCCCGACCAGAAGACGGCGATCCTCGAGTCGCTGCTGATCGCCCTCTTCGCCGACGGTCACGCCGCGGAAAAGGAGAGCGAGCAATTCAACCACCAGGTCGAAGCGATCAACTGGGGCGTCGATCGCACCGCATTGCTCGAGATGCTGACCACCGCTCGCGCGCGCGTCGCGTCGGTCACGAATGCCGCGCAGGCCGGCGAGCTCATTCGCTCGGCGGCGGGCAAGCTGACGAATCCAGACATTCGCGTGAAGGTGTTCCGTGCGATGGGCGCGATCAACGCCGCCGATGGAACGATGGCCAAGACCGAGCTCAAGGTCCTCGCCGACTTCGCGCAGATCTTCCAGCTCACGAAGGAGCAGGTCGACGAGGTCAAGGCCGACGTGATCGCTTCGCAGAAGACCTAGTTCGGCGAGAGAACCTCGACGGCGTTCGTCGTGCCGCTCGGCGGCTGCTTCGCGACCGACAGTTGATCCGCGCGAAGACCGAAGCGGTCGCGCGCCATGTCGACAAGGAGCTGGGCCGTCTTCGCGTCGTCGCGAATGCCGACGCGCAGCTTCAGGCGATCGAACACGCCGGCGAGCATTCCGATCTGATTCACGAACGCTTCGGCGTCGAGCTTGCCCGCTTTGGCGACGGGGCCCTTCACCACGAGCAACACCTCGGGACGCTTGCCGTCGCCCGCGTCGGTGGTGCGCGCGCGCGGTGCATCGGGCGCGGTCGCCTCGGGCGAAGTTCGCGCGATCGACGCGACGATGCCGGTGTGCAGCGGCGCGGTCTCGGGCGGCGGCGTGGTCAGCGCGCCGACGTCGCGCCAGATCCGCCACGTGGTGCGGAAGATCTGATCGAGCGTGAGCGCGCCGCGCCCCGAGAGCCCCATCGAGGTCGCGTTCTCGCGCAGCGTGGCGAACTCGATCTGGCCGAGTCCCTCGATGATCGACAGCACGGGTGGCGCACCCGACATCGTCGCGACCTGACGGCCGGCCGCGGGAACATCTGCCTGCAGCTTGGTGACGCCCGAGAGCCAGATGCGTCCCCACTGCTCGAGCTCTGCACCGTGCGCTTGTACGAAGCCGTGCGGAGCGACCGCGACGATCGGCATCACGTGCGGCATGTCGGCGCTGGTGACGAGGAGCTTGCCCTTCGGCACCTCCTTCGAGCGGCGGAACACCGCGGTGAGCGGCGTCTTCACATCCTTCGCGACGAGCTCGACGCGCGACGACGGAACGCCCGCGAGATCGAGGAGGAACAGCGTGAAGAACGTCTCGGGCTGCGCGCTCGCCGCGGCGACCTTGATCGTCCCGCTCGCGGGCAGCTTCGTGATCGCGCGCGCGTCGGTGCCGTACAGCGCTTCGCGCCCACGTGACCAGCCGACGACGAAGATCAGCTCCGGCGACAACGCGCGCAGTCGCTCGTACGACGCGACGTACGACGACAGCGGCATGATCGCGATGTCCGCCCCGCCGGCGGCACCGCCCTTCGCGAGAGCGCTCTCGATCTCGTCCATCGACGCCGCGTTCGCGTACGTGGTCTCCGTCTTCGGCGCGGGCTTCTCGGCTTTCTCGGCCGAGCCCGATCCCGCGGAGCCCTTTTCCGCGGGCTTGTCATCTGCTTTGTCGGCAGCCTTGTCTGCATTCGCGATCACGCCGGGTGCGAGGAACTCCCAGCCGAGCGCGATCGTGCGCATCGGACGCTCGAGCACCGGCGCCGGCGTCGCTGCGGGCACGACGCCGTCCTTCTTCTTCTCGTTCTTCTTCTCGTCCTTCTTCGCGACCGACGGAGGCTCCGCGTTCGCGGCATCACCTTCGTAGTTCACGACGGTCAGCCCGACCATCGCGCCCATCATGCCGAGGAGCACCACTGGAATGTAGCGACGCATCACCACCTCCCTCCGTTGCCGCTCGGTCCCGCTTCGCCGACCTTGTGACGGCCCGGATAGTCATCTTTGAGCATCGCGCGCAGATCGTTGATCGGTGTCGCGAGGTTCAAGTTCTGCGCGAGCGGCGAACCACCGAGGAAGATCGCGGTCGACACGCCGATCACTTCGCCACGCGAGTTGAACAGCGGCCCACCCGAGTTGCCCGGCGACACCGGCGTCGACATCTGGATCATCTTGCGGCCCTGCATCACGCGACGCGCGGAGATCAAGCCATCGGTCAGCGTGTGCTCGAGACCGAGCGGGTTACCGATCGACACCGCGCGCTCGCCGACGGTGATCTTGTCGGAGTCACCGAGCGCCACCGGCGGCAGCGCGTGGTCCGTCTTCACCCGCAGCAGCGCGAGGTCACCCGGCTCGTTCTCGACGAGGATCTCGAGGTCCTCGATCACCGTGCCGTCCATCATCTTGATCTTGATCTCCGTCGCGTTCTGCACGACGTGATAGTTCGTCCCGATCGTACCGGCGGTATCGATGATGAAGCCGGTACCACCGCCCTCGCCCATCGGTCCTTTCACGCTGATCGTGACGACGCTCGGCGCGAACTCGGTGAACAGCTGCGACGGCGAGCGCTCCTTGCCGTCACCCGCGCGCAGCTCGGACTTCGGCGCCGGCTTGTCCTCCTTGGGCTTGCTCTCTTTTTCCTTCTCCTTCGGCGGCGCGACCGCGACGACCGGCGTCACCGGCGCATCCACGTACGCCCCGCGTCCACCGGCGAGCGCCCACGCGAGCTTCGCGGTGCGCTTCATGCCCGAGTGCGCGAGTCGATCGCCTTCCTTCTGCAACAACGGACGCGACGGTCCGTGCAAGAAGCCGACGAACACGAGCGCGAACCCCGCGTACATCACCGCGAGCACGTCGCTCGTCACACCGCGACGTTTGTCGAGCGCGAACCGCGCGAGCGCGATCTCCGCGATGACGAGCGGCACGAGCAACCCGACGGCAATCCCGATGCCCCACCGCGCCCATCCGTTCGCGACGAAGGTGCCCGCGATCGCCGATAGACCGACGAACGTGACCACCGCGCCTCCGATCAATGCCAGCAGCTTGACGATCCCACCGACGAGCTTCATGCGTCTCCCTCGTGAATCGAAGTACCAGGCTAAGCATGCGTTAGATGCCCGCCAGTGCAGTTTCTTTGGAATACCAGAGCCCCGTGGAGAATCCGCGCACATGCGAAGGAGCCGTCGTGGATCGCACGCCAGCATCGCGAAATTGCCTGCGGCTGCCAGCTGTTCCGTCGAGAACGACTGACGTACCGTGCAGCATGCGCATCGCGCTCCTCGCCGTGCTCGCTGCCTGCTCGTCGCCGACGACAACGAGCGGCCCGCCTCCGAGCAATGTCTCGAGCGCGGCGCACGTGCCCGCCGATCTCGGCAGCCTCGTCATCGTCACGGCGTCCGCACGAACGGATACGACGCCGGCCTACGTTCCGATCAATTCACAGTATCCGCTCGTCGATCCCGCGCATCGAATGCCGCCCAACACGCCGATGCGCGTCGTCGACGCACGCGGCACGAGCGGCACCTTCACGTCGAGTGATCCGACGAAGATCAGCTTCGGCTGCGACGGCAATCAGCTCGCCGTCACGCCGCTCGTCGGCACGGCAAAGCTCGCGCCAGGCATCGCGTGGGCGCTCCACGACTCCGACGCACGCCCCAGCGCGAGGGTCCCGACCATCTCCGCCCACGAGGCCACGGCGAGATACGCGTTCGGTGGGTTCACCGTGTTCGTCGAGCGTGATGTCGTCCAGGAAGACCGCGGCCGCCTCCGGTTCATGATCTCGGGCGAAGAGGTCGGCGCCAGCGGCTTCGTGCGCACGCTCATGGACGGCGCGGATCCGAACATGGCCACCATCGACCTGCGCGAAGGCGGTCCGAACGTCCCCGTCCCGCTCGGCGCGTGGTCGATCGATGGCTCGGGAAACGCTCCCTTCCTCGTCGCGATCGAGCGCCCGGGCTGGGAAGGGACCAGCATCGAGGCGTGGCTTGTCGAGGCGAGCTCGGTGAAACAGATCGAACCGATGACCGCGTACCTCTATCAGTGCGCATTCTGATCTCGACGCACGTTCCGTGATACGCCCTCCCCATGGAGCGCATCGTTCACATCTGCAACGGCGATTCGACCGCCGATCAGCTCTCGCTCGCCGAGCTCCCCGGTGAGATCCGCGTCTGGGCCGACGCCCTCGATCGCGGGCCCGTCCTCCCCGTCGCCGACGCCGAGCACTACGCCGCTCGCGCCGCCTACTGGGCACAACACGGCACCGCCGACGCCGCTGGAAAGCTCGCGACCTACGATCGCGATCTCGACGCTGCCCTCGCCGCCGAGGAAGTCATCCTCTGGTTCGAGCACGACCTGTTCGATCAGCTCGCGCTCATCCGCATCCTCTCGCGGATCGCGCGCAAGGGCCTGCCACAGACGCTGACGATCGTCTCGATCGATCGCCACCCGGCAATCCCCAACTTCCTCGGCCTCGGCGAGCTCGAGCCCGAGCAGCTCGCCGCGCTCTGGCCGCAACGCGCGCCGCTGTCGCGCGACTCGATCGACGAAGCGATCACGACGTTCATCGCGCTCACCGCCGCCGATCCGCGCGGCCTTCCTTTCCTCGCGCGCCGCGTGAAAGCGCTGCCGTTCCTCGCGGGCGCCATCGAGCGCCACCTCGAAGAGTTCCCCGATCCGACGAGCGGCCTCTCGCGCACCGAGCGCCAGGTCCTCGCCGCCATCGCGCGCGGCGAAGGCTCGCCCTCCGCGCTCCTCGCCGGCTCGCACGCGACCGATCCGCGCTATCCGATGACCGACAGCTACCTCGTCGCCACGCTCGCCAGTCTCGCGGCCGCGAGCTTCATCGACGGCGCCCCGACCACCACTACCGGCCTCGCCTCCGCCGCACCCACGGTGACCGCCCTCGGTCGCCAAGCGCTCGCCGGCGCCATCGATCGCGTCCACGAGGTCGGCATCGACACGTGGCGCGGTGGCGTGCACCTCACCGGCAAGGGCCCGGTCTGGCGTTGGGACAGCCGCGAGCGCAAGCTCGTCGAGAAGTGACCGCGCACTCCCTCGAGTGAGGCACCGCGGATCGCGGATCACGCCACCGCGAACACCTCGTCGACCGTCGCCGCGCTCACCGCACGCGACAGCCATCGTTCGAGCAGCGCCGCATCCGCATGCTCCATGCGCGTCGCGCTCTCACGATCGCTCCCCGCTCCGAAGCGAGCGATCAGCACCGCGCGCAAGGCATCGCGCAGGCCCTGTTCCCGACCCTGCTCTCGACCTTCCTCTCGACCTTCCTCTCGACCTTCCTCTCGACCTTCCTCTCGACCTTCCTCTCGACCTTCCTCTCGTTCCGCCGCGAACTCGGCGTGCCCGCGCGATCGCCACGCACGCACCACCAGGTCGTCGTTCCCGACGATGTCCAGCAGCCCCTCGATCGGCAGCGGCGTCGCGAACACCCGATCCTCGATGACGCCGATCGTCGGAAGAATCGACCACGAACCGAGCTCGCGCGACCACTCCACCACCCGTCGCTTGCTCAAGTCGATGCCGAACACGCGCCGCACACCGCGCTTGGTCAGCTGCTCTGCTTTGCTCGCCGCCGTCGACAGTCGCGTGGTCGACAGCAGCTCGAACGCCAGCTCCTCCAGCTGTCGACCACCCGTCGTCGCATCGCGCGCCGCGGGATACACGCTCGCATCCGGCGCGATGTCCGAGATCTTCGACGTGCGCGTCAGCATGTCGATCGCCACCTTGTACTCGACGGCACAGTGCGCCCGCAGCAGCGCCGCGAGTGCCCCATGCGCTTCGCCATGCGGTTCATCTGCCGGCGCCACGTAGACGAGCTTTCCGTCGTCGATCTCGTAGCGAGCCTCGGGCGCGACGAGTCGTTCGTCGACGGCCGGGAGGTCCTCGTTCGTGCGGTCGCTGGGGGACGACATGACCTCAGCTTACCTCGCACACAGCGCGGCTCGCATCGAATCTCCGACGAGGCACCGTGCTCACACGGCGAACACCATCAGGCCTCGTGCCGTCGCAACTGCGCGACTTCCCGTTCTGTCGTGTCCGGGATTTCCGATCCTCGGACAATGCCGGACGACGCTCGGACAGAATTCGGACACGTGACGCGACACGCGATATCGTGATCGCAGATGCGGGCAGCTGCCGTTCTCGTCGCGCTCGCCGCCTGCGGTGACAACATCGCCGGGCTCGCTCTCGACGACTACGGCGAAGCGCGCCGCGCCGCGGAGTGCGAGCGGCTCACGCGTTGCGGGCTATTCTCCAACCAAGACGCGTGCGAGCGCTTCTTATTGCCCTCGCTCGATCGCGATACTCGTGCGGCGATCGACGAAAAGAAGATCGCCTACGACGCCGTTGCCGCCAAAGCCTGTCTCGCCGCGGTCACGGAGCAGTCGTGCGACACCACGAGTGCAGATGTCCGGACAGCATCTACGGCGTGTACACGTACGTTTCGTGGACTCGTCCCTGACGGCGCGACCTGCATGTTCGACCTCGAGTGTGCGTCTGGATCGTGCGACGCACCCGCCTGTCCGATCAACGAGTGTTGCGCCGGCAGTTGCCGCTCGACGATCGCGAACGCTGCGAT
Organism: Kofleriaceae bacterium; assembly: GCA_044230415.1. Lineage (GTDB taxonomy): Bacteria > Myxococcota_A > Polyangia > Haliangiales > Haliangiaceae > JABFXX01. The sequence continues at coordinate 19,985 of JBGARE010000063.1, forward strand.
CAATGACGTGTGCAATCGCGACAACGACTGCATGAATGGATTCTGCAGCGTCGACGGCCGCTGCCATCCACATGGCGCCGCACGCGACATGTGCACGCGTGACGAGGAATGCGATATCGACCTCGCTTGCATCGGTGCTACCGATCTCGAACCGGGCCGCTGTCGTGACTTGCCCGTGATCGGCGAGCAATGCCCGTACATGCGCTGCGCGGAGATCGGGGCCACGTGCGTCGGGGGTTCTTGCGTCGCTCTAGGCATTGGTGGGGCTGCGTGCTCGACGGCCGCCGAGTGTTCGCCCTATGGAGAGTGCAACTCCGCGGGAATGTGCGTCGAGCTTCCGACTCTCGGTCAGACATGCACCATCGCATGCTCGCGCGATGCGTGGTGTGACGGCGGTCAGTGTGCTGCGCTTCTGCCCGACACGTCACCGTGCAGCGCAGGCAATCAGTGCGAGAGCCTCTACTGCAACGAAGGCGACGTGTTCGATGCGTGCGCCGAACCCGTCACCTGCATCTAGCTACGATGCAACGGCGGCGAGACCGTGGCGCTCGACTTCAGCGTCCATCGTCCCCTCGAGCATGTACATCCACATGCGAAGGTCGCCACGAAGCGACCAATACGCCGCCTTCGCGCCACCCCAGCTCGCCGGCTTGTTCTTCTCGAACGCGAAGTGACCGATCCACGCGAGGCCATATCCCGCGACCGGCGCGGCGAGCGCCATCCACGGATTCGCCGGCGCTACCGCGAGACATCCCATCGCGATCGTCGTCCCGATGAAGTGCAGCTTGCGGCACGTCGGGTCTTGGTGCTGCGAGACGTAGTAGGGCCAAAACTCTTCGAAGCTCTCGGGTGGCTTCATGGGACCTCACTATCGCCGATGCATTGCGCGGCCGAAAACGAAAATGGCAGGTTCGCGACCTGCCATCTCTCGATCTGTCGTCGATGACTATTGAACGACGATGACCCGGGGGTTTCCGCCCATGAGATCGGGGCCCGGCGAGTGGCAGTACCAGGTAGCGGTGCCAGCCGCGGCAACAGTCACTTCGTATGTTCCGTTCACGGCCGCGTCGGCGGGTTGGCCTGCGGGTGCGCCTGCCTGCCCCTGGTGCGGGATCGGCCCACCGGAGTGAATGCGGAGATCGTCGGTCGTCTTGTTGAGGAAGCGAACCTTCGTTCCGACCTTTACCGTCGTGTTCGCCGTCGGATAAGCGCACTGGGCACCGTTGGCGTTCACCGTGATGGTCACTTGGTTCAGCGCGGTCACCGTCGACGACGTCGTAGCCGTTCCGAGGCTGCTCGTCGCTTCGATCTTCACTTCGCCGGTCAGCACGCCGGAGTTCTGCGACGGAATCGTCAACGTGGCGACCACTGGCGTGATGCCGTCCGCGGTGATGTTCACGCTCGGATTCGCGAGCGTGACCGTCCATTCAGGAATAGCCGTCGTCGTCGCCGGATCGATGACGCTCGCGGTGAGGTTCACGGGGCCCGTGAAGTTCGCGGCATCCACGTTCACCGTGATCATGCTCGTGGTGCCGAGCTCCGTGTTCACGGTCGGGTTGTCGTTGGTGATCATGATGCGGGGCTCGGCGGTCTGGCTTCCACTGCCACTTCCGCTTCCGCTTCCATCACCACCCGTGTCATCCCCGCCTGGACCACCCGTCGACCCGATCTCACCGGTGATGCACCCTACGAGTGAGAGGCCAAGGACAAGGGACAGAATGCGCATGTAGCGCACGGGTTACACATCCCATGCCGTGTCTAGGTGCCTGAGATCATGGAGCAGCTCGTGGCGTTTGCTGGGAGGTGGGGCCCCAGATGGTGCCAACTGTCCCCGCGGGATCTCCTCGAAATCGCAGGTGTTCGGAAAGCGCTCAGCTCTTCTTGTCGTTGCCGAGCTTGCTCTTCACCCACGAGCTCGCCTGTCCAGCCGCACCCATCAGGTTGCCGAGAATTCCAGCCGTCCCGGCCTTGTTGTCCTTGAGGCCTTTGCCCTTGGACATCTTCGGACCGAGGAAGTACAGCGCGGCGCACCAGCCAGCCACGGCGACGTACACGGTCAGCGTGAGTCCAGGGACGACGGCACCGACGATGAGTGCGACGGCCGTGGCAATGGCAGCGATGATCCCAGCGTTGAGGCCCAGGTACCACGCGGTCAATCCACCGACGACGAGCGCTGCGAGCATGTTTCACCCTAGCATGCGAACAATCCACGCCCCACAGCTTGGACATGCGCTTGCCAGGACACTTCGAATCCAAGGCGGCACACTGGAACCGCATCATCGCAATCGGCGTTCACTTCGCACTCCGCTGCGACGCACGCGTTGTCGGCACCGCACGCCTGACCGGCGCCGCACGGGCGAAGCTCGTCGAAGCCGAGTGCCGTGCATTGTTCGATCGTCGCGCAGCAGACGTTCGGGTTGGCCGTACTGCCGCACGAAGCGAGAACTACGAGCAGAGCCATCGTCGCGCCGCACTCACCCGGGTTGCGCGATTTCTATTCTAGACGTTCGCGACACGGAAAGTCGCACGTCTTGCGGTGAGTGCAGTCGTACGCACATCCCGCGGCGAGCGCGAACATCGTGAGGATCTCGTCGGCAGGCCCATCTTTGACAGCGCGCCGCGCGGCGCGTGATGCCGCCGACAGCGACGGACCATCGGTCGCGTAGGGAGTCTCCACGAAGCCGAGACGGAACAGCGTGTCGCGCACGATGCGATGCGGCGTGACGGTGAAGTCGCCGAGGTCGTCGTAGCGAATGACACCGAGCTTCTGGAGCATCGCCATGATCCAGAACAGCTCCGTGCGGAACAGGCCGCGGCCGAGCGCGGTGTCGAGTGACGCGAATGCTTCCGCGGCGGACGCGCGACCATCGAGCTGCGACGCGAGCTCGGGGACCTCCGCGAGGCGGCGCGCGGCGAGCGAGGCGAGCATGAGTGCGCGCGCGTCGATCTGCGCCGGCATGTTCTCCGGCACGTTGCCCTGATAGAGGTCACCGAGGATGCCGGCCTTGTCGAGCGCGGTGAACGCGGCGATGACGCCGTTGCGATCGCGGTCGAGACGGAACGCGAGGGCGGCGGCGACCGCGATGCGATAGACGATCTCGTCGGCGGCTTCGACCCACGATTCGGCATCGATGCCGAAGTCGCTCGGTTGGTACGTGAGCGATTGCTTGTTGAGCTCGGTCCACCACGAGGCGATGCGCGACGACGTCTCGTCGAGGATCTCGTCGGAGAAGCCTTGCGCGAAGCGCGACGTGGGGATGACGCGCTCGCGATTGCGCGGCGTGGGAACACTGTCGGCGTTTAGATGACGGAGCGGTGGTGGCAGCGGCGATCCGGACGGCGCGGCGGCCGAGACCGGGATCGAGGACTCGGGCGCGGCCTCGACGGGCGCGCCGTCTTCGGTCTCGACGGCGGTGGGGATGACGGGCTCGGGCTCGGGCTTGTCCTCGGCGAGGAACTCCTCGACGTCGAGCGTCGCAGCGAGCGCGAGGTAGCGCTCGATGCGCGGACCGCCGATCACGGCGATGCCGACGGTCTTGAGGAGCCCGTGCGTGATCGCGTTTTGCAGCCAGATCTCGAGAGCGGGACGGGACGGGACCGTTCCGCGGTAGGCGCCGGTCAGCAGGTGCTTCGCGATTTCATCCTTGTGATACGCGCGCTGCCCGACGAGGTCGACGATGGTCTTGCCGAGGAGCGGGTTCAGTTGCCACTGGCGATCGAGGATCGCTTCGGCCACGGCGTTCTCGTCGGGCGCCGCGGCGATCGTCTGCATGAACAGCGACGGCGTGATGACGGGCCCACTCGCACCGAGGAAGCGCAGGATGACCTGCGGCCGATCGCGGTCCCACAGCTTCGCGCCGCGCAGTCGAGATCGGAGCTCGCGAAATGGCTCCTTTGCCGATGTCTCCTTGCAGACGCGAACCAGCGCGATCGTCGCGACGGGAGTGAGTGACGGAATGTCGACGACCTGAGGCATCGCAGCGAAGGTACACCGACGGGACGTTCAGTGCTCGGTGGCGGACACGCGCTCCGCAGCCGACACCAGCAGCGCGTTGCACAGCTTGGATTTCAAGAGGCCGATCGTGTACGGGCCGACCTTGCGCAGCGGCGCGATACCCGTCTCCGCCAATCGGTCGGCGCTGTCGGCGCAGGCCTGCCCCAGAGGCAGCATCGCGCTGCGCGAGGGCTCGTCGGGATTCGCGTCCAGAACGAGCTTCGCGCGCGCAGCGACCGCGATCGCCGGCATCGCTTCGACGAGCGCGAGCTCCTGCAAGTATCGCTGACAGGTGTCGCGCTCCGCCCGAGTCGTCGCGCTCGCGAAGCAACGCGTACCTGCAGGATCCTGGCGTGCGATCGCGAGTACCGCGTCGCCCGTAGTGCGCGCGCGGAACGTGGTGACGTAGGTGACGTAGTCCGCGTACGGCTCGATGGAGCGAGCGTCGGCGGAGGCGGTCGAGACCGTGGAGACGGTGGCAACGGCGACGAGGACAACGATCCGGAGGTGCGTCATGGCGCGCGCCTATCGCGGGTGCCGGGTCCCGGTTGCGCGCGTTTTTCGAGAATCTCGCCTCGGATTCCGGCTCGATGCAGGCTCGTCCCGGTTCGACTCGCGTTGGCGTCAGCGTCGAACAGGTGCTGCGATTCGCCGGGTTACAGGGGGCGTGACCAGACGATGTGGTGATCGTCCCACGCGTGTCGCCAGTCCCCGCCCCACTCCCAGCCCAGCTCGTCGAACGCGCAGACGACCGGCCCCGGCCGCACGATCATGCCGAGCCGCACGTCGGTGCGATCCGCGAACGCCTTGCCGGCCTCGGGCACGATCCGATCGGGCTTCCGCCACGGATTCTCGACGGGGTTGATATCGATCGCGCGTCCGAGCGCGTGCTGCGAGAGGATCTGCGTCCCCGCGATCACGCGAAAGTTGAACGCGGACGTGTTGTCCGCCGCCATCGATTCCTCGTCGGACGCGCCGAAGTCATCGACGATCCGCGCCTGCCGGATCGGGAACCCGAGCTGCCATAGCCGCTCGAAGAGCGCCACCGCGCGGGGCGCCACCGCGCGCGCGACGACCAGCTCGCCCCGCGATGTCCCGTCGAACGTCACGTGATCGAACTGCACGTAGGCGAGCGAGTCCCAGCGCGGACATCGCGGCTCGTCGCCCTTCCACGAGCAGCCCTCCATGCGCGCCCGCACCTCCGGCGGAATCGCGCGAATCTCCGACGAGAACGCAGCGGTCGGGGGCGTGCGCAGTGCACCCACGATCAGAAGCGCTCGTGCGGAGGCGTCGTGTCCGCGCGCGGCGGCGTACGCGGCGCGGGCGCCGGCTCGCGATCCACGGGCGGCTCGTGCGTCGGCGCGGGTGCGCGATCCACCGGCGGCGGAGCCGGCATCGATGGCGCCGGCGTCCCCGCTTTCGGGGTCGGCGGTAGCTCGACCGGCGCGCGATCGCGCGGAGCCTCTTCGAGCTTCGGCGACGGCGCTTCGCGCGCGGGGCGATCTCGATCGATCGAGCTCGTCGACATCGGGGTCACAGCGGCAGAGCCCTCGGCCGGTGCTTCGACGGGCTTCGGGGCAGCGGGCTTCGGGGGCGCAGACTTCGGGGCCGCGGACTTCGGGGCCGGCGTCGGCGCAGGTGCGACGGCCTTCGGGGCGACCGTCGGCGGTCCGGGCTTGGCCGGGGGATTCCCCGTGTTGGTCGCGGCCGAGTTCGGTGCACCCGCCGCACCGTTCGCCGACGCTGCGCCGTTCGCGCCGCTGTTCGGTGCGGCCGACGATGCGCCCGGGTTCGCGCTGTTTGGTCCCGCTGACGTCGATGCGCTCGGGTTCGCTGCGCCGTTCGGTGCCGCCGACGTCGATGCGCCCGGGCTCACTGCGCCGTTCGCACTGTTCGGTGCGGTCGACGTCGCCGCGCCCGGGTTCGCCGCGCCATTCACTGCACCGCCGTTCGTGCCAGTCGCGTTTCCACTCGCCGGGATGCTCGCTGGCGCGATCGCGTTGGGAGCGACGGCCGGCATCCGCGCGAGCGTCGCCGATCGGCGCATCGCGTAGACAGCGAGCCCGAGCTGCGGATACGCGGTCGCGAACTGGTCGTATTCGGCGCGGGCCTTCGCGTATTGACCGCTGCGATCGAGCGCCGACGCGAACTGGAAGCGCACGTCGTCGTGCTCGGTGTCCGCGGTCACCGCGATCTGCAAGTGCGAGGTCGCCTTCGCGAGATCGTTCGCCTTCGCGTAGGCGACCCCGAGAAAATAGTGGATCGCTCCGCTGCGCGCGCCCGACGGCTCGCCGACGAGCGCAGCTTCGAGCGGCGCGATGACGTCGCCGTAGCGTCCCACCTTGAACGACGCGGCAGCCGCCTTGAGGGCCGCGTCGACCTCCATCACCTGGGTCTCGTGTGCACGAGCCGCGAGGACGGCGCGCTCGGTGCGCGAGAGGGGCTGCGTGCCGAGTGAGGCCAGCTTGGCCGCGGCGTCGGTGCGCTTGCCGGCCTCGAGCAGCTGGAACGCCTCCCACGCGATGGCATCGGCGCGCTCGCGAGCGGTGACCTTCGCGGTGGCTTCGTCGGCGCGTTGCGCGGCGAGATCGCGCTCGTGCCGCGCGGTGTCGCGAGCGTCGACGAGCTCGCTCGCACGGGATCGGTACAGCGCGTAGAAGCCCGCGCCGACGACGACCGTGAAGATCACGTAGGCGACGAACGAGTTGAGGTTGAGCCACTTGGAGCGGCGCCGCTGCTCGGCGACGAGGGCGCCGATCGAGTCCGCGAGTTGGCCGACCTGGACCTGCGTCTTGCGGCCCTGAGCTGCCTGATCGTCCAGGCGCCGACGGAGCGCCTCGAGGAGCGCCCAGCCATCCGCGTCGTCGGTGCCGGTCCGCGCGCGCGTGTCCGCCGGAGGCGGCTCAAGCTCGGGTTGGGGCAGCGGGATCGCGCTCACGGGCCGTGTCTTCCCCCGCATTGCGCGCTAAATCAAGTCGGTTCCACGCGTTGAGGCAAACGGATCGGGCTGGTACAGTTCGGCCGCTCACGATCTGGCCTAACCCGAGGTATTTGAGTCCACGCAATGACCCTGCTCTACGACTGGCTGAAGAAGGCCGCGAAGGCCCAGGGGAACAACAAGGCGGTCGTCTATCGCGACAACTATCTGTCGTGGCGCGGCCTCCTGCATCGAGTGGATCGCAGGGCGCAGGAATTCAAGAGCATGGGGATCAAGGAGGGCGCGTGGGTCGGACTCATGCTCGGCAACGTTCCCGACTTCGTGATCCTCGCTCTCGCGCTGTCCAAGCTGGACGCCGCGATCGTTCCCATCGATCCGACCACGGGTGGACGCGAGCTCGAGCTGATCCTGGCCGCCGCGCCGCTGCGAGCGCTCGTCACGCGTCCGCGCGGTAGCGAGGGCAGCATCTCGGCGAACGGCACGAGTGCACCGGTACCGCCGAGCACCCTGCCCCGCTCGCGCGTCGCGCGCCCCACCGCCCCGCCACCGCGGGATGCGCTGCCGAACACGGTGCCCGCGACGGATGCGGCCGAGGTCCGACGTCGCCTGCAAGGCACGTTGCTCACCTGCTCCGTCTACAAGCGCAGTCCCCCGGATCACGGCGTGGAGCCGATCGCGGTGTTGTTCACCGCCGACTCGCTGGGTGATCCGAAGGGCGTCTTGCGCACCGACAAGAACACCACGGCCGCGGTCGATCACGCGATCGCCGCGCTGTCGATGAACGACAAGACACGCGTCCTCGTCGCCGTACCGCTGTTCCACGCGTACGGCTGGGACCTCGGGTTCTTGCCGACGCTCAAGCTCGGCTCGACGATGTTCCTCGAAGAGGAGATCAGCGCGCGCCGCATCGGCAAGCTGCTCCGCGAGCACGACATCGACGTGCTTCCCGGGACGCCATCGATGTACGCGGAGCTGTCGAAGCTGCCGACGGCGAAGAAGCTCGAGGTGAAGTCGCCGCGGTTCTTGGCCGCGGGTTCGCGCTTGGATCAGACGGTCGCCGACGAGTTCAAGGACAAGTACGGGATCGCGATCCAGTCTTGTTATCACTCGACCGAGGCCGCGACGATCGCACTCGAGGACAGCGGCAAGTATCCGACGACCGTCGGCAAGTCGATCGATGGCGTCGAGGTCCGGATCACCGCCGCCGACGGGAAGCCCGCCGCGTCGAAGGAAGGCCTGATCTGGGTGAAGAGCAAGACGCTCTCGCCGAAGTCGATCGGCCCGTTCGACGACGAGAAAGAACCGTCGGCGACGCGCGCGAGCGGCATGGTGCAGATCGGCGCGATCGACAAGGCCGGCTGGCTACGCACCGGTGACCTCGGCAAGTTCGACAAGAACGCGCGCCTGCAACTCACGGGGCGCGAGGACGACGTCGTGAAGGTCGACGGCAAGCGCGTCGCGCTCGGCGAGGTCGAGGGCTGCCTCGAATCGTTCCCGAAGATCAAAGCCGCGCAGGCGACAGTCGTCACCGATCCGATGGCGGGTGCGATGGTGGTGGCTCGCGTGGTCACGAAGCAGAAGTGCGGCGCCGAAGAGATCATCGATCACTGCGCGCGCAACCTCGCTCCGTACAAAGTGCCCCGCCGCATCGAGTTCTGCGAAGCGATCTAGTGGCGCTGCAAGCACCGCTCGACGTCCCGTGGATTCGAAAGCCGCTGTCGTCCGCGAGGACCGAGATCAGCGTCTTGCGCGACGGCCGCATCAAGTTGTGGATCGAGCACGACGTGATCAAGAACGTGACGCCCGCGATGCTCGTGTGGTGGTTCCAGCACCTCGAGGGTGAGATGACGTTCGGCGGGGTGACCGCCACGCGCTACCGCATGTGGCACCCGATCGATCACGTCGCGATTCGCTACGCGAAGCGACGGCCCGACGGCAGCGTCGGTCCAGGCGCGGTGATCCACCTGCACGAGAGGTTCGCGGGCAACCCGAAGTGGACGGTCAACGTGCACAGCACCATCCAGAAGCTCGACACGACCGGCTTCATTCACCACCCGCACAAGCTCGGCGTGAAGGTCGGCGAGATGGAGTACGCGTTCGAAGCCGTCGCCGGCGGCACGCGCTACACGAACTGGTTGATCGCGGGGATCGAAGGCCCGCTCGCGCGCATCGTGAACCCGGCGCTTCGCCGCACCATGTTCCCCGACGACCACGCCCGCGCGTGGCTCACGCACAATGTCGAGGAGGTCGGGAACTTCGAGTGGTTCCTACCGACGCTGTACGCCGCCGAGGCTCGCTAGTCGCCAACAGATACGCGCGTTGCATTCGCGCAACTTTCGTTGCATTTCGAATTTACTGACGTGCGCTTCAGGCGCAGCAGTGGCTGATCGAGTTGCCGGTTTCGAGCGGTGAACTGCGCGAATTCGCGACGCGAATCGAGCCGATCTCGGTCAGCGCGTGCGATCGGGAGGGAGCACGTCCTTTGCACTCGTGCGCGGCATCTACATGCGCACGTTTGCTTCGCTTCTCATCGCGGTGACCGTCTCGGCCTGTGCGACGACGGAGGGTGACTACGGGACCGACGAGATCGAGGTCGGTACCGACGGCAAGGCCGACGTCGAGGGCGGCGAGCTCAAGCTCCGCACCGGTGAGACCAGCGTGTGGGTGAGCAAGGATCTCGTTCGCCGTCAGGGCGCGAATGGTCCGGAGTTCGCGATGGCCGGCCGCGCGAGCCGCAACGTGAACAACGGCCTCGGCTTCGTCATCGACGATCCGTACGGTGACTTCGCGGCGAAGACGGCGCGTACGTGGGAAGTCACGTGGCCCGCGAACTACGTCGCGACGCTTCTCGACGGCGTGAACCAATTCGTTCGCCTCGACTTCGTCCACTCGAACGGCCGCCCGGACTCGCTGACCGTTCGCGCCCAGGTGCGCCCTCGCCTCCTGACCTTCACGGGCTCGTCGAAGATCTATCTGACCGCCGAGCTCACGCCGGTCGTCAGCGGCGGGCGCACGGTCTATCGCCTCAAGGGCAAGACCACGAGCGCGAACGCATCGATCGCGGTCACCGCGGGCACGCAAGCGCTCACGGACGTTCGTCGCCTGACGAACACGGAGTTCCAGATCGACATCGAGAAGGAGGTCGTCTTCGACGACGCTCCGATCGCGATCACCGCCGTGCTCGCCACCGGGACCGCGGTGACCAAGACCGCGCACGTGGGCTTGTCGATCAAGAAGCTCGGCCTCACCAGCGAGGATCCGTACGAGCTGTGGCCCCGCCCGACCTGCACCGCTGCCAAGAAGGCGTGCTTGATCGGGCTCGGCGATGGCGTGCTCGATCTGTCCGCGTGCGGCGAAGCGCTCGAGGTGACGGCGTGCCGCGGTCAGGTGGGCGTGTTCGTCGACGACGTCGCGTTCTTGGCCGCGCTGAACGATGGCCGCGCCCGCACGGCGACCTCCGCCTTCAAAGCGGATGCGATCGCTCTCGTCGGTGCGGACCGCGCGGATCAGCTGCAGTACGGCGCCGAGCAATCGGTCGAGTCGCGGCTCGAGCCGCAGCTCGGGCGCTGGTACCTCGGCGTCGCGTCGCGCACGGCGGCGCTGACCAAGGCCGTCGATGCGGGCATCCTCGCCGCGTACGCGCGCCCGATGGATCTCGTCGAGCCGCACGCGCCCGTGCCTGGCAACGACGCAGCGACGCGTCAGGTCGCCGCCGATGCGCTACTGACGTATCTGCAGACGCAGCGCTTCGAGACGACCGAGTTCGGCCGCACGTACGACGAGCTCGTCGGCGCGTATCGGGCGCAACACGTCGCGAGCCTGCGTGCGTTCCGCGAGACGATCGCCGTCGAGCCGTATCCCGGCATGGCGGGCACCGATGTCCTCGTCGGCGATTGGATCGGCGCGTACACCGAAGTCTCCATCGACCACACGACCGGTCTCGCGACCCGCGTGTACGTCGAGATCGACTAGTTGATCACGACGAGCTCGCCCGCGTCGTGACCGCAGAAGCGAGCGTTGAGATCGTACTTCGTCGAGCACACCGGGCAGATCCGAGCGATCACACCCGCAGGCTCGGTGGTCCCCGCGCGTGACCGCGGACGCGTCGCGTTGTAGACCGGGAACGGCACGAGCTCGTTGCCATCGTGTGGACACGCGCGAAGGCCGGGCTCGTAGGCGCGACGGCACGCCATGCACATGAGCCCGGCGCTACGCGACAACGCACGCGTCGGACCGACGCCAGGACCTGCGAGCATTTCCTCGGGCGGAACCAAGCGCCGTGCGTCGCGCGTGCAGTACGTCATGCCGTGATACTCGGTGCGGCACGTCGGACAGACCATCGCGCTCGAGGTCGCGACGGCGAGACCACCACCACCACCACTGCGAACCACCGCGGGTCGCGGACGCGGCCGTGGTGCAGCCGGCGTTGCCGGGATCGCGGGTTGCGTGCGTGGCGGCTCGACGGGAGGTTGCGCTTGTTGTCGCGTCTTGCGCCGTAGAAGGAGCGCGAGCGCGACCATGCCCACGATCACCAGCGCGAGCAGACCGATCACCGCGATGAGCAGGCCCTGCGAGGAAATGGCCGCACCTAGGGCGGCGTTCGAATCGATCGATGGAACAAATCCGGACATCGACCAGCCTGTCTCGCGAGGCTAGCAACCACCCCCCAAGGGATCAACGCCAAAATCCCCGTCCCACCGACGACGCGCCGCCTCCAAGATCGGGGTACTAAGCGCCGATGCCGGATCTCGTGATCGGCGGCCGACGCTCCGGCATGCCACGCCCCACATGGCGCGCGGGCGTGATCGCCGTCGCGATGCTCGGGGTCGCGGTGATCGTCGCGTACTTCATCTACAAGCGGACGGTCGCCTACGACATTCCAGGTGGTGAGGCCAAAGGAGCGATCACCTCCGTGCAATCCGCGCCGGGTGCGCAGCCCGCGCTCACGTATGGCAATGCCTCCCTTGCCTGGGTCGGCGGCCTGCCGGTTCTGCGGGTCGCGGGAGATGCCCATACGGTTGGCGCTGCCCACGGTCGTCTGTTGGCACCGTGGCTCTTGCCGATCGTCCGATCCCACGCACCATCGATCGAGGGCACGGTCACCGACGAAGGCCTGTTCGGCGGCATGACGCACAACATGCGACTCGCGTGGCGCTGGCGGTTCGTCGACGACGGATTGGTCGACACCGATCGCCGCATGCTCGCGGGAATGACGCGCGGCGCCGCGGCGAGTGGGGTCTCGCTCCGCTTCGAAGATCTCGTCCGCGACCAAGCCGTCCTCGATGTCGGCGTCCCCTCCCCGCGCACCGACGAGGCCGAGCAAAAGTCGCTCGCGCAGAGCCTCACCGTGATCGCACATCAAGCGCAGGCACCGGCGCGCGTGTGGATCGGTCGCACGTTCGCGCTCGCCGGACTCGACGACGGTGGCGAGGCTGCCTACCCCGTCGTGTCGATCGTTCGACCCGATGGCCGCACCGCGTGGGCCGGCATCGGTTGGCCCGGTTCGCTCGGCGTGGTCACCGGGATCAACGCGCACGGGATCGCCGTGATGGTCGATCCGGCTCGCACCGCCGATGTTCGTCCGACGCGGACCGCGCGCCCGGTCGCGTTGCTCGTGCGCACGATCCTCGAACAAGCGACCACGCTCGACGATGCGATCAAGTTGATCGAAGGCACGCCGACGCTCGGCACCGCGGTCATCGTCGTCGTCGACGGAACGAGTGGTCGTTGGGTCCAAGTGGAGCGCACGCCGAACAAGGCGATCACCGAGCGCAATCCGAAGCAACCCGCGATCGGAGACGTCCTCACCACGCACGCGCTCTCCGGCGATCCCGAAAACGATCGCGCATCGCGCATCCTGTCCACCAAGGGCCGCGTCGAACGCGCCGCGAAGCTCGTGCGCGCGCCGCTCGCCGACGTCGCAGCGATGGCGGCGGTGCTGCGCGATCGCAAAGCGCTCGACGAGAGTCCGCGTCCACCGGGACATCGCGGCGTGATCGATGACGGACGCGCGGTCCACACCGTGATCCTCGATCCCGCGTCGCTCGAGCTGTGGGTCTCCGATCCATCCGCGGCGGGACGCATGCGCGCGTTCGATCTTCGTCACGAGCTGCGCGGCGAAGGCGATCGTCCGACGCCCGCCGCGGACATCCCGGCCGAAGCCGACGTCGAGCTCGATCGCGTGGCGAACCTGCGCGCGGCGCGTGCGGACCTGCGCGTCGCGCGTGCACTCCTCGCCGCCGACGATGCCGCGCGCGCCGACGAAGCGTGCGCTCGTGCGCGCGCCCGCGTGCCCGGACTGCCCGAGACGCTCGAGCTCGAAGCGACGATCGCGCAGGCGCGCGGCGACACCGCACGCGCACGCGCCGTATTTCAAGCGTGGCTCGATGCGAGCCCCGACGATCCGAAAGCGGAAGAGCGCGCTCGCTCTGTCCTCGCTCGCTGATCAGCTGCGCATGACGAGCGCGAGCACCGCACCGGCGGCGGCGCCGAGCGCGAGCAGCCCGACGACCCACCAGATCCACTTCGCGGAGCCTTTGCTCGCGCCGTGCTGCTGCAGCTGCGCGTGCGATGCCTGCGGGTACATCGGCACGCCACCGTTCATCATCACTTGCGCTTGCGCGTTCGGAACCACGGGGTACTGCGGCTGCGGCGCACCGTACTGCGGCATCCCCGTCGACGACATACCAGCGCCCGCCGGCTGCCCGAACGACTGCTGCGGCTGCATCATCAACTGGCCCGGTGGCGGCGACGCCATGTTGTGCATGTGCGGCGACGACATCTGTGCTTGGGGGGCCTGCGGAATCGCGGGCGGCGGCATCATGCTCGGCATGTCGCCGCGTCGCGTCTCGAGCATCTCGGGACCCATGCGCGATGCTTGCGACGTCGACGCGGACAACGCCTGCATCTCCGCGCTCGTGTTCGTCACGACTTCTTGCAGCGCGAACGACAGCGCGGTCACGTCGGCGTGGCGATTGTTCTTATCCTTCTCGAGGCACTTGAGGATCACGCGATCCACGGCCTGCGGGAGGTTCGCTTTCGGGTGCGTCTGCGACGGCGGCGGCGGCGTGGTCTTGAGCTGCGCCGTGATCAGGCCGGCCGGTCCCTTCGCATCCGGGAACGGCAGCTTGCCGGTGATCATCTCGTACGCGACGACGCCGAGCGCGTAGACATCGCTGCGCCCGTCGAGCTGCTTGCCCATGAGCTGCTCGGGCGACATGTACTCGAGCGTGCCGAGCGTCTGTCCCGTCGCGGTGAGCTGCGGCGACTGCGGATCGATCGAGTCACCGCGCATGACCTTCGCGATGCCGAAGTCGAGGATCTTCACGAACTCGGGATTGCCCGGGCGGCTCTCGAGATAGATGTTCTCCGGCTTGAGATCGCGGTGAACGATGCCTTGCGCGTGCGCCTCGGCGAGCGAGCTGCACATCTCCGTGAGGATCTTGAACACGCGCTTCCACTCGAGCGGCGCTTCCTCGTGGAAGACCTGGTGGAGGCTCTTTCCCTCGAGCAGCTCCATCGCGATGTAGAGCGTGCCGTCGGGCGTGGAATCGAAGTCGTAGGTGGTGATCGTGTGCGCGTCGCGCAGGTTGCACAGCACCATGCCCTCGCGACGGAAGCGCGCGACGAGGTTCTCGTCCTTCGTCATCTCCGGGTGGAGGAGCTTGAGCGCGACCTTGCGTCCCGTCGCGAGCTGCGTTCCGCGATACACCGCACCGAAGCCGCCCTCGCCGATCTTCGACTCGACCTTGAAGCGATTGTTGAGGACCTGGTTGAGGTAGAGCTCGTCGCCCTGCTTCATCCGCGGCGCCGGCTTGGGCTTGGGCTTCTGCGGCTGCGGCGACGGCGCCTTCGCGACCGCCGGCGATGATCCGCGATTCGGCAGCGACGGCGAGGAGCCGCGATCCGTTGCGGGTGCGGGCGCTGCGCTCGACGCAGGTGCATTCGCGGCGTTCGGTCGCGACCCCGCGTTCGGGACGTTCTGCGGTGCGCCGCTGTTCGGAGATGAGCGCGCCTGCACGCGATACCCGCATACGCCGCAGAATCGAGCGTTTGGCTCGAGCGACGAGTTACACGACGGGCAGTTCATCCCGCCAGAATTTTCGCAGAAGTCCCAAGCCTCCGCACGCACCTTTACCCGAATTTCGGGGTAGCTACGCGGTCAACACTGAACGAGTAGGATCGCGATCAGGGCGAGGGCAATCGCTCCCACGATGGTCGGCACGACCCAGGGGGGGCGTCGTGCCTCCACCGGCGCTGGAGGTAACGCTTCGATCGCAGCATCGTCACCGACGAACAGCCGGATCCGTGGGCCGCCGGGGCCGAACTCGACGCTGACGGGGGTTCCCGGGCCCACAGCGGTCTCCGTGATCCGGTGGCCCTCCACGTACGTACCGTTCGAGCTACCGAGGTCGACCAGGGTCCACCCGGCGGGCACCGCCCGCAGCTCGGCGTGTCGCGAGCTCGCGTCGATGTCGCGATGTGGATCGAACGACACCTCGCACTCGGGATGGCGCCCGAAACGGATGCGCGTGGTCGCGGGAAACTCCTGCCGTTGGCCGCGCCGGCTCCCCGCGAGGTGATCGATCACGACCCGCGACGCCGATGCCGGCGAGGCTGCTTGTTCGACCGCGACCGGCACCGCGCGGATGGTATCACCGCCCGCCGAGCCACCACGCGATCGCGCACGCGGCGATCCCGACCGCGACATAGATCCACCAGGGAATTGGTCGATCGCGAAGCCGCTGGCGGGCGGGACCGTCGAGCTCCACGGGCAGCGCCGTCGGGGGAAGGCGAATGCCGATCCGCGAGCGAAGCACCGCGTGCTGGCCGGTGACCGGGATGGTCGGCGGGATCGAGCTCTGCGGGATGCCGATCTTCGCGGCGAGGCGGCGCGCGACATAGGACGTCTCGGTCAGCGCGGGGTCGCCTTCCTTCTGCGGATCGAACTCGCGGAACGTCGGCAGGTCATCGTCGTCGATCGGCGGAGAGAACCGCTCGCCCTGCACTTCGCAGACGATCGCGGTGATGTTGTCGCTGCCGCCGGCGGCGCGGGCCCCGGCGCCGCGCCGGCGGGCCGGATGATACGGGGTGGGGGGCGCGGACAACAACCACGCGAGCGCCGG
>JBGARE010000064.1:0-20379 GCA_044230415.1 Kofleriaceae bacterium
TCGGCGATCATGTTGCCGATCTCGGCATCGCCGTTCGCGCTGATCGTGCCGACCTGCGCGATGTCATCCTTGCCCTTGGTCGGGGTCGCCATCGCCTTGATCTGCTCGACGATCGACGCGACCGCGGCGTCGATGCCGCGCTTGAGGTCCATCGGGTTCAAGCCGGCGGCGACGAGCTTCGCGCCCTCGTTGTAGATCGCCTGCGCGAGCACGGTGGCGGTGGTGGTTCCATCACCGGCGACGTCAGAAGTCTTGGAAGCGACTTCCTTGACCATCTGCGCGCCCATGTTCTGGAACTTGTTTTCGATCTCGATCTCCTTCGCGACGGTGACGCCGTCCTTGGTCACCGTGGGAGCGCCCCACGACTTCTCGATCACGACGTTACGGCCGCGCGGGCCGAGGGTGACCTTGACCGCGTTCGCGAGGAGGTTGAGGCCCTTCCCGATTTCGCTGCGAGCCGACGAGGAGAAAATGATTTCTTTGGCAGACATGTGCTGAGTCCTTGCTTGAAATGGGAGGGATTAATCGAGGATCGCGAGGAGGTCTTCCTCGCGCATGATCAGGTGCTCTTCTCCGTCGATCTTGATCTCGGAGCCGGAGTACTTGCTGAACAGCACCTTGTCGCCCGCCTTCACGTCGAGCGGGATGAGCTTCCCGTTCTTGTCGAGCTTGCCGGCGCCGACGGCGACGACCTTGGCCTGGATCGGCTTCTCCTTCGCGGAGTCCGGGATGAACAGGCCACCAGTGGTCTTGGTCTCTTCTTCGAGACGCTTGACGAGAATGCGATCGTGGAGCGGACGAATTTTCATGTGGCCCTCTATAGATACTCGTAGCGGCGTTGGCAACCCCTACCAGCGAGTGCTAACAACCATCTGGTTTCCCGTGTAATTCAAGCAATATACAAATCCTATTTCCAGCACGTATGCGACTGGTTCGAAGCGGCTCTCGTCTGGATGAGCATGCGCCGTGTCGGATCTTGGATGTCTGCTGTTCTCGTAGTTGCTGCGTGTGGCAAGGCCGCGCCGATGACCGGCGGAGGCGATGACGATCCGACGAACGACGCTGGCACCGACCCGATGGGCGATGGCGGCATGCCCGATGCGCCCGTCCAAGGCGCATGCGGCGGCGCGGGATACCCCGCCGTGCCGTGGCCGACGACCGGTGATGGTCCGGTGGCCGTCGCGGTCGGCGACTTCAACGGCGACTCGCGCGCGGACCTCGTCACCGCGAACACCACGTCGAGCAACATCAGCGTGATGCTCGGAACCGGCGATGGCTTGTTCGCAGCGAAGGCGGACTACGCCGTGTACTCGACTCCGCAAGCCGTCGCGGTCGGCGACTTCAACAACGACAACAAGCCGGACGTCGTGGTCGGCAACGGTTCGGGGAACTACGCGAGCGTGCTCCTCGGCAACGACGACGGCACGTTCCAAGCGAAGCGCGACATCGTCGTCGGCTCGTCCCCGTACGGCGTCGCGGTCGCGGACTTGAACGGCGACGGCAAGAAGGACTTCGTCACCGCGAACTACTCGTCGAACACCGTCAGCGTGCTCCTCGGCAACAACGACGCGACGTTCACCAAGACGGACTTCGCGACTGCATCGGGGCCGCGCACCATCGTCCTCGCGGACGTCAACAACGACACGAAGGTCGACGCGATCGTGGCGAACAGCAGCTCGACCAGCGTCAGCATCCTCCTCGGCAACGGCGATGGCACGCTGCAGAGCAAGCTGGACTACACGACGGGCACGTCGCCGCGCGGTGTCGCGGTCGCGGACATCAACGGAGACGGAAAGCCGGATCTCGCCGTCGGTGGTAGCGGCGATCTCGTCGCGATCCTCCTCGGAAACGGCAACGGAACCTTCATGGCGAAGGTCGATCTCCCGACGACCGCGGCGAACATCTATGGCGTCGCGCTACGCGACATCGACAGCGACGCGAAGGTCGATCTGATCACCTCGAGCGCCACCACGAATACGGTCAACGTTCTGCGCGGTGTCGGCGATGGCACGTTCATGCCGAAGGTCGCGTACACCACTGGCGGATCGCCGGGCGGTCTCGTCGTCGCGGATGCGTCGAACGACGGCAAGTTCGATCTGCTGCTGCCCAACACGAACACCGACACGGTGACGGTGCTGCTCGGCCAGAGCGGCGCCCTGTTCAAGGAGCGACAGGACTTCGCGACCGCACCGGGCCCGACCGCGGTGATCGCCGGCGACTTCAACGGCGATCTGCAGCCCGACCTCGCGGCGGTCGACGCGACGGCGAACACGACGAGCGTGCTCATCGGCAACGGCGACGGCACCTATCAGCCGAAGCGCGATGGCGGCACCGGCGCGAACCCACAGTCGCTCGCCGCGGGCGACTTCGACGGTGACGGCAAGCTCGACCTCGTCGTCGCGAACTCTAACGACAACACGATCAGCGTGCTGCGCGGCAACGGCAACGGCACCATGCAGACGAAGACGGACTACCCGACGGGCGCCAAGCCGATGAAGGTCGGCGTGGGCGACATGAACGCCGACGGCAAGCTCGACGTGATCACCGTGAACTACGCGAGCACCAGCACGTTCAGCCTGTTCCTCGGCAACGGCGACGGCACGTTCATGGCGAAGACCGATATCGCGACCAACCCCTACGCGTCGGCGCTGTCGGTCGCCGACGTCACCGGCAACGGTCAATTGGATCTCGTCACCGCGAGCTACAACTACCAGACCGTCAGCGTTCACTCCGGCAATGGCAACGGCACGTTCCAGCCGCGCGCGGACACGTACCCGGCGATCCAGCCGCGTCAGCTCGCGACGGGCGATCTGAACGGCGACGGCAAGCTCGATGTCGTCGTCACTCCGTACAGCGGCGAGGATCTGAACGTCATGCTCGGCAACGGCACCGGCACGTTCGCGACGGCGGTCGCTTATCGCGTCGGTACCGTCGCCGCGACCGGCAACGTCGCGATCGGCGATATCGATGGCGATGGCAAGGCCGACATCGCGGTGCCGATCTCGGCCGGCAACACCGTCGCGGTTCTGCGCGGCAAAGGCGACGGCACGTTTCTCCCGAAGATCGACTACGGCACCGGCAAGGCCCCGGCCGGCGTTGTCATCGCGGACGTCGACGGCGACATGAAGCAGGATCTCGCGGTCGCGAACTCGGGCGGCGATTCACTCAGCGTGCTGCACCTCAGCTGTCACTGACGAATCGGTGGCTTCGTCATGCGTACGCGTGGCGCTTCGCCCGCCTGATGGCTGTGCAGGATCTCGAACACCTGCTCGAGCGTCTCGTAGATCGGGTTCTCGATCGTGAGCGGCTCGTCGAGGAGTGGGAAGCGAATCTCGCCGTCCTGCGGAAACACCGGCTGGTAGCGCAGCGTCCCGTGCTCGGCGCTCCAGTTCGCACCGTGCGTCGCGGGCGCGTATTGCACGAGCACCGCGGTCTGCCCATCGCGGTTGCCGGCGGCGGGTGACGACACGGTGCCGAGCCCCGGCGCGACATCGAGGTGCGGCGCGAGCACGTCGAGCCCGAGCGCTTGCGCGAGCGCATCCGTGCCGACGTTCGCGAGCACCTGATCGCCGACGACTTCGATCGCGACGACGCTGCGCGGACCGAGCGGCTCGCCGCTGATCGTGAAGCGATCGCGCAGGACATGCGGTGCGTACGCGAGTGGATCTGCGCCGTCGATCACCGCTTGCATCAGCGCGATCAATGGATTCCAGCGATCGAGCCGAGTCGCCGGCGAGTACACGGTCTCGACGAACGGCAGCGCGACCGCGCCGATCTCCGGACTCGACGGCATCAGCAGATCCAAAATGCCGCCGCCGGGAACGTCGAGGACGAAGAGATCGACCTCGGGCTCGATCGCGGCGAACACGGTGCCGACGACCGTGCCGAACGATTCGCCGAGGTATGCGATGCGGCGCGTATCGAGCACCGGGACGCCGCCGGGGCCCGCGAGCGCGGACAGATCGAGATCGCCGCGGTGGAGCAGCTGCGTCACGCGCGAGAGATCGAGCGCCGATTGGCGGATCGAGTCGCGCACGGCAGCCACGCCGCGAAAGTCCTCGAAGAAGTCGAGCTGCGTTGCGAGCCCGGTGCGATCGCCGAAGCCATCCGGCGTGTTCGGCTGGCCCGAGAACGCGACGAGCTGGCGCGACATGTTCGCGACCGCGTCGACCGGATCGAAGCGGGAGCCATGACCGAACATGTCGATCCCGACGACGACGAAGCCCTGCGACGTCAGCGGCTCGGCGAACGACAGAAGTTGATCGCGACCCGCGCCGAGACCGTGACCGTAGATCACGACGGGGTAGCCCTCCACAGGCGGAGGCGCGGCCGGCACGATGAACGTGATCGGGATGCGATCGATGGCGACGATCCGCGGCACACCGCTCGCGTCGAGCTGGAACGTCTCGTCCTCGGGACCGTCGGTGTCGGTCTCGTCGCCGCGGAAGCGAACGACGCTGATCGTGCCGGTGCCGACGACGCCGACGTGATCGTGCGCGATGCCGGTGCGGTTGTCGTTGCCCCACCGCTCGAGGCCCGTGCGCGGACCGTCGGTCGCGCGCGTCGCGACACCGAGGATGCGCTCGAGCGCCGTCGGGCCGGCGAACACGATCGCCGGCGTCGCGAACGCGAGCTCGGGCACCGGCGCCGTATCGAGTTGTTCGCGCGCGGAGCGCAGCGGCGATGTCGCGTGCTGCGTGGTGAATACGGCGAGTCCCGCGATGTCAGCCTCGTCAGCGAGCTCCGCGTACGCGTCGGCTGTCGTGTGCCAGCGAGCACCGGCGGTGGCGAGCGTCGCGAGCGCCGCGCTCGGCTTCATCGCGCTGCCGCTCGCGTCGCGGATCGCAGTCGTGACGAACGCCGCGTAGCGAACGCCTTCGCGCAGCACGTTGCCGCTCGCCGGCGATCCGGCGATCACGCGCCGAGTCGCGTCGTAGCGCCAGTCCATCGCGATCACGCGACCGCGGTCCGGCGAGCTCGGGTCGACATCGACGAGCGCGGCGGCATCGGTGATCGCATCGGTGTGCGCCGGAATCGACGCGGGATCGAGATCGCCGTCGACGAACATCTCGACGAGCGGGCGAAGTCCGAAGCCATCGAGCGCGGCGATATGATCGACGACGAGGTCCGCGTTTCGCCCGGCGATCGCGCCGAGCCCGGCGAGGCGGCCGAGGCGATCACCTTCCCGGATCGCATCCGTCGGAAACGGCGTGGTGCCGTACGCGGGCGGCTCGTCGCTCGCCGTCATCGTCACGGTGACCGGGCGCGTGTCGTCGCACGCACCGAGCGCCACCGCCGCGATCACCCATCGACACATGCGTTCACCCATGCCGGTTCTCCGATCGTGGAAGGATCGCGAGCGCGGCTCGAGCGAGCTGTGCTCGCAGCGCGGCGAGATCGATCTGATCCCAGACGGCCCAGCGAATGAACTGGATCTCGAGTGCGCCGATCAGCGCCCACGCGAGCGCTTCGGGATCGGCGACCGCGATGCGCTTGCGTTCGTTCAACGCGGCGAATCGCATCGCGAGGAATGCGGCGAGCATCGCGTACGAATCGCGGCGTGCATTCATCGCCGCCGGCGACGATCCCGCTTCGGACAGGATCAGCCGGACGAGCGCCTTGCGTGGTCCGAGGCGCTCGCACAAGAGGTCGACACCGAGCTCGATACCGCTCGCGAGGTCGCGAGCCTTGCTCAGCGCCGCGGGTGCATCCGCGTGCAGCTCGCCGAACAAGCGCGAGGTCAGCGCCGCGAGCACGGCCTCCTTCGAGTCGAAGCGTGCGTAGAACGCGGTGGTCGAAACGCGCGACGCGCTGATCAGCTGACGTAGCGAGAGCTCGTTGTAGCCGTGCTTCGCGAACGCCGTCTCTGCCGCTTCGAGGATGCCGTCACTGCTCGGCTTGAACGCACGTCGCGCAGACATGCCGATCAGGTATCAGAGGTCACTACGAGAAAGCAAACGTTCGTTTCCTTCTCTGGTCAAAATACAACGATAACAATTGAATGCGTCACATGCGAAGAACGAATCAGCGGATCCGGCGATTCACTCGGCGTGCGCTCGAGCTGCCACCGAGCATCGCCGACCAGTAGCTCCATCCGTGTTCCATGCGTCGACGGAACCACCCGGGGGTCACGAACCTCGCGGAGGCAAAGCGTGTGCTGCCATCGGGCGACCAGGTCTCCACGATCTCGATCTCGCCGTGACGCACCCGCTTGCCGCGACGATCGACGAGCCACATGCGAGCTCCCTTCGCGACGCGCGCATCGGTTCCGTCGAGCACCAGTGATGGAGTCTGCGACGAGCGCGAGAGTCCTGCGGCCGTAACGCCGAACAGAGGTGCCTTCGTCGGTGGTGTGCCGTCGGGGCGTGGGATGTAGATGTCCGCGATCGCGATCGCCGGTTGCCCCCACGCCGTCGCGCACGGCAGCGTTTCCTCGCGCACGTCGAGCGTGTACTCGCCGGCGCCGGTCGCTCCCACCGCCCGCACGCCGATGAGATACGTGCCCGTCGTCACGGGCTCGTGGATCACCAGTCGCGACGTCGCGCCGGCGATGTCCTCGTTCTCCTCGTCTTCGTAATCGTCCTCATCCTCGTGGTCGTCATCGAACGCCGCCACGCGGCCGTGCGGCCCCCACATCGAGAGCCCGAGCTTCGAGCCTTCACGAGGCACCTCCCATTGGAGCTCGATCTTCACGCTCTTCCCGTCGCAGCCGTGGGGCGGGATCACGAGCTCGTAAATATCCGCGCGGTCGCCGCCGCGTGCCGTGACCACGCCGCGATGGCTTGCCGTGCACGCACGCGTCGTGCAGAACAAGTCGAGTGGAACGCCCTCGCGCGGAACCACGATCTTCTGCGCGGTCCACGACGCTGGTGTGCAGGCAGAGGCCGCGAGGGCAACTATGACGAGGCGCATCAATCGTCGATGATCGTGCACTTCAGGTGCACGATCAACGATCGTCGGGATGGCCGAGGTCGTGGTACGAAGCGCACGTGGGGCTCACCGACTACGAGAAGTACATCCGCACCGAGGAGCTGCTTGCGCTGCAGAAATCGCCGGAGACACTGACGTGTCACGACGAGCTGCAGTTTCAAGTCGTGCACCAGGCGCACGAGCTGTACATGAAGCTGATCGAGCACGAGCTCCGGTTCGTGTGCCGCATGCTCGCGGAGGACAAGGTCGCGCGGGCGATCACGCACCTCCGTCGCATCTCGCTGACCCAGCACGTGCTGCTGCACTCGGTCGAGCTGCTCGACACGATGGCGCCCACGGACTACATGACGATCCGCACCGGCCTCGGCCGCGGCTCGGGCCAGGAATCTCCGGGCTTCCGCACGATGCTGAAGCTGCCGGGCGAGGTCGTGTGGCCCGCGTTCGCGTCGTTCCTCGAGAGGAAGGGCGTGACGCTGCGGCAGATCTACGATCACCCGCACGATCACCACCAGCTGTTCCAGCTCTGCGAGGGCCTCGTCGACTACGACCAGCTGCTGCAGACCTGGCGCGCGCGCCACCTGATGCTCGTCTATCGCATCATCGGGACCGGAACGCCGTCGCTGAAGGGCAAGCACTCCGACCTGCTCGCGAAGGGCATGGTCACGCGGTTCTTCCCGGCGCTATGGGATGTGCGGGACGAGGTGTTTGGCGATTGGACGGCGGAGCAGGCGGCGAAGGGCAAAGAGACCGGCTACCACGGATGAAGACGGCTGCCGTCCTCGCGCTCGTCGCGACACTGGCCGGGTGCGAGTTCGCGGCGAAGCATCCCGCGGTCACCATCGGCATCGTCGGCGGCGTCGTCGCGGAAGGCACGTGCGAGCTCGCGACGGGCGAGCATCTGACGTGCGGCGCGGTCTCGGGCGGCGTCGCGCTCGGCCTCGCGGGCATCGTCGCGCTGGCGATCCTCCTCGGTGGCGATGGCAACACGGTGCTGCAAGGTCCCGATCCGGACGATCCGCCGCCCGCGGTCCCGCAGGATCCGACGCTCGATCAGCCGGCGGTCCCTGGCACGCCCGCGACTCCGCCGGCCGCACCTACGCCGACAGCACCGACGCCGTGATAAGCCAACGGCATGGCTGACCCCGTCGCCGAGAGTCTGCTCGAGTACCGCAAGCAGTTCCCGTCCCTCGAGAACTGCGTCCACCTGATCTCGCACTCGCTCGGCTGCGTGCCGGCGCAAGCGAAGGAAGACCTCGGCGAGTTCTTCGACCTGTGGCAAACGAAGTCGATCACCGCGTGGAGCGATTGGTTGCCCGAGGTGGATCGCGCGGCCGAGCGGATCGGCAAGATCATCTCGGCGCCGAACGGCTCGGTGATCATGCACCAGAACGTCTCGACGGTGATGGCGGTGCTCGCCTCGTGCCTCGAGTACACGCCCGAGCGCAACAAGGTCGTCTACGAAGCGCTGCAGTTCCCGACGGTGAGCTACGTGTGGCAAGCGGAGAAGCGCCGCGGTGCCGACTGCGTGCTCGTCGAGAGTAAGGACGGCACGACGATCGACACCGACGCGATGTGCGCCGCGATCGACGAGAAGACACTGGTCGTTCCGATGTCGCATGTCGTGTTCTCGAGCGCGTACATCCAGGACGTGAAGAAGATCTGCGCGCGGGCCAAGGAGGTCGGCGCGCACGTGATCCTCGACTGCTATCAATCGATCGGCACGGTGCCGCTCGATGTCGTCGAGCTCGGCGTGTCGTTCGCGTGCGGTGGCTCGGTGAAGTATCTGTGCGGTGGCCCGGGCGCGGCGTGGCTCTACGTGCGGCCCGATCTGACCGAGAAGTTCGCGCCGCGCGTGACCGGATGGTTTGGCAACGAAGCGCCGTTCGCGTTCACGATGCCCGAGCAGTCGTACGCGGAGACGGTGTGGCGTTACATGGGCGGCACGCCGGCGGTGGCCGCGCTGTATCAGTCGCGTGCGGGGCAGAAGATCATCGGCGAGATCGGCGTGCGCAAGATCCGCGAGAAGAGCCTCGTGATGACGCAGAAGTGCATCGACTGGGTCGACGAGCTCGGCATGAAGCTCAACAGCCCGCGCAAGGCCGAGATCCGCGGCGGCTCGGTGGTGTTCGACTTCGTCGGCGCGGCGGACGTGTGCCGCGAGCTGAATCGACGGAAGTTCTTCTGCGATCACCGCCCGACGGCCGGCATTCGCATCGCGCCGCACTTCTATACGAAGCCCAGCGAAGTGGATCTGTTCTTCGCCGAGCTCAAGAAGATCCGCGGCGGCGCCGGCGGCTGACGAGGACGAGCGCGAGGACCACGGGCCAGCCGCGCGACGGAGCGCCGGGACCCGAGCACGAGCACGCGTAGAAGCTCGTCGGCTCGAGGATCGGGCCGGAGGCATCGCCGAAGATCTCGATCGGACGCGGCGCGCCGTCGATCGAGAGCACGATCGTCGCGGCATAGCTTCCGCGACGCAGCGGCGCGAACTCGACGCCGATCATCTGCACGCCATCGGGTGGCAACACGATCGTGCCGCGGTTTGGCTGCACGTCCCACACCTTGGTGCCGCCGGTGCGCGACTTGATCCCCGCGAGATCGAGCGTGACTGGTGTGGTGCCGCAGTTCTCGAGGCGTATCGTCTTGCGCTCCGAGCGAGTCTCGACGGGGACCACGCCGAACGCGACGCGCCCCGGCGACACGGCGGCGCCGTCGGCGATGTACTCGAGGTGGATCGGAATCTGGAACGGCGCGCCGGGCGCATCGACGTCCCAGCTCAGCGAGCCATCGAGCGGCCCCGACGTCGACGCGGATGGTGTGACGCCGACCATCGCCGTGTCGTTCGCGAACAGCGGGGCAGGGTAGTCCGTCGGATCTTGGAGCACTGCCGCGAACGAGTTCGTCATCGTCGGTCGCTGCATCGTCAGCGTCGCGGTGCCGTCGTTGATCATCAGCACCTGGCCGATGACCTGCGAATCCACGCACGCGGTTCCGAGGTCGAGCTCCTCGGGGACCACGCGAACGTGCGCGCGAACGACCTTGCCGGTGATCGGGAAGCTCAGCATCGAGCTGTCGACGGAGATCAGCAGCGAGTGGCCCGCGAGATCGACCTCGGTGGCGGAATCGAGGAGGAGGCGAGCGTTGCGAACCTCTCCCGGTCCGAGCGTGACGTTCGTGTTGATCGGCGCGTCGAGCGAGAGGCCCGCGCTCGACGACGATAGGCGCATCGAGTGGATCACGAGAGACGCCGTGGCCGATGGATTGCGCAGCGTGAACGCGAGCTCGGCGGTGGGCGAGCCGACGCGAACCTCGCCGAAGTCGAACGGCGTGGGGTTGACCTCGAGATCCGTGTCGGCGATCTCGCAGCGCGCGGTGATCGACGACGTGTCCATCATGTACGCGTTCGAGGTGAACGAGATCGTCTGCGTGAACGGGCCGCCCGCGGTGGGACTCGAGCACGTGACGGTGGTGCCGCCGGGAATGCCGGGCGAGAGCGAGAACTGCGTCGCGCCGAGGGAGAACGGCGCGCTCGGTGGCGTCACGTCGACGGCGATCGGGATGTTGCCCGTGGTGAGCATCGTCAGCGGGCGCTGCGGCGACGACCCGCGCGGGATGGTGCCGAAATCGATCGTGTAACTCGGCATCGACGGCGCGGTGACCTCCAGCGTCGCGCCGCTGCCGCTGCCGACGAGACCGACGTTGACGGGGTCCTGCGTGCCGTTGTTCGTGATCACGAAGTTCGCGCTGCGATCGCCAGGCATCGCGGGCGTGAACACGACGTCGACCGTCGTCGACGAGCCGAAGCCGTTCAGCGTGCACGGCGACGTGACGCACGTGCTCGCGCTCCATTCGCCGCTCGCGGGCTCGGCGATCTGCGCGGTGAGCGAGCCACTGCCGCCGTTGGTCAGCGTGAGCGTCTGCGGCGGTGACGACATGTTGACCGAGTAGGAGCCCGCGACCACCGGGTTCGGCGATGCGATCAGCGTCGGACCTCCGCCGCTGCCGGCGAGACAGCGCAGCGTCGCCATGTCGAAGTCGTTCGCGCCGCCTTCACCTTGAGCGATCATCGTCGCCGTGGTCGTCGTGGCGCCCGGTGTGCACGTGATGTCGAGCGTCGTCGGCAGCGCGCGATCCGGCGCGACGAACGAGCACGTGTGTCCCGAACACCCGCTCGCGACGAAGGCGAACACGTTGCCGGGATCGGAGTTGATGTCCGCGCCCGTCATGCGCCAACCGCCGGCGCTGCCGGCGTAACTGATCATCACGGGCACCATCGTCGGCGTGCCCATCGGTCCGCTGATGTCGACCATCGTCGGGATGATGTCGATCTTCCCGGAGCCCGAGCCGGAGCCGGAGCCCGTGCCCGTGCACGTCAGCATCATGCTCGCGAGCTGCGCGCCACTACCGGGACCACCGCTGCCAAAGAGGCCGAGCGTCGCTGTTCGTGCACCCCCCATCGTGGGATCGCACTTGATCTGGAGTTGCTGCGCGCTTCCGCTCGCGATCATCGTTCCTCCGGCGCACGCCTGCAGACCCATACACGGACTCTGAAACGTGAACGTTCCGGTGGGATCCATGATCACGGCGGACATGTAGGTCGCTGCGATCGCGCCGTGATTGAGGACGAGAGCGGTCTGCACCTCGAAGCCGCTCTGCGTGCCGAAGTTCATCACGTGAGGCTGGAGCTCCCACGCGCTACCTCCCGCGTTGCTGAACGTGACGCTGAACGTCTCGAACGGTGTTCCGGACATATCCTCGATGTCGAACACGCACCCGGGCGGGCCCACGACCAGATCACCCGAGGAGAACACGGCCTGCACGAGGATCTGGAGCTGCGCGTTCGGAGGGAGCGTGACCGGGAACGTCGTGCCCGTCAGCGTCGACGGCATGATCTGCGAGAGGCAGTTGCCGAGCTGCGGATTGCCCTTCGCGATGCCCGTGATCGTGCGCGTGGCGGTCCCCGTGTTGCGGATCGAGACGACAGCGCGCGCCGTCTGACCGATCGGCACGTTGTCCGCGTCTCCGGGGTTACTCGTCGTCGTGTAATCGCCCCACGCCAGCGTGGCGAGCGCGACTGTCACGCCGACGACAGTGACAGCAACGAGGCGTGCGTTCTTGCGGTTCATGCGCGTCTCCGTCGAAGCGTAGCGCCGAGCACGATGACGACGAGGAGAGCGCCGCTCGGGCTTCGCGTCGAGCAGCCGCTGCATCCATAGAAGCTCTGATTGTCGAAGCCGGGAGGATCCACACCCGCGTCCGGCGGAGGCTGCGAACGCGCACCTTCTCCCATCAACCTCACCACGAGCGGATCGACGAGCTGATCCGACTGGATCGTCAGCGTCTCGTCGAAGATTCCGACGCGGGTGGGATGGAAGCCGATCGCGAACGTCGCGCTCTCGTTCGGTGCGAGCTCGCGTGGAAAGTTCGCGCTGTCGAGGCGGAACGGCGGCGGCACCGACGGATCCGCGAACACGATCGTCTGCGTGTCGCAGTTCTGAAGCGTCACCTTCTGCGCGTTGTCTTGTTCGAGGTGGATCGTGCCGGGCCCGAACGACAGCGCATCCGGCGCGACGGCACCACCGTCATCGACGAATCGCGCGCTGATCGTGGTGCGCACCGTCTCGGCGTTCGTGACGTCCGTGGTCCACACGATGTCGTCCTGTTGGACGCCCGCGGATCCTTGCCGGCGCGGCGTGACCTCGACGGATGCGAGGCTCGTCGGTGGGAGCAACACCGGATACGTCGGTGGCGCCTGCGGCTCGATGTCGAATGGCGACATCGGACCGAGCGCCATCACTGGCTTCTCGAGCTGGATCGTCGCGGTCCCCGTCGAGCGGAACGCGAGCGTGTCGGCGGTCGTGGGCTGGTTGACGCAGAACGTACCGAGCGAGCGCGCGAGGGGCTGCTCGTACTCCGCCGTCGCGATGGTGCCGGTGACCGGCACGCGCACGGTCGCACCGGTCGATGCGACGAGGACGAGCTCGTTGTCCAGCTCGCCCTCCGTCGTCGTGTCGATCACGAGCTGGAC
Organism: Kofleriaceae bacterium; assembly: GCA_044230415.1. Taxonomy (GTDB): domain Bacteria; phylum Myxococcota_A; class Polyangia; order Haliangiales; family Haliangiaceae; genus JABFXX01. The sequence continues at coordinate 12,959 of JBGARE010000064.1, forward strand.
GGTCGCCGGCGTGATCATCGGCAGGCTCGTCGACACGCTCAGCTTCGTGCTCGGCGAGGCGAGCGATGCGGAGGTGATCTGCAGCTGCGCACCCGACGCGACGAGCGCCTCCACCGGCACCGACACCGGATCGCCACCCTGCCGCACCTCGCCGAGGAGCAGGCTCGATGGCACGGCGTACAGCGTGCTGGTCGTTCCTTCGCAGCGCGCCGGGATATCGATCGCGCCGGAGCCCGACATGAACGCGTCCGAGCCCATCGCGCGAATCGTCGTGCTGACCTCACCGACGGCGGTCGGACGACACGATGCGACGACGGTAGCCGGCATCCCGGGCATGACCACCGTCGACGCGGCGGGCACGAGCGAGAACGGTGGCTGCGCGGCCGCCGAGAGCATCGCCGTGATCGAGCGATTGCCTTGGTTCGACAGCTGGAACGGCAGGTCGGACGTGATGTTGATCGGCACGGTCCCGAAGTCGAACGTCGTCGGTCCGCCGACGAGTGCGAGCGTCGCGCCGAGCCCGTCGCCGTCGAGCGGAATCGATCGCGAGCGCGTCGCCGTATCGAAGTACTCGATCACGAGCGTCGCATCGCGTGCACCGATCGCGCTCGGATCGAAGTCGAGCCGAAGCGAGAGCACTTCGTTCGGCGCGAGCTCGCACACGGGTGGCACGGAGCCGTTGCACTCGCCCGATGCGACGTACGACCAATCCGCGGCAGCACCGTTGCCGCCGTCGAAGATCTGGATGTTCCTGATCTGCAGCATCCCGGCGCCCGCGTTGCGCAACCGCAGCGGCCTCGGCGACGCGGATCCGGAGATCACGTCGACGTTCCCCGCATCGACAGGATCGCCCGTCAGCGCGAGCACGGGGCTCGACGCAGCGGTGCCGTTGCACGCGAGCGTGATCGGCGGTGACGCGTACTGGCCCGTGCTCGACGCGACGTAGAGCTCGGCGGTGTGCGCACCCACGCGCTTCGGCCGGCACCACACGGTGATCTGCGTCGCTTCGCCAGCGCCGATGGTGGCGATCGACGCGTCGCACTGGCGCGCGTCGGGATTGCACGGCGCGCCGAGCTCGAACGTGCTCTCGAGATCCGTGGTGTGCAGCGACAGCTTCGTGATCTGCGTCGCGCCGCTATTGGTGACGGTCACCGTCGTGCTCGCGCCGCTACCGACGACCACGTCGCCGAAATCGAGATCGCTCGGCGCCGCGCTCAGCGTGGTCTGTTGACCGCCCTCGCACACGCCTTCGAAGTCGACGAACGCCGAGCCGCTCGTCGGGTTCGCGTGAAACATGCAGCGCCGGAGGCCGGCCGCGATCGTGCCCGCGCACTGGATGGTGATCGGCGTCGATCCATTTCCTGGAATCGTCGCCGGCACGGCGAGCACGTGCGTGACTTCCGGATCGCACGACGGATCGCGCGTGATCGATGCGATCGTCACCGGATCCGGTGTCTGATTCGCGAGCACGATCGTGCTCGTCGACATGCCGGGGCCGGTCGCGTGGATCACGCGCACCGCCGGGTTCGCGCGCAGCTTCGGCGGATCCGGTACCGCCGCCAACGCGACCCCGACGGCCGCGGCGACGACGGTCGTGGCCAGCACGCGCGCGCGGCGCTTCACAGCCGTCCGATCACTCCGAGCGTCGGAACGAGCACGTTCGCGTCGAACAGCGTCTCTTCCTCGTCGACGAAGAAGTGCTCGTAACCGATGTCGCCCTGGATGCTGAGGTGGCCGTTGATCTTGAGCTCGATGCCCGCTGCGCCGCGGACACCGATGCCGAGCTGCTGCGAGGTCTGCATCGGCGGCGTGAACACGAAGCCCGGAACGCCCGCCGCGACGTAGGGCCGCACGAACCCGGTGAGCAGGCGGTAGCGCAGGCCGATGAAGCCGCCGTTCAGCTCGGAGCGCAGCACCATGAGCTCGGCTTCGAGGCGACCGCGCGAGATGGCGATGCCGAAGCCACCGGCGAAGCCGCGACCTTCACCATCGATGCGCATCACGGCGATCAGGCCCGACGAGATCGTCTCCTTCTCGGGCGCCTTGATCCGGATCTGTCCGCTCTCGGTCAGCTCGTAGTCGGGGATCACCGCATCGACGTCATCGCCGCCAAACGTGGTTCGCGTCGTGCGCTGGTTCGACGTCGCATCGCCGCCGTACAGCGTGCCGTTCGTGAGCCACGGTGACACCTGGTCGGGCGGCTCGGGCATCGGCTTCGGCTCGGGACCGGGTCCAGGGCCGGGACCGGGCGCGGGCGCCGGCTCCGCGAGGACCATGTTCACTTCTTTGTTCTCGCCCTCGAAGCCGTTCACGGACTGCTCGGCGATCGCATCGCCCTTGCGAATGCGGACGAGGTGAATGCCCGCGCGGACGCGCGTGACGAGCGACACCCCGACGGCGATGAACGGCCCGCCATCGATCGAGATCTCCGAGCCGCGCGGCGTGACCTTCACGGTGAGGATCGTCAGCTCGGCGTCGAGCGTGTTGAGGATCTGCTTCACCTCGGCGACGCGCTCGGGGCCCGTCGCCGGATCTTGGAGGTACCGCTGGTACGTGTTCGCCGCGTCCGCGTTGCGGCTCATGTCGGACAACGTGCCGGCGACGTTGAGCAGGATCTTCGGGCTCGGAAACTTGTTGTACGCCTCGAGGAAGTTCGCGAGCGCTTGATCGAACTGCTTGTCGAGGAGCTGCTTCACGCCCTCGGACATCAGCGCTTGCGCGATCGCCTTCACCTTCGGATCGTTCACGGGGATCGCGGGATCCGACGTGATCTGCGCGAGCGCTTCTGCGAGCTGCTTCTCGTCCTTGAGCTTCGCGAGGGGAGCGCCGCCACCTTCGACAGGCGCGTCTTGAGCGAGTGCGATCGCGGGTGCGAGCGCGATAGCGAGAGACAAATAGCGAATCACGGGGTTTTCTTTTCGTCGTCGAGATTCGTCTCGAGAGGTTTCTGCGTGATCGGAGTGCGCGGCTCCGGTGTCGTCGTCGGCGTGGTCGTCGTCAGGGGCCCGGGCGTCTGGAGCGGCTCGACGCCATCGGGACGCGTGACCGGCGTACCACCCGCGACGTCGGGCTTCTTCTTCGTCGTCGTGCCGGGCTTGGCCTTCTTCGTGACGGGATCCGGCGTCGCGATGATCTGATCGGGCGTGGTCGTCGGCGTCTGCTCGAGGGTCTTTGCGGGTTGCTCGGGCTTCTTGTCCGGGGCCGGCTTGACCGGCGCAGGCGTCGGCTCGACGACGGCGGCATCGGGCTGCTTCGGCGCCGCCTCGTCGCTGCGACTGCGCACGAGCGCGAAGATCGCGGCGCCACCCGCGAGCAGCACGGTGACCAAGCCCGCGACCAGCGGCATCGACGACTTCTTGCCCGGCGTGATCTGCGTCGGGCGTTCGTCCTCGAGCGTGCCCTTGAGCCGCGCGCGATCCGGAACCGTGAGCTGCTTCGATCCGGGCGTGTACGTGAACCGCGGCGAGCTGAGGCCGGCATTCGGCAGCTCGGCGGACACGCGCGACGACAAGTGGTTTGCGGCGGCTCCGAGCGCGGCCACGACTTCGGCCGCCGTCTGATAGCGATCGACGGGCTCCTTCTCGAGGAGCTTCATCACGATCTGTTCGATCTCGGGAGACACGCTCGCCAAGCGATCGCGCAGCGACTGCGGCGGCGAGAACATCTGGAGCGCGATGATCTCGCCTGCACCCTCGGCGTTGAACGGCGGGACGCCCGCGAGCAGCTCGTACAGGATGCAGCCGAGCGAATACAGATCCGCGCGGTGATCGATCGCGGCGGCCGAGCGTGCTTGCTCGGGCGCCATGTACAGCGGCGTGCCCATCAGCGCGCCGGTCTGCGTGTGCCGCGTCTCCGCGGGGAACACGTCGGCGAGCTTCGCGACGCCGAAGTCGAGCACCTTCACGCGATCGCCCTCGTCATCGGGGATCAGGAAGATGTTGTCGGGCTTGAGATCGCGATGAACGATGCCCTTCGCGTGCGCGGCCTTGAGGACATTGGCGATGCCCTTCGTCACCTTCGCCGCTTCGGCCTCGCTGAACCGCCCGGTCCGCTGTAGGCGCTTGCCGAGCGGCTCGCCATCGAGCAGCTCCATGACGAAGTACGCCTGGCCGTCGCGCGTGTAGCCGAAATCGTAGACCTCGATGATTCCGGGATGCCGGATCGCGGTCGCCGCCTTTGCCTCGTTGAAGAACCGCTTCACGATCTCGTCGTTGGTCGTGAGCTCGGGCCGCAGCAACTTGATCGCCGCGAGCTTGCCCAGGTGCGTGTGCTCGGCGCGGTAGACGCTACCCATCCCGCCCGAGTCGAGCGCTTCAACTACACGGTAGTTGCCGAGCACTTCCCCGAGCATCGACGCGTAAAGCATATGCTAGTTTCCGTCGTGGATGCCGTTCTTCCAGCGCCACGTCTTTGTGTGTACGAACGAGCGGGCGGCGGATCATCCACGCGGTAGCTGCAAGCTCAAAGGCAGCCCCGAGGTGCGAGATGCCCTGAAGGCCGAGCTGAAGAAGCGCGGCATCTCCAAGGTCATTCGCGCCAACAACGCGGGATGTCTGGATCAGTGCGAAGAGGGCATCACCATCGTCGTGTACCCGGAGCAAGTCTGGTACGGACGAGTGACCCTCGCGGATGTCCAGGAGATCGTCGAAAAGCATCTCGTCGGCGGCGAGATCGTGACGCGACTGTTGCTTCCCGATCAGCCACAGTTGCCCACAGGCAAGCTACCGATGCTCGAGGTCACGACCGCGGAGAAGAAGGCCGAATGAAGGCAGCGCTCGTCGCGTTCGTGATCGCGGCACCGGCGCTCGCCGTCGCCGATGACGCGAAGCCGGTCGTCGACGCGCCGGTGCACGTCACGCCGGTCGATCCGAAGCCGGACGAGCACGCCGATCGCGCGGGCGAAGAAGCGAACCTCGAGACCACGCTCGCGCGGCAAGGCTTCTTCCTACACCTCGGCATCGGGCCCTCCGTCGTCACCGGAACGGGGAGCGGCACCGGCGCGGGCGGCACGTTCATGATGGGCGCGGTCATGCGTCCGACGTGGGTCGCGCTCCTCGCGATCACCGCGAACGGCCAACGCCACGAGGTGATGGATACGGTCCACATCAACGACTACACGACGGTCGGCCTCGGCGCGCAGTGGTGGCCGTCCAACGGCGCACTGCACGGACGCGCGACGCTCGGCTTCGGCGGCTATCGCTGCAAGCAGTGCCAGGATCCGGATCGTCCGACGGATCCGGTGCCCATCGATTACCAGCGGCAGGGCGTGAACGGCACGTTCGCCGTCGGGGTCGATCTCGTTCGCTTCAAGGGCCTCGTGTGGGGCCTCGATTTCTCCGTGATCAGCACGATCCACTCCGACGGCGCTCTCATCGCGCTCGGATTGCAGTCGTATCTGAGCCTCGACTGAGTAGGTCAGGGCGCGGGCAGCGGCGTACCGACGAGCCACTTCGGCGGGCTCTTCTCGGTTTCGGCGACCGCGACCTCGAGCACGATCTTCTTCGCCGCGCGCAGTGGCATCATCTTGCCCGCGTTGTGCCAGGCCTCGAGCGGCAGCGGTAGCTCGACCTTCGCGTCGAGCGATTGTCCGGCGGGGAGCTCTACGAAGATCGGCATCGGCACGCCCGTGACGCGTTCGGCGTCCGGCATCACGAGCCCGCGCACGAGTCGGATCGCGTCCGTGCCGTTCATGACGACGAGCCGATCGACGTTCGCGCCGCCATGCACGAGCTTGCTCGCGACGAACACCGGCGAGCTTCCCGTGTTCTCGATCTTGTACGAGATCGCGAGGCTCTTCGCGGAAGGTGTGGCGGACCACGTGAGCTTGAGTTTGTCCGTGTTCATCGAGGATGGCTCAATCGGTGGCTCGGTTGGCGTCGGGGAAACAGCGGGCGGTGTGGGTTGGGTCGGAGCGGGCGATTCGGCGCTCTTCGCCTCGGCGGGACTGTCGGACTTGGAGCACGCAGCACCGAGGGCGGCTGCGAGCGCGATCACGGGAAGAACAGTTGCCATGGCGAGGTCTCCGTACCGGGCACGTGATTGTTACCGACGTACTGATCGCGGCGCCACATCGAGGGATCGCCGGCGCGAGTACCGGTGCCATCGCCCCACGCGATCTCGCGACGCTCGGCGCGATACGCGTTCTCGCTGAGCCGCTCGTTCGCGTAGAGACCGAGACCGGCCGCCTGATGCTCCGCACGCGCGACGCTGTTGCCCGCATCGGAGTCGACGCCGGCCTGTTGCGCTGCGGTGTGCGCCGGACCCGACGCCGGGGCGTCGCCGACCTGCACCGTGCCGAGGTCGCTGATGCCTTGCGTGTCGGTATAGGCGTGCATCATCTCGTGATACATCGCGACGTCGCTTCGATACTCTTCGACGCCGGGACGGATCACGACGTTGCCGGCGCCTGGATTGAAGTTGATGCGCGCGTCGAGACCCGCTCCCGCGTTACCCGATCCATCGCGACCGAGCCGCGCGTCGGTGAGCGACGCGTTCGTCCCGTCCGGGTTGAGCGGTTGCTCGCCGGCGTTGCTGTTGTCGGGATTGCCCGCCGCGTTCAGCCGCGGTGCGAACGTGGTCGTGTGGTGCCGCTCCGTCCCGCCCGCATCGGTACGCGTGTTGTGCGCGAGCGTGTCGATCAGCTCGCGACCGCTCTCGGTCTGCATCTGATCGGCGAAGTTGGACATCAAGTCCGTGCGGTACTGGGCCTGCGCCGCGGGTGTCGACAGCGCGCTCGTGTCCATGTGGATGTCGGTGCGGTCGAGGCGAATGTCGCTGTAGTTGCGTGCGATCTCGCGGAACTGCTCCTCGGAGACTTGGTTCTGCGAGCGCTCGCCCGGTGTTCCGTCGGGGACGACGTTGAATCGCGACGCGAGCTCTCGCTGCGCGGCCTGGCGATCCATCATTCCTTGGTAGTCGAACAGACCGCCGATACCCTCTTGCGAAATACCATTCGCGATATCGGAGATCGATTGCAGTCCACCGAGTCCGGGAACCTGCGCGAGTGGATTGTCTCGTGATGCGCCCTGGCTTCCCGCCTCGGGGTCGACGGGCGCGTAGCTCGCCGGATTGATGATGTTGAGTGGGTTCTCGACGATCCCGTCCCAAAAGCGACTCATGCTCGCTGCCCCTCCACACACATCATGCGAGTTCTACGAATGACGCGGGCATTTCTACCTGCCGCCATTCGCGGCAGTGACTACGACGGGGCGAGGGCGTCCCGGAGCAAGGTGAGCGCGGTCTGGCGCAGCTCGCCATACGGAGGAAGCTCCTTCAGCGTCGAGACCACGCGAGTCTTTGTAGCGTCGCGTACGCAGACGACGAACGGAGTTCCCGCGGCGCGCGCCTGCTGGCTCGTCTCGATGATCACCGTCGCGGGGAGCGCGGCATCGGTGGCGTCGACACCGGACATCACGAGCAGC
>JBGARE010000064.1:20387-25922 GCA_044230415.1 Kofleriaceae bacterium
CGCCTGCTGGCTCGTCTCGATGATCACCGTCGCGGGGAGCGCGGCATCGGTGGCGTCGACACCGGACATCACGAGCAGCGACGGGGCATTTGGATTTCGCGGACGCAGGGTCTCGATCACGAACATCGTGAAGCCGTCGCCCGCGACCTGATCGAACACGAACTCGTGAACGCGCTGCACGCTCGCATCGGTGCTCGCTGCCCAGAGCGTGCGAAAGGCAGCGCGTGCGGCCTCGCCGTCGGTGAAGCGACCCAATGCATAGAGACACTGGATCACCTTGCGCTGGATCATCAGATCACCGGGTGCGAGCGCGACGGCTCGCTCGAAGTCGGCGAGCGCGCCGGTGAAGTCCTTCGTGCGGTAGCGGGCCTGACCGCGGTTGTAGATCGTGTCGACCTGATCGGGCTCGAGCTCGAGCGCGCGAGTCCACACTTCGATCGCCCCTGCGTGATCGCCGGCCGTGCCGAGCTCCACGCCGCGCAGGAACAGCTCCTGCGCGCGGGGCTCGATCGGCGCACGCTCGGGCTCGCCGCCGAAGCTCCACGCATCGACGAGGCACGCGACTTCATCGCCGCTCCAGTCGGGACGTCCCGAGGCGAGGATGTCGAGGAGACCGTTGCCGAGCGCCTCCATTCGCGCGCGATCTTGCGTGCGAACGATCACCGCGGCGGTGTGCTCGAAGAACGAGTAGAACCCGCACAACCGCATCTCGATGATCGCGTCGGTCTTCGTGCGGACCTCGGCCTCGACGATCCGCAACGGCCACCCCGTCGCGGTCTTCACGTCGATGGTGCGACCGATGACGACCTTGCTGTCGGGCGGCAGATCCGAGTGAACGGTCTGGGCTTGCCAGCTGCGCGGCTCGTCGGGGAGGAGGAGCATCGGACCGTAGGTGATCACGGCGCTCGGGATCCGATCGCCGGGCAGGATCGCCGCGACCTTCTCGTCGGGTGCGTACTTGAGCACCCAGGGGGCAGGGAATCGCATGGACAGCCGCATCAGCTCACCCAGTGATCGAAGATGCGAGTGGGCGTCGCGAACGCGTTGCCGGTGCGCGTCTCTTCACTCGTCGGTAGTGGACGAAACGACGATGTCATCGCCGAGAACGTGTCGCGGAGCTCGCGAATGCGCAGCGCCATCGTGGTCTCGAGGCGCATCCGATACGAGACGTCGTCGACGACGAACATCGCGAGCTCGCGGAAGATCGGCTCGGCGCGTCCCTCGCGTTTTCCGTGGAGGCGAACGAGCGTTCCGCTGCGTCCGTTGACGACGATGTCTTCGCGCGTGGTGCTCTCGATCGCGAGCCCGGCGGCGAGTTGCTCGGACGAATCGTGAAGTGCGCGCGTCGCGCTGGTGGTGATCCGCTCTGCCGCGAGAACGGCGATCGTCGACAGGTTGTTCGGAAAGTCCGGCGGGTACCAGTTCGCGGTGACGCCGGAGACGAGCGCTTGCCAGCCCGCGGGTGGCACGTAGTAGAAGCGCCGCGGGCGCGCACCGAGGTGCAGCTCGCTGGCGACGAGCAATGCACGCGAGCGCGACGCGAGGTCGCCGAAGTGACGCGGCCGCATCGCGACGCAATCGAGCAGCGTCGCGAACTCTTCGGTGAACACGGCACCGATGAAGCGCACGGCCCGCGCGCCATCGCGATGGCCATCGACGCGGAGCCACGCGCCGTACTCGCCTTCGCCGGTCACGATGCGTTCGACCGTACCGAGCTGGTGCACGCGAAACGCGGGATCCTGCGCGAGCACGCGATCGACGAGCTGCGCGAACGACGGGCAGGGCCGGATGCGTTCGTAGTAGCGGAACCGCGCGCCCGACTCCGGCGGATACGCCGTGACGACGTTGTAGCCAAACTGCTGCACCCACTCACTCGGAAACGGCACCACGCGCAGAGCCTATCAGCGCGAGCGGCCGAGGATCGCGGATCAGGATGCTTCGATCACGACGGCGGTGATGTTGTCTTTGCCGCCGCGTTGATTCGCGAGCGAGATCGCGGCTTCCGCGCACTCCTCGAGCGAACCATCGGCGCACAGATCGGAGACTTCTTTGTCACTCTGGAAGTAGCCGTGCAGTCCATCGCTGCACAGAAGGAATCGATCGCCTTCGGCGACATCGATGTCTGCGGTGTCGACCTGCACGTAGTCCTTGTGACCGACCGCGCGCGTGATGACGTTCTTGCCCGCGGCCTTCTCGGCCTCGGCCTTCGTCATCATTCCGTGCTTCACCTTGTAGTTGATCAGCGTGTGATCCTCCGTGAGCTGGAGGACGTTGTTCTTGCGCACGCGATAGACGCGCGAGTCTCCGACATGGACGGCGAATGCGAGGCCCGCGCGGATCAGCATGGCCGACAACGTGGTCGACATGCCCTTCTTCTCGGGGTCGAGCTCGGCCATGCCGAACACCATGTAGCAGGCGTTCTTGACGCCGGATTCCAGGAGTCGGCGGATCTCCCACACACACTCCGCGTCCCCTGCGACCACCCGTTCGACCAGGCGGTCGAGGTCGCGTGACGCACCGTAGATCCACATGGTGAGCTGCTCGACGGCCTCGCGGCTGGCGATCTCGCCCTTGTTATGGCCACCGACACCGTCGGCAACGACATAGAAGCCGCGCTCGTCGTCGCGGAAGAAGGCGTCCTCGTTGATCTGACGCTTTCGCCCGACGTCGCTCCTCGCCACCGATGAGAGCTTCACTCGAAGACCAGCCTATCATGGCGAGTTGTCTGCCCGCTTGCTACGATCGGCTTTGTGAGCGAAGGGCAGTCACTCGTGGACGTGATCCGCGAGAGGTCGAGCGAGATTCTCGCGGCGTGGATCGTTCGCTTCGAGCGGTCCTCGCTCCGGTTCCGCCGTGCGACGAAGGCGGCGACGTATACGTCGCAGGTGTCGAACCTCGTCGAGGCGCTCGTGGTCGCCGCGAAGACGAGCTCGGAGCTCAAGCCGGGTAGCGATGCGACGCGCGAGCTCGAGCGCTCCGCGGCGTTCCTCGGGGCGCAGTTCGCGAGCGAGGGCGCGACCGGCTTCGACATCGCCGCGCTGCTCTTGGAGCTACGCGATGTCGTCGGTGGAATGCTGTCCGCCGACGATGCAGTGGCAATCTCGCGGCTGTTCGAGTGGCTGAACGTGGTCGCGCTCGACACCTTCGCGGCGTCGGGACTGCAGAGCTTGCGCGAACGCGTCAACGATCAGCTCGAGGTCGGAACGCCGGTCGTCGAGCTGCTCCCGAAAGTGCCGGCCGTGTTCCTCGTCGCGGCCCCGAATGCCGGCGTCATCGACGGGCTCCTCTCGCGTGCGTGGATGCTGGCGGTCGGGACGGGAGCGCCGTGTCTGATCGTCGACGTGAACGGGCTCGCGGAGAGCGGCGAGCGCCACTTCGAAGCGGGGTACAAAGGCTTCTTGGACCAGGCCGAAGGCAGCGCGCTCCAGGTCCTGATGTCGCGCGCTCGCCGGTCGCTGCGCGAGCGAGCCAGTGCGATGACTTCGGAGGCGGGGCTCGAGTTCCAGCACTTCGATCGACTCGATAGTGCAGTCGCACACGCGGTCGAACGCGGTGGCCACTTATTGATGCGTCGCAGCTGACTGCTACCCGAGCAGCGACCCTAGTCGACGGCGCGGAATGCAGGCGTTTCGAGGGCCTGTGATACGATCATGTCCTCGTGGGCGACTCTCCGATCGGCAGCTTCGGCCGGTACCAGCTCGTCGAACGCCTTGCCGTTGGTGGTATGGCCGAGCTGTTCATCGCCACGTCTCCCGGCGAGCACGGTTTCCAGAAGAAAGTCGTGATCAAGCGGCTCTTGCCGCACCTCGTCGCGGACGAGACCTACAACGCGATGTTCATCGACGAAGCGAAGCTGACCGCTCGCCTCGTCCACCCCAAGATCGCCCAGACCTTCGAGCTCGGGAAGGTCGACGACTCGTTGTTCATCGCGATGGAGTACGTCGATGGCATCGATGTCCTCGCATTGCTTCGCGAGTTCGCGTCCCGGCGCCGTCGTGTCGACCCGCAGCTCGCCGCGTGGATCGCGCACGAGACGCTCGACGCGCTCGACTACGCGCACAACTTGAAGAGCGAGGACGGCAGCGCGATGGGAATCGTCCATCGCGACATCTCGCCGTCGAACGTGCTGCTGAGCATTCGCGGTGACGTGAAGCTCGTCGATTTCGGCATCGCGCGTGCGAAAGATCCCGACCGTGCCCACAAGAGCAAGACGGGCACGCTCAAGGGCAAGTACGGCTACATGTCACCCGAGCAGGTGATCGAGCAGCCGCTCGATGCGCGTAGCGACGTGTTCAGCGTCGGCGTCGTGCTCGCGGAGCTGCTCACGGGACGGCGGTTGTTTGCCGCGGCGAACGAGCTCGACGTGTTGCTCATGGTTCGCGACGCGAAGCTGCAGCGCTACGACAAGTATGGCGCGGACATCGATCCATCGCTCTCGGAGATCGTGCGCAAGTCGCTGCGCAAGCCCGTCGACGAGCGCTACCAGAGCGCCGCGCAGTTTCGCGACGCACTCAGCGAGTGGCTGTTCGAGCACCGCCACCGCATGCAGCCGAAGAACGTCGCCGATGTCGTGCGCGAGCTGCACGCGGCCGTCGTCGAGCGTCGCCAGAAGACCTCGACCGCGGCGCCGCCGCAGGGCGAGGACGTGCTCGTCGGTCGCGCGCCGAGCGAGGACGCGGCGCCGATGATCATCGTCGAGGACGGTCCGTCCATGCCGGTGATCCAGCTCAGCTACGAGCCCGAGGGGAGCGCGATCGAGCCGAAGCAACGGCCCGTCTCGGTCAGCGATCTCGCTGCCGCCAGCGCGGTGACGCCGCAGGTGTCGAAGCGAGCGGAGACCGTCGCGGGTCGCCCGGCTTCGAAGCCCACCGTGCAAGTTCCACCGGTGCAAACGGTGCCGCCGGCCCCCGCGCGCACGGCGACGGGGAGCGCGCCCCGCCACGCGATCGAGATCAAGTTCGACCTCGAGCCCGCCGTCGTCGAGGTGCCGATCGCGGACACGATCAGCGCCGCCGTCGAGGCGATCACGCTCCCCGACGATGGCGGCATCGACGTCAACATGGACGACGACGGCCCGCAGTCGCGGCTCGAAGACTCGCAGATGCGAGCGTTCGATGACCTCACCGAGGATCCCGCGGTGCGCTCGCGCGGTGACATCAAGCTGCCGTCGCCCGAGGAGATCTCGCGCAAGCGTCCACCGACGCCCCCCGCGCTCGCCGACATCCCCGAACCGCCCGACGACGCCGGCGAGTTTCACGTCACCTCACCGCTGCGCGTGCTGTTCCGTCTCATGACGGCGCGCGCGACCGGACTGCTCGTCGTCGCCGTCGGCGGCATCAAGAAAGAGATCTACGTCCGCGACGGTCAGCCCGAGTACGTCTCGTCGAACGTCGCGAGCGAGCTGTTCGGCAACTACCTCGTCAGCAAGGGCGTGCTCAGCGACGGCGAGCTCGCGATGGCGCTCGCGATGATGCCGCACTACGGCGGCAAGCTCGGCGACACGCTCGTCGGGCTCGGCCTCCTCAAGCCGCTCGA
>JBGARE010000064.1:26287-32508 GCA_044230415.1 Kofleriaceae bacterium
TGTGCTTGCTCGAAGCGTGCGACCTCGCGCGTCCGGCGTGATGCGCGTCGTGCTCGCGCTCGTGGCGATGCTCGGCTGCAAAGGCTCCGGGCGCGAGGAGCCGCCGGTGGCGTCTCGCCCGGCTGTGGTTATCGATGCCGCGATGATCGATGCCGCGATGATCGATGCCGCGATGATCGATGCCGCGGATACTCCGCGCGACGCGGCGCTGACCGACGCGGTGGTGATCGACGCGGCGGTAGTCGATGCGGCACCCGCGCCGAAACCCAAGAAGGCGAAGAAGCCGTCGCGATCCTCGTGTCTCGAGGAGTGCCGCCAGCGGAACATGTACACGCACTGCGCCGGCCCCGAGGGCGGCATGATGCCGTGTCCGTGTCACTGCAGCTGAGTCGAGTGACACAGATCGTGCGCGCAGATCGAGCGCGCAATTCGCTCGTGTCGGTCTGCGGCGACTCTCGTTGACTCGCAATCCAGCGACTTGGGATGGCACGACGCCTGCTCCTGCTCGCGTGCGATGAAACCCACGATCATTCTTGCCGCCACGCTGCTGTCACTCGCGAGTTGTGCCATCGAGGACGACAACGAACCTGTGCCCGAGGAGGAGAGCGAGGCTAGTTCGTCATTGTTACAAGACACCGGCTCGGCCGGCGGGGCTAGCCGGACTTGCCACATCCAGTGCGGCGTCGACAGGGATCGCTGCGTGGATAGATGCGTCGGCACGAAGCCGGGCTACTCGAAGTGCATCAATGCCTGTTACGACGTGCAGACCAGTTGCGACGCCGGCTGTCGGTGGATCCCGTTCTGAACGATCTGCGTACGTACTACTTCTCGGCGGGAAGCAGCTCGTCGAGCGCGATCTTCATCGTGACGTTCTCGTTCTCGACGGGCTGCATTCGGAACGTGGCGCGGATCGATCCACCGCAACCACCGCAGAACCGATCCTCGCTCGTGTTCACGAAGCCGCACTTGCAGGCGTTCGGAAAGCCCGTACCGCAACCGCCGCAGAACTTGCGCCACGGGTTGTTCGTCCGATGACAGACGGTGCAGTTCAACTTGGCGGCGGGCATCGCCGATCGATTCGGCCGCCCGACGCCATTACTTAGGGGGAACCGGCGAGCGCCGCTTCGAATCGCGCCGGCAGCGGGCTCGTCACCTCGATGCGCTCGTCGCCCAGCGTGAACGCGATCGACGACGCGTGGAGGAAAAAGCCGTCCGCGTGCGGGCTTCCGCCATACAGCGTGTCGCCGAGGATCGGTGCAGCGAGGTGGGCGAGGTGCGCGCGGACCTGGTGCATCCGGCCCGTGCGCGCATCGCAGCGGACGAGCGCCAAGGTCCCGGTCGCCTTCTCGACGGTGAACGCGGTGTAGGCGGCCAGGCCATCCGTCTGGTCGACGACGACCTTCTTGCCGCGCTGCACGAGGGGCGCATCGCTCTCGCGCGAGACCGGTCGGCCCTCGGTGATCGCGAGGTACGTCTTTTCGACGAGCTTCTCGCCGAACGCGTCGCGCAGCGTGCGATACGCCTCCGCCGTCCGCGCAGCGACGAGAACACCGGACGTGCCGATATCGAGCCGGTGCACGAGGCCACCGTCGCGCGGGTCATCGCCGAGCGCGGCGCACTCGGGGAAGTGCTGCGCGAGCGCGTTCGCGATCGTGCCGAGCTCGCCCGCGCGCAGGGGCTGCGACGGAACCCCCGCGGGTTTGTCGATGACCACGATGTCGGGACGCTCGAGCAACACGACGAGGTCGTTCGCTCCACGCGGGGCCTCGCCCGGACGGCGCAGCGCCATCGATGGATCCGGTTGCGGCCGGCCCGCGCCCGGCGACTCCGGCGCCCGCGCGAGCTCGATCACGTCGCCCGTCTCGATGAAGTCGCCCTTCTTGGCCTTCTTGCCCTTCACGCGAACGGCGCCTTCGTCGAACAGCTCGGCGATGCGATTGCGACCCGCTTCGGGAAACTCGCGCGCGATCGCTTTGTCGACGCGGCCGGGTTCGGTCGCGGTGATGGTCGCCGCGGGAGGCGTCGGTGGTTCTTTGGTCATACAGCCTCGTTCGTCATGGGGTCCGCAGCGCAGTCATACCGCGTCGAGAAGGATCGCGGTCACGAGCGCGCCTCCCGCGATCTCTGTAGCATCCGCGGGAATCTCGACGAGCGCGCTGCTGCCGACGAGCGACGATTGCATCGCGGAGCCTTGCTTCGCGGCCGCGTGCGCGACGAGCCGCTCGCCATCGCGCGTGATCGCGGCGCGCAGATAGTGCGCGCGGCCCGCTTGCTTGCGATACGCGGTCGCGAGCTGGACCGGGACCCGCGGTCGATCGACGAGCGTGGCGCTCTGCATCGCGAGGAGCGCGGGGCGCACGAACAGCTCGAACGCGACGAGCGTCGAGACCGGGTTGCCCGGGAGACCGAACACGGGCGTGGCATCGTGCGATGGGCGGTCGGCGGATGCGCTGGCATCGCGCGATGGGCGGCGCGTGCCGAACGCGAACGGCTTGCCGGGCTTCATCGCGACCTTGTACAGCTCGCGCGTGACGCCCGCGGCTTCGAGCGCGGTGTGCACGTGATCGCGATCTCCGACGGAGACACCGCCCGTGGTGATCACGACATCGAAGCCACCCGACGTGCTCGCGTGCGAGCTCGACGACGATGCACCCGACGTGCTCGCGTGCGACGTCGGCCCGTCGCCCAGCGCGTGCGCGATCATCGCGCGGATCTCGTCGACATCATCCCGCGCGATGCCGAGCGCGTGTGCTTCGCCGCCACACTCGCGGATCAGCGCGACCAGCGCGTGCGTCGACGACGACACGAGCTGACCGGGGCCCGGCGCGGTGTCCACGCCGACGAGCTCGTCGCCGGTGGCGATGATCGCGACGCGCGGACGCCGCGTGACCGGCACGTGCGCGACCCCGAGCGCCGCGAGCAGGCCGACGTGCCACGGCACGATGCGCGTGCCGGCGGCGAGGACCGTGTCGCCGATCGCGACGTCTTCGCCCGCGCGTCGCACGTGATCACCGCGGCGCGCGGCGGGGAACGTGACGACCGAGCCGTCGACGCTCACGTCCTCTTGCATCACGACGGTGTCGAGGTCGACGGGGAGCGGCGCGCCCGTGTAGATGCGCACGCAGCTGCGCGGCGGCACCGGCGCGGTGCGCACGCTGCCGGCGGCGACGATGCCCGCGACCGGCAGCGCGCCCGGTGTGTCGGCGGCGCGGAGCGCGTAGCCGTCCATCGCCGAGTTATCGAAGCCGGGGAGCGCGCGCTCGGCGACGATATCGGTCGCGAGGATGCGGCCGAGCGCGGAGTCGAGCGCGATCGATTCCATACCGAGCCGCGGAACGCGCTCGATCACGGTGCGCGCTGCATCTGCGACGGAAAGCACGCTGCACCATACCCTGTTACTCTCTTCGCCATGAAGGGTGCGCCGCTGTTGCTGTTAGCGCTCGCGACCTGCTGTCCGCCGAAGCCGGCCGCGAAGCAGATCACGATGTCCGCCGAAAACCTGAAGCCCGAGCAGAAAGAGCTCGCCACGCCACAGGAGACGCACTTCAAGAACGTCCGTCAGCTCACGTTCGGTGGGGACAACGCGGAGGCGTACTGGGCGTTCGGTGGTGATCGGCTGATCTTGCAGACGAACAAGAAGCCGTACGCGTGTGATCAGATCGAGGTCCTCGACGTGAAGACGAACGCGACCAAGCTCGTGTCGACGGGCAAGGGCCGCACGACGTGCTCGTACTTCCTCAAGGGCGATCAGGAGATCGTGTACGGCTCGACGCACGAGGATTCGCCCGCGTGCCCGACACCGCCGGATATGTCGAAGGGCTATCTGTGGGGATTGTTCGAGTACGACATCTACAAGGCGAACGCCGATGGCTCGAACCTGCGCAACCTGACGCCGAACACCAAGGGCTACGACGCCGAAGCGACGGTGTGCGCGAAGGACGGCACGATCCTGTTCACGTCGGATCGCACCGGTGACCTCGAGCTGTGGCGCATGGATCCCGACGGTAAGAACCTGAAGCAGCTCACGGATCAGCCGGGCTACGACGGTGGTGCGTTCTTCAGCGCGGATTGCTCGAAGATCGTGTGGCGCTCGTCGCGGCCGACGGGCAAGGACCTCGAGGAGTACAAGGCGCTGCTCGGTCAGAAGCTCGTGAAGCCGACGCGCATGGATCTCTATGTCGCGAACGCGGATGGCACCGATGCACGTCAGGTGACCTACCTGCCGGGCGCGTCGTTCGCGCCGTTCTTCTTCCCCGACGGAAAGCGGATCATCTTCTCGTCGAACTGGCAGAACCCGCGCAGCGGTGACTTCGATCTGTTCGCGATCAACATCGATGGCACCGCCCTCGAGCAGATCACGTTCAGCCCGGGCTTCGACGGGTTCCCGATGTTCTCGCCCGACGGGAAGACGCTCGCGTTTTCGTCGAACCGGCGCGACGTGGTCGACGGCAAGTACCGCATGACGGGCACGCCCGCGGGCGAGCGCGACACGAACGTGTTCCTCGTCGATTGGGTCGATGGTCCGCAGAAGATCATCTCGGCGCAGACCGAGGTCGCGGATCGGTTGCGCGAGCGCATCGCGTTCCTCGCGGCGGACGCGCAAGAGGGCCGCAGCGTGGGCACGAAGGGCCTCGAAGCGTCGCTCGCGCGGATCGAAGCGGACCTCGCGTCGGCGGGTGTCGAGCCGGGCATCAGCGGCGCGTGGCGGCAACCGTTCGAGGTGACCACGTCGGTCGCGCGCGGCGCGAAGACGGCGCTGTCGATCGACGGCAAGCCCGTCGCGGCGGAGGACTTCACGCCGATCGCGGCGAGCGGCTCGGGTACGGTGACCGCGCCGATCGTCGTCGTCGGGTACGGCGTGAAGGACGAGGCGGCGAAGATCGACGACTACAAGGGCAAGAACGTGAAGGGCAAGATCGCGCTCGCGTTCCGCTTCATGCCGACGGATGTCATGGATCCGCGCTCGAAGCTCGACGCGAGCACGCAAGCGCGGCTCGGCGATCTGCGCAACAAGGCGTTCGTCGCGAAGAATGCGGGCGCGAAGGCGCTGATCATCGTCGACGCGGGCGATCCGACGCAGGAAGAGGCGAAGTTGCCGGCGCTGTCGGCGGCGGAGAGCGAATCTCTGATCCCGATCATCGTGATCACGCGCAAGGCGGGCGACGCGCTGCTGAAGGGCACGCACAAGGCGGCGCTGACCGTCGCGCTCGAGCCGGTGCGCACGAAGACATCGAATGTCGTCGGCGTGATCCGCGCGGGTGCCGCGCAGAAGCAGCCCGGCGTGATCGTCATCGGCGCGCACGTGGATCACCTCGGCATGGGCGGCCCCGGCGCGCTCGATCCGCAGGTCAACGACGTGCACA
The DNA here is from genome assembly GCA_044230415.1 of Kofleriaceae bacterium. Lineage (GTDB taxonomy): Bacteria > Myxococcota_A > Polyangia > Haliangiales > Haliangiaceae > JABFXX01. Next base: position 31,651 of record JBGARE010000064.1, read on the forward strand.
ACGGCGCGGACGACAACGCGTCGGGTGCGGCGGCGCTCGTCGAGGTGGCGCGAGCCCTCGTCGCGAAGAAGTCCGAGCTCGCGCGCGATGTCTATCTCGTCGGCTTCTCCGCCGAGGAGATGGGCGACCTCGGTTCGTTCTATTACGCGAAGAATCCACCGACGAAGGATCCGATCGTCGCGATGATGAACATGGACATGGTCGGCCGCATGCGGATGTCACAGCTGCACGTCAACGGCGGCGACTCCGCGACCGAGTGGAAGTCGATCGTCGCGCCGGTGTGCGAGTCGGCGAAGGTGAGCTGCACGATCAGCGGCTCCGGGTACGGGCCGTCGGATCACATGCCGTTCTACGTCGCGGGAATTCCGGTGCTGTTCTTCTTCACCGGAAACCACCTCGACTATCACACCGCCACCGATGACGTCGGCCGCATCAACGCGATCGGCGCGGCCAAGGTCTCGCAGATCGTCGCCGACGTCGCGCTCGCGACGACGAAGCAAGCAACGCTCACGTACGTGAAGTCTCCACCGGAGATGCTGCGCGGTGGCGACATGCGCCGTCGCGGGGCGTCGCTCGGTACGGTGCCGTCGTATTCCGAAGATCCGAGCGCGCCGAAGGGCATGGTCCTCAGCGACGCCACGCCGGGCGGCCCCGCCGCGACCGCGGGCCTCAAGGGCGGAGATCGGATCATCGCGATCGGCACGACCGAGATCGGAAACGTGCAGGACCTCATGTACGTGCTCCAAGCGGCGAAGCCGGGCCAGAAGACGACGATCACCTACGTCCGCGGCGGCAAGACGTTCAAGGTCGACGCCGTGTTCGGCGCACCGCGCTCGCGTCCGTAGCTGCAACCGACGC
>JBGARE010000064.1:32543-35065 GCA_044230415.1 Kofleriaceae bacterium
TCGTTGTCTCGGTCTTGTGCGGCATCGCTACCGCGGCGCCGAAGTACGACCACGTTGCGTCGACGTCGACGGATCCGGCGATGGTCACGGCAGAGCGCGCGTGGACGATCGCGGCGGCGTCGCGCGGACCCGCGCGGAGTGATCTGTGGCAAGACGCGGCGTCGGCGTTCATCAAGATCGTCGATGCGCGAACGCTGCCCGACTCCGAGCTCGCGCTCGCCGCGCGGTCCGCCATCGCCGCGGCGAAGAACTCGCTCGATGTCGAACCACGCGTGCGCGACAAGCCGCCAATCGGTCCAGACTTCGATCGCGTCCCGATCGCGCAGGAGGTCACCTCGCGCGACCAGCGGATGATCCATCTGCTCGAGGTCGCCGCGCGCTTCGTGACCGACGCCGACGAGCTCGCGGGGCTGAGCTTCCTCCGCGCGAACATCTGGCGGCGCTACAACCGCTTCGACAAAGCGATCCCGATCTTCCTCGATCTGCTCGATCACCATCGCGATCACGAGGTCGCCGAGCTCGCGGCGAACCTCCTGCTCGACACGTACAACCGCCAGCAGCGGTACGACGATCTCGTCGCGCTCGCGAAGAAGCTGCGCGCCGACAAGGCGTTCCTCTCGACGCACCCGGACATCGCGTCCACCGTCGACGCGATCTACGCGAAGGCGCAAGGGATCGTGGCTCGCGACGCCATCACACGCGCACGCGAGACCGGCGATCGCTCGCACTTCGAGCGATGCGGCGCCGCTTACCTCGAGATCCTCGAGGGCTCGTCGCGACGCGCCAAGGACGACGAGGTCATCTACAACGCGATGGTCTGCTTCGAGCAAGCAGGAGACACCACCCGCACGCTCGAGATGCTGCGCCGCCTCGCGAAGGAGTTTCCCGAGTCGATCCTCACCAAGCGCGCCGAGGTCCACGCGATCCACATGCTCGCGATCATCGGTCGCTTCGACGAGGCCGCCGCGGCCGGCGAGCGATGGCTTCGCACGAACGCGACCGAACCCGACGCGCCCGACGTCCTCGACGACACGATCCGCTGGCGCGCGGCGACCGGAACTCTCGACGACGCCGTCCGCGTGCTCGAGTCCTACGCAGCGCGAGTGAAGCGCATCCCGATCATTACCGAGCGCACCACTACAGCCGCGGTCGCGCTCGCGTCGCTGGTCCTCGACGAAGCGCGCACTCGATCCACCGCGGAGTACGCGCACCGTCGCGCGATCGCGGTTCGCATCCTCGCGCGTCCGCCGCCGCTATCGCGCACGATCGACAATGACCCCGCGTCGCGCCTCGAGGTCGCTCGTGCCTATGCCACCGCCGCATGTCCCAGCGCGCTCGTCGACGGCCTGTGCCTGCGACCGCGCGATCCGGCGCTGATGGCCACCGCGCGTCGAGAGCTCGCGCGGATCGCGAACCCGTTCGACGGCGCGACGCTGGTCCTCGCGGACCTCGCACTCGAAGCGATCCTCGCGGGCCGCGCACCGACGGCGAACCTCGCCGCGGATTACCGGCACCTCGCGGACTCGGCGAGCGCCGACATCCGCGTCGCCGCGCTCGCGCGCCTCGCCGCTCTCGCTCATCACGCAAACGACGATCGCGAACGCACGGCGCAGCTCGAGGCGTGCATCGCCGAAGCGAACGCATCCCGAGACGGCGACGCGTGGCACGCGATCTGCGAGCGCGACCTCGGCCGCCCGCGCGATCATATGCCGCCACTTCGCGCACCCACCCTGTTCGCACTCGAGGAGCTCCCGCGTCCGATCCCCGCGGCGAAGGTGACCCCGACGGTCGACGGCCCCGTCGAGGTCTTCGACTTCGAGTGATCAGGGCGAGGGCTTGCCCTTGACGATGGTCTCGAGCGCGGCGAGCCGGATCTTCAGCCGAGAGAGGAGCAACATCCAATGGGATGAACCTCGCTCCTCTCCCGGATCGCAGCGCGAACACTCGGGAGAGCGCGATCAGACGAGCGTCGTCGAGCTGCCGACCGAGCTCGCGATGATTGTTGGTGACGATGTCCCAGCGGGGACGGCCCGCGGTCGAGCTAACCAGCAACTCGACGAGCCGGCCCTCTGCGAGAGATCGACTTGATCGTGATCCTCGTCGGGGGTTCGCGTCTCGGCCCGAGAGAGGAGCAACACCCAGTGGGATGAACCTCGGTCCCCGCGACCCGTTGGCAATCCCAGCCGAGAAAATGCCCCCGATCGTCCTGTGCCCGAGAAGCGCGATGGCAACTCCTCGTGGAGCTCACAACAGATCGAGCCGCTAGCGCGAAACACTCGTGAGAGCGCTGTCAGACAAGCGTCGTCGCTGCCCACGCGAATGACATGCCTGTTCGCCCGACGACTCCTGCCGAATTCACTGTTGTCGAATTCACTTGACGAGAATTTGTCGTCCTCGAAAGAGCCGGCGACGTTCACGACAAAAACTGCGCATCGCAACGCATCACGTTCGCTCTACGCGCGTTCGTCGATCCGCCGGTCGTTCCGGAGCGCGAGATCGAGAATCGTCGTCGAGAAACGACG
>JBGARE010000065.1:0-34473 GCA_044230415.1 Kofleriaceae bacterium
CCCGCAGTTCTACTTCCGTACGACGGACGTCACCGGAACGGTCACGCTGCCGGAAGGCACGGAGATGGTGATGCCGGGCGACAACATCAAGGTCGACGTGCAGCTCGTCTCTCCGATCGCGTGCGAAGAGGGCCTCCGCTTCGCGATTCGCGAAGGTGGCAAGACGGTCGGCGCCGGCGTCGTGACGAAGATCCTCGCCGACACGCTCGCCGAGAAGAAGAAGTAGCTCACCTCTCCACGAGAGGTGATGACGGCCGGCTCTCGAGTCGGCCGTTCGTCGTTTCGGAGCGCCGTTTGGGACCCCGCGACCGGGCAGGTTGACCGCGAACGATCGCGACCCGAGCTTCACCCAGATCCGGAAATCGGAAATTGCGGAGCCCTCTTGCCTCGTTGTGTGAAAAGGGGTACACGTCCGCTTCCGTTCAGCACAGCCGAGGAGTATCCGCAGAAGAGCGTCGCTAAGTTATCGAGATTTTTAGGGGAGTAGCTCAATGGTAGAGCATCCGTCTCCAAAGCGGAGGGCTGCAGGTTCAAGTCCTGTCTCCCCTGCCCACATCCGGGGAATCCCCTCGGAGACACCCGAGGCAGAGCCTCTTCATCACTAGGAACGTCGTGGCCCAGCAAGAGAACGCACCCAACAAACCAGTCCACCTCATCTACCTCGTAGGTGCGGTGCTCATGTTCTACCTACTGCAGTGGAGCATCGATTGGATCTGGGGCTACTTCGGATCGGCACCGAGCGAGATCCGCGTATCGCTGTTCTCGGCAGTCGGCGCGACGTTCCTCGCAGTGGTTCTGTATCGCAGCGATCGCATTTACACCCTCGCGAATGAAGTCGCGGGCGAGCTGAAGAAGGTCACCTGGCCGACGGCCAAGGAAGTTCGCACGGCAACGATCGTCGTCATCGTCATGGCGATTGTCTCCGCGATCATCCTCGGCGTATTCGACTTCGCCTGGTCGAACCTCACGGAGTTGGTCTATGGCGGATGAAGGTATGACGTCCGGTGATGATAAGCCCCCGCCGATCGCAGCACCCGCGAACGCCGAGAAGAAGTGGTACATCGTCCACACCTACTCGGGGCACGAGAACAAGGCGAAGCTGACGCTCAAAGAGCGCGTGGCGAACGCCAACCTCACCGAGTTCTTCGGCGACATCCTCGTCCCGACGGAGAGCGTGATGGAGGTCGTGAAGGGCCAGCGCCGCACGACCACGCGCAAGTTCTTCCCGGGCTACATGTTCGTGCAGATGGTCCTCGATGACCGCACGTTCCACCTCGTCAAGAACACCCCCAAGATCACCGGCTTCCTCGGCGGCACCAAGCCGACGCCGGTGCCGGAGCGCGAGATCACCGGCGTTCAGACGAACATGAACGAGGGCAAGGCGAAGCCGAAAGCCCGCGTCGTGTTCGAAGTCGGCGATTCTGTTCGCGTGATCGATGGCCCGTTCGCGAACTTCTCGGCCAAGGTCGAAGAAGTGAAGGCGGACAAGCAGAAGATCAAGGTCTCGCTCAACATGCTCGGCCGCACCACGTCGGTAGAGCTTGACTTCGCCCACGTCGAGAAAGCATAAACGCGTCCCTTCGGACGCCCTCTCGCCGACCAGACAACGACGTTGTTGTCGTCGGCGGGAACAGCCCCGAGAGTTAGTAGAGAACTGCCATGAAGAAGGTCACCGCAATCATCAAGCTCCAGTGTCCCGCCGGTAAGGCGAACCCCGCGCCGCCCGTCGGTCCGGCGCTCGGACAGCACGGCTTGAACATCATGCAGTTCTGCAAAGAGTTCAACGCGCGCACGGCGAGCCAGGGCGACCTGATCATCCCCGTGCTCATCACCGCGTATGCAGACCGCAGCTTCACGTTCATCACCAAGACCCCACCGGCGTCGATCCTCCTGAAGAAGGCGGCGAAGGTCGAAAAGGGTTCGGGCGAGCCGAACAAGAACAAGGTCGGCAAGGTCAGCAAGAAGCAGGTCCGCGAGATCGCCGAGCTCAAGCTCCCCGATCTCAACACGACGAGCATCGAGAGCGCGATGCGCTCGGTCGCCGGAACGGCGCGCTCGATGGGCCTCGACGTCGTCGACTGATTCGCGACATCTCGCGACACTCGCCAATGGGGCGAGCACCAACGATTCGGGTCTCGGTTTCCGAGATCCAACCCTCGCTGGATCACCCTGGGAGCTCGGCTGACTCACACAGCCGCAGCGTTTGACCAGGGCCCACAGGAGACTCAGATGGCTGGCAAAAAGTACAAGAAGGCACTCGAGGGCTACGAGCCGCTCAAGAAGTATTCGGTCGCGGAGGCCTGTCAGGTCCTCCCGAAGACCCGGATCTCGACGAAGTGGGACGAGACGGTCGACGTCTCCGTTCGCCTCGGCGTGAACCCGAAATACGCCGACCAGATGGTCCGCGGCTCGGTCGTCATGCCGTCCGGCACGGGCAAGACCAAGCGCGTCCTCGTCATCGCGAAGCCGGACAAGGCGAAGGAAGCCCTCGATGCAGGCGCTGACTACGCGGGCTCCGACGAGTACATCAAGAAGATCCAGGAAGAGAACTGGTTCGAGTTCGACACGCTCGTCGCCACGCCGGACATGATGGTCCAGGTCGGTAAGATCGGTCGTGTCCTCGGTCCGCGTGGCCTCATGCCGAACCCGAAGGTCGGTACGGTCACGGCCGACGTGAAGAAGGCAGTCGCCGAGCTCAAGGCCGGTCGCGTCGAGTTCCGCGTCGAGAAGGCGGGCATCATCCAGACCCCGATCGGCAAGGCATCGTTCGCGCCGGAGAAGCTCCAGGCGAACCTGCAGGCGCTGCTCGACATGCTGATGAAGCTCAAGCCGGCGACGTCGAAGGGCACGTACATGCGGTCGGTGACCATCTCGACCACGCACGGCCCGGGCGTGAAGGTCGACACCACGGCGTTCGCGGCTCAAGCAGCCGAGTAATTTCGTCGTCCTCGCAGTGTCCGGTATTCGGACATTGCGTTTGAAACGCAACGGAGCTAGAAACCCGCCCGCACCAACGAATCTCATACGACCCCGTCGAAGAAGTAGGCACCCATAAGTCCTACGGAGACAGGTACGTCACTCGGTCCTCGCTCACGCGATGACTGCTCGACCCCTGGATCCACACCAGGGGTCGACGAGTTTTCGGACTCCGAACGAAAGACACCACTATGGACAAAGCCGGAAAAGAACAGGTTCTCGGCGAGATCAAAGAGCAGTTCGCCAACGTGGCCTCGGTCGTGATCGCGGATTACCGCGGCATCACGGTCCCGGTGGTCACCGCGATGCGCGATGACTTCCGCAAGAACAACTGCCACTACCGCGTGATCAAGAACTCGCTGGTCAAGATCGCGGTCAAGGGCTCGAAGATGGAGCCGCTCTCGGCCCTCATGGCGGGTACCACCGCCGTGATCTGGTCGACCGAGATCCCGCAGGACCCTGCGAAGATCGCGCTCGAGTGGGCCAAGAAGGAGCCCAAGTTCGTCATCAAGGGCGGCTACTACGAAGGCCAGCTCCTCGATGCGAAGGGCGTCGACTCGCTGTCGAGGATGCCGGGCAAGAACGAGATCCGCGCCTCGATGCTGATGACGTTCCTCGCGGGACCGCAGTCCTTCGTGGCCCAGCTCATCGCGGGTCCGCAGAACTTCGCGTACCTCCTCGACGCGCGCAAGCGGCAGCTCGAGGGCTAGTCGCTCACCGTCACACTCCCCACCAACCCCACACAGTTTTTCAAACCACTCGGTTTTCAGAGACAGAAGGAACACACGCCATGTCGATCTCCAACGAAGAAGTCATCAACTACCTCTCCAACCTCTCCGTCATCGACCTCGTCAACCTGACGAAGTCGCTCGAGGACAAGTGGGGCGTCAAGGCGGCCCCGGTGGCCGTTGCGGCGGCTCCGGCGGCGGGCGGCGGCGGCGCGGCCGCGGCTCCGGCCGAGGAGAAGACGGAGTTCACCGTCGTCCTCAAGAGCGGCGGCGCCAACAAGATCGGCGTCATCAAGGTCGTTCGCGAGATCACGGGCCTCGGCCTGAAGGACGCGAAGGACATGGTCGACGGCGCGCCGAAGGACGTGAAGGTCGGCGTCAACAAGACGGAGTCCGAGGACATCGTCAAGAAGCTCAAGGAAGCCGGCGCCGAGGTCGAGGTCAAGTAAGCCCGCGCCGCTGCTCGTCAGCGGCCTGGTCCCGAGATGCTGCTCGTCAGCATCGAGGGCTTGCCTGTTCTCGTCGACGATCTCGAGCTTCTCGAGTCATCGACCGTTACGAGCTCGTCGTTTGCACGACGGGCTCGTCGCAGTTTCGGCATCGACCGTTACGAGCTCGTTTGCGCGACGGGCTTCTCGCAGTTTCGGCATCGACGGTTACGAGCGCATTTGCGCGACGGGCTTCTCGCAGTTTCGGCATCGACGGTTACGAGCTCGTGTGCGCGACGGGCTCGTCGCAGTTCGGCACAGCGCCACGGGCCTGGATGCCGATTCGAATTTAGTTCGGTGGGCCGTGCGTTTCCTCGTGCGGTCGGGCCGTCCGAGGAGGTAGGAGGCCGTCCATGTTTCTGATCCTCATCGTACTCGCCGTAGTTCTTCTGTTCGTTCTGTTCGCCAAGCGCCCCGTGAACATGAGCGGGTTGCAGGCGACCTGGGTCGCGCCGATCGATCCGCCCGCTCCGCCGGCGAAGGCAGGGGAGTCCACCGCCCCAGCACCACCGGCCCACGTCGATACGGTCAACTTCAACGACGTGTTCGCGCCGAAGAAGATCGATCGCAGCGACTCTGCCAACGGATAGCGGCGAGCCAATCTGTACCCCCGTCGAGTCGCACGCTCGGAGATCGGGATCGGGCGGGACGTCGCTCGTGGGGGTGGGCGTCCGTCACGAGCTGGTAGCGCACGGTCGGAAACGGTGACGGATTCACGGACCCGCTCGACCGCTGAAACGGGGCTCATTGGAAGTCGGCAGCGCCTGGGCGACTCCGAAGCCGACACCGCGGGTGGCTGGCGCGGGGCAGGACGCCCCGATCAGACAGGTTGCCGCGGACTCGGATGGCCGGTAAAGACATCGGCCCCATCGTGGGAATGGGGCTGGTCGCGGGGTGTCCTATCGCGAAAAGACCGTGGCCGAAACGGCCGCCCACCGACGGCGATCCACCGTCCTTTTGGCATGTCAACTTGCACGGTACTTTTCGCTTCCATCGACCGCGGCTGTGCTATACGCAGCCCCGGTTTGCGTTTCGCAGTGAGTCACAAGGGTTTCCGACGAGAAAACGCGCACTCGTCGGTCCGCACATAGGTCATCTGCTCTCGCCGGTCCCCACCTCGATCCGAACGAAACGGATCGCGGGTAGGGCCGGACTCTCTTCGTTTCGGCTTCGTTCCGGCGCACAAACGCAATCGCGCACCACCCACCCATCGGGGAAGAACACGCACCATGGCGTCACAGATCCAGAAGAACTTTCGGGCACGCAAGAGCTTCGCGAAGCTCAAGCACGTCATCGAGATCCCGAATCTGATCGATATCCAGAAGCGTAGCTACGACAAGTTCCTCCAGATCGACATTCCGATCGACAAGCGCGAGGACATGGGCCTGCAGGGCGTGTTCAAGAGCGTCTTCCCGATCAAGGACTTCTCCGAAACGAGCTCGCTCGAGTTCGTCTCGTACAACCTCGAGAAGCCGAAGTACGACGTCGACGAGTGCCGCGCTCGCGGCATGACGTTCGCCGCGCCGATCAAGGTCGTCATTCGCCTGGTCGTGTGGGACGTCAACGAAGAGACGGGCGTCCAGTCGATCCGCGACGTGAAGGAGCAGGAAGTCTACTTCGGCGAGATCCCGCTGATGACGGACTCCGGAACGTTCATCATCAACGGCACCGAGCGCGTCATCGTCTCGCAGCTTCACCGCTCGCCGGGCGTGTTCTTCGATCACGACAAGGGCAAGACGCACTCGAGCGGCAAGCTCCTGTACTCGGCCCGCGTGATCCCGTACCGCGGCTCGTGGCTCGACTTCGAGTTCGACCACAAGGACATCCTCTACGTCCGCATCGATCGCCGCCGCAAGCTGCACGCGACCGTGCTGCTCCGCGCGCTCGGCTACTCGACCGAAGAGCTGCTGAACTACTTCTACGACACGGAGACGATCCACTTCGAGCCGCAGAAGAAGTACAGCCGCCAGGTCAACTACGAGCTGCTCGTCGGCCAGCGCGCGACGCGCGACATCAAGCACCCGAAGACGAAGGAAGTCCTCGTCAAGAAGAACCGCAAGTTCACGAAGGGTGCGATCCGCAAGCTGCAGGACTCGGGCATCGATCTTCTCCCGATCGATCTCGACGAGCTGGTCGGCAAGGTCTCGGCGAAGGACGTCATCGACGACTCGACCGGCGAAGTTCTCCTCCAGTGCAACGAGGAGCTGTCCGAGGCGAAGCTCGACGAGCTGCGCGAGCGCGGCGTCGAGAAGGTCGAGGTTCTCTTCATCGACAACCTCAACGTCGGCCCGTACCTCCGCAACACGCTGCTCACCGACAAGCTCCAAGGCCCCGATGAAGCGGTCATGGAGATCTATCGCCGCCTCCGCCCGGGCGATCAGCCGGCGCTCGATTCGGCGCAGACGCTGTTCCAGAACCTATTCTTCAACGCCGAGCGCTACGACCTGTCGCGCGTCGGCCGTCTGAAGCTGAACTACAAGTTCAAGATCGACGAAGCGATCGAGACGCAGATCCTCACGAAGCGCGACATCCTCGAGACGGTTCGCTACCTGATCGAGCTGCGCAACGGTCGTGGTGTGGTCGACGACATCGATCACCTCGGTAACCGCCGCGTTCGCGCGGTCGGTGAGCTCATGGAGAACCAGTACCGCATCGGTCTGGTTCGCATGGAGCGCGCGATCAAAGAGCGCATGTCGATGTCGCAAGAGATCGAGACGCTCATGCCGCACGACCTCATCAACGCGAAGCCGGTCTCCGCGGTGGTGAAGGAGTACTTCGGTTCTTCGCAGCTCTCGCAGTTCATGGACCAGACGAACCCGCTCTCCGAGGTCACGCACAAGCGTCGTCTCTCGGCGCTCGGACCCGGTGGTCTCACGCGCGAGCGCGCGGGCTTCGAAGTCCGCGACGTGCACCCGACGCACTACGGTCGTATCTGCCCGATCGAGACGCCGGAAGGTCCGAACATCGGTCTCATCGCGTCGCTCTCGACGTTCGCTCGCGTGAACGAGTACGGCTTCATCGAGACGCCGTACCGCCAGGTCGAGCAGGGCAAGATCAGCGATGACGTGTCGTTCTTCTCGGCGCTCCAGGAGGAGGGCCAGATCATCACGCACGCCAACGCGACGCAGAAGGCGAACAAGCTGACGGACGACTACGTCTCGAGCCGCAAGGGCTCCGACGTGATCATGTCCAAGCCCGAAGACGTGACGCTGATGGAGGTCTCGCCGAACCAGCTGGTGTCGGTGGCTGCATCGCTGATCCCGTTCCTCGAGCACGACGACGCGAACCGCGCACTCATGGGTTCGAACATGCAGCGCCAAGCGGTGCCGCTCATCCGCACCACGTCGCCGCTCATCGGCACGGGTATGGAGGGCATCGTCGCGCGCGACTCCGGCGTCACCATCGTCGCCAAGCGCGACGGCGTGGTCGACTGGGTCGACGCGAACCGCATCGTCGTTCGTCCGAGCAAGGTCGATCCGAAGGATCCGAACTCGGTCCGCCCCGACATCTACACGCTGGTGAAGTTCCAGCGCTCCAACCAGAACACGTGCATGAACCAGCGCCCGATCGTCCAGCCGGGCGATCGCGTGAAGGCCGGAGACGTGATCGGTGACGGTCCGGCGACCGAGACGGGCGAGCTCGCGCTCGGCCAGAACGTCGTCGTCGCGTTCATGCCGTGGGGTGGCTACAACTTCGAGGACTCGATTCTCATCAACGAGAAGCTCGTGAAGAACGACGTGTTCACGTCGATCCACATCGAGGAGTTCGAGTGCGTCGCTCGCGACACCAAGCTCGGCAAGGAAGAGATCACGCGCGACATCCCGAACGTCGGTGAAGAAGCGCTCAAGGATCTCGACGAGTCGGGCATCGTGCGCATCGGCGCCGAGGTGAAGAGCGGCGACATCCTCGTCGGCAAGATCACGCCGAAGGGCGAGACGCAGCTGTCTCCCGAAGAGAAGCTGCTCCGCGCGATCTTCGGCGAGCGCGCCGGCGACGTGCGCGACACGTCGCTCCGCGTTCCGCCGGGTGTCACCGGTGTCGTCATCGGCGCTCGCGTGTTCGCACGCAAGGGCACCGAGAAGGACGAGCGCGCGCAGGCCATCGAGGACGCTGAAAAAGAGCTCCTCATGGTCAACAAGCGCGACGAGGTGAAGATCATCTCGGAGGCCTACTACAACAAGATGCGCGAGCTCCTTCACGGGAAGGTGACCGCGTCGCGCCTCGTCGACGACAAGGGCAAGGTCCTCCTGCCCAAGGGCGAGAAGATCACGCCGGAGATGCTCGCGGAGACTCCGCAGCGCTACTGGCACGAGATCCAGCTCGACTCCGGCGACGGCAAGGTCGAGGAGCAGCTCGAGCAGCTCGCCGCGAAGCGTGAGGAAGATGTCTTCAACATCGAGGCGCAGTACTCGGAGAAGATCAGCAAGCTCACGAAGGGCGACGAACTGCCGCCGGGCGTGATCAAGCTCGTGAAGGTCTATCTCGCGATCAAGAGGAAGCTCTCGGTCGGCGACAAGATGGCCGGTCGCCACGGCAACAAGGGCGTCGTGTCTCGCCTCCTCCCCGAGGAGGACATGCCGTACCTCGAGGACGGAACGCCGGTCGACATCGTGCTGAACCCGCTGGGCGTGCCGTCGCGCATGAACATCGGCCAGATCCTCGAGGTCCACCTGGGCTGGGCGGCGAAGTCGCTCGGTAACCAGATCAACGCGTACCTCGAGACGCAGTGGCAGGCCGATGTCCTCAAGAACAAGCTGACCAAGCTGTTCCCCGAGAAGGGCGAGTTCATCGACAAGCTCTCGACGGAGGATGCGGGTCGGTTCGCGAAGACGCTGACCACCGGTATCCACCTCGCGACGCCGGTGTTCGACGGCGCGGACGAGTCCGAGATCAAGGCAGCGCTGAAGATGGCGGGACTTCCGTCCACCGGTCAGGCGCGCTTGATCGACGGCAAGACCGGCGAGCCGTTCGACAACAACGTCACCGTCGGCGTGATGTACATGCTCAAGCTGCATCACCTCGTCGACGACAAGATCCACGCGCGCTCGATCGGACCGTACAGCCTCGTCACCCAGCAGCCGCTCGGTGGTAAGGCGCAGTTCGGCGGTCAGCGACTCGGCGAGATGGAAGTCTGGGCGATGGAAGCCTACGGCGCCGCCTACGCGCTGCAGGAGTTCCTCACCGTGAAGTCCGACGACGTCCTCGGCCGTACTCGCATGTACGAGTCGATCGTCAAGGGCGAGCACGTCCTCGAAGCCGGCTTGCCGGAGTCGTTCAACGTGCTCCTCAAGGAGCTCCAGGCGCTCTGCCTCGACGTCGAGCTGATCGAGGATCCGACGATGCCGCAGCGCCAGCGCGAGCAGGCCCCGGGCATCCCGGCCGGACTCGCCGCTCTCGCTCGCGAAGTCGCCGACAAGATGGGCAGCGCAGGCTGACCTTCACTGAACGAACCATTTCCCCCGCAGCAGCAAGTACCCAGGAGAACCCGTGAAGGACATCTTCAACTTCTTCGAGAAGCCGAAAGACCCGCGTTCGTTCAGCGCTATCCGCATCATGCTCGCCTCGCCGGAGAAGATCCGCGAGTGGTCGCATGGTGAGGTGAAGAAGCCCGAGACGATCAACTACCGCACGTTCAAGCCGGAGCGTGACGGCCTGTTCTGCGCCAAGATCTTTGGTCCGGTGAAGGACTACGAGTGCAACTGCGGCAAGTACAAGCGCATGAAGCACCGCGGCGTCGTCTGCGAGAAGTGCGGCGTCGAAGTCATCCAGGCCAAGGTGCGCCGCGAGCGCATGGGCCACATCACGCTCGCCACGCCGGTCGCGCACATCTGGTTCTTGAAGAGCCTGCCGTCGCGCATCGGTAACCTCCTCGACATCCCGCTCAAGGATCTCGAGAAGGTCCTCTATTGCGAGGCGTACATCGTCATCAACCCGAAGAACTCGGGTCTGTCGCAGAACGAGCTCCTCACCGAAGAGCGCTACGGCAAGCTCCTCGACGAGATGGGCTACGACGCGTTCGACGCCGGCATGGGCGCCGAAGCGATCCTGCAGATCCTCAAGGATCCGAAGGACGGCGGTCAGCTCAACATCATCGAGCTCGCCGAGCGTCTCCGCACCGAGATGCGCGAGATCACCAGCGAGGCGAAGCGCAAGAAGATCGCGAAGCGCCTCAAGGTCGTCGAGGCGTTCCGCGAGAGCGGCAACAAGCCCGAGTGGATGATGCTCACGATCATCCCGGTCATCCCGCCGGACCTGCGCCCGCTCGTCCCGCTCGATGGCGGTCGCTTCGCGACGTCGGATCTCAACGATCTCTATCGCCGCGTCATCAATCGCAACAATCGTCTGCGCCGTCTCCAGGAGCTCAATGCCCCGGAGATCATCATCCGCAACGAGAAGCGCATGCTCCAGGAGGCCGTCGACGCACTGTTCGACAACGGCCGCCGCGGCAAGACCATCACGGGACCGAACAAGCGCCCGCTGAAGTCTCTGTCGGACATGCTCAAGGGCAAGCAGGGTCGGTTCCGCCAGAACCTCCTCGGCAAGCGCGTCGACTACTCCGGTCGTTCGGTGATCGTGATCGGTCCCGAGCTCAAGCTGCACCAGTGCGGCCTGCCGAAGAAGATGGCGCTCGAGCTGTTCACGCCGTTCATCTACAACAAGCTCGAAGAGCGCCACTTGGTCACCACGATCAAGAGCGCGAAGAAGCTCGTCGAGAAAGAGCGTCCTGAAGTTTGGGACATCCTCGAAGAGGTCATCAAGGAGCACCCGGTTCTCTTGAACCGCGCCCCGACGCTGCACCGCCTCGGCATCCAGGCCTTCGAGCCCGTGCTGACGGAAGGCAAGGCGATCCAGCTGCACCCGCTCGTCTGCGCGGCGTTCAACGCCGACTTCGACGGTGACCAGATGGCCGTCCACGTCCCGCTCTCCATCGAAGCGCAGATGGAAGCGCGCGTGCTGATGATGTCGACGAACAACATCCTCTCGCCCGCGAACGGCAAGCCGATCATCGTTCCGTCGCAGGACATCGTCCTCGGTCTGTACAACCTGACCCGCGAGCGTCCGTTCGCGACGGGCTCGTACCGCGAGGGCAAGAAGGGCCGTCCGGCTCGCGGCGTGTTCAGCTCCATCGCGGAAGTCCGCATGGCGCACGACCACAAGGAGGTTCACCTCCAGGCCGCGATCAAGCTGCGCATGGACAACGGCGAAGGCGGCACGCACATGGTCGACACGACCGTGGGTCGCGCGCTCCTCAAGGACATCTGTCCGCCCGAGGTCCCGTTCGAAGCGATCAACCGCATCATGGGCAAGAAGCAGCTCGCCGAGCTGATCGATCTCGTCTATCGCGAGGCAGGCCAGAAGGCCACGGTGCTCCTGGCGGATGCTCTCCGCACCACGGGCTACACGTTCGCGACGCGCGCCGGCATCTCCGTCTGCATCGATGACATGGTCATCCCGCCGTCGAAGGAAGTCCTCCTCGGCGAGGCGCAGAAGGAAGTCGGCGAGATCGAGGAGCAGTACACCGAAGGTCTCATCACCGACGGCGAGCGCTACAACAAGGTCGTCGACATCTGGGCGCAGGTCGCAGAGTCGATCGCCAAAGACATGATGAAGGAGATCTCCACCGACGAGTTCAAGGACCCGGACGGCGGACCGAACAAGAAGGCTCCGTCCTTCAACTCGATCTTCATCATGGCGGACTCCGGCGCGCGTGGCTCGCAGCAGCAGATGCGGCAGCTGGCCGGTATGCGCGGCTTGATGGCGAAGCCGTCCGGCGAGATCATCGAGACCCCGATCACGACGAACTTCCGCGAAGGTCTCTCGGTTCACCAGTACTTCATCTCGACCCACGGTGCTCGTAAGGGCCTCGCGGATACGGCGCTGAAGACGGCGAACTCGGGTTACCTCACGCGTCGCCTCGTCGACGTTTCGCAGGACACGATCATCTCCGAGTTCGACTGCGGTACGCGCCAGGGCATGGAGATGATGCCGCTCATCGAGGGCGGCGAGATCATCGAGCGCCTCGGTGACCGTATCCTCGGTCGCGTCGTCCTCGAGGACGTCGTCGATCCGTACACGGGCGAAGTGCTCGTCGCGGCGAACGCCGAGATCACCGAAGACGACGTCAAGATCATCGACAACGCCGGTATCGACCGCGTGAAGATCCGCTCGGTGCTCGCATGCGAGACCCGCCGCGGTATCTGCTCGCTGTGCTACGGCCGTGATCTCGCTCGCGGCATCATGGTCAACATCGGCGAAGCCGTCGGTGTCATCGCCGCGCAGTCGATCGGCGAGCCGGGCACGCAGCTCACGATGCGTACGTTCCACATCGGTGGCGTGTCGCAGACCGGCGTCGCGCAGTCCTCTCTCGAGGCGCGCAACGAAGGCACGGTGAAGCTGAACAACGTGCAGCTCGTGAAGAAGAAGGACCACTGGGTCGTCATGAACCGCCAGGGCGAGCTCGTCCTGGTCGACGACATCGGTCGCGAGCGCGAGCGCTACGGCCTCCAGTACGGTGCACGCCTGATGGTGCCGGACGGCGCTCGCGTGAAGGGCGCCCAGCTCCTCGCCGAGTGGGATCCCTTCTCGTTGCCGATCGTCACCGAGGTCGGCGGCTACGTGAAGTACGGCGACATCGTCGAAGGCGTCACGATGCAGGACTCGCTCGACGAGGTCACCGGCCTCTCGCGCAAGACCGTCATCGAGAGCAAGGACGCGGATTCGCGCCCGCGCATCACGCTGAAGGACGCGGACGGCAACACCGTCAAGCTGCCGGACGCGACGGGCGAGGCTCGGTACTTCCTGCCGGTCGGCTCGAACATCTACGTCAACGACGGCGACTTCATCGAAGCCGGCGACGTGGTGGCGAAGATCTCGCGCGAGACCACGAAGACGAAGGACATCACCGGCGGTCTGCCGCGTGTTGCCGAGCTGTTCGAAGCGCGCAAGCCGAAGGACCACGCCGTCATCTGCGAGATCGACGGCACCGTGCACTTCGGCAAGGACACCAAGGGCAAGCGCAAGGTGCTCGTGGTTCCCGAGGTCGGCGATCCGAGCGAGTACCTGATTCCCAAGGGCAAGCACCTCTCGGTGCGTGAAGGCGACCGCGTTCGCGCGGGCGAGGCCCTCATGGACGGTCCGGCGAACCCGCACGACATCCTCAAGGTGCTCGGCGAGCGCGCGCTGGCGAAGTACCTCGTCGACGAGATCCAGGAGGTCTACCGACTCCAGGGCGTTCGCATCAACGACAAGCACATCGAGACGATCGTTCGTCAGATGCTGCGTCGCGTGAGCGTCTCGGATCCGGGCGACACGAACTTCCTGCTCGAGGAGCACGTCGAGAAGCACATCTTCGAGGAAGAGAACGAGCGCGTGATCGTCGCCGGTGGTCAGCCGGCGAAGGGTGATGCACTCCTCCTCGGAATCACGAAGGCGTCGCTGTCGACCGAGTCGTTCATCTCGGCCAGCTCGTTCCAAGAGACCACGAAGGTGCTCACCGAGGCGTCCATCAACGGACGCGTCGACTACCTCCGCGGCCTCAAGGAGAACGTCATCATGGGTCGCCTGATCCCGGCGGGCACCGGCCTGGGTGCGTACAAGCGCCTCACGGTCGATGTCGCCGCGGGCGATGACGACGACGATTACGGCATGATCAACGACGCGGATGACTCCGCGGACGCGGTCGACGCCGCCGTCGAGTAGTCCTACATCGGATCGATCGTCGACCGGCCGGCTCTCGCGAGTCGGCCGGTTGTCGTTTCGGTGTCCGATCTCACAGGACCGCACGTACGGTTGGCGGCCGTCGCGAGAATGGGGGAGCATGAAGTGCACGATCCTCTTCCTGGCGTTGTTCGGGTGTGGCGAGGTCGTCAACTCGACATGGCCTCGCCGTCGGGAACGATCCAGCCGACCGGTGAAACCACCCTGTGTTGCGCGCCTCGTTGATCGCTCGGTGATCGCCTCGTCGATCGCCGCGTCGACCCGCTCTGTTTTTTGGGTTGGCTACCCGAGGGCGCCGCGAGGTCGTGGGATAGTGAATAACTGTGATGCGGGTGATGCTCGGTGCATTCGTGGGAGCCCTGGCGGCGGCGTGTGGCGGTGACGACGCCTGCGTGACCCCGACGACGTGGTGTGCCGAGGGCGCGGTCATGCGCTGCGTGAGCGGCGCAGCGCAGATGGAAGAAGACTGCGTCGCGCTCGGTGAAGCGCTCGGCGTCGAGAAGCAGTGCGGGACGCTCAAAGCAGCGGAGGATCGCCACTGCGTCGACGTGCGGCAGATGAGCTGCACGACCGCGGGCGCGAGCGAGTGCGCGCCGGATCGCAAGGCCGTCCGCACCTGTGTCGAAACCGACTTCGGAATGATCTGGGATTCGCAGACGCTCGAGCCCACGTGCACGTCGGGGCAGCAGTGTCATCCGACGACGATGGGCGAGTTCGTGTGCGTGACACCGCCGCCGAAGGCGTGCAGCGGCAAAGCGCAGTGCGACGGGCTCACGCTCGAGACGTGTGCGGGCAACGCGACCGATGGCTACGTCGTCGTGTCGTCGATGGCGTGCCCGACGAACTGCGAAGTGCGCCTCGACGGCACCACCGCCTGCGACTAGATCACTTCGCCTGGAACGTGAAGTTGCACGTCGGCACGTTGTCGACGAGCACCTGGAACCGCCACACGCCGCGGACCATCTCCCACGCGTAGACGAAGTCGTACAGCAAGAAGCCGCCGAGGTCGCCGCTCGCGCTGCGCTCGTCGAAGCGGTGCTCCCAGCCCGCGACATCGTGCACGCCGGGGCGGGGATACGTGATGCGCCACGTGATCTCGAACGCGCGATCGGTGGGGAGCCCATCGATGCGATAGCGAATGCCGAAGCCGCGGCCGACCTGCATCAAGATCGTCTTCGTCTGTTTCGTGAACTCGACCTCGTCGAGCTCGAAGCGCTCGCCGGTCACCGACGTCGGATCCTCGTAGCGCACGCTCGACCCGGTCTTCTTGTAGAGGCCGGCGTCGATCACCGTGCACGCATACTCGGGGACGGCGATGCGCTTGCCCGACACGACGGCGTCGGACGTCGAGGCCGAGGCGAGGATCCACACGAGCACCAGCCAACGCATCGTGTCGAGTGTAGACCTACATCGGGAGCCGCACACACATGTTCCCGCAAGGTCACGGGATCGTGGGGACTGTGGAGGATCGCGGCGGTGAAAATCCGGCGGCGTCGCGTTGCTCGACACAACGCCCCGCTAGAGGGTGGATGGACCGGGCACGGGTCTTGGACCTCTCGGATTCCGTGTCCGAGCCTACGTCCGAGATTCCGACGGCCGTCGATCCCGACCTCGAACCCGGCGCGCGCGTCGGGGAGTACGAGATCGAGGGCAAGATCGGGCAGGGCGCGTTCGGCACCGTGTTCAAGGGCACGCACCCGCTGATCGGCAAGGTGGTCGCGATCAAGGTGCTCGCGCGCAAGTTCAGCGTGGATCCCGAGATGGTCTCGCGGTTCACGGCCGAGGCGCGCGCGGTCAACCAGATCCGCAATCGCCACATCATCGACATCTTCTCGTTCGGTGCGCTCGACGACGGTCGCCAGTACTACGTGATGGAGTACCTCGACGGCGAACCGCTCGATGCGTTGCTCGAGCGCGGTCGCGTTTCGGTGGCGGATACGCTGCACATCCTGCGCGGTGTCGCGCGTGCCCTCGATGCGGCACACGGCAAAGGCGTCGCGCACCGTGACCTGAAGGCGGAGAACATCTTCCTCGCCAGCGATCCGGACGGTAGCCATTGGCCGAAGCTGCTCGACTTCGGCATCGCGAAGCTGATGGCGCCCGAGGACGGCCTCAAGCACAAGACGCGAACCGGCGCGCCGATCGGAACGCCGTACTACATGAGCCCGGAGCAGTGCCGCGGCAAGGACGTGGATCACCGCACGGACATCTATGCGTTCGGCGTCCTCGCCTACCTGATGTTGACCGGCGTGTATCCGTTCGATGCGGATGACTACATGTCGATCCTGATGAAGCAGATCACGGAGCGCCAGACCGCGCCGTCGACGCACAACGCGGAGCTCACGCCGGACATCGACGACGCGATCGCGTGGATGATGAACAAGGATCCCGCGGATCGTCCGCCCGATCTGCGGACCGCGGTGCGCGCGCTCGAGCAGGCCGCGGTGGCGGCGGGGCTCGCGACGGCGACGCAATGGGAGATGAATACGGGGCCGATCGCGATTCCCACGCAGGCGATCAACGTCGCGAGCGCTGGCCTCGGTCGGATCAGCAGCCGTGGTGGCGTGACCGGGAACCCGGTCGACGTGACGGTGCCGCAGCAGCGGCGAACGAAGGCCGCGTGGATCGCGGGCGGGCTCGCGCTCGCGCTCGTCGCGGGCATCGCGGTCGTCGCGTCGACGCGCGGTGGCGATCGACCAGCCCCCGCGCGAGAGACGCCGCACGAAGCGGTCGCGCCGGCGCCGACGCCGGCACCTGCGCCTGCACCGTCCCCACCGCCGGCGCCGACGGTCGAGGCACCGCAGACGGTGATCATCACGATCGGCGGCGTGCCCGAAGGCACCGAGGTGTTCGCGGGCGGCATGACCGTCGGCGCGGCGCCGGGGCCCGTGCAGTTGCCGCGCGATGCCTCCGCGATGGTGCTGACGTTCAAGGCCGATGGCTACCTGACGACCTCGCGCGAGGTGACGCCGGATCGCGATCAACGGCTCGACGTCACGCTGAAGAAGAAGTCGGGTGGCGGCAAGCGCCCGACGAAGGACGACATCTTGGACCCGTTCGGGAGGAAGCGATGAATCGACTCGTGATCGCGTGCGTGCTGACCCTCGTCGGCGCGTGCACCACGTTCGAGCCGATCGAGCGTGGCGTGTGCGGCAACGGCCTCGTCGAGGCGAGCGAGGATTGCGATAGCGACGATCCGTCGTGTGTTCGCTGCGCGGTCGTGTGCGCCGAGGACACGGATTGCCCGACGAGCGCGTACGCGTGCGGCACGGATGGTCTGTGTCACGCGCCGAGCGGTGCGCTCGGTGCGCCCGTGCCGGCGGGGCCGTTCCAGGTCGACGACATCGCGGTCACCGACATCGATGGCGATGGCGTCGGTGATGCGGTCGGCGTGTCGTCGACATCGATCGCGATCCGCTACGGCGAGCCCGGCGCGCGGCTCTCTCGCGTCGACAGCGTGCTCACGCCACCGCACTCGAGTGCGCCCGCGTTCGGTGACCTCGATGGCGATGGTTCGATCGATCTCGCGATCTCGGCGAGCGATGGTCTCGTCGCGTACGGCTCGCGGTTCGGTGCGATGTCGCCGATGTCCGTGCGCAGCGCGCTCGTCGACACCGTCGGCGGCAACGACATCGATCTGCGCAAGGTGTGGCAGCTGTCGCCGTTCACGATCGGCGCGCTCGCCGTGGATGATTCGAGCGGCGGCATCTGGGGCCTCATCGTCATCGACTTCCTCGGTAACTTCGTCGGCGCCGCGCCGTGCGGTCAGCGGATCGGCACGCTGACCGAAGCGCAGCTGCCGCTGTCGACGGTGGACGTGTACAAGGTGAGCGACAGTGACTCCGTCGTGTCGTTCGTCAGCGATGGTGCGACCCGCAAGCTGTGCGTGGTCGCGCTGCACAAGCCGCTGATCGGCGATTGGACGATCACCGACGTCACGCCGGCGAACGCGACGGCACCGGCGAAGAAGCCGATCCTCGTCGATCTCGAAGCGGATGCGGACAAGTGCCCGGGCCTCGTGAACAGCGACGCCGGCGCACCGGGGCTGCGGTACTGGGACGGCACCACGAGTAGCGGCCACTGCACGCTGACGCAAGTCGCGTCGCCGACGGGCACGCTGCTCCCCGCGGCCGGGCAGGGAGCCAACAACGTCGCCGTGTCGCGCATACCGCTCGTGCCGACGTTCGGCACGTTCGCGGCGGACATGCTCGTGATGAGCGATGGCGTGTACGCCTATCTGCCCGGCACGGGCGGAGGCTTCGGCCAGCTGTATCGCTCGGAGCGCCGGCTCGGCGGCGCGGACTTCGCGGACCTCGACGGTGACAACGCGATCGACGGCGTGCTCCTCGCCGAGTCCGAGGACGACGTCGACGTGCTGTTCCGGCGACCGAACTCGGTGTTCCCCTCGATCCCCGGCTACGTGGTGTATCGCGTCGACACGGCGAGCCGCGTCGTCGCGACGAAGATCGGCGACTACGACGGCAACGGCCGCCTCGATCTCGCGCTCGTCGAGCAACTCGCCGACTACCAGCGCATGCTCGTGTCGTACGGGACCTCGAACTATCTGTCGCCGCCGGTCAGCGTCGGCGCGTTCACGGAGGTGTTGTCGCTCGCGACCGTGCCGTTCGGTGGCGCCGAGGATCAAGCGGGAATCACCGACGACCTCCTCGTGTTGCAGCCGCCGCCGCCCGGTCGCTCGTCGACGTCGATCACGCTGATGCTCGGCTCGACGCTCGGCACGATGATCCCGTTCTTCGACCCGCGCATCGACGACGATCCGGACATGGGCGGGCCGATGGTGTCGGAGCAAGATCGCACGACGCTGACGAACGTCGTCGTCGGTCGCTTCGGTGGCACCGTCGTCGACGGAGCGCGCGACCTGCTCGCGATCGGCGTCGACTCGCGCGATGTCCCGTCGAGCGGGCCGATGCTGTGGCGCTTGCGTGGCACCGATACCGGCCCCGACGCCACGGCGGTTCCGCTGCACGACTCGACCGGTCTCGCGGACTGCAACGCGAACGTCGGCACCGGACTGTGCGTTCACGAGGCGCGCTACCTCGCGTGGCCTGCATCGAGCGATGCCGACGTCGTCTTCGCGGTCGACCGCGCGACGCCACCGCACGTGGTCCGCTTCGACCCCGCGACGAGCGGCTCGATCGCCGCCACGTCGCTCACGCCGGTCGTCGACGGGCTCGGGATGCAGACGATCGCGCGCTCGCTCCAGCCCGCGGATCTCGACGGCGACGGCGCGCCCGAGCTGCTCGTGGTGGCCATCCCGCGCACGCAAGCGGGACAGGGCGTCGTGCTCGTCTGCCAGATGTCCGGCGCGATGGTGACGAGCTGTGAGGATCGGGTCCCCGCCGTCGCCGATGCTGCGAGCGCGCTCGGAACGCCGATCACCGCATGCATCGATGCCGCGCCGATCCGCGCGACGTTTCACGATCGCGAGACCCTTGTCAGCGCCGCGCAGTCGCTGGTGATCGCGTGCCGCGACGCGGACGGCTCCGCGCTGTATCGCGTGCGGGGTGATGACGTCACGCTGCTCGCGCGCATGTCTTCGAAGCTCGATCGTATTCGCGTCGGCGATGTCACCGGCGACCGGATCGACGACGTGCTCGCGGTCGAAGGCGAGAGCGGTGCGCAATCGCTCGTCGTGTTCCCGCAGTGCTCGTCGCGCGAACAAGCCGCGTGCACCGGAGGCACTCCATGAGGTCGCCCGTGAAGCGCATCGCACTCCTCGCGTGCCTGCTCGTCGCGACCGCGCACGCCGACAACAAGAGCGCCGCGGAGAGCTACTTCCGCGCCGGGGCCAAGGCCTACGCGGCGCAGAACTTCCTCGCGGCCGCGCAGAACTTCGACGAAGCGTACAAGGCCGCGCCGATGCCGGAGATCGCGTTCTCCGCCGCGCAGGCGTACCGGCGCCTCTATCGCGTCGAGCCTCGGCCCGAGCACGTGCGCCGCGCCGTCGAGCTGTACAAGGCGTACCTCGCGGTCGTGAAGAAGGGCGGTCGCGTCGGTGACGCCGCGGACAACCTCGCCGAGATGGAGCGCGAGCTCGAGCGCGTGAAGGTCACCGCGCCGATCGCACCCGCGGTCGCGAAGACGCGCATCGGCGTCAGCGTCACGCTCGCGGATCAACGCGCGGAGACGGGGGCGCTGCAGGAGATCGGCGACGCCACGGGCGAGGTCACGCGCGGCCTCACGACGACGATCGATGGCAAGCCCGTCGAGCCGTTCGCCCTCGTCGACGTCGAAGCGAGAGAGCACGTGATCGCGGTGTCCGCCGACGGCTATCTCCCCGTCGAGAAGAAGACGGTCGCCGTCGACGGCGCATCGCAGATCGTCGAGATCGAGCTGCAGCCGAAACCCGCGGCCGTCACTGTCAAGACCGAGAGCGGCGCGCGGATCGCCGTCGATGGCAGGCCCGCGACATCGCCGCTCGCGCTCGCGGCGGGCAAGCACTTGCTCACGATCGTTCATCGTGGGCGCGAGCCCGTCGGCAAAGAGATCGTCGTCGGGCGCGGAGACACGCT
This sequence comes from Kofleriaceae bacterium, assembly GCA_044230415.1. Classification (GTDB taxonomy): domain Bacteria; phylum Myxococcota_A; class Polyangia; order Haliangiales; family Haliangiaceae; genus JABFXX01. Next base: position 20,443 of record JBGARE010000065.1, read on the forward strand.
GACGGTCGATGCGCCGCTCGAGAAGACGGCGAAGCGCCGCGCCGTGCCGTGGGTCCTCGGCGGTGCGGGCCTCCTCGCGGCGGGCGCGATCACCACGTCGATCATCGCGACGGTGCACGATGGCCGCGCGAGCGATCTGCGCGACGGCATCGACAGCGGCAATCGCCCGGCGAGCGATGGCGATCGCTACGACGCCGAGGTGCGCTCGCGCGATCGCTACGCGACGGCGACGTGGGTGCTCGGCGGCGCTGCCGTCGCCGCCGGTACCGTCGGCGTGCTGCTCTATCTGTTCGACACGCCGTCCGCGGAAGGCGTCCGCGTGTCGCCCGTGATCGGCACGACGAGCGGAATCAGCCTCGGTGGTCGTTTCTAAGCCGGGCAGGCTGTCTACAGGCCGGCGATCATCGCGATCTCGGATTGCGAGAGCGCGCGATCGAACACGAACAGATCATCGAGCAGGCCATCGACACCGTAGAAGGGGACACCGCCGTTTTCATCGGCTCCGATCGTGATGGGGTGCACGTCGGTATCGACACCGACGTCGCGCACTCCGTCGAGAACGCCATCGATGTAGCCGCGCTTGCTGACGCCATCCCACGTCATCGCGAGGTGTGTCCACGTGTTCAGCGGCACCGTCGACCCTTCGAGGTTGTCCGTCACGATGGTGGTGCCGGAGTGATAGAGGTCGGTCGCGACCGCGTGTTCACCCAGAGGGCGATCGTGAATCCGTTGCTCGGATCGAGATCCGGCGTGTAGGGCGCTTCGAGGACGGTGGTGCTCGGTCCGAATACGTACGCGTTGCCGTGGATTCCGGTGCCGAGGACCGGGCACGTCGGTGTCGTGCAAACGACACGATGATCCCGTGCCGCGTCGAGCGTCGTCAGGTCTGACGTGATCGGCGCATCGAACGGGAGATGGAGCACAGCGCCGAACGACGCCGACGCGTCGGTCGCGCTGCTGTCCACCTCGAAGCCGAGGCGACCGCAACCCGCGAACACGACGAGCGCCCACCCACGCATATGCTCCAGTATCGCGCGTTTCCGGCGCGGCGAGCGGTTCTAGGGACGCGACGTCACTTGTGCATGACTTCGACGATCGCCGTGCGGCGCGATGCGTTCGCGTCGAACGTCACGACCTCGTCGTTCGACAGCGACGCGTGACCGTGGGCGCGGGCGTAGATGTAATCGCAGCCCTTCTTCGGCGCGGGCTTGTCGAAGCACGCCTCGAGCGCGATCTCCGGAACACCGAGCGCGAGCTCCTCCAGGAACATGTAGCCCCGGTCCGCCGTGTTGTTCTGGTGGTAGTACGCGCCCTTGAGGGACGTGTAGTTCATGCTCTTCAGCGCGCCGTTGTAGCGCGTGAAGGTCTTGCCCTTCTCGTCCTTCGTCTTGCCACCGGAGTCCGGCCAGCGCGGGGTGTGATAGATGCCGAGACCGAACGCGCGTCCCGTCACGTGGACGCCCTTGGGCAAGTCCTGCGGCATGACGAGCCCGGTCTTGCTGATGCCGAGCAAGTTCTCGGTCCGCGTCCCGTGCCAGCCCGGAATCACGCCCGTCGCGCCATCCTTCTTCGTGATCGACGCGGCGTACTTGTCGAACGCCGCCTTGCGACCTTGCTGCTCGAGCTTCCACACGCGGCCGAGCTTCAACTTGCCATAGAAGTTCGAGTTGATCGGCGACTGCCCTTTGTCGAACAGCTCTTTGATCTCTTTGTACTCGTCGGACTTCGCCTCGAGGAACGAGATGTCGCACTTGAGGCCTTGGTACCAGACCTCGTGCGGATCGTCGGCCTCGGCCGCCGCGGCGAACACTTCCTTCGCGAGGAACGCGTCGCGCAGAAGGCCGATGAACTCGCGCTGCTCGGTCAGCCGCTCTTTGCTGTTGAGCAAGATCAGATCGATATCGAGCTTCTTGCCTTTGCGCGCGTGATCGATCTGTCGCGGGATCGTCGACAGATACTCGTTCGTCAGCTCGACGAGCTTGTCCTTCTTCGGCTTCTTCGCGATCAGCGCCTCGATCTCGTCGAGGATGTCGGCACCCTTGTCGAGCTGCGAGTCGGCGAGGTTGCCGAGCGGTGCGTCCTTGGTGGCACCCGCGGTCGCGCTGAGGCCGGCGGCGACGGCCTTTCCCGTCGAGTTGTAGATGATGCCGAGCAGCTCCTCGACCTCGGGATGGAAGGTGCCCTTCTTGCCGGCGGACTTCTTCTTCGCCGGAGCAGCAGCGCCCGTCGCGGCCGCTTGCTTCTTCGCCTCGTCGGCGCCGGAGCGAAGCTCGACCTTCGTGTAGCCCTTCGCGATCTTCGAATCGATCTTCTTGGTCATCTGCTTCTTGGCATCGGCAAGGTCCTTGCCTTTGACCGTCTGCACTTGACCCGACTGACCGACGCGCCCGTAGGTGAAGACAACGGTGAAGTCATCGAACAACTGCCCGCGGTAGAACTTGTTCGACCCGAGCGCGGTCGCACCGGTCTTCGCGCCGGTGAGATCGGTCCAGTTGAGCGTGACTTCTTCGACGAGTTTCGCCGCCATTAGATCTTCACCTGGCAGGCGTAGCGGAGACGCACCTGGCTCTCGGAGTACACGAGGTACTCGGTCTGATCGAAGCTCGACTTCGCGTACTGCTTCTGCGCGATCGGTTTGCCCTGCGGGATGATGACGTCCTTGCCGTCGAACTTGAACGTGATGTCGTGCTTCGGGTCCGGCTCGTTCTGGCCGCGAGCGACGATGCTGTCGAAGCCCTTCGGGGCCGCCTTGAGCGACGAGTCATCCTTGGTGATCGAGTGCTCCTTACCGAGCGCTGCTTCGGCGAGGAACATCACGCCGTGCCCGCCGGTCGCCCAGCCCATGTAGTTGATCGACTTTCCGTTCTCCGACGCGAGGTAGATGCCCTTGCCGACGCGACCACCCGAGTGCGGCATGATGCGCAGACCACCTTTGCAGATCGCTGCGACGACGGCGACGTTCGTGCCGTGCCACAGCAGCTTGCGATGGTCGATGTCGTCGTGCTTCTTGAACCGCGCAGCCTCGGACTTGCGGTCCATGCGGAACAGGTGCATGAGCTTCGGCTTGCGGCCCGCACGTGCCGTCGCTTCGAGATACGTCTCGACGTACTCGTACTCCTTCGACTTGGGATCGACGACCTCGAGGTTGGTGTCGAGCTTGCCGTAGTTCTCGTCGGCGGGGTGCGGCAGGAGCTTCGCCGCAGACTTCGTCGCGACCTTCTGCATGCTCACCGCGATCTCGATGTCGTTGAGCACGTTGAGCATCTCCATCTTCTTGTCGAGGAGCTCTTGCGTGTCGATCAGCGGGGGCACGCGGCGACCGAAAGCGTGCGGGATGACGGTGTAGAACTTCGAGGTCGTCTCCTCGATGAGCTTTGCCTTCTTCGCCTTGATGTGCTTCTCGAGGGCCTCGAGCACCTCGTAGCCCTTCTCGACCTGCGTCTTCGATAGGTTGCCGAGCGGCATCTTCTTGACGTCGATGTCGAACGACGCCATCGCGCCCTTGAACATGTCCTCGTCGAAGATCAGATTGATGAACTTCTCGAGCGGCGCGTCGAGCTTGCACGGCGCGAACTTCTTTGCCGTCGCCTTCTGCACCTTCGCGGCGTCGGCGTCGATGCCCTTGAGCTTCTCCTCGATCTCCTCGGCCTTGTCGGGATCGGCGCTGCGATCGATCTCGATCAGCGAGTAGCGGCCCGCGGCCGGCTTGAAGTTCGCGCGATCGGACCACGCGTTCTTCGTCTTGTCCTTGAACTTCGCCTCGAAGACCTTCAGCGCCTTCGCGAAATCAACTGGACCGACGAGCGCGTTCTGCCCGTCTTCTCCGACGCGTCCCCACCGCGTCCACGCGTAGAACTTGCCGCCCTTCTCGAGGAGTTGGATGACGTAGAACTTGTTGTTGTTCGCGCCGATGTTGGTCTGATTCAGCATGCAGTCGTAGTCCTGGTGGACGACTGCACCCGAGAGAGAACACTTGGAATCGACAGGTATGGTCTTCGTCTTACCCATGATGGCCCCACCATCATACAAAGGGGACGGGTGGCGTTGGCGGGTCTGGACCCGTCATCGCAAGCGATCGGACATTCCGGTCCACGGAATAAAACGACCGCGCTAGCGATGGCGACGTGGTTGCTCCTCGATGACACTGTCACCGACACGTGATGAACCTGCGGGGCAGGGGCGGACGTGACTACGCGAATGGGGGCCTCGATGATGAAGCACGCGATCCTGATCGTTCTCCTCGTTGCATGTAAGGGTGGCTCGAAAGACGGAGCCGCGACGGGTTCTGCAGGAAGCAGCAACTCCGCCGGAAGCGCCGCCGGAAGCGCCGTCGGAAGCGCGGCCGGAAGCGCGGCTGGAAGCGCCCCGGCGAAGGGCTCGGCCGCAGGATCCGGGTCGGCGGTCGCGAGCGCGGGCTCCGGCTCGACGGCGAAGGATCCGTGGGGCGCGGGCTCGGGCTCGGGCGCGGGTTCGGGCTCCGGTTCCGGCTCGGGCGAGCCGAAGCCGCCGTCGACGGGCAAGGAGATGCCCACCGTCGAACGACCCGTGATGACCGAGGAGCAAGCGGCCGAGGTCGTGGCCGGCGCGGTCAAAGCGTTCGGCGAGCCGAACCCGCCGTGCGACGCGATCGTCGATCGGTTGGGCGTCGCGATTCCGATCGCGTTCGCGAAGAGCTTCGACAAGACGGCCATCCCGGCGCTCACCGCGTACGGAAAGTGCGCGCAGAAGATCAAGAAGTGGCGCGCGTCGATCCGCGCGGCGAGCGCGCTGCTCGAGATCGGCGACGACAGCCCGCAGGTGCCGCCGGCGATCGTGCGCGCGCTCTCGGAGATGGGCGAGTACGACAAGGCGATCCAGACCGCCGTCGCGTTCTCGAAGAAGTATCCGAAGTCCGGCGACATGCTGATGGCCGCGGTGACGATGGTGTTCTGCAAAGCGGAGGCGTGGGACAAGTGCGTGTCGACGGCGGACAGCGCCCTCGCCGAGCTCGAGAAGAAGCCCGACGCGGACAAGGATGCGATCCAGGTGATCCACCTCCTGCGCTCGATCGGCTGGGTGGTGACGGGCAAGCCGAAGGAAGCGCTCGCCGACATCGCCGCGATCGAGAAGGTGCGCGGCCCGATTCCGAAGTTCGACGCGATCAAGGCGACGGCGCAGGCGACGATCGATCGCGGCTTCTACTTCGAAGTCGTTCCGCTCGCGCAGCTCCCGATCGGCGTCTATCACCTGATGGGCCGCGCGAACACGGGCGCGCTGCTCACGATCAAGCTGCGCGAGCAGGGCAAGGTCGCGCGGCAGTTCCGCGTCGAGGTCGAGGTGCCGGGCGTGACCGAGCGCAGCTCGAACACGATCGCGCTCAAGCCGAACGAGTACAGCATCAAGTGGGCGAACCCGCCGCTGAAGATGGACTTCGATCTCGCGAAGGTCCGCGGTCCGCGCCCGGCGCAGCTCGCGCTCAAGATCACCGAGCTCGCGAAGGGCGGCGACAAGGTCGTCCTCGACGAGACGATTCCGATCGAGGTGCTGCCGCGTGACTACCTGCCGCTCAAGCGCAAGGTCGGCGCGGACTCGATGATCCCGACGTACGGGTTCATGGGCGCGTGGCTCACGTCGAACGATCCGGCGATCGATGCCTTCCTGGCGAAAGCGAAGGAGCGCGTCGAGGGCCGCAACTTCGTCGGCGAGCAAGGCGCGACGGTCCCGCAGATCAAGGCGCTGTACGACGAGCTCAAGAGCCGCGGCGTGAGCTACGTGATGGATCCGAACGTCGCTGCCGATCAGGTGTTCGTGCAGCGCACGCGCTTGCCCGCCGAGGTCCTCGCGACGACGAACGCGCAGTGCCTCGAGGGGACGCTGCTGTTCGCGACGCTATTCGAAGCGATCGGGATCAAGCCGATCATCGTGATCGTCCCGGGGCACGCGTTCGTCGGGTGGCACACGGTGGCGAAGGACGGGACGAAGGGCGAGCCATTGTTCGTCGAGACGACGATGGTCGGCAGCGCGGACTTCGAGGCTGCGGTGCGCGTGGCGACGCGGCGCGTGGCGACGGAGATGCAACAGGGCTCGTTCAAAGCGGGTGCGTCTACGATCGTCGACGTTCCGAGCATCATCGCGGCGGGATTCACCGCGCAACCGCTCTGAGCGCTCGTCGAGGCGCTCGTCGAGGCGCGACCCGGACATGGCCCTTGCAACCCGGACGCGCCTGGCTATGCTCCGCCGCGATATGGGTTCGTCGATGGGAAAGCCTGGAAAAACAAAGCTCGCTTCGGTGGCCACCACGGTCAGCTTCGACAAGTTCTGGACGTGGCTCGCGGGTCACGCGAACTGCATCCTGCGAGCGGGCACTCCCGAGACCGTCCTCCTCGATCACGATGACTTTCACTGGACGCTGATCACGGAGGACGATCACACACACGTGGTCCAGCTCGCGCGCGCGAAGGATCTCGTCGGCGAGCTCCTCGTGTTCCCAGCGGAGATCGCCTACGTGCAGGTCGAGCCGTCCGAAACCGACGGTGAGTGGCTGTTCGAATGCGTCATCGAGACGGAAAAGGCGCGCGAGGTCGCGTACCATTTCGTGATGGCGCACGAGTACGAGGACGGGGAACATCGGCGCGAAGAGAAGTGGACCCACTGAACCCGACCAGATCCGATCCGACGACTCCGACGTCCACGTCCGCACCCGACACGGAATCCGATGTCGTGGGTCGCGATGACGAGACCGAGGAGACGGACACCCGCATCGGTCAGCTCGTCGACGATCGCTACAAGATCCTGGAAGCGATGGCGTCGGGATCGATGGGCGCCGTGTACAAGGCCGAGCGCGTCCCCGTCGGCAAGCTCGTCGCGCTGAAGTTCCTGCACGCGTCGTTCGCGAAGGACAACGAGTTCCAGGTCCGGTTCGAGCGGGAGACGCGCGTGATGTCGAAGCTCTCGCATCCGAACTGCGTGAGCGTCGTCGATTTCGGCGTGTGGCAAGACGCGCCGTATCTCGCGATGGAGTTCGTCACGGGCACCACGCTGCGCGCGCTGATCGATAGGGGCCCGCTGCCCGTCGGACGCGCGCTCGTGCTCGCTCGTCAGATCGCCGCGGGCCTCGCGCACGCGCACGCGCAGGGCGTGGTCCATCGCGACGTGAAGCCCGCGAACATCATGATCAGCGACGAGGTCGGCACCGGCGATCACGTGCGCATCCTCGACTTCGGCCTCGCGCGCCTGCGCGGCAACGTCGGGCGCGATGCAACGCAGACCAACGTCGTCGTCGGAACGCCGAACTACATGGCGCCCGAACAGACGATCGGCGGCGGCACGATCGACGCGCGCACGGACATCTATGCCTGCGGCGTCGTGCTGTTCGAGATGATCGCGGGCGAGCGCCCGTTCAACGCGAAGGACACGATGGCGTTGCTCGGCATGCACCGCGCCGCGCCGACGCCGAAGCTCAAAGACCGCATGAACCTCCTGTCGGGCTCGTCGGAGATCCCCGAGGGCGTGCAGGAGTTGATCGAGAAGGCGATGGCGAAGTCGCCCGACGATCGGTTCCAGTCCGCCGTCGAGCTTGCCGACGCGATCGAAGAGCTCGTCGGCTCGCGTACGTCGAGCGAGCACAAGGTCCCCGTGATCCCGATGAAGCGCGCGCAGACGGATCCCGCCGTCGCGCCCACGCTCGTCGATGTCGAATCGGGTCGCGTCGCGACGACGATCCGCAAGGAAGGCACCGATCCCGTCCACCGCAAGGGCGGGTTTGGTGGGGGCGTCTTGTTCGTGCTGTTGCTGCTCGGTGGTGCCGCCGCCGCCGTCTACTTCATCGTGTTCCGCGCACCCGACAAGGGAGCGAAGGATCCGGACGCGACGGCGCTGCCGCCGATCACGATCGATGCGGGTGCGATCGCGACCGCGACGCCCGATGCAACCGAAGCGCCGGTCGTCGTCGTCGATGCGGCGGAGCCGGCGGTCGCCGTCGTCGATGCGGCCGAGGGCACCGTGCCGATCGATGCGCCCGGCGACGAGATCGAGATGGATCCGCTCACCGCGGACAACCCGGATCCGCAGGCGGGCTCGAACGCCGCCGAGGACGAAGCACCCGACGCGCCCGACGTCGTCGACGATACGAAGGTCGAAGCGCCGCCCGAACCCGCGAAGACCGTCACCGAAGCGATCCAGATGCTCAAGGACGGCAAGCGCGAGCTCGCGCGGCAGAGCCTGCACGCGCTGTGGAAGAAGTCACCGAACAGCGCGCAGATCCCGTTCCTCCTCGGCAACATCTACAACGACAAGCTGTGGTGGTCGGTCGCGATGGATCACTACAAGATCGCGATCAACAAGAACGGTGGCTACAAGGCCAACGCGATCCTGAACAAGAACGTCATCAACATGCTCGCGAGCCCCAAGACGGTGCGCAAGGCGCAGGCCTTCATCCGCACCAACATCGGCCGCTCGGCGCGCCCGTACCTCGCAAACGCGGCGAAGTACGCGAAGAACGGCAACGTGAAGAAGCAGGCCGCGGCGCTGCTCAAGCAGATCCGATAGTCCCGTCAGCGCGTCAGGTGGAACACGATGGTGTCCACGCCGCCCATCGTCGTGATGACGGGCTCCGGTGCGCCCGGCCACGCGACGGAGGTCGCCTCGGCGAGGTACGGCGTGACGACCTGGTTCGCGATCGAGTCCGTCCCGTCGACGACCGCGGTCGGCTGGCTCGTGACGACCACGGGGGCGCCGACATCGAACAGCTGCGCGCCACGCGCGAACCGGTAGTTGGTGCCCGCTCCGTCGAGCACGACGACCACACCACCGCGGCGCAGGAACTCGTCGAGCGCCGTGGCCCACGCCGCGCCGGCCTGCTCGGACGAATCGCCGTCGATGTCCTCGGGCGGGACGATCACGACGTCGACGCCATCGAACGAGCTCGCCGGCGATGCGGGGAACGCGACCTGGTGCCACGGACGGTTCATCGTGCTCATACCGAGCGCGAGCGCAGGGTAGTGGGCCATCGACGGTGATTCGCTCGGCCACCACGCGACGCCGACATCGTTCGTCGCGGTGAGCGAGACAGCGTTCGCGAGGACACGGCGCATCGCCGGGTGTGACGTCGCGTAGTCGTGACCGATCGCGACGATGTGGCCCCACGCGTCGCCTTGGCAGTGGCCCGCGGTGCAGATGCCGCTCGCACATTGATGCGTGCACGAGCCGCAGTGATCGGCGTCGGTCTCGAGATCGACGCAGCTGCCGAAACACGCTTCGAGCGGCGCGATGCAGGTCGGGCCTGCATCGGGCGACGCATCGGCGATCGCCGCATCGGGCCCGGCGTCGGGAGAGGCATCGGGGGAGGGCGGGGCGTCGACGATCGCGTCGGGACCGGCGTCGGGTGTCGGCGTCGGATCGGGATCGAAGTTGCCGACGGGCATGCGCGCGTCGGGGGCGACCGCCACGATGCCACCATCGGATTCGGGACGAACGACACAGGTGCCGTCATCGCGCAGGTAGCCGCGAGCACAGTGATCGTCGACGAGAGAGCTGCAGCCGGCGAGGAGCCCGAGCGAAACAACGACGAAGCGATTCACGGGGTCACCTCGATCTCCACGGAGGGGTCGACCGTCGTCGAGCGTTCGATCACGAACTCGACGCGACGGTTCTTCTGATGTTCACGCTCGTCGCGAGCAGCCTCGATCCGAGGGCGCGAGCGGCCGAAGCCGACGGCCTCGATGGCCGCCGCGTCGAAGCCTTGCTTCTCGAGCACCAGGCGCGCGAGCTCGGCGCGGCGCTTCGAGAGGTTTTGGTTGTACGTGTCCGATCCGCGGACATCGGTGTGGCCTTCGATCGTGATGCGATGCCACTCCGGGTGCGCGCGCCACATCTTCGCGATGTCCGCGATCACGTCGCGGCCGCTCGAGCGAACGCGCGCTCGATTGAAGTCGAACAGCACGCGCTCGTCGAGGACGATGCGATCTTCGAACATCATCACGTGCTCCGAGATCGGGCAGCCGTCCATGCGTTGCGCGCAGCTCGTCTCTCGAGACTCGACGACGCGATCGCCGTCGCTCACCGCGAAGCCGACCGCGTCGGCTGCGACCGCCACGTCGTCCTTCCGGGCGGGCTTCTCGACGACGACGGCACGCACGGAGCGCGGCGCGCGCGCCTTGCCCCACGAGATGTCGACGCCGACGAGCGCGATGTCCGCGCTGCCGAAGGCGGCCATCTGGTCGCGCGACACGACGCGGACGAAGCGCGCGCTCGGGCCGACATGGTAGTCGCCGACGGCGAACATCCATCCGGCGCCTGCTTCGACGGCGGGCACGAGATCGTTGCCGGTCACGCCACCGCCGCCGACGAGCTCGACCCAGGCTCCCGAGACGTGGGCGCGCATCGCGAGCCCGGCGGTCATGAGGCCGCCGAAGCCGGGATCCGCGAGGCCGTTGCCTGGACTCGGACCATTTCGGAGCACCCCGGCACGCAGTCGAGCGCCGATCGCGAGCCATCCATTGTCGGCGTAGGCACCGAGGGCCGGCATCGCACCCGGCCGAAACACGCCGGCCTGGGCATCACTTACGGCGATCGCGGCGGGGGCTTCCGCCACGAGCCAACCCTCGGCACGAGCCAGGGTCGGGAGGAGACAGGCCGTCACGGTGGCCACAAGAAGGAGACGCATCACTGACCGAGTCGGCCACTTCGACGAACGTTGAGGTAAGCGCCGGTGTGCTAACGCCCTTGACAGCCAGGGGAGGATCCGTAAAGTCACGCGCTCCGTAGCCCCGCCCAGGATCCATCTAGATGCCGACCATTAATCAGCTCGTCCGAAAGGGACGCGAGAAGATGCGCACCAAGAGCGCCTCTCCCGCCCTGAAGCAATGCCCGCAGAAGCGCGGCGTCTGCACCCGCGTGTACACCACGACCCCGAAGAAGCCGAACTCGGCGCTCCGCAAGGTCGCGCGTGTTCGTCTGACGAACCAGATGGAAGTCACGTCGTACATCCCGGGCGAAGGTCACAACCTGCAGGAGCACTCGGTCGTCCTCATCCGCGGTGGCCGCGTGAAGGACCTCCCGGGCGTTCGCTATCACATCATTCGCGGCACCCTCGATACGACGGGCGTCCAGAACCGCAAGCAGTCGCGCAGCAAGTACGGCGCGAAGCGCCCCAAGTAAGCCAGTAAGGAAATCGACTCATGCCGCGTAAGGGTGAAGTACCGAAGCGTAAAGTCCTCCCGGACCCGAAGTACACCGACGCGCCGACCGACGTTCGTCGTCGGCTGACGCAGTTCGTGAACGTCGTGATGCGCGATGGCAAGAAGGCCGTCGCCGAGGGCATCGTCTACAAGGCGTTCGACATGGTCGCCGAGCGTGCGAAGGACGATCCGTTGAAGGTGTGGGACCGCGCGATGAGCAACGTCCGCCCCCGCGTCGAAGTGAAGAGCCGCCGCGTCGGTGGTTCGACGTACCAGGTGCCCGTCGATGTCCGCCCGGACCGCTCGATGGCGCTCGGTATGCGCTGGCTCGTCGAGTACGCTCGCGGCCGCAACGAGAAGACGATGATGGATCGCCTCGCGAACGAGATCGTCGACGCCGCGCAGAACCGTGGCAACGCGGTCAAGAAGCGCGAAGACGTCCACAAGATGGCCGAGGCGAACCGTGCGTTCGCCCACTATCGCTGGTAAGCCTAGCGACTCTCTAAGCCATCGACGGTTTGGAAGGTGGAGCCCGATGCTGGGCTCCAAACCACCAGGCTCTTTATGACGACCCGCCTCTCGTCACATACGCGGACCGCTCCGCTCGCCAAGACCCGAAACATCGGGATCATGGCGCACGTCGACGCGGGCAAGACGACGACGACCGAGCGCATCCTGTTCTACACGGGTGCGACGTCGAGGATCGGCGAGGTCGACGACGGCTCCACCGTCACCGACTGGATGGCGCAGGAGCAGGAGCGCGGGATCTCGATCACCGCCGCTGCGACGACGTTCGGCTGGAAGGGCCACGTCGTGAACCTGATCGACACGCCGGGCCACGTCGACTTCACGATGGAGGTCGAGCGCTCGCTGCGGGTCCTCGACGGTGCGATCGCGGTGTTCGATGCGGTCGCCGGCGTCGAGAGCCAGAGCGAGACCGTGTGGCGGCAAGCGGATCGCTACAAGGTTCCTCGCCTCGCGTTCATCAACAAGATGGATCGCGAAGGCGCCGATCCCGATCGCGTCGTCGGCGAGATGAAGGCGCGCCTCGGTGCGCACCCGATCGTGATCCAGTTGCCGATCGGCGTCGGCGCAGACTTCGACGGCGTGATCGATCTCGTCGCGATGCGCGCCCGCACGTGGGACGCGTCGACGTTCGGCGCGACGTTCACCGACGGACCGATCCCGCACGCGCAGGCCTCCGACGCGAGCCGCGCGCGCGAGACGATGCTCGAAGCGATCGCCGAGCTCGACGACGAATTGATGGCCGCGTGGGTCGCCGGTCGCGAGCTCACCGCCGAGGCGATCCGCGCCGCGCTTCGCCGCGTGACGCTCGACCATTCGGACTCTCGCCGCGGCGTGCCGGTCCTCGTCGGTAGCGCGTTCGAGAACCAGGGCATCCACAACCTCCTCGACGCGGTCTGCGATTTCCTCCCCGCGCCGAATGACTTCGTCGAAGTGCGCGGCCGCGCCGTCGACGATCCGGCCGGCGCACCGACGCTGGTGCGCACGATCGGCGACGATCAGCCGCTCGCCGCGCTCGCGTTCAAGGTGCAGACCGACGAGAACGGCGGACAGCTCACGTTCGTTCGCGTGTACGCGGGCTGCCTCAAGGTCGGCGACGCCGTGCTCGACGCGACGAAGGGAAACCTCGAGCAGATCGATCGCCTCGTGCGGATGTTCGCGAACCACCGCGAGGACATTCGCCAGGTCGAGACCGGCATGATCGGCGCGATCGTCTCGTCGAAGTCCGCATCGCCCGTCGCCACCGGCGACACGCTCTGCGATCCGCGCTCGCCGATCCTCCTCGATGCGATGACCGTCCCGAACCCGGTGATGGGCGTGATCGTCGAGCCCGAGACATCTGAAGATCACGGTCGCCTCGTGCACGGCCTCGAGCGCCTCGCGATCGAGGATCCGTCGTTCCGCGTCCGCACCGACGTCGAGAGCGGACAGATCATCATCTCGGGGATGGGCGAGCTCCACCTGGAGATCGTCGTCGATCGCCTCCGCCGCGAGTTCGGCGTGAAGGCGCGCGTGGGCCATCCACAGGTCGCCTACCGCGAGACCGTCACGGCGCGGGCCGAGGGCGAGAACCGCTTCGTGCGCGTCGCGGCCGGCCCGAACGGTCCCCGCGGCGAGTACGGCCACGTCAAGCTGGTCGTCGAGCCGACGGACCGCGGCGGCGGCTACGTCTACGAGAATCGCGCATCCGCGTCGGACATCCCGCAGGAGCACGCTCCCGCCGTCGAGGCTGGGATCGCCGAGGCCGTCGAGCGTGGCGTCTTGACTGGCCACCCCATGACCGACCTGCGCGTCCAAGTCATCGGGGGGAGCTATCACCCCGTGGATTCGAACTATTTCGCCTTCAAGGTCGCCGGATCGAAGGCCTTCGTCGCGGCGGCGAACAAGGCCTCCCCGACCATCCTCGAGCCGATCATGTCGCTCGAGGTCGTAACCCCAGACGAGCACGTCGGTGAAGTGCTCGGCGATTTGCACGCACGACGTGGAAAAGTCGCTGGAATTACCGCACGGCCTGGTGTACAGACCGTCGCCTGTTTTGTCCCGATGGCCTCGATGTTCGGGTACTCGACCGACCTTCGGTCCCGCACTAAAGGCCGCGCGACACACGCAATGGAACTAGACCACTACGCCGAGCTTCCTCAACAAATCCGCAACGACCTGACGATGAAGTCGTCGAACAAGCACGCCTAGGAAATTCGAAAATGTCGAAAGAGAAATTCGTCCGCAACAAGCCCCACGTCAACATCGGAACGATCGGCCACGTCGATCACGGCAAGACGACGTTGACCGCTGCGATCACGAAGGTGCAGTCGACGAAGGGCTTCGCGAAGTTCACGGCGTTCGATCAGAT
>JBGARE010000066.1:0-23662 GCA_044230415.1 Kofleriaceae bacterium
GCACCGGAACGGAGCTTAGTCCGAGGAGGCTTCGGACCGGCCGTATCTACATACAAGGCGCCATGGCGCCAAGGATCCTTTAGATCCCGTCGCGATCGTAGGAGCGAGGCACGACCCGGCGGATGCCTTCCCGAAGGACGGATGCGTTGAAGTTTAGAATCAACGCGAGCTCCAATTCCGTCGCTCGAAGGTAGGAAAGCGTTTGCGCGAGGTGATGCGGCCCTACGACTTCGACCGCCTTGAGTTCGAGTAGAAGTCGGCCGTCGACGATCAGGTCGAGCCGATGTTCGCCAACGAGCTCACCTCGATACAGGACTTGGTGCACCACCTGTTGTGTGAACGGAATCTGCCGATGGCTTAGTTCGATCGCGAGCGCACGCTCGTAGATCGATTCTATGTAGCCAGGCCCCAATTCCTTGTGAACGGCGATTGCGGCGCCAATGACCGAGTGAGCGAGGGTGTCTACTTCGTGCGAAGGCTCGATGCGCATGGCTCGCGCTCTCGTCCCTGGGGTGGCACGAGTTGCGAACTCTTCTAAAAAAGATCCTTGGCGCCATGGCGCCTTGGCGGCTCACCGTCTGAGTGGCGCCTTGGCGGCAAGCGGCACCACGAGTGGCGCCTTGGCGGCGAGCGAGTGGCGCCAGCTAATCGTTCGTTGGCGCCTTGTCCCACAACATCTTGTCGAGCTTCCCGTCGCGGTCCAGCGCGCGCAGCTCGCTGAACCCACCGATCGGCTTGTCGTCGATGAAGATCTGCGGAACCGTCCGCTGACCGGACACCTTGGCGAGCCACTGGCGGAGCTCGGGGTTTCCGCTCGCATCGATATGCTCGAACTCGATGCCCTTCTTCTCGAGGAGCTGCAGCGCCGCGGTGCAGTACCCGCACCACTCTCGCGTGTAGATCGTTACCTTGGCGCTCACGAGCACAACGTAGCGGCGAAGTCCGAACGGACAAGCGTGCGTCGTGGAACGCACAGTGCGCACGAACGAGAGGTTTTACTTCTCGTCCGCGTCTTCGGAGAGATACGCGAGGATCACTTCGTCGAGGGATTTCTCCGAGATGAGGCCTTGGCCGAAACCACGGCCTTCCTCTTCGCGTGCCTTGCGGACGCGCGGCGGCGATGCGGTCTTGGCGGGTGCGCCGACGATCACCGCGGGACGCGTCATCACCACGCCACCCGAACCGCTCGACGAGGGAGCGCGTACGTTGCCCGACGGGGGCGAGATGCGCGCGGGCGTCGGAGTACGCGGGCGCTCGGCAGGACGCTCGGCGGCGGTGGGCACGCGGATGTCGGGGGACGAAGCGGCGCGAGGACCGCTGCCCGGCGAAGGCTCGCGAGTGATGCGCTGCGGGACACCGGCGGACGGAGGCGAGCTCGGTGCGGCAGACCGACCGGGACGCGCGAGGCCCGCGGGGATCGGCACCGAGCCGGTGCGTTCGCGCTCGGCTTTGAGAACGTCGATCGACATCTTCTGGCTGACACGTTTGTGCTGCGCGTATTGGCCTGGGCGCTCCTGCATGCCGGGCGGTGCGTCGGCGGAGGGAGGGGCCGGTGCGTAGACCTCGATCGCGTCGCTCTCGGGCCGGCTGCGTTCGCCATCGCTGTTCGTGAGTGGGCGCGACATCACCGTCGGGGGTGTCATCGCTTGGCGAGAGGGCGGGCGCGAGATCGGACGTGCCGGTGGAAGCGCACCCGCAGCGAGCGCGTTCGGGCGCTTGTCGGGTTGTATGTTCGAGCCGGGGATTCCGTCGCTCACTTCGGTGTCGTGCTTGTTGCGAGCGCGCGCGACGGCGGAGTCATCGCTCGGGAGGATCTGGATCTCGGGCGCCGAATCGAAGTCCGGCATCGGCGTGCGAACGGTCGCGTTCTGCATCGCGCCGTGCATCGCATCCGACGCGTCGGGATCCGTGGGCGGATCCAGCTCGCTCATGTCGGGCGGCGGTGGCGGAGGAAGCGAGGTGCGTACGCTGGTCGGGGCGCTCTTGCGCTCGGCGGTCTGCGTGCGAGGCGTCGGAATGCCGGCCGAGCTCGGCGTGACCGCGCGCTGTCCGCTTGGCGGCGTGGGAGCTCGCACCGGAATCGGTGGAGGCGTGGCCGTGCGTGCGACAGCGATCGGCTGGATGTCGATCGGCTCGATGTCGTTGTCGGTTTCGGGCCGCGAGAGGACGATCTCCGGATCGCTGGGACGCGGGCCGTCGTCCAGCGGTAGCGGTGGGCCCGCGGGAGTCGTGCGCGGCTCGAGGCCTTCGGTTCCGGCGAGGTAGACGTCGATCTTGTCGTCGAACTTCCCGCCCTTGAGGTCCTTCAGCACGATCTTGTGCTGGGACTGCATGAGCCCCTTGATCGCGTCCTCGGCCGAGCCGGCGTCGTAGACCAACTTACGAGTTGAAATGATCACGCCACCATAAAAGAGGTGGGTGAACAGGTGCGGGCTCAACAACCCCGAGTCCTCGGTCTGAACGTGGAAGATCAGACCACGGTACTTGACGTTGTGGTTGTACCCCAGGATGGGTGAACGCTTGGCCACCGCCCGACGAGGGTAGCACGCAGCTTGTAAATCTGTCGCGGGGTTGGTACTCACACCGTTCAAGCTTCAATCTCGAAGCACTTGGAGGCCCCGCCAACGCGGGGTACGCAATGACCGTGAGTGCAGCTGCAGCGGAGTCGAAGTTCGTCGAGTTGGTGCGCAATTGGTTGGTCTCTCTTCCCCATGACCTCAAGATCGCGTTCGACGCGATGGATGACGAGAACCTGCCCCGCCCGGTACGCGAAGTCGCTGCCGGCGTGGTCGCCTATGTCGTGTCACCCAACGACTTCATCGCCGATCGCAATGACGCAGTAGTGAGCTTCGCGGACGACGCGTTGCTGCTGCGTCTCGCGCTCACAAAAGCCCTAGGTGCCGGTGAGGACGAAGTGGCGTTCCGGGATCGATTCCCGGAGCTCTTCGAGAACCTCGACGACAACCTCACCCTCTGCAAGTCCGTCATGGGCGACCTCATGACGTGGCTCGAGGGCAAGGTGCCAAACCTCGCGACCATCGAGTACAAGGGCAAGAAGGCCACGAAGTACCTCGACGACGAGGAGCTGCGCGAGCAGCTGTTCGACGACGGTCTGGTGTTCCGGACGGACTATCCCGTCGACGAGAAGACCATCGCAGACAAGCTCAAGAAGGCGACCACGGTTACCGAGGTCATGAAGCGCCGCAAGGACGAAGAAGCGCGCGCGAAGGGCAACAACACCAACAAGATCGTTCGCGCCTAGCGAGCGGTTGCGCGACCTCAGCGCCAGACGCTGAAGTCGTACGGGATGTTGTTCGCGACGAGCCACGCTTTCCACTGCGTGCTCGCGGTGTAGCCGTGCGGTTCGAGCAGTGCTCGCAGTCGCTGCAGGAGCTCGACGCGCGGTAGCAGAGTGTCCGTGATGCCGAGGGCCGTGCGGACGCGGTCGACGTCGGCGGCTTTCACGACGTAGAAGTATTCGTACTCGTCGGTGTCGAACGCTTGTTTGATCGACGGCGAGAAGTCACTCGCCGACACGACGAGATCGCCGCTCGGTTGGATCTCGGCGGTCAGGATGTAGTTCGTCGTCGCGTCTTTGATCGAGACGAGGATCATCAGAGATCGACGAGCTCGAAGCCACTCAGGGGTTCACCGAGGAAGCGCGGCGCGATCTCGGCGAGCCGCGAGGCATCCGTCGCGAACGCATCGAGGCGTCCGGGCTCCGTGCGGCGATTCGCGAGCACGGGTTTGGTCGGGCCCGAGCCGAGCTGCTCGCGCGCGGCCTCGGCCATCGCGCTCGCACTATCGACGACGGCGATCGGTCGCCCCGCGATCTCCGTAGCGACGCGCGTGATCGTCTCGCGCAGCAGCGGATAGTGCGTGCAGCCGAGCACGAGCGTGTCGATCTGCGGGTCCTGTGCGAACAGCTCGGTCAGATAGCGCTTCGCCGTGAGCGCGGCGACCTCGTCGTCGGTCCAGCCTTCCTCGGCGAGCGGCACGAACAACGGGCATGCGAGCGCGACGAGCTTCGCGCTCGGATCGCGCGCGGCGATCGCAGCGGCATACGCCCCGGAGCGAATCGTCCCGAGGGTCCCGATCACGCCGATGTGGCCGTTCCTCGTCGCTGCCAGCGCGCTTTGTGCGCCCGGCTCGACAGCTCCGATGACCGGCACCGGGCTCGCTGCAACGAGCGCAGGCAGCGCCGTGGCGGATGCTGTGTTGCACGCGATCAGCACGAGCTTCACGCCGCGATCGAGCAGGAATTGCTGACACGCGAGCGAGTAGCGCTCGACGGTGCGCGGGCTCTTGTTGCCGTACGGCACGCGCGCGGTGTCGCCGAGGTAGACGATGTCCTCGCCGGGCAGCGCTTGGCGCAGCGCCCGAACGACGGTCAGTCCACCGACACCTGAGTCGAAGACGCCGATCGGATGACGTCTCGACGATGTTCGATCTTGCCCCATATAAGCGTCCGGATTGCGACGGGCTGTCACAGCTGGCAGATCAACTTGCCAGACCTAACGCCACGTCGCGAGGAAAACGCCGGAGAGTTAGCGTTGCTTCCGACGAGTCGGACGAGCGAGCTGCTTGGCCTCGAAGGCCCATACGAGCTGCAGGAATGTCATGGGCTTGGCGTCGAGCGACTTGTAGAAGCGAGAAATGCCGGGGAAGCACCTCTCGGCCTGCGGCAACTGTCGCTCGGTAATACGGCCAACCACGCGCGCGGCCAGGAGCAGCATCCGTACCAATACGCACTGCTAGGGTCCTGGCTCAGGCCGAACCTACCCATTTGTGGTAGCTATCGCGACCCATGTCCGGCGAGCAGACTGCCGCTGATCGAGTGCGCGGCCTCGTCGAGGCGGACCCGATCGTCGTGCTCGAGATCGCGGCGGCGATCGCGAACGATGGCGAAGGCCGGTGGCCGAGCGAGGGGATTACCGACGTCGCCCACGAGCACGCGCCCCGCCTCGCCGACGCCGACAAGCAGCGCGCACGCGCCGCCATCGAGCAGATGCTCATGGGGCGCGACGTCGACGCTGCGCTCGAGTGGGTCCGCGAAGCTGGCATCCTGCCCATCCTGTTCCCCGAGCTCGCAGCGACGGTGAATCTCGTGCAGGAGACCGGTCGTCAGCACAAGGACGTGTGGGCCCACACCAAGCAGGTCGTGCGGCAGACGGTGCGTCGTCCGCTCGTGCGCTGGGCCGCGCTGCTGCACGACATCGGCAAGGTTCCGACGCGCACGTACACCGATGATGGCGTGCACTTCCACGGTCACGCCGAGGTCGGCGCACGCATGTTCGAGTCCGTGAGCAAGCGGTTCAACTTCGCGCGCGACGAGCGCCAGACGATCCGCTTCCTCGTGCGCCATCACCTGCGCACGAACCAGTACAGCGAGCAGTGGACCGACTCCGCCGTGCGTCGCTTTCATCGCGAGATGGCCGCACACATGACGGACCTCCTCGATCTCTCGCGCGCCGACATCACCTCGAAGCGCCCCGGCCGGCGCAAGGCGCTGCTCGAGCAGATCAGCGCGCTCGCCGATCGCGTCGAGCGACTCGCCGAGCAGGACGCGAAGCTTCCTCCGCTGCCCGGCGGCGTCGGCAACGCGATCATGGATGCGTTCGAGATCCGTCCGTCGCGACTGATCGGCGACCTCATGCGCGAGCTGAACGCCGCGATCGATAGCGGCGAGCTCGAAGCGCGACGCGAAGGCGCGTATTACGTCGCGTACATCGCGCGCAAGAACCTCGTGCCCGATGTCTCGCCCGAGAAGCGCGAGGCGATCATCGCGGCGGGTGGAGACCTGCACGGCCCCGACGACGAGATCGGTCCGCACAAGGGCGTCGATCCCGACGACGATTCGCCCGGTGTCCTCGCGTGCGGTCACGATCCGGACAACGATCCGTGCGTGCATCGCGACGCGGATCCCGACGATCCCGATCTGCGTCGCGACCCCGACTGAGCCGAATGTCTCGGTCGGTGTTCTCTTCGGTGTGGTGTCGCTGTGTGTTCTCGCGCAAACGGTGTTCGCGCAAACGGCGTTCGCGCACCCGCCGCCGCCCCCCGAGGACTACGAGGTAGCGCCGACGAAGCCGACGTTGATCGAGTGGAGCACGTGGGTGCGGTTCGGCGTGGCGATCGCGCACGGCGAAGCACCGTCGTCGACGATCGCACGGACAACGATCGCACCGACGCGCGAAGCCGATCGCCGCTTCGCCGGTGCGTTCGGGATCGGCGTGTCGCTGCCGATCGGATCGAAGGCGCGCATCGGTGCGTGGGCCGAGATGCGGGGCTGGGAGCTGCCGGTCGCCGGCGGCGAGCTGATGCTGATCCCCGGTGACCTCGACTTGTTCTTCTACAAAGGCAAAGGGGCCATCTCGCTGCGCGGCGGCGGAAACCCCGACGTGTGGACGGGTCAGCTCGGGCTGCACTATCGCGCGCCGTGGGATCTGTTCGGCGAACGCCCGCGCAGCAGTCGCTACATGATCGGCGTGGGCTTCGTCGCGACGGCCACGCAGAGCCGGCTCGATCCGCACGACTGGTCGGCGACGCTCGGCCTCGAGCTCGAGCCGCTCGGCGCAATCCGGTATCTCCTCGGCATTCGCTCCTGGTACTAGCCGGCGCTACAGCGAGCGACGCGGCGTGAGCGCTGCGTTCGCGATCAACAGGCCCGCGGCGATCGCGAGCGCGACGATGAACATCGCGAACACGGTCTCGATGCCCGTCAGCGTGTCGCGACCGAGCAGCGAGGTCATGCCGCGAAAGCCCATGCTGCCCGGCACGAGCATGAGCACCGCGGGCACCTGTACGACCTGCGCGGGACGGTGGAGCCAGCGCGCGTAGGCGTTGCTCGTGATGCCGACCGCGAACGCGCCGACGAGCACGCCCATGTCACCACCGAGCCACGCATCGCCGAGCTGCGCACCGACGTAGCCGACGAGCGACGCACCGAGGATCCAACCGAACGCGCGCGGCGATGCCTGCACGACGATGGCGATGCCGAGCGCCGAGGCGACGAGAGCGAGCCACGGTGACCACGCCGGCAACGGGACCGGTGTCGTGTGATGCACGTCGACGAGCAGGTTCGCGAGCCGCGATCCGATCGCGACGCCGACGACGAGCTCGAGCAGCACGATCACCGCGAACACGAGGCGCGAGGTGCCGGCCATGATGTGGCGCGTGGTCAGCTCGGTCATCGCGACCGTCAGCGAGAGCCCGGGCAACAGCACGATCAGCGCGGCGATCGTGACGAGCGACGGCGCGAGATCAGTCCACACCGACGACGCGAGTCCCGCAGCGGTCGCGGCGAACATCGATCCGACGAGCTCGAACACACGCGCGCGATCGACCGACCGCTTCGTGAACTGCGCGAGCACACCGAGCACGAGTCCGATCACCGACGCGACCGCGACGTCCACCATCGAGCCGCCGAAGAACACCGCGAAGGCGCCGACGGTGACCGCGTGGGTGAACGTCGACAGCACGCGGCCGTAGCGAGGCGGCGCGCGATCGATCGCTTCGAGTCGGCGCAGGCCCTCGCTGATCGGAAGCGTGCGCGCGCCGACTTGATCCGCGAGCGTGTCGACGGCGGCGAGCTTGCCCATGTCGAGCTCGCCGCCTTCGACGCGCATCATTCGCGTGCGCAGCTCGTGCGGATCGCCGAACGACATGATGATCGTCGTCGGCGTGGTGAACACCTCGGCATCGGCGAGGCCGAGCTGCCGGCAGCACACGAGCAGGCCTTCCTCGAGCCGATGGGCCGGAGTGCCGTAGCGGTGCAGCGCCTTACCGAGCGCGAGCACGAAGGCGATGGCCGCGTCTTCGTTCGCGTCGGGCTCCACGGCCGCCCTTATAGCGGGAATCCCGAAAACACGAACGCCCGGGCGGCAACCCAGGCGTTCGTTCAAAGTAAGACCAACTAATTTAAGGAACTCGGGTGGTTAAGTAATAAACCGAGCTGCAAAACCGGCGCGGCAACGCCGAGGTGCGCCCCGATTAGAAGCAAGCAGTGGGCCACGCTCGTCAAGAGCGCCGTAATTGGTTGTATTCGTAGCGCTTCGATGCTACCGACGAGGCCCGACCCGTTATCTCGCGCGACCGCACGATGACATTCATGTCGCGGCGCTCCGGAGCGGGCGCAACAGATTGCAGAGCTCAATGCAGAACATGCTCGTGGTCAATGCAGAGGGACCCGAGATCCGCGTGGCGGTCGTCGAAGAAGGTTCCCTCGCAGAGTTTTTTGTCGAACGTAAACGTGATCGAGGCATCGTCGGAAACATCTATCGCGGCAAGGTGACCCGGGTCCTCCCGGGCATGCAGGCGGCCTTCGTGGACTTGGGTCCCAAGGTCGAACGCGCCGCGTTTCTCTATGTCGCCGACGTGCTCGGCGCTGGAGACGCAGGGAAGTTGTTCGAGGATACCGAGGTCGAGGACGGCGACGAAGCACCCGAAGGGGCAGCCTCGCGTATCGCTCGCTCGCGAAAGCAGCTAGCGAATCGCAAGATCGAAGACCTTCTCCGGCCCGGTGATTCCGTCACCGTGCAGGTCACCAAGGATCCCATCGGTCTCAAAGGCGCTCGCGTCACCGGGTACATCTCGTTGCCCGGCCGCTACTCGGTCTTCATGCCGCACGTCTCGCAGATCGGTGTCTCGCGACGCGTCGGCTCGGACAAAGAGCGGCGTCGCTTGCGCGATCTCGTCAACGAGGTCCGGCCGAAAGGCTCGGGCTTCATCGTGCGCACCGCCGCGGAAGACGCGAGCGATCAAGAGCTGCGCGACGACGTCGATTTCCTCGCACGCTTGTGGGGAAACATCGAGGCGAGGGAGCAGGAGCAGCGCCAACCCGGCCTGATCTATGCGGACCTCGATCTCTCGCTGCGCGTCGTCCGTGATCTGATGCGCGAGGACACGTCCGAGGTCGTCATCGACGACGAAGAGCAGCACGAGCGCGTGAGGAAGTTCACGCTCGCGTTCCTGCCGCGCTTCGCCGAGCGCATCAAGCGCTACGACCAATCGCGGCGGCCGATCTTCGACACGTATCACATCGAGCCCGCGCTCCGACTCGCCGTCGCGCGCAAGGTGCCGCTCAAGTCCGGTGGCTCGCTGGTGATCGATCAGGGTGAAGCTCTCACCGCGATCGATATCAACACCGGCAGCTTCACGAACTCGGGCTCCGGCAACCTCGAGGACACGGTCACCGCGAACAACCTCGAAGCCTGCGAAGAGGTCGCGCGCCAACTCCGGCTGCGCAACATCGGCGGCATCATCGTCGTCGACTTCGTCGACATGGACAAAGAGGGCAACCGCCGCAAGGTGTGGGACGCCTTTCAGAAGGCGCTGACCCGCGATCGCGCGCGCACGAACGTCACCAAGATCAGCGAGCTCGGTCTCGTCGAGATGACGCGCAAGCGCACGCGTGAATCGCTCGTGCAGTTGCTGACCGAGCCATGCCCCACCTGCGAAGGCTCGGGCGTCGTGAAGTCGGTCACCACGGTCGCGTACGAGATCCTGCGCGAAGTGCGTCGCTCGGGAACGCTCGTCGACAACGACAAGATCGATCTCGAGTGCGCGCCGCGCGTCGCCGAGATCCTCTCGCGCCAGGAGCGCGACTATCTCGACCACCTCGAGAAGCGCTTCCAAAAGAAGATCGAAGTCGTCCCGCAGAAGGGCTGGAAGCCGGATCAGTTCCGCGTTGCCGGAAAGATGTCGACGGAGATCGCGGCCGAAGCCGAAGCCGCGGCGCCGCGCCCGAACGGTGCGCACGCGCATGGTGGCGGCGAGCGTCCGGGAGGCGGTGATCGCGGCGGTGGTGATCGTGGTGGTGGCGATCGCGGTGGTGGTGGCGGCGGCAATCGAGGCGGCAAGCGCCGTCGTCGTGGTGGCCGCGGTCGCGATCGCGCGAGCGCCTAGCGTCGCCCCAACGTCGGCGTCGTCGGCCGCGCGGCCTAGCCTCGCGGTCGGGTCCTCGGTTGGCTTCTCGTTCGAGAAGTCGTCGCGCCGGTTACATCCGTTGTGCAGTGCCGTGCACGACCGTGTGATCTACGCACGCCGTGCAACCTGAGGTCTGCGTTGACCGCGCCGACGAAGATCGTCACGCTGGGAACGTGAAGTCGGGGCTGTTCGCATCGCTCCTCGCGCTCTCGGGGTGCGAGCTGATCGCGGACATTCCGGCGTCGCAGGGCTTCGAGATCGATAGCGGCACGAGCGGCGACGCCGACCTCGCGGACGCGACGATCGACTCCGATGGGTGCGAAGGCGCGTTCGTTCGTATCTGCGTGCAACCGAGCGCCTCCGATCTCGAGCTCGGCGCCACGCTCGACACGGGCACCGCGCCGGAGTGCACGGTCGTGACCGATCCCACCGCCGGCGAGCTCTGCGTGATCGGTGCGCGATCGATCAACCTCGCCGCCGGCATCACCCTCGCCGTCACCGGAACACGGCCGCTCGTGCTGCTCGCATCGACGACGATCACCATCGATGGCACGCTGAGCCTGCGCAACTCTCAGGTGACCACAGGGTGCACGCTAACGGCTCCGACCGGGATCAGCGGTGGGGCCGGTGGCAGTCGCGGAGGCAAGGGCGGCAAGGGCGGCGATGGCAACAACGGGGTCGGTGGCGTCGCGAGTGCTGCAACACCACCATCGCTCCTCGGTGGATGTCCCGGCGGACCTGCGCTGAGCAACGCCGGTCCGCCCGGTGTCGGCGGTGGCAGCGTCAGCTTGATCGCGCGATCGATCTTCGTCACGGGAACGATCAACGCATCGGGCACGGGCGGTGGAGGAGCGACCGCGACCACTGCCGGCGGAGCCGGCGGTGGATCGGGCGGTGTGATCGTGCTCGACGCGCCTGGCGTGACCGTGATGGGAACCGTCCTCGCGGCCGGCGGCGGTGGCGGCGAAGGTGGGCGCGGTCAGGTCCTGGGCGGAGGCGGAGGCGGAAACTCGGGTGCCTCGCCGAATCCACTGACGCCAACACTCGCGGCGGCCGGAGGCACCGGTCTCCCCGGCGGCGACGGCGGCGCGGGCGGCGGAGCGCTCGTCGCGAATGGCACGGACGGTGGACGCTCGGGTCTGCAGGTCGTCACCGGTGGTGGTGGCGGTGGTGGCGCCGGGATCGTCGTGATCACCGCGATGGCGCCCACGCTCGTCGGCCCCGTCGTTCCAGCACCGACGCCGTAGCCACACGCGAGCGTCACGGTGCCGCTGATCGGCGCCGTCGCGGTCGTGTTCCCGCCGCGCGGTTCTCGGCGCCTATCGCAACGGGATCGTGGAGCTAGCGCCCTGGCCGAGCGACTCCTCCACGGTCGTCGTCAGCGCCGTGACGTGCGCGGGGAGCACGCTCGATAGCCGCGCACGGAGCAGGTCGGCCGTGTGGGCGGCGAGCGCCTCGGCGGAGATGTTGTCGATCGGCAGGAGCAACACGTCGCCGCGCGGGAACACGTAGCGCGCGCCACACACCGTGACCTCGAGCTCGGTGTCATCGCGCACGATGGTGATGAAGGGATTGTTCTGCGCGATGAACACGCGCTCCTTCCACTCTTTGCACAACTTGCGAATCTCGTCCTTGATCACCGCGAACGGGATCATCGACGCGAAGTCCACGCGCTCGACATCGACGGCGACGGCGAGCGTGTAGTTGTGACCGTGCAGGCGTTCTTTGGTTCCGTCGGGAAATACGGTCATGTGCGCACACGAGAACTTGTGCTCGCTGCGCGCGATCGAGATCCGGTTAGTCACGGCCGGAGCATATCGGAATCTGTCAGGCAACCTTCGTTCGCAGCATGCGAGTCCACTGCACCGGCGTGATACGTACGCGTTGCGTGAGGTGGTCCATCGTCGGCGTGGTCGCGTTCGTCGGTGTGGCTGATGCTCAGAGAGCGGCAATCGATGGCACCGTCGTCGACGAGAGCGGCCTACCGGTCGCCGGCGCGACGATCTTGCGCGGCACCGAATCCGCGGTCACCGACGACGCCGGTGCGTTCTCGATCGCGGGCAGCGGCTCGCTCACGGTCATCGCTCCCGGCTTCGCGTCGCAGACCGTCGCGGCGAGCAAGGACATCGTGGTGCGGCTCGAGCGCACGAGCGGCGAGGTCATCGAGATCTCCGGCAAGGCTCCCGAGGAGAGCAAGCCGATCGCGTACACGATGTCGGCGAAGGACATCGCCACCACGCCGGGTGCGATGAACGATGCGTTGCGCGCGATCACGATCCTGCCCGCCGCCGCGCGCATCCCGTTCTCGTTCGGCGGTGTGGTGCTTCGCGGCATGTCCCCGCGCGATTCGAGCGTGTTCATCGACGGTGTCGAGATCCCGCTCGCGTTCCACTTCGGTGGCATCACCGGCGTGTTTCCGACACAGGTGCTCGATTCGATGCGCGTGGTCCCGAGCGGCTTCGATGTCTCGATGGGGCGCACGCAGGGCGGCGTCGTCGAGCTGACATCGCGCAAGCCGCGCGGCGATGCGTATCGCATCGGCGGCGAGGTGAGCCTCCTGCACTCGCAGATCGATGCCGAAGGACCTGCGCCCAAAGGTGGCGCGTTCCTCGTCTCGCTGCGCCGCTCGTATCTCGATGTCCTGATCCGTCCCTTCCTCGCGGCCGCAGATCCGCTGCCGAGCTACACCGACGGACAGATCCGCGGTGTGTGGGGCGACGCGGCGAAGAAGGGCGAGATCGCGACGTACGTGATCGGCTCGCTCGATCGGATCGCGAACTCCGAGGATGCGGCGAAGCCGAGGGATCCCGAATCGGACGAGCATGTCGCCGCGAACCTCGGCTTCGTTCGCGCGGGCGCGATCTACAAGCGCAAGCAAGGCGCGTCGCTACTCACGCTCGCACCGATGGTCGGCACGAACATCCTCACGCTGTACTCGAAGAGCTACGAGGGACCGAATCGCGACGAGCTGAACGAGCTCGACCTCACTCGTCGCTGGTACTTGTTCGGCGGCCGCGGTGAGTGGCTGCGCGATGATCCGGGCGGGTTCGTTCGCGTCGGTGCGGACGTCAGCGGTGGCTACCTCGGTCGCGTCGATCAGGCCACCGCGGTCGGAGACGGGGACACCGACGAGATTCCATTCCCGCGCAACACGGTGCTGTGGACCGACGCGGCGATCTTCATCGAGGCGCGCCGGCACTGGCTCGACGATCGCGTCTCGATCCGTCCCGGGCTGCGCCTCGATCGCTTTGGCATCGGCGAGCAGTGGGCGATCGATCCACGGATCAACGCACACCTCACTCTAAGCCCCACGGCGACGCTGCGCGCGTCGGTGGGCCGCTTTCATCAGCCACCCTCGCCGGCGCACTTCGACGAGTTCGTCGACAACCTCCAAGCGAAGAGCTCGTATGTCGATCAAGCCACGCTCGCGCTGGAGGCAACGCCGGCCGAGGGTGTGACCGCGTCGGTGGTCGCCTTCGCGCACGAGGGTCGCAAGACCTTGGTCGATATCGCCGACAAGAACATCCGGCCGAGCGGCATCGATCTCGAGCGCGTGTTCGCCGAGCTCCTCGAGGAGCAGCTCGGCCTCTACGCCTATCAAGCAAACGTCGGCCGCCAACGCGCGTACGGCATCGAGACCTCGCTTCGCTACGACGCGGCGGACTATCGCGTGCTCGCGAACTTCTCGTGGTCGCGCGCGAAGCGAGTGTACGAGACGGGCGGCTGGGTGCCGTACGGCCTCGATCAACCGATGCGCTTGAACCTGTTGTTCGCGACGACGGCGTGGGAGTGGAACATCGGCACGCGCCTCACCGTGGTGTCCGGCAACCCCGTCAACATCGTGCCCGAAGGAACGCCGTACGATCCGAGCGTCGAAGCGCCGACGCAGCTCGTGCGACTACCGACGTTCTGGACGATCGATCTACGCATCGATCGCACGTGGGATCGCGGCTGGGGAAACATCACGCTGTTCTTCGATATCCAGAACGTCACCAACCATCGCAACGTCGAGTACCGAGACAGCCTCGTCGATTTCAATTTCGAACCGACGGGCAACGAAAAATATCGCTACAGCGATGTTCTCGGACTCCCTATCATCCCGTACATCGGTGTCGAGCTCCGCCCTCACTAAGCTGTTCGTGCTCACCACCGGTGTCACCGGTGGCTGCATGAAGATCTATCCGGATCCCGAGCTCCCGGACATCGTCGTCACGTGGGACGAGTACTCGTGCGAGGACGGCTCCGAGCAGGTGCGCATCTCCCTGTACGCGTTCGAGGGCACCGCGCCGATCGACGAGCGAACCGTTCCGTGTAACGCCGTGTCCGTTCGCTTCGAGGATGTCGCGCGCGAGCGCTATCGGGTGGACGGCGAGCTCGTCGCCGGCGAGCAGACGTACACCACCGATGGCGTCGAGGCGGATCTGCGCGATGGCGTCAACGAGCGCGTGTACATGTACTTCGACACGTTCTCGAACCTTCGCATCGAGTGGACGTTCGAGCCCGGATCGAGCTGCAGCTCGCTCGGTGCGCAATGGGTCGCGATCGACGTCGCGTACCCCGACGAGGCGTTCGGCTTCAGCAACACCACGCCGTGCCAACTCCCGTCGTACATGATGCACTTGTCCGAGGAGACGTTCCGCATTCGCGTGCGCGCGATCGCGAACAACCGGACCGTCGCGGTCGCACCCGAGCAGGACGTCGTGATCGGACCGGGGCTCACCGACCTCGCGGTGGTGCTCGCTCCGTGCGGCGCTGACTGTCCCGAACCGCCTGACTAGCGGCGCAGCGCGACGCGCGCGAGCAGCACGCAGACGACCGCGTTCAGGGCGAGCCAGATGGTCGCGAACCCGAACATCGAGGGCACGTACGACAGCGCCATCGCCGGCGTGATCGCCGTGAACACGAGGTGCGCCGCGACACCGACCGCGAGACCCGCGAGCGGAGCGCGCAGCTTCGGCACGCCATACCCGACCGCCAGAAGCGCGAACGGGATCAGCGCGCTGAAGAACAACGCGTTGCCGTGGCCCGTGGGTCCGAGGATCGACATGTCCCACGACGGCATGCCGTGCGACAGCGTCTCGAGGATCGGCGCCGACGCGAGCGTCGCCGACAGATGCGGCAGGAAGAACAGACCCGACGCACCGACGAGGACACCCATCAGGTAGCCCGCGCCGAGCTTCACGCCTGCGCCGAGGCCACGCTTGCGCGCCGACGCAGCGACCGCGCCGGCCATGAGGAGGCCGAGTGCGAGCTCTTCGCCACCGCCGCCCGCCTTCTTCTTCGCAGCCTTCACGGCGGCGGGCGCATCGATGATGCCCGCGCCGTACTTCTCTTTCGAGTACTGCTGGTTCTGCGGCTTGCGCGCGGTGGACTGGAGGATCTTCTCGACCGCGGCCGGCTTGGTCACGCCTTCGCCGACGACGAGCGCCGCGACACCCGCCGCGTGCGGCGAGGCCATCGACGTACCCATGTACGCGAAGTAGTCGTTCTTCGACGGGTCACCGATCGCGATCGTGTTCTGGAGAACACCACCATCGGGGTTCTGGCGACCACCGTTCTTGTCGCGCGTGTTGCCGCCCGGCGCGGCGATGTCGATGTCCGCGCCGTAGTTCGAGTAGAACGTGATCGCTTCGTCGTTCTGCGTCGCGCTGACCGCGATCGCACCTGGATACGCGGCCGGATAGCCGACCTTGTTCTTGCTCTCGTTACCCGCAGCGCACACGACGGTGACGCCCTTGTCGTACGCGTACTTCACCGCGTTCTTCAGCGGCGTCGACGGGAACGAGCTGCCGAGGCTCATGTTGATCACCTTCGCGCCGTTGTCGGCCGCGTAGCGAATCGCGTCGGCGATGCCACCGACCGAGCCCGAGCCGTTCTTCGACAGAACTTTGAGCGGCATGATCTTCACGTTCAGCGCGACGCCGGTGACGCCGATGCCGTTGTTCGTGACCTGCGCGATCGTGCCGGTGACGTGCGAGCCGTGACCGTGGTCATCGTTCGCGTTCTTGTTGTTCGCGACGAAGTTGTACGGCTTGACCCACTTGATGCCCTTGAGGTCGGGCAGCTCGGTGAACTTCGCGCGGTCCTCGTAGCCGACGCCGGTGTCGAGCACCGCGACGACCACGCCGTTGCCGTTCGCGAGCTTCCACGCCTCGGGCATCCCGATCTGGCGCATGTGCCACTGCTTCGCGTAGAGCGGGTCGTTCGGGAAGCCTTCGTAGTTGGCCTCGGGAGCCGGCACCGCGATCGCCTCTTCGCCCTGCGGGATGTACGCGAGTGCATCGGGCTCCGCGACTTCGACGTCCGCGCGCGCCGAGAGCAGCGCGAGGATCGAGTCGCGCTTCGCCGGATCGACGTGAGCGCGATAGAACTGCTCGTCCGCCGACTCGTCGCTGACGAGCACGAGGTCGATGCCGTACGCCGCCTCGATCGCAGCGACCTGCGCGGGCGTCGTGTTGTCCTTCAGATCGACGAGGATGTCGTCGGGATCCGCGTCGGGCGAGCTCAGCCGATCGGCAGCTTCTTGCGCGACCGGGTCGGCATCGAGCGCGGCGTCACCGTCGGTGCCGCGATAGTGCCACCACAGGATCACGACAGCCGCGATCACCAGGAGCCACAGAATCCTGCCGAAGCCAGAGCGCTTCGCGGGAGGCGGGGTCTCTTCGTCCATGACGAAAAGTATAGGTGACTAAATGAGGATGCGCTCGTCAGGCGGTGTGTCGTCCTCGCCGAGGACGAGCTGGTTATCGATCTCGCGCTCTTCTGCCAACGCTTCGAGATAGCTCTTGATTTCCGGCATCCCGGCAACGATTCGCGACACCACGTCGCGAGCGAGGAATAGAACCGTCGCGGGACGCTGTGCGACTACCGTCGCCGTCGTGCGGTTTCCTCGGAGGAGCGCCATCTCGCCGAACACGTCGCCGGGCTTGAGCCCACCGAGGGGCACGGTCTCGCCATCGGCCGTCCGTCGAGACACGTCGAGATCTCCCGACAGCACCACGAACAAGCCGCGGCCCTCTTCGCCCTCGTGAATCACGACGGTGCCCGGCGCCACATCGTGGCTCGTGAACCGCCGCAGCAAGTCGCGCTGCTGCATCCGATTGAACGGCCTGAACAGCGGGCTCGTCGCCATGAGATTGCCGAGCAATCGCTCGCGCGTGAACCCGTGCAGCGCCTCCGCCACGGGATTGAGCTCGTCGGCCAACGCGGCCAACGACTGCCGCCCGACCTCGAGCACCTCGACATCCGACACGCAGCCCACCGTCGCGCTGCGCGGCTGCGCCGACAACAGCGCCATCTCGCCGAACACCGCGCCTTCGCCGAGCGCGGCGAGATCGGTCTGTCGTCCCAACCCATCGGTCGCGAACACGCGCAGCTGGCCACCCGCGACGAAGAAGAACGAGTTACCGGGCTCGCCCTCTTTGATCACGAACGCGCCCGCGGGCAACCGTCGCAACACGAGCGTCGTGAGCACGCGCTTGAACGCGGCCTCCGACATCTGCGACAGCAACGGGATCGGGTGCACCGCCTCGGGAAAATCTTTGAAGTTGTCGGTCGCGTGCTCGGCGCGATGGATCGCCTGCGCGACGATATCCGGCGCTGCCGGCTGCCGCACATCGGGCACGTTCACCGCGACGTTGTCCGCGGGCAACGCGACGCGCGCCGCCACCTTGCCGAGCAGCTCGGACTCCGAGCCGTAGTTCACGACGAGCGCACTCGTGAGATCACTCGCGTCCGCGCCATGCGCTTCGAGCACGCGCGCACACACGAGCGCCGGCAGCGGATGTCCCGACTTGAGGCAATACCAAGCCGTCGCGCGATACACGTTGGCGGCCGCGGGATTGCCCAACGCGAGCGCGCAATCGGCGAGGCGAATGCGCGCGTCGAAATCGAGCGGCGCGGCGACGACGATCGCGTCGTACAGCCGCAGCGCGGCGAGATGTTGGCCCTGTCCGTACAGCGTTGCGGCGCTCTTGCGCACGTCACCCAGCGCGACCATGGCCGCAACGGTACACGCGTTGCCGAGCGCGTATGATGCGCGCGATGGCGAAATCGAAGACAGGGGCATCGAAGGCGAAGGTCGCCGCGAAGATTGCTGGCTCGAAGACGTCGACGACGTCCACGCCCTCGAAGGCAAGGTCTTCGAAGTCGCCCGCTGCATCGAAGGCCACTGCATCGAAGAGCGCTGCGTCGAAGACCGCTGCATCGAAGGCCGCTGCATCGAAGGCCGCTGCGTCGAAGACCGCTGCATCGAAGGCCGCTGCATCGAAGGCCGCTGCATCGAAGGCCGCTGCATCGAAGGCCGCTGCATCGAAGGCCCCACCATCGAAGGCCGCTGCATCGAAGGCCGCTGCATCGAAGGCCCCACCATCGAAGGCCGCTGCATCGAAGGCCCCACCATCGAAGGCCGCTGCATCGAAGGCCCGGCCATCGAAGACCGCTCCGTCGAAGACCGCTCCGTCGAAGGCTGCGTCCCGAGCGAGTGCGAAAGCGTCGAAGCCGATTTCGACGAAGCCGTCGGCGAACGCTAGACAAGTGGATCGCGACGAGAACCACGACGAGGAGATCGCCAACGCAAGGGATCGCGCCGATGCGACCGATGCGCGCGCCGACGTCGCGTTCGCGCACGCCTCCAACGAGAGCCACGACGACACCGACGACACCGACGACACCGACGACACCGACGACGACGACGACACCGACGACGACACCGACGACGACACCGACGACGACGACACCGACGACGACACCGACGACGACACCGACACCAACGATGCGCCGCGTGGCGTACCCCTCGTCGAGCGCGTGATCGCGACGCTCGATGCGTCCGATGCGTCGCCGCTCGATGCGGCCACGATCGCCGCGCTCGCGTTGCCGAACGGCAAGCCCGTGCCGCCCAGCTTGGCACGCATGCTCGCCTTCGATGCGAGCGAGTTCCTCGACGCGCGGGGCCAGCTACGGTTCAGCTCGTTCGGCGATCTGATGCGCCAGGAGTTCGACGATCAGACGGCGGCGATCTATGTCGACTTCGAGGCGCTACTGCCCGGTCAGTGCTTGCTGCTCGAAGGCGGGAGCGACTCGCGGCGGTTCATGTATGTGGGCGAGCCGGATTCGCTCGGCGAGTATCCGGTGTTCGTCGTCGACACCGATGACATTCCCTATGTCTGCATCGCGTATCCGGGGCTCGACCTGTACCTCGCCGACGGGAATGTCCTCACGATCTGCGACGGGACCTACGAGGACTGTGCGACCGACGCACGCTACAAGGGCGCACTCGAAGATCAAGCGCGACGCAATTTTCACGGGCTGTTGTCGGTCGAGCTCGGTGCGACCGTCGAGGCGGTTCCGGGCGTGGACCCCGACGAGGCGCTGCGCGCGATTTGGGGTGATGGCTAACGACGTAGTCGTTTGCAGCTTCTAGGTGCGCGGCCCTATATTCCGACGCAGAGGGATCCGTGAAGAAATGCTCTAGCTGCACCAAGGACCTGCCGGACGCGGCGCTTCACTGCGTGTTTTGCGGTGCGAAGCAGGCGCCGAGTCCTGCAGCGCAGCCGGCGATGGCGAAGACGGTGATGGGATATGGCGGCAACGAGGAGCTCAATCGGCTCCGCGATCAAGCTGCCGCGCAGAATGCCGCACGCTCGAATTCTCCGAGCTCTCCGCCGATGGGCTCGCAGGCGCCGAACGCGGCCCTCGGGCACGCCGCGACGATGGCGTCGCCAGGTCCGAGCCCGGGCATGCGTCCAGGGCCTGCGGCGGGTGGCAGCTTTGGTGGCGCGCCGACCGCGGGTGCGCAAGCACGCACGATGTTCGTCGATAGCGCACCACCAGCGGTGGGAGGTGGACCGCGTCCGCAGCCCGCACCGATGGCAGGTCCGATCGTTCCGGGTGGCATGCCGATCGGCGGTCCGTCGCCGATGGCCGACGTGAAGACGTTCGCACCGGATCCGAACCGCATGGCACCGACACCCGCTGCCGGTGGTGGCTACAACCAGCCCGCGGGTGGTGGATACAACCAGCCGTACACTCCGCCGCCCGTCGGTGGCTACAACCCGAACGCGCCGACGATCATGCCGCCGGGCAACGCGCCTTCGTCGGGGCCGGCTGGATACAACCCGCAGCCCGTCGCGCAGGTTCCGTCGGCAACGCCGCCGTACATGGCGCCGTCGCACCGGCCGAATCAGGCAGCGCGACCGATCGAGCCGTGGAAGGACACGCTCCGCACGATGCTGTTCATTTGGGGCGGCGTGCTGGTCGCGTGCTTCGCGGTCCCGATCTCGTTGAGCCCGCTGCTCGGCTACTGGAACTTCGTCATCGACGGTGAAGGCACCGCGAAGCTCGTCCCGTTGATCCTCGCAGCCGTCGGCATTTTGTCGATCGTCATCGGTGCGATCCCGATGCCGTCGGTGCCACGCGGAGCGATCGCGGCGGTGCTCGGTATCGCGGGCATCTTCGTGCCGATGCTCGTCGTCGGCGCGCTTCCGGAATGGCAATCGCTGCTCTCGATCGGTGGCACGCTCCTGCTCGTGCCCGCGTTGCTCGTGCGCAACGAGTACACGGAGTCGCCGCTGCCGCGGATCCTGATCACCATCGGCGCACTCGCAGCGCTCGCGCCGTTCTTGATCCCGCAGCACGGCAGCATCCCGCTCGTCGAGCTGTTCAAGCTGCTGATCGATGCGCCCGGCAAACTGAAGGTCGGCATCGGCATGTTCGTCGCGTACGTGCTGGTGCTCGTGCTCACGCTCCTCGCGTGGATGCCGTCGCCCGCGACCGCCGGAGCCAAGGTGCTCGCGTGGGTGCTGCTCCTATTCCCGCTGATCGTGCACGGTCTGGGCATCGCGCTCAGCGGTGGCGAAGGCGTGGACTTCGAGCACGCGCTCAACCCGACGATCCTCGGATGGGCCTACGGCGCCAGCGCGGGCAAAGCCGGAGCTGTCGTCGGTGCCCTCGGCCTCGGATCCGCGTACGTCGCGATCTCGGCGTATGGACTCGCGAGCGTCATCGGCAAGAAGCTCGAATAGTCAGCGCATGAATCGCCGCGAGCTCGTGATCGGACATTCGGTCCTCGGTCGACCGATCGAGGCGTTGCACTTCTCGGCGCCGAGCTACGCGAAGCCGCGCCCGACTGCGCTCTTGTTCGGCGCGATTCACGGCGACGAAGCGGTCTCGCAGCTCATGCTCGAGCGCTTGGCCGACGAGCTCGTCGAGCGACCGCCCGGACGCGAGACCTGGATCGTGCCGTGCGTGAATCCCGATGGTGTTCTCGCCGGCACGCGCAACAACGCGAACGATGTCGATCTCAATCGTAACTTCGCGTCGGCGAGCTGGGGCGAGCATCGCCGGCCTGGCTACAACCCGGGGAATGCCGCCGAGGATCAGCCCGAGACCCAGGCGCTCGTCGCGTTGATCGATCGCATCAAGCCGCATCGCATCGTGACGGTGCACGCCGGCTACCGCATGGTGAACTACGATGGTTGCGGCGAGCAGCTCGCACGCGAGATGTCCGAGCGCTGCGGCTATCCGGCCGAGCACGACATGGGCTATCCGACGCCGGGATCGTTCGGCACCAAGTACGGCGTCGAGCAGAACCTCGAGATCATCACGCTCGAGAGTCCGTACCTGCTCGTCGATGAAGCAGGCTGGACCGAGACTCGGACCGCCTTGCGCTGGTGCGTGGATCTCCCGGACTAGCGCGAGCTTGCGTCTCGTGTGACGGCTTGTCACACTGCATTTCCAGATGTCGCAACCGTGGTGGACCGGGCTGGATCTGCGCGTGCTGCGGCACGTCCGCGGAGTGCTGCGCCGCCGCCACCTCGAGCTCACGCTCGTCGAGCATCGACCGCGCGAGGCGGCGGTGTTCGTCGCGCTGTCGCCGGACGAGCCCAAGGGAGCGGGGCTCGCGGTGCTCGCGCCGTCGCTCACGTCCGAGGAGCGCGCGCTCGTCGAGAGCATGCTCGGAGAAGCGGCGCTGGACGTCGCGCATGCGCTGCGCGAGCGGACGGCGAGCGAGCCGGCCGAGGCTCCCGATCGACGCACGAGCTTTCACGGGATCATCGGCGGCGCGCCGATCATGCAGGAGCTGTACGTGCTGCTCGAGCGCGCGGCTCCCTCCGACGCCACCGTGTTGATCCAAGGGGAGAACGGGACGGGCAAGGAGCTGGTCGCGCGCGCGATCCACCTCGGCTCGGATCGGCGCGATCGCAAGTTCGTCGTCACGAACTGCTCGGCGTTCAACGACAACCTGCTCGACTCGGAGCTGTTCGGTCACAAGCGCGGCGCGTTCACGGGCGCGGTCGCCGACAAAGCGGGACTGTTCGAGATCGCGGATCGAGGGACGTTCTTTCTCGACGAGATCGGCGACATGTCTCCCGCGCTGCAGGTGAAGGTGCTGCGGGTGCTGCAAGAGGGAACGTTCAATCGCGTCGGCGATACCGAGACCCGAGCCGTCGACGTGCGCATCCTCGCGGCCACCAATCGCGACCTGCAAGCGATGGTCGCGTCCGGCGCGTTTCGCGAAGACCTCTACTATCGCATCCACGTCATCAACGTGGTGCTACCGCCCCTGCGCGAGCGCATCGATGACATCCCGCTGCTCATCGAGCACTTCCTCGCGCGGCATCGTCGCCAAAAGGTGAAGCGCCTGTTGCCCGAGTGCGCGGCGCGCATGCTCGCGTATCCGTGGCCCGGCAACGTGCGCGAGCTCGAGAACGAGATCGAGCGACTCGTCGTGCTCGCCGGCGACGAGCCCATGATCGGCCCCGAGCTGCTCTCGCCGCGCATCAAGCAGTGGGCTCCCGCGGACGGCGCCGTCGATGCGACGCCGGATTCGCTGCCTGCCGCCGTCGAAGCGCTGGAGAAGCGAATGATCGGAGCGGCGATGCGGCGCCACGGCGGCAACAAGACACGCGCTGCCGAGGAGCTCAAGGTCTCGCGGAGAAACCTGATCCGCCTCGTCCAGAAGTATCAGCTCGAGTGATCAGCGCTCGGCTCGACGACGAATCGACGCGCGCGGCATGCGCTCGCGTTCACTGCGCAGCACGTCCGCTTCGGGATCGCCGGCGAACTCGCTCTCGTCGAGCTGCTCGTCGTGCGCGTCCGCTTCGGCGCGCAGCTGACGCCAGTGGTCCTCGAGCTCCTTCTGCGTGATCGTCTTGGTGATCGCGCCGCCGCAGTGCGGACAGCTCGTATCGTTCGCACCGACGAGCTTCGAGCACGCGAAGAGCGTGCAGGTGTAGTACGGCCGGCACCACCGCAGGTAGCCGAATAGAGTTCCCGCGACAACACCGAGCGACGCGCTGACCGCGAACAACGTCTCGCCCGGGTCGCTCACCAAGCGACCGATGCCGAGTCCGAGGAACATGCCGAGGATCAATCCCGGCACCATGCCGAGGTACGAGCGGCGCACGACACGCATCGTCTCGCCGCCGACATTGAAGCGCGCGCGTGCACTCTCGTCGTGAGCGGGCGCGGTACGCGGCTTGTCGGATCGCGAGAGCGGCCTGGGCTCCTGCTTCTCGTCGAGGCCGAGCAGCTCGCGGAGCTCGTCCTCGTGTGGGTCGAGCACCTGCTTCCAGTCCTCGATCCACTCGCGCTGTGCCGCGTGCAACGTGGTGAGCGCGTCTTGCACCTCGTCACGCAGGATGTCCTGCACCGCGAGGAGCAGCGTGATCTCGGCGATATCGAGCCCACCCGCGTGAGCGATCAGCTGCTCGCTGCGCTCCTCGCGTCCGACGAG
>JBGARE010000066.1:23671-33783 GCA_044230415.1 Kofleriaceae bacterium
AAGCAGCGTGATCTCGGCGATATCGAGCCCACCCGCGTGAGCGATCAGCTGCTCGCTGCGCTCCTCGCGTCCGACGAGCTGCGTGGCGTGACGGCGGTACATCGCCGCGTTCGCCGCGGGGACACCGAGGCCGAGGAACACGGCGGCGACCGACGCCTCGCGTTCGTCGGGGATGCGCGGCGTGGACCGGAACGGCTCGCCGGGTGCGAGATCGAGGAACATCTCGCCGACCTTGTGCGCGAGCATGCCGGCGACATCGTCGTTGCCGATGCTCGTGAGGTGAAAGGTGACGACGCCCGCGGTGCACGACGCGATCTCGATCTCGCTCGTGCGCAAGAGCCCCACGCCATCGCGGATCGGCCGGTAGTCCTCGACGACGATCTCCGGGTCGACGTGCGCGTGCCAGCACAGCCGGTACAGCACCTGGTGCACGGACTGGAGCGTCCCTTCCCATTTGTCGGGGAAGTCCTTCTTGTCCGCGCGCACGAGCCGCGCCTGGAGGAATCGCTCGCTACCGAAGCGGCGGATCATGTCGGACAGCATCACGAGCAGCTCGTGCTGCTCGCGCGAAAGAGGCCATCGTGCTTCGCCCGCCATATCCCTCCGGACGTCAAAAGTGCCGAATAGTCGCGAAGCTGTCCACGTTTCGCGGCAGGGAGCTCGCTGAAATCCCGAGGAGAAACCATGGAAATGCTAAGTGAAAAGCCCACCGAGCCCAGCGGCGGCGTTCCGCGCTGGCTCGATTTTCGACCGCTCGGCCTGATCGCGCTCGCGATCGCCGCCGTCATTTGCACCGGCAAGGTGATGGACACGTATCACTCGATCAAGGTCAAGCCCGAGAAGCGAACCATCAAGGTCATCGGCTCGGCGAAGAAGCGGATCGTGTCCGACCTCATCGAGTGGTCCGGCACGCTCGAAGCACGCGCAGCCGATCGCACGCAGGCGTACAAGATGCTCCGCGAAGCGCGCGAGAAGACCGTCGCGTTCCTCGAAGGCCAGGGGATCAAGACGGCGGAGATCCAGCCGCAGTCCGCCTCGTTCCAGGAGGAGTTCGACGTCTCCGAGGAGTTCAAGGTCTTCCCCGGCGCGAAGGAAGCGACCCGCATCGAAAAGAAGACGTTCAAGGGCTACGTCACGCGCGAGGTGATCGTCGTGCGCTCCGCCGATGTCCAGCGCGTCGAGAAGGCATCGCGCGAAGTGACCTCGCTGCTGGAGCAAGGCATCTCGATCACGAGCGAAGCGCCGAGCTACTTCTACACGCGCCTCGGCGAGCTGAAGGTCGAGATGCTCGCTGCCGCCGGCAAGGATGCCCGCGCGCGCGCCGACAACATCCTCAAGTCCACCGGCGGCGCATCGATCAAGCGAATGCTCGACGCGAACATGGGCATCATCAACATCAACCCGGCGAACTCGACGGAGACGTCCAACGAGGGCAATAACGATCGCACGTCCTACGAGAAGGACATCATCACGATCGTGCGCGCCGAGTTCGAGCTCGAGTAATCACTTCACGTCGACGAGCGCAGACGCGAGTGTCGGGTGCTTCCACGCAAACCCGAGCTCGCGCATCTTCGCGGGCACGGCGTTGCGTCCGTTCAGGATGTACTGCGCGAACTCGCCAGCTGCGATCTTCACCGCGAACGCGGGCACGGGTAACCAGCTGGGCTTGCCGAGTGCCTTTCCCAGCGCTTTCGAGAACTCGCGATTGCGCGTGGACTCCGTGACGAGGTTGATGCCACCGACGTAGCGCGCGTCGTCGAGCGCGGCGAGGTAGCCTGCAACGGCATCGTCGAGGTGGATCCACGAGAAGAACTGCTCGCCCGATCCGATGCGCCCACCGACGAAGAACTTGAACGGCGTGGTCATCTTGTCGAGCGCGCCGCCCGGTGGCCCGAGCACGATCGCGCAGCGCATGCACGCGACGCGGATCTTCTGCGGCAAGCTTCGATAGGGCCCGCCGGCGTCCGACGATGTTCCGACGTTCGTCTCGCCTGCGTCCTTCACCGCTCCGATCGCGTCGAGCGCGCCCGCCGCGAGTGCTTCCTTCTCCCAATCGCGACACAGTCGGCCGAGGAACGATTCGCTCGGCGGATCCTTCTCGGTGACCGGGTCGTCGTCGAAGTCATCGCCGCGCGTCGATGCGAACGCGTAGTAATCGATGCCCGACGACGTGACGAGCGTGCGCGGCCGCTGCTCGACGGGGAGCGCTGCGATGCCCTCGACGATGTGCCGCGTGGACTCGACGCGTGAATCGCGAAGGATCTGCTTCTGTCGCGCGTCCCACTTCTTGCCGCCGATGGATTCACCCGCGAGGTGGAGCACGGCATCGTGATTCCCGAGGGCCTTCTGCCACTCGCCCGACTCTTCCAGATTCGCGCTGATCGCTTCGACCTCGCCGAGCGCAGCGCGTGCACGTGCTGCATCGCGCGACAGGACGGTCACGCGATCGCCGCGCGCGAGCAGCGCTGCGACGAGCGGCTTGCCAACAAAGCCGGTGGCGCCGGTGACGACGATCTTCATAGAGGTGCGATGTCCCAGCTCGAATGCGAGTTACGCATCCTAGTCCTTCGGCGCGGCAATGCCGAGCGAGTGAGCCCGGCGATGCAGACGAGCGCGTGCGCTCGGTTCGTCACAGCACCGAGGGAGCGCCTTGCCCCGGTCTCACGGGACTCTCGATGCGCTTCGCGACAAACGCCTTGGCCGACCGACACGCGGCGACGAGTGGGTGACCGAGAGCGAGATACGTCGCGATCGCCGACGACAGTGCGCACCCAGTGCCGTGGACATCGGCGCCCGGGATGCGCGCGCCGCGAAGGTACTCGACCTGGCCATCTGCCGTGCAGAGCACATCGATGGACTCGAGCGCGTCCGCCGAGCTCGCGCCATCATCCGCTGTTTCGCGCGCAGCGCCGGCGCGACGAGCCGCCGCGAGTGTCGGCACGTGACCACCTTTGACGAGCACCGCGACGTTCGAGACTCGCGCGACCACTCTGCCGGCATCGATGGCTTCGACGAGCGTGCTGATCTCGGTGCCCGCGAGGATCGCGAGCTCGTGCATGTTCGGCGTGATCAGCGCGAGGTGCGGTGCGAGCGTGCGCAACGCTTCCTCGAGCACCTCGCGACCGAACGACACCTGCCCGCGCGTCGGCGCCGAGATCGGATCCCACACGACCGGTGCGCTCGTCAGCTCCAGCGCTTCGTCGAGCACTCGCACGGTGTCGCGATCGGACAGCATCCCGATCTTGACGCCCTTGATCTCGATATCCGTGAGCAGCGCGTTGAGCTGTGCGCCGAGCACGTCGAGGTCGACCTCGTGCGCGGAGCGCAGGCCCTTGGTGTTCTGGATGGTCATCGTCGTGATCGCGCCGACGGGACGACCGCCCAGCATGTGCACCACGCGCGCATCCGCGAGGAAACCCGCGCCGCCCGACGGATCGAGGCCGGAGACGATCAACACGTCGGGCGTCGTCGCCGTCTGCTGATCGCGATAGATGCCGATGCTCACGAATCGAACGCCGCGAGGCCGGTGATGTCCTGACCGACGACGAGCGTGTGGATGTCGTGCGTGCCCTCGTACGTGTACACGCTCTCGAGGTTCAACATGTGACGGCCGCACTGGTACTCGTCGGTGACGCCGTTCGCGCCGAGGATGTCGCGGGCATCGCGCGCGATGTTGCGAGCGGTGTCGACGTTGTTGCGCTTCGCGAGCGAGATCTGGCCCGGCGTGAGCTTGTCGGCTTCCTTGAGGCGACCGAGGCGCAAGCACAGAAGCTGCGCCTTCGTGATCTCGCTGACCATGTCGACGAGCTTGCGCTGCACGAGCTGATAGCCCGCGATGGGCTTCGAGAACTGCACGCGATCCTTCGCATACGACAGCGCTTCGTCGTAGCAAGCCATCGCCGCGCCGACCGCGCCGTAGCAGATGCCGAACCGCGCCTGCGAGAGACACGACAGCGGGCCGCGCATGCCGCTGACGCCGGGGAGGATCGCATCCTCGCCGACCTCGCAGTCCTCCATGTGCAATTCGCTCGTCACGCTCGCGCGCAGCGACCACTTGCCGTGGATGTCGCGCGCCGTGAAGCCCTTGCTCTTCGTCGGCACGAGGAAGCCGTGAACTTTTCCCTCGAGCTTGGCCCACACGAGCGCGACGCCGGCGACCGAGCCGTTCGTGATCCAGCGCTTCGTGCCGTTCAGGCGAAAGCCGCCGGGAGTCTTCGTCGCCGTGGTCAGCATGCCCGTCGGGTTGGAGCCGAAATCGGGCTCGGTCAGACCGAAGCAACCGATCAAGCGGCCCGCCGCCATCTCGGGCAGGTACTTCTGCTTTTGCGCTTCCGAGCCGTACGCCCAGATCGGGTACATCACGAGCGAGCTCTGCACCGAGCAGAACGAGCGAATGCCCGAGTCCCCGCGCTCGAGCTCCTGGCAGATCAAGCCGTACGCGGTGGGCGAGACTCCCGCGCAGCCGTAGCCCGTCAGCGACGGACCGAGGAGGCCCATCTCGCCGAACACGGGGACCAGCTCGTGCGGAAACGTCCCCGCGGAGAAGTGCTTGCCGATGCTCGGCATCACGCGCGAGGACACGAGCTCGCGCACCGTGTCGCGACACGCGCGCTCTTCGTGAGAGAACAACTCGTCGATGCCGTAGTAATCCAGCGCTGCGTACGCCATGGCGCACGTATAGCGGAAACTGGCGCCGTTTACACGGACCGTCATACTCGACCCATGCGGCTGGTTCTCGTCGGGCTTTGCCTTCTGACCGCTATCGCGGAGGCCTCTCCGGCCTCTGATCTCGGCGCCGCGTACAAGGCCTACGACGCGAACGATCTCGATGGCGCGAAGGCGGCACTCGCGAAGCTCGACGACGACGCGCTCGTCGCGAAGGACTACGTCCTGTGGCTGCGCGGTATGGTCGCCCTGCGCTCGGGCGACGTGGGGAAGGCCGAGACCGCGTTTCGCGAGCTCGGGCAGCTCGGAGGTTCGCGCTTCGCACGCGAGGTCCCGTGGCGGCGCGCCGATATCCTGTGGCTTCGCGGTGATCGCGCCGAGGCGGCGAAGGCGTACGGCAAGCTGATCGCCGCCGACAACGCGGGCGACAACGGCGATGTCGGCACCGCGAAGTTCCG
Source organism: Kofleriaceae bacterium (assembly GCA_044230415.1). Lineage (GTDB taxonomy): Bacteria > Myxococcota_A > Polyangia > Haliangiales > Haliangiaceae > JABFXX01. Next base: position 28,795 of record JBGARE010000066.1, read on the forward strand.
CATCGCCGAAGCCGCGACCGGCCCCGCGAAGCTGGCCGCGTATCGCCGCGTGGTGATCGAGCACCCCGCGCATCCGCTCGCCCCCGAAGCGATGACACACCTCGCGACGCCGCTGACGATCGCGGATCGCATCGAGCGCGCGCAGCAGCTGCAAGCGGCACATCTATGGGACGAAGCGGTCGTCGAGCTGCAGCAGTTGCCGCAGAAGCTCTCGAAGGAGCAAGCGCGCCAACGCGATTACTGGCTCGGCACGACGCTGTTCAAGATGCGCCGTCGCTACGGCGAGGCCGGCACGTTGCTCCTCGGCGTGTACAAGGAGATGGGCGGCACCGCGGCGGAGGCGATGTTCCACGGTGCGCGCGCACTGTCGCGTGCCGACAGAGATGACGAAGCGATCGTCTGGTATCGCAAGGTCGTCGCCGAGTTTCCGAAGTCGCCGTACGCCGAGGAGGCCGCGTTCCTCGCGGGCTGGCTCGAGTTCAATCGCAGCAACTACAAGCAAGCGATCGCACCGCTCGAGGCGTCGCTCGCGAAGTATCCGCGCAGCAAGTGGGTCGACGACGCGCTGTGGTACCTCGGCCTCTCGCACTACTTCCTCGGCGAGTGGGCGAAGGCGAAAGATCGGCTCACGTCGCTCGCGAAGCGCGGTGGTTCGCTCGAAGGCGGCAAGGGCAAGTACTGGCTCGCGCGCATGGACGAGCGCCTCGACGACAAGGCCGCCGCGATCGCGGGCTACACCGACACGATCAAGCGCTATCCGTTCTCGTGGTACGCGCTGCTCTCGCACGCACGGCTCGCGAAGCTCGGCGTCACGCTGCCTCCCTTCGGCGTCGAGAAGCCAGAGCCGCGCGGACCTGATCTCGCGGCCACCGTCGACGAATCACTCGCGCGCGATCCGCTGATCCGCAAGGTCGACGAGCTGATCGGCGCGGGCATGGGCACCGACGCAGGCATCGAGCTCGCCCGCGACGAGCGCGGCTTCTTGAAGCGCAACCGGCGCGGCGCGGCGTTCGCGATGTTGCTCGATCGCTATCGCAAAGCGGGCAACTTCAATCGCCCGTGGCTCCTCGCGGTGAGCAGCGCCGGCGATGCGCTCGACGGTCCGCCGGAGGCCGATGCGCGGCGCTGGTGGGAGAACGCGTATCCGCGCGCGTATCGCGAGCTGATCGAGAAGCACCAGCACCTCGGCAAGAACCCCGAGGGCTACCTCTATTCGATCATGCGCAAGGAGAGCGGCTTCAATCCACACGATCTCTCGTACGCCGATGCGCAGGGGCTACTGCAGATGATCCCCGCAACCACGCGCCGTGTGGCGAAGGAGCTCGGCATTCCGTACGACGCGGGCTCGCTCTACGACCCCGAGTACAACGTGAGGACGGGCAGCTGGTACATCGGCCACGTGCTGAACAAGTTCAAGCTGCAGATCCCGCTCGGCGCGGGCTCGTTCAACAGCGGTCCGCGTCCGGTGATGCGCTGGATCGACAAGTGGGGAGATCGCGAGATCGACGAGCTGGTCGAGCTCGTTCCGTACACGCAGACCCGCGAGTACATGAAGAAGGTGACCGAGAACTTCGCGCGCTATCAGTACCTCTACGAGAACAAGGTCTACGCGCAGCCACTGACCGTCGACAAGTCGTACCTCGACGACCGCATCACGTACTAACTGCCGCTTATCCCACCGTTGCTTGACGTTTGTGGTCAAACCGTCAGGCTTGTGGGGTGGGTGATCCGGATCCCTTGGTCGAGGAGGCGGTGCAGACACGGCGCGAACGGCGGCGCGTGGTCATCATCGCCGTCGTCGCGATCCTCGTCGCTGCCGCGATCGGTATCGCGATCACGCTCGGCGCGATCTCGCGGACGTTCTAGCCAGGCCGCTTCACGATGACCATGCGCACCGCCATCCCGCGATCCATCTGCGACGGGCTGCGCGCGAGCTGCATCACGACCGAATCGCGATCTTCGATCGGCATGTTCTGCGACAGCTTCTGCGTCCCGCGAATCGTGTCGTACGTCAGCTTCACGCCGACGATGCGCTGGACGAACGTGTCGAGCGCGCTGGACGAGAGCTTGCCGATGTTCCACGGCTTCTTGCCGATGACCCACGACTCGTGCTTCGCGATCAGCCCCTCGAGGATACGCAGGAGCGTCGCGTCGTCCGTCGGCGTGAGCTCGCCTTCGATCTCGACGCTCTCGTAGTTCCACGTCGGTGTCTGATCTGCGCTGACGTACCAGTCCGGGCTGATGTACGCGTCGTCTGCCGTCACGACAGCGACCACGCGCGCCGGCATCGCTTGCGCGATCGGATTCGCTCGCGCGAGGTGCAGGTAGATGCTCTTATCCGCGTCGACGAACAGCGGCGCTTGCGCCACCCTCAACGACGAATCGACCAGCGTCGCGAAGCCTCGCTCGGCAACGAGCGACAACATCGCGACCTGGTCGTCCCACCGAAAGGCCGAAGTCGAGTGCATGCTCGACCGAGCGTACTACTACTGGTCCGCGGTCTTCACCGTGAACGAACCGGCTGCGTAGCCGTGCACGCCGATCTTGAGCACACCGTTGCTGGTCGGGGTGTACGAGATGGTCTCGTTGCCCGAGCTCGTGTACCCGCGCGCGAGGTACGCGGCCGTCGTCGGAGCGGCGTCCATCTGGATGTACAGATCGACGTCGACCGAGGAGGTCGTGCGAACCACGACGCGGCGACCGGCGACGACCGGAAGGTCGAACACCTTGAGCTCGCCCTGCGCGACCGAACCGCTCTGGTTCAGGTGCGTGAACGTCGTCGGCGGGTTGACCGGCGGCGTGGTCGTGCCACCGGCGACCGTCTTGATCGTCAGCGAGTAGTTGCTCGTGGTCGCGTAGCCATTGATGCCGACGTACACGGTCGCGGGGCCGACGATCGAGCAGCTCTCGTTCGTGTTGCTGGCGTACGGGCGGCAGTCGTAGCTGGTCGCCGAGGGAGCCGCGTTCTTGCGAACGTAGAGGTCCGCGTCGCCATCGCCGGTCATCGTCACGGTCAGCGTCTTGTTCGCCGGAACCGCGTACGGTCCGAGCTGCTTCCACGCCGACTTCGCGAGCGCGCCCGCGTCGGTGACGTTGATGTCGCCACCGCTCGGAGGCGGCGTCGTGCCGGTCTGCATCGAGAGGTCGTAGATCGCCTTCACGTTCGCGTAGGTGATCTTGCCGCCCGCGACCGAGGTGCCACCGACGCGGATCGGGAGCCACACGAAGTCCGGGTGCTTGAGCTTCGAAGCGCCGATCCACTCGCCGCCGATGATCTTGCCGGCGTCGTCCATCTCGAGGATGTAGTCGTAGTTGTCCTGGTGCGTGTAGCGATCGATCGTCGCGCCGAGGTTGCCGTCCTGCGAGCTCGGCGACTCCGAGATGTAGTCGACGTCCATGTGGACCTTCGCGAGCTTCTTCGCGAGCGGGTTGAACACGTACGTCGTCGGGACCGTGCCGCCCTGGGTCAGGACGATCTTGAAGTTCGCGGTCGCGCCATAGCCATGGACGCCGACGAACACTTGGGTCTGGCCCGCGGGAACCGTGAGCTCGCACGTCTCCGCCGCTCCGTTCGCGTACGGACGACAGTCATACGCCGACGCCGACGGCGCCGAGCCGAACTTCACGTGCAGGTCGGGATCGCCCGAGCCGGACATCACGACCGAGATGTTCTGTCCCGCGGTGACCGGGAACGCGCCGACTTGAACGAACGCGTCGGCCGCTGCCGTACCCGTGCGCTCCGTCGTCGTGCCGCCCTCGGTGGTCACACCGATCGCGCGGTTCGCGTCGACGGCCGAGATGTCCGTCATCTCCGTGATGCGATAGCCACGCAGCGGCTGGTTCCACACTTCGCTGTCGAACGTGCGGTCGTAGACGAACGACGCGCCCTGCTTGCCGAGGTAGTTCGTCATGAGGACGTGGAACGTGCCGGGGTTCGTGTCGCGGCAGTTGTTCGACGTGCCGCCGCTCGGGCGACCGTACTTGTCGAAGTTGATCTCCTGCTCGCTGTGAAGCGAATCGCAGCGGAGCGAGACGAACTTGGTCTCGGTGCGATCGTGCACGAGCGTCAGCAGGGCCTTGATGTCCTGCACCTTGAAGTCGACGCCGTTATACGTGACGGCCTTCTTCGGCTCGGGCAGCAGGATCGCGGCGGGCGACCACGCGTGGCAGATGCCCCACCACGTCGGGATGCAGCGACCGTTGGTCTGTCCCTCGCGCTTCGCGCACGACTCGCCGAGCGAGCTGTTGCACTGGCTGTCCGTGGTGCACGCGGTGCGCGTCGCGTTGTTGTCGATGCCGTGATACTTCGACACCGCGTCCTCGACGCCCGTGACGCCGAACGCGCGGCCGTACTTGGTCGACGCAGACTCGCTGCTCGCGCCGGCCCACTTGTGATTGATGCTGTCCTCGTAGACCGGCCAGTAGTTGCCGGCCCACGGGATGTTCGTCGCCTGGCCCACGCGGGGCAGCTCCGACGCCTTGTACTCGAGGCTTCCGTTGAACAGCGCCGGGTTATCTGCAGAGCCCCACGCCTCGCCCTTGCCGTCCGGACCGCCCTTGACGTCGCTCTCGTCCGGCTTGTCGTCTGCAGCGTCATCCGTGATGCACGCACCTACGAGGCCAAGGCCAAGTACGAGCGCGCTCATGTTCATCGTCTTCATGTCCCAATCTCCCTAATTTCTATGCGCCGGCCGTGAGCACGCATCGTGCCGAACGTGCGGTCGTCGAACGACTGCGGACGATCGTGCGCAACATGGCGGATCGCGTCGAATGCCAGTTCCTGCTTCCCTCGCTACAGACGATGGGGTGTGTGAGGTCGTCGCATCACGTGGCTGCTGCGCTAGCCAGGACGTCCGACCCACGTCCGCGCGCATGCGCAAGCGATGTAATCGCGACCACCATCGTTGCTCTGTGTGGGTTCCGGAAACTCTGACGAGTTCGTTCCGGATATTCTGACCACCTGTTGAGACCCTGCCTCGGCATGGGCAG
>JBGARE010000067.1:0-33333 GCA_044230415.1 Kofleriaceae bacterium
TTCGAGGCGGTCACCGGGCGGCTTCCGTTCGACGGCTTCACGGAGAGCTATTCGCCGCAGCTCGTCGAGACCGCGCCGCGCGTGCGCTCGATGGCACCGGTGTCGCCGGCGTACGACGCCCTCGTCGCTGCGTGCCTCGACGCCGATCCGACGAAGCGACCGCCGATGATCTACGTCGCGCGCGCGCTGCGCGGCGAGGTCGCCGTCGAGACCGCCCATGACGAGCGGGTGACGCAGGATATCGGCGCGATACCGCCGGTGCACCTCGAGCCAGCGCCCGTCGCTGCGGCCCCGATCCGGCGATCGCGTTCGCTCGCGTGGCCGATCGGAGGCAGCGTGGTCGCCGCGGCGATCGTCGCGATCATCGCACTCTCGACGAGAGAGTCGACGCCCACGCCAGCGGTGCAGCCGCCCGCCGACGTCGTCGACGAGCCCGCCGTCGTCGCGCCACCCGCGGTGGGATCGGAGCCGGCCGAGCAACACACAGAGCAGCAGCCGCGCGCCGAGCCCGCACCGAAGCCACGCGCCGCGAAGAAGCGCAAGAAGCCGGCGCCACCCGCGCGGCGCGAGACGCTGGACTGATGACGCGCGAGACCGAAGCGCTCACGTCGGATCTCGCCGCCCGCGCGTTCGTGCGCGAGTGCAGGCTGTCCGTCCTCGAGGGCGACGTGGTGCGCGACGTCCGCGTGTTCGCGGCCGAGCGCATCGTGATCGGCGCCGACGCCACGGCGGACCTCGTGATCGAGGATCCGGCGACATCGAAGTTCCACTGCGAGATCCGCTTCGTCGACGGCGCGTGCTTCGTGCGCGACCTCGGCAGCCGGAACGGCACCTCGGTGGATCGCGTGCCGATCCTCGATGCGCCGCTGCGCGATGGCGCGCTCCTCGGGTGCGGTCGCGTGCAGCTGCGCTTCGAGCTCGGCACGCAACAGCGCGAGCTGTCGCTGTCGCAGCGCGATCGCTTCGGTCGACTGCGCGGTGCATCCGTGGCGATGCGCGCCATCTACGCGTTGCTCGAGACCGCGGCGAGCGCGACGACGACGGTCCTCGTGCAGGGCGAGAGCGGCGCGGGCAAGGACCTCGCGGCGGAGTCGCTGCACGCCGAGAGCCCGCGACGCGATGGTCCGTTCGTCGTCGTCGATTGCGGCGCGATTCCGCCGGCGCTGCTCGAGAGCGAGCTGTTCGGTCACGAAGCGGGCTCGTTCACCGGCGCGACGAGTGCGCGCGTCGGCGCGTTCGAGCTGGCGAACGGCGGCACGATCGTTCTCGACGAGATCGGCGAGCTCGCGCTCGATCTGCAGCCGAAGCTGCTGCGCGTCCTCGATCGCCACGAGATCCAGCGCGTGGGGAGCTCGCAGCGCATCGCGGTCGACGTGCGCGTGGTCGCGGCCACGAATCGCGATCTCAAGGCCGAGGTCAACGCGAAGCGGTTTCGCTCGGATCTGTATTTTCGGCTCGCGGTGCTCGTCGTGAGGATGCCTCCGCTGCGCGAGCGCATGACGGATCTGCCGATGCTGGTCGACGCGATCCTCGACGAGCTGGGCGATCGCGAGAGCGAGATGGGGCGCGCGTTCGCCAGCGGCGCGATGTTGCCCGAGCTACTGCGGCACGCGTGGCCGGGCAACGTGCGCGAGCTGCGCAACTACGTCGAGGCATGCATCGTGCGCCAGGACTCCGCGCTCGCCCCGCGCGAGCCGACGACGGAACCCGCGATCGATGTCGCGCGCCCGCTGCGTGTCGTGCGCGACGAGTGGATCAAGCACGTCGAGCGCCGTTACCTCGAGCAACTGCTGCTCGTGCATGGCGGCAACGTGAGCGCGGCGGCGCGGGCGGCGGGCATCGATCGCGTGCACTTGCATCGGCTACTCGCGCGCGTCGGACTGCGCTGAGGCTCGCTCGCGAAGCGGGTTCGTTCCGCATGCTTCACTCGGACGAAACGTGGTCGAAATCGAGCGCGCGCGATGATGGCGAAATGCATCTCCGCCAGTCGTGGGAGGGCCCGTTACTCGAAGCCACGCTTCCGGGAGGCGAGACCGTCGTCGTCCGACCGCTACAAGCCGACGACGAACCCGCGCTCCGCGTCGGGTTCGCGGAGCTCTCGCCCGCGACCCGCTACCATCGATTTCACGCGCACGTCGCCGCGTTGACCGAAGCGCAGTGGCGCTACCTGACGCAGATCGACGGCGATCGTCACGTCGCGCTGGTCGCGCTGATCGGCGAGCGACTCGTCGGCGTCGTCCGCTTGATCCAACTTCCCGATGACGCCGATGCCGCGGAGGTCGCGTTCATCGTCGCCGACGAGATGCAGGGCCGCCGCCTCGGCACGATCCTGCGCGACGCGGTGTTCGCGATCGCACGCGCGCGCGCCTACCGGAGGCTGTACGCGTACGTGTTGCCCGACAACCGCGCGATCCGACGCCTCCTCGCGGTCGACGACGCGGTCTGCGTGGATCGCGGGACCGTCCTCGAGCTCGTGTTCTCCGCGTGACCGCCGACCATCGACTCGTGTAAGACCAGCGGGTGACCCACGCCATCGATTGGCTCGCGCGCCGCGCGGAGCTCTCGCCCGAAGCGATCGCGCTCGTCGATATCGCGACCGGCGAGTCGGTCACCTATCGCGCGTGGAACGAGCGCACGAATCGCACCGCGCATCTTCTCGCGAACCAGCTCGGCGTGCGCGCGGGCGATCGCGTCGCGGTGCTCGCGCACAACTGCCCGGCGTACCTCGACGTGTGGCAGGCCTGCGGCAAGCTCGGCGCGATCCTCGTCAACCTCAACTGGCGCTTGGCGGAGCGCGAGCTCGCCGAGCAACTCGCGCTCGCGACTCCGTCGGTGATCGTCTATGGCCCCGAGCTCGCGAGTGTCATCCCCGCGCTGCGTGGTGCGTGTCGCGGCGTCGCGATCGGCGCGCCGCTCGATGGCGACCTCGCACTCGACGAGCGCGCCCACGCCTCCGCCGCGAACCCGGGCACGGCGATCTCCGTCGACGATCCATGGGTGATCTGCTTCACGGGTGGATCCACCGGCGCGCCGAAGGGCGTGATCCTCACCCACGGCAACATCCTGTGGAACGCGATCAACACGGTCGCGAGCTGGGGCATCACCGCATCCGATGTCGCGATCCTGAACGCGCCGCTGTTTCACACCGGCGGGCTCAACGTGTTCACCGCGCCGCTGATCTACGCCGGTGGCACGTCGCTCGTCTGCCGTGGCTTCGAGCCCGATCAAGTCTTCGACTTGATGAACCGCGCGACGCTCCTCTTCGGCGTGCCGACGATGTTCCTCGCGCTCCAAGCGCATCCGCGCTGGGCGACGGCGAACCTCGCGCACCTTCGCCTCGTGATCAGCGGCGGTGCACCGTGTCCGCTCCCCGTGTTCGAGGCGTTCTGGGCGCGCGATGTGGCGTTCACCACCGGCTACGGCCTCACCGAAGCGGGACCGAACACGTTCTGGCTCCCGCGCGAACAAGTGCGCGCGAAGCCCGGCGCCGTCGGCTATCCGCTGATGCACGTCGAGGTCAAGCTCGTCGACGGCGAGCTCCTCGTGCGCGGACCTCACGTCACGCCGGGCTACTGGAACAACCCGGCGGCCACCACGGCTGCGATCGACGACGACGGCTGGCTCCACACCGGTGATCTCGCGCAGCGCGACGCCGATGGCGCGTACTCGATCGTCGGCCGCAAGAAGGACATGTTCATCTCCGGCGGCGAGAACGTGTATCCCGCCGAGATCGAGAACGTGCTCGCGGCGCACCCAGCGCTCGCGGCGGCCGCGGTCGTCGGCGTGCCCGATCCGCGCTGGGGCGAAGTCGGCTGCGCGATCGTCGTGCGCCACGCGGGCGCGGCGATCGACGAAGCGGGGCTGCGCGATCACTGCCGCGCGAGCCTCGCCGCGTACAAGGTGCCGAAGCGCTACTTGTTCGTCGACGCGTTGCCGACGACGAACGTCGGCAAGGTGGATCGTCGGCGGCTCGTCGAGATCGCTAGCGCGTCGCCTTGAGCTTCTTGATCTCGGAGATCAGCTCGGGCACGGCCTTCTCCCACTCCTGCACGATGCCGTAGTCGGCGACCTGGAAGATCGGCTCGTCCTTGTTCTTGTTGATCGCGACGATCGTCTTGGAGCCCTTCATGCCCGCGAGGTGCTGGATGGCGCCCGAGATCGCGACCGCGAAGTAGAGGCTCGGCGCGACGATCTTGCCCGTCTGTCCGACCTGCCAATCGGCCGGGACCATGCCCGCGTCCGTCGCGGCGCGCGACGCGCCCATCGCGGCACCGAGGAGATCCGCGAGCTCCTCGAGCACCTTGAAGTTCTCGCCGTTCTTCATGCCGCGACCACCGGACACGACGACCTTCGCGTCGCCGAGGTCCGGGCGATCCGACTTCTGCGCGTCGATGCGCTCGAACTTCGCACCGAGCGCGTCGATCGCGCCCGCCGCGGCGGTCGTGACGGTCCCGGCCGAGCCGAGCGGCTGCGCTGCCTCGAACTCCGACTGGCGCGGCGTGACCACGATCGTCGGCGTGTTGATCTGCACCGTCGAGTACGCGTTGCCCGCGAGGATCGGGCGCACGAACGTGTTCGGCGATTCGAGCTTCGCGATGTCCGATGCCATGCCCGCATCGAGGAGCGCGGCGACGCGCGGCATCAGGTCCTTGCCGATCGCGGTGGCGGTCGCGGTGACAACGGTCGCGCCGTTCTCCTTCGCGAGCCGCGCGACGATCGGCGCGTAGGTCTCGGCGAGGTAGTGCGCGAGGCCCGCGTCTTCGACGACGATGACCTTCGCGGCGTACTTCGCGGCATCGGCGGACGCGGCTTGCGCGCCGGGACCGACGAGCAGCGCGATGACGTCGCCGCCGTGCGCCGTGGCCGCGGTGCGAGCGAACGACAGGTTGGCGAGCGCGCTCGTGCGAAGCGCGGACTCGTTGAACTCGGAAAATGCGAGGACGTTACCCATGGTGTTCTCCGTGTTCCTTTAGAGAGCCTTCGCCTCGTCGGCGAGCTTCTTCACGAGGGTGGGGATGTCGGCGACGATCTGACCGGCCGCGCGCGGCGGGGGCAGCGTCACGGTGAGCTCTTTGATCGCGGACGCGGGCTCGGCGCCGAAGTCGGCGAGCTTCGCGGTGGCCATCGGCTTCTTCTTCGCGGCCATGATGCCCTTGAGCGAGGGCAGGCGAGCGCCTTCACCGGAGTAGGTGTGCGAGTCGGGCGTGATGCCGTTCTTCACCGACTTCGACGCGACGATGCGGAGGTCGACGCTGATCACCGACGGCTTCGGCACGCTCTTGTACTCGACGCCGCCATCGACTTCGCGGCCGACGACGAGGCGATCACCGGCGACTTCGATCGACGCGGCGAACGTCGCCTGCGGCCAGCCGAGCTTGCCGGCGAGCATCTGCGCGACCTGGTTCGCGTCGCCGTCGACGGCTTGCTTGCCCATGATCACGAGGTCCGGCTTCTCGGCGGCGACGATGCCCGCGAGCACCTTCACCACGACGAGCGAGTCGAGCTCGGCATCGTTGGTGACGACATGGATCGCGCGATCGGCGCCCATCGCGAGCGTCGTGCGGATCTCCTTCGCCGCGTCGTCGGGTCCGAGCGAGACGACGACGATCTCGCCGCCGTTCGGACGCGTGTTGTCGGCGCCGTTCTCGAGCAGGCGCAGCGCCGTCTCGATCGCGTACTCGTCGAACGTGTTGACGATCCAGGAGGCTCCCGTCAGGTCGATGTGACCGTCCTTGAGCTTCGCTTTCTGGGTGGGGTCTGGGACCCGCTTTACGGGGACGAGGATCTTCACGGTGACTTCTCCTTGAGTGAGCGATCGAGGCCGTTAGTGACAAGCGCGACGACCCAGTCGGCCGCGCGGACGATATCGAACTTCTTCGGACGCGTTCCAGGTGTGCCGGTCGAGATCGACGCCTGGCGCGACAGCACCCACGCGAGCGACAGCTCGTCGAGCATGCCGAAGATCATGCGTGCGGCGACGTGGCTCGGGATCGAGGGATCGATCTCGCCGCGCTCCTGACCCGCGGTGATGATCGCGCCGAGCATGCGCAGGAAGGCGACGAACTGCGGGTTGTCGTACTCCTTCATGAACTTGCTCGATTGCCGCAGCTCGATCGTGAGCACCTCGGCAGCGGCAGGCTCGTCGTGCACGAGCTTCAAGTAGGTCCGGATGAACGCGTGGAGCTGGCGCGCGGGCGATGCGTTCGCCTCGGCTTGGATCGCCGCTTCGAGCGCTGCGTTGACCTGACTCATGCGGTTCTCGAACAGCGAGATGAGCAGATCGTCTTTGCTCTTGAAGTAGAGGTAGATGGTTCCGTCGGCGACGCCCGCTTCTTTCGCGATCTCCGACACGCGCGCGGCGAAGAAGCCGTGCTTGGCGAAGATGCGCTCGGCGGCCGACAGGATCCGCTCGCGCTTGTCGTTGCGGTCCGCCTTCTCGGCCACCTTCGCACCGTCGTCGGGCTTGCCGGCTGAATGAACCGTCATTCAGTGGTTGCTTACCGCCCATGACGCGGAACGTCAAGACGGTGCCTTCATTGAAAACCCCCGGGGCCTGCACTACAACCGACCGGTGGTTACCGCACGTCTATCCATAGTTATTGCGTGCGTCGCGGCGCTCGGCGCGGGCGCCTGCGAGAAGAAGAAACCCGTCACGGATACCGGCGCCGTCAACGCGCTCGATCGATCCACCGAAGACAAAGGCCCGGTCGACAAGACACCGCTACCGGGCATCGATCCCGGCAAGCTGAGCGGTGAACGGCAAGAGCTGTTCTACAAGCTCGTCGGCTCGCTGAAGTCGCCGTGCGGCAAGAGCCACTCGCTCCGCACGTCGTTCACGCAGGACACCTCGTGCAAGCGCGCGCCGTACGCGGTGAAGTACGTACTCCAGCTCCTCGTCGACGAGATTCCCGACGCGAAGGTTCGCGAGTACTACACGCAAAAGTACGAGAGCACCGCGAAGGCCGCGAAGCTCGATGTCTCGAAGGCTCCGCACATCGGCAAGGAAGACGCGCCGGTTCGCCTCGTCGAGTTCTACGACTACGCGTGCCCGCACTGTCAGGCGTTCGCGCCGATCATGGCGAAGGTCGCCGCCGACAACGAGGGGAAGGTCGTCGAGTACTTCTTGATGTTTCCCCTCGAGGCGAGCCACCCGGACTCGCGCAGCGCGGCGCAGGCATCGCTCGCGGTGTGGCAGACCGATCCGAGCAAGTGGGAAGCGTTCCACCACATGCTGTTCGAGCGAGCTCCGCAGCACAACAAGGACTACGTGATGCAGTACGCGGCCCAAGCGGGCCTCGATGCGGGCAAGTTCATCGAGGCCTATCAGGGCTCGAACACGCAGGTGAACAACGATCTCGAGCAGGGCAAGACGAACGAGGTGGACTCCACGCCCACCCTGTTCTTCAACGATCGTAGGTACCAAGGTCCCATGAGTCCCGAGTACATCGGCATGTGGATCGAGGAAGAGCTGGCGGTGAATCGATGACCCTCGTAGCCCGTCTTATCCCCATGCGCGCTGTCTCTATCGCCCTCGTCGCCCTCGCTCTCGCTGCAGCCCCGGCGGCGGCCGACGTGCTCAAGGTCGGCGACCGCGTCGCGGAGCTCGATGTCGCGGTCGATGCACGCGGCAAGTCCGTCAAGCTCAAGGCCTACAAGGGCAAGTGGATCCTCGTGACGGTCGGCGCCGAGTGGTGCAAGCCGTGCGCGAAGGAGCTGCCGACGTGGGACAAGCTCGCCGGTGAGATGAAGGCCAAGATCACGTTCATCGCCATCGACATCGACGATGACCCGGCGTCCGGCAAGCGCTTTCACGACAAGCTCAAGATCAAGAACATGACGCGCGTGTACCTGCCGGCCGACAAGTCCGGTGTCGTCGCGCGCTACGGATCGGACACCATGCCGACCACGTTCATCTTCGACCCCTCCGGCATCGTGCGCGACGTGAAGAAGGGCTTCGCCGACGGCGACACGAGCGGCGAGTACAAGAAGATGAAGGCCCAGCTCGAGAAGCTGATCAAGTAGCGAGCTGGCGTCGACTTTGACGAGAACTTCGGGTTTGACGTCAACCCCAACGTCAACTCCGACCCTCCCATCGTCCGGGTCGCATCGATCGGTCCGATAGCATCGCAAGACCCGTTACGGTGGGCTCGGTCCTCAAGCCCTTTTCTCGACCCACGATGAGCGGAGCTGACGTCTCGGACCAGGTCGATATCGATGCGTCGAGTTGACGTTGACGTTGACGTTGACGTCAAAGCAGACGTTCAGGTCTTAGAACTGCGGTCGCTTCGCGACGTAGATGTTCGTGCCACCCGGTCCACCGGGCGCATTGGTGTGGCCATAGAGCGCGCAGTTGTCCGGCGAGACCCAGCCCGGTGTCTCGATGATGTTCGGTAGCGCGAGCGTATCGACCTTCGACGACGGACCGAAGCCGTCCTGCGGCGTCGAGCGCGATGCGGTGTAGACGTCGTACTCGACGGTCGGCGTCGTCGACGGCGGCACCGGCGGAGTGGTCGTCGAGCGGCGGAACACGATCGTCTTCTCGTCGGTCGTCAGCGCGGGCGCGACCTCTTCCTCGTCGGTATTGACGCCGCCGACGAGCGCGACCGGGGTGCCGATCGTGTTCGTCGTCGAGACGTCCGCGCGCCAGATGTCCGCGCGACCTTCACCGACGCGCGCCGTCGACGCGAAGTAGAGAGCGCGATCGTTCGCGAGGATGCCGTGGAACTCGTTGTTCATGAGCTCGGGCCGCAGCGCGGGCGGGCCGAACGGCGCGGCGGTCGATGCGCGCGTGCTCATCCAGATGCGAAACGTGCCGGTCGTGGTGCGATCCGCATCGAAGATCAGCGTCAGTCCATCGGAGCTCTGGCTCGGCCACATGTCCGAGTTCACCGAGTTCACGGTCGTGAGCAGCGTCGCGGGGCCGAACGCGTCGTCGCGGTTGGCGCGGGTCGCGGTCCACAGATCGAAGTTGCCGGCGGAGCTCTTGCGCGAGAACACGATGCCGAGCTCGTCGGGAGACAAGCGTGGCGTCTGATCGTCGAACTCGGTGTTCAAGGAATCGATCAGTACCGGCTCGCCGAACTGCTTCGTCGTATTGCAGCGCGGTGCCTCGTCGACGGCAGCGTCGACCGGTGGTGGATCCTCGCCGCAACCGCTAGCGATGGCGGCGGCTAGACCCAGGACAGAAATGCGCATGCGTCGAAAATTCTACCACTTGACGGAGACGACCGTGACTTGTTGGACGGCTCCCGCGCGCTCGATGCCGAGCACGAACTTCTGTCCCACCGACATGTTCCCCGAGCCGATCAAGTTCTGTGCGATCGCGGGCGTGAGCGTTGCCACATCGATGCCGTTGATCGTCGTGATCCGATCGCCGACCCGAACGCCGGCCGCCTCTGCGGGGCCGCCTTCCTTGACGTCCGCGACGGTGAGCTTGTCGTTCTCGGTGTCCGTTCCGATGCCGATCGTGCCGGCATCGCCGACCCGGGGCGGCACGATCTTGATCGCGCCCACGTCGAGCTTCTGGCCTGCCTTGGCCTCGAACTTCTGCTGCGCGAGCGGTTGGAAGCCACCGGTCGCGGGCATCACCACGAGCGATCCGGGGCCGGGCGAGACGCGCGCGATCGTGAACGCACCGCGCGCGTCGCTCGTCGGTCCTTTGCCGCCGAGCAGCTCGGTGATCGCCTGGCGGTCGCTGCCACCGCCTTCGGGGTTGGCGAACAGCTTCACGCCGACGACGGGCTCGCCCGACAGCACGCTGACCACGGTGCCCGTGACGGATGCCCACGGGACGAGCACGATGTCGAGCGTCACGTCGCCGGCGGGAACGGTGACCTTCGCGGTCGCCTTGCCCGCATCCGCGACGACGTTGCACGCGTACTCGCCGGGCGGCAGTCGATCGAGCGTGTAGACGCCGGTCTTCTCGGTGACGCGCTTCTCGTGCGAGGTGAAGGCATCGCGCGTCGTCGGATCGCAGTCGATGTCGTACGGCGACACGGGGGTGCCGTTGACCGTGACCTTGCCCGTCAGCGTACCGAGCCTTCCGAGCTGCAGCGTGATCGTGTCGCCGGTCTTCACGCTGTCCTTCTGACCGCGCGCGCTGCCCTTCGCGTTCTCGCCGACGACCTTGTACGTGCCGCGGCGGAGCTTCTCGATCGAGAACCGCCCCTCGGCGTTCGTGATCACCGGCGCGTAGCCGGCCCCGCGCCACCGCGAGCGCATCTCGTCCGAGTCGAAGTCCTCGCGATCGGGCTTCTTGTCGTCCTTCGGTTTCGGGCGCTCCTTGGTGATCGTGATCCACGTGTCGGGCGCGGGCTTTCCGTCGGGCATGACCACCGTGCCCTTGATCGATCCATCGCGCGTCTCGACGGTGAGCGTGACGCCGGTGAGCTTGGTGCCCGCCTTGATGTCCATCTCCATCGGTGCGTTCGGCTTGTCCTTGTTCGGCGGGCTCGCCCACGCCACGCGACCGCGTCCGTCGGTGACGCGGACGTCGTGCTTGCCGCCGTCGAGGCCGACGATGAGGAACGTGCCGTCCTTGCGCGTGCGGCTACTGCCGCCTTGGTTGCCGCCCATGCGAAAGCTGAAGCCGGCGTTCTTCTCGGCCTTGGGGCTCGCGTGGACCTCGACATCGGTGACCACCGCGCCCGTCGAGTCGATCACGCGACCCGCGATCGACGCGCGCTCGTCGAGCTTCACGATCAGCCCCGACTTGTCGACGTTCTCGATCACGATCGGTGTCTCGCCCGCGCGGCCGTCCTGCGTGGTCGCCTCGAGCTTGAACGCGCCCGCCGGTGCGTGCTTCAGCGTGAACGCGCCGGTCTCGTCGCTCTCGCCGCGCACGAGCACGGACTTCGCGACCTCGAACATGTTGCCGAGGCCGATCATCGTCGGAGAGATCGACACGTTCGCGACGCCGGGCGGCTGCACGAACCCCGTGAGCGTCACGCCGCTCGCCATCTCGACGATGACGTCGTCGACGTCCTTGTCGACGATCTCGACGTTCTTGCCGACCTCGGGCATGACCTCTTCGCCGATCGCGAAGGCCATGTACGCGGCGGGGCGGAGGCCCTGGATCACGAACGAGCCATCCTCGCTGCTCGGCTCGCGCGCCATGCCCGCTTCGCTCGCCGCGATCGAGAACACGCCGACACGCACGCCGGCGATCCCCTTCGTCGTGCCCTTCTCGACGACCTTGCCCGAGATCGAGAAGCCTTTCTCGACGACGACGCGCACGCCATCGACCTGCTCGCCGATGCCGACCTCGACGATGGTCGGCGACACCGTCGAGTAGCCACCGCCGATGGCCGTCAGCGAGAGCGCACCGGGCGACAGGCTCTTCAGCGTGAAGTTGCCTTTCTCGTCGGTGACGTCGCCCGCGCTGAACGCGGCGAGGTTGATGTTCGGTCCGCCCTCGGACGCGGCGACGTTCGCATCGGGGACGGGCGTGCCGTCGGTGGTCACGACCTGACCGCGGATCGTCGCGCCCGGGGTCAGCGTGAAGTCGATGACCACCGACTCCGTCGTCATCTCGAAGTAGCGCGTCCCCGGCGTGTATGCCTCGTGCGACGCGACGAACACGAAATCGCCCGGCGGCAGTGCGAGCTGATACGCGCCTTTGTCGTCGGTAGACGCGACGATGTCGGCGTCGGTCGTGAATGGATTGTTTCGCTGACGGCGCGCGTGGACCTTCGCGCCTGGAATCGGTCCGCCGAGGACATCGCTCACCGTTCCACTCGCGATCGCGCCGCCGGCATCGAGCGCGAAGTCGAGGCCATCGATCGCCTTGTCACCGACGGTGACAGGACGCGCCGCGGGGAGCAGCAGCGGTCCGGTGGCGCCGAGCGTGTACGCGCCGGGACCGACGTCGGTCAGCGTCCAGCGGCCGTCCTTGTCGGTCGTCGCGGTCGGCGCTTCGTCGAGGCCACGCCCGCGATCGAACATCGCCTCGATGCTGCGCTTCTGCGTGATGGAGACGATCGCGCCGGCCACGCCGGTGCCGTCGGACTTTCGCGTGACGCGCCCCGAGAGCGCGACCTTCGTCGCCGGTGCTTGTTTCGATCCGCGCGTGCCAGATCCGGTGATCGCCGATCCGGATCCCGCGGCCGTCGCGCCGCCACCGCTCGTATTGTCGTCGCCACCGCGAAGGAACTTCCACCACACGACGAGGCCGAGGAGGAGCAGGACCACGACGCCGATGGCTACGTTTCTGCGCACGAGCGCATCCTACTCCCTCGCGCGCTATCATCGACGCATGTGGCGACTCGTGGTGGTGAGTGTCGCGATCTGCGCACTGAACGTGCGGGAGGCGTGGCCGTGCAGCATCTCGAAGGAGCCGAGCGCGAACGTGTTCGGCCCGACGGACAAGCTCGAGCGCGGCGTTCGCCCGTGGATCCGCCTGTGGAACGTGAAGCCTACGAGCAAGGTCACGCTCGGCCTCGCACCGCCATGCGGTCCGCGCAAGCACTGCAGCGCCGACGCGAAGCCGATCGCGTTCGATCGCGATGGCGGGTTCGTGCGCCCGAAGGAGCCGCTCTCCGCGGGCTCGCGGATCTGGATCCAGCTGGACGGAAAAACGCTCGAGACGTTCACGGTGAAGTCGACCGCCGCCGCACAGCTGCCCGCGTGGAGCGGCATGACCAAGCCGACCGTCACCACCGGCCGTGAAGGCCTGTGCGCTCCATCGGGTCCGGTCGTGATGACGAAGGTCCTGCCCACCAAGGCCGACCTCTCGGATGCCGTGCTCCTCGTCTACACGAAGCAACCGGATCCGAAGCGACCGCACACAAACCTCGCCGCGATCTATCTGCTCGGCATCGGCGAGCTCGAGCTTCGCAACGGCCTCGGCAACATCTGGATGGCCAAGAAGCCGACCAAGCTGTGGACCGCGATCTCCGACGGAGACGGCAACGTAGGCCCGATCGTCGAGCACGCGCTCGACGCGCGCGCCGAGGTGTTCGGTCCCAAGGACACGACGTCGCCCCGCGGCACGCGGCCGTGGATCCGCCTCTACGGCGCGAAGACAGCGACGATCCAGACCGTCGATCCGGCGTGCGATCCATCGTCCATCTGCGCGGCCACCATGACGTCGGCGTTCGAGCGCGGTGGTGAGTTCATCCGCCCCACCAACCCGCTCGCAGCGGGCGCGCGCGTGCAGGTCATCTCCGGCAAGTCCGTCCTCGCGAACTTCGTGGTGCGCACGGGCCCGGGAAAGACGTTGCCCTCGATCCCGTTCACGCTCGGCGCGCCCGCAGGTACCGGCACCGGCTCGTGTCCCACGCCGAACATGGTCGCGCCCGACCTCGCGCAGTTCGACACCGAGGCGACCGTCATCCTCCTCTACGCATCGCCGCCCGATCCGGCCAAGCCGCTGGCGAAGCTGTCGGCGATCCTCACGTTCGATGGTCGCTGGCTGAACTTCGGCGCCCTCGGCAACTGCCTGTTCAAGAAGCTGCCACCGAGGTTGTGGACGATCCTCGCTACCGACGACGGCGCGATCGGTCAACCGGTCGAGCACGATCTCTCGCCGCCGAAGATGGGGCCGGGCGGACTGTAAGCGGCCCCTCGTGGTAACACGCGGCCAATGCAGATCGTCATATCGGTTCTCGTGATGCTGGGCCTGATCACCGGATGCAAGTCGAAGACAAACGAGTCCACGCGCAGCGGTAGCGGTAGTGGCTCCGATCGCAATACGAGTGACGGGACCGCCACCACCGGCTCCAACACGACCTCGGCGACCGCCGCCGGCACGGGAGACCTGAAGCCCGTCAGCGAGTGTCCACCCGCTCTCAAGGGCGCCGATACCGGGTTGGCGCGTGTCATTCCTGCGAACTGCACGACCGTGGTCGAGGGCGAGTACAGCGTCGACGGCACGCTGACGATCGAGGCGGGTGCGACGCTGCGGTTCAAACCCGATGCCGCCCTGGTCGTCGGTTACAGCGCGCCGTCCAAGTTGATCGTCCGCGGCACGAAGGACAAACCGGTGACGTTTGCCTCTGCAGGCGATCAGGTCGCGGGTGCGTGGCGTGGGGTCCACCTCTACGCGAAGGCCGCGCGATCCGAGATCACGGGCCTCGTTCTCGAGTACGCGCAGGTCGGCATCGATCTCGAGAGTCCCGACGTCGTGATCAAGGACAGCACGTTTCGCGGGACGAAGGAGATGGCTGTTCGCGCGATGGACGACCTGACGCTCGGCGGGGTGTCGGGAACCACGTTTGACAAGCCGGGACCCCTCGCGATGAGCATCCCGCCGACCGCGCTCGTCGCGATCGGCCCGGGGAACGTGTTCTCGCCGGACTCGGTGATCCAGCTTCGAGGTGGCACCGCCCACGTCTCGGGTACGTGGCAGAACCCCGGAGCTCCCGTACGGGTCTCGGGCGAGGTGTACATCGAAGGCAAGTCCGGCAAGTGCACCATCGAGATCGCGGCGGGTACGAACTTCCTCCTCGAGAGCGGAGGCGCGATGTACGTCGGCTACGGAGGTGACGGCGAGCTGCGAGTCGCCGGTACGACGCAAGCGCGCGTGACCTTTCGATCGGCCGGCGACGCGACACCCGGCGCGTGGGACAAGGGCATCATCGTGTACAGCCACGGCTCGTTGGCGCTCGCGTACGCGACCGTCGAACACGGAGGGCGCGAGAACGCCGGCGCCGTGCGCGTCGAGGGCGGAGGCAAGCTCTCGATCACGGCGTCGTCCTTCAAGAACAACGTCGTGGGTGTCACGGTCGACGAACCATCCACGCTCCTCGCGTTCGATCAGAACGAGCTCGCCGACAACAAGGACGCCGCGCTCACGGTGTTCCCCAAGCACGTCGCCGCGCTGGGCGGAGCGAGCTCGTACACCAACCAACGCATCGTGATTCACGGTGGGCGCGTCGACAAGTCGGCCACCTGGGCCACGCAGACCGGCGCCCTCGTGGTTGTCGACGGAGAGATCTACGTCGAAGGCGGCGCGTCGCTCACCGTGCCTGCCGGTGCCCAGTACAGCTTCACCGAGGCTGCGGCGATGTACGTCGGGTATGGCGGTCCAGGTACCTTGATCGCGAAGGGGACACCCCAAGCACCCATCACGTTTGCCGGCGCGCGGGACGACGAAGGTTCGTGGCACGGGATCGAGCTCTCGAATAGTGCCGTGAGCAACGTCCTCGAGAACGTCGTCCTTACCAACGCCAAGGTCGGAGTTCGCGTCACGGGCGCAGGCGCTGCGCAGATCGACAAGCTCACCTGCACGAAGTGTCAAGAAGCGGCGTTGCAGTGGGAGTGCGGATCCAAGGTCACGCAGACCGGCGTGAAAGCAACAGGCGGGAAGGCTCGAGCAACCGTCGCGCCCACGGGGTGTTGAGCTCGGGATCGTGCTCGTGGTGCGTCCAGCCATCGCCGTGTTGATGCTCGTGTCCCTCCTCGGCGCGTGCGCACGCCAGATCAGCGCGGTGCGACCGCCCGAGCTCGCGCTTCACGCGAAGGAGCTCGTCGACGACGGCGAAGCGAGCATGTACGGCGACAAGGGCGAGACGGTGAGCGTGGACGCCGACACGCAGGTCGACGTCCACATCATCGATGGCAATCTCCAGACTCCCGCGCGGCTCTCGATCCGCGAGCTCGTCGTGGGATGCGTCCCCGGCACGACGGCACCGACGTGCGTCGCGTCGAAGATCGGCACGGATCCGATCACCGTGCGGTCGAAGCTGCACTTCGATGGATCGCGCGCGGCCACCACGGTGACGTTCGGTGCGATCGGCGGTGCGCTCGGGGCGTGCTTGGCACTGTGCCGCGAAGGCGACGAGCTCGCTCGCGGTCTCGCGTATGGCGGCCTCGCGGTCGTCGGCGTCGTCGGGCTGATGATCGTGCTATTCGCGATCGGCGGCGACTGATCAGCGGTGCGTACGTTGCCACTTCTCGCGGCGCGACGGGTTCTTTCGCGTCGACTCGGCGCACGGCAAGAACTGCGTCGGAGCGCTCGTGTCGGCGAGGACGAGCTCGAGCGTACTGCCGCTACACGAAAGTACACGGACGGGAACCTTCGCGACGCAGGCATCCCCGCCGCGCATGTAGCGCCGGCTGATCTCGCCGGTGATCGCGTCACCATCGCGGCGCAGATCGATCGCGTGAGGGGCGACGATCACCGCGGGATCGCCGCCGGGCTCGCGCGAGTCGTCGAACAGCGGATAGCCTTCGATCGCCGCGCCGCGATCGATCAGCATCCAATCGCCCGCGTCGGTGTGCCACGTGCCGGTGACCGAGTCCGCGCACGTCGCGAGCGGCGGCGCGGACTGGGAACAGCCGGCGACCACCGCGAGCGCGACGAGGCGCATCAGCCCTCGGTCTGAGCTTTGAGCGCTTCGGCCTGCGCGTTCGCGCGGAGGGCCTCGATGATGTCTTCGAGGCCGCCGTCCATGATCGCGGGCAGGTTGTGCTTGGTCAGGCCGATGCGGTGATCGGTGACGCGATCCTGCGGGAAGTTGTACGTGCGGATCTTCTCGCTGCGATCGCCGGAGCCGACCTGCGACTTGCGCGAGGCCGCTTCGGCTTGCGCCTGCTTCTCGCGCTCGGCTTCGAGGATGCGGGAGCGCAGGATCTTCATCGCCTTCGCGCGGTTCTTGATCTGGCTGCGCTCGTCCTGACACGCGACGACCACGCCGGTCGGGAGGTGCGTGATGCGCACCGCGGAGTCGGTGGTGTTGACGTGCTGACCGCCGGCGCCGCTCGAGCGATAGGTATCGATCTTGAGATCCTTCTCGTTGATCGCGACGTCGACTTCTTCGGCTTCGGGCAACACGGCCACCGTGGCGGCCGAGGTGTGGATGCGGCCTTGCGCTTCGGTCGCCGGCACGCGCTGCACGCGGTGCACGCCGGACTCGAACTTCATCTTCGAGAAGACGTCCTTGCCGTCGACCAGCGCGATGACTTCTTTGTAGCCACCGCTCGTGCCTTCGGACAGCGACATCACCTCGAGCTTCCAGCCCTGGCGCTCGGCGAAGCGCGTGTACATGCGATAGAGATCGCCCGCGAACAGCGCGGCCTCGTCGCCGCCGGTGCCGCCGCGGATCTCGATGATCGCGTTCTTGCCGTCGCTCGGATCCTTGGGCAGGAGCAGGATCTTGATCGCCTGCTCGGAGGCTTCGCGCTGCGCTTCGAGCGCCTTCGCTTCCTCGCGCGCCATCTCGCGCAGCTCGGGATCGGGTTCGGCGTCGATCATCTGCTTCGCGGACACGAGGTCCGCGCGCAGCTTCTCGTACGACTTCCACGCGGCCACGAGCGGCTCGAGCTCCGCGTGCTCGCGCGAGAGCTTCATGAACTCGGCGCGCTTGTTGATCACCTCGGCGGTGCCGAGCAGGGCGCTGACTTCTTCATGGCGACGCTCGAGCGCCGCCATCTTGTCCTTGAAATTTTGCGCGTCGAACATGGGAGGCAACGAGTCGATCGACCCCTCGTCGAAACGCTCCGCGAAAAACGACTACGCCGGCTTCTTGTTGAAGCGCTTGTTGAATTGGTCGATGCGACCGGCGGTGTCGAGCAGCTTCTGCTTGCCCGTGAAGAACGGGTGGCAGTGCGAGCAGATGTCGACGCCGAAGTCACCGCGCGTCGAGAACGTCTCGTGGATCGTTCCGCAGGCGCAGCTGATCTTCGCGGGCTTGTAGTGCGGGTGGTTCGCGGTTTCTTTCATGACGAATCTCCGTTGCCCCACGACAGTGGGGGGTCTCGGGTTGGCCGGCATTTATAGGGATCGCCGGGCCCGAATGCAAGCCTGCCCGACGGGCCAGTGAGCCGATAAGCCCCTGAAATCTTAGCGAGCGCGTGCGTTGGGATTCGTACCGCCGAGGCGGGGCGGGGCGCGATCCGGGTACAACGGCAGGATCTCGTGGCCGATGCGCAGCTCGTTGACCCCGCGGTAGCGGTGGGCGAGGTCCAGCGAGACGTAGATCTTGTTCGCGTCGTACACGCCGAAGCTCGTCGACACGACCATCTGCTCGTCGCCGACGCGCTCGAACCCCTCGGGGACCACGTCGTGACCGTAGATCGCCATGGTCCCATTGGTCGCGCGGAGGAAGCGGCGGGCCTCGGCCTCGGTCGCCGAGCGCGCCCACAGAATTTTTCCGACGACGGGAGTGTCGAGGACGTCGAGCGGGCTCGCGAACCCGGCGCCCGACAGGTCCGCGGCTTCGAGGTCCCCGATCGAATCGATCTGCGCGGCGGGAGCACCGTGCAGGAACACCGCGCCGCACTTGCTGACGGCCACGAGCGAGAACGTGTGGATGATGCCGCGCATGCGCGCCGTGCCTGCGGGGCCGAGGATCTGTTCGAGCAGCGCGACCTCGTCCGCGGCGAACTTCGCGGTGTGCGGACCGCCGACATGGCCGTGCTCGTGATTGCCGAGCAGCGCGTGCACGCGGCCCGGATACTGCGCCGCGAGGCCCGCGTACGCGATCATCACTTCGCCCGATGCATCGCGATAGTACTCGCCGAGAAAGTCGGGCCAGTCTTCCGGGTCGATGTGCGGGCCGTGGATCAGATCACCCGTGAACAAGAGATGCGCATCGCCGTCGTATCGGAGGAGCGCGGCCTCGAACAGCTCGACCATGCGCTGGAAATCGCGCATGCAACCCTGGAGGTCGGTGCAGACGAGCAGCCGACCACGGTCGGGTAGACGCAGCACGCGGGCCATCTCTTGCAACGGTATCATGGGACACTCGTCGTCGATGCGAAGGGCGCGAGCGATCGTCACCGGGCGCGTGCAAGGCGTCTCTTATCGAGCCGCCGCAGCGAGTGAAGCGCGGCGCATCGGTGTCGTCGGTTGGGTGCGCAATCGCGACGATGGATCCGTCGAGCTCGAGGTCGAAGGCGACGATGACAAGGTCGCCGCGTTGCTCGCATGGTGCGAGAACGGACCACCGATGGCGCGCGTCACGAACGTCGCGGTCGAAGAGCGATCGCCCACGCGCACCGAGACCGCATTCGCGATCACGCGCTGAGCTGTCCGAACCGCGGACAGCTTATTCGTCGAGACCGAGAAGCTCTTTCGCTTCCGGATCGGGCGGACGCAACACGATGCGATCGACGGTCGCCATCTTCGCGTGGATGACGTCGCACACGGGTGTGAACGACGCCTTCTGGAACGCGCGGATCGATGCTTGGTTGTCCGCGGCGATCAGCGCCCACGAGCGATAGGTGTCGCTCGCGCGCAGCTCCTTCGTCAGCTGCTCGAGCATCACCGGGCCGACGTTGCGGCCACGTGCTGCCGGCGCGACGAACACCGAGTGAATGTATGCGTCGTACTTCGACATCTTCAGCGATCGTCCGAGCTCGGGCGCATCGATCGGTCCGCGCGCCGCCCACGCGATGCCCGCGGGACGGATGCCGAGCGACGCGAGCACGGCTTGATCGCCGCGCTGCCATTGCTTGCGTGCAGTCGCTTCGTCGAACGCGAGCTGCTCGGACAGATCCGCGCGGCGCCCGTCGTCGAGCTTGTCGTAGTCCGCTTCCTTGAACGACTGTAGCTCGAGGCCGGGCGGCGGCTCGATGCCACGCGTCCACAGCTGTCCGCGATACAGACAGAAGCGATCGTATTGCGCCACGCCCTTCGCGGCGCTGCGAATGCGCGTCCACGCAGCGCGCGCCTGCGCGGCCGCCACCGACGGTGTCTCGCGAGCGCGGCGCGCACGACGCGCGACGCTCGTCACCGTGCGGCCGACCGATGCGGTCGTCGATTGGCCCCAGATGCGAACCGCGAGCGCCTGCTGCTTCGACGTGGGCAACGGCGGCAACGCGTACTCCGCTGCGCCGGTGACCACGTCGAGCGCGATGCAGCCGCGCGAGCGAGCCGCGAGCGCTTCTGCGTGGAGGAGGCGCGCACTCGCTCGCGGGGCGAGCGGATCCACCGCCATCGCGAGCACGACCGCGCGATCGCCATCGTCGACGATCAACGCGGCGGCGCACACTTCGCCCTGCGCGTCGTCGAGGCGAGCGAGCCGCACGCGACCCTGCTTGCCGAGCTCGAGCGCGACCTCTTCGAGCAGCGCGGTTGCTTCGGGATCGGCGAGCGGCGAATGTTCGTCGCGCTCGGACCACTCGAGCCGCGAGAGGCGGCGCAACGCGCTCATGCCTTTGCGCAGCGCCGATAGATCGTCGCCGAACGTGGTGACCACGCCCGAGCCATCGGTGCCATCGGTGGGCGCGAGAGCGAGCCCGATGCGCGATGCACCGCCCGCCGAGGGTGCGCTCTCGACGATGAACCCCGCGGGCGCCAACCGCTGCACGAGGTTCGCGCGAATGCGCGAGGGATCGGCGAGCGGTTCGAGCTCGAGCAGGTCCCAGCTCGCGGCTTCTTCGATCAGCTTGCGGGCGAACGCGGCGCCGGCGCGATCCTCCCAGCCAACGCGCGAGAGAAAGTCGAGCGCGGGCGGGCGCGGACCCGCATCGCCCATCAGGCGCAGCTCGCGCGTGTCGAGCAGGGCTACCTTCACCGTTCGCCGATAGAGCGGAGCGAGACACACGATCTCGCCGGCCGGGACATTCGGATCGCCTTCGGTCGCGCGGCCCACGAGCACGTGCAGCTCCGCGCCGAGCGTGTTGTGGTAGGCGTGCCACCACGGAAGCAGCCAGTCGGGGCCGCGAAACAACGCGCCCGCGGTCGTACCGGCGAGCGAACGCCACTCGCTTTCGATCGCACGGAGCGCCGTCAGCTCACGTACGACAGAGACATCGATCGCCATTCGCTTCGCGAAGTTACCATGCCGAACCAAGGCGCGCGCGTTGCCATCCGCAACGCTCTGTGCGCGAAGCGTTGCTGTTGTCAGCGCGGCAGAGCCCCCGACCGGGTCCATACCCTCCGTGCTGCACGGTTGGTGCCTGTAGAGGGCTACCCGAGCGACAGCGGTGATCGTTCGCGGTTTTCACGGTCACAAACGGAGCGAGCGGGTTCTGTTGCGCATGTCAGAACCTCGCTTAGCTCCCATCGCCGTCGTTCTCGTTGTCGCTAGCACCGCTCTTGCCGCGGGACACTGGACGGAATCCCTCGAATATCGGTACGCGGGCTCGACCTCGCTGAAGGTCACCGAGCCGGAAGGGTTCGCGATCTCGGTCGAGACTCCCGACGGGGTGCGTACCGGCACGGTGCCGGAGGTGTTCAGCCTCGAGAACCAAGATGCCTACGTCACCGTCCGTCTCACCGCGCCGAGCGGCGAGACGTGGAAGAAGAAGATCGAGATGCGCGCGCGCCAACAGGCCGAGCTCGCCGTCGCGTTCAAGCCGGACGACAAGCCGAAGGCCGAGGACAAGCCTTCGGAGAAGCCCGCCGACAAGCCGCGCGCCTACGTCGCACGCGTGTTGAACGGCGGGGCGGGCTGCGAGAACAAGAAGTATCGCGCGGCGATCAAGACGGACTTCCGTCGCGCGAGCGATGGGGAATCGCAGGTCTCGCTCGTCGTCAATGACGGTGTGAAGCAGGACTTCGAAATCCCCGCCGGCACGTTCTCGGTCCGTGTCTATCGCTACACCGGTGATGCGTGGGACTTCGCGTTCACCACGGAGGTCACCGCGCCGGCGCGCGATGGCGCGGTGTTCGGCTATGGCTGCGTGAACGGCGCAGCATCGCCGTCGCTGATCGTGCGCTGAGCCGTCGCGACAACCGACTGCGCTGCGGCGTCATGCGCGATGTAGAACGTGCGCGAAGAACCCATCGGTGCCGTGCGCGTCCGGTCGCGACACGAATGCGTCTCCGTCGCCGAATGCAGCCGCGCGCTCGCCGAGGACGTTCGCGAGCGGCACCGTCGATAGCTCGGGGCGCGCGGCCATATAGTCGGCCACGACACGCTGGTTCTCGACGGACACGAGCGTGCACGTCGCGTAGACGATGCGTCCACCCGGCGCGCACAGCTGGAATGCACCGTCGAGGATCTCGCGTTGCTTCTTCGCGAATGTCGCGAGGTCGGCATCGCGCAAGCGCCAGCGCGCTTCGGGGTTGCGGCGCAGCGCACCGATGCCCGAGCACGGCGCATCGACGAACACGACGTCCGCTTTGCCGCGCAGCGCGTCGAGCTCCTTGGGCCAGCGACCATCGTCGAGGTGGAGCGCTTGCACCGTGGACACCGTCGCGCGGCGTGCGCGCTTCTTGAGCTCGTCGAGCTTGCGCTCGTCGACGTCACTCGCGATCAAGCGGCCCTTGTTGCCGAGGCGCGCCGCGATCGCGAGCGTCTTGCCGCCCGCGCCCGCGCACAGATCGATGACGAGTGGCTTGTCGGTCGCGAGCCCGCCGGTCGCGAGCTCCGCGAGGAGCTGGCTGCCCTCGTCCTGCACCTCGAGCGCGCCGCGCTTGAACGCTTCGAGCGTGAACAGGTTCGTGCGGCTCTCGACGTGCAGCGCGGTGTCGGACCACTTCCCGACCGAGGTCGTCATCTCGGCCTTCGCGAGCTCGTCGCGGACTTCGTCGCGCGACGCGATCAACGTGTTCGCGCGGATCGTCATCGGTGCGCGCTGGTTCAGCGCCAGCGCGAGGGCTTCGGCGCGATCGCCCCAGTCGGACACGAAGCGCTCCGCGAGCCAATCCGGGAACGATGCAGCGAGCGCGAGACGCACGACCGGCCGGCGCTCCTTCGCGATCACGTCGTCGATGCCGGCGACCGCGACCCAATCGAGATCCCGTTCGACGCGCGCGGCGGCGGCCGGCTCGAGCAGCTTCTCGAGCACGAGCAGCGCGAGCAGCCGCTCGAGGTCCTTCGGCGCCTTCTTCGCTTTGCGACCCCGCTCGAGCGCTGCATCGATGCGCCGCAGGTGGCGCACCATGCCGAACAGCGTCTCGCCGACGAAGCGGCGCTCGTGCGAGCCGATCCACTTCTCCGCGCGAAACGTCTGCGCGAGTCGATCGGTGACAAAGCCCCAGTCCATCCGGGTGCGCTGCCACAGCTCGAGCACGAGCGCGCGCAGGCGGCCACCTTCGGCCACGACCTGCGCGAGCTTTCTATCGTTTACCTTCGCCGCGCCTTCGGCGCTGCTACGCGTCCGACGTTCGTCGGACTTGTCGTCGTCCTTGCTCACGTGAGCGCACGATACTCTTCGAGGATCAGCGACAGCGGGATGAGCCCGTGGCCACCGAGCTGACGCACCATCGTGAGCCCGTCGCTGATGCGATCGAGCTGCTCGCGGTGCTTCTCGACGAAGTCCTTCTCGGCGGCCATGCGGCCGATCGCGCGGTGCCGGACGCTCGCTGCATCGCGCTCGAGGGTCGCGGCGAACTTGCGCTCCCACACGTTGCTCGGGACCTGCGTCGCGAGGATCTCCTCGAACGCATCGACGTGGAGATCCTTGCCGACGCGGTGGAAGACCGGCGCGGCGGTGTCGAGGCTCGCCTTCGCGTCGCGCACCGCGGCCAGGACCGCGAATGCTTCGCGCGCCATCGGTGCGCGCGCGAGGGCCGTGGCGACCTCGGCCGAGAAGCCCTTCTGTACGAGCTCGGCGATGCGAGCCTCGTACGCGAGCTTCGCGGGTGGATCGAGCGCGGCGATCAGCGCGGTCGTCGCTGCTTCGAACCGCGGCTTGATCTTCTCGACGTCCTCGGGCGCGAGCTTCCAGCTGCTCTCGTTCCAGCTCCACCACCGGAGGAGCTTGCGGTGTGTCTCCTCGAACGCCATCAGCGCCGTGTACTGATCGGCGGACGGGAGGAGGTAGTCGGCGCCGTGGACCGCGGTGCGGAACGCTTTGCCTCCGAGGAGCTCGTCGATGATGAAGTAGCGAACGACGAGCTCGTCGAACGGCGCGTTCGTCTCCTTCGCGAGCGCGACGAGCAGCGTGCAGCCGGCCTGGTTGATGATCGCGTTCGTGACCACCGTCGCGATGATCTCGCGACGCAGCTGGTGCTTCTTCACCTGGTCCGCGTACTTCTGCGCCGCGCTCGGCGGGAAGTACGAGAACAAGAACGGCTGGAACAACGGCACGTCCGGGATCCGCGAGCCGAGCACGCGCTCGTACAGATCGTTCTTGGTGTGCGCGACGAGCACCGCGAGCAGGTTTCGCGGCAGGCCCTTGCCCGTCTTGATCCAGCCACGCAACTCCTCGTCGGGCGGCATGTGCTCTGCGCGCCGCGACAGGCCGTGCTTGTCGAGGTAGCTCAGCACGTCGAGGAAGATCTCGCCGCCCTTCTTGCTGCGCATGCTCTCCATCGAGAGCAGCGCGGCTTGCAGGTAGTTGTCCTGTACGCACGCGGCGCCGACGTCCGGCTCGAGCTCGCGCAACAGCACGTCGCGCTTGTCGCGCGGCAAGGTTCCGGACGCCATCAGCGGTGCGAGGAGGATCTTGAGGTTGACCTCGTGATCGCTGCAGTCGACGCCGGCCGAGTTGTCGATCGCATCGGTGTTGTGACGTCCGCCGGCCATGCCGTACTCGGTGCGCGCGCGCTGCGTGATCGCGAGGTTCGCGCCTTCGCCGATGACCTTCGCTTTGAGATCGCTCGCGTTGATCCGGACGTTGTCGTTCACCTTGTCGCCGACTTCGCCGTGGCTCTCGGCCGACGCCTTGACGTACGTGCCGATACCACCGAACCACATGAGATCGACCTCGAGCGCGAGGATCGCGCGGACGATGTCGGGTCCCGTGACGATCTTTCCGGTCAGGCCGAGCAGCTTCTTCGCTTCGGCCGACAGCCGGATCTCCTTCGCGGCGCGCTCGAACACGCCACCGCCCGTCGAGATCAGCTTCGGGTTGTAGTCGCTCCACTGCGTGCCTGGCGTCATGAACAACCGGCGGCGCTCCGCGTAGGAGGTCATCGCATCCGGCGTGGGATCGATGAACACGTGCTTGTGGTTGAACGCGGCGACGAGCCGCATCTGATCGTTGAGCAGCATGCCGTTGCCGAACACGTCGCCGGCCATGTCACCGACGCCCGCGACCTTGATCGAGGTCTTGCGGATATCGACGCCCATCTCGCGAAAGTGCCGCTCGACGTTCGTCCAGCCGCCCCGCGAGGTGATGCCCATGACCTTGTGGTCGTAGCCGGCCGAGCCACCGGACGCGAACGCGTCGTCGAGCCAGAACTTGTAGCGCTGCGAGATGCCGTTCGCCGTATCGGACAGGTGGGCCGTGCCCTTGTCGGCGGCGACCACGAGATACGGGTCGTCCTCGTCGTAGCGGAGCACCCCGGGTGGCGGAACGATCCGGTGACCGACGTAGTTATCGGTGACGTCGAGCAGGCCCGAGATGAACACCTCGTACTGCACGCGCGCTTCCTCGCGCGTCGGCGACACCTTGCGCGTGACGAAGCCGCCCTTCGCGCCCTGCGGCACGATGATGACGTTCTTCAGCGCCTGCGTGCGCTGGAGGCCGAGCACCTCGGTGCGGAAATCGTCGGCGCGATCGGAGTGGCGCAGACCACCGCGCGCGACCTTGCCGCCGCGCAGGTGGATGCCCTCGACGCCCGGCGCGTGGACATAGATCTCGAACATCGGGCACGGCCGCGGCATGTGCTCGACGAGCGCGGACTCGATCTTGATCGAGATCGTGTCGCCGCGACCCGGGCGGTAGAAGTTCGTACGTCGTGTCGCCTCCATCAGATCGAGGAAGTAGCGAAGGATCAGGTCCTCCTGGATGACGGTGACCTTCTGCAGCCCCTCTTCGTACTTGTAGACGATCACCGGCAACAGCTTGTCGGCGCGCTCCGCGGGCGTCTCCTTGCGCTCGGTCCCGAACTTCGTCTCGAAGTACTCGACGAGCATCGACGCGAACGTCGGGTGCTTGAGCAGCGTGTCGTCGACGCTCTGCACGCCGAACTGCTGGAACACCTGCAAGAAGTAGTTGCGGTACGTGATCAGCAGATCGATCTGCTTCCAATCGAGACCGGCGAGGTAGCCGAGGCCGAGCAAGCGATCGTCGAGCAGCTGGCCGAGGAGCACGCGCTGGAGGATCGCGCCGAGGCGCTCGAGCGATGGATCGTCCTCGATCTTCTTGCCGTCGCGCCCGCTGACCTCGAAGCCCGTGACGAACACCTCGGGACCGGGGTGATTCGGGTCGACGTCGAGGCGCTCGGCGAGCCGGCTCGTCGTGCGCAGCGCCATGCGATGAAGCGTGGGAACGACGTCGTTGAGCAACAGCTCGTTCCGCGACACGATCCGCAGCGACGTGTGACGCACGCCGTTCTGCACGATCGGCACGAACGCGACGCGCAGGCCCTCGGTCTCGTCGAGCTTCTCCATCAGGCCGATGTCGAGCAGCGCGATGTCCGGCGGGAGGATCGATTGATACGACTCGGGAAAGCGCGAGCCGTAGCGCGTCCAGATCTCCTGCGCTGTCGCCGTGGTGGCGAGGTACATCGCCGACTTCGAGTGCGCGCCGCTCGCATCGCGACCGCGGTAGCGCTTGAAGATCAGCGAGCGCAGATGATCGCCCCAGCTCTCGAGCGAGTGCTCGAGTGCTTCGGTCAGCGCTTCGAGATCCTTCTCGGTGACGCCGGGCCGATACTTGCCGACCGTGAAGTGCAGACGGATCGGTGATTCGTCGTCGGTCTCCTGGCGGTACTCGCGCAGGTGCGGGACCTGGAGGAACTTCCGGATCTCCTGGCTGAGCTCCTCGCGCAGCTCCTCGGAGTAGCGCATGCGCGGCACGATGCAGACCACCGTGATGCGGCGACCGCCGACGCGGCGCCAGACCGACACGCGCGCTTGATCCTTCGACTCCTGGATGCGGAACTGTTCGGCGACCTTCTTGATTTCGTCGATGTTCCAGTAGAACAAGTCCTCGAGCGGCATCGAGTCGAGGATCGCCTGCGTCTTGGTGTACGCGTAGCTTCCCGTCGCCTCGTCCGAGCGGCGCATCACTTCCTTGATGCGGTTGCGCACCACGGGCACGCGGCGGTTCGCCTGCTTGAGCGCCTTCGTCGACAGCTGACCGACGAACACGTGCTCGCCGGCGACCTTGCCGTCCGCGCCGATCTGCGCGATGCCGAAGTAGCGGACCTGCGCCACCGAACGGACCGTGGTCACGAAGTCGGTGCGATAGAACGAGTAGACCTCTTCACGCGCGCGACGAGTGGCGACGATCTCGCCGATGACCTCTTCGAGGATCTTGCGATCGTTCGCCGCGAACAACCCGCGGCCGTACTCGATGTGCGCGCGGCCGTTCCCGTTGCCGGCGTCCTTGGCCGCCTGGTTAGGGAAGTACGCGTAGCCGAGCATGACGAAGTTGTCGTCCTTGAACCAATCGATCAGCGCGACCGCCTCGGTGGCTTCGAGCTCGCGCTGCGACGCGGCCGCGAGCGACATCTCGGTGCGCCCCACGTCGCGAATGATCGGCAGCGTCTGCGATTCGCGCGGGCTCGGGCTCGCGGGATCCAGGCCGGCGAGCGTGCACATCGCGGCGCGGACCTCGTCGAAGCGGCCCATCATGTCCGCGCGGTCCTGGTTCACCTTGAGCGTGAGCTCGAGACGATGCGCGAGGTCCTGCCGCAGCGCTTCGCGCTTGTCGGGCGGGATCGGGGACACCTGGAGATAGACCTGGGACATCTTCTGTCCGCGCGTGTCGTCGATGCCGGTGATCTGACCCTGGTCGGCGATCACGCCGTGGATCGGATGCAGCACGAACTGCAACTGCAGTCCTTGCTGGCGAATGAACGACTTGATCGTACGGATGATGAACTTGCAGTCCGGCAGCCGCGTCTCGATCACCGTCGACGGCGTCTCGTCGCCTCCGAGGAGCGTGGTCTCCGGATCGTGGATCGTGACCTTCACGGTCCGCGCGAAGTCCTCCTCGAGGAACGCGAAGCGCTCCATCACGAACGACAACAGCACGTGAGGCTCGACCTCGCTCAGCACCTCGGGCGGGATCGCGCGGCAGTACGCGCGTACGTACGACTCGATGCGGTCGCGATGCGTCTCTTTGACCGATTGATGAGCGAGCGAGAGGACTTGCCGGACAACTTCCGCCTGCATGTTGCGCGGCACATTACTCCACGATCCAGATTGTGGCGATTGCCCACGGTGTCGTGATTCTCCACGTTTCTCGTTTGCGAATCGGGCACTTACATAGGCCCGCGAGTTGCTCGGATATGACGCTATGCGTAGGAGCCTGGTAATCGCGATTGTGGGTGTGGCGGTTTTCGGCTGTGGCACGGACTACGTCGAGCCCGGGGATGACCAACCGGCGGCGAAGACCACGTGGTTTCAGGATGTCGCGCCGATCGTCGGCGAGCACTGTATGGGCTGCCACCAAGCGGACGGCATCGCGCCGTTCGAGCTGACCACCTACGAGGCAGCGGTCGAGCACGGGGCGATGATGGTCGACGCGGTCGATCGCGGGATCATGCCGCCGTTCGATGCGCGCGAAGAAGCGGACTGCACCCCGCGCCACGGCTGGCAGGACGACCCGCGGCTGACGGCGGAGGAGAAGGAGACGATCCGCTCGTGGGTCGACACCGGGTTCGCGAAGGGAACCGACGTCGCGATCGACATCCCCGACGTGCCGCAGCTCGAGAACATCTCGCAGACGCTGACGCCCGCGACCGGCTACGTCACGTCCGGCACGCGCGACGAGTTCATGTGCTTCGTTCTCGATCCGGGGAACGTCACGCTGAAGTGGATCACGGGCCTACAGGTACGCCCGGGCAACGATCTCGTGGTGCACCACGCGGTCATCACGCAGGTCGAAGAAGCCGAAGGCAACTCGCTGATCGCGCAGCACGGTGTCGGCACCGCGTTCCAATGCGATCAGACGCCGGGCAACTTCGTGATGAACGTGTGGACGCCGGGCAATCAACCGATGCGCACGCCGTCCGAGCTCGCGATTCCGCTCGGCCCGCGCAACAAGGTCGTGATGCAGATCCACTATCACCCGGCTGGTGGCACGCACACGCCGGACGTGACGAAGATCGATCTGCAGTACTCGTCGGTGTGGCCACGCAAGATGTACTTCGTCACCGCGATCGGCAACGAGGTCACGGCGCCGAACCTCGAGCCCGGCCCCGGCGACGCGGGCTTCCCGCGGTTCATGATCCCCGCGAACTCACCGGATCACACGGAGCGCATGTTCCGCGACATCACCACGCTCGGCGCGCTGACGAACGTGAAGCTGTACTCGGTGAACCCGCACATGCACCTCGTCGGCACGCACATCAACAGCAAGATCCTTCGTCCGGCGGCGCGCGGCAACGAGCCCCAGTCCGAGTGCCTCGCGAACGGCGGCTGGAACTTCGATTGGCAGCGGACGTACACCTACGACGCGCCGATCGACGAGCTGCCTTCGATCGAGGTCGGCGACCGCATCAGCGTGACGTGCGCGTGGAACAACACGATGGACAACCCGTTCGTCGAGCGCATGCTGCACGACTCGAACCTGCCGCCGCAGCCGATCGACATCACGCTCGGCGAACAGACCACGAACGAGATGTGCCTCGAGATCTTCGGCATCGCCGTCGACGCGCCGGCGCAGCCGCTGCTCGCGACCGATCCGGTGGTGTTGCCGAACCTCCGCGCGATCGACATGTTCGTGCGCTGACTACCAGCGCTTCGTGAACGTGATGACCTTGCGACCGCTGACCAGCTTGATCTGCGTCGGCGTCGCGGTGAACGAGAGCGTCTCGGTCAGCGCCGACGGACACGTGCGCACGAGCGTCATCGTCGTCCCCGACGTGCTGACGGTGAACGTCTCGTCGACGGGATCGTAGCCACCGACGGGGCGGCGCATGCGCCGGAGCGTCGTGCCGACGAGCTCGAACGCGACCGCATCGCCGCCGCCGTATCCCGACACGCCGCCGGGCGGGTTGTAGCTGCGCATCTCCGTCGCTTCGTAGCGGCCCGGCACCAGCGTGCCGCCGAACATCGTCGGCACGTTGTTGATCTCCATGTAGTGCGTCAGGTACGCGCTGCCCGGCACCGCATGGCACGTTCCACCGCCGGTGCACAGCGCATCGGCGCCGCACGTCGGATGATCCAAGCCGGTGCAGCCGTGCAGCGCTTGATGCGCCTGACCGCAGTCCGGATCCACCGCACCGCAATTGCAGTCGCAGCCATCGCCCGAGTCCCAGCTCGCGGCGTTGCACTTCCACGCAGCGGGCGGCGTCGTGTTCGCGCCTTCCCACACGCACCCGTAGTACGTGCACATCTCGTTCGCGTCGCACGTTCCGCAGCTACCGCCGCACCCGTCGTCGCCGCAGTCGGTGCCATAGCAACTCGGCTGACACACGCAGCGATTGCTCTCGCATGCATCGCTTTGATAGAGGCAGAACCCGCAGTCGAGCTCGTGACCGCAGCCATCGTCGGTCGGGCCGCACTCGGCGCCGCGCTGCGCGCAGGTCTTCGGCACGCACCCCGATCCCGCGTCCTCCCCGACGACGCCTCCGTCGGGGCCGTCGTCGGTCATCGGATCGGACGAGCCGCCGTCGCAGGCAGCGAGTGATGCGAGCACGAACAGGACGGACAGGCGCATGCCCCTAGAACGGGACACCTCGCGAAAATGCGCACATTCGTTTCAGTGCGCGAACACGCGAAGTACGCGGAGCATCGTCGCCATCTCCTGTGCGAGCGCCGATACCTTCGGCGTCTGCGAGCCCGTGTGGCCGTAGAGGCCGGTGATATGCACGCGGACATCGGCCGCGGTGAGCTTCGTCGCGAGCGTGTGACTGTGCTCGAACGGGATCACGTCGTCGTCCGTGCCGTGCACCAGATCCACGCGGCCACGTACGCGCGACAGGTACGGCGTGGGATCGAGCTGATCGGCCGCGAACCGCGTGAGCGCATCGGTCGCGAGCTCGACCGCACCGGGCCGCGTGCCGATGCCGACGTGAAACAGCTCGCGCACGTGCGCCGGCACCGCGGGCGCGAGCTCGTCCGCGATCGCGCTGAAGCGCTCGCGCGCTTTCATCTCGGGTCGACCCCACGTGCGCTCGACGTACGCGCGCCACGCCGCGCTCACCGCGATCGGATCCGGACACGGCGGCTGCATCTCCGCGAGCAAGTTCATGAGCACGACCGGCTGATTCAGCGGGTCGCGCTTCGCGTTGCGGCCCGACGCGACCTGGCCGGTCAAGCAGAACTTCATCGTCTCGTGAAAGTCCGCATACCCGCCGAAGATGACCAGGCCATCGAGATCGTCACCGCGCTTCGCGGCGAGTGCGAACGCGAGCAGCGATCCGAACGAGATCGAGAACACGACGGGCTTCTTCGCCGTCCACCGCCGTCGCGCATCGAACACGCGCGCGAAGTCCTCGATCGCCACGCGACGTGGAATGAGCGCGAGGTAGCTCGGGATGAATGGTGCGATCACGAGGTGCCCCGCTGCCGCGAGGATCCGGCAGAAGCGATCCATGCGCGGATCGTCGGGCCCCGCGTAGTGCAACCCGGGCGCGATGAGATAGGCCGCGCGCTCGTCCCCGGCGCGCAGTCCGTGCGGGCGATAGAGCCGCACGCGCAGCGGAGCGCGATCAGCGATCGTCTCGAGGCGCTCGTCGGCGATCGCGACATCGGGCGACTCGGTCGCGTCGGCCCACGGCCCGAGCCAGCGCGCGAGCGTGGCCATCGATCGAGGGAGCGACATCATCGCGCGAGCTCGAGTCGTGGTGACAACGATTCGGTAGGGGCGCACCAAGGGGAAACGTCGTGTCGGTTCACGACCCACCGGATCACGTGTGGCGTGTCCATCTCGGGGAATGCGACGCAGAGACGCAGTGGACGCAGAGGAGAGTCTTCGTGTCGCTTCGCGACGAACGGATCGTGTTCGTCACGCCACAGGTTCGTTCGTAGCCACGTGACTCGATCTAGAAGATCGTCTCTCCGTTGCGCGATTCGCGGCTCTGCGTCGCATGATCTGGGTTGGCAGCATCTCGGACGGAAGGGCCTCGGATCAGCGCGCATGCGATCGCAGCGAGCGCACGCGATCGCATCGAGCGCTGGGACGGCGATCGGTGGACCTACGGCCGGGAATTGCGCTGCGCGACCGTGCGACATCATCGCGCTACAGGACCGCCGATCGTCTCCGCGAACAGCGCGAGCATCGAGGCCCACGATCGCCGATGTGACGGCTCGTGATACGAGACCGCCGGATTGCCGAGCGCGTCGGCGTGCGGGTTCGCGAAGCCGTGCACCGCATTGCCGTAGATCTCGTGACGCCAATCGACCTTCGCGTCGCGCATCTCCTGCTCGAACGCCGCGCGCTCCTCCGGTGGGACGATCGGATCGTTCGCGCCGGTGCACGCGAGGATCTTGCCTTTGATGTTCACGGCGTCGTTGGGGTCGCGCGTCTTGAGGCCCGCGTGAAAGCCGACGGTGGCCTTCAGGTCGGCGCCGCTGCGCGCGAGCTCGAACGCGAACGTGCCGCCGAAGCAGTAGCCGATCGCGGCGATGCGCGAGGCGTCTACCTCGGGGCGCGCGGCGAGGACGGCGAGACCGGCCTTCGCGAGCGTGCGTACGGCGTCGGGATCCGCGCGGAGCGTGCCGAGCTTCGCGATCATCGAGGGCATGTCCGCGAGGACCTCGCCACCACCGATGTAGTCGACGGCGAACGCGACGTAGCCGAGCTCGGCGAGTTGGTGCGCGCGCACCTTCACCTGCGGACCGAGACCGTTGCCTTCGTGGGCGATCAGCACGCCTGCGCGTGTGCCGTCTCCGTCGGGGAGGGCGAGGTAACCGACGTACGTGACGCCGCCGACGTCGTACGAGATCGCTTCGGTCCGCATGCGTGAACGGTACGCCCGGGCGCTCTCGAATTCGAGACGACACGAGCCGAACAACGCAACGAGCGAGCACTCGCCCGGACGACACGAGGTCGCGTCCAAACGGCGCTTAGAGGTCCTTCCAGCTCGTTCGTGGGCGCACGATGACCGGCGCCTTCGGGCCCGTCCACGCCGTGTCATTCCGCGGGCGCGTGACGTGCGCGGTCTTCGCGCGATGACAGGTGCCATCGCGAACATCGATCGCGTCGATCGTGTGTGCGCGCCCCGAGAGGCGGCCCGTGCCGAGGGTGATGCCCGTCGGAATGCGATGCTCGCCGACCCACGGGACATCGTTATTGGCAATCATCGCGAGCTCGTGCGGCAACGGCGCCGGCTTCATCGGCGGAGACATCCACTCGAGCGTCAGATCGAATGCGAACCCGCGACCTCACGTCGAGGATCGCGCCGAGCTCGGCTGGGATCTAGACCGGGCGTCCTCGCGGGGACATCATTACGTGCTGTTCGAGACCGGGCGTCCCGGCGGGGACATCGTCACGTTGAAGTTGGTGCGACTTCACGTGCTGATCGAGACCGGGCGTCCCCGCGGGGACATCGTCACCACAATCATCGCGACCTCGCGCGGCTCGTTCCCCGCCTACGACGAGTGAGGAAGTGGAACCATCGGCCGAGACACGCACTCGAACGTCAGAACGAAT
>JBGARE010000068.1:0-32369 GCA_044230415.1 Kofleriaceae bacterium
GCGATGGTCAAAACCAACACCGTCTGGAGCTTCGATGCCGCGAAAGCCGCTTGACCAGCAACACAGTTGCTTGGCGGTAAATCCGAATGGCGGCCTCCTCCCCCCGCTGTCATGGCGGTAGATCGTCGGCGCCATGGCGGTAACTCGGGGCGGCCTCCTCGCCGACAACGTCATGGCGGTACATCCGAATGGCGGCCTCCTCCCCCCGCTGTCATGGCGGTAGATCCACATCGTCGGCGCCTTGGCGGCGGCCTCCTCGCCGACAACGTCATGGCGGCAGATCCGAGGCCGCCGGCAGATCCGAATCCGTCGGCGCCTTGGCGGCGATTAGCCGCGGCGCGCTTCGTCGTCGAGCGCCGCGCGGCGCTTCGCGCATTCGCGCGTGAGCTCTTCGACCAGGATCCGTGGATTCGATGCGCGCTCGACGGTCGCGGCCTCGCGAACGTCCGTCTCGTCGTGAGCATCGACAGCGCCGGCATCGGTCGTCGCAGCAGGGTCGCCGACCGCGACGACGTTCGAACCGTCGGCGATCAGCACGTTGCCCGTCCGGCGCAGTGGGCGTCCGTCCGTGCGTGCGGACTCGCTTCGCGACGCGAGCGCCTCGGCATCGAGGCGAGCCGCGCGGGCGCAGTGCTCGCGCGCGAGCACGTCGACGAGTGACGGCGGGTCCTCGATCGGCTTGCTCATCGGAGAGCTCCCACGAGATCTCCGGACATCACGGAGGCCGCGCGAGACGCACGTCCTCCACTCGTAGATGCGCGCAGTACAGCAGGCGCGTTCATTCCACCCCTCGATACTCTTCCGGCCGCAGAGAGGCAAGCCCTGTGAGATCGGCATCGGGGGCGGCCGTGCTGGTCTCTGCCCATTTGTGCAGCACCAGACGGGCGGCACCGTCGACGGCGACGGTCTGGGCGCGCACGAGCTGGTCGGGGAGCCGATCCAGGTCCAGGCCCCCGGACTCGAGCAGCTCGAGGCCCAGGGCGGCGGTCATGGCGGCGGCGCGGAGAGCGGCCTCGTAGCGCTCGCCGTGGCCGACCTGCGTGCCCGCGAGGACCTTGAGCAGGACTTGCGCGTTGAACGCGGCGTCGCCACCGGCGAGGCCCGCCGGGTCGACCTCGTCGGTGCCGAAGTCACGTGGGGTCAGCGTGCGGCACTCGACCGAGCCATCGTTCCAGATCGCGACGAAGGTCTCGCCGCGGATCGCGATCTCGTCGATGCCACCCGCGCCGTGGACCACGGCCGCGCGGCGAAGGCCGAGGGCTCCGAGCGCGGCGGCGAGCGGCTCGCACCAGCGCTGATCGTAGACGCCCATCACTTGGTGGCGAACGTTGGCGGGGTTCGTCAGCGGACCGAGCAGGTTGAAGATCGTGCGCGTGCCGAGCTCGCGACGCGGACCACCGACGGTGCGCGTGGCCGCGTGAAACGTCGGCGCGTAGGCAAAGCCGATGTTCGCGATGTCGATGCAGCGCACGATGGTGGCGGCGTCGGCTTCGATCGCGACACCGAGCGTCTCGAGCACGTCGGCGGAGCCACACTTCGACGACAGTGCGCGGTTGCCGTGCTTCGCGACCACGCCACCGCACGCGGCGATCAGGATCGCGGCGAGCGTGGACACGTTGATCGTGCCCGCGCCGTCACCGCCGGTGCCGCAGGTATCGATCGAGTGTTCGCGACGAGGAATGTCGAGCGGCAACGCGCGCAGGCGCATCGCGGAGGCGGCGCCGACGATCTCGTCGACGGATTCGCCTTTCGCGCGTAGGGCGACGAGGAGGCCGCCGATCTGCGCGGGCGTGGCGGCGCCATCCATGATCTGACCGATCACGTCGGCCATCTCGGCGCGACCGAGGTCCTGGCGCGCGAGCGCGGCGTTGATCGCTTTGATGACAACCGCGGTCATGCGCCGCGATCCGTCGACTGCGCCATCGCGAGGAAGTTTCGCAGCAGCGACTTGCCCGCGGTCGTCATGATCGACTCGGGATGGAACTGCACGCCTTCGAGCGGAGCGCCCCGCGCGCGCAGGCGCACACCCATGATCTCGTCCTCCCACGTCTTCGCGGTGACCTCGAGCGAGTCGGGCATCGTCTCGGGTGCGATCACGAGGGAATGATAGCGCGTGGCGACGAACGGGTTCTCGACGCCGGCGTAGAGGCCTTTCTCGTCGTGAAAGATCTTCGAAGTCTTGCCGTGCATGATCCGTGGCGCACGCACGACCTTGCCGCCGAACACCTGGCCGATGCACTGGTGGCCGAGGCACACGCCGAGCATCGGCGTCTGGCCCGCGAACGCCTTGATCGTGTCCATCGAGATGCCGGCCTCGTTCGGCGTGCACGGCCCCGGCGAGATCACGATCGCGTCGGGCGCGCGCTCGCGAATCTGATCGATCGTGATCGCGTCGTTGCGCTCGACGGAGACGTCCGCGCCGAGCTCGCCGAAGTACTGCGCGAGGTTCCACGTGAACGAGTCGTAGTTGTCGATCAAGAGCAGCTTCATGGCGTTTCCTCGGTAGCCGTTCGCGCCATCGCCACCGCGCGCAGCACCGCTCGCGCCTTGTTCACCGACTCTTGATATTCGAGCTCCGGCACCGAATCCGCGACGAGGCCCGCGCCGGCTTGCACGTAGATCGTGTCGCCGTGGCTGACGAGCGTGCGGATCGCGATCGCGAGATCGAGGTTGCCCGTGTAGCTCACGTAGCCGACCGCGCCGCCGTACAGGCCGCGCTGGTGCGGCTCGAGCTCGTCGATGATCTCCATCGCGCGGATCTTCGGCGCGCCCGACAGCGTGCCCGCCGGGAACGCGGCGCGCAGGACATCGAGCCAGGTCTTGCCCTTCGCGAGCTTGCCGACGACGTGCGACGTCAGGTGCATCACGTGCGAGTAGCGCTCGACGACCATGTGCTCCGCGACGTGCACCGATCCGACCTCGGCGACGCGACCGACATCGTTGCGCCCGAGATCGATCAGCATGAGGTGCTCGGCGCGCTCCTTCGGATCAGCGAGCAGCTCGGCGGCGAGTCGCTCGTCCTCGGCCAGCGTCGCGCCGCGCGGACGCGTACCCGCGATCGGACGCACCTCGACGCGACCGTCCGAGAGGCGGACGAGCGTTTCGGGCGATGCACCGGTGACGCGCGCCTCGGGGAACTCGAGGTGGAACATGTACGGCGACGGATTGATCACGCGCAGCGCGCGATAGACATCGAGCGGGCGCGCACCGGCCGCGGGCTCGGCGAACCGCTGCGAGAGCACGACCTGGAATGCATCGCCGGCGAGGATGTACTCCTTGACCGCATCGACCGCGGCGCAGAAGCCGTCGTGCGAGAAGGACGACGGCGGCACCGACGTCGATACGGCCTCGCCGAACCGCGGCGGCGTCAGCGATGGCAACGGGCGGCGCGGCGCACGCAGCGTCTCGATGATCGCATCGATCCGCGCGCACGCTCGGTCGTACGCTTGCTCCGCGGCTTCCGCGCGGCGGACATACGGCGTCGCGACCACCTTCAGCGTCTGGCGCAGGTTGTCGAAGATCAGCAAGGTGTCCGTCAGCACCATGCACATCGGCGGGACGTCGTAGCCGCGCTGCGCACGCGAGGGCAGCTCTTCGAACGCGCGCACGCAGTCGTACGCGATCCAGCCGACGGCGCCGCCCCAGAACCGCGGCAGTCCGGGCATCTCGACGGGGACGAGCTCGCCGAGCACCTCGGCCAGCGCGGCCGTCGGATCCGGGGTCGCCCATTCGGCGGTGCGCGGCGGCCCACCGGCATCGACGTCGTACCAGGTGACGCTCGCCGTGCCGTCCTGCCAGCGCACGACCGCTCGCGGGGCGACGCCGACGAACGAGTACGCGGCCCACGTCGCGCCACCGACGACGGACTCGAGCAAGAACGAGTGCTCGCCGTGACCGAGCGCGGCGTACGCGCTGACCGGCGTGTCGCTATCCGCGAGCAGCTCGCGATAGACCGGGATGAGATTTCCTCTCCCAGCGGCCGCGATGAATTCCTCGCGCGACGGCGTGAACATTCGCCGGGGTTATACGCTACCCGCGCAGCAACGTGAGCGAGCGCAGGAAGTTCTGCCCGAGGATCTTCTGAATCGCCGTCGTCGACAGGCCGCGCTGGAGCAGCATGTCCACCAGCTTGGGCAGGTCCAGGCAGGTCTGGAGGTCGCGCGGCGTGATGATCGCGCCGTCCCAGTCGGACCCGAGCGATGCGTGATCCTCGCCCACCGTCTTCACGATGTGCATCAGGTGATCGGCGACCCACGATCCCTTGCCGTTGTTCTTCGACGGACCGAGGAAGCTCGATTCGTACATCACGCCGATGGTGCCGCCGGTGTCGGCGATCGCGCGCAGCTGAGCGTCATCGAGGTTGCGCCAGTGCTCGAACACGCCATCGACACCGGTGTGCGTGCAGATCAGCGGGATGCTCGAGTCGTGCGCCTCGACCGCGCCCCAGAAGCCCTTCTTCGAGATGTGCGCGAGATCGACGAAGATCTTCTTCGCGTCGAGCGCCTCGACGTACGCGCGGCCGTCGTCGCTGATGCCGGCATCGCTCATCGCGAGTGGCGAGCTCGTCGTGCCGAGCGCGCTGTTCGAGAGATGCACGAGCGTCACGCGCACGATGCGATCGTCGAGGCGATCGAGCGCGTCGTGATCGTCGAGCGCGTTGCCGCCTTGGATGCCGATCCACGCCGCGTGCTTTCCCGCGCGCTGCGCCGCGTGATAGTCCGCCGTGGTCTTCACGATCTGCACGTCGTCGGGGACGCTCTCGAGGATCTGCGTCAGCTTGTCGAGGTTCTTCGTGTAGACCTCGGCGCGTCCGCGCGGACTGCGCAGCGGGTTCGTCGTGATCACCCAGATCCCGCCGGTGACGCGCGCTTCGCGTAGCCGCGGCAGATCGCACTGGCTGTAGAACCGCGCACCGAGGAGGCCGCGACCGTGCCGCTTCGTCAGGTCGTAGCCGAAGATCCGATTCCAGATGAACGAGTCGATGTGCAGATCGATGACGTCGCTCGCGAGGTAGAGCTCGACTGCCTCGCGCGAGATGCCGAGCTCCTTCGCCCACGCCGCCGGATCGGATCGATGGTCGACATAATCGAGCACGGCGGAAGTCTTACCACCGACACTGCGAGATAGGCTCGCCGCGGGAAGAGTCAGCTATTCTCGACGACTACACGTCGACTACACGGTTCGATCCCGTCGTCCGCGGTCGCCGAAGT
Organism: Kofleriaceae bacterium; assembly: GCA_044230415.1. Lineage (GTDB taxonomy): Bacteria > Myxococcota_A > Polyangia > Haliangiales > Haliangiaceae > JABFXX01. The sequence goes on from JBGARE010000068.1 coordinate 5,211, forward strand.
GCCACGCGCCGACAACAGGCGCTCGATGGTCCGCGTGGTGATTTCATGCGGTTGGCGATGGCCTCGCGGGTGCAGAACCCGTGAGCATGCAAACACTCACCACCATCGACCTCGCCAACCTCTCCCTCGTAACCGGCGGCGCCGGTGAAACGGACGGCCCCTCGCTCGGTGCAGCGCCCATGATGGGCGGCGTCGGCTCGCCGGTCTCGGGCCTGATGACGCAGGGCACGGGCAACATGGGCTTCGGAGCGACCAAGAGCTTTGGCTCGGTCGGCGGCTTCAACAGCCCGACCACGGGCGCGAACGGCCCGCTCGGTGGGTTCGGCGGCGGCGGCGGCGGCGGCGGCGGCAAGGCGAACCTGTTCGGCAACCAGCGCGACCAGCTGCTGTACTAAACGTTCACGGATCGTGTGCGCGGTGCGCTGAAGCTCGTCGGATCGCGTTGCGGTATAACGCGCGCATGCATCCGGTTCTTCAGGACACGCTCGACAAGGCCGACCCCGAAATCGCGGAGCTGCTCGCGCTCGAGGAGAAGCGGCAGCGCGACAAGATCCGGATGATCGCATCGGAGAACTACGTCTCGGGCGCCGTGCTCGCGGCGACCGGCTCCGTGCTGACCAACAAGTACAGCGAAGGCTATCCAGGCAAGCGCTACTACGAAGGTCAGCAGTACATCGATCAGGTCGAGCAGATCTGCATCGATCGCGCGAAGGCGCTGTTCGGCGCGGAGCACGCGAACGTCCAGCCGTACTCGGGCTCACCCGCGAACCTCGCCATCTACTTCGCGTTCCTCAAGCCCGGTGACACGGTCATGGGCATGGGTCTCCCCGCCGGTGGCCACCTGACGCACGGCTGGAACGTCTCGATCACCGGCAGCTACTTCCGCGCGGTGCAGTACGGCGTCCGCAAGGACACGCATCGCATCGATCTCGACGAGGTTCGCGAGCTCGCGCGCAAAGAGAAGCCCAAGCTCCTGTTCGCGGGCGGCACCGCGATTCCGCGCACGATCGACTTCGCCGCGTTCGCCGAGATCGCGAAAGAGGTCGGTGCGATCTTCGCCGCGGACATCGCGCACATCGCGGGCCTCGTCGCCGCGGGAGCACATCCCTCCCCCGTTCCCGTCGCCGACGTTGTCTCGACGACCACGCACAAGACGCTGCGCGGTCCGCGCGGCGGCATGCTGATGTGCACGGCCGCGCATCAGAAGGCGATCGATCGCGCCGTGTTCCCCGGCCTGCAGGGCGGCCCGCACAACCACACGACCGCCGGTATCGCGATCGCGCTCAAGGAAGCGCAGACCGATCTATTCAAGCAGTACGCCCACCAGATCGTCGCGAACTCGCGCGCACTCGCGGCCGCGCTCGTCGAGCGAGGCTGGTCGCTGATTACGGGCGGCAGCGACAATCACTTGATCCTCGCCGACATGACGCCGAAGAACGTGCCCGGCAAGGTCGCCGCGAAGGCGCTCGACGTCGCCGGCATGGAGCTGAACTACAACTCGATCCCGTTCGATCCGCGCAAGCCGTTCGATCCATCGGGCGTGCGCCTCGGCACCGCGGCCGTCACGAGCCGCGGCATGAAGGAGCCCGAGATGAAGCTGATCGCCGCGTGGATGGATCGCGTGGTGTCGGCGCCGAGCGATGCCGGTCTGCACGAGATCGTTGCGGCCGAAATTCGCGAGCTGTGCGCGAAGTTCCCGGCGCCCGGCATCCTGATCTAGCCGCGGCATTGACCGCGCCGGGTCCGCGTCTTACGGGAGGTGCATGCGGGGGGTGCGAATCGCGTTGATGGCGCTGATCTTGGGGATGGCGACGGCGGCGTTCGCCCTCCCCGGCGGCGGCGGCATAGGTGGCGGTGGATGGAGTGGTGGCGGTGGTGGCGGTGCTGGTGGCGCGCCGACAACCGACGCCAGTGGATCGCCATCGCTGGACGCGCAACCGCTCGCGCCGATGACGCTCGTGCTGTTTGTCGTCGGTGGCGTCGCGGCGCTCGGGCTCCTCGCGATGATCGCGACCGGAACCCGGCCGCGCTCGCGAAGCATCGCGGAGTCGCGCGATGTCCGCGTCGGCGTGCTGCACGTCGCGTTCGATCGCAGCGCGAGAGAGAAGATCCAGCGCGAGCTCCGCGCGATCGCGTCGGCGGCCGTCACCGATCGCGCCGAGGGTCGCGTCGCGATGTTGCACGAGACCGCGACGGTGTTGCGACGACTCGTGGCCTCGAGCGCGTATGCCGGCGGAGTCACCGAGGCGATGACCACGCGGCACGATGCACGGCGACGCTTTCGTGCGCACGTGACCGCGAGCCGCTCGCTCCTCGACAGCGAGCTCGTGCAGAACCGCGACGGCACGACCTCCGACATCGTGGATGCCGACGAACGACCGGGCGATCGCGCGCGGCATCGCGACGATGACCGCGGCCTCGTCCTCGTCACGCTGGTCGTGGCGCTGCGCGAGAGCGATGCACTCTCCACGGTGCCCACCGATCGCACCGAGCTCGCGCGTGCATTCGCCGACGCGTGCAACGTCTTGCCGCACGAGCTCGTCGCGGTCGAGATCATCTGGACACCCGCGTCGGGCACCGACGTGATGACCGCATTCGCGCTCGAGGCGCGGCTCGGTCATTCGCTGACCAAGCTCGACGGTGTCGTCGAGGGCACGGCCATCTGCGCGTTCTGCGCGAGCGCGTATCGCGCGGAGCACGTGCGCTGCACGAACTGCGGCGGTCAGGCGCGCGCGGCGTAGCGGCGGCGGCGCAGCGCGAGGACGAGCGCGACGAGGATGGTCGCGAGGCCGGCGGGCCGTGACGTCGAGCAACCGAAGTCGAGGTCGGACAGGCCATTGCCACCGCCGGTCGTGCCATCGCTACCGATCGTGACGGTGATATCGCTCGTCGCGACGATCGTGCCGTCGTCGGTCGCGAGCGTCACGTGCACCGGATACGTGCCCGCGGCGTTGTCGCCGATGGTCAGCTCGCCCCAGCGGTCGCCATCGTTATCGACGACGAACAGACCGGTCTTCTGCGAGACCGCGAGGTCCGTCGTCATCACCATGTGGAACGAGCTCGTCTCGCCGCATGTCGCCGCGTCGTGGTTCGTCACGTGGATCGCGATGGCGTGCTGCCCCGTGACCGAGACCAAGAGGTCCGGCGCGACGCGACCGCAGTCGAGCGTGTAGGTCGCGGTCGTCGACGCGGTGTACGCGCTCATCATCGAGTTCGTCGCGATGAACGTGACCGTCGCGCCGGTCGTCGCGCTCGCGTGCGGTGTGACATCGATCGAGACGTCCGTGCTCGCGCCGGCGGCGAGCGTCGTGCTCGCGGCGGTCACGGTCCAGCCGGCGGGCGCGCTCGCGGCGATGTCGAACGCCTGCGCGCTGCACGCCGCGGGATCGCGATTCGTGACATGGGCGACGAAGCGCATCGGCTGCAGCGTCGCGACCGCGGCGGGCTGCGCCACGGTGATCGACGGTGCCGTGTGCGTGCACGGCGGCGGGACCGCCATCGACGTGATCGCGCTCGCGATCGCGATGCGCGGCTTGGTGACCGTGCCGTTCGAGCGCGAATCGGTGATGGTCGTGCCCGTGCCCTGCAGCGCCGACAGGCCCTGCGCGACGGTCATCATGGGGTTCGCGGAGCGCATGACGGCGAACGCGCCGACGACGTGCGGCGTGGCCATCGAGGTGCCGCTCTTGCCGCCGACGGCGGTGGTGCTACTCGTGATCGCCGCGGTGATCGACGAGCCGGGTGCGAACACGTCGACGAGGCTCGAGACGTTCGAGTACGACGCGATCGCGTCGCTCTTCGTGGTGGCGCCGACAGTGATCGCGGACGAGATGCAGCCGGGGAAGCCGACGGCGTTCGTATAGCCATCGTTGCCGGCGGCGATCACGGTGGCGATGCCCGCGGCCGCGAGGTTGTCGATCGCGGCCTTGATCGATGGATACGTCGAGTCGCACGCGCTCGTGTTCATGCCGCCGCCGAGGCTGAGGTTGACCGCCGCGATCTTCATCCCGCCTTGCGACAGCGAGAGCACGCGCTCGAGTCCTTCGAGCCAGTCCGACGAATACGACAGCACGCACGGCGACGACGAACCGCACAGCGTCTGCGACGAGAACTGCGAGAACACCTGGATCGCGACGACGTTCGCATTCTTCGCGACGCCGCCGTATGTGGCGTTGGACGAGGCGGCGATCGCCGCGACGTGCGTGCCGTGATCGCAGCCGCCGATCGAGCAGTTCGCCGCAGCGCCGCTCGCGGTGGTCGACGACACGCCACCGGGGCACAGCGACGTCGAGCCGTTGCCCGCGTCGGTCGTCGAGTAGCACGCCTCGGCGACGACCTTGCCCGCGAGGTGGGTGTGGGTCTTCATCACGCCGGTATCGAGCACCGCGACCGCCCACCCCTCGCCGGTGTAGCCAGAGCTCCACGCGGTCTTCGCGCCGACGAGGCCGGTCGACTCCGAGAGCGACGGAGGTGTGACCATGTCGGGCTCGATCGAGACGACATCGGGATCCGCCGCGAGCGCGTCGAGGTCGGCCGGATCCGAGATCGCCATCACCTGGAACGGCATCGAGGCGAACGTCTTCACGTGCGACGCCGCGTGGGCGAGGCGCGTCTTGGCCGTGTCCCGGACCCCGACGATGACGCGCACGCTGCCCTGCGCGGCGAGCGTCGCGTGGAGCGACGAGGCGGCGACGACCTTGGGACCCGCGGTGACGCCGGTGGGCTCTTCGGGGAGCGCACAACCCGCGACCAGGCCGGCCGCAGCGAAAATTGACGAGAAGATGAAGCGAGTCACCAAGATCTGAAGTCGGCCGTACGTCTCAACTGCCTACTCAGAACTGGGGTAGCGGCTGGCTAGTGGCCGACGTTCAGGCCTACATAGAGGTGAAGCGATGTGGATCTTCCTGCGCTTGATGCTCGCTCTCGCCGGCTTCGCGATCCGCACGCTCGCGCGTGGGCGTACGCCGAAGGAGATGGGCCAGTACGAGGGCACGCCCTACACCTCGAAGATCCGCACGGCCAAAGGGAACACGAAGGGCTTCGAGATCGGGATGCCGCGCGCGACCCCGACCTGGATCCGCTTCCATCGCGAGAGCGCCGCCGACCGCGCGTTCAAGGCGATGGGCATCGCGAACGAGATCCAGACCGGAGACGCGGCCTTCGACGAGAAGGTCTACGTCACCTGCGATCACCCACACGTCGCGACGGTGCTGACCGAGTCTGCGGAGCTGCGCGCTGCGATCGCCGCGATGTTCGACGCGGGCTACAAGAAGATCTTCTTCGACGGCACGTACGTGCGCGCCGAGCGCGATGCCGACTACACGCCGACCACGCGCGACCTCGAGCTCCTGCACGCCGTGTGGACCGCCGCGTGGAGGCTGTCCGATGCGCCGCCGAGCCGGCTCAGCGATCGATTTCTATGGAAGGCGCTGATCGTCGAAGGCGTGGTCTGGAGCGTCGCGGGCTATGCGATCGGAGCCGCGCTCGAGCAAGCGTGGTCGAGAGAGGATCTCCACGTCGATAGCTGGGCGGTGTGGAAGCTGGGTTTCATCGTCGCCGCTGTCGCCTTCTGCGTCCTGCTGCTCGTCATCGCGCTGTGGATGCGCGGGTCGTCGCGCGGCCATCGCGTGATCATCGAATCGGCGGTCGTGCTGCTGCTCGGCTTACCGATCGCGAGCGTACAAGCGGTGAGCGACACCAACCGCAGCCTCGACGACACGCCGCCGGCGATCACCGAGACCACGTTCACGCAGTGCGAGACCCGCGAGCACCGCGGCCGCCGGCGGCGACGGCACTACTCCTATCACCTGCACGTCGACACGACGGGATCGCAGAAGCTGCCCGACACGATCGAGGTCACGCGCGCGGTGTGCACCGCGGCGAGCACGAGCGAGGACAACGCCGTGACGATCGCGATCGGCAAAGGCCAGTGGGGCCTTCGCTGGTATCGCTGGATCCGGATCGGCGATACGACCTGGATGAACCCGACCTAGCGCTTCGACTTCTTCGACGGCTTCGGCCGTGGGGACTTCGGCGTCGCGACCGGACGATCCTCGGTCTGCGCGCGGCGCATCGCGACGACGTGATCGAGGATGCGGTGCGCGACCTCGGCCTTCGTGCCGGCGGGGACCTCGATCGCACCGCTCGAATCGACGAGCGTCACGCGATTGGTGTCGACGGCGAAGCCGCTGCCGGGCTCGCTGACGTCGTTCGCGACGACGAGATCGCACTTCTTCGTCTGGAGCTTCTTCTCCGCGTTTCCGATGACGTCGTCGGTCTCGGCCGCGAAGCCGACGAGCAGCGGCGTGGTCTTGTTGCCGCGCTTCTTGCCGAGCTCGGCGAGCAGATCGGGGTTCTGCACGAGCTCGATCGTCGCGGTGTTGCCGAGCTGGCCGCGCTTGATCTTCTGCTTCGCCTCTTTCGCGGGACGATAGTCGGCGACGGCGGCCGTCATCACGACGACATCGGCATCCTTCGTCGCGTCGGCGAGCGCCCACTGGAGCTGGTTGGCATTCTCGACGTTCATCGTCATCACGCCGATCGGCGGCGGCACCGCGGACGGACCGAGCACGAGGCGCACTTCCGCGCCGCGTCGCTGCGCGGCGGCTGCGATCGCCACGCCCATCTTTCCGCTCGAGCGATTGCCGACAAAGCGCACCGGATCGATCGCCTCGTACGTCGGCCCCGCGGTGACGACGACGCGCACGCCGGCGAGGTCTTGCGCGCTGAGCACGTGCGCCGCGGCTTCGACGATGTCGGGCGGCTCGGCGAGGCGGCCCGGGCCGACCCAGCCGCACGCGAGGAAGCCATTGCCCGGCGCGACGACCTGATAGCCCGCGAGGTCCATGAGCTTCTGCAGGTTGTGCCGCGTCAGCGGGTGGTTCCACATGTTGACGTTCATCGACGGCGCGACCAGCACCGGCGCGCGCGTCGCGAGGACGACGGCGCTCACCGGATCGTCGGCCATGCCGTTCGCGAGCCGCGAGATCGCGTTCGCCGTCGCGGGCGCGACGATGACGAGGTCCGCGCGATCGGCCATCTGGATATGGCCGATGGTCGACTCCTCGCTCGGATCGAAGAGGTTCGTGAACACCGGCTTGCGCGTCAGGGCTTGGAACGTGAGCGGACCGACGAACTTCTGCGCGCGCTCGGTCATCGCGACCTGCACGTCGGCGCCCGACTTCTCGAGCAAGCGCACGAGCTCGGCCGCCTTGTAGGCCGCGATGCCACCCGCCACACCGACGACGACACGCGCTCCTTTGAGTGGAGCTGCGGGATCTACGGAGGTGCGAGGAGGACGAGGGGCTTCCAACATCGGCGCGAACGTACCGCGCTCGATCGCGATCTCGCTAGCGATCGGGCACGAACCAGACGATGATCGAAGCGCATGACTTCGGGGGAAGCGATGCGGTCATTCTTCGTCGGCTTCGTGTGCTTCGCGTGCGCGTGCGGAGATAGCGGTGGTGGCAACAATGGTGGCGACGATGCGCCTCCCGGCGATGGCGGCGGCGGCATCGACGGGCCACCGCCCAACGGTGTGAGTCCGGAGATCGGTGGATGCTCGATCCTCCCGCCCGATCACATCTTCAACACGCCGATCGGCGGCTTGCCGTCGGTGCACGCGGATAGCGCGACGTGGGTCGCGTTGATCGGCAACACCACGCGCCTGCACCTCGATCTCGGAACGCAGACGAACCAGACCGCCAACGACTTCTACGGCATCCCGTACAACCTCGTGCACGGCAACTCGATGACGTGGGCGCAGGTCGCCTACACCACGCCCGATCCCGACTTCGATTGGGATCCCACCGAGGAAGCGGACTGCGCGAACGCGTCCAAGACCGTCGTCAGCCCGTGCAACAACGGCACGGCGTACCTGCCGTTCCCGACCGACGCGCTCGTCGAGGGCGGCCTGTCGACGGCGGCGAACCACCAACCCGCCGAGGATCATCACCTGATCGCGCTCGACGTCGACACGTGCCGGCTGTGGGAGGGCTACCACGTGTATCGCCCGAACAATCAGTGGCAGATCTTCGGCTCCGCGACGTTCGACCTCGCCTCGAACGCGCTGCGCACCCAGGGCTGGACGTCGGCCGACGCCGCGGGCTTTCCGATCCTGCCGCTGCTGCTTCGCCCCGAGGAAGCAGCGACCGGCGAGATCAAGCACGCGCTTCGCTTCACGATGACGAGCGGCAACATCCGCGGCGAGTACACGTGGCCGGCCCGCCACGAAGCGAGCAGCAATACGTCGGCCGGTGCGCCGCCGATGGGCCAGCTGTTCCGGCTCAAGGACAGCTTCGTCATCCCCGCGAACTGGAGCACGCAGAGCAAGGCGATCGCGCAGGCGATGAAGACGTACGGCATGTACGTCGCCGACGGTGGATCCAACTGGTACGTGACCGGCGCGCCGGGTGCGTGGGACGACTCGGTGTTCGATCAGATCCAATCGATCCAGGGCTCGAACTTCGAAGCCGTCGATCTGCGCCCGATCATCGAGCGCGCGGGGTTCGATCCGAACTCCGGCCGCGTTCCGCCTCCCTGACTCGCTCAGATCCGCGTCGCGACGTACTTGAGGTTCGTGTAGTCCTCGATGCCGTGGCGCGAACCTTCGCGACCGAGCCCCGAGTGCTTGACGCCGCCGAACGGTGCTTGCGCGGCCGACACGAGCCCTTCGTTGACGCCGACCATGCCGGACTCGAGGCCCTCCGCGAACCGCTGCTGCCGAGCGTGATCGCGCGCGAACACGTACGCGACGAGGCCGTGCTCGGTGTCGTTCGCCATCGCGAGCGCATCGGCTTCGCTATCGGCGACGCGGATCGCGACGACGGGCCCGAAGATCTCCTCGCGCCACAGCTCCATGTCCGACGTGATCCCCGCGAGCACCATCGGCGGCACGAGACGACCGCGGATCGCGTCGAGCGAGCCGTGCATCATCAGGGCGCCCTTCTTCACCGCGTCCTCGACGAGCGTGCGCACCTTCTTCACGGCCGCGTCGTCGATCAGCGGTCCGATCGTGACGCCGTCGTCGAGGCCGCGGCCGACGACGAGCTTGCCCACCTCGCCGATCATCTTCTCGGTGAACGACGTCGCGATCGATCGCTCGAGGATGAAGCGGTTCGCCGCGACGCAGCTCTGCCCCGCGTTGCGGAACTTCGCGATCATCGCCTGCGCCACCGCGAGATCGAGATCGGCATCGCCGAGCACCACGAGCGGTGCGTTGCCGCCTAGCTCGAGCGACATGCGCTTGAGATCGTCGGCGCCCGCCTTCGCGAGAGCGATGCCCACGTTGGTCGATCCGGTGAAGCTGATCTTCCGGATCGCGCGCGACGCGAGGAACCGATCACCGACGCGCTTGGCATCGTGACTCGGCACCACGTTGACCACGCCTGCGGGAACTCCCGCTCGTTCGGCCAACTGCGCGAGTGCGAGCGCGGAGAGCGGTGTCTGACTCGCGGGCTTCGCGATCACGGGGCAGCCGGCGGCGAGCGCCGCGCCGAGCTTTCGCGTCAGCATCGCGTACGGAAAGTTCCACGGCGTGATCAACGCACACGGACCGACCGGCTCGCGCGTGATCACGATGCGCGTCTCGGCGCGGCTCGCGGGGATGGTCTCTCCATAGATCCGCTCGGCCTCGCCGGCGAACCACGACAAGAAGCTCGCGGCATAGCGAACCTCGGCGAGCGAGTCCGGCAGCGCTTTGCCGTTCTCGCGCGTGCAGATGCGTGCCAACCGCTGCTCGTCGGCGAGCATCGCGGTCGCCATCGCGCGGAGGAGCGATCCACGCACGGGTGCGGGGGTCGCGCGCCACACCGGGGCAATTCGCGACATCGCCGCGATGCCGTCATCGATCGTTTTGTCATCGGCATCCGAAACCTCGGCGATGGTTTCGTTGTCGAACGGGTCCGTGACACGGAACCGCTGCTTCGTGGCGACCCAGCGGCCGTCGATAAAACACTCGGTCGGTGGCAGCTCGCTCATGGGGGGACTATGCCCCTGCGACTGCTCGCCTGCACGCCACGTCCGGATGTGATGTTATGAGCGCCCCCATGTCCGAGCGCGGCAACGGAAAGATCATCGCGATCGCAGCAGTGTTTCTCGCTGCGATCGGTGGAGGCGCCTACTGGTTCTTCGGCGTGCGCGCGAAGAGCAACGAGAAGGCGGCCGCGCAGGCCGAGATCCTCGAGTGGGAGAAGCGCCTCGTCGCCGCGCGCGAATGCGTGTTCGGCAAGAAACCCGCGTCGAGCGACAGCGGTGAAGCGCTCGCCGTTCGCGAGCTGACGCCCGATCCGTGGAATCGCGATAGCTGCACGAAGACGATCGGCGCGATCGCACGCGGCGTCGCTCCCGACACGGGCATCATGCCCGTCGAGCACGCGTGGATGACGTTGAACCGCGCCGCCTCGAAGGTCGCGACCGCGTTCGCCGTCAGCAAGGATCCGTACGGCAAGACGGCCGCCGACGAGCGCCGCGGCGTCAGCGATCTCCCCGACGCGTTGCGCGAGCTCGACAAGGCGCACGCCGAGCTGCGCCAGGCGGCCGAGCTCCCGCCACCGCCCGCCGCGCAGATTCCCGCCCTGCCCGTCGCGCAGATCGTGCCGATGCTCCTCGGCGGCGCCGAGATCACGGGCATCGATACGTTCCCGCGCGCGTCGGCGGGCACGCTCGTGATGTGGGGCGTGACCAAGGATACGCCCGTGCAGATCACGCTCGTCGCGGGCGAAGCGCCGCGTCTCGAGAAGGTCCCCGCGTTCACCGTGCGCAGCATGACGCCCGGTGCAGCGTGGGGTGCCGCCGGTCTCGGCGGCGGCGTCGCGGTCTCCGCGATCGACGACAAGGGCGCGTTCACGACACCGCAGACGATCTCGCCCAAGGGCGGCTCGCTCCTCGCCGCCGTCGGACCGATCGACGACAGCCTCGTCGGGTTCGCGACCGAGGACGGCATCGTGTTCGCACACGGCAAAGGCACGCCGCCGGTGTTCACGCTCGACAAGCCGCTTCGCGCCGGTATGACGCAGATCGCGTTCGATCCCGTCGCGGGCCGCGCGCTCCTGTCGTGGGCGGAGCTACCGCCGCTATCGGTGCGCGCATCACGCGCATCCGTGGATCCCGACGAGCCCGGCCCGCTCGTCGGCACGATCGTCCAGAACGGCGCGCCGGTGCAGACGGTCACGCTCGGCAGCGGCGAGCCGGTGTACTCGTGCCTCTCGCGTCGCCACGGCTACGTCGTCACGTCGAACCGCGAGCTGATGCGCTTCGACGCGAGCGGTGCGATGCCGCTGCAGTTCGATCCCGCGTTCTCTCTCGAGGGCTGCGGTGCGAGCGGCGTGTTGCTCTCGGATGCAGGCACCACGCGCTACACGGTGTGCGACGACGCGGGCTGCCGGCTCGTCGATCTGCGCGGCGCGCGGCCCACGGATCACGCGGCGCTCGCCAGCGATCACGTGATCTCCATCGCCGTGCGCGAGCGCGTGCTCGCCGTGTGGAGCGAGAAGTCCGCGCCGACGTTCTATCGACTCCCCGAGAAGGTCGTGCCGCGCAAGGTGATCAGCGACGGCAAGACGATCGACGTGCTCGCCGAGAGCGCGACCGAGAACAAGCCGCTGCACTACGTGCTCGTGCGCGTCCCCGCGACCTGATTCACCTCTTCGGCGCCGATGGTCATGAACGCAGCGCGATCGTGAACGTTCGCGTACTCGGTGGCGATCCAATCGTTGCCGAGCGCCCCACCGGGGGCCACCATGGCGCTGCGGGTTTCATCACTTCGTCGTGAAGGTGCGTGGGTCGACGTTGTAGATCGAGCGCAGCTCGTCGAACAGCGTCGGCGCGACCTGCATCAGCTTGCGCGGCACTTCGAAGAACATCTCGCTCGACGTCGCGAACAGCTCGGGCCCTTCCACGCTGCCCGCGACCTGCGTGATCGCGTGCGTCTTCGTGTAGCTCGTGTGGAGTGGCAACCGCGCGAGCGCCTTCTCCCACCCGGCGCGCTCCGCGTGCGTCTGGAGCAGCGACAGGCCGTGATCGAACGCGTGCGCGAACTCGTGCACGACGACGTGGTCGCCTTCGGCGCGCGCCACACCGTCGATCACGGCGCTCCACAACAGCTCGACCTCGCCGTGGCGTCCGGCGAACGGATAGTCGGCCTCGCGATAGCGCCCCGCGAGATCCGGCCCGTCGGTGTCGAACGGCTCTCGCCGGACGACGACGCGCGTGACGTGGTCGAGCGCGGAGATATCGAGTCCGAGCACGAGCAGACATGCGGACGCGGCGATCACGAGCCGGATCCGCTCGTCGAGCTCGAGGTCGTGCCCTTCGATCGTCTTCTCGCCGAGGAAGACTTGCAGATCAGCGACGAGCTTCGTCCGCTGCGGCTTCGACAGAAGCGCGAACGGCGGAAACCACGTGTCGAGCAACAGCCGCTGCGCATCGGTCAGCGGACGGAGCCGAAGCTCGGCGCGGCGATCGTGATCCACCACCGCGTGCTCCCCGATCATCTTCCGGCGCGCGAAGCGGATGAACCGCCCGCGGAGCCACGCGACGAGCCGGCGCACGAGGCTCACAGTCGCTTCGCGAGCTCCTGCGTCTCGAGCAAGTTGTCCTCGATCGAGCAGTACGTCCAACGACCGTATCGCCCGACGGAGTGCACGCCCGCGAGCGCGAGTCCGTCCCGCACGCGCTCGGTCTCGGCGAGCGACGCCTTCGTGATGTGCACGTACGCCGGATCGAGCACTACGTGGTGATGCGAGACGAGTCGGTGACCGTCGACGATTCCCTCGCGGGCGAGATCCGCCACCACGCGATCGCGGAGCGCAGCGACATCGAACGTCGCGTCGCTCGCCGCGCCGATCTCGACGTAGAGCGACATCCGCTCGCCGTCCATGATGTTGTCGTACCAACCGACGCGATAGAACGAGACGGCGCGATCGGGGAAGTACATCCAGTGGACGTCGCGCATCCCCTTGCGATCGAAGCCGAGGTTGAACACGAGCACCTTGTTCGAGGTGAACACGCTGGGGTCGTGCGCGACTCCGGTCATCCGCGCGAGCACGGGCAGCGGCGCCGAGCTCACGACCGCGCCGAAGCGAATGCGGCGATGCGGTGTCACGACTTCGCGAGCGCCGAGATCGATCTGCGTCGCCCACTCGCTACAACTGACGGTGCCGTGCGGCAGGTCCGCGAGGAGCGCGTGGATGTACTGCACCGCGCCGCCCGCAGGGTACGTGAACGTCGCGTTGTAGCCGCCATCGTTCGACGTGCCGGGCCGCATGTTCGCGATGATGTCGGCGATGTCCGCGTGCGGAAAGAACCGCCCCATCGCGTCGACGTCGAGGCGATCGAGGTCGGTCGCGTAGAGCTTCTCGTTGTACGGGCGCAGGAACTTCTCGGTGATCGCGCGACCGAACTTGCGATACAGCATGTCGCCGAACGACGACGACTCGCCGGTCGGACGGAAGAACAGGTCGACGAGACACTCGACGAGCTCGTCCTTGGGCAGCTGGTGGATGTTCTTCTGGAACGGAAAATCGATATCGAGCCCCGCGTAGCGGATGAAGCTCTTCTTCACGACGGTGCGGATGTCTTGCCCGGGCATGCGCGCGCGCAGCCAGTGCTCGACGTGCGGATGCTTGAAGTGGAAGAAGTGCCCCGAGTAGTCCCAGACGAAGCCGTCCTGCACGATCGTGCGGCAGTAGCCGCCGGGCTCCGATTCGCCTTCCAGCACGAGCACGCGCTTCTGCGGGTGGAGCTCGCGGTACCAGTTCGCGAAGCCCAACCCCGAGACGCCGGCGCCGATCACCACGACATCGGCGTACTCGGTCTGTGTCACGAAAGCCTCGCGAGCTCGCTCGTGAAGATGCGCCGCACGATCGCGATCGCGCAGCCATAGGTGCTCTCCATGCCGAAATACGACAGGGACTTCGAGAGCAAGCTCTGGCGCCGCGAGTACGGCGTATCCGACGCGTAGTGGATCACGCCGAGATCGAACTGGCTGTGATCGACGAGTGACACGAGCTCGTCCTTGGGATGGCGACGCGGTTCGACGGTCTCGTACGCCGCGGACAGGTACGGGCCCGCCTCCATCTCCATCACCGTGTAGCCCTCGCGATAGAACACGTCCATGTAGTCGCGGTTCTGGAGGAACGCGGACCGCACGGTCAGGGCCTTCTGGTTATCGAGGACGGTGCCGTGCTTCATGAACGGCTGTACATCCGCGGCGGTGAGCGCGTTCCTGAGCAGGTACGTGTTCGACGAGTGCTCGTCGTGGATCACCTTGCTGATCATGACGTCGCCGACGCGGCCGTTGAGCGTGGCCGCCTTGCCCATGATGTAGATGCCGCGCAGGTCCTCGACGCCGAGCGCGACGCTCGTGAGGTGGTGATACGCGGCCATGCCGAGCGGGTAATCGATGTTGACCAGGACCGCATCGCTCTTCGTGATGTTCTCGATCCCCGGGAAATGAACGCGCGGATCGATATTGTCGAGCTTGAGCTGCGATAGCTCGACGACCTGCGCGTCGACGTCGATCTTGCCCGGAGACGCGATCGCGCGAAGGCCGGCCGCCGCGTCCCACTCCTGCACCTGGACCAACCGGCCGTTGACCGAGTCGGGCTGGTGAATGAACGCGCGCAGCGAGTAGTACAGGATGTTCGTCGCGAGCGCGTGATCGCCCTTCGCGAGCGCCTCGTCGTAGCGCGGCGCGAGATCCTCGGGGTTCACGCGATGCAGGAACTCGACGATCTCGGCGCGGTGCGCGCGCGCGTAGCCGCCGAGGAGGTTCGCGACCGAGTGGCTGTTCGACGAGATGAAGTACACGGGGCGCCCCGGCGGCAGCGCGGGCGCGATCGCTTGGAACCAGCGCTGCGCGGACCGCTGGTACTCGCGGAACGAGCCGTCGAGCAGGCGCACGAACAGGTCGCAGTCGTGCGCGATCATGTCGTCGAGGATCGCGTTGCTGCGCGGACCGAGCGCGCCGCGCAAGCGCACGACGGCCTCCGCGTCGCCGAGCGCGGCCGCGAGCGCGATGTCGTCGCTCACGTCGGAGATCCGCGCGGCGAGCAGGCGCTCGCGCAGTTTGTTCCACTCGATCTGATACGCGGTGACGATCGGAACGAGATCGTCGATGTCCGATGCGGACGCGACGAACGCTGCGAGCGTGTCTCCTCCGTCCCAGCGCAGCGGGCGCCGGCGGCCGCGCGTGCGGACGATCTGCCAGGTCTCGAGGTGATAGCCGGCGGCGACGAACTGCGCGTGTGACTGCCCGAGCACGATGCGCCGGATCTTCGGCATGCAATCGGGCAAGCGGCCGGCGCTGTAGGCAAACGCGGCGAGATCGGGGTCCGGGTCCTCGGCGCCGAGGTGCAGGCTCGACCGCGAGTAGAGGTGGGCCTCCTCGAACGCGCGTACGCGGACGTCGCCGCTCGACCGCAGCAGCGAGTAATAGGTCCGGATATAGAGATCGATCTCGTCGCTCGTCGCGCGAGGGGGCTGGCGATCCACGGGCTTACAGTAGATCAGCCTTGGCTCCGGAGCGCTTTCCCTGGCCACTACTTAGTGCTATCGAATGGCCCTTCAGACCGCGCTGCCGGAAGGCCGCGCCACCCCAGGAATCCCCGTGAGCAAAGAAGAGCTAGTTCATCTCGATGGCGAGGTCATCTTGATCGCGAAGGGCGGCAACTTTCGCGTCAAGCTCGACAACGGCCACGAGGTATTGGCCAAGCTCGCGGGCAAGGTGCGGCGCCACCGCATTCGCGTCGTCCTCGGTGACCGCGTGACCGTCGCTGTCTCGCCGTACGATCCGACCCGCGGATTCATCGTCTACCGCCAGCGCTAGCAGCGTTGCAAGGCTAGACTGCGGGCGTGGGTGACACGCCGCTCTACGTAGGCATCGATCTCGGAACCACCAACTCCGCTGCTGCGGTCTTCGACGGCGAGGCGGTGTCGGTCATCCGCAACGCGCAAGGCGGGACGGTCACGCCGTCCGTCGTGCGCCTCGACAAGCAAGGCCGCGTCACGGTCGGCACGCGTGCTCGCCGGTTCATCGAGCAGGACGCCGCGAACACCGCCACCGAGTTCAAGCGCTTGATGGGCACGGGCAAGGCGATCGACTTCCCCGCGTCCGGGCTCGCGCGAAAGCCCGAGGAGCTGTCCGCGGAGATCCTCAAGGCGCTGCGGCAGGACATCGCCGATCAGCTCGGCGCGCAGATCGAGCGCGCGGTGATCAGCGTGCCCGCGCTGTTCGAGCTGCCGCAGAGCGCGGCGACGAGCGAGGCCGCGCGGCTCGCCGGGTTCGCGCGCGTGGAGCTGTTGCAGGAGCCGATCGCGAGCGCGCTCGCCGCGGGCTGGCGCGCCGAGGACGATGGCGGCGGGACGTGGCTCGTGTTCGATCTCGGCGGCGGCACGTTCGATGCGTCGCTGCTCGAGACGCGCGACGGTCTGTTGCGCGTCGTCGGTCACGATGGCGACAACTTCCTCGGCGGTCGCGACTTCGATTGGACGATCACCGAGCACCTCGCGTCGCGGTTGTCGGTGGTCCCGCGGCGCAATAACCCGGAGCACGCGTCGGCGCTGCGCGCGCTGCGCCTCGCGGCCGAGGATGCGAAGATCGAGCTCTCGCGCGGCGATCGCGCGCAGGTGACGCTGGCGCAGCCGCTGTCGATCGATGGCCAGGAGGTCGATGTCGATCTCGAGCTCACGCGGCAGACGGTGGAGTCGTTGTGCGCGCCGCTCGTCGATCGCGCGGTCGATGTCTGCTTGCGCCTGATGCAGACCAACGGCCTCGGACCGGGCCGGCTCGCGAAGCTCGTGCTCGTCGGTGGACCGACGGTGATGCCGATGGTGCGCGCGCGCGTGGCAGCTCGCCTCGAAGCGCCGGTCGCCGAAGGCCACGATCCGATGACGCTGGTCGCGCAAGGCGCGGCGCTGTACGCGGCGACCGCGGCGCTCGACGGGCGCGCTGCGAGCATCGCCGTTCCTTCGGGCCGCCAGGTGTGGCTGCAGTATCCGGCGGTGTCCGCGGATCTCACGCCGCACGTCGTCGGCAAGTTCGTCGGCGACAACCCGCCCGCGAAGATCAAGCTCGTCCGCAACGACGGCGGCTGGTCGAGCGTCGAAGCGACGGTCGGCCCCGATGGCACGTTCCTCACGACGGTGACGCTGTTGCCGCGGCGCGCGTGCACGTTCGCGATCGAAGCGCGCGCGACCGATGGAACGTTGATCAACGTTTCTCCGTCGTCGCTGACGATCGTGCAGGGCCTGACCATCGGCGATCCGCCGCTGTCGCGCACGCTCGGTGTCGCGCTCGCGAACGGTCACGTGCAGGTCTACCTCGAGCGCGGCGCTCCCCTGCCCGCTCGCCGCACGTTCACGCATCACACGATCGAGACCGTCGCGAAGGGCAGCTCCGAGAGCGTGCTGCGCATTCCGATCGTGCAAGGCGAGATGTCGCAAGCCGAGCTGTGCCGCCTCGTCGGTACGCTCGACATCGGCGGCGATGCGGTCAAGGACACCGTGCCGACGGGCTCGGCGATCGAAGTGACGATCGAGCTCGATCGCGGCGGCCGGCTCTCCGCGCGCGCGCTCGTGCCGTCGATCGGTCAGGTGTTCGAGCACGTCGCGCACCTGCTCGTGCCGGATGCCGCGCCGGAGGCGCTCGATGCAGCGCTGCGCGATCTGCGGCGGCAGCTGATGGAAGCGCGCGCGGATGCGTTCCGTCACGGGCTCGGCCAGGTGATCGAGAAGCTCGATCGCGTCGAGTCGCGGCTGTCGGAGGCGGAGCGCGATATCGATGCAGCGCACGGCGGCGACGCGGATGCCGCACAGCGCGCACGCCGCGCGTTGCTCGATGTCGACGGCACGATGGCCGACGCGGACCTCGCGCGAAAGTGGCCCGATCTCGAAGCCGCTGCCCGGCAGACGGCGATCAGCGCGTCGTCGACGGTCGGCATGCACGGCACCGAGGCCGAGCGCGCGCTCCTCAACGAGGTGCTCGCCGCGATCGACAAAGCGCGCCGCGACAAGGATGCGCCGGAGCTCGAGCGCCAGATGCGGCTCGCATCGCGGCTCTCGGCGGCGGCGTTCCATCGCACGAGCGAAGCGTGGGAGTACTACTTCGACGACGCGGCCTCGGAGATCGGGTCGATGAAGGACCTGCCTCGCGCGCAGAAGCTGATCACCGAGGGCAAGGCCGCGCGCGCTCGCGGTGACACCGACGAGCTGCGGCGCGTGGTGAAGGCGCTATGGCAGCTGCTCCCCGAGGACAACGAAGCGCGCAAGAAGGGCTTCGACTCGGGGGTTCGCTGATGCAGCTGTTGCTCGAGGACAACCCGTTCTTCGTGCTCGGGCTGCCACCGGACACGAGCCGCATCGAGATCGAGCGCGAAGCGCAGAAGTTGCTCGGCATGCTCGAGCTCGGCTTCGTCGACGCGAAGACCTATCGCACGCCCGTCGGGCCGCGGGCTCGCACGGCGGAGCTCGTCCGCGCTGCGGTCGCCGCGCTCCGCGATCCGTATCGTCGTCTGGTCGCCGAGCTGTGGGCGCGCCATGCCCCGCCCACACGCGACGACGTCCCCGCCTCCGCGCACGTGACCGACGAAGCTCCTCGCACGGGCCTGCGCCGCCGGCTCGGTTGGAGGCCGTGACGTGTACGCGCTGCCGTTCCTCCTGATCTGGAAGCTCCATCAAGTCGCGCTCGACGCGCGCCGCAAGAACCGCACGGGTGCGTACTTCGCGTGGTCCGCGCTCGCCGCGGTGACCGGCACGCTGATCTTCTTGCTCGGCGCGTTCCTCGTCTACGTCTTCGTGTACGTGGGGCTGTGGTGGTTCGCGCTGATCATCGTCGGCGTGATGCTGACCCCGATCGCCGGGCCGTGGGTCATCCGGCGCGTGCTCGTCCCGCTCGGCGCGTATCGACTCGCGTACTACCTCGGCTATGCCGCGCGTCCCGGCAAGGACCCGATCGCGTACGGCCTCGCGTGCGCGGGCTGGGCCCTCGGCGCCGATCCGACGGGTACCGGCGAGGTCTGGATCTCGCGCCGCCGCGACGCGCGCCAACCGCTCGGCGATGGCGAGGTCGTCGCGACCGCGCTGATCGCCGCGGCGCGAGGCGATTCCACCACCGCGCGCACGCTGCTCCGCTCGGTGCTGCTGCTCGTCGAGGATCACCCGTCGGTGCGCGAGCTCGCGGGCGAGTGGCTCGCGTGCGATGCCGCCGAGCGCGGCGCGTGGCGCGAGCTCGCCGATGACGCTCGCAACGCGCGCTATCCGGCATCGCCGCTGACGTGGTTCCTCGAAGGCGTCGCCGCGCGGCGCATCGGCGAGGACAACGCACCCTCGACGCGCGGGCTCACCGCACGCTGGCTCCTCGCACCGAAGCGACGCGCGACGCGCGAGCTGCTGGCGCTCGCGTCCGAAACCGTGCCCCCGCGCCCGGCGCAGCCACCGGACGAATCGACCGCACCGACGACGCCCGCCGACACCGGCCCGCCCGATCGTGCACCGCTGCCGCGCGCGATCGCCGCGCACCTCTCGTTCGGCTCCGGCTCCCCGAGCGCGAACGGCCTCGGGGCCACCGTGCGCGCGTGGGATGCGGCGCTGTCCGACGGCGCCACCCATTCGTGGCTCGCGCGCCGCGCGCTCGAGCTCGATGCACCGCTCGGCGCCGTCGATCGCGCGCTGCGCGAAGTCGCCACGGCCGTCACGAACGACCTCGCGCGCATCGCCGATGCCGCGCAGCTCGGAGCGCCCGCATCGCAGGGCCCTGTCGGCGACGCGCTCGGCCGCCACCTGCGCCACGGTCGCCTCGACACGCTCGAGGCCGGCTTCACGCGGTGGTCGAATCGCCGCGCGGATGGCGAAGCGCACGCCGCGATCGACGAGTGGCGCGAGTTCGTCGCGCTGAAGTCCGCGTACACCGCCGCCGTCGAGGCCGGTGGACTCGAGCTTCGCCGCCTCGCTTTCCCGCACGCATTCTCGACGGGCAGCAACATGGCCGCGTGGCTGTGGAACGCGCGCAACGAGTATGCGCTCTCGCACGCGATCTCGAAGTGGCTCCTCGCCGAGGCGCTGCTCGTCGGCGACACCGAGGCGATCGAGCTCGGCCATCGCAACTGCGGCCTCTACGTTCCCACCCGCAGCGGCGACGCGGCAAAGACGAACTCGCAGAGCTAGATCGATCTGCACGCGAGCGAGCTGATACGCTCGTCGCATGAGGTGGATGGTGACCGCGCTCGCCGTGACCCACGGCGCCTGCATGCCGACGTACTCGTTCGATCGAGCACCGCTTCCCGAGGCCACGCAATCGGAGCAAGCGGCGTGTTATCGCGCGAAGCGCTACCAGATGCTCCGCGGCGACGCCGAGTGGAGCAACTCCCATCGCGATGGTGACTACATGGTCACCGAGTATTGGACGGCCCACGGCGTCGCGTTTCGCCGGGGCGACGAGCGCGTCGATGCGGTCGCCGCGCTCGAGACGCTCCCCGACCCCGAGCTCGTGAAGGGCTATCGCACGCTGTTGGCGGAGACCGAGGGCAAGTACAACCGCTATCCGGTATATCGCAACCTCGCGCTCGGCCTCGCGCTCGGCGGACTCGGCATCACGCTCGGTGCGCTCGGCATCGTGATCGCGGACGCCGACAGCGAGTTGGTCCTGCCCGTCGCATTCGCGGGCGCCGGCGTCGCGCTGCTCTCGGTGATCCCGACGATCCTCGCCGCAGGCGCGTACAAGCCGGCGATCCAGCACGATCTCGATCGGCACCTCTATCGCCGCGCCGAGTGGGCCGAGCGGATGTACAGCGCCGTCGAGCAGTACAACCAGCGCGTCGCGCAGGAGTGTAGCTACGCGACGCCCGACGTGCCGATGACACCCGGCGCGGCCGCGCTGATCCAGTCGTCGGTGCAAGCGCCGCAGGCGCCGACGGGGCCGCCGCCGCCCCCGCCGTTCCCGCAATGACTTAACCCCAAGGATCACTTCGTTTGACCAGACATTCGTCTGTTCAAACTCGTTGCTCCTCGAGGTTCTCTGGGTTCGCGCGTTCGCGCTCACCCGTCTATTTCGTTGGGGTCCCCGGCTCGAAGAATCGCCACCCCAACACCCTGCGAGTTCGGTTGGTCGGATCGACACAACCGAACTCTGGGGTTAGGGCGCGGACCAATCGCAGCCGAGCTCGTCCTGCGTCACGTGACAGCGCAGGCACGCGCGCCGATTGCCGCGATCGAGCGCCTTGCACCGCGCGCTGTTGCGCCATCCCGGCGGATGCGGCGACGCGCGCATGGAGCCCATCTGGTTCGAGTGACAGCGCACGCAATCCTCCTCGCGATGACACGACGCGCAGCTCGTGATGTTGCGGCGCGCTTCGGGGCCGTGGCGCGTGGCGAAGTTCGCGGGATGGAACTGGCGGCCCGGGCTCGTCGACGAGAACTCCGTGTCGACGCGCGACGTGAGCCCCGATCGCTCGTGGCAGGCGACGCAGAATGATTGCGCGCGGTGACACGCGGAGCAGTCGGGCGTGCCGCGCTTGGCTTCCACGGCGTGCGCGAGCAGGTAGTTGCCGGCGTGGAACTCCATCGGCTTGGTCACGCCTTGATGGCACGCGACGCACTCGGAGCGATCGTGGCACGCGGTGCACGTCGCGCCGACTTGCCGCGCTTCTTGCGCGTGGTTCTTCGCGAAGCCGAGCGCGTGCGAATCGCCCATGCCGCTGTTCCGCGGGATCAGCGTGCCGTGCACGAACTCGGTCTCGATCGTGCCGCCCGGCTTCGCGACGTGGCAGTCGACGCAGTGGCGCTCCTGCGTGCCGTTCGTGTGGCAGGCGAGGCACGAGCTCATCGTCGGCAGCTGGCGCGTCGTCGCGAGATCGACCTTCGACATGTCGCCATGACACTGCACGCATGGCGTCTTGGTGTGCGCCGCGTGATCGAACTTGAGCGGCGTGGGCGTGAGGTACACGCGCGCGACCGCCGAGGTCGGCGTCCAGTTCGGATGACACGCGACGCACTTCGCGGTGGGGGCCCCGGCGACGACCTTGTCGGGATCCGCGCGATCGATCGGGTGACACGCGCGGCACTCGGTCTCGGTGGGTATCAAGTTGTCGACGGCGGATCGCGATGTAGTGGCCGCGGGATGGCATTGCGCGCAGGTCGCACCCTTCGCGAGGTGAACGCGGTGCGAGAAGATCAGCGGCAAGCGCTGCTCGGGGTACACGACGGGCGACCAAGCATCGCCGTCGTCGGCGGCCGCGCGCGCGACGAGGGCGATCGCGATCGCGATCAGTGCGACGACGATCGCTTTCACTAGTGGATCTCCGGCATGAACGCGAGGTCGAGGACGGCGAGACCGCGCGCCTGCAGATCGTGGATCTCGTCGCGGTCGAGCTCGGCGATCACGTGCAGCCCGACCGACTCCGAGAGAGCGAACGAGCTCGAGAGCACGGCGGACGACGTCACGTACGCGGGGCGCTCCGCGGAGGCATCCGGGCGAACACCGAGGACGATCAGGCGACCACGCAGCCAGACGATGTCGTGCGCGCGCCACGCGATCTCGCCGGTGCCACCGACGCGGCGCCCGCCGTAGCCGTCGTCCCACAGCGCGTCGAGCGCGCCGCGCCCGCGCGTGCCGAGCGATCGCTCGACGCCTGCCTGTGCGCCGCCCGCGTACGACGACAGACCGGTCTCGTGCGCGTACCGACGCAGCCACGCATCGGCGCGCCAGCGCAGCGCACCCTCGCGCGCGTAGGACAGGCGAACGTCCTTCGTGGGCTCGATCGAGAACACGTTGAAGATCGAGTCACCGTCGAAGGTCGGCAAGAAATACGCGACCGATGGCTCGAGCGTGTGCTCGCCGCGCACGAGTCGAACACCCGCGTCGACGCGATCGAGCGCGGCGTGGAGCAGCGACACGCGCGCGTTCGCGTACGGCTCGATGGCGAGCGCGCCGCGGTTCACGCGACCGTGGACGCGCGCGTAGATGCGCTCCTCGTTGACGCCACTGTCGGGCGCTTGGCCGGCGTCGTCCGGATACAGCCCGAGGTCGGTTTGCCCGAGCCGATCGACGGCGCCGATGAGACCGAACGTCTCGGACCACGTGCGGCGATATCCGATCACCGCACCGAAGTTCCGCGAGCGAGCGGTGGCGAGCTCGACGCCGATCGTCGGCTGGCGCATCGTGCGCTGCGGGCACAGCTCGTAGTCGCTCGACAGCCGGTGGTTCGTGATCGCGCGATTGCGATCGATCAACTGCCACGTGCCCGCGCCGGGCGTCGCCGCCTCGACGTACTCCTGGCAGCCCGCGCCCGACGTGCCGTCGAGCTCGAGCTCGGCGAGCCCCATCGGGGAGTCCTCGCGCACGCGCAACCCACCGTCGGCAGAGATCGCGAGGGGAACACCGGGCACCTCGAAGCGCACGGAGCCACCGTCGACACCGAGCGGTTGCCACCCGTCGTCCTCGAGGAGCCGCCCGACCTTCACGGTGAGGCGATCGTCGGCGAGCCCTTCGAGCGTCAGGTGGCCGTAGACGAGATCGAGCCCGGCCACGGACTCGGCGAGCTCCGGGATGACATCGATCGCATCGCGCCGCACCACCGGCGAGAGCCGGATGCGCCCGCTCGAGTACGTGCCGAAATCGTGATCGACGCGCAGGTAGCTCTGCCACGAGACGCGCAACCCGCGCTCGGGCACGCGCGACTCGCGGCGCGACCGCGCGAGATCGCCGATGTCGTCGATGCGCAGCGCGAGTGTCTGCGTGTAGCGGCGTCGGCCGACAAACAGATCGGGACCGACGAGGCGGTACTGCCGCAGCTGATAGATCTGTCCGATCGACTGCGTGCGCAGCCAGAACTCGTACGCGTGGGCCGGAGTCGCACTGACCGCGCCGAGCGCGATCGCAGCGACCAATGCCCTGCGCATCCGCGGCACGGTATCACGTCACCGCGTGACGGTGACCCCCGCGACGGTCACCGTCGACCCGGCGAGCGCCGCGACGCCCCACGCGCCGCGCTCGGACACATCGACGTCGCAGCTCGCGAGCACGGTGCTCTCCACCGAGAGCCGCGCGGTCCCGCCGCTGATCTCGAGCTTCGCGGTGGTGTTCGTGAGATCCGCGCGCAAGAGCGGAGGTGCGTCGCGCCCGGTGCACAGCACGCGCTCCTGGCCGCCGTCGACGCGCACGATTCGCGCGGGACTGCCCTCGGTCAGCTCGCCCACGATCGCCCTGCCCGGCCCGGTCTGCTGGCCGATCAGCGCCATCCCACCGCTGGTCACGCGGACCGATGCGGAGACCGATCCGGCCGCACGCCGGGGACCGCCGACGAGAGCGCGCGCCATGTCCGCCCCGCCGACCAACGTCCACGACGGTGGCGACTGGGTGCGCATCACCGTCGTCGGATCCTCGGGTGTCAGCACACCGGTCGCGGCGTCGAGCGGCAACACCGTCATCGAACCGATCGCGGGACCGACGATCGACGGCCGATAGATCCACGCGCCCGTCGACGCGTCGCCGGCGATCGGGCTCCCGAGGACGAGGACCGATCCATCGGCGAGGCGCAGCAGCGAGGGCGCGAAGAGCGTGCCCGGGGACTCGCCGGCCGGCGCGATCGTCTGCCAGCGATCGGTCGTCGGGTCGTAGACGATCGCGTCCGGATCACCGCCGATGCCGAGCACGCGACCATCCTCGAGCCCGACGAGGCGCGCGCCATCGCGAACGAACGCGGCCGTGATCGCGCGCGCCGTGTCCTGCCCCGGCACGACCACGGATGCCACACCGCTCGGCGTGGTGGCACCATCGAGCTCGAACGCGGTGAGCACGGCGCCGCCGTCGAGCGCCGCGGCCTGCGCGTGGACATTGCCCACCTCGAAGCCATCCGATGCGTCGCCGACGAGGAGCATGTCCCCGCCCAGCGGATCCACGTTCACCGGTGCGACGCCGCCCGCGATGACGAAGCCACGCTGCCCGTCGCGCTGGACGCCGATATCGAACATGGTGGCGCCGAGCCGGCTCGCGCGGAGGTTCGGCCCGATGACGGGATCGATCGTCTTCGCGAGGTCGTAGATCTTCGACGAGCGACGCGGCTCTGCATCCGCAGGACACGCCGTTCCCTCGAGCATCGGGCAACCGCCCGCGAGCAGGACGTGATCTTCGTCGAGTGCGATCGACGCGTGAAACGCGCGGGCTTCGATGCCGCCAGACGACACGAACTCGCGCGTCGCCGGATCGAAGATCGCGATCTGCTGGAACACGCCGCCGCTCATCGCGACCCGACCATCGGGCATCGTCGCGAGCGAGATGCCGGCGAACCCGGCGAGGTTGTCCGGATCCGCGAACAGATCGGGGATCTCGACCGACGCGAACGTCGACGTCACCGGATCGTAGTACTCGGCCGATGCATTCCATCGGTTCGCCGCGTCGTGGCCACCGACGATCAGCACGCCATCTCCCGCGCGTGCGATCGCCGGCGCGATCCGCGCGACCTGCATCGGGCCCACCGTCGGACAGAAGCCGTTCGGCGGCGCGAGAAAGATCGGCAGGACGGCGCCGTCGTCGAGCGCGAGAAAATCGAACGGTGCGGTCTTGCCCGCGGCACCCACGGCACCACCGCCGACCTCGACTTCGATCGCTAGCTGCTCCGTATCCGCCGGAAAATCGGCGATATCGATCCCCTCGTTCGGTGCGACCGACACGCGCTTCTCGGTGGCGCCGTACGCGGTGATGCGAACGTTGCGTGCGGCGGCCGGTCGCCCACACGGGTTGTCGACCGGCGCGAGCGTGACGCGCGCCGGATCGTCGCCGCACGCGCCCGTCGCGAGGATCCCCGCGAGGATGAATGCGAGATCAGGCGCGCGAAGAGGCATCACCACTTCGCATGATACTCTCGCTGCGATGCCGGAGTTGCCGACGACGTTCGGCAAGTACTTCTTGACCGAGAAGCTCGCCACGGGCGGCATGGCCGAGATCTATCTCGCCAAGATCGTGGGTCCGGGTGGGTTCGAGAAGCAGCTGGTCATCAAGCAGATCCACCCGCGCCTGTCCGGCCAGCGGCACTTCGTGGACCTGTTCGTCGCCGAGGCGAAGACCCTGGTCTCGCTCGCCCACGGCAACATCGTCCCCGTCTACGAGCTCGGCGTGGTCGACGACACCTACTTCATCGCGATGGAGTACATCGACGGCCCGACGCTGTACCGGCTGACCGAGAGCCTCGCACGCCGCGACACGCGCATGGAGCCCGCGGTCGCGGCCTGGATCACCGCACGCATCGTCGAGGGCCTCGACTACGCGCATCGCAAGGGCGAAGGCGTCATCCATCGCGATCTCTCGCCGCGCAACGTGATGCTGTCGCGCGACGGCGAGGTCAAGCTCGTGGACTTCGGCATCGCCGTCACGCTCGGCGACGCCAACGAAGACGAGGGCGCGCAGTCGGCGCCGACGGGCTCGTTTCCGTACATGTCGCCCGAGCAGGTGCGCAAAGAGCAGCTCACGAACCAGACCGACCTGTTCTCCGTCGGCGTCTTGTTCTGGGAGATGCTCGTCGGGCATCGGCTGTTCGCGCGGGCGGATCCCGACGCCACGCTCCTCGCCGTCACCGAAGGCGAGATCGTGCGCCCGTCCTCCGAGCGCCCCGAGATCCCCGCGAAGCTCGACGACATCGTGCTGCGCGCCCTCGAGCGCGACAAGACCGCGCGCTGGGCCGATGCGAGCGAGATGCTCGCGGCGCTGCAGAAGTATCTCTACGCGCTCGATGACACGCCCGGTCCCCGCGATGTCGCCGCGCTCGTCGCGCGCTTCTGTCCGCCCGAGACGCGGCGGTTTCCGACGAACGCGGATCCACTCGTGCTCGAGGAGCTCGTCCCCGGCGTCGACGCGACGAAGCCACGCGCCGAGGACACGCACGCCACACCGCCGCCGCCGGGCGCCGCTCCGCACACCGCCGTGATCCCGCGCGACAAGCCACGCGCGCGGCCGGGCACCACGCGCAACCAATCGTTCGCGACGCACGTGCAGCTCAAGGACATGCTCGAGCGCGGCACGCCGCTCTACCCGTTCGACGCGATCGACGACTCGGACACCGCGCGAGAAGCCCTACCGAAGGACGCGAACGGCGCCCCCGCGGCGATCGCCGACGCGGATAGCGGCCCCTCGACGAGCGCCGTGGCGCGAGCCGAGCCCCAGCGCGCCGGCAC
>JBGARE010000069.1:0-29455 GCA_044230415.1 Kofleriaceae bacterium
CGCGTCAAGACGAGAGCGTTCGTCACTGCTCGTGCGCGTGGCCGGGTGCGGGCTGAGACCCCGCCGCCCGGTGCCCTGTCATGGTGGTAGCTCCGAATGGCGGCTCCTCGCCGACCACGTTGTGGCGGTACATCCGAATGGCGGCCTCCCTGCCGGCAGATCCGAATCGCCGGCGGAAAAGAGCCGCCGACCTTGGCGGCGGTCAGGACTTCAAGATCGCGAGCGCAGCGCCCGGATCGTTCGCGAAGACCCCATCAACCCCCAGCTCGTTCAGCCGGCGCAGCTCGGCCGGATCGTCGACGGTCCACGTGTTGATCGGCATGCCCATTCGATGCCACTTCGCGACCGTGTCCTCGGTGACGAGCGTGTGCTGCGGGTGCACGAGCGTCGTGCCGATCCACGTACCGACCCAGCCTTTGCGCATGGGTAGCGATTGGTCGTCGCCGAAGATGTAGCCGAGGGCGACCTCGGGGAGATGGCGGTGGAACTGGATCAGCGCGAAGGGATCGAATGACGAGACGCAGATCTGATCGCTGCGGCCCGAGTCTTTGATCGCCTTGGCGGTGGCCTCGACGAGCTCGCCGCCGCGGCCGGTGTCGTTCACTTTGATCTCGACGTCGATCTCGAGGTCCACTTCGTGGAGCACTTCGGCGAGCGTGGGGATGGGTTCGCCACCGACGCGCAGCGCTTTGCGCTCGGCGGCCGAGAGGAGCTCCATGCGGCCCTTTTGATCGGTGAGGCGCTCGAGTTGGCGATCGTGGAACACGACGACGGTCTTGTCCGCGTCGAAGCGCACGTCGAGCTCGATGCCGTCGGCGCCGGCGGCTTTGGCCTTCATGAACGCGAGCATCGTGTTCTCGGGCGCGTGCGCGGAGTCGCCGCGATGGGCCCACACGCGCGGACGCGAACGCGTTCGCTTCCAGCGCGAAGCGCGGCCGTGACGACCGAGGTGCGGCAGGAGCCGCGCGAGAGAGGACTTTGGCATCTCGCGAGTCGGCTACTCGACGAACGTCTTGTGGAGCGCCTTCGTGAGCCCGTCGACGTGCTGGCGATCGCACCACAGCGTCACGCGGAGGGGCGAGACGCTGACCGCGTTGAGCGGGACGCCGGCGCCGACGGCGGAGGCGCGGGCTTTGTTGATGACGCCCGGGTTCGAGCCGATGCCGTGACCCACGATGGTGACCGCACCTTCTTCGCCGAACTCGACCTGATCGGCGAGCACATTGTCGAGACGCTTGCGGACATCGGCCCAGTCGGGAACGTCGGCGATGGTGAACCAGGCGCGGAGATCTTTGCCCTCGAGGTCGAGGTGCGTGAGCGGGATCGAGGCGGTCTCGAGGATCTGCAAGCAGTGCTCGACGGCGGCGCCGCCGTTGACGCGCAGGCGGATCAATGACGACTGGCCGGTGACCGCGGCGACCTGGCGCTCGCGCTCGGGGGTGAAGTCGATGCGCGTGCCGCCGCCGTCCTTGTTGGTGGCACGGGCGTAGAGGGCGATGCCGGAGCGGCGCGCGAACTCGACGGAGGCGTCGTGTAGAACCTTCGCGCCTTGCGCGGCGAGCTCGAGCATCTCGTCGTGGCTGATCGATTCGAGGAGCGTCGCGGCGTCGACGACGCGCGGGTCCGCGGTGTAGACGCCGTCGACGTCCGAGCAAATCTCGCAGTAGTCGGCGCGGAGCGCGCCGGCGAGCGCGACGGCGGTCGTGTCGGAGCCGCCGCGACCGAGCGTGGTGATCTCGCGCTTGTACGAGACGCCCTGGAAGCCGGCGACGATGACGACCTTGCCGCGATCGAGCTCGTCCTCGACGCGAAACGGCCGCACTTCGACGATGCGCGCACCCGAGTGGCGATCGTTCGTGAGGATGCCCGCTTGCGAGCCCGTGAAGCTGATCGCCTCGAGGCCCTCTTCGGTGCACGCCATCGAGAGCAGCGCCATCGATTCGCGCTCGCCACACGTGAGCAGCATGTCGAGCTCGCGACGAGACGGCGACGCGCTGACGCTCTTCGCTTTCTCGATCAACTGGTTCGTCGTCTTGCCCATCGCGGACACCACGACGACGACCTTCTTACCGGCCGCTTTGGTGCGCGCGATGCGCTGGGCAACGAGCTTGATCTTTTCGGCGTCGGCAACCGACGAACCACCGTACTTCTGAACCACGATTCCGGTCGGAGTCACGTCGAGGACCATACACGATCAACGCATGGGTGGCGCTCGGTCATCCCACGCTCCGGCGACCGGAGTGCTAGCGTTAGCGAGTGTCACGGTTTCGCCACAGCCTGGTCGCGATCGCTCTCGGAATAAGTGGTTGTGGCCCGAGCGTGCCGAAGCGGCCGACGTGGCCCGACGCGGCGGTCGAGCTCCGCGACGACGCGGACCGCGATCAGGCGATCGATGCGTTCTGGGTCCTCTCGCCGGGTGCCGAGCGCGACAAGCGGCGGGCCGCGATCGCATCTGCGACGGCGGTGCGGATCAGCGATGCGATCGAGGAGGAGCGCCCGTTCGTGGCGGCCGCGCTGCTCGACGAGCTGGCGTCGCTGTGGGCCACCGATCCACAACTAGTCGGCAAGGGGCTCGCTCCGCACGTCGCGCTGCTCGAGCAGATGCGCGCGATGTTCGCGAAGGCGGGCGCGCTGCAACCGACGCTGCAGACGCTGGTGCTCCTCGCCGAGGTCCAGCCCGCGCAGCGCGCCGATCGACTCGCGGAGATCGACGAGATCCTCGCGTTCGCCGACGAGCTCGCGGTCGCGGACAATGGTGCAAACGCGCTGCGCAGTCAGCCGATCGCGCTGCTCGCGCCGACCGCGCTCGCGCTGCCGATTCCGTGGGTCGTCGATCGCTACGTCGGTCTCCTCGTCGAGCGGCAGATCGCGGTCTCCGCGTTGCTCGCACAAGGCGGCGCGTCGATGCAGCTCGTGCGTGCGCACTACGACATTCTCTCGACGCAGCGCCGCATCGCGATCGCCCTCGCCCGCGCCGGGCGCGCCGCGGAGATCCACGGCACCATCGCGAAGCTCAAGGGCATCGGCGCGGATCAGCGCGAGCTCGTGATGCGCGCCGAGATGGTCGCGGTGCAAGGCACGGCCGATGCGTACACCGAGCTCGCCGACGTGCTGCGCCAGGACGAACGCGCACCCGATGGCGAGCGCTCGGATCGCCGTCCCGAAGGCGACGCGGCCGCGGCGCTCGCGGTATGTATCGCCGGTCTCGCGAAGTACCCCACGGATCCGACGCTGCTCGGTGCGGCGGCGAACGACGCCCACGCACTCGGCCGCCTCGATCAGGCGATCGCGTTCGCCGAGGGCGCGCTGCGCAGTCAGCCCGAGGTCGATGCCACCGCCGCGCTCCGCCTCGGCAAGTGGTACGGCGAGCGGATCGAGCGCCTCGCCGAGAACGGTCGACCGACCGCGGCACACGACGCATGGCGCGGCGCGCTCGCCTTCACGAGTCAGGTCGCGCGCGATCGCCCGCACACCGTATGGCAGCAGGCCGCCGCGATCGCCGAGTCCTCCCTAGGTAAGGGCCTCGCCGGCGAAGGCCTCGTCACCGACGCGCGCCGCGCGCTGACCGGCTCGCTCGAGCGCGCGCCTTCGATCGACGCGTACGAGACGCTCACCGCGATCGAAGTGCAGACCGATCGCTTTGCCTCTGCGAATCGCTGGGCCGAGAGCGGCCTCGGCATGCTCGGCGACACGATGGGCGATCGCTATCGCCGCGCGCGCCTCGAGCGCCTCGCCGGCGATGCATCGCTCGGCGCGAGCCATCACAAGGAAGCGGCCGCGCACTACCTCGAGGGCCTGCGGGCGTGGGCGTCGCTCGGCGACGACAAGGACCTGCCGGTCTCGATCGCCGCGGAGCGCAAGCTCGAGATGGGCCGCGCGATGCTCCGACTCGGCGATCCGGTCGCTGCCACCAAGCTCGTCGCGCGCGCGATCGATCTCGTTCCGTCGTCGAAGCGGACGCCGTCGGCCGTCGCGCTCCTGATCGAAGCCGATCGCTATCGCGAGGCGATCGACGCGTTCCACGAGGCGCTCGTCGGCGACCTCCCCGATGCCGACAAGATCACGCTCGCACTGTGGATCACCGCCGAGGCCAAGCGCCGCGGCGAAGACACCGATCGCCTCGCGAACGACTACCTCGCGAACCGCCAGGGTGACACCTGGCCCGAGCTCCTCGCGCGCGCGGCGACCAATCGCATCGCGTTCGACACCGTCCGCGCCGCGGCGACCACCACCCGCCGCAAGGCCGAGCTCGCGTTCTACGGCGCCACCCTCGGCTTCCATCCGAACGCGTCCACACCCGAAGGCAAGCGCCTCCTCCTCGGCGCGGTGATCGAAGCCCGCATCGTGTTCGACGAGGAATATGATCTCGCGCGCATGTACCTCTCGTTGCCACCGGCCGCGCCGCCGAGCGCCGCCTCGCCAACCACCGCATCTCCCGGCGCATCTCCCAGCGTGTCTCCCGATGCTCCGGGCTCCACCGTCGAGAGCAAGTAGCCTGCGCGAGATCGGCGACAAGCTCCGTCGCGCGGGACTGACGCAGCCCGCGCTCCTCGCGTGGTCGGGCACGCATCGCATCTCGACGTGGCCGTGGAAGCTCTCGGGCTTCACGAAACTCCCGGTCACACCGGCCGCGAGCACCCTCGCGCTGTTCGTGGGCGGCCTCGACCAACCGACCGCGCGCCTCTCCGCTCTGCCCCTCGACGCGCTCGTCGAGCACGGCCTCGTCGACATCGCGAACGACACGGTGCACGCGAAGGTCGCGATCCTGCCGCTCGAACAGACGCTCGTCGTCTGCGATCGGCTCGACGCCGACGACGACGAGTCCTCCGCGTCCTCGCGCCGCAACCTCGTGTGCTGGCCCGACGACTCGAGCTACCACCTCGCGAGCGCTATCCCGCCGGGCCGTCGCGCCCGCTGGATCGATCTCGCCACGGGCTCCGCCTTCGCACCGCTCGCGCGCCCTGCCCTCGCGTCGTCCATCCTCGGCATCGATCTCAACGAGAGGGCCATCCGCTTCGCTCGCCTCGGCACCCAGCTCTCGGGCTGCTCGCACGTCGAGCTCTCCCGCGCAGATATCGGCGAAATCATCGCCGAGCCCGCGCAGCTCGTGACGTGCAACGCGCCGATCCTCGCGGATCCCGATCCCGCGATCTGGCGTTCCACGGACCAAGCGTTCTTCGATCGCATGTGGCGCACCGCGCGCGCGTGCGTCGCACCGGGTGGCGAGGTGATCGTCCACTGCGTCGTCGAGGGGATCCCCGACGATCTCGAGGGTGACCTGACGACCGTCGTGTACACGCCACCCGAGGAGCCCGGCTACGCGGTGACCTGGTGGTCGCCCGATGCGCCCGCTCGCAGATCGCGTCGCTATCGCGAGCTCACGGCCGCGCGGCCTCACCTCGAGCCTCGCGATCGCGACGATGTTCGTGCCGGCGCACTGCCCGATCCTGGCTGATCGCGGTGTACCTTCCGTCGCGGGAGGAATGCGGACCCTTCTGATCGCGCTGGTAGCGCTCGGCATCGTGGCGTGCTCGCAACAGCGCGCGACCGAGGAGCCCCTGCCACCGCAGGATCCCACGCGGCTGTCGCACGCGCAGCACGCGCAGGTGACGTGCGGCTCCTGCCATCGCACGCAGAAGCGCCCCGGCGAGGACGACCATCGCCCGTGCGACGACGCCGCGTGCCACGCGAAGGAGTTCCTCGCGCAGCCGGGCAAGCTCTGTCAGGTCTGCCATACGAAGGTCGTCACCGCGCCGAGCAAGGACGGCACGACCGAGCTCGAAGCGCCGCTCAAGCCGTACCCGCTCGAGGACGTGTGGCAGACGCTGCCCTCGAAGTTCTCGCATCGGCGACATCTGGACTCGGGGCTCATGGAGTCGCGCGTGGGGTTTCACGTCGCGTGCATCGACTGTCACGTGCGCGATGGCGTGAAGGCGCCGCCGGATCACGCGACGTGTGCGCGGTGCCATGCGCCCGAAGCGAATCTGCCGAAGGCGCCGAAGATGACCGAGTGCGCCGGGTGTCACGAGACCGGATCACGCGAGCGGAATCGACGGCGGCTGATCAAGGACGACCTGCACTTCGATCACGATCGACACAAGACGGATCGCAAGGGCCGCGCGATTCGCTGCGAGCAGTGCCACAGCGACGCCGGCCGCTCGAGTAGCCATGCGGATCACCCGCCGCCGCGGGTGCAGCAGTGCGTGACGTGTCACGACGACACGGATCGCACGCCGGCCGAGGCGCGCATGCGCGTGTGCGAGACGTGCCACGCGGCGCGGCAGAATCAGCTCACGACGATCGCACCGCGTAGCCACTTGCCCGCGACGGAGCGACCGCTCGATCACACGTTGGCGTTCCGCCGCGACCACGCCGAGATCGCGGAGCGCGATGCCGCGCGATGCGCGACGTGCCACGTGCGGATGAGCGGCAATCCTCGCCAGGCGTGCGACGAGTGCCACCAGACGATGCAGCCCGCGGATCACCGGATCACGTGGCGCGAGCTCGATCATGGTCCGGAGGCGGCGGGGGACCGCGATCGCTGCGCGCAGTGTCACGTCGTCGAGTTCTGCACCGCGTGTCACCAGCAGCGGCCGCGCTCGCACGGCATCATGGGAGCGTTCCAGGTCGAGCACGGACGGCTCGCGCGGATCAACGTGCGTGCGTGCACCACGTGCCATATCGAGTCGTCGTGCGCGGAGTGCCACGACTCCCTCGCGCCGAGGATGCGGCGATGAAGCGCGCGCTCGCATTCCTCGTGCTCCTCGCGACCGCGCACGCGGAGCCGCGGGTGCCCAAGCCGTCCGAGGTGCGCGAGCCGCCGCCGAAGCACCTCAAGATGCGGCCGCGCGCGGTCGCGCAAACGACGCCCGCACCCGCGCCGTCGACGCCGATGCCGCAGGCGCCTCCCGCGATGTCACGCGCACCCGCGCCGGCGCTGAGCGACGAGGATCAGACCGTCGCGCTGCGCGACATCAACCAGCGCGTGTCGTTCAGCATCGACGTCGGCTACCAGGTCGAGTCCGCGCAGCCCACGGGTCGCGCATCACTGGATCGACGAGCGCCCGTCGACGGCACCGACTTCGACGCGTTTCGCGCGTACGGCTTCGGCGAGGTGTTCGCGGCCACGCGCGGCGTGGGTCTGCAGAGCTTGTCGTCGTACTTCGCGTTGCGCTTTCAGGCCGCACGGAAGTCCCTCGCTACGACGGCAGAGGTGCCGACCACCATCGACGTGACGCCGCCGATCGCGACGTGGTTCCAGCGCTCCGGCGTGGAAGCGCGATCGGGCTGGGGCGAGGTCCGCGACTTCCTCCCGAAGCGCTGGGGTCTGCAACGGCTTCGCGTGCGCGGCGGATCGCAGTACGTGTACGGCCCGTGGATCACGCACCTCGACGGGTTCTTGGTCGCGTACGACGGCGCGATCTTGAAAGCCTCGGGCTACACCGGGCTGCGCCACTCGGACTACACGCGCGAGCAGCCGGATCGTCGCCCCACGGTGTCGGGGCTGTCGCTGCGCGCGGATCTGCGGGGCTTGCCGCGTCCGCTGCCGCTCGCGGTGCAGGCCGATCTATTGGCGATCGGCTCGTACGACGAAGCAGGCCAACCCGCCTCGCGCAGCGGCCTCGTGCAAGGTGATTGGCGACCGCGGCGCGACGTCGCGATGATCGTGTCGGTGCGCACGCTCGACGGCAACATCGCGAGCCAGCGCCTCGAGCTGCGCGCGCGCTACAAGGAAGTCACGAACGTCGTCCTCGATCTCAATCGCCACACCGAGTTCGATTGGCGATGGGATCCGGCGCTCGTCGCGCCCGACAGCTCCGACGCGACCGCCGCGCGCCGCTATCTCGATCTCGGCCCCGTCGTTCCGCGGTTCGTGGGCTCGCTGCGCGCAGGAACGCTGATCGCCGAGAATATCGATCTCCTGCTGCGCGGCGCCTTCGCGGCGGACGTCACGGGTGATCCCACGGATCGCAAGAACACGTTCGCGGCGCCGTACTACGAGGTCGGCGGTGCGCTCGAGGTCCGCCTGCGCCGCGCGATCGCACTCGGCGCGAGCGCGGTCACGCGCGACACCGTGCACGAGGCGCTCGAGATGCCGATCTACGACACGCCGGCGACGGCGCAGCCGCTCCCCGCGAACGAGTACCGCGGCGAGGACGGCTTCACCGAGGTCGGCGGAACGATCAAGCTCAGCCTCGGCGCGCGGACGTTCTCGTCGCAGCTCGAGGTCTACGGTCGGCGCACCCGCTACACGGTGCTGTACCAGGATCCCACGCTCGTGGTTCCGTCGAGCGACATCCGCTACGGCGGGCGCATCACGCTCGACGCGTGGGTCGGTCGTCAGCTGCGCTTGTTCGCCGCGTACGATCTGTCGAGCGCGTTCGACTTCCAGCCCGAGATCAATGGCTACAAGAGCCTGCGCCTCATGGTCACGGGGGTCTACTAGTGCGCGCGCTCGTGCTGCTCGTGATGATGGCGAGCGTCGCGGCCGCCGACGACACCGCGCCCGCGGGCTTCGATCACAACCTCCACGCGCGCGACTGGAACATCGCCGGCAACGAAGCACCGCTTCCGTGCACGCGATGTCACGCGCTGCAGAACGGGCTCCTCGTCGGTCGGCCCGATCACGCGTCGTGCTTCGGCGCGTGTCACGGCACGCCGCCGGCGAAGGGCGTGCGCGGCCAGAAGCCGGCGATCGTCGAGGATCAGGCGCGCATGTGCGGCAACTGCCATGCACCGGCCGCGCTGCAGAAGCCGTTCGAGAAGAAGCTCGCCGTCGCATATCCACCATATGCACCGAGCGACTTCGCGCTCGCCGCGAATCACAAGTCGCACGCGGCCGTGGCCTGCGCCTCGTGTCACCTCGCGACGAAGACCGCACCGCACAAGCGCTGCCTCGGGTGTCACGACGGATCCGGCGCTGCGGGCAAAGGCGGCGCGATGACGACGTGCCAGCCGTGTCACACGCCCGGCAGCGGCTCGCCGTTACCGCCGCACCTCGCGGAGCCCGTCAACACGGTCACCGCGACGTTCTCGCATCCGAAGCACGCAGCGCGCGGCGGCAGTGGCGCGCTGTGCACGACGTGTCACGCCGCGATCCTCGCTACCAACGACAACATCCTC
Organism: Kofleriaceae bacterium; assembly: GCA_044230415.1. Classification (GTDB taxonomy): domain Bacteria; phylum Myxococcota_A; class Polyangia; order Haliangiales; family Haliangiaceae; genus JABFXX01. Next base: position 9,124 of record JBGARE010000069.1, read on the forward strand.
CCGCGCACGCAAGCGACCTCGTGCGCGATCAATGGCTGTCACGACGGCGCACCGGTGTTCGCGATCACCGCGAGCTGCACGCGTTGCCACACGACGGCGCCGGCGAAGTACGAGAGCAAGCCGAAAGACGTTCGCTTCTCGCACGCGACGCACAAGGACACGGGCCTGGCGTGCACCGGCTGTCATCCGATCAGCACGGCCAACGAGGTCACCACCGCCAACCACACGCCGTGCGTGACGTGTCACGCGGAGGACTTCACGAAGCGCGATCCGCAGTATTGCACCGCGTGTCACAACTCGACCGAGCCGTGGCGCAAGCTGATCGCGGATCGCGCGCCCGCACAACGCACGGAGTTCGGCGCCACGCTCGATCACTCGCGCGAGGCACACAAGCGCGAGTGCAAGACCTGTCACTCGCTCGCGACCGCAGGCTCGCAGCTTCGTCCGCCGCGCGGACATCGCGCATGCACGGGCGCTGCGTGTCACGCCGTGACAAGCGGTCCCGATCCGAAGCTCTCGGCGTGCGAAGGCTGTCATCAACTCTCGCTCGCGAAGACGCGCACCGCGCAACGGGTGGCCGCTCCGTGGTCCGTTCGCGCGACGTTCGATCACGCCACGCACACCCGGGCGAAGGACGGCAGCGAGCTTCCCTGCACGAGCTGTCATGTCGATCTCGGCGCATCGAGCGTCGCGGCGATGGCGACGCCGCCCAAGTCTTCCTGCGCCGGGTGCCACGACGGTGCGACGGCGTTCAAGCTGACGGGGACGGGATGTACGCGTTGTCATCCCGGGCCGAAACCGCAGCGTTAGCGGATCGCGTGTAAGCGAGCGCGATCGGCCATCGTTGAAGAGGCGCATGACGAAGCTCGCCTCGCTCGCTCTGGTCGCCACGCTAGTCTCCACTGCATCCGCGAACACGGTGGCGGTCGATGGCGGAAGTGGTGTCGTGCGTTACGCCGAGCAGCCGGATCCCGCGTCTCGTCGCGTCGAAGGTCGGCTCGGCATGTTGATCGGCGGGAGCGATGTCGGCGACGCGGATGGATTCGCGATGGGCGTGTCGGCCGGTCTCGGCTATCGCATCGGCGATGTCACGCTGCGCGGATTGTTCGATTACTACCGTGTCGGCGATGGCGGTGACGAGCTGATGGATCGGCGCGGCCGTTCGTCGCGACTCGGTGGCGCGGTGCGCTACTCGTTCGCGAACACCGGCGACGACGACGATGGTCCCAACGCGGACTTCTGGGGCGAGATCGGCGTCGGCTACGAGCATGTCGCGTGGCGCGCGGGCGGTGTGCTCGATCGTCCGAGCGGCGAGATCGCGATCGGCTTCGAGCTCGATGCGTCCGGCAAGGAACGCTCGCCCGGTCGACGCCGCCACCTCGGTTGGTTCGTCGCGTTCCGTACGCTCCTCGCGCAAGGCCCCGAGATGGACGGTCCCGCCGTGTGTGGTGGTCCGTGCTCGAAGGCGACGAAGCCGTCGCGACTCGACGCGAGCATGTTCTTCGAGCTCGGCCTGCACTGGGGCCGCTAACTCTCTCTTCGAAAGGACGTTCCGATGACGATGGCGATGCGGGTGCTGCGGCACTCATGGGTGAGCTCTGTCCTGATCCTGGCGACGGCGTGCGGTGGCTCGAAGATGGCGAGCACGGGTGGCTACACGTCACCGTCGTCGTCGGCGCCGAGCGGCGACTCCGTCGCGTCGAGCTACGGCGAACCGAGCCACGCCGCGGTCGAGCGGCCCGGTGGCTACGTCGCCGAGCCCGTGCCCGATCGTCCGGGGCTCGGAACGTCGTGGGGAGAGCAAGTGTCCGCGCCGATTTCGTACGCCCCGTTCCAGCGCGCGTCGACCTCCGCATGGGCCGAGGTCGCGCTGCACTACAACGACGCAGCGGGCGTACAAGCGCACGCGTCGTACCTCGGAGCGCGCGCCGCGCCCCTCGAAGTGATGGCCGGTGATGGCGCGCTCTCGATCGCGCTCGTCGACGATGTGGGCCGCACCCTGCCCGGCTTCACCGCGCAGGGTCGCTCGCTGATCATGGGCGAGGACGGCGCGCGCTATCGCATCGTCGTTCGCAACGCGACCACGGCGCGCTTCGAGGTCGTCGCGTCGGTCGACGGTCTCGATGTCATCGACGGACGCCCTGCGGATCCGAACCGTCGCGGCTACATCGTCGATCCGCACGACACGCTCGTGATCGATGGCTTCCGCACGTCGGACGATGCGGTCGCTGCGTTCCGCTTCGGCAAGGTGGCCGAGTCCTACGCGGCGCAGACCTCCGGCGATCGCAACGTCGGTGTCGTCGGACTCGCGATCTTCAGCGAGCGCGGCGCGACGTGGACCGTCGGCGAGCTGCAGGCACGCGACACCGCGGATCCGTTCCCGCAGCGCGGCTACGCAACACCACCGCGCTGAGCCGCCGCGATCACTCGATCACGACGTACGGTCGGATCGCTTCGATCGTCTTGGGTCCGATACCATCGATCGCGAGCAGGTCGTCGAGGCTCTTGAACCGACCGCCTCGCGCGTTACGCGACGCGATGATGCTGCGGGCGTGCTTCTCGCCGATGGCCGGGAGCTTCTCGAGCTGCTTCTCGGTCGCCGTGTTGAGGTTCAGGATGCCGAGCGCCGGTGGGTCCGGGCGCGATGTGGGTGCAGGTTCTTCGCAACCCATGGCCACGACGAGGGCGACGACGACGGCAACGAGGGATCGCACGGATAGACGATACCCCGTCGCTCACCGGTCGCACACCGCCCGACTACATCGGCGTACTCAGCGCGGCGGAGGCGTGGTCGAATCGGATCCTGTGGATTCGCCCTGGACGCCCGAGCTCGAGGCGACGCTTGCCCCGGTCGCGCTAGAACGCGCACGAGCGTTCGCGCCGTTCGTGCTGGGCGGCATCGTGATCGCAGCGGTCACGAGCGGCTTCATGGGTGTGCCGCTGACGCTCCCCGTCTATTTGTGGAACGCGTTCACGGCAGCGGCGATGGCCCTCGTGACCGGCGCGCTGTTCCTGCACCGCGTACGTCCGCGCCACGCTCAAGTGGCGCTCGCCCTCGTGTGGGTGATTCCCGTCGCCAATACGCTGGTCACCCAGGCGTTGACCAACGACCCGGTGTTGACCTACGTCTTGACCGTCGAGCTCATCGCCTGCGGCGTGCTGTTGCGCGCGCGCTGGGTCATCCTCGCGTTCGTCACGATCGATCTCGCGTGGCTCGCGATCGCGACCTCGGGCGGCCACCCGAACGTGCCCATGTTCGGCGGGCTCATCTTCATGAGCGAGGTGATCGGCTTCTTGTTCCATCGCGTGTACACCGGACAGATCCTGCGCGCGGAGATGCACCGGCGCGAGCAAGAGAAGACCGCGATCATGCTCGCCGCGCAGCTCGACGAGCTTCGCCGCAGCGAGGAAGAACGTGGCCGGCTGCACGAGCAGCTCGTTCACGCGCAACGCATGGAGGCAGTGGGCACGCTCTCGGCTGGACTCGCGCACGACATGAACAACATCCTCGGATCGATCATGTCGTTCGCCGAGCTCGCGCGTGCAGACCTCGGCTCGCCGACCGCGGATCCGCGCGAGGAGCTCGAGCTGATCATCTCGCAGGCCGCACGCGGCGCCGAGCTGACGCGCGCATTGCTCGCGTTCAGCCGTCGCGGGCAGTACCGCAAGCAACCGCTGGTGCTCGGCGACACCGTGCGCGAGGTCGGCGCGATGCTGACACGCACGCTACCCAAGGGCGTCAGGCTCCGGATCGAGCTGCCCGAGCTGCCGATCTATGTCGCCGGCGATCCGACGCAGCTCGTGCAGGTCCTCGTCAACCTCGCGGTCAACGCGAGCGACGCGATGAGCGGTAACGGAACGCTCTCCCTCGTCGCGACCGTTCACGGCGATGACGCGCAGATCGAGGTCACCGACACGGGTGCGGGCATGGACGAAGCCACGCTCAAGCGGGTGTTCGAGCCGTTCTTCACGACGAAGGAGCGCGGCAAGGGCACCGGGCTCGGGCTATCGACCGTGTGGGGCATCGTCACGGGCCACGATGGCTCGCTCGATGTCCGCTCCACGGTCGGCGTCGGCACCACGTTCACGATCCGGCTGCCGCTCACGGACGAGCGGCCGGCGCTGATGCCCGCGCCGGTCGAGATCCCGGACAAGGACAAGGTCGTCCGCACGAAGATCCTGGTCGTCGATGACGAGCCGCACGTCCGTCGCGGCACACGCCGCATCCTCGAGCGCAAGGGCTACGAGACCCTCGAAGCGGCGAACGGCGCGGAGGCCCTCGAGGTGTTCGCCGCGCACGCCGACGAGATCGGGCTCGTCGTCCTCGACATGGCAATGCCGGTCATGGGTGGACGCGAGTGCTTCGAGCAGCTGCGCACGCAGACCGATGTTCCCGTGCTCGTCACGACCGGGCACACGAGCGACGACTCCGCGCAGCATCTGATCGCGCAGGGAGCCGCGTTCCTCGAGAAGCCGTTCCCCGCGGCAGACCTCGTGCGCGAGGCAGGACGCCTCTTGCGCCTGAGCTAGAGCTCGTCGTGCACCGGCATCGTGTCGAGCGTGGACGTCGCACCACCCGCGTGGGCCAACGATGCGAGCGCGCGCTCCTCGAGCGTGTGCGCGAGGGTCGCCTCGCCGCGCTCGCGTGCAAACCGAGCGAGCATGCTCGCCGATGCCGCAGCCGTGGCGTGATCGCCGCAGCCCAGCGCGTGATGTCCGAGCCGAGCGAGCCAGCCCACGAGGTTCGCGCTGCGATGGGCACGCCAGTACGCGAGCGCGCGCTCGTGAACCAGCGACTTGCCGTCGAGGGCGTAGTCGTAGATCGCATCCTGAAGGCTCGCGTCGACGAACTCGAACCAGCCGTTGCGCTCCGCGAACACACCCTCGATCACCACGTGCGCGAGGCGCTGCTCCGCATCCGCGATCTCGGTCGCCGCCGCCACCTCGTGTGCGTTGAACTGCGGCCCCAGCGCTGCGGCCATGCGCACCATCGGCGCGAGCTCGACCGCGAGTCCCTCGAGCCCACGCGCCGCGAGCCAGGCTGCGCTCGGCGCTGCGAGCAGCGTATCGATCTCGTCGGCGGCGACGTACCAATCGTCGGTGCCTTCGTGCCGTCGGATGCCTCCGCGGTGCTTGATGTCGCGCGCGAGGGCGACGAGCAGCCCGGGATTGCCGCCGGCGCGCACCGCGAGTCGCTGGAGCAGGACATCGGGCAGTAGGCGCGCGGGTTGGAGCAGCTCGCGCAGTAGCTGTTCCGCGTCGGAGAACGAAAGTCGCGGCAGCTCGATCGCGAGCCGCTTCGTGACGCCGGGCGTGACTTCGAATAGCGGCTCGCGACTCGCGACGACGCGGCTCGTCGGGAGATCATCGCGCAACAGCTCGCGACGCGCGGAGTCGGAGAACCACTGCACGTCGTCGATCACGACGATGGTCTTGCGCGCGGCGGCATCGGCGAGCGCCTGCGCGAGATCGTCGGCACCGCCGAGCGCATCGAGGAGGCGCGCATCGTCGGGAAGGTCACCGAGGAGACGCCGGCGTCCGCGGATCGCGACCACCTCGCGCTTGCGCGTTCGTAGACGTTCGACCACGGCGCCGAGCACGCGCGTCTTCCCCGCTCCTTCCGCGCCGAAGATCCCGACGAGCATGCCGCCCGCATCCGCGATCGCACCGACCTCCTGCACGATGCGATCGCGGCCCACGAGCCGGACGTCGGAGCTGACATCGGTCGTGTCCGTGCGATCGCGTCGCGCATCGCGAAAGAAGCCCGGCACGTCGGGCGCCGCGGTGGCGAGGCTCGGCGCGAGCGCCGCCGCTGCTCCGGTGAGCACGAGCCCGGCGAACAGCGTCGACGGCACCCAGCTCGCGGGCTGCTCGATCTCCGGTCCATAGAACGCGGGCTTGCCGTGCGCCGATCGACGAACGAGGGCATTCGTGACGTGAATGACCACGCGACATCGATCGTGGGCGAGCTCGCGACACGCTGCGACCGCGACGGCGACGGGCGCATCGTGAAACTGCGCCGCGAACGCCGCGAGCACGGCGCCTGGACGACTGCGCAAGAGGATGCCGTGCACGTCGTTGACGGCGTGCGACACCGCGATCGGATCGCCGCCCTCGATCCACGCGAGCACGACCGTGTCGCGCGCACCGAGCGGAATCTTCCTCGGCTCGTTCCCGAAACCCTTCAGCGTCTGGATCGACGCGCTGGCCTGCGCGAGCTGCTGGCTCAACATCGCCGCGGACTGCGGGCGCGCCTCCGGCTGTTTCCCGAGGCACGCGAGGATCACGTCCTCGATCTCGCCGGGGATCGATCGGAGGTCACGCAGCGACGAAGGCCGCACGATCTGATGTTGGTATTCGAGCGCGCGTCGCTCGCCGACGAACGGAGGCGCGCCCACGAGCATCTCGTACGCGATCACGCCGAACGCGTAGATGTCTGCGCGGCGATCGATCACGGCGCCCATGCGCAGCTGCTCCGGCGACAAGTAATGGACGGTGCCCATCACCGCCCCCGACATCACGTGTCCATCGGGCGATGCGAGGCCGAAATCGAGGAGGCGCGTGTCGTTGCCGCCGAGCACGACGTTCTCGGGCTTGAGATCGCGATGCACGATGCCGCGGGCGTGTAGTGCCTCGAGCGCACTCGCGAGCCGCACGAGGATCGCGACGATCTCACCGACCGCCCCCTGCCCGCCGACGCGTGCCATCCACTGCGCCAGCGTCTCGCCGGGCACCTCCTCCATCACGAGGTGCGGCCACGCATCGACGCCGCCGTGGAGGAACAGCGTCGGGGTGAGCGGCGCGCCGAGCGCTCGGAGAATCTCTGCTTCACGCGCGAACCGCGTGTGGATCGAGTGGTCGCGCCACCGCCCCCACTTGAGCACCGCCGGAGCGCCGTTTCCGCTCGTGACGGCATACACGGTCGACGAGCCGCCGATCGCGAGAAGTCTCTTGATGGAGTACCCGGGCGGCGCGATCGGCTCGGGCAGCTCTTCGACGGCAGTCGCGAGCGTGCTCGGCCGGCCGTGCGTGACGCATTCACCTCGCGGCGACAACCTGCGTTGGCAGCGCGGGCAGCGAGTCATGCCCGACAGTGTGCACGATCTCCATACGTTCGCGGTATCGTGGATCGAGCGATGGACGAGAGGCGGCTAGTTCCGACGAAGGTGCTCGGTCGCGAGCTGCGCTTCGCTCGCTATCGGCTATCGGTGATCGACGGCACGCAGTCGATCGAGGGGACGGAGCACGAGGTGTCGATCGGGACAGCGCCTGGAAACAGCCTCGTGCTGGCCGATCCGGCGGTCTCGCGCCACCACGTCGCGATCGTGTCGACCCCGAAGGGGCATCTCGCGCGCGACCTCGGCAGCACGAACGGAACGCTGGTCAACGGCGTGGCGATCGAGCGCGCGTACCTCGCACCGGGATCCGTCGTCGAGATCGGCGGCACGCGGCTGCGCTTCGAGGTCGGAGGCACCGACGAGACGGCCGCCCTGTCGTCGGAATCCAGGTGGGGCCGCGCACTCGGCACGAGCCCCGCGATGCGACGCTTGTTCGCGATCCTCCCGAAGATCGCGGAGTCCGAGGCCACGGTGCTCCTCGAGGGCGAGACCGGAACCGGCAAGAGCTTGATCGCGTCGGCAATTCACGAGGAGAGCGCGCGTCGCGCGGGCCCGTTGATCGTCGTCGATTGCGGAGCGATTCCACCGAACCTGATCGAGAGCGAGCTGTTCGGACACGAGCGCGGTGCGTTTACCGGCGCCACCGCGACTCGTATCGGCGCATTCGAATCCGCGGCCGGAGGCACGCTGTTCCTCGACGAGATCGGCGAGTTGCCGCTCGACATGCAGCCGAAGCTGCTGCGCGCGATCGAGGAGCGCGTGATCAAGCGGATCGGCCGCAACGAATCCACCTCCCTCGACTTCCGCTTGATCGCCGCCACCAATCGCGACCTCCGGGTCGAGGTCAACCAAGGTCGTTTCCGCTCCGACTTGCTCTACCGGCTCAACACGATCCGGCTCCGCGTGCCGCCGCTGCGCGAGCGCCGTGAAGACATCCCGCTGTTCGTCGCGCACTACTTCGAAGCGATGGGCGGCGGCGAGCCACCGGCCTCGCTGCTCGCGGAGCTATCGCGCCACGAGTGGCCGGGCAACGTGCGCGAGCTCCGCGCTGCCGTCGAGCGCGCCGTTCTCCTCGGGGAGCCGATGGTCTGGCACGGTCTCTCCGACGACGTCCCACCTCCGCGCACCGATGACGAGCCATTCCGCGCCGCCAAAGAGCGGGCGGTGGCGAAGTGGGAGCGCGACTACGTTCGCAATCTGATCGCGCAGCATCAGGGGAATATCTCCCGCGCTGCGCGCGCTGTGAGGATGGACCGCAATCATCTTCGCGAGCTCATGGTGCGCCACGGGCTCAAGCCGCAGGACTAGCTGGTGGGCGACGAGAACGATCGGACGATCTCGTTGCGTCGTGGTTCCGCGCCCGTCGAGGGAGCGCGACCCGGCGAGCGGATCGGCGCGTGGATCGTCGGCGAGCGACTCGGCGGCGGCGGGTTCGGCGAGATCTACGCCGCAGAGCATCACGAGACGAAGCAGCCCGCCGCGCTCAAGCTCCTGCACGCGCACTTCACGGCAGCGCCCGAGATGGTCGCGCGGTTCGACCGCGAGACGCAGATCCTGAGGCGCCTGCGCCACCCCAACATCGTCGACATCGTCGATTCCGGCATCGAGGCCGCGGGCCGACCATACCTGTGCATGGAGCGGCTCGTCGGCAAGGACCTCGGGACGATCCTCGCGGGCGAACACTTCGAGCCCGGCGATGCGCGCCGGATCATCGAGCCGCTATGCGATGCGCTCGCGACCGCGCACGACCTCGGCATCATCCATCGCGACATCAAAGCGTCGAACGTGTTCCTCTGTGAACGCGATCGCCGCGTCGTGCTGCTCGACTTCGGGATCGCGAAGCTCTTGGATGCACTCGCCGCGGAGCTGACCGCGTCGCATGAATCGCTCGGCACCCCGGGCACGATGGCGCCCGAGCAGATCCACGGGCTCGCCGTCGACGCACGCACGGACATCTACTCGCTCGGCGCGTTGCTGTTCCATCTGCTCACCGGACGGCGTCCGTTCCACGATCCGTCGGACACCATGTCGCAGTATCTGCATCTGCACGCACGGCGTCCTCGCGTGTCGGCGCTGGTGCCGGTGTCATCGGTCGTCGACGACGTGATCATGCGATCGATGGCGATCGATCCGAATCAACGATTCGGCGACGTGCGCACGTTCTGCGTCGCAGCGTGCAATGCGTTGCGCGAGTCACCGCTTCCGTCGCCAGCACGCGAGCACACCGCGATCCTCGTGGCGGTGTCCGACCTCGCGAGAGGTGGGTCGCTCGACGAAGCGCTGCTCAACGATCTCGAAGCGGTGTTGCCCGCCGCCGAGCGCGCACTGGCGAGCCACGGTTTCACGCTCGCGCTCGATCTCGGCTCGAGCGCGGTATTCGTCGCACCGGCGAGCGGAGCCGACGCGGTGCAGACCGCGCATCGCGTCTTCGAGCAACTCGCACAGCGGCCCGGTCGCGACACGCGCGTTCGCGTCGGGATCGCAGTGCATCGCGGAATGGCCACCGTTCGTGGCGATCGTGTGGAGCCGTGCGCGCTCCTGCGTCCGGACACGTGGGGTGCTCCGGATCCCCTCGACGGTGTGTGGGCAAGCCCGTCCGTTCCGAGTTGATCGCAGCCTCGAGATTTCATCACGCAGCCGACGCCCGACACGGGAGCGGATCCGCCGCACTCGCGCGCGCCGAGCTGTGCGACCATCAGCGGGTGTCGGCGAGCGTGCAGGACCATCGCGTGCTCTGCGATCGCTTCGTCCTGCTCTCGCAGATCGGTGCCGGCGCGATGGGCGACGTGTATCGCGCGCGCGATCGCATGCGCGGCCAAGACATCGCGCTGAAGCTGCTCCCCGATCTGGACGCGACCGCGCTGCTCCGATTCAAGAACGAGTTCCGCGCCGTTCACGACATCGAGCATCCAAACCTCGTCCGTCTCCACGAGCTCCACGAGGATCGCGGTGCGTGGTTCTTCACGATGCAGCTCGTCGACGGCGTGGATGTCCTGCGCTGGATCGACGGTGACATCGCGCGCCTGCGCGCCGTGCTTCCCCAGATCGCGCACGCGATCCATCGCCTCCACGACGCGGGGCTCGTCCATCGCGACGTCAAACCGTCGAACGTTCTTGTCACGCTCGATGGCACGGCGATGCTGCTCGACTTCGGCCTCGTGACGCCCCAGTGGTCGCCCGGCGAAGGTGCGGGCACGCCGGCGTTCATGGCCCCCGAGCAGATCGCGGGTGACATCACGATCGCTGCGGATTGGTACTCGTTCGGCGTGGTCCTGTTCCAGGCGCTCACCGGGCGGCTCCCGTTCGAGGGGACCGCCGAAGAAATCATGCGCGCGAAGCTCGAGCGTCCGGCACCACGCGTGCGCACGATCGCCAGCGACACGCCGCCCGACCTCGCCGCGCTCGCCGATGCGCTGCTCGAGCGCCGGCCTCACGCGCGACCGAGCGGCGCTGCTGTTCTCGCCGCGCTCGGAACCCGAGCCGACCGGACGCACGTGTCGCGCGAGCTCCTCATCGGCCGCGAGCGAGAGCTCGCCGAGCTGCGTCGCGCGGTCGCCGATCGCATGGCCGGAGAGTCAATCGCAGTCGCGATCATCGGCGAGAGCGGCATCGGCAAGACCTCGCTGCTTCGCGAGCTCGCGCAGGAGCTCGCACTCGGCGGCAGTCCGTGGGTCCTCGGTGGGCGATGCTGGGAGCGCGAGTCGGTGCCGTACAAGGGCTTCGACGGTGTCGTCGAGGAGCTGGCCGCGCGCCTCGAAGCGGACGATGTCGAGCTGCGCGACGCGGGCTGGAATACGATCCTCGCGCAGGCATTTCCGTCGCTGCGGCGGGTTCGCGGATTCTCCGAGCGCGCGCTCGGCGAGATCCGCGGCCACGAGACCGCGGCGCGCGTCTCCACCGCGTTGCGCTGGCTGTTCTCGGAGGTCGCGGCACGTCAGCCGCTCGTCGTGTTGCTCGACGACCTGCAGTGGGCCGATCGCGACACCCTCGTGCTCTTGCGCGCGTTGTTCGCGCCGCCGATCCCGAACGTGCTCGTAGCGTTCGCCGCGCGCGCGCCGATCGCATTCGACGAGCAGACCAACATCCGCACGATCTCGCTCGCGCCACTCTCGGAGGCGGAGACCACGGCGCTCGTGGATCTCGTGGTTCGCGATCTCGGAGGCGCCTTCGATGCCGGCGCGATCGCACGCGAGGTCGCAGGGCATCCACTGTTCGCGTGGGAGCTCGCGCGTCACGTCGTCGAGACGGGAGAGGTCCAGCGGATCTCGTTCGAGGACGTCGTGCGGCGACAAGTCGCTCGCTTCGGCGAGCAAGCGCTACACATCGCTACGATCGTCGGGCTCGCGTACGTACCGCTGTCGATCGACGCGGCATCGCACGCCGCCGGCGCGAGCGAACCGACGTTCTTCGATTCGCTCGCCGCGTTGCGCGGTGCACAGATCGTTGCCACGAGCGGCGTCGGCGCCGGCACGCGCCTCGAGCCGTATCACGATCGCATTCGCCGGACGCTCACGGAGCGACTCTCGCCGGCGGATCGAGGCATCCTCCACGAGCGAATCGCACGCGCCCTCGAAGCGACGGGCTCGCACGATCACGCGGCGCTCGCGCAGCACTGGCAGCACGCCGGGAATGTCGAGCTCGCCGCGATGCACACGCTACGCGCGGCCGAGCAGGCCGAGACCGCCCTCGCCTTCCACCGCGCCGCAGACCTGTACGCGTACGCGCTGTCGCTCGCCCCCTCTCCGCAGATTCGCGTCCGCCACGCCGAATGCCTCGCACAAGCGGGCCTCGGGGTCGCCGCCGCAGACGCGTTCCTCGCGTGTTCGCGAGATGCGAGTGGTGCGGAGGCACTCGATCTCCGACGACGAGCGATGCAACAGCTCTTGCTCATGGGCCACAACGATCGCGCGCTGGCGCTGCTCGACGAGCTGATGCGCTGGCTGGACCTGCCGAACCCCACGAAGCCGGCGGAGTTGATCTGGCAGCTCGTGCAATGCCGCGCATGGATCCGGCTGCGCCGCCCCGTGCTCCCACCCGTCGAACAAGACCCGTCGGAGGGAATGGAGCGCGTCCGGCTCGACGTGTTGTGGGATGCCGCCGCGGGCCTGGCATTCGTCGATCCGCTGCGGTCGTTCTTCCTGCACTCGCTCGATCTGAAGTTGTGTTTTCGCAGCAACGACGCCTCCCGACTCGCGCGCGCACTGCTCGGCGAAGCGCCGTACCTCGCGGCATCGGGCAACGAGACCAAGCGCCTCACGACCTGCCTCGTCCTCGCGGACCAAGCGGCCGCGCGCAACTCGTTTCACGCGCTCACCCCGCTCGCACGCGGGACCGTCGCGTTCCTGTTCGGACGCTGGCGCGAGTGCCGAGAGCGACTCGCGGAGTGCCAGCGCCTGCTGCAACAGGATCGCCCGCGACTCGTGAAGGAAGGCTTCGGCCCCGCGCAACTCCAAGACGTGGTGCGGCGCCTCGAGCTTGCCGCGATGTTCTACCTCGGCGATCTGCAGACGCTGCATCGCCGCGTGACCGAGCTGCTCCAGGACGCGCTCGAGCGCAACGACGTCACGTCCGCCACGCACCTCCGCAGCGGCATCATGGCGAGCCTGTTTCTCGCGCGCGGCGAGCGCGATGCCGCCGTGCGCCACGCGAGCGAAGGCTTCCGCCCGTGGCAGCGAAGCCGCGTCGGCGTCCCGCACTTCATGGACCTCCAAGCGCGCTCGCTGATCGCGATCTTCGACGGCCGCGGCGCGGATGCTCACGCGGAGATCCTCGCGATGTGGCCGCGGCTCGAACGCGCTCGACTCGCGCGCGCGCGCTTCATCGAGATCTCGCTCTACGACGTACGTGGACGTGCGGCGATCGCGGCGGGTGCACTCGACGATGCAGCGCTGTGCGCGCGTCGCCTCGCAGCCATTCGAGCGCCGTGGGCGACCCCGCTCGGCGAGACGCTCGAAGCAGGACTCGCGCTCGCGCGAGGCGATGACGATCGATCGCGCGGGCTCCTCGAACATGCCGCGAAGCACTTCGCGAGCGTCGACATGCACGTTCACTCCGCGAACGCGCGCATGGTCAGCGCCACGCTCGCCGGAGATGCAGCGACCGCGGTGCGGCAGCGACAAGAGCTCGCCTCGGCGGGCGTCGTCGACATCGACAAGTACTCCCGACTGCTCGTGCCGCGTCAGTTGCAGAAGATGTCCGCATTGTCGACCTTCGGCCAGTAGTAGAGAAACACGTTGCAGTGCTCCGCCGACTCGGCGCTGTTCCCGAACGTGTAGCAGCAATCGTCCTCCTGCTGGTCGTCGCGGCGGTTGACCTCGCCGCACCCCGCGGCTGGCGCGCGCCATTGATACGAGCAGCTCCACCAGATGCCGCCGCCAGGCTGCACGATCGAATCGAGACCGGTTGCCATCACGGGCTCGTCCCACGTCTTGCTCTGATAGATCAGCTTGTCGTCGGTGGGGCGCTCGACGCTCGTGCCATCCCACCCGAAGATCGAGAACTGCTTGCCACGCGCGTGGAAGTGACCGTTCGCCGCAGCGACGTGGACCTGCGAGCCTGCCGGGAACGCGCACGTGCCTTCGTACGTGGGCTGCGGTGCCGATCGACAGATGCGAATGTGCTGCTGGGTCGCGAACAGCGTCCCCATCTCGACCGGGTTCGCCTCGGTGGAGCGATAGAAGTTCACCTTGACCTCGCCATCTTCGGGAGTCGCCTGCTCCGTCGCGTTCACGTAGTGCGTCTGCACCATGAGCAACTCGCCCGGTGCGAACCGCTGCGCGACGCCCTCGGGGAGTTTCCAGTCGAACACCGACCCCGATGCGGACTCCTGCGAGTTCACCACGAGCGGCCAGTCCGACCAGTTCGTGCTGATCCGGCACTCGCCCCCCGGGATGAACTTCGCGGGCATGTCGCCGAGCATGACGTCGGATCCGGCGGACGGATCGAGGTTCACGATCGTCTTCACGCGGAACACGTTCATGTGATGACTGCCATCGCGCTGCGCGACGGAGAACCGATCGATCCACAGATCGTTGCCATTCGCGAGATCGGGAACGCGGATGAAGTAGCAGTCCTGCACCTCGGTGCCGGGAGGCACTTCGAACTGCGAGAGGTGCACGGTGAACCCGCGGTCCGGCGACAGCGACTCGAGGTCAGCGATCGGCAGAGCATCCGTGCCGCACGCGGCGGCGGAGACGAGCAACACGGCGATCATTCGAAGTCCGGTCATCGATGCTCTCCATCGGGCGCACGCGCCCCGTGATACGCGACGACACCGACGCGAGGCCCGTCGTCGCTCGGTTGATTGAAGTTCCCTCCGACGGCCCACGCGCCACCGCCCGCATCCATCGCCGCGCCGTGAAAGTCCGTGTCCCACGGCTCGACGATCTGCTCGTCGGTCCACGTGTCCGTATCGCGCTCCCACCGAAGCTTCAGCCCGCCCGTCCCGGTGACGAGGACGCCATCGGGACCGCACGCGACACCGACGGCCGACGCGTAGATGACCGGGCCGATCGCGGACCACGCGCGCCCGTCGTAGTGGAGGATCCGCGAGCCACCGATGGCATAGACATCGTCGGGCGCACAGCCGTGGACAGAGAACAGCGTCGAGGTGCCGCTCGCGTGATCCTCCCATCCGTTCGCCGTGCGATGCCACAGCGTGCCCTGCTCGCCCGCGATCCACAGATCGTCGCTCGAGGAGCCCCACACCTTGAGCAGCGCGACACCGCGGCGCGGCACCGAGACATCGCGCACGAGCTGCTGGCCATCCCAGTGGAGCACGACGTCGTTATCGTCCGTCGCGCCCGCACCCGGGACGCCACCGACGATCCACACGTCGTCGCGGCTCGCGGCCCACGCGCCGAACAGCGTCGATGGCACCGGAGCCGCGATCACCGCGAACGCGTCGTCGCGCCCGCGCAACACCATCCCGTTCTCGCCGACCATCCATACGTCGTCGGCGATCGTCGTCACCCACCAGAGGGTCTCGTCACCCGGTGGTGCGAGGTCGCGCCACGTATCGCCGGTCCAGTGCATCGCGAGTGCGGGAACCCCGGGCGCGCCGACACCACCACCGACGATGTACACGTCGTCGGGCGAAGGACTCGCGACCGAGAGCGCGACGCGATCGAGATCGTGAAACACCGTCGACCACTCGGTCGGCTCGTTCGGGCTCGCACACGCCGAGAGCGCGACCACGACGACCGCCGCGCGACTCACGAGCACCCTCCGGCAGGCGGCGCCTCGTCGATCACGCATGCTTCGCCGAGTCGGTAGGCCGCGCTGCACTCGCACGAGCAGCGGTCGAGGTTCTCGGGCTCTGCGCAGGTCGGAATGATCGTCCGCGAAGCGGTGGCGCTGCGGCCCTCGTCGTCTTCGACGGTCACCGTCAGCGTGTACGGCTCGCCCGCGATATTGCGATCAGCGGCAGCGCTCGGGCACGTCGGGACGTTCGACCAGTTGCTGACGAGATGTGGATCGATCGGCTCCGCCCAACCATCCGTGCCGGGCACGAAACGAAGAGGCCGCGCTTCGAGACCGATGATGCGCCCGCTGCACTCGTCACGTAACGATGTCGTGACGCGCATCGAGCATCCGCTCATGTTGCGGACGCGCGGCGCGACCAGCATGACCTTCCCGCCCTGCGGCGGCAGCATCAGATCCACGGGCGTCATGTCCTCGGCAACCCGCACGTCACCGTCGATATCCCGGACGAGGATCTCGACCTCCGGTGCGCCCTCGCCGGTGACGATCTCGCACGGATCGTCCGCGACGTGCTCGTTACTACATCCGTAGACAAGCACCAGCGCGAGAGCCCCGATCTTCATGCGGGGCAGTCACCAGCACGGGTCGCGCCAACCTGAACTGCAGCGAACGCAGCACGCCGACGCGATCCGCTGCGGGCTCCAGCCTGCAGCACTGCGGTGCGAAGCCGGCAGTTCGGGCGGCATCAGCGCCGCGCTCCGACGAGGAGACGCATGGCCACGTGATTGCACGAGCGTCGCCGTCACATCGACAAGGAGAGCAAATGAGGATCATCGGACTCGGGTTTCTCGGAATCATGACGGCCGGAACGTTCACGGTAGCCACGGAGCGCGCAGCGCACGCCTGCCAGCACCTCCCACCCGCCGACGAGTGCGCCACGCTGCAGCTGGCGGACGACACGACGCTGTTCGCACAAGCGACGGAGACGAGTGAGACCCCGGCGGGTGCGAACTGCGGATGCGGCGCGGCGGCCACGCTCCCCGTTCCGGGCTCGACGATCGCGAGCGCGCAGTTCGTCGACGAGAGAGGCAACCCGACCGAGGCGTTCTGTGCCGAGGGCGATGACGAGAACACCAGCGGGGCGTTCGCGTCTGCGTTTCCCGGCCAATCGTGGGGCGCGGGCCTGGCCGCGCTGTCGACATCGGGGATCGTCCCCGGACAGAAGGGCTACGTCATCTTCGAGATCGATAACAACCCGAGCGGTGCGCTGCCGGAGAGGATCGCGCTCGCGCAGATCAACTTCGACGGCGTCGGAGGCCAGACCGTCGACGACTCGCACCAAGTGGTGAAAGACATCGATGCGAAGCAGTGCACGCAGTGCACGGACGCTTCGAACACGCAGGGCTGCACCGCGCTCGTGAACGCGGCCGCTCGCCTCGGGGGTGGCCTCGGGGGCGGCGGCATCTCGCAGGCGCAAGGATTCGAGATCAAGCCCGCGCCCGTCTGCGCGCAGACCGACGCGACATTCATCCTCGGCCTCGAACCGTATCCGGAGGAGAACGATGGCGGCTGCAACGCATCGGGCGGCGGCGGCGCGGGCGCACTGCTATTCGGCATGTTCGCGGTGGGGATGACCGTCGTCGGTCGCCGTCGCCGGAGCTGATATGCGCGGCGCTCTCTTGATGATGATGTGCGCGTGCACCGAGACGGCGTTCGAGCCCGCAGGTCCACCGGGGGTCGTGTTGGCCACCGGACACGACGAGCTCGTTCCTCTCGCCGATGGTGACGCGGTTCCGATCGTCGCCGGTCCACAAGGCGGAAGCGTGGTGTGGGCCGCGATCACGGCGCACGATCTCGATCCGCACGATCTCGAGCTCGTGTTCTCGATCGTCCCGCCCGAGGGAGCGCCGTCGTCACGTCGCGTGATCGTGGATCTCGACGACGACTCGGGCGCATCGATCGGACATCAAGTCTTCTTGCCCGACGTCGCCGTGTTCGCGGGCGTGCCGTGCTCGTGGCGTGTGGATGCGCGCGATCGCGCTGGGCGTACGGCGAGCGATCAGAAGGTCGTGATCCCGCTCGCCGAGTAGTGCCAACACGGAACTTCTTTCTGATCTCACTGCTGCACTCGTCAACGGCGGCACCTCGCCGCCCTGGAGGAACAGATGACATTGAACGCAAGAGCGTCATTCGCCGCACGGCGGGCGCTCGAAATATTGATGCTTGTACTGCTGCTGCTGTCGACGGCGGCAGCGGGCCCACTATCACTCGGGCGCGAGCGGCCCAAGGAGTACTGGGCCGAGAAGGGGAAGCCGTCGAAAGCCGCGGCAGCAAAGGTCGGCGACGCGCTCAAACGTGCGGCGCTACCGGAGACCTCGAAGGCGTGGATGACGTTGGCGGAGCAGTACTCGCGTCTCGATCACCTCGCGCAAGCGGAGCCGGCCGCGTACGAGGGGACCGACAAGGAGACCAAGGCCGCGTGGATGTCACACGGCATGCCGCACCTCTACGACATCCTGCACGTCGCGCTCAAGAACGAGACGTTCATCAAGGAGCTCTGGTCGTCCAAAGGACTGAAGGGCGATGCCGCCGAACAGGCCTATCGCGATCTGTTGCTCGCGATCATCGGCCACGACTCGCAGCAGGTGGACTTCGCATCTCCCAACAAAGAGAAGCGAGAGGAAGCGCGGCTCAATCACGCGTTCCTCGGCGGAGTGGAGGCGGCGCGCGCCTACCTCGCGGATCCGGGGACCAATCCGGCGGGCAAGGTTCGAGCGCTGACGTTGGGCTTGGCTGCCGCAGGACACTCGAAGTCGGCCGTCAAGCTCGGCAATCCAGCGCAGATGGCGGAGGTCGTCAACAACCTCGCAACCGCGCTCGGTGTGACGGTGACGCCCGCAGAGGTCGCGAAGATCATCGCGGATGCGAAGCCCGTCGCCGCGATGGTTGGTGCGATCGATGCTCTGCGCGAGCGTGGAGCGCTCGGGGGAGCCGTCGCCCCGTGCGGCGAGAACGTCATCTACCGAATTCGCACCACGCCACCGCCGGCGATCGAGGTGTTCAACACCAAGACCGACAAGGTCCTCAAGACCTTTGAAGGTGTCGGCCATCGAACGTTTGTCGAGGTGCACACGAAGGTATCGAGCGTGCAGTTCGAGGACGGACGGATCCGGCTCGCGGTCGAGTTCGCCGACACGCGAATCCCGAACGAAGGCCGACTCGACCAGATCAAGGACATCGCACTCGATCTGATCCGTCTCGGCATCCCGGTGGACGCCCACTGGGCGAACGAGAGTGGTGGCTACGAAAAGAAAACCTGGGACGCCGAGTGATGGCGACTCGACGAACGGAGCATTCCATGAAGAACAACACGAATCGTTTGGCGCCGATGCTCGCGATGATCGCGTACACGGCCCTTTGCGGCACGATCGCTTGCTCGTCGGAGACGATTGGCTCGACGACGCAACACGCAACCGGCAGCGGCTTCGACGAGTGGCCCGATGCGGGTCCTGTCGATGACGATGGAAGCGGCAGCGATGCCGGCACCGGAGGAGACCTCGACGCTGGGAGCGGCGATGACGGAGGGTGCGGTGGTCAGACCTACGGCGTTCTCGGCGATGGAAGCCGATGCGGTGGCGGCGGTGGCGACGGCGGCGTCGACGGCGACGGCGGCATCGGCGGCGACGGCGGCGTCGACGGCGACGGCGGTGTCGACGACACCTGCACGAACATCACGACGAGCCTCGCAGAGCTCCTCGCGAGTCACACCGAGCTCGGTTGCACGACATCGACCGAGGTTCTCGACGCGATCTCGGGGGAGCTGCTGCGCCTCACCTCGGTGATCGATTGCAGCGGAGACATCGGTGGCTACTGCGATACGGACATCGCCGCTCTCGTCGCTGCGATCGCGCAACTACAAGCGCTGCCGATCGCGTTCGACTGTCCCTCGGAGATCCAGGATCGCCTCGATCAGATCCTGTTCGCCAGCGGACGGCTCGCGTCCTGTGGCGACGTCGTGATCGACGACGGGGGCGACGACGACGGCGACGGCGACGGCGATGACGTCGTTCCCAGCACGTGTTCGACGGTCGACTGGGATCGACTGACGCCGGCCCCGGATATCGGGGGCGACTGCAGCGTGATCGCCCTGACCTCGAGCACGGGCTCCTGGGACACGGTCGCGGACATCGATCCGTACGCGTTCCGTCCGGGCGCGATGTCTCGGCCGTTCTCGACCTGGGAGCGCAGCTACAACGACTATGGCGCACCGCTGCGACCCGCCAGCGATCTGCTATCGAAGTTCGGTCTCTCCACCGGCCAGATCGGATTCGTTCAATCGGTCTCTGGAACGCATCAGCTGTTCACGGCGCTCGATCTCCGGCCGCTGCAATTCCAGCTGATGGGCGCGCCGAAGATCGTCGTGATCTACGGACGCACGAATGCCTCCGCCGCCTATGTCGACGAAGGCGAGTTGCCGTTGAACCTCGATCCGGGTGCGTACTCCGAATATCTCTATCTCCTCGACTACGAGCACGCGACGAAGCGCGACTCCGTGAAGGTGCTGTCGTGTGATGCGCGCGAGCTCGTCGGGCAACGCGCACTCACGTTCTCGTCACGCGTCGCTGTCGATCAGCCGTGGACCCCGTACATCCCGGCCCAACCGGGTGTGTGGGCCGCGGTCCTCTCGTGTCGGCCGCCAACGCCGGCACCAACTCCGATGACTTCATTCTTCACAGGGAGCCTTCCATGATCACGTCAAGACGTTTCACTCACTGGTACAGCATTCTTGCCATTGCAACGCTCGGCATCGGATGCAGCGCCGACTCGTACTCCTCGTTTCAACAGCACGCGACCGCGCACGCCGATGATGCGGGGGACGGACTCGGCGGCGACACCTACGGCGGCTCGGGCAGCGACGGCATCGGCTCGGGCAGCGACGGCATCGGCTCGGGCAGCGACGGCACCGGCTCCGGCAGCGACGGCATTGGCTCCGGCAGCGATGGCACCGGCTC
>JBGARE010000006.1:0-41303 GCA_044230415.1 Kofleriaceae bacterium
AGACCGAACATGCCGACGCTCGTCACCATCGCGCTGCCGAACGGCCGGCGCTCGAGGCCCAGTGGCTTGAGATCGAGATCCAGCGTCTCGGTGAGAAACGCCGAAGCGCGCAACAGCGGACGCAGGAGCAGCGCCGGCACGGCGTCGGTGAGCTTCTTGCTGCGTGCGAAGTTTTTGTCGTGTCCGGTCTTGAGCGCGTGACCGCGTTCGTTCAGCTCGTCGGCGATCTCGACGACGCTCTTGCCGCCGGCGTCGCGGATCTTCACGCCCGAGAGGTCATTGCCCTTGCCCACCGACGCGATGAAGAACACGTCGGCGGTCGAGTGTTCTCGACTGCGACCGAACGCGATGTGGGTGTTCAGCTCGGGCACCTGGAACAGCGCATGCGCGACGGCACGCCCGACGACGTGCGTCGGGGTCAGCCGATGCCCCGCGGTGGCGGCTCGTGCGATCAGCGCGCGAATGGGTCGGGCATCGATGTCGAGCGCTCCAAAGATCTGGGGATCGTTGGGGGCGTGCCACATCGCGCTCGCGACCCGGCGCCACCCGCGCAGAGAAGTTGTCTTCATGCGCGAACGTGTTGCATGTGGGTTGCCAGACCGCAGCGCGACATTCGCGCATCTCCTGCAGTGTGGGAGTTCCAGGCGCAAGATCCGCGCGTTTCCGCGATCCAGGGGTGGATCGCCGGTTGCTGGACTTCTACGTAACCGGAGCAACGACCATGAACCCTCTGTCCTACGAACAGCGCGGTCTCGAAGCGATCGAACACAACGGCCCACGACTTCTCTTCGCGGAGCACCATCGTAGCCTGCGCCGCGCGGGCGAGGACTTGATGGCCCGTGCTCACGAGGACGATTGCCTCAGCTTGGTTGCCGAGTACCGCACCTTCGAGCAACAGATCCTCGAGCACATGCGCGCCGAGGAGGACGTCATCCTCCCCGCGTTCACCGAGGAGGATCCCGTAGAAGCTGCCGCGATTCGCGCCGGTCACGACGCGATCCGCAAGCAGCTCGAGCAGACGGCGCTCGACGTCGAGCTCCACTGCGTGCGGATCGACGCGATCAAGGCCCTGCTCGCCGTGCTCGACGAACACGCGAAGCAGGAGGACCGCACGATGTATCCGTGGGCGCAGGTCCATCTGTCCGATGCGTCGCGCAGTGCGATCGGAACGCGCCTGATGGCGGGCATCCGAGCGCTCGCGAAGCTCGCGACGCGCTAGCTCGCGGCGCGCTCGGTGGCGTGCGAGTAGTACGCGTTGCACTCCGCTTCGCGGCCTCGCACCACGCGCCGTCCGACCAGGGGCCCTCGCCGCTCGGTCACGACGGTGGCGTGTGCGTCGGCTCCGCCGTGCTCGTGGAAGTAGATCACGACCCAGTCCTGCGTGCGGCCGAGCTGATGTGCGAGCCCCGTGTTGGAGAACATCGCCGTCAGGTGCCAGCCATCGCGCTCGACGTGCATCACGGGGAGCCACGACACGTTGTGCGGGTTGAAGCGCCGCGGAGCGATCGTCGGTAGCCGATGCGCTGCTGCTTCGCGCCGGTACTCGTTGTCGATCTCGAACAACAGATCCAGCGGTGGTTGCGGCGAGACCTGGTCGTGCGCGGGCGCGAGCCGTGCGTCGAGGACATCGCGGAGCACTGCGATCCGCCGCGGACCGAAGCCGGGAAGTTCGGCGAGGCGGCCATCGCGCAGGACGACGTCGAGCTCCTCGAGGCTACTCACGCCCAGCTCGCGCTGCACGCGTTGCGCGAGACACGGGCCGAGACCCGGCAGGCGCTCGAGCACGCGCACGCTCTCGCCGCGCAGGCGATCGAGCACGGAGCAGTGGGACGTGGTGATGAGCTCGATCAGAACGCTCGCGAGCTTGGGGCCGATATGCGGGATCGCTTCGAGACCGACGCGACCGGAATCGCGAAACACGTCGCCGACATCCCGTCGAGATTCGCGAATCGCATGCGCCCCTTCCCGCCATGCGCGAACCCGATGCAGGGTTGCCCCCTGAGACTCCAGCAGCGCAGCCACGCGTTCGAACGTGAGGGCAATGGTGGCGTTCGTCATGCCTTCGGTGTCAGCAAGCGACATACCGGAGCCCGACGCAGCGTTTGCGCAGATCTAGCGGGCCCCTCGACGCAGGCTGCGCGAGCGACTCCGTCGAGGCATGCGCCGTGCACCATCGCATCGCATGGATGCTCTTTCTCTCCGCCCGCACCTCGAGAGCCTGTACCCGCGTCATCGCGTGGTCGCGATCGAACCGCTCGCTCCCGATCGGGCAGCCATCCACGACTCGACGGCGAAGGCTGTTGGCTTCGGACAGCCCGTCCACGTCTCGCTGATCGGCCCCGACGGCACG
The DNA here is from genome assembly GCA_044230415.1 of Kofleriaceae bacterium. Classification (GTDB taxonomy): domain Bacteria; phylum Myxococcota_A; class Polyangia; order Haliangiales; family Haliangiaceae; genus JABFXX01. The sequence goes on from JBGARE010000006.1 coordinate 2,351, forward strand.
CCGCTCGAGCTGGTCTGGCGCACCGCAAGCGCGGACGAGCTCGGGCACGATCGACGCTCGGATCGCGCAGCCGAAGCGCTGCTCGCGTTCGATGACTTCGCGAAGATTCCAGGTCACGTCGCCCCGCTCGACGTGGGCGTCGTTCGTCACTCCGGCGAGCTCGTATCGATCCGCGACTACGAGGAGCTCTACCTGTTGACGCCCTATGCCCGCGGCGTTCCGTACGCGAGCGACCTCCGCACGATCGCACGCAACGGCCACGCCGAGGAGCGCGACCACGAGCGCGTTCGCGGCCTCGCGACATATCTCGCTCGACTTCACACGCCGCTCGACGATGCGCAGCGGTATCGCCGATCGATCCGTGATCTCGTCGGAAGCGGTGAAGGAATCTTCGGCGTGATCGACAGCTATCCCGCGTCGGTCGAGGGCGCACCCGAGTCTCGGCTCGAGGGAATCGAACGCCGCGCCGCGCGCTGGCGATGGCGTCTGCGCGAGCACGAGGGACGCCTGTCACGCATCCACGGCGACTTCCATCCATTCAACATCTTGTTCGATGGCGAGGAGCTCGTCTTGCTGGATGCCAGTCGCGGCACCGCCGGCGATCCGGCGGATGACCTCTCCGCGCTCGCGGTGAACTACCTGTTGTTCGCGCTCGACAGCGAAGACGGATGGAAGGGCCTCGGTCCCCTGTGGTTCCGTCTGTGGGAGTCGTACGCGGCAGCGCACCACGATCCCTCGCTCGGCTACGTGTTGCCGCCGTTCATGGCATGGCGCGCGCTCGTGGTCTGCAATCCGAAGTTCTATCCAAACCTCAGCGGGGCCGCGCGTTCGTCGTTGCTCTCGCTCGTCGAGTGCATGCTCGACGCGGACCGCTTCGATCCCGCGTGGGGGTCCGAGTTGTTTCGATGAACCAGGGAGTTGTCGTCTGGTTCACCGGGCTACCAGCCTCGGGGAAGACGACGCTCGCACGTCACGTTCGCGATCAGATCGCACCGCGCCGTCCGTGCGTGGTCCTCGACAGCGACGAGCTGCGTGCCGCGCTCGGCGCGACGATGTACGACGAAGCCTCGCGAGCCGCGTTCTATCGCTCGGTGCGCGAGGTGGCGGCGTTGCTCGTGCGCCAGGGCCTCGTCGTGCTCGTCGCTGCGACCGCACCGCGCCGCGACCATCGAACGTTCGCACGCGAGAACGCGCCGACAGTCATCGAGGTGTACGTCCGCACGCCGCTGGAGGTCTGCGCGGCCCGCGATCCGAAGGGCCTGTACGCGGCGGCCGCGAGCGATCGTTCGACCACGCTGCCCGGCGTGGGCGAGGTGTTCGAGCCACCGCTGTCGCCGAGTGTCGTGGCCGACGGCGGGGAAGACGCCGCGGCCGTCGACGCGATCGTCGAGCTCGTCCGCTAGTCACCCGTACGCACGACGAGGACCGGGCACGCCGCGTGACGCACGACCTTCTCGGCGATCGAGCCGAGGAACACGTGCTTGAGGCCGGTGCGGCCGTGGGTGCCGATGACGACGAGATCGAAGTCATCGTGCTTCGCGAAGCGACAGACCTCCTGCGCGGGATCGCCGCGAAGCAAGGTCGTCGAGACCCGCGTGGCTCCGAGCTTCAGCGCCTCGAGCTTCCACGCCGCGAGGCCTTCCTCCGCGACCGACACGAGGTCCGCGACCACGCTCGGCGGCAACGCGATCGGTTCGACCACGAAGTAGATCGGCGGGGAGAACACGTTCGCGAGCACCAGCTCGGCGTTCGACTCCACCGCGAGCCTTACAGCGACCTCGACGGCGCGCCGCGAGCCTTCCGAGTAGTCGATCGGGCAGAGGATCTTTTTCCAGGGCATACCTGGAGTCCCAGCACCTCGCGTTCCAACCCGATCCGGTGTAGTTCGCGCAAACCCTGCGTCCACTCGCAGTTCGTGCGAGGTCAGCGCAACCGGCGTGCTCGCTGAGGCCCCGCGAGCGCCGGCGTTCCTCGCGCGAGCCGGCGGCGCGACCACCCGGCGAGCGTCGGAGCCGAATCCCCCGAATGGTCATCGATGCCCGTCGCGCGAGACGGTGGCGCGGGTCGCGGACGCACGAACCCGAGCGTCGCTGCCATCTGGGCGGTGCTCGCGTACCGCAGCGTCGGATCCTTCGCGAGCACACGCATCACGATGTGATCGAGGAGCGCTGGGATGTCTCCGGCTTCGCGGCGCAGCGACGGTGGAACGACATCGTCCGAGAGGTGTCGCGCGACGATCTCCGACGGCGTTCCTCCCGCGAAGGGAGTCGTGCCGGTGAGCATTTCGTAGAGGATGATCCCGACCGCGTACAGGTCCGATGCGAAGCAGGCACCGTGTCCGCGAATGATCTCGGGCGCCATGTACTCGGGCGTTCCCGATAGCCAGTCCTCGGATCCGATCGGCGTCGACTCGTCGCGCAGGAACTGGACGCGCGCGAGACCGAAGTCGATCAGCTTGATCGTGCGATCGGCATCGACGATGACGTTGTCGCTCTTGATGTCGGCGTGGACGATTCCGCTATCGTGAATGGCTCCGAGCCCGGCGAGGATCTGACGCGTGATCGCGAGTGCGTCGCTCACCGGCATCGACTTGCGCCGCGCGATCAAGCGCCCCAGCGATTCGCCGGGAGCGCGCTCCATGACCAGGAACGGTTCGCCGTCGTCGCGGTATCCGTGGTCGATCACCGAGGCGACGTTGGGATGGTCGACGAGGCTCCCCGCGATCGCCTCGTCGCGAAATCTTTGCACCGCACGCGCATCCCGCGGTTCGCGTTGCAGAAACTTCATCACCAAGGGTTTCACCGAGTCCTGGCGATGCGCCAGAAAGACCACACCGACACCGCCAGCACCGAGGCGGTCGCCAAGCACGTAGTCCTCGAAGCGGGCCATGGGACGGAGGTAGAGCAGCCTTCGTGCCGGACCAGGGTGGTCGTTTTGGTCGTGTTTCGCGAAACCTGATGCATTACCGAATATCGCACCCCGCACCGCTTGCGCATTCGGTCAGCTGCGCAAGCGAGTGACGAGCAGCTGCAACGCGTCCACCGTCGTGAAGATGCCCACAACGCGCGCCTTGGCGTCGACGATGATCGCGCCTCCCTGCCGCTCTCGGGCCATCGTCTCCACGACCGTGTCGACAGGCGTGTCGAGGGAGACGACGTACGGCTCGTTCATGGCTTCCTCGACGTCGACCGAGTCGAGCGGAAAGTCGGCGATGGTCTCGAGCAGGTGGAGGTCGTTGCGGCTCACCATCCCGACGAGACGTCCGTTCTCCATCACCGGCAGATGCCGAATCCCGTTGTCGCGCATCATCTGGTGAGCCTTCCCGAGCGTCGCGTGGCGATCGATCGTGAAGGGTTGTTTCGTCATGCAGTCCCGAATCATCATCACGAGGACTCGGGCAGCAATCGTCGTGCCGTCGCGAACTGCGCAAGCACTGCATCGCGTCAGGAGCGGAATGCACGGTATGCGGGAACACACCGACATAACCAGGGCATGTCAGATGCAGAACGCCGACACCATGAAGTACCTCGGCGCACACTCGCTTCTCGTCGTCGGACTCCTCGCGTGCAGCAACGATCCCAGCGAGGAGCCCATCGATGCATCACCGTCGCCCGACGCGTGCACGACGATGGAGTGCGCCGTCGCCGATTGCTCGTTGAAGGGCATGCCGCGTACGAGCGTTTCGGGTCGAGTGATGGCCCCCAACGGTACGCTGCCTCTCGCAGGCGCGATGGTGTACGTCCCGCTCTCGGATCCAGGACCACTGCCTCAAGGACCTCGCTGCGATCGCTGCGATGCCGAGCCGCTCGGCGGTTCGCTCACGCAGACGTCGACCGATGCCTTCGGCCGGTTCTCGCTGCAGGACGTGCCCGCCGGTATGGACTTCCCGATCGTGGTCCAGGTCGGCTCCTGGCGACGAATCGCGAACGTCACGGCGCTCGCCGCGTGTCAGGACACGGTGTTGGCCGAGGAGGACACGCGACTCCCGCGCGATCGCAACGAAGGTGACGTTCCGAGGATCGCCGTCACGACGGGCGACGCGGATGCGCTCGAGTGTCTCGTTCGAAAGATCGGCATCGCCGACGAGGAGATCACGACCGACGCGGGTGATGGTCGCGTGCAGCTGTTCGTCGGCAACGGTGCGAAGCAGTTCGCGTCCACGTTTCCATCGCAGGGACAGTTCGCAGACGCGCGGACGCTGTGGAACGATCCGGCGAAGCTCGCTGCCTACGACATCGTCGTTCTCTCGTGCGAGGGCGCGCAGCGTCCCGAGACCAAGCCGCTCACCGCGATGCAGGCACTCCACGACTACGCCGATCGCGGCGGCCGCGTGTTCATGTCGCACTGGCACAACATCTGGCTCGGCGGCGAGCGCGGACATCCCGAGCACGGCCTCGCGGACTGGCGCACCGTGATCGACTTCGACTTCGGCGCGGCACAGAACGAGGCCACGCAGACGGCGATCGTCGATCGCACGACGCCGCGCGGCGAAACCTTCACGCAGTGGCTCGCCAATGTCGGCGCCAGCACCGGCGACACGCTCACGATTCACGAGCCGCGTTACACCGCGAAGCGCCTCGGCTCGGCGGGCGTCGCGCAGCAGTGGCTGCACGTGGATCCGACGCGGTCGACGCCGCTCGGCAAGCAGAGCGTGCAGGATCTCGTGTTCACGACGCCGATCGCCGCGAACGCCGACGAGCGCTGCGGCAAGGTCGTGTTCTCCGACATGCACGTGTCCTCGGGCTCGAGCTCGAAGGCATCCGTGCCGTTTCCGTCCTCGTGCGCGACGGGCGATCTCACGGCGCAGGAGAAGGCCCTCGCGTTCATCCTGTTCGACATGTCCGCGTGCGTGTCGCCGATCTTGTGACGCACGACTTGCGCGACCTGGACGCGCGAGTCGGGAACGCGGCTTGCTCTCCTTCGGGGCATGAGAGTCAAAGACCTGATGAAGCGTCCTCCGATCACCTGCGACGTCAACGAGACCCTCGAGCGCGCCGCGCACTTGATGTGGGAGAACGATGTCGGCGCCGTCATCGTCCTGCGCGAAGACGGCCGAATGACCGGCATCATCACCGACCGCGACATCTGCATGTCTGCGTTCCTGCAGGGGCGCGTCCTCGGCGATCTGCTCGTTCACAGCGCGATGGCGACGCACGTGGTCACCGTGCATCCCGAACAGCCGATCGAGGACGTCGAACAGCTGATGTCGACGCACCAGCTCCATCGCATTCCCGTCGTCGACGAGGACCAGCGACCGCTCGGAGTTATCACGCTCAACGACATCGCGCGGGAGAGCGTGAACCCGGACACGACGATGAAGCAGGGACGAGCACGCGTCGCGAACGTCCTCGCCGCCATCGCCCGTCCGCGCGACTCCGGTCGGGTCGCGGCGTGACTCACGTCGCGGCGAAGAAAGCCGCGAGCTCGGCGTGTCGTGCCCGTCCATCGGCGCGACCGATCTCGATCAGCTTCGCGGTGAAGCCGCCGTCGAACAGCACGTAGGCGAGGAGGTCCGCCATGCGCTCGGGCTCGTCACCGGCGATCTGGCGCAGCAGAAGTGCCACCGCGCTGTGTGCGTGGCGCGTGAAGGCCTTGCTCTTGACGTGCTCCGCCGCGAGCTCGCCGAAGTCCACCGTGGGCTCGATGCACAGCACGTCGAGAGGCTGGATCGGCGATTGGCCGTCCGCGACGAGCTGCGCGTCGAGAGCGTCTTGAAAGCCGGGGCCGAACCGAGCCGTACCCGCGCGCAGGATCGCCGTGGTGCGCCGCGCATTTGCGAGATCCGTCTCGAGTCGATCCCCGAACAGCGCGTTCAGCGCTTTACCCGCCAGGTACAGCGGAGAGGCCACGTTCGCGGCGCGCGCCGATCGCGGGCGCACCGACGGCAGCGGATTGATCACCAGCACGCGCTCCGCGCCGAGGTGCATCGCCGGCGACAGCGGCACCATCTGGCGAAGGCCACCGTCGCAGTACGCGTCATCGCCGATCGTCACGGCGGGAAACAGCAGCGGGATCGCGGCGGATGCCATGACGTGCTTCGCGGTCATCGTCGCAGGCGTGGGCACCGCGTTCGGCGCCGAGATCCATGGCGGCACCGATCGATGCGACGCGTAGAACACCGTCGCACTTCCGTCGGCGATCCGCGTCGCCGTCAGCGCGATGCCTCTCACGTCCCCGCTCGCCACGTGCTCCGCGAGACTGTCGAACGGGATGCGCGCGACCAAGCGCACGATCGCCTCGTCCGAGACGATGCCACCCGACGCCGCATGCAAGTACGGCATGTGCCGCACGATGTTTGGAGCGCCCGCGACGTCGAGCAGCATCGCGATCGAGTCGCGTGCCGAGGGGCGCAGCATCGTCGCGAGATCGATCTCCTGCCATGCATGCGCGAGCAAGCTCGTCGCGATCAGCGGCTGATCGACGTTCGCTGCGAGCGCCGTCACGTTGATCGCGCCGGCGGACGTTCCGCTGAACACCGACGGCTCGGCGCCCGACGCCTCGGGCAGGACCGACTCGTAGAGATACGAGAGGACCCCGACCTCGTACGCACCGAGAGCCGCGGCGCCGGCGAGCACGATGCCGGTCACCGGCAATGGTTGCGACTCCGTCACGCCGCTTCGTGGTGCGAGCCGCATGCCGCGACGGGCGGGGGCGAACGCGAAACGTTTGCGCGCATGCATGGTCGTCGCGCGGCACCTGCGCGACGCGCAGCGTGGTGACCTGTGTGTGTTGGTCTCGATGCTGCAGCCAGTGATGACAAGGAGACGGTCATGCTCGCACCGACCAACCGCATTCGCATCGCGCTCGCGTTCCTGGTCGCGCTCGTGCAACCGGCATTCGCGGACATCGAAGCGCCGTCGACGATCACGATGGTGCCGACAGAATGCATCGCGTACTGGAGGGCGCCCGGCGAGACCGCGACCGACTGGAACCGAGTGCTGTCATTCGCCGCGTGCATCCAGGATGCGTCCGTCGAGGCCGTCGCCGATGCGGCGATGCTGCCGGCGCTGGTGGATCGATTTGCCGAGCGGCTCCTGCCCTCGCTCACGCTCTATGCATCGGCCGCGCAGAACGGCCCCGGCCCGATCAAGCTCCGCGCCGTCTATCAGATCGGGATGGCCGAGCTGGACCTCATGGTCCGCGCGCGCCTTTCGATCACACCCGCGCTCCGTCCCGAGCTCGAGAACTTGCTCGCGCCCAGTGCTGCCGTCGCGCTGCTGTCGTTCTCGATCATCGATCAGGTGGTGACGGAGGATCCGACGCTGGCCCCCGATGGCGTCACCGCGTACATGGTCCGCCGCGCGCGCGAGCTCCTGGTGGAGCTGCGCCGCGCGTGGCCCGAGATCCCCGTGCATATCCAGCTCGCAACTGCCACTCCCTGAGGACTCATGATCGAGCTCACCGCCGACCAGCTGCGTCGTACATGCTCGCCGATCGAGGTCACGAGTCCTGCTCCCCGTGCTGTCGGGCAGGCACGCGCCGTGGAAGCCATCGAGACGGCGCTCCGCATCCGACGTCCCGGATTTCACATCTTCGCCGCGGGTGACAACAATCTGGATGCGCGCTCGATCGTGCGAGAGCTCGTAACCGACGAAGCGGGCCGCCGCGGCGCCGCGTCTGACTGGTGCTACGTGCAGGATCTGGATCTCCGCCGCCCGCGGATGCTCCGGATGCCGCCCGGGACCGCCGTCGCGTTCCGGGCCGAGCTCGTTCGTGTCGGCCTCGCGATCGGAGCCGAGGTCACGCAAGCGACAGCGAACGGGCGTGTCCCCGAGATGACGCCGCTCGTGCGCAGGCACCTCGAACCGGTTCGCGCGGCATATCGCGATAACGCGCCGGTACAGGCGTACCTCGATCACGTGGAGGTAGACTTCGTCGCCGCGCGTCGGTTCGACATCAACGTCATCGTCGATCGCACCGGCGAGCTTGCCGCTCCCGTGGTCGAGGAGCGGCATCCGACACGCGCGAACCTCCTCGGAAAGGTCGTCCACCTTCCACAGCAAGGTGGGCTCGTCACCGGCGTGATGCTGATCCAACCGGGTGCGCTGCATCGAGCGAACGGAGGTTTCTTGCTCCTCGACGCGATCGACGTACTGCGCGAGCCTATGGCGTGGAACGCGCTCCTGCGCGCGCTGCGTGCCGGCGAGATCCGGATCGAGCCGCCCGAGCCGACAGGGTCCACGCCGACGATCGCCACGCTCGATCCGGAGCCGATTCCGCTCGATCTCACGGTCGTCATGTTCGGGGACCACGCGCTGCTCTCCACGCTACAGATGGCCGAGCCCAAGCTCGCGGACGTGTTCGCCATCGTCGCCGACTTCGCACCAACGATGGAGCGCACGCGCGACAGCGAGGTCGCGCTCGCCGGCACGGTGGTGGCGATCGCGCGCGAGCGCGGCTCGCGGCCGCTCGATCCGCAGGCACTCGCACGCACGGTGGAGCATTCGTCGCGGCTCGCGAACGATGCACAGAAGCTCTCGCTCGACCGGCGCGCGATCGCGGATCTGATCGTCGAGGCGAACGATCACGCAGCCTGCGCGGACCGCGCGCACGTCGGAATCGACGACATCGACGGTGCGCTCGCTCGGCTCCGCCGCCGGCACGCACGGCTGGAGGAGGAGTATCTCGACGCCGTGCGCCGCGACACGATCATGATCTCGACGACCGGCTCCACGATCGGGCAGATCAACGCGCTCGCCGTGGTCGACGATGGCGAGTGGAAGTTGGGGATCGCGCGGCGGGTGTCGGTACGGATGCGCCTCGGCGGCGGCGAGGTGATCGATATCGAGCGAGAGACCGAGCTCGGCGGCCCGCTCCACTCCAAGGGCGTGCTGATCCTCGCGGGGTTCCTCGGCGCACGATTCGCCGAGCACCAGCCGATGGCGGTCGCCGCGACCATCGTGTTCGAGCAGTCGTATGGTGGGATCGACGGCGACAGCGCTTCCCTCGCCGAGCTGTGCGCATTGGTGTCCGCGATCGGCGCGGTGCCGTTGCGACAGGATCTCGCCGTCACCGGCTCGCTCGATCAGCACGGCGACGCGCAGCCGGTGGGTGGCGTGAACGAGAAGATCGAGGCGTTCTTCGCGGTGTGCCGCCAGCGCGAGCTCACCGGCACGCAGGGCGTGATCATCCCGCGACGAAACATGGCGCACCTCATGCTGCGACGCGACGTGATCGAGGCCGTGGCCGCCGGTCAGTTCCACATCTATGCGGTCGAGCATGCCGACGAGGCACTGGCCCTTCTCACGGGCCTCGCCGTCGGTGTTCGCGACGAGGACGGGTATTTCCCCGACGGGTCGGTCAACGCGATGGTGGAACACCGGCTGTCGACGTTCATCGAGGACACGCACCGCTTCGCGCGCGACGCGAATCAACCGCATCGGCGCGGGCGGTGGACGATCCATACAGGCGGCTCGTGACCTGGGCCGAGTCCGAAGGTCTGCCGTATCCGCTCGGCGTGTCCTGGTGCGAGGAGCAGCGCGCGTTCAACTTCGCGCTCTATGCCAAGCACGCGACGTCGGTGCGCCTGCTGCTGTTCTCCAAGGACGACCTCGCCGTGCCACGCGTGGACATCGAGCTCGCGCCGCTCGTGAACAAGTCCGGCCGGATCTGGCACTGCCGCGTCGACGAGGAGCGCATGCGAGACTGCGACTACTACGGCTTCCGCATCGACGGGCCGGAGTCGGAGACGCCGTTCGAGGTGCACGCGTTTCATCCGGAACGCGTGCTCGCCGATCCGTACGCGCGCGCTCTCGTGTTCGCGCCGCCGAACGTCCTCGGCGAGATCCGAGCGACCGCACACCGTTACGAGCCGATCGACGAGCCGCGACCGCATCACGACACCGACGCGCTCGTCTACGAGCTTCACGTCGGCGGCTTCACGCGCGACCCGAGCTCGAATGTCAGCGCGGACGCGCGCGGAACGTTCGCCGGCGTCGTCGAGAAGATTCCGTATCTTCGCGAGCTCGGCGTCACCATCGTCGAGCTGATGCCGGTGTTCCAGCGCGATCCGACGACGCGCGACTACTGGGGCTACATGCCGGTCAGCTTCCTCGCGCCGCACCGGGGCTACGCGACGAACGGATCCGCGCTCGACGCGTTTCGCGCGATGACGAGCGCGCTGCATCGCGCGGGCATCGAAGTGGTGATCGACGCCGTCTACAACCACACCGCCGAGGGCGGCGCCGACGGGCCCATCTTCAACTTCAAGGGGATCGACAACAGCACGTACTACTCGATGCGCGACGGCGCGTACGCCGACTACGCCGGTTGCGGGAACAGCATCAACGGTCGCAATCGCTACGTGCGCAAGATGATCCTCGACAGCATGCGCTTCTGGGCGCAGGAGATGCTCGTCGATGGCTTTCGCTTCGACCTGGCGTCCGTGTTCGCTCGCGATCAGAACGGGGTGATCGACCCGAACCACACCGCCGTGATCGGCGACATCGCATCAGATCCGATGTTCGACGGTCTGCGGATGATCGCCGAGCCGTGGGACGCCGGCGGGGCGTACGCGCTCGGGCGCGCGTTTCCCGGCGTCGCGTGGCTGCAATGGAACGACCGCTTTCGCGACGATGTCCGGCGCTTCGTTCGCGGCGATCTGGATACGACCGGTGCGCTGCTCCAGCGGATCTACGGCAGCGACGACCTGTTTCCCGACGATGTGATGGGCGCGTATCACGCGTACCAGAGCGTCAACTACCTCGCATGCCACGATGGCTCGACGCTGTACGATCTGCTGAGCTACACGGCGAAGCGGAACAAAGCGAACGGGCACGAGAACCGCGACGGTCCCGCCGAAGAATGGAGCTCGAATTGCGGCTACGAAGGCGACGAGGGTGCCCCCGCCTCCGTGATCGCGCACCGCGAGCGACAAGCGAAGAACGCGATCGCGCTGCTTCTGCTCGCCAACGGGACCCCGATGCTTCGCGCCGGGGACGAGTTCCTCCAGACCCAACACGGCAACAACAACCCGTACAACCAAGACAACGCGACGAGCTGGCTGGATTGGCATCGACGTGACCGCTTCGCTGGCTACTGGCGCTTCGTCCAGCAGATGATCGAGTTTCGCCGCCGTCATCCATCGATCGCGCGAAGTCGCTTCTGGCGCGACGATGTCCACTGGTTCGGTCCCGCGGGTGTCGCGGATCTTCGCCAGCGAACGATCGCGTGGGCACTTCGCGGCGAATCGCAGGGCGATCGCGATCTCTACGTGATGGTGAACGGCAGCGAGGAACCCGCCGTGTTCGTACTGCAGCAGAACGGACATGCGTGGCACGTCGCCGTCGACACCGACCGTCCGTCACCGCACGACATCGACGTGGATGCGACGCGCCGGCTCGAGCATCCGTCGTACCTGGTGCAGGCGCGCTCGATCGTCGTGCTCGTTCGCTAGATCGCGAGCGCGAGATCGCCGCCGATACGCTCGAGCAACCGATCGTGGCTCGGTGTTCCCGACAGGCTCGCGAAGACCCGCGACGGCGAGCCCCAGTCCGTCCAGCCTGTTCCCGCGACGGGAATCACCGCGAGCGCGCTCGTACGCGCGAGCAGGTCGTGACTGAAGTTGGCCGGTGTCATCTCTCGATATGCATCCTCGAGAGCGTCTTCCTCCTCGAGGCTCCCGATCGCCAGCGCGTATCGTTCGAGCACGGCGGTGTGGTGCGGGAGGTACTCGTGCGCGAGCGACCACAGTAGCCGCACGCTCGCCGACGAGATGAACGTATTCCACAGCGCGCCGTGCTCGCGGAGCTCGTGCGCGAGCTCGAGCGTCGGCTTCTCGCGGAACGCATCGACCCTCGACGCCCCCGTCTGTCCGATCGCGCTGCCGCGTGCGATCCAACCGTAGTCCGTCTCCGCCGACGTCGGAGTGATGCCGATGAGCGTGATGCGATCCTCGAGCCCAGCACCCGCCGCGAGGTCGAGAGCGCGCTCGATCGGCAGGGGATTCGCGACGTAGTGATCCGAGGGCAGGAACACGACGCGATCGTCGGTCCTGCGTGCGAGGATCCGCGCTACGGGGAGCAACAGCGCCGGTGCGGTGTCGAGGTTGCGCGGCTGGATCACGAGCTCCACTTGCGGATACGGCGCGAGTTGAGCTCGGGCGATCCCTTCTTGATGCGCCGTGACGACGACGAGGATGCGATCCTCCGACGTGATCGCGAGCGCGCGCTCGACCGTGCTCTGGAGTAGCGAGCGTTCTCCGTCGAGCACGGCGAACTGCTTCGGCAGATCGGTCCCGTAGAGAGCTCGGGTCAATGCGGCCAGCCGATTGCCCTCACCACCCGCGAGAACCACGACAGAGGGCCGCTTCGTCTTCATGGCGGAGAACCTCGTGCAGCCACCGCGCCAACATGCTTTCAGAGACCACGAGCAAGACTGCGCAAACAATGCGTCTCGAGGGGGACCCGGCGCAGAACCAGCGAGATTCAACGGCGTTCTGCGGGCACGTACGTTGCTGAGCCAGAGCCCATGTCCGCAAAGCAACTCCTGTTTCGTAGCGATGCGAGGGCGAAGCTCCTCCGTGGCGCGACCGCGCTCGCCGATGCGGTCCGCATCACGCTCGGCCCGCGGTCGAAGTCCGTATTGATCGCGAAGAAGTGGGGAGCGCCGATCGTCTGCAACGACGGGGTCACGATCGCGAAGGAGCTCGAGCTCGCGGATCTCGAGGAAGACCTCGGGGTGAAGATGATCCGGCAGGCAGCGGAGCGTACGGGCGACTCCGTCGGCGATGGAACGAGCACCTCCACGCTGCTCGCGCATGCGATCTACGCCGAGGGTGTTCGCAATGTCGAGGCGGGCGCGAGTGCGGTCGACTTGAAGCGTGGATTGGATCGCGGAGTACGTGCCGCGATCGCGGCGATCCAGCGGATCTCGAGGCCGGTCACGGGTCGCAAGGAGAAGCAGCAGATCGCGACGATCTCGGCGCACAACGACGACAAGATGGGAGCGCTCGTTGCCGATGCCGTCGAGCGCGTCGGAGCCGAGGGCGTCGTCTCGTTGGAGGAAGCAAAGGGTACCGAGACATCCCTCGACGTCGTCGAAGGAATGTCGTTCGACCGCGGCTATCTCTCACCGTACTTCGTCACCGACTCCGCTCGGATGGAGGCGGTGCTCGACAAGCCGCTCGTCCTCATCACCGACACGAAAATCACGGCGATGCAGCCGATCGTTCCGCTGCTCGAGAGCGTCGCTCACAGCGGCCGCCCGATCCTGATCATCGCCGAAGATGTCGAAGCCGAAGCACTCGCAACGCTGATCGTGAATCGCGTGCGCGGCACGCTGGGCTCCATCGCCGTCAAAGCGCCAGGGTTCGGCGATCGCCGCAAGGAGGTCCTCGCAGACATCGCGACGCTCACTGGTGGACGCGTGATCTCGCCCGAGCTCGGCCACAAGCTCGAGAACGTGAAGCTCGAGGATCTGGGCTCGTGCTCCCGTGTCGTGGTCGACAAGGATTCGACCGCGATCATCGGAGGCGCCGGTGACAAGCGAGCGATCGCCGACCGTGCGGAGAACCTTCGCCGCGAGATCCGCGACACGAAGAGCGACTACGACCGCGACAAGCTCAAGGAGCGACTCGCGAAGCTCACCGGCGGCGTCGCCGTCATTCACGTCGGCGCGTCGACCGAGTCCGAAGCGAAGAGCCGCAAGGAGGCCTTCGAGGACGCGGTCAGCGCGACCAAGGCGGCGGTTGCCGAAGGCGTGGTCCCCGGTGCCGGCCTCGTTCTTCTCCGCGCGATCGATGCCGTCCGCCTCGAGGAAGCCGCGTGCGACGGCGACGAGCGGACCGGGCTCCGCATCCTCGCGCGCGCGTTGGAAGCACCCACCCGCGTCATCGCGGACAACTCCGGCTTCGACGATGGTGTCGTCGTCGAACGGATGCGCACGGGGACCGGCAATCACGGGTTCGACGCCGCACGCGGCGTGTACTGCGACCTCGTCGAGGCCGGCATCATCGATCCCACCAAGGTCGTGCGCATGGCGCTCGAGAACGCGGTGTCCGTGGCGGGGGTCTTGCTCCTGAGCGAGGCGACGATGACAGAGCCGCCCGAGAAGAAGCCCGCGGCTCCGACCGGGGAGATGTGACATGTCGATCCGGTGGTTCCGAGACATCGACAAGACGCACCTGCCGCAGGTCGGCGGCAAGAACGCAAACCTCGGCGAGCTCGTCCACCACCTGGTGCCCTCCGGTGTACGCGTCCCCGACGGTTTCGCGCTGACCGCAGATGCGTTTCGCGAGCACCTGCGGTCCGCGCGCATCGACGAGCGGATCTACGCCGCGCTGGAGTCGCTCGACCCGCGCGACATGGCGCTGCTCGCTCGCATCGGCGAGGAGATCCGGACGTTGGTTCGCGACGCGCCCCTTCCCGCCGGGATCGAGGCGCAGCTGATCGCCGCCTACGAGCAACTCTCCGCGACATACGGCGAGCCCGCGACCGACGTGGCGGTGCGATCGAGCGCGACCGCAGAGGATCTCCCCGACGCCTCGTTCGCGGGGCAGCAAGAGAGCTATCTCGACGTGCGCGGCGCCGCTGCGCTGGTCCTCGCTGTTCGCAGCTGCATGGCCTCGCTGTTCACGGATCGCGCGATCATCTACCGGCTCGAGCGCGGCTTCGCGCATCGCGCCGTCGCGCTGTCGGTCGGGATCCAGAAGATGGTGCGCAGCGACCTCGCCTCCGCGGGTGTGGCATTCACGCTGGAGACGGAGTCAGGCTGCCGCGATGTCGTGGAGATCAACGCGTCGTGGGGACTCGGCGAGACCGTGGTCAAGGGCCACGTGAACCCCGACGACATCGTCATCCACAAGGCGACGCTCGCACGCGGGTACCGCCCGATCGTCCGGCGCGAGATCGGCGACAAAGCGGTGAAGCTGATCTACTCGACGGGAGCAGAGTCCACCCAGCTCGTCGCCGTGCCCGAGGCTGATCGCCGGCGATGCTCGATCAGCGACGACGATGCACTGCAGCTCGCGCGCTGGGCGATCGCGATCGAGCGCCAGTTCGGGATGCCGATGGACATCGAATGGGCAAAGGACGGGCGTAGCGGCGAGATGTTCATCGTGCAGGCGCGTCCCGAGACCGTCCACGCTCGTCGGGTGGCGCGGCCGCTCGAGATCTTTCACCTCGAGAAGCCTCCGGCGGCGAAGGTCACCGGCAAGAGCATCGGGTCGTCGATCGCGAGCGGCCCCGTGCGCATCATCCTGTCGCGCGACGATCTGGGCGCGTTCGAGGACGGCGACGTGATCGTCGCGCCGATGACGGATCCCGATTGGGAGCCGGTCCTCGCCCGGGCCGCGGCGGTGATCACCGATCAAGGCGGCCGCACGTGCCACGCCGCGATCGTCTCGCGCGAGCTCGGCATCCCGTGCGTGATCGGGACGATCGATGCGACCCAACTCCTGCAGTCCGGCGAGGTGGTCACCGTCTCGTGTGCCGAGGGCAGCGAAGGTCACGTCTACGCGGGAGCGCTTCCGTTCACGCGGGAGCTGATCGTCCTCGAGTCGCTTCCCACCTCCCCGATCCCCGTGATGCTCAACGTGGGCAACCCGCTCGCCGCGTTCCAGCTCGGCGCGCTGCCGAGCGCCGGCGTCGGGCTCGCGCGGATCGAGTTCATCATCGCGTCGCAGATCGGCATTCACCCGATGGCGCTCGTCCATCCCGAGCGCATCTCCACTCCCGATCAGGCCGCGATCCGGACGAAGGCCGCGGGATCTGCGTCGCCGAAGGAGTACTTCATCGACACGCTCGCGCGCGGCGTCGGCCAGATCGCGGCTGCGTTCTATCCGCGGCCGGTGATCGTCCGGTTCTCGGACTTCAAGAGCAACGAGTACGCGAACCTCCTCGGAGGCGCGTCGTTCGAGCCCGTCGAGAACAACCCGATGATCGGGTTCCGCGGCGCCTCGCGGTACTACGACCCGCGCTACAAGGAAGGCTTCGCGCTGGAGTGTGAAGCGATGCGTCGCGTGCGCTCCGAGATGGGGTTCACCAACGTCAAGCTGATGATCCCGTTCTGCCGCACGCTGACCGAGGCCGATCGAGTCCTCGCGGAGCTGTCGGCCGCGGGACTGCGTCGAGGGACGCATGGCCTCGAGATCTGGATGATGTGCGAGATCCCGAACAACGTCCTCCTCGCGAGAGAGTTCGCCGCCGACTTCGATGGCTTCTCGATCGGCTCGAACGACCTGACGCAGCTGATCCTCGGGGTCGATCGAGACTCCGAGCTGCTCGCCCACGTGTTCGATGAAGACGACCCGGGTGTGAGGCGAGCGATCGCGGAGGTCGTGCGCGTGGCACACGAGTGCGGTCGCCGCGTCGGCCTGTGCGGTCAGGCCCCCAGCGATCGGCCCGCGTTCGCCACGTTCCTCGCCTCGCTCGACATCGATTCGATCTCGGTGACCCCCGATGCCCTCCCCGGCGTGATTCGAACGCTCGCGAGCTACAGCGACGCGCAAACGTCGCGGCCCCCCGAGACGATTTCGGCACGTGGTGCGTGAATCCCGGCGCCCGTCGTTCCCCCGATAGCTGGCCCGACCGATGCAGCCATGGCGGTCCATGGAGCGTACGCGTTGGTCCTGGAACCTCGGCACGATGTTCGGCATCGCGATCCGCGTGCACGTCACGCTGCTGGTGCTGTTCTCGTTCATCATCATCGCGTCGCCGGTCCGGGGCGGGTTCGCGCTCGCGGCCATCGACCTCGCCATCGTGACCGCGGTGTTCGCGATCATCGTGGTCCACGAGCTCGCCCACGCGCTCGTTGCCCGGCGGTTCGGCTCGACGACGAAGGAGATCCTCCTGCTCCCGATCGGGGGCATCGCGAACATCGACAAGATGCCGCGCCGTCCGAGCCACGAGCTCCTCGTCGCGATCGCCGGTCCAGCGGTCAACCTCGTCGCCGCGGGCGGGCTCGCGCTCGCGCTCGGCCTCGCCGGGGTCGACTATGTCCCTGCCACCACGGCGGATCTGCAGTCGTTCGCCGCGCAACTGTTGTGGATCAACCTCGGGCTCGCCGCATTCAACTTGATCCCGGCATTTCCGATGGATGGCGGCCGCGTCCTTCGGGCCGTGCTCGCGATGGTGTGGGGTTACACGCGCGCGACCCGCATCGCCGTCTCCATCGCGCACGTGATCGCGCTCGGGTTCATCGGCCTCGGCATCGTGTTCGATCCGATGCTCGCGCTGATCGGCTTCCTCGTCTGGGTCCTCGCACGGCAAGAGCTCGCGACCATCACGGTTCGCGATCGGCTGCGTGGCACGGTCGCGCGTGACGCGATGATCCGTTCGCTCGATCCCGTCGATCCCGACGACGATCCGTGCAACGTCGCGGACCGCATGCTCGGCGACGGCGTCCGTCTCCTGCCCGTGGTCGACGGACAACGCGTCCTCGGAGTCATCACCACGGCCGGCATCGTGCGCAGGCTCCATGGTCGCGACCCGCACGACGCGATCCGCGGCGTGACGCACGAGGTTCCCGTCGTCTCCGGCGACACCCCACTCGTGAAGGTCGTCGATGCTCTCGACGATGCCGAGGCGGTGCTCGTCGTCGACGACGGCGCGCTCGTCGGGCTCCTCACGCTCGCGCTGATCGAAATGTTCGGCGTGCCCGCCGACGAGTCGGTCATCGGCTCGCTCCCTCGCGCCCTCGAAGCGCGCTGACTACAGACGGATCCGCTCGCCGCGCTCCGGCGTCAGCACCGTCGGGAACTGGGCCGCCCGCAGCGACTCCGCGAGCGCGCGCGTCGCCGGTGGCTCGCCATGAACCAGGATGACCTGACGGAGCTGCCCGCGTGCTCGGACCGCGCGCGCGAACTCGACGAGCTCCTCGCGATCTGCGTGCGCACTCAGCCCGTCGATCACCACGACATCGGCGTTGCGAGTCCGGGGCACGCCGAAGATCTTCACTTCCGGTCGGCGCTCGACGAGCCGGCGGCCGAGCGTGTGCTCCGCTTGGTAGCCGACGATGATCACCGTCGACCGTGGATCCTCGAGGTTCGCGCGCAGGTGGTGCAGCACGCGCCCGCCTTCGCACATGCCGCTGCCGGCGATGATGATCGACGGAGTCGGCGACGCATCGATCCCCTTCGAGATCTCGACGTCAGACACGTAGGACAACCCCGGGAAGTCGAACGGCGAGTCCTTCTTGTCGAGCTCGTCGAGCATGTCCTTGTCGAGCGCATCGGGATGTAGGCGAAAGACATCGGTGACCTTCAGCGTCAGCGGAGAGTCGACGTAGACCGGACAGTGCGGCACGCGGTGCTCGGCGCGCAGGCGCTTCAAGGTGAAGACGACCTCCTGCGCGCGCTCGAGCGCGAACGCAGGAATGATGACGTTGCCGCCTCGCGTGATCGTTTGCGTGATCGCGCTCGCGAAGTGATCGAGCGTCGTCGGCAGCGGAGCGTGGCTCCGATCACCGTACGTGCTCTCGCTGACGAGGACGTGCGCTCCGGTCGGCAGCTCGGGATCGCGCAGCAACGGGAGCCCTTTGTGTCCCAGGTCGCCCGTGAACGCGAGGCGCAGTGGAGTCCCGTCGTCGTCGATATCGAGGACCACGATCGCGCTCCCGAGCACGTGCCCGGCGTTCAGGAACGTGACGCTGACGCCGTCGGCGACGTGCTCCTTGCGGTGATACGGCACGCCGATGAACAGCTCCAGCGTTCCCACGACCGCCTCGCGATCGTAGAGCGGCTTGACGGGCTCGACGTTCTCGCCACGCTCGATCATGCGATCGATGTGCGCGGCGTCCGAGGCCTGGATGCGCGCGGCGTCGTCGAGCATCGGCGCGCACAGATCGCGTGTCGCCGGCGTCGAATAGATCGGGCCGCGATACCCGCGCTTCCACAGCACGGGCAGCGCGCCCGAGTGATCGAGGTGCGCGTGCGAGAGCACCACGGCATCGATCGAGCCCACGTCGAGGCCCAACATGCGGTTGCGGAGGTTGCTCTCCTTGCGGTGCCCCTGGAACAACCCGCACTCGAGGAGCACGGTCGATCGGGAGGTGTGCAGCAGATACTTCGAGCCGGTCACGGTCCCGGCGCCACCGATCATCTCGAGCTCCACCATGATCCTGGTGAAAGCACGAGCTGTTCCAGACTAGGTCACGACTTCTTGGTCTCGCTCGTCTTGATCGTCACCGTCTTCGGTTGAACCACGGCCTTCTTGGGCACCGCGATCATCAGGACGCCGTCCTTCAGCTCCGCCTGGACGTGCTCGAGGTCCGCTCCGTCGGGGAGCGTGAACGCACGCGAGAAGCTGCCGTACGAACGCTCGTACGTGTAGTACGTGTCGTTCTTGTCCTGCTTCTCTTCCTCGCGCTTGCCGCTGATGGTGAGGCGCCTGCCCTCGAGCTTCACCTCGACGTCCTTCTCCTTGATGCCCGGCAGGTCGGCCTTGAACGAGTATCCGTCCGGGTTCTCCTTCACCTCGAACGCGGGCGAGAACGTCTGCAGCTCGCGTGCGATCGGGAACCACGAGGGCGACATCTCGCGGAACGGGTCCCATGCCATCAGATCGCGCATCCAGCGCGCCGGATCGACCGCGCGGGTCGTCGCCGGTGTCTCTTCAGCAGTACGACGGATGATGTTCGACATGTTTTGTCCTCCTGTTGAATGGTGTGTCCGCGAAGAAAGCAACCGCCGTTCCATGTCTGACGCCGTCGAGAGGAAAGCGAGATGCGAACGAGTTGCGGTCAGGCAGACCGGCCACGCAACATCTGCGCGTTCACCAGACCGAGCCGCCACGCAACGACGTCGACGGAGAGACGAGCGTGCTGAGCCGCATCCGATCACCGCTGTGCTCGTCGCAGAACAAGCGCTCCGCCTCCGTATCCGCACGTACGGCGACACACTTCACGCACTGCATCTCGGCGGCGGCGGTGTCCTGCTTGAGATTGACGACCAACGTGGGACACGGCGCGTTCTCCACGATCTTGTCCGCGGTGGAGCCGCGGCGGGAATGCACCCCGAAGCGACCGACCACGATCAGGTCTGCCATCAGGTCCGCGGCCAAGTCGGTGATCTCCGCCTCGGCATCCCCGACGAGAACGTGCATCCACGAGCGCCAGTCCGCGCCGCGGGTTCCGATGGTGTCGAGACCTTGCAGCACGAGCGCGGCCAGAGCCGCCCGCGCCTCGTCGACGCTCGCATGCTCGGCGGCGACGGCCACGAAGTGCAGGTCCGGTCGCTCGTGGCGAACAGCCTGATCGATCGCATGTTCCAGGACGATCTCCGCGTACTCGGACTGATCGAGCGCGACCACGATGCGGAACCGACGTAACGCAGGATTGATGACCGTCATGCCCTCGGTGGTGCATTGCATGTGCCGCCAAGACCTGGCACCGACCTTGCGACGAGGACCTTCATGCGCCTTCAAGACATCATGACCAGCAAGGTCCGCTCGATCCCGCCCGAGCTCGACACCGCCGCTGCGCGTCACACGATGCGCTCCGCGAACTGCCGCCATCTCGTCGTCGTCGATGGCGAACGGATCGTCGGCATCCTGTCCCAGCGCGACCTGGGCGGCACGCGAGACGAGATGTTGCCGGCGGGTCAGGTTCGCGATCTGATGTCCTCGCACGTGGTCGTCGCGTCCCCCGAAACCACGATCCGGACGGCGGCGAACCTGCTCCGCGGACACAACATCGGTTGTCTTCCCGTCGTCGATGGCAAGAAGCTCGTCGGAATTGTCACGACGTCGGACCTGCTCGCGCTGGTGGGCGAAGGCGCGACTCCGGCGAAGCGTCGCACGGGAAAACGCTGACAACGAGGAGGCTCGCGATGCACACGAACGACACCCAACTCGCCGAGAAGGTTCGACGCACGCTCGAGTGGGAGGCGATGGTCCCGGAGAACTCCGTCGCAGCCACCGTCACGAACGGCATCGTCACGCTCGAAGGCAAGGTGCCGTATACGAGCCAGCGCCTCGACGCCGCACGCGTGGTCTCGAACCTCGCCGGCGTGCGGGGCGTGGTGAACAAGATCGAAGTGATCGAGCCACGCGTCGCGCCGCACGCGGTTCGCGCGGCGATCGTCGAAGCGTTGTCGCGCCAAGCGGAGCGCGAGATGGAGCACCTGCAGATCGATATCGTCGACGGTCGCGTCACGCTGACCGGCAACGTGCACTCGGACGCCGAGCGGCGCGCGATCATCGGCGCGATCACCGGACTCGATGGCGTCGAGGAAGTAATTCCGCAACTGCATGTCATCTCGTAGAACGCTTGGAACGCGTGATGCACTCACGGCCGGCATGCGCTCCCATCTAGCTCTCATCCTCGTCTCTCTCCTCGGCGGCGCCTGCACAGGTGAGGTCCGGTACACGGAGCCGACGTACGGTGTCGCCGTCGACACGCCGGATCTCGTCGAGGTCTCGCCCGGCGTTCGCGTGATCGCGGACTACGACGAATCGATCTTCTTCGCCGACGGCTTCTATTGGTGGTGGTACGAGGGCGCTTGGTACCGCTCGACCTACTACACCGGCGGTTGGGTGTTCGCGACGCCGCCGCTCGTCATCGCGCGCATCGGACAGCCGCACATCTACCGTCACTACCGTCCGGCCGGCCATGTCTCGCGGCATCGGCCCGTGCCATCCCATCGCGTGGAGCGTCCGCGTCGCGGTCCCGACGTTCGGGATCACCGCCACCGCTGAGTCACCAACCGCCGCGCGCGCCGCCGCCGCCGGATCGACCGCCACCTCCACGGAAGCCTCCGCCACCATTTCCGTTGGAGGTTCCTCCTCGGAATGCCGTCGCGAGGAGCCACATCCCCGCGCGCGGATACTTGATGAACAGCACGAGAGCGATCAGCGCGAGGAGACCGTAGCCGACCCACTCCATCGGAAGTGACTCGTGCCTGGTCGGCGTGGTCGATGTCGCGGTCCACGGCGTGCCCTCGATGGACTGGATGATCGCATCGACGCCGGCAGTGATTGCACCGTCGCGATCGCCCGCACGCAACCGCGGCGCGATCACCTCGCGAATGATGCGCGCGGCGACCGCGTCGGACACCTTGTCCTCGAGTCCGTAGCCGACCTCGATGTCGATCGTGCGGTCGTCGGCGAACACGAACAGGACGATGCCGTCGTCGGCGCCCTTGCGGCCGATCTTCCACGCGGCGAACGCCCGCACGGCCCAGTCGTCGAGCGCGGCGCCATCGAGCGTCCGATCGATCCACACGACGATCTGGTGTCCGGTCGCGCGCTCGTAGTCCGCGAGCTTCGCTTCCAGCGCATCCCGAGTCTGCGCGGTGACGAACGCTGCACGATCCTCGACCCGCCGTGTCGGCGCGGGCGGGATCGCGGTCGCGATCAACGCGAGGAGAGCGAGCGCCGCGGCGTGCATCAGAACTTCACTTTCGGCGGCGTGTCACTGCCCGCCTTCGCGGCGAAGTACTGCTTCTCGGCAAAGCGATCGCCGAAGATTCCGGCGACGAGCGACGTGGGGAAGCTCGCGCGAGCCGTATCGAAGTCGCGCGCCGCTTCGTTGTAGCGCATCCGCTCGACGGTGATGCGATTCTCCGTGCCTTCGAGCTGCGCCTGCAGATCACGAAATCCCTGCGTCGCCGTCAGCGTCGGATACGCCTCCGCGACCACGAGCAGTCGCGACACCGCGCTGCCGAGCTCGTCCTGCGCGCGCTGATAGTTCCCGAATTGTTCGGCGTTCGTCGTCAGATCCTTGGGGACCGCGACCTGGCCGACGCGACTGCGCGCCTCGGTGACCGCGATGATCGTCTCGCGCTCGAACGCCGCGGCACCCTTCACGGTCTCGACGAGGTTCGGAACGAGATCAGCGCGGCGCTGATACGCGTTCTCGACCTGCGCCCACTGCGCCTTCGCGGCCTGATCGAGGCGTACGAGTTTGTTGTACGTGACGATGCAGCTCCCGCCGAGCAACACGAGCGCAGCAACGATCGACAGCGTGATGATTCCGGTGCGACCGATGGTCTTCATGCAGCGTTGCGCTGCAACGTGCGGACCAACGCGACGGGTGCCTCGCGCGAGGACGCGTCGTCGCGATCTGCGTCAAGCCGGCGAGGAGGCTGTCGGAGCCGGGAATGCCACGTTCTCGGCGTGGTGTTTGATCGTGCGCAGTTGCTTCCGCTCCATCACGGCGTGAGCGGCCGCCATGACGGGCACGACGACCGACATGCGCGCGCTCGGGGGAAACGCCGCGCGATAGCGCGTGACGAGTCGAGTCTTCGTCGGGCCGAGCGGCTCCAGCACGAAGGCCCAGGTTCCCGCCCACTCCTTCGCGGTGCTGCTCAGCACGAGTGCACGCTCGGGAACGATGCGGATCACGACGAAGCCGGCGGCGCCGGTCGGCCGCGCCGGGAGCACGTCGCCGAGCTCGAGATGCTGGAGCTCGGGAATGATCTGGTCGGCGCTGCGCTTGCCGGCGTTATCGAGGATGTCCCAGCTATACCAACCCGCGCGCTGGCACCCCATCTGGAGCAGCCATGGCCAGACGTCCTTGGCCGCGGCGTCGATCGTGATCGCGTGCGTGAGCTGCGCGCGTGGATCCGAGAGGACGTCATCGCCTTCGAGCGGCCGCCGGCGCTCCGCGGCGGCCTTGAGGCCCGGCAGCATGGCCGAGCGAATCAGGATGATGCCCGGCGACAAAAACGACCAGTATACGCGGAACTTCGTGCGCGCTCCCGCATCGGTCGCGACTGCGCGGGTCTCGGTGCGGAAGATCGATCCACCGTCGGGCGCAGGATCCGCGCGGAGCGTCCACACGATCTTCACGTAGTCGGGCTCCGCGAACGCCGCGAACTCGGCCGGCGGCAGCGCGCGAAACACGGGATTCGCGGTCCATGGCTTGGTGACCGCGCCCATCACGATCTCGCGTCCCGGAACCTCGGCGAGCACGCCCCACCCGATCGACTTCGTGAGCTCGAGGAGCCCCTGGGGTCGTGCGGCCGGCGGCGCGCTGCGCATGAGTATGTCGCGCGCCTTGAAGATCGCGCGGCTGATCGGCGAGCTGTCGAGCCGCATCTCGGTCGCGGTCGCGAGCGTCACGTCGGGCGGCGCATCGACCGCGATCTCGTGCCGTTCGCACACGTCGTACGTCCCGATGAAGTCATCGAGCAGCGGATCCTCGTCGGGCTTCCGGCGCGGTCGTCCGTAGCGAAGCCACGTCTTCGCGACATACGTCGCGTACCCCGCCGTCGCGATTCCTGCGCCGATGCCGAGCCACTTCGTCACGCGATTCATGACTGCCTCCTTTGTCAGGAACGCTTGCGTGCGACGAGCACCGGACAGCGCGCGTGGCGCACCACCTTCTCGGCGACCGAGCCCATGACGATGCGCTTGATCCCGGTGCGTCCGTGGCTGCCCATGATGACGAGATCGATGCTCGGGTCGTGTTCGATCGTCGACAGTGTTTGCGCGCCGGGATACCCGATTCGCGAGCGAGTCGTGACACGTGCGGTCTTGATGCGCGCCGCGCTCGCATCGAGTGCAGCCGCCGACCGCTTGTCGAGGTCGCGCGCGAAGTCGGGCGCCACTTCACCGCTGAACGCGACGGGAAGCTCGAGGACATGCAGCAGCGTGATCGTGCCGTCGGCGTTCACCACCTGCCCCGCGAGATCGAGTGCATAGGTCGCGGTATCGGAGAAGTCCGTAGGAACCAGGACGTGCTTGAACGCGCCGATCTTGCTGTCGGGGCGCACCGCGAGCACCGAGCACGGTGAGTGACGAATGACCTTCTCGGCCACCGAGCCGACCAGAATGCGTTCGAGCCCGGTTCGGCCTTGCGTGCCGATGACGCAAAGGTCGAACGCCTGCTTCTCGAGCAACTCCACGATCTCGCCCCACGGCACGCCGCTGACGAGTTGCCCCGTCGTGTTCTTCGCACCGCCTGCGATCGCATCGCGCACGGCGGTGTCGAGGTTGCGCTGTGCATCGTCGACCATGTCCTGCACGACATACGGTGGGAACGGCGCATCCATCGAGAATGCGAGGGGTGGAATGAACCACGCGTGGACGAGCACGAGGTCCGCATTCGTCTCCGCGGCAAGCCGCGTCGCGACGCGTGCTGCTTGTTTCGAGCCTTCCGAGAAATCGGTCGGGCACAAGATCTTCGTGAACGTCATGACCGAATGTGTTGCAACCCGACGGCCAACCCGACGTGGCTATCCGGTGGCTACCCGCGACGAAACCGTCGTCGTACATGGGAGCTCGCGCAGACCTTGCGCGTTCCCGGTCACCGATAGAACCAGGCCTTCAGCAGCTCGCTCGCCACCACGTACGCCGCGGTGATTCCGACGACGGCGACCATCATCGCGACGGGGGGCTGCGTGAACCCGAATACGCTCGCGATCGGCACGTACGGCAGCACGAGCGCGAGGATCGCGATCACGCTCGTGCTCCACAGCAGCAACGATCCCGGACGACTGCGCCACGCAGGTCGACGCGTGCGCACGACGAGCGCGATCACGAGCTCGGTGAACAGCGACTCGACGAACCAGCCGGTACGAAACGCACCGACCGACGCGTCGAAGCCGTAGATCAGCACGATGAACGTGAGCGCATCGAACGCGGTGCTGAGCAATCCGAACTCGAGCATGAACCGCGCGATGAAGCGCGTATCCCATCGGCGCGGCACCGCGACGAGCTCGTGGTCCACGCGATCACCCGCGATCCCGACCGCCGGGATGTCCGAGATGAAGTTGTTCAGCAGCACCTGTCCCGCGGTGAGCGGAAGAAATGGCAGCGCGAGCGACGCCACGGCCATGCTGATCATGTTGCCGAGGTTCGCGCTCGTCGTCGTGAGGATGTACTTCAGCGTGTTCGCGAACGTGCGGCGACCCTCTTGGATGCCGCGGCGGATCACGTCGAGGTCCTTGCTCGTGAGCACGAGATCCGCGGTCGCCTTCGCGACATCGACGGCCGACTCGACCGACAGCGACACGTCTGCCGCGTGCATCGCCGGCGCGTCGTTCACGCCATCGCCGAAAAATCCGACGACCGCTCCACTTCGCCGGAGCGCGCGAAGAATGCGCTCCTTCTGGTTCGGATCGACCTCCGCGAACACGTCCGTATCGATCGCCGCGCGAACGAGCGCGACGTCGGTCATCTCGTGAAGCTCCTCGCCGGTGAGCAGCCTCGCGTCGCCGAGTCCGACCTCGACCGCGACGTGCCGCGCGACATGGCGGCTATCGCCGGTGATCATCTTCACGCGCACGCCGAGCGCACGCAGGGACGCGAGCGTCTCGCCTGCGTCGGGCTTCGCGCGATCGAACAGCGTCACGAAGCCTTCGAGCTGGAGGTCGCACTCGTCGTCGATGGTGTAGCGCTCGCCGGGATCGAGGCGAGGATCGAGGCGTCGCGTGGCCACCGCGATCACGCGGATTCCGCGCGCGGCCCATGCCTCGGTCCGAGCATCGAGCTCGGCGCGGAGGTCGTCGTCGATCACCGTTCCATCACCGAGCCGCGTGCACGCCTCGACGACATGGGCGACCGCGCCCTTCATCACGAGCGTGATCTGCCCCGCGCGCTTGACGACGACGCTGAGTCGCTTGCGCGTGAAGTCGTACGGGATCTCCGCGAGAACCTCGAGATCGGATCGATCCACGGATCGTCCGTCGAGGAGCGCGGCGTCCAGTGGGTTCGGCAGCCCCGCTTGCAGCGCCGCGTTCAATACCGCGAGCTGCATCACCGCGTCGCTCGGAACGCCTCGCGGGTCGAATGCTCCTTCGGCGCGGACCACGCCGGCGGTCAGGGTTCCGGTCTTGTCGGTGCACAGCACGTCCATGCTGCCGAGGTTCTCGATCGCGGCGAGTCGCCGGACGAGCACGCCCGCACGCGCCAACACCTGCGCGGATCGCGAGAGGTTCACGCCGATGATCGCGGGCAACAGCTCCGGGCTCAGGCCCACGGCGAGCGCGATCGCGAACAGCATCGTGTCGACGATCGGCCGGCCGAGCAGCACGTTCGCCATGCTGACGACGATCACCATCACGAGCATCGCCACGAGCAACAGCATCCCGAAGTGGCGCAGCCCGCGCTCGAGCTCGGTCTCCGGTGCTCGCATCGCGAGGCGACTCGCGATCGCGCCGAACTCGGTCTTCGATCCGGTGCCCATCGCGAGGGCGCGCGCCGTGCCGCTGCGAACGTTCGTCCCGAACTGCACGCAGTTGGTTCGCTCGCGGATCGTCGCGTTCGCGGCGACGGTCCCGATCCGCTTGACGACGGGAAAGCTCTCGCCCGTCAGTACCGCGTCGTCGACATGCAGCTCGACGGCATCGAGGAGGATCGCGTCCGCCGGCACGATGCTTCCCGCCGCGAGGAGGAACACGTCTCCCGGAACCATGTCTCGCACGGGGATCGTCTGGAGCACGCCGTCGCGAATCACGTCTGCCGTGATCCGGACGCGATCGAGCAGCGCCGCGATCGCGGTCTCGGCGCGATACTCGCGCACGTATCCGATACCCACACTCGAGGCGAGGATGAGGCCGACGATCGACGCGTCGATCCACTCGCCCGTCGCGGTCGACACCGTCGCAGCGAACACGAGCAGGAGGACGAGCGGGCTGCGGATCTGTCGCCACACCACGCGTGCACGCGAAGGACCTGCGCTCGCATGGATCTCGTTCGGCCCCTCGGCAGCGAGGCGACGCTCCGCTTCGGCGGACGTCAGCCCCGCGGCGGTCGAGCCAACCCGATCCCCCGCGGCCACCGGGTCCAGCGCCCAGTAGGCTTCGCGAGCGGTCATGAGGTGCATGACAGCAACGGACATGCCGCGCGAAGACTGCGGAACCGCGCAGTCTCTGCGCAGGCGCTGCTGGCGCGGTGCTTGCTCCATCGGCGATTCATGGAGACCTCTTCGGCTCGCGTGAACATGCTCGAACATCACCTTCGTGCGCGCGGCATCCACGATCCGCGGGTGCTCGCGGCGATGGCCAAGGTGCCGCGTGAAGCGTTCGTTCCGGGCGCTCTCGCGGCGCACGCGTACGACGATCGTCCGCTTCCGATCGAGGAGGGACAAACGATCTCGCAACCGTACATCGTGGCGCTGATGACCGAAGCGCTCGCGCTGACGCCGACCGACAAGGTGCTCGAGATCGGCACGGGTTCGGGCTATGCCGCCGCGGTGCTCGCGGAGATCGCGGAGCGCGTGTTCACGATCGAGCGACACGCGGAGCTGGCGGAGACCGCGTGGAAGCGGCTCCGTACGCGCTACGCGAACGTCGAGGTTCGCTGCGGCGACGGGACGCTCGGCTGGCCTGCGCACGCGCCGTTCGACGCCATCGTCGTCACGGCCGCCGGCCCGAGCGTTCCGCAAGCGCTACTCGAGCAGCTACGGATCGGCGGTCGCTTGGTCATGCCCGTCGGAGCGGCGGGCGAGCAAAGCCTGGTTCGCGTGACTCGCACCGGGGAGGACCTCTACCGGCGCGAGGACATCGCTCCGGTCACGTTCGTCCCGCTGATCGGCGCGCAGGGCTGGGCGGCGTGATCCCGAAATCGCGGCGAGCGCGAGCACCGGCACTACCCCCGCGAGGATCGCCGCTGCGACCGCGAGCACATTCGCCGCGCCGAAGGAGAACAGGGCGCGAAGCGGCTCGATCGCCACCGCGAGGAGCCACAATGCACCGACTGCGACAAGCATCCACGGGGTCGCGGGATTTTGCTCCGAGCGAGTGCGTCGCATCGACGCTCCTCGAGTGGCAAACACCAATGCCAGGTCGGCGGCGATCAACGCGGTGAACCCGAGCGTTCGCACCACCGCGTCTAGATGCTCGGTCGCGTGTGAGACGGCGACGACGACGAGGGGACCGACGAGCGCGCCTACTCCGAGGACGAGCGCGAACGCGACCCGTCGCGCTTCGAACAGACGATCCGCGCGACCGCGAGGACGGCGGTTCATGACGTCGCGCGCTGGCGGCTCGACCTCGAACACGATCGAGCACGTCGGATCCATGACGAGCTCGAGGAACACGATGTGGATCGGTCCGAGCAGCAACGGCCAGCCGAGCAAGGGTGGCAGCAGCGCGAGCGCCGCGATCGGCACGTGCACCGCGAGGAGGTACGCCGCGACCTTCTGCAGGTTGTCGTAGATCGTGCGGCCGGTGCGGATCGCCGCCACGATCGCGCCCAGCGCGTCGTCGAGGATCACGAGGCCCGCGGCTTCGCGCGCGACATCGGTCCCGCGTCCCATCGCGATGCCGACGTCCGCGGCTTGCAGCGCGGGCGCATCGTTCACCCCATCTCCAGTCATCGCGACGACCTCGCCGTGTGCCCGCAGCGCTTGAATGATCCGGAGCTTGTGGGCCGGCGTTGCCCGCGCGATCACGTCGATCGACGCGAGCGCGTCGGCGAGGGCCGCGTCGTCGAGGACCTCGAGCTCCGGTCCGGTCAGGACGCGATCGGGCCGCAGCCCCGCTCCTCGTGCGATCGCTCGCGCGGTGGTCGGATGGTCGCCGGTGATCATCACGACGCGAACGCCGGCGCGCCGGCAGGTCGCGATCGTGTCCGCGGTCTCCGGACGTAGCGGATCGGCGAGGCCCACCAACCCGACCAGCTCGAAGTCGTAGTCGTGCGGATGCGACGGCATCACGTTGCCGTCGTGACTCGCGTGGGCCACGCCGAGGACACGCAGACCATCGGCCGCCATCGCATCGGCCCGCTCGCGCCACAGCGCGGCGGCCGCGGGATCGAGGTGACACAGATCGATGATCGCCTCCGGTGCGCCCTTGGTCGCGACCACGACGCGCTTCGCGTCATCGCGCCACACGTGGGTCACTGCGAGCAGACCGGGCGACAGCGGATACTCGCGAACCCACGCCCACTGCGGATGGACATGCTCCGTGCGCGCCAACGATCGCGTCGCGAGCGCCAGGAACGCGCGATCCATCGGATCGACCGACTGCTGCGGACACGCGAGCGCTCCGTACTCGATCGCCTCGTGCACCGCTTCGGGCAACGTCGTCGTCGCCTCCTCCACGTCGTGCACGATGCTCGTCACGATCCGGCGGATCGACATCTTGTTCTGCGTCAGCGTGCCGGTCTTGTCGACGCACAACACGGTGACCGCACCGAGCGTCTCGATCGCGGCCGCGCGCCTCGCCAACACGCGGTGCCGCGTCATGCGCCACGCGCCGAGCGTGAGGAACACGGTCAACACCAGCGGCAGCTCCTCCGGCAACAGCGCCATCGCGAGCGTCACGCCCGCGAGGATCGCGTCGAGGACACCGTGTCCGACGACGAGGTAGATGACGGCGAGCGCCACGCACAGCGCGAGCGCGACCATCGCCACGCGACGGACCACGCGCGTGACTTCGCGATGAAGGGGCGGGCGCGCGAGATCGATGCGGCCGAGCGCCGCGCCGATCCGGCCGACCTCCGTCGCGCCACCGGTGTGCATGACCTCGACGGTGGCGTTCCCAGACGTCACGAGTGTTCCGGCGAACACCGAGGGACCGCGCTCCCCTGCCCGCCCGATCGCGGCGAGCTCGCGATCCGGATCGCGTGCAACGGGAACCGACTCTCCCGTCAGGAGTGATTCGTCGACGGTGATCGACGTGCCGGCGCGCAGCAGCCCGTCGGCAGGGACGCGCATGCCCTCGCCGATCTGGATCAGGTCGCCGCGCACGAGCTCGCGAGCATCGACATCGCGCCATGCTCCATCGCGCAGCACCTTCGCGTGCGGAGTCGCGAGCTCGCGCAGCGCGTCGAGCGCGCGCTCGGTCCGTCGCTCCTGCAATATCGTGATCGTCACGATGATGCCGACCGAGACGCCCAGCGCGATCGCTTCGGCGAGATCGCCGAACACGACATAGATCGCGGTCGCGACCAAGAGGAGCAACAGCATCGGCTCCCGCATCACGCCGGCGATCAGCTGCCACTGCGAGCGCCGATCGTGCGACGGCAGTGTGTTCGGGCCGTCGGACGCGATGCGCGCACGCGCCTCCTCGGACGACAGTCCGCGAAGTTCTTGCAGGCTCGCCTCGGACACGATGCGTCTGGGTTAGAGCACAGTACGTGCCGCGGCTGTTTCGCGAAAATCGCGGCTCGACCGCGCAGATGTTGCGCGTTCCGCCACCATGCAGCGCTCGGAGCGTGGCACGACCGCTGCTCCCTCGACGAGCGTGCGTCGTTTTCTGGCGATCCTCGTGTTTGCTGTTTCGGCACCGGCCAGCGCGGCTCCCTGTGAAACCGTTGCGATCTGGCGCGCAGGTGCTCGCACGGAAACGATCTGCGCCAGCGAGGCGATCGCGCGCGGGCTCACGATCGTGGATCTCGGCGACGACTGGACGCCCCCGATCCTCGCTCCCGGCCCTGACGGCAGCACGCCGAGCTATCGCGCGACCTACCTCGCGCTCGCGCAAGAGCGATTCGACGACGCGGGCATCGACGGCGAGCTCGCGACGCACGATCGCTACCTCGAGCTGTTCGGCATCGAGCCGACGCTCGGCGTGGTCCATTCGCGCATGGCGGACGATGCTCGGCACGCGTGCCACGAGGCGATCGACACGTCCGCGCTCGCAGCCGCGCCCGCTCGCATCGTCGAGGAGAGCTCGGCGGACGGTCGCGCTCGGATCGCCCGTGCTCGCGCGCTTCGCGCGGACCTCGAGCACGATCGACAGCGCGCGAAGGTCGATGACCTCGATGCGCTCGCAGCGCTCGACGCGTACCACCAAAAGAGCATGGCTCGTCTGCGCGCGCTCGAGGCGTACATCACCACCGTCCGGCTCGTCCAGGCGCACCTCGCGTGCGATGGCCTTCTCGAATCGCCGGCGATCGATGGGGTGTACTCCTGGCAGACGAGCAACGCCGTCGAGACGTTCCAGCGCGGCGCGATGATCTTTCCGACGGGAACGCTGGATGCCGCGACGCGGAGCGCGCTCTTCGCCGACAGTCGCGAGCGCGACGTCCTCACGGCACTTCGGGTGTTGCGCGAACGCGTGATCGCTGCGACCGGGCTCGTCGAGGACGGGACCGCGGGCACGGGCGAGAGCACGGTGCTCGGCCGCGAGCTCGTTCCTGCCGCGACGTGGCGCGCTCGCGGTCACGCACCGCTCGACGGCGCGGCTGCCGATCTCGTCTCGCCGGCCACCGAAGCCGCGGCTCGCGCACTCGGCTGGAGCGACGCCGCGTCGATTCGCGCGTTTCTCGACGCACGCGCGGCGAAGGAGACACCTCCGCTTGTCGCGCTCCAGCTGCCTCCCGCTCCGGCGTATCACGGCCCCGCGATGGAGCTCTCGGTCGAGATCGATCGTGGCGACGTGTGGAAGACACCGCATGCCACCGCTCGTCGCCCTGCGTTGATCCTGTATGCCACCGTCCGCGATCATCGGGTTCCGCTCGCGCGATGGCCGACCACGATCGGTGGTTGGCAGAAGCAGAAGATCGACGGCGACGTCGAGAAGCGGTGGAAGGAGTCACCGGTCGGCCCGCGCATCTGGCGCGATCTCTTCGTCGGGCCGAGGTGGCTCCCGCCCGCCTCTACCCCGGATCGCGAGCTCGTACGCTGGCGCGGCAATCACTTCGTCCTCGCGAGAGAACAGCTCGGACCGAGCTATCGCGCGGCGTTCGGCATGATCGCGTTCGTCCACCTCGCCGAGGAGGGTCATGGAGCACTCTGGGACCAAGGCATCCGAACGCACGGGACGGGAAGCGTCGCTTCGCTCGCCAACGGAGTGAGTCACGGCTGTCACCGCTTGCTCGGCTTCCACGTCGTCCGGCTCGCGGACTTCGTGCTGTCGCATCGGCAACACGTTCGTCGCGGGGACGCATCGACGTACTACCGCCGCACCGTCCGATCCGGCGGGACGTTCCCCATCGCGATCGATTCGCTCGGCTATCGCATCGAGCTCGTCCCGCCGATGCGTGTCGACGTGTTGCGCGGCCGGGTCCATCGATGACGACCGCGCAGAAACCGCGCAGCTGCGCTCTCGTTCGCGCGCGCCGTGCGTGTCGTCATGACGCAGGTCTTGCGCGAAGTTCCGCCCTCGCTCGTGGCCAGCCCATTGCACTGGTAGTGAGACATGCACCGTACCTGCATTGCTGTCGTGGACGCCTCGCGCGCCCGGTTGCTGACGTTCGAGCGCTCGGCAGAGGCCGAGGGTCTGTCCGAGTCGCTGGTCGAACAACGCGACTTCATCAATCCCGCTCGTCGGTTGACGCCGGCCGAGCAATTCTCCGACTCCCCAGGCTCGAGTCGCAACGGTCCGCTGCAATTCGGGCTCGACGACCACCGCGACGCGCACAACGAGAAGCTCGACACCGAGTTCTCGCGGCTGGTCAACGACGAGATCGACCAGCTCCTTCGCGCTTCTCCGGCCAAGCGGCTGATCATCTGCGCGAGTCCGCGCATGCTCGGTCACCTTCGCGCAGGTCGCGGCAAGGCCTCGTCCGATCTCTCTATCGACGAGATTCCACGCGATCTCACCAAGCTAACTCCGCCGCAGCTCCGCGAGCATCTCGCCGAACAGGGCCTGCTTCCCGCAGCACCATCGCGTGCCCGATGACGGA
Organism: Kofleriaceae bacterium; assembly: GCA_044230415.1. Classification (GTDB taxonomy): domain Bacteria; phylum Myxococcota_A; class Polyangia; order Haliangiales; family Haliangiaceae; genus JABFXX01. The sequence goes on from JBGARE010000006.1 coordinate 35,806, forward strand.
GGCAGCCAAGCCACTGACGACGGAGTCGTTTCCGATCGCCCATCTCGACCTTCTCGAGGAGGTGCGGCAACTCCGCCACTCCCCGATCTCGCACGATCACGTCGCGAAGACCGTGCTCCACCATCGAGACCTCCGGATGGTGTTGATGGTCATGAAAGCCGGAGCTCGCATCCCGCGTCATCACGCGAAGGGATCGATGACGATCCAGGCGCTCGACGGACGCGCCGTCGTCACGTTGCTCGACTCGAGCTTCGACCTCGGTCCCGGCAAGGTTCTCGCGATCGAGCCGGATCTCACTCACGCGGTGGTCGCGATCGAGGACACGGCGTTGATCCTCACGATCGCGTTCTCGCACTGAACGCGGCACGCGCTTTGTATCTACCGCCGGTGTGATGCCCACACCCCCCACGAGCAAGGTTGTACGCCAGACAATCGGCAAGCTTTGCGTTGGAGGCGATTGGGCCTGTGCGCACGGCGATTTCAGCGGGCTCCGGCACGTCGCCCAGCAGCTCGCATCGTACGCACCGGAGCCAATCCACTGCGAGCTCACGGAGCTGGCGGCTGCGTGCGCGACCGATCCGGACCATGCCGTCCAGCTCTGGGATCGCTTGAAGAACCAGCTGTATCGAGATGTGCGGTAGGCCATGGACGCCAAACGCAAACGAATGGTCGAGCGTCACATCCGCGCGCGAGGGGTTCGCGATGCCCGCGTGCTCGACGCGCTGTCGACGGTCCCGCGCGAAGCGTTCGTGCCTCCCGAGCTCGCCGCAGAAGCGTACGAGGATCGGCCGCTCCCGATCGAAGCCGGACAGACCATCTCGCAGCCCTACATCGTCGCGGTCATGGCCGAAGCGCTCGGTCTGCAGCCCGAGGATCGCGTGCTCGAGATCGGAGCTGGCTCCGGCTACGCGGCGGCCGTACTCGCGAGCATCGCGAAGGAGGTCTACACGATCGAGCGACATGCAGAGCTCGCGGACCTCGCGCGTGAACGACTCGCTCGGCTCGGCTACGCGAACGTGGAGGTCCGCTGCGGTGACGGCACGCTCGGCTGGCCAGACCACGCTCCGTTCGATGCTGTCATCGTCGCCGCCGGTGGGCCCGATCTGCCGCCCGCGTTGCTCGCGCAGCTCGCGATCGGCGGCAGGCTCGTCATGCCCGTCGGCGCCGACCGCGCACAGAGGCTCGTTCGCGTCACTCGGGTCGACGAGACCGAATACCGCCACGAGGATCTGGGCGCCGTGCAATTCGTTCCATTGATCGGCGAGCAAGGCTGGGCGGAGCAGCCGCAAGACGCGCGGACTCGACGCGGAGTGCTTCCACGACGCGCGTCCGGACCGCTCGTCACCGTCACGCAGTCATCGAGCGTGACGAAGCTCATCGCCGAATGCGCGGAGCCGATCGCGCGCATCGAAGACGCGGCGCTGGACTCGCTGCTCGAACGCATCGGCGACGCGCGTGTCGTCCTCCTCGGCGAAGCCACGCACGGCACCTCGGAGTTCTATCGGATGCGAACGAGGATCACGCAGGAGCTGATCCTGCGGCGCGGATTTCGCGCGATCGCGATCGAGGGTGATTGGCCCGATGCAGCCGCGATCGACCGCTACGTGCGCGGCAAGCCGGCGCACCCACGGCCATGGACGCCGTTCACGCGCTTTCCGACGTGGATGTGGCGCAACACCGAGACCCACCATCTGATCGAGTGGCTACGTACGTACAACGCCGCGTCCGCTCGAGACGTCAGCTTCTCGGGGCTCGACCTCTACAGCATGTACACGTCCGCGTACGAGGTCGTGCGCTACCTCGATCGCGTCGATCCCCAGGCCGCACGCGCCGCACGCGAACGCTACGGTCGGTTGACGCCATGGGAGCACGATCCTGCCGCGTATGGCCGCGCCGCGCTGGCGAGCCAGATGAAGTCGTGCGAGGCGGACGTCGTCGCGATGCTGCGCGATCTGCTCGCGAAGCGGATCGACTATTCGGCGCAAGACGGCGACGAGTTCTTCGATGCGGCGCAAAACGCGCGCGTCGTCGCCGGTGCCGAACGCTACTACCGGGCGATGTACTACGGCGCCGCGGAGTCGTGGAACCTTCGCGACCAGCACATGTTCGATACGCTTCGCTCGATCATCGCGCATCGCGACGACGCGAAGATCGTGGTCTGGGAGCACAACTCGCACGTCGGTGACGCGAGCGCGACCGAGATGTCCGTACGCGGCGAGCACAACGTCGGCCAGCTGTGTCGCAATGCGTTCGACGACGACGTCTTCATCGTCGGATTCGGCACCGATCACGGCACCGTCGCCGCGGCACACGCGTGGGACGAACCGATGAAGCGCATGCGCGTCCGACCGGCGCGCTCCGATAGCTACGAACGCCTCTGTCACGACAGCGGTGTGCCTGCGTTCATGCTCCACCTGCGTGAACCGCTGCGCGGCGCGATCCGCGACGAGCTCGCCGACCCGCGGCTCGAGCGAGCGATCGGCGTGGTCTATCGGCCCGAGACCGAGCTACAGAGCCACTATTTCCAAGCGATCCTGCCGGCGCAATTCGACGAGTACATCTGGTTCGACGAGACCGAGGCGATTCATTCGCTGCCTCCGCCGATAATCCCGGCCGGCATGCCCCTTGCTGCCGGGTGACGCATGAAAGCACTCCGACTGACGAAATGGGGAACCCGAGCAGAGCTCACCGAAATCACCAAACCCGAGGTCCGCGCCGGACAGGTGCTGATCAAGGTCGCAGGTGCGGGTGCGTGTCACTCGGATCTTCACCTCATGGACTGGCCCGAGGGCCTGCTGCCGTGGAAGCTCCCGTTCACGCTCGGCCACGAGAACGCGGGCTGGATCGAAGAGCTCGGAGAGGGAGTCACCGGGTGGAAGAAGGGAGATGCGGTCCTCGTCTATGGCCCGTGGGGATGTGGACGCTGTCGTCCGTGTCGACTCGGTCGCGAGAACTACTGCGACAACGCCGCTGCGATCGGTGTATCGGGTGGTGGGCTCGGCCTCGACGGCGGAATGGCCGAGTACATGCTCGTGCCGAGCACGCGCCTCTTGGTGCCGCTCGGTGATCTGGACCCGGTGAAAGCGGCTCCGCTCAGCGACGCCGCGCTCACGCCGTATCACGCGATCGCGAAGTCTCGTGATCGACTTCATCCGGGCTCGACCACCGTGGTCATCGGTGTCGGTGGCCTCGGACAGATGGCCATCCAGCTGCTGAAAGCGACGACGGGAACGCGCGTGATCGCCGTCGACAACGACGATCGCAAGCTCGAGATCGCGCGCACGCTCGGCGCCGATGTCGTGGTGCACTCCGATGCGGGGAGCGCGGACGCGATTCGCAAAGCCTCCGGCGGTGCCGACCTCGTGCTCGATGTCGTCGGCGCGGACGCGACGCTCGCCCTCGGCGCGAAGTCGCTGCGGGCAGAAGGCCGGCTCGTCATCCTCGGTCTCGCGTCCGGAACCCTCCCCGTCAGCTTCTTCGGCGTGCCCTACGGCGCCGAAGTGGCCACGAGCTACTGGGGCACCGTCACCGAGCTGATCGAGCTGGTCGCCCTCGCGCGCACGGGGAAGATCGCTCTCGACGTCGAGCGGTTTCGTCTCGATCAAGCGCCCGAAGCCTATGACCGTCTCCGGCGGGGCGAGATCCGTGGGCGCGCCGTGATCGTTCCGGGCTGAGAGAAAGTCTGTGACTCGGTGGGCCGGTGCGTGCACGATGTTCGGGCATGACATCCGCCGTTCGTACGTTCACGATCCTCGTCGCTCTCGCATCGGGCTGCTCGAAGTCCGACGCACGTCCGCCCGCACCGACAACCGCGCCGAGCCCGGCGACGAAGGACGCAGTCGCCGCACGCAAGATGATCGAAGCAGGCGCTGTCGTCCTCGATGTCCGCACACCCGCGGAGTATTCGGAGGCGCACTTGCCGGCGGCGACGAACATCCCCGTGCAGCAGTTCAGCGAGCGAATCGTGGAGGTCGACAAGCTCGTCGTCGGCGATAAGGCACGACCGATCGTCGTGTACTGCGCCGCAGGCGCACGCGCCGCGAAAGCGAAGGCGCAGCTCGATGCCGCCGGGTACACGAACGTGGTCAACGGCGGCGGGTACGACGACCTGCACTGACCGCGCAATTGCTGCACGCGTTGGGGTCGCTCGCGCAAACCAGGCGCACTCCGTTCGCCCGACACCTGGACCGGACGGCACGTCGGTTGCTCTCGAATCGGGTGTGCGAATGCTCCTTGCCACCGTTGTCGCGATCTCCGGCTGCGCTGGCTTCGACACGCAGCCGAGCGACAAGCACCTCGTCGAAAAGACCACTGCGATTCGCGAGCGCATGCATCGTCGCTTCGCCGCCACCGTCGTCGTTCGAGATGCGATCGAACATGGCGACACGGTGCGCGCACGCACGGCCGCGAACACGCTCACGCTCCTCGCAGAGCCCGACGTCCTCCCCGAATGGCAGCCATTCATCGCGGGAGTTCAGGCCGCTGCCACGGACGTCGCAGCCGCAACGGACTCCACCGCCGCCGCGCGTGCATTCGCCACGCTCGGTGAACGCTGCGCCGACTGCCACCTCTCGGCCGGAGCGCGCAGCACGAATGTTCTTCTCGGCTCGTCGACGACCACGATCCATCCCGAATCGCAGATGACCCCGCACCATTGGGCCGCGGGCCGGCTGTGGGATGGCCTCGTGTCGGCCTCGGACAAGACATGGCTCGCCGGCGCGGAGGCACTCGAGCGTGCTCCACTGACGCTCGTCGCCGAAGGCGAAGTTCCCGGGCACGAGCTCGGCATCGCGGACAATGTCGCGTACGTGCGGTTGCTCGCCCGGCGCGCGCAGAAGGCTCACACCGCTCACGAGCGCGCCGCGATCTATGGCGACCTTCTCGCGACCTGCGTCGCGTGTCACCAGACGATCCGCGATCGATAGCGACTTACCGTCCGAAGAACCGCCGGATCGCTCCACCGAGCCCGGAGCTCGCCGCTGTGGGCTTCGCGCTCGTCGAGCTGGCCTCGCGGCACGCGCAGCGCCCGGACTTCGGCACGTGACCCAACACTTGCTCGACGTGAGCTCCGCATCCCGCCCAGGTTGGCTTGTGGCACTTCTTGCACTGCACGACTCGGCACATGGCTTCGACTCCTTGTCGCATACGAGCCGTCGGCCGCCCAGAGGGTTCGCGGAATCTGTGGCGGGCAGTACACTCGCGCCCACATGGAACGCTCCGATGACGATCTCGTGACGGCCGCCCAGAGCGGTGACCGAACCGCGGTCGAGGAGCTGCTCGAGCGCTACGAACCCACGATCTATCGCTTCGGCCTTCGCATGTGCGGGAACGAGGACGCCGCGCGCGAGGTGCTGCAGGAGACGCTGCTCGCTGCGTTTCGGCATCTGCCGGGGTTTCGCGGCGATGCGCGGCTATCGACGTGGCTCTATCAGATCGCGCGAAGCTTCTGCATCAAGGAGCGCCGAGGTCAGCATCCGACTCGCTCGCTCGACGAAACG
>JBGARE010000006.1:41394-76586 GCA_044230415.1 Kofleriaceae bacterium
CGCTTCCCGCCGAGCAACGCGAGGTGCTCGTCCTGCGCGACGTCGAAGGTCTCAGCGCGGATCAAGCAGCCGACGTCGTCGGGATCGCGGTGGGCGCGCTCAAGAGCCGGTTGCATCGCGCGCGAATGGCGCTGCGCACCGAGCTCGCGGACGCTCTCGGTGCGAACGCCGACATCGAGCCGTGCCCGGAGCTGGCCCACGAGCTCACCGCGTATGTCGGCGCGGAGATCGATCAAGCGACGTGCGTCCAGATCGAGCAGCACCTCGCCACGTGCACGCGCTGCGCGGGCGCGTGCGATGCACTGAAGCGCACGGTGTCGCTATGTCGCCAGCTCCCGGGAGATGGTGTACCGGCCTCGGTGCGAGCCGCGGTCCGCGACGCGATCGCCGCCGCGATGTCACCGACGACGTAGCTCAGCTGGATCGAATATCCGGCTCCACCGTGACCGCGACGCGGAGCGCGTTCGAGATGATGCAGTTCTTCTCCGCGGTGGCGAGGATGCGCCCGGCCCGCTCGATGTCTGCGGCGGCGACCGTCATCTCGACCGCGAGGGTGATCGACGTGAACACCGGACCGGTCGGGCTCCGGTCGAGGATGCCCGTGCCGGTCCCGCGCCAGCTCGCGACCTCGAGCTGTTCGCGACGCGCGTACGCTTCGAACGTGGTCCACAGGCACTCGAGCGCCGCGCCGACGAGCAGGTCCTCGGGGCTCCAGACCTCGTCGCTGCCGCCGAACTGTGGTGGCGCACCGGCGGCGATCGGCGCTCGCCGTGGTCCGGTGAGGCGACGATCTTCGAGGGTGACCGTGTAGTGATGCGGAAACGGTGCTGGTTTCGCCATGTCACGGGGTGAGAGCCACGCACCACGCAGAGGATTCGCACGGGAGCGCGATCGGGCGTGTCCAGTTCGGTCCGGGTCGCGCGTCGTAGGGGTACAACCCGGAGGACGCATGACCAAGCCGACCCAGAAGTACCTGTTTCTCCACCGCAGCCAGGTGGGCCAGTCGCCGCCCGCGGGCGATCAGAAGCCATCTCCCGAGCAGATGCAGGCGATGATGACGAGGTGGAACGCGTGGAAAGAGAAGTTCAAGGACAACATCGTCGACTGGGGCGACAAGCTGAAGTCCGGCGGTAAGATCGTGGGTGCTGCCGGGGTCAGCGACGGTCCGTTCGTCGAGGCGAAGGAGATCATCGGCGGCTTCATGATCGTCGAGGCTCGCCCTCGCCTCGGCGCTCGAAGCGTGGGTCGCTCGCGGTCAGCCGCGCGATCCGAGCGCGTGGCTCTATCGCGTTGCGTGCAATCACCTCGTCGGTGTTCTGCGCAAGGACGCCGGCCGGCTGCGCATCCTCCAGAGTCTGGATCTCGACGAGGCGGCTACGAGCCCCACGACGCACTTTCCAGACGAGGTTCGCGACGATCTGCTGCGCATGCTGTTCGTGTGTTGCGACGACGCGATCCCACGCGAATCACGCATCGTCCTCGCGCTGAAGACGCTCTGCGGGTTCTCCACGCAGGAGATCGCGCTGCGCTTGTTCACGAGCGACGCGAACGTGCACAAGCGACTGCAGCGCGCGAGAGAGACGCTGCGCGACGCGGGCGATCTCGTGACGCCACCGCTCGACGATCTCCATGCCCGCGTCGCGAGCGTGCACGAGGTGCTCTACCTCTTGTTCAACGAAGGGTATCTCTCGCTGCACGCCGAATCCGCGATCCGTCGCGAGCTCTGCGACGAGGCGATCCGGCTCGCGACGCTGCTATCCGAGCATCGCGTCGGCGAGGTGCCCGAGACGTTCGCGCTCCTCGCGCTCATGCATTTTCACGGCGCCCGCCTCGCCGGACGAATCGACGGTGCGGGTGGCCTGCTCCTCCTCGAAGAGCAGGACCGCGTGCAGTGGGATCGGGATCAGATCCGCACCGGCGTCGAGTACCTCGCGCGATCGGCGAGCGGCGAGACGTTCTCGCGCTATCACGCGGAGGCCGGCATCGCCGCCGAGCATTGCCTCGCGCCCTCATTCGGCGAGACCCGCTGGCACGAGATCGCGGACCTGTACGCACTCCTCGATCGGGTCGCACCGTCGCCGCTGCACACGCTGAACCGCGCGGTGGCCGTGGCGGAGTGGCAAGGTGTCGACGCGGCGCTCGCCTTGCTCGATGCGATCGATCCGCCGAGCTGGCTGTCGTCGTCCTACTTGTGGGATGCCGTGCTCGCGGATCTCCACCGGCGCGCCGGGGACGCGGAGACGTTTCGTCTGCATCACGACCGCGCGATGGCCACCGCGCCCAGCGACGCCGTGCGCGACCTGTTACGGCGCCGGTTGGCGACGACGCCAGCGTGAAACTGGACTACGCTCCGGTGAGATGTCCAGCTCCGACAAGAGAAAGCAATCGCTCTACTTCCCCGAAGACATGCTGGCGGAGATCCAGCAGGAGGCGGCTCGCCTCGATCGCTCGCTCTCCTGGGTGGTGCAGCAGGGCTGGAAGCGTGCGCGGGCTCAGATCAAGGCGTTCCCGTCGAGCAACGACGGCACCGAGTCCCTCGGTGATCCGCGCGAAGAGTAACGATCGCCGAATGGCACGTCATCTCGACGGTGCGTCCTTCGTCGACTACGCTTCCCCCTGCGAGCGTGTCCAGATATCGCCGCAGCATGCGTACCGCGCCGGACGCATCCGTCGGAAGCGCAGCGACCGTCGCGCGCCACTGGGCCGGCGTGCATCGCGCGTATGCGCGAGCCGCAGTCGCGAGCTCGATGATCTGATCGAGGATCGAGCGCTCTCCCTCGCGCACGAGCGCGCAGGTCTGATCCCACGCGCGCTGCGATGCGCGCCGCGGATACGCGTCGAGCTCGGCGCGAGCGCGGCGCGCGACGCTCGCGAGGAGGTCGAGCGCGGCCTCCTCGTTCGCGCCGGCGAGGACTGGGATGGACGTGGGCTCGGTCAACCCGGCGACGATGCGATCGCGCTCCACGGGATCGCAGGTGAGCAGGCGCACCATGGACAGCGCGCGGGCAAACCGCTCGTCGACGATGCCGCCGACACGCACCCGGAGCGGAGGGCTCGACGGAAGATCGAACACCAGGCTCGCCTCGTTGGCGGTGTTGTCGGCCAGCGTGAAGCCGAAGTGAACGAGGAGATGCGAGTTGCTGCGATTGCCATACGAGAAGCACACTTCGTCGCCGGCTTCGATCGCACGCTCGGTGCGAACGACGAGGTTGCCGTCGTAGGGGCTGTAGCTCCACCCGGTGTCATCGCGGCGATGATTGAAGATGTCGACGAGCGGCAGGAGCGCGACTCGATGCTCGAACGTTCCGGGCGCGTGGAATGCACGCGACATCACGATCGCGCGTCCCCACGCGAAGTCAGCGAGCGAGAGCCGCGTGCGCAGCTCGGGCGGAAGTCGATCGTACGTGGAGACGATGTCGCGCCGGGTGTCGGTCGCGAGCGCATGCGCGGCCGTCCCGTCGAGTTCGGCCAGGTCGTCCGCGTCGTGGAACATCGGGAGCCCGCCGAGCTGCACTGGCAACGCCTCGAGGTACGCACGCCACGGCGACATGGGCTCGCGCGCTTCGAGTGGCAACCACGTCGCGAGCGCGTCCCGAGGGTGAGGCTCGTCGCCGAGCGAGAGCGGCCCGGTGGTCGAGTCCTCCAGCTCGTCGTCGATGATCATCAAGGCGCGCGGAAGCGTGAGGATCGATTCGCCCACCGCGAGCGAACGCGTGGCGACGCCGCGCGCGCTGCCGCTCTCGTCGACGACGAACGCGATCCCGTCCCACCGCGCTCCCTTCGCGCGCGCCCACGCGAGCAACCGCTCGACCGCCGCGCGTCTCTCGTCGGGAGACACGGGTACGTCCGGACGCATCGGCAGCGGGACCCACACGCTCGCGCAGAGTATCTCGTTCGCACGGCGTCGGCGCACCGGCCGACAGGCGCCCCGAGCCGGACCCACGCTCCACGACGCCCCGAAATCGGGAACGCTGACCGCCACCGAGGTCGAGATCAGCGCACGATCTTCATTCCGAACATCGGCGTTTGGAGCGCGCCGTACAGTCGGACCCACAGCGCGACCCACATCTCGGTGCCGCGTGCGTTCGTGATGTCACCGAGATCGACGACGTCCTTCCATCCGAACCACTCCTTCAGCATGCGCGTGACCTCGGTCTTGGCACCGGCGTCGTTGCCGCACACGAGCATCGAGTGGTTGCCGCCGTCGAGCTGCTGCGGATCGACCATGAGGAACGCGTTGACGGTGTTCAGCGTCTTGACGACCTTCGTGTCGGGGAGCTCGCGCTGGATCGTCTCGCCGAGCGAATCGGTGTTCGCGATCGACAGCGACGGCGGCATGCCCTTGGAGAAGTCGAGCGGGTTCGAGATGTCGACGAGGATCTTGCCGGCGAGCGCGCTCGCGGCCCCGCGCAGCCCGGCGAGCGCTCCCTGGCCCGACAGCGCGTTGATCACGAGCTCGCCGTGCGCCGCGGCCTCCGCGTGCGTGGCGAGCGTGACCCGAGGGTGACTCTCCAGCCACAGCCTCAGCGAAGGGCCGCCGGCCATGTCCGGCTCGTTGCGCGCGAGCGTCGCCTTGACGTCGCGTGTTCCGAGCGTGACCGCGTGCCCGAGGCTATCGAGCTTGCCCGCGATCGTCTTCGCCACGATTCCGCTACCGAGAATTCCGATCTTCATATCGTCTCCTTGCAGTAACGGTAGGTCGCAGCGATCGGGTTGACCAGCACGTCGCCGTCAACCTATCGTCAACCAGGGGTTAACGATGGCGCTTCGCACCGATCTGTTCGTAGGGGTGCTCCCGTTCGTCCGCACCGCCGACGAGCGAAGCTTCGGCCGTGCCGCGGCCAGCCTCGGCATCACCACGGCAGCGGTGAGCAAGGCGGTGCGGAGACTCGAGGATGACCTCGGCGTGAAGCTGCTCGACCGCACGTCGCGCACGGTCATGCTCACGCGGGAAGGCGCGATCTTCCTCGAGCGTTGCCGCCACGCGGTCGTCGACGTGCAAGGCGCCCGCGAGGCCGTGCAAGGCTCGCGACGCGATCCGCAGGGCGAGGTAGCGGTCACCCTGCCGTTCATCCTCGCGCCGTTCGTGGTCCCTCGCCTCGCGCCGCTCGGCCACCAACACCCGCGACTCTCGTTCCGCCTCCACATGAGCGATCGCATCACGCGCCTCGCCGACGAGGAGTACGACGTCGCGATCCGCATGGGCGACCTGGAGCCGTCGAGCCTCGTCGCGCGGCTGTTGCGCACGACGCGCTGGGCAACGGTCGCGTCCCCGAGCTACCTCGCGCGCAAGGCCGCCCCGGCGTCGATCGAGGATCTCGCACGCCACAACTGCCTGCGCTTCCTCGCGCCGAACGGAAAGCCTCGCGCCTGGTCGTTCGTGCAAGACGCGCGTCCGTTGACGATTCCGGTCGATGGGAACCTCGTGATCGATCACGGCAGCTACCTCCTCTCTGCCGCGGAAGCCGGCATGGGCATCTGCCAGGTGCTCGACTTCATGGTCGAACGGTCGATCCGCGACGGCGTTCTCGTCGAGGTGCTCGCCGATGCCGCGGCGCCCGGGCCGCGGATTCATGCGCTCGCGACGTCAAACCGCGCGCGCTCCGCGAACGTCCGCAGCTTCATCGGCTTCTTGACCGACGCCTTTCGCGCTTGAGCCCACATGCTGATCGGCGCACGAGGTCGACGACCTTGCGATCGAGCGCGCAAATGGTGCGCGATCGACCGCCGTAGCGGTGGCGTGTGCGTTGCAACTCCGTGCTCGAATGGAACGTGCGGTGATCCGGCCTCCCACTCGCGGTGGTGTGACGTGGAACGTGACGAGCTACGACGATGCGCGACGAACGTTCCATTGGAACGACGTTGTCGGAGAGCTCGTCGGTCCGGAGGGTGTCAACATCGCCGACGTCGCGGTTCTCCGCCACGCGCAGTGCCCCATCGCTGACAAGACCGCGTTGCGCTGGCGGGGCCGTCGCGGCGACTCGCGCGATATCAGCTACCGCGAGCTCGCGGCCTCGACCGCGAGGTTTGGCAACGCGCTGCGCGCGCTCGGGGTCCGTCGTGGGGATGTCGTCCTCGCGTTGTGCCCGCGCATTCCCGAGCTGTACGCGACCGCACTGGGGACGCTGGCGATCCAGGCCGTGTTCTCACCGCTGTTCTCGGCCTTCGGGCCAGAGCCGATCGCCACGCGCGTCGACGCCGCCAACGGCGCCGTACTCGTCACGACGTCGTCGCTGTACGCGCGGAAGATCGCGCCGATCCGCGAACGCTTGACCACGCTGCGACACGTCATCGTCGTCGACGACGGCGCCGGAGCTCCCGAGGGAACGCTCGACTGGAAGACGATCACGAGCGCCGCGTCCGCCGAGCTCGTGGTCGAGCCCACGCCTCCCGAGACACTCGCCCTCCTGCACTTCACGAGCGGCACGACCGGACGTCCGAAAGCAGCGATGCACGTACACGGCGCCGTCGTCGCGCACCACGCAACGGCGAGGATGGTCCTCGATCTACATCCCGATGATGTCTTCTGGTGCACCGCCGATCCGGGGTGGGTGACGGGCACGTCCTACGGATTGATCGCACCGCTGACGCTGGGGGTGACGTGCGTCGTCGACGAAGCCGACTTCGTCGCCGATCGCTGGTACGAGATCTTGGAGCGCGAGCGCGTGACCGTCTGGTACACCGCCCCCACCGCGATCCGCATGTTGATGAAGGCGGGCCCGGAGCTCGCACGTGCCCGCGATCTGTCGGCGCTACGGATCGCAGCGTCCGTTGGCGAAGCCTTGCCCGCCGATGCAGTCCTGTGGGGCGCCGACGTCCTGGGGATCCCCTTCCTCGACAACTGGTGGCAAACGGAGACCGGCGGGATCATGGTCGCGAACTTGCCGTGCATGGAGGTTCGCCCCGGATCGATGGGCAAGCCACTACCGGGAATCGATGCCGCGATCGTCGAGATCGCGGCGGATCGAACCGTTCGCGAGCTCCCCGCGAACAGCGTCGGACAGCTCGCGTTGCGCACCGGGTGGCCGTCGATGTTTCGAGGGTACCTGCACGAAGACGAGCGCTATCGGACGTGCTTTGCCGCCGGCTGGTACCTGACCGGCGATCTCGCTCGACGCGACGACGACGGCTACATCTGGTTCGTGGGTCGCAGCGACGATGTCATCAAGTCGGCGGGACACCTGATCGGGCCGTTTGAAGTCGAGAGCACTCTGCTCGCACATCCGTTCGTCGCGGAGGCCGCGGTGATCGGGATCCCACATCCGGTCGCCGGCGAGATCGTGAAGGCGTTCATCGCGCTCAAACCCGGCGTCGAGGCGAGTGACGCGGTCCGGACCGAGCTCGTCGCGCATGCGCGAAAGAAGCTCGGGCCCGCCGTGGCTCCACGCGAGATCGCGTTCGTTCCCGAGATCCCGCGAACCCGGAGCGGGAAGATCCTTCGCCGCTTGTTGCGAGCTCGCGAGCTCGGGCTTCCCGAGGGCGACCTCTCGACGCTGGAGAACGTCCGATGACGCCCGATCGCGATCAGGCGATGGCGATGTTGCGCGCGATGACCCGCATCCGCCGCCTCGAGGAGCGGTGTGCCGAGGACTACGCGGCCGCGAAGATCCGCGGCTTCCTCCATCTCTACATCGGGCAGGAGGCGATCGCGGCGGGCGTGATTCCGGCGCTGACCGTCGACGACTCGGTGGTCGCGACGTATCGAGAGCACGGACACGCGTTGCTTCGCGGAATCTCGGCGAGCTCGATCATGGCGGAGATGTACGGCAAGGCGGGTGGCTGTTCGCGCGGGCGCGGTGGCTCCATGCACTTGTTCTCGCGCGAGCATCGGTTCTTCGGTGGGCACGGGATCGTCGGCGGGGGACTGCCGGTCGCGATCGGCATCGCGCTCGCGGACAAGCTGCGTGGCTCGCGCGCGATCACGTGCGTGTTTTTCGGCGAAGGCGCGACGGCCGAGGGAGAGTTCCACGAGTCGCTCAACCTCGTATCGCTGTGGCGATTGCCCGTGCTGTTCGTCTGCGAGAACAACCTCTACGCGATGGGCACGGCGCTCGCGCGCTCCGAAGCCGAGGGAGAGATCCACAAGAAGGCAGCGGTGCACCGCATCGGGTCCGAGGTCGTCGACGGCATGGACGTCATCGCCGTCCAGGAGGCGGCGACTCAGGCGATCGAACGCGTGCGCGAGACTGGGGCTCCGTGGTTCCTCGAGTGCCTCGCGTATCGGTTCCGCGCTCATTCGATGTTCGACCCCGAACTCTATCGCGACAAGGCCGAGGTCGAGGAGTGGCGCAAGCGCGATCCGATCACGACGTTCGTGCAACGCATGACCGGAGTTGTCGGGCCACAGGATGTCGCGGCCATCGACGCCGATGCAGCCACCGAGATCACGGCCGCGTGTGCCTTCGCCGAGGCGTCTCCACTCGAACCCGTCGAAGATCTGCTGGTCGACGTGAGGGCATCATGAAGCTTTCCTACCGAGATGCGATCCGCGACGCGTTGCGCGAGGCGTTGCACGCCGATCCGAACGTCTTCTTGATGGGGATCGACATCGGCAAGTACGGTGGTACGTACGCGGCGACGCGCGGCCTCCTCGACGAGTTTGGCCCCGAGCGAGTTCGCGACACTCCGCTCTCCGAGTCCGCCTTCGTCGGCGCGGGCGTCGGGGCTGCGTTGAATGGCATGAAGCCGATCGTCGAGATCATGACCGTAAACTTCAGCCTGCTCGCCCTCGATCAGATCGTGAACGGCGCCGCGACCTTTCGACACATGTCCGGTGGCCAGCTCGAGGCGCCGATCGTGATCCGCATGGCGACCGGTGCCGGCCGTCAGCTCGCCGCGCAACACTCCCACAGCTTCGAGAACTGGTTCGCGCACGTCCCCGGTTTGCGCGTGCTCGCACCGGCAACCGTTGCCGATGCGCGCGGCATGCTCGCCACGGCGCTGCGCGAACGCGACCCGGTCGTCATCTTCGAGCACGTCCAGCTCTACGGGATCGAGGACGACATCGAGCCGGCGCCGGTCGACCTCGATCGCGCCGCGGTTCGCCGCGCGGGCACCGACGTCACGATCGCGACCTACGGTGGATCGCTCCCGCGCGCGCTCGCGGCGGCAGACACGCTCGCGTCCGCCAACATCTCCGCCGAGGTCATCGATCTGCGCACGCTGCGGCCGCTCGACACCGAGACGATCCTCTCCTCCGTCGCGCGTACACATCGCGTGGTGCTCGTCGACGAAGGCTGGCGAACCGGCAGCCTCGCCGGCGAGATCGCCGCGATCATCGTCGAGCGCGGGTTCTGGAACCTCGACGCACCGATCCAGCGGGTGTGCAGCGCGGAGGTCCCGATGCCGTACGCGAAGCACCTGGAGATTGCAGCGCTCCCCAGTGCGGAGGCGATCGTCGCTGCCGCGAAGGCGGTGATGCATGCCTGACATCACGATGCCATCACTCGGCGCCGACATGGACGCCGGCACGTTGCTCGAGTGGCGAGTCGCGGTCGGCGATCATGTCGCGCGCGGCGATGTCGTCGGCCTCATCGAGACCCAGAAGGCGACCATGGAGCTCGAGAGCTTCGCCGAAGGCACGGTCGAAGCGTTGCTCGTCGAGCCCGGGACGAAGGTCTTGGTCGGAACGGTGCTCGCGAGGCTCGGCGCCGCGTTCGTGACGAGTCCTCCACCGGTCGCGGCTCCTCGTGTGCCGCCGGTCATCGTGCCCGCAACATCGACAGCGCCTCCGAGCACGGAGCGCGTTCGCAGCTCGCCGGCGGCGCGACAACGTGCGCGCGAGCTCGGCATCGATCTCGCGAAGGTTCACGGCAGCGGCCCGCATGGCGCGATCATCTTGCGCGATGTCGTCGCACCGGAACCGTCGACGCGACCGACTCCGCCGAGCGCTTCGTCGCAGCCGGTTTCACCGAAGCCGGCGCGCCGTCCACCCGCGGTGAGCGGACCGATGCGCGAGGCGATCGGCGCGGCGATGTCGCGATCGAAGCGGGAGATCCCGCACTTCTACCTGTCCCACACGATAAGCCTGAAGCGGGCCCTCGCGTGGCTCGACGAGACCAACCGCTCGCTTCCGATCCAAGCGCGGATCCTGCCCGGGGCTCTCCTCCTCCGTGCGGTCGCGGCCGCCCTGTGGGACTTTCCCGAGCTGAACGGGTTCTACGTCGATGGCGCCTTTCGCCCTTCCGAGGAAGTTCACCTCGCGACGGCGATCTCGCTGCGCACGGGTGGCCTCGTCGCTCCGGCCATCCTCGACGCCGATAGCATCACGCTGCCCGAGCTGATGCGCGAGCTGCAGGATCTCGTCGTCCGTGCCCGCGCGGGTCGACTCAAGAGCTCGGAGCTGACCTCGGCGACGATCACCGTGACGAGCCTCGGCGAGCGCGGCTGCGAGACCGTGTTTCCGGTGATCAACCCACCGCAGGTCGCGATCGTCGGCTTCGGCGCGGTCATTCGGCGTCCGTGGATCGAGGGGGACACCATCGTGGCGCATCCGACCGTCGTCGCGACGCTCGCCGCCGACCATCGCGTCTCCGACGGACATCGCGGCGGCCTGTTTCTTTCGACGCTCGATCACATCCTGCAGGAGCCCTCGAAGCTATGAGCCGCGCCGACGAAGTGCTCGAGATGTTGTGCAAGATCGCTCCCGACGTCGACCCGACGACGGTCGATCACTCGAAGCCACTTCCGGATCAGCTCGACCTCGACTCGATGGACTACCAGACGCTATTGGCCGCGTTGAGCACGCGATACGCGATCGAGATCGATGCGGTCGACGTCCCGCGGTTGCTATCGATCGACGATCTCGTTGCCTACATCGACGCTCGACGACCTGCGCGCTGACTCGGGCGCGACGTCGACGACAGTGCTGTCGACCTGCTACGGTGCGCGACTCCGTGCACACGATCCTCACGCATCCCGGCGGCGCACACAAAGACGACCTGCTGGCCGCCTGTGTCCTCGCGTCGCTTCACAACTGCCCCATCGTTCGCCGCGACCCCACGCCCGACGAGCTCGACGATCCCGGGGTCGCGGTGATCGACATCGGCGGCAGCCACGATCCATCCCGCAACAACTTCGATCACCATCACTTCCCGCGCGAGCATCCGCCGACGTGCGCGCTCAGCCTCGTCCTCTCGTCGCTCGGGCTCTACGAAGACGCGATGCAATTCTGCGATTGGCTCGCGACCGCAGAGTGGTTCGACTCGCGCGGGCCGGTGCGCACCGCCGAGTGGCTCGGTGTTCCGCGGCGCGCGGTCTCGCAGCTCAACTCACCGATCGACATGACGCTCCTCCGTCGCTTCGCGCAGACCACGCGGCTCGAGCCGACCGACCCGCTCTATCTCTACATGAAGATGGTCGGCGACGATCTCCTCGCGTTCCTACGCGAAGCTCGCGAGCGCCTCGACTACGTCGCCGCGCGCGTGCAGCGCTGGTCGATCGACCACGGCGACGAGGTCATCGACGTGCTGTTCCTCCCGCGCGCCGAGGACGCCGCCGACGAGCCGAGCGGCATGCTCGGGAGCTACATCCGCGCGAACAAGCTCGACACGATCGCCGCGATCGTCTACCCGGATCGCCGCGGCGGCGGCTTCGGGATCGGGCGCTACGAGGATCATCGCCAGCTCGACTTCTCGCGCACCGAGGGCGAGCCCGACGTTCACTTCGCGCACAAGAGCGGCTTCATGTGCAAGACGTCGGCGACCGAGCCCGCGCGTCTACAAGAGTTGATCGTCCTCGCGTGGCGATCGCGCTGATCAGGTCTTCTTCAGCGTGAGCGGTCACGGGCGACGGACTCCTCTTTGCCCGCTCATCGTTTCAACTGCGCGCCTCCTCGGTTGTAGAGGAGCCACGCCGGTACGAGCAGCGCGGGCAGCGTGAGGAGGTCGGTCGGGTCCATGGTCAGCCGCGCCGGATGAATCGACACGAGCTCGCCGCTCAGTACGACGCGCAACGGCCAGTGCGCGATCCCGAGGCCCCACCGGTAGAGAAACGCCGCGGAGTCGAACAGGTTGATCGTCGCCATCACGAAGCCCGTGCCGGCGATGCACGCGATCCACGTCGCGCGGTTGGAGGTTCCGCGGACGAGCTCGATCGCTGCCACCGCGAGCAGTGGAACTACGATCAAGCACGCGACGTCGGACAACTTGCCGGACAACGCGCCGGCGTGGACTCGCTTGAGGTAGTGGTCGTTGACGATCCACACCGCGAGCGCCGTCAGCGCGATCGGATGCACGAGCGCGGCGAGACCGCGGCGGTCACGGAACAACGCCGACCTCGATCGTCGCGTCGGCCGAGAACTCGCGATTGTCGGGGAAGCAGAAGCTCGGATCGCCCTCGCGTCCGGAGATGGCCTCGATGTGCATCGTGCCGGCGCTCTCGGGCGCATCGATCGTGAAGATGAACTCGCACGGTCCATCGCAGACGGACGCGACGTCGTAGCGCGCACTCTGCGTCGGCGCGATCGCGTACGCCGGCTGCAACACCCCCGGGTCGGGCGTGACGGTCGCCGGCTCGGTGCCATCCCAGGAAAACACGATCGACATCGAGTCTCCGACGGCTTCCGCGCTGAACCACACGCGCACCCGTCGATCACTGTTCACCGTGGTGTCGCTATTGATCTCGAAGCTCTGCGGTGCGGAGGTCGCCAGCATCGTCACGGCACCGACGATCAGGACGAAGCGACCGAAATGTTCGCGCATCCCGTGGCGTGGAGCACTCTCGATGCCAAGACGCCGCCGCGCGAATTCGCGATGTTAGCCAGCGCCCCTCGAAGCGCCGAGCGCGATCCGCGACATCGATGCCGCGACGTGGGGCCGGCGCACCTCGTCCGGTCGACAAGCGTCTCGTGGATTGTCAGTTCACGCGAATCACGACGCCGGTCGCCGTGTTCAGCGTGTACACGTGATCGCCATCGAGCGTCACGGTCGCCGTGCGATCCGCATGGAACTCGATCGTCGCGTCGACGGAGAACGACTTGTCCACGTCGTTCGCGGTGCCGGTCACGATCTTGCGCGCGTCGATCGCGAACGTCGCGGTGCCATCGATCGCATCGTGCGTGTCGCCATCGATCGCGACGGCGTCGTACGACGCGGATGCATCGAACGAGAAGCTCGCCTCGGCGCCCGGACGGAAGATCGACAACAGCGTCGCATCGTACGAGAACGAGCTATCGCCATCGAACGTCACGACGTCCGACTGCAGACCGCGGATCGACCACGAACCATCGCGCTGCACGCTCGCGTCGAAGTGCGACGTGTCGAGCGTGCCCGACCACGCGACGTCGACGTCGGCGGAGTCGGTGCGGTCATCGCACGGGCTGAGCGCAACGCCGTTCGCGTCTTCGCAGCGAATCGAGTAGCTGAACGCGACACCGAGACGGTTGCCGTTGATCTCGCCGTTCCCGCCGAGCGTGAACCCGAAGGGCAGCACGCCGAGCGCGATGGAAGCGGAGTCCGACATCGACGCGAGATCGCCGCCGTTGCCGTCACCGGCCGCGGCGGACGAGATCGCTTGCGCGGTGTCGTCGTAGTCCTCGGCGGTGAGCTCGTCGTTCGTCGTCGAAGTGGAGCATGCAGCCGCGAACAGGATGGGGAGTGCAAAGAGAGCTCTGGTCATAGCGCGCTAGATCTCAGCAAGGTGCGCACCAGTTACGTAGAGGCCCGAAAGGTGACGTGCATCGGGTTCACCGTCCGTGCGCCTCCGCTCGCCGGGCACGTTTCGTCGGGCCGAGAGCGCGAAACGTACGAGCCGCACAGAATGGGAACAAATTCTTGCGCGCAGGTTCGCAGCGATTTCGCGATCGTGGCGCTGTGGCGGTGGCGCGTGAAGCAACGTTCACGACCACGCGGGCAAGGTCCGATCGAGGTCTGATCGAGCGCGGGATCCGCGATGGAATGGCCTCTGCAGAGGCGCTCGGCCATGTTAGCTCGCACCCTCGCCTGCACTCTCCTCGTCGCTTGTTCCATGTCGTCGAGCCCGCCGCCATCGCGCGGACTCTACGCACCCCCACCGTCGAACGCACCGGTCGCAGAAGCGACGCCGGCGCCCGCGCCCGTCGCACCGATCGCACCGCGGGTCGCGACCGGCGTGCTGCGCGTCGACGGGCCGATGACCGATTGCCGCTCGGTGTCCGCGAACGTCGACGGCGGCACGACGCAGCTCTGCACGTTCGTTCGCGAGCAGACCTGCGGACTGCGGACGCTCGGGGCGGACGGCGAGGTTCGCAGCACGAGTGATCGCGCGCCCGGATCGTGCGGGCAGTGGGTCGCGCGCCCCGACGGCGGCGGCTTTCTCTCGACGCTCTCGGACGACAGCAAGACCGCGACGATCCTCAACCTCGATGCGAACGGCCGGCGCATCGCGCGCGGTGCGCTGACGTCGAAGGAGGGCGTGTGGATCGATCGCCTGCAGATCGCGAAGGACGGTGATGTTGTCACGGTGCTGTCGTACCGCACGGACCTCTCGTTCCGCGGTGCGCGCCTCGGCACTACGAAGTTCTCGACGTCGGGCGTGGTCAAGCTGCGCGCGACACTGGACCGGCTCGCGTGGTCGCGGTTGTTCGTGTCGCGACGCACGTACATCGCCGACGTCATGCCGCCGTCGAGCGATCGCGTCGACGTGGTGATGAACACGCGCGGTCCGCTGGTGGCGGGCACACCGATCAATCCGCCGGTCAACCCGGAGGACGGCAGCATCTATGGCGGCGACTCGTACGGCTGGAAAGCCGAGCGCGTGGCCTTCGATCGCAAGGGCAACGAAACCTCGCGCGACAGCGTGGCGGAGCCCGGCATCAGCGTGTTCGATGCAGCCATGATCGACGACGCGCTCGCCGTCATCACCAACGAGAAGAAGGGAAGCAGCCGCGTCAACCTCACCGTCACCCGCGACGGCAAGCACGACACGACACCGCTCGGCATGGTCTCCGGGTGGCGCTTCACCGACACCGGCGAAGGCACCTGGGTGATCCAGTGCGACTGTGTCTACGACGACAAGAAGCACGAGCTCGTCGGCTCGTGGTTCGCGCGCGAGCTCGCCGGCCGGAAACGCTCGATCGAGCTGCGCTCTCCAGCGGGCACGCGCCAGATGTGGACGTCGCTCGTCGTACGCGACGATGTCGTGGTGGCGACGGGACCGAGCATCGACGCGGTGACGCAGCTCCCGACCATGTTCACGGCCCTCGTGCGTCTCCCCGCCGGCGCGGCGCTCGATCTAGCGGCGCTCGCGGTCCGCGACAAGCTCGAGCTAGCGCCTGGATGTCGTCGAGATCGACCGCGCGCGAGCTTCGTGACCATCACGCGTGACGCCGCCACCGCGCTCGAGCCGGAGCTCGCCGCCTGTGGCATCGCGCCGAACACGCGGATCGACATGACGATGTTCGCCGACGGTGGCATCCGCACGTTCAACATCGAGAAGGCCTCGCCCAAGGTCGTGGCGTGCGCGCGCGAGCTCTTCGAGCCGTTCGCTGCGTGCCCGACCGATGGCACGAACGTCTCGTTCTCCGTGCGCCTCGCGGCCAAGAAACCGTGATACCGCCGAGGGAGTGCCCGATCCCGTCGCTGCCGCTCCACACGTACTGGCTCGGATCCGCGCCGTCGCGGACTCGCGTGCGCTCGTCGATCTCTACGGCTCGGTGATCTACGCGCCCGCGCACGCGAGCGACGTCGACGTGCTGGTCTCGCACACCGATGCCGCGCAGCTCGCGACCGACCTCGGTCTCGAGCTCATCCCCACGCGGATGCCGCGCCTGCACGGGACGCTCGAGGGCGTCACGGTCGACATCACCGTCGTGAACGGCGACGACGATCTCGCACGGCGCATGCGCGCGGGCCCTCGAGATGCCGCCTCGCTCGCGAGCTACCTTCGCGACCGCGACGAGGTGTTCGCGGCCACGTGGCCGCTCGTCCGCCAGTTCGTGCGCACGCGCGCGCTCGGCCACAACGGCCTCGGTTGGTTCGGCAGCTTCGGCTGGGCGATCCTCCTCGCGGTCCCGCTCGTCACCGATCGCGAGCTCCGCGCCATCACGCCCGGTGCCGCCCTACCCGCCTGGCTGCGGTGGCTGTCGCGACTCGCGATCGGCTCGCGCGTCGACATCGACGGGCTTCACAGCGGCTATCCCGCGCCGTTCTTCCTCGCCGCGCCCTCGCCACCGCTGCGCGACGTTGCACAGCTGACGAAGCGCGCGGCGATGTGGCTGTTCGCCGAAGCGCGCGACTCGGTGCTCGCGATCCGCGACGCGGCCACGGATGCCGACGCGCTCGCACGCATCGTCGACATCGCCGACACGCCGCCTGCGGGGACCACACTCGTCATCTCCGGCGACGACGAGCAGAGCCGCGGTCGCTACGATGGCACCGCGCGCGGGCTCGTCCGCGATCTCGAAGCGCTCGGTCCCGCGCGCTCGTGGGGTCGCTTCGATGTCACCGCCGACGCGTGGCACCACCGGATCACCGTGCCGTCGCAACGCCGAGATGCGTCCCGCGCTCTCGTCGAGCAGTGGCTCGCGGTCAATCACATCGACGCGACGGTCGACCAGCACGCGGCGACGGTCTCGGACTGAACGTTGCGCGAGCCGCGAACGAAGTGCGCACACGGCGAGACGAGATGCAATTCGTGCACGCTCTCGTGTGCCCGGCCGCCGAGTGTTGCAGCCGGACGCGCGCTGGGTCGTTGAATCCATCGTGAAGCGGCACGCAACTTGTAGGGATCGATGACGTGACGCTGTCAGCCGACCTGATGAGGGGCTTCGCCGACCGCACCGGGCTGAGCGCCGGGAGCCCCGAGCGTCGCTATCTCTGGACGGACGCGTTCGCCGTCTGCAACCTCCTGACGCTGGAGCGTATCGATCTCGCGCTCGCGTTGATCGATCGCGTCCACCATGTCCTGGGCCGACATCGCGACGACGATCCGCGGCGCGGATGGATCAGCGGCTTGTCGGAGACCGAGGGCCAAGCGCATCCGACGCTCGGAGGATTGCGCATCGGAAAGCGGCTCCCCGAGCGTCCCATCGGTCACCCGATCGACGAGAGGCGCGAGTGGGACCGCGATGGCCAGTACTTCCACTACCTCACGAAGTGGACGCATGCGCTCGATCAATGTGCACGCGTCAGTCGCGACGAAGCGCTGTCGACCTGGGCGCGCGAGCTTGCCGCCACCGCGCACCGACGCTTCGTGTACGGAGCACCGAGGGCGCGCCGCATGTTCTGGAAGATGAGCATCGATCTCACGCGTCCACAGGTCGCCTCCATGGGACAGCACGATCCGCTCGACGGCTACGTCACGTGCCTGCAGCTCGGCGACAGCGGCCTCGCCACCGCGACCGAGGACTTCCGCGCGATGATCGATCCGGACGCCCTCGGCACAGGCGACCCGCTGGGCATCGGCGGTCTGCTCGTCGACGCCTCCCGCCTCGCGCAGCTCGAGCGCGATCCCGAGCTCCGGTTGGAGATCCTCGCAGCGGCGCGAATTGGCCTCCACCGCTACGCGAGCCAGGCCGATCTCGAAGCTCCCGCCGAACAACGACTCGCGTTCCGCGAGCTCGGCCTGGCGATCGGACTCGCCGCTTTCGAGTCCGATCCAGACCTCGCTCGATATTCGCGCGTCCGCGAATCCATCGTGGAGTTCTGGACCGAGCCCTCTCATCGCGAGTCCCGCACGTACCGCGATCACGTCGACATCAACGACGTCATGCTCGCGACCGCTCTCTCTCCGTCTGGCTTCATCGAGCTGGCGTCGCGTCCGGGGGGGACGTCGTGAGCGGTCCCGAACCGTGCTCTCGAGGATCTGCGGACAGGGCGCTTCGATGGAACCGCGGTCCTCACGCTGAACGGATGAGCCTCGGTTCGTCCGTGCGGTCCCTACGCCATCGCGTCTCGAACTTCCGCTTCGAGGACGTCGACGACAGTCACGATCCCCACCAACTTGCCAGCCTCGACGATGGGCAACGCTCCGATCCGCGAATCCGCGAGCCGGCCCGCGACCTCGGTCAACGAATCGTCGGGACCCGCGGTCTGTACCGTGGCGACCATCGCCGACGTCGTCGGTGCGCGCCACCAATCCTCGCGAAACGCGGTGACCGCGCGGTAGTGGAGAATGTCGCGCTCCGACAGAATTCCGCACAGCCGATCGCCGCGCACGACGGGAAGGTGTCGCAACCGATTCTTCATCATCGTTTGGAGTGCCTCCCCGAGCGGCGTGATCTCGGTGGCGGTGATGGGGGACGCTTTCATGATGTCGCGGACCTTCATGTCCGACTGCCGCTGCAACGTCGCGGCCAGCGCCGGTGCGCCAACCGTCGAGAAAAAGCGAACTCCTCGCGTTTTTCGGCGGCGACCCGCGCAGGAATGGCGCGATCCGGCGGCCAGCGCCATGCATTGCGCCATCCATTGCACCTCGCCGCGACCTCGCACGGTATGCCCCTTGCTGCTCCGAGATGCATGAAGCCGTCGGTCAGCTCCGCATTTCAAGCATTCGTCGAACAGGCCCCCGAGGAGTCGAAGGCATGGATGCAGATGGTGGAGACGCTGTCCGCCGGCACGGACCTCGATCGGAAGACACGGTCGCTCTGCTATCTGTCCGTCCTCGCGGCTGCGCGCCTCACGACGGGCATTCCGTTTCATGCGTCGCAAGCACGCGTGCTGGGTGCGACGCGCGAGGAGGTCGTGGGTGCGGTACTCGTCGGGTTGCCCGCGGTGGGCAACGTCGTCATCGAATCCCTGCCCGCCGCGCTCGCGGCGTTCGACACCACGCGAGAACCAGGATGAACGAGCACACGAGTCGACTCGTGCTGTCGGCCGACGCGCCCCGAGCGCTCGTCGTCTACACGAGCCAGCACGTCCAGACCAAAGCGATCGCGCTGGCGCTGATCGAGCACCTGTCTCGTGTCGGCGTTCGCGGCGAGCTGGCCGACGCCGACGAGCGATCGATTCCGGACATCACCGCGTACGACGTCGTGGTGATCGGATCCTCCCTGCACTTTGGTCGGCATCCAACATCAGTTCTCGACTGCATCCGTCGTATCCGCGAGAGGCTGACGACGATGCCGGCGTTCTTTTTCTCGGTTGGCGACGATGACAACGGCGGTATCGAAGTCACGGGGTGGCGGCCTACCAGCAGCGCCGTCTTCGATCGCCACGTCCGCGATCGCCGCCGATTTCGCCATCAACTCGGCGGTCACGCTCCGTCGGCGACGGACCTGGCCCTCGCCGAATCGAGCAAGGTGGCCGCGTTCGCGGCGGTGATCGCCGCGGCGATCGCTCACAGGCTCCCGCCCGAAGGCGACACGTCGAGGAGCTCGCGCGATCAACAGGTGGTGTAGCGTCGGGCGTATGCAACGCCTTTCGCTGGCCCTGATCGTTGTTCTCGGGAGCGCGTGCGGCAGTACGAAGCCCGCGACAACGCCGCCCTCGGACCCGGTCGCCGATGTGAACATGATTTGCGCGGAAGCGAAGATCGCCACGTCTCGCGACGCGTTCGCGCGCAGCGTCGAGCAGAAGCTCACCTCCAAGGAGGGGCGCAACATCTTCACGGGCGCGGGGCAAGGCGCGGACGACCAGAAGAACGCGCTGATCAAGCAAGGTGCGCACGAGGTCGGAGTCGCCGACTGGGACTGCACCGCGCCGCTCGAGAAGCTCTACGGCCCACAGAAGCCGATGGGCGCGCCCTAAGCTCGACTAGCGGCGCTTCGCCTTCGCAGCCTTCGGCGCGGGCTTCTTCGGCGCGGGCTCTTTCGCGGGTGGCGCTTTCGCAGGCGGCGCTTTGGCCACGGGGGCGGCCTTCTTCGCAGCACCGGGCTTCGCAGCGCTCTCGAGCAGCTTGATGATCTTGTCCTGCTTCAGCTTGATCGCGGATGCGAGCGGCGTCTCGCCGTCGGCGTCCTCGAGGCTCGGGTCAGCGCCCTTCGACAACAGATACGCGACACCCGTCGGATTCCAGTGAGACTGCGCGTTGTGGAGCACGGTGCCGCGCTCCCCGTTGTGGTTCACGTCGCAGCCCGCGGCGATCAGCAGGTCCCACAGCGCCTTGTCCTTGTCGTTCGTCGAGAAGCAGTAGTAGAGCGGCGTCATCCCCCACTTGTTGGTGGTGATCTTCGCGCCCTTCGCGAGGAGGAACTGCGTCATCTCGCGGCTCGATCCCGCCGCGAGATGGAGCGGCGTCTCGTCGCTGTCGTTCTTCGCATCGATGTTCGCACCGCGCTCGATCAGCCACTTCGCGTTCGCGATCTCGGTCTTCGACATCGCGCCGCTGTCCGACTTGCACAGCACCATCAGCGGCGTGTTGTGGTCATCGAGATCCGCGATCTCGATGTTCGCGCCAGCGTCGAGCAGCACCTCGGCGAAGTCGAGCTTGGGGCGTAACACGGCGCGATGCAGCGCCGACTTCGTCGAGAACTCCTCGGTGTCGAGCGCATCGACGTTCGCGCCCTTCGCGATGCACAGCGCCGCGAGATCGGCCTCCGCGAGATCCTCGGCGAGCCAGTGCAGCGCCGCGCGCCCGTTCTTGTCGGTGGCGTTTACGTTCGCGCCCGCTTCGATCAGCAGCTTCGCGAGCGCCTTGGACTTCAGCACGCACGCGGTGTTCAGCACGGACATCCCACTGGGATCCGTCGCGTCCGGGCTCGCGCCTGCCGCGAGCGCCGCTGCCGCGCCCTTCACGTCCTTCTTGTCACACGCTGCTACCAGATCGTCGTTTGCGCTCATCGTCGCGCATCCTAGCGCCGCCAAGCGTTGCATCGCACATGGATTGCGGGCGAAGTGTCTCGCATGTCAGGACGGTTCACTCAGCTCGGTCGCCAGCTCCGGAAGCTGCGCAACATCATCGGCGGCGCTCCCTCGGCCGATCCGGTGACCACGCTCCGGCGCGCGACCCAGCTCGCCTGCGATCTGGCGCGCGAGCACGCCGGCGTCCAGGATGCGCAGGCAGCGTTTCGCGAGCTGGTGACGCGCGGGATCCTCGACGCGGCGCTCGCCGATCGCATCGCCACGTGGGCCGCGACGCACGGCACCGACGTCACGCAGGCAACCGCGCTGCGCGACGGCGAGCTCGGTGGCCGCGTGATGCAGATCGGCCGCGACCTCGATCAATTCTTGCGCAGCCTCGAGAGCGGCGCTGCGGCGCCCGAGCTCCCGTTCGAGCCGCTCGTCGTGCGCGAGAACAGCGACCCGAAGGCCGACTCGACGGCGGCGGTGACGGTGTCCGGCAGGCTCGTCGAGCTCGAGGTGCGCGGTGGACGCGCGACGGTCTCCGTCGATGACACGCTGATCGCGATGGAGCACGCATCCGGGGATCCGATGATCTCGTTCGAGCTCGCAGCTGCGCCGACGAGCAAACCCGAGGTGCATCGCGAGCCCACCGGCGTGACCCGCGTGGTGTGGAGCGGCGAGAGCATCACGCTCGAGCTCGCGGCGGACTTCGCGCGCGTTCGCGTCTGAGGAGCGACGCCTCGGTCAGGCCGCCGAGCGCGGAACCGCGCACGCACCGTCGGTCGCGCAGCGCCCCGTGAGCCGGAGGCGATTGGCCGCGAACAATCGATAGCCGAGCGAGAGCAAGTGCGAGAGTCCCGGCACTCGCGTGATCGCGACGAGCCAGCCAAAGCCGATCGCCGTGTACAAGCGCCGGAACACCTCGACGCCTTCGATCCATTGGCCATCGGGCAGACGGCCTTTGATGCGGGCCATGAGCTCGGTGTAGGTCGTGCCGTAGGTCTCGGCGGAGAAGTCGGGCGCGGCGATGTTCGTGAACACGATGCGTGACGCGCGATCACGACGCATGAGCATCCGAATCTCCCGCATGCACAACGGGCACTCGCCGTCGTAGAAGACCTCGACGGCCTTACCTGCGGGCAGGGATTCGGTCATGCAGCTTCGACGGCCCGAGAGCGTCGACGGTTACATCCGATCGTAGCCCCCGCGCTAGGATGCGGCATGGCCTAACCACGACACCGCTCGAGATGCTCATCGATGATCCCCACGCGGGCATCGATGCCATCGCGAACCACCTCGATCGCCTGGACGGCGATACCCGCTGGCGCGAGGTCAGCGCACTCGGCCGATCGCGGCAGCGCACCCTGCACGACAAAGCGGCGCACGCGCGCGCGATCGACATCGGTCACTTCGTCGGCGATGCTCGCCCGCGCGTCGAAGTGATCCACGACGGCGCGAACACGCTGCCCGTGCCTGCACCGCTGCGCGGCTTCCAGAAGCGCTTCTGCCGGCCGGATCGCGGGACCGATCGCTTGTTCGGCTACAACGAGGGCCCGACGCGGCGGTGGATCGGCCCGGGATACTTCGTGGCGATTCCCACCGCGGATCGCCCGGCCTGGTCGGCGCGCGGCGCCATCGTCGTCGACTACTTCCAGATTCCGGATGGCGAGGTGGCGCCGGGGTGGCCGCCGCTCGTGGACAACCACTGGCGCCTGCAACGCTTTGTCTACCAGGCGACGCGCGACTTCATGCGCCGCGTGTCGACGCATGTCTCGATCGGTGCGGCGTTCAAGCGCGAGCGCCCACTCGACCACTACTTCGTGTTGTGCCGGCGAGCGTGAGCTCGTGCGTCAGCCGTAGCGGATCTGGACGTTCTCGATCAGCGTCCGCAGCGCGTGCTTCACACCGTCGGTGGTCGTGTGCTTCACGATCGCGAAGCCTTCGCCCTCGTAGCCGGTCGCGCGACGATCGCCGACCTTGGGCGTCTTCATGTGGACGAGCGTGTCGCCGCACAGCTCGATCGCGTCCTCGATGCCCGTCACGGACACGATGCGCTCGGCGGTGCCCGGGCCGCGGAAGAAGCACGAGCCCGCCGCCGCTGTCCTCGGTTTCGGCGTGAACTCGTCGAACGCCATCAGGCGCGCCCAGTCCGCGAACATGTCCGTGTCGTGCGTCATGCCCATCATCGGCATGATGTGAACACCTGGGGGTCGCGCGCCGACCTCGTTGACGAGGTGCGTGCCGTCCTCGCGAAGGAACCACTCCATGTGCGTGAGCGCGGTGCCCGCGGCGGTTTTCGCGTCGGCGCCGAACAACGCCGTCAGCGCCGCATCGTTCGTCGGGTGAAAGTTGCTCCACGTCGGATCGTCGGCTTCGCGCGGCAAGAGCACCGCGTACTGGATCCACGGAGTCTCGAGGACCTCGAGCGGCGATGGAAAGTAGCGCGTGCCCGAGCGCCAGACCGCAGCGCCGCGCACGGTGACGGTCTCGCACGTGTGCTCGCGGGCGCGCACGAACTCTTCGACCTGCAGCGGGGCGGCGGGCGTGGGGGCGGGAATCGCGGCGAGCTCCTCGGCGTTCGTCACGCGGTAGGTCGCGCGCGTGCCGAGACCCGCGCGCGGCTTGACGATCACCGGGTAGCCGATCTTCGCGACGAACGCCTGCAGCTCCGCCGTCGTCGTGGCGAGCGCGCTCTTCGCGACCGGTACGTTCGCCGCGCGCAGGACGTCCTTCATGCGATCCTTGTCGCGAAACCGCCGCGCGATGTCCGTCGTCAGGCCCTCGATGCCGAGCGCGTCGCGCACTTCGGCCATCGGCACCTGGAGCTCCTCGAGGAATCCGACGAGGCGATCGACGCGGCCGATCGATGCCGCGATCGCGCGCGTTGCCTCGGCGAGCTGCACCGGGTCGAGGCAGTTCGCGATGCGATAGTGCGCCGCGATCTTCGGACGCATCGACGGCGGGATCGAGCTGCTCGGATCGCTGCTGATCACGCTGAACGTGATCCCCTCGAGCTCGGTGAATGCCTTGACGTAGCGGTTGGTGTTACCGACGAAGTGAGTCGCGATGAAGACGATGTGCGGCATGGATCAGGAGGCGTAGAGCTGGATGTCGGTGGCCGCGTCGATCGCCATGTCTCTGGCGGTCTGCCAATCGGGGTGGCGCACGATGATGTAGCCGTCGGAGAGAAGCGTGGCTTTCCAATCGCGACGCTGCGCGCCCGGGCGCAGGAGCGTGTCCTCGACGATGTAGTTGCGATAGCGATCGTAGAACTGTGCGAGCCCGGTGATCGCCGTGATACGGCCCTGCCCCTTCGCGCGCTTGAAGACGATGCCGACGTTGTACTTGCGCTCGGTCGACGTCTCGAACGCGTGCCAGCACACCGTGCGGGCCCACTCGCGGAACAGATCGATGTCGCCCGTGTAGTTCATGAGATCGACGACGCACGCGCCGCCGGGCCGACACGCGATCTCGCCGAACACGACTTCACCGTCGGGTTTGAGGAACCACTCCATATGCGTCATGCCGTCGCCCATGCCGAGCGCGGCGAGCACGCTGCGGCCGAGCTCGACGCCGCGCATGATGTGCGGCTGGGTCATGTCGCGCACCGACAGCATGATCGGCGAGACCCACTCCTGCGATCGCATCTCGAGGGCGTTCGGCAGGTATTGCGTGACGCTCTCGTAGACGGGCTTGCCACCGATACAGACGGTGTCGTAGGTGAACTCCTGGCCGGCGATGAACTCTTCGCAGCTCGCTTCTGCGACGTGGCGCAGCTGCGGCAGGATCTCGGCGAGCGCAACGGGCGAATCGACGCGGAACGTGTCGGCGCTTCCGGCGCCGCTGATCGGCTTGATGATCGCGGGATAGCCCGTGACCTCGAGCGCACGGCGAACGTCGTCGATCGATCGCGCGCGCGATGATTTCGGCACGCGCAACCCTGCGGCTGCGACGCGCTCCTTCATCAGCTGCTTGTCGCGAAATCCGCGCACGGTGTCGACGGACATGGCCGGGAGACCGTAGATCTCGTTGAGCCGCGCCGCGGTGAGGACGAGCGGCTCCCAGTTCGCGAGGATGCGATCGACGCTGCGTCCATGCAGCCAGCCCTGGATGCGACGGATCAGATCGGGCTCGTCGGTCAGCGACGGAACTTCGAGGTAGTCCGAGAGGTACCGGCGCAGCTCGGGATCGGGGTGGCCGTCGCCGACGCCGAGCACCTCCACGCCCACCTCGGCGAGCCCGCGCGTGAACTGCCGCATCTCGTTCGGATAGCGCGGCGAGAGGAACAGGACGCGCATCAGGCGTACTCGATCTGGATGGTCTCGATGATCGCGGTCATCGCCTGCTTCACGACCTCGGTGTCCGGATCGCGGACGATCACGTAGCCATCACCTTCGTAGCTGTCGGACTTGTGTGCGCCCGGCGTGGGCAGCTTGCTCTCGACGACGAGCTTGCCGATCTTCGCGTTCGCCGCGTCGACGCCGTGCACCGCACGCACGCGCCCTCGCCCACCGCCGCGGAGAAACGCGCAGCCAACGGCGTACTTCCGCTCGTACGGTCCGTCGTACGCGTTGTCGACGACGGCGCGGGCCCACGCGCGATACATGTCCGCGTCGTGCGCGAAGCTGTTCATGCGCACGATGTTCGCACCCGGAGGACGCGCGGCGATCTCGCCGATCGCGAGGCTGCCATCGTCGCGCCGGAACCACTCCATGTGCGTCATCCCCGTCTCGAGGCCGAGCGCCGTGACCGCTTTGACGCCGAGCGCCCGAGCATCCGCGTAGTCCGGGCCCTCGATGTTCCGCGGCAGCACCACGACCCATTGGATCCACGGCGTCTCCATCACCTCGAGAGGTGCGGGGTAGTAGCGAGTGGCGGATTCGAACCGCACCTGACCATCGATGGTGATCGTCTCGAAGCTGAACTCGCGACCGCGCAGGAACTCCTCGGCGAGCGCGGGTCGCTCCGGGCTCGCGTGCAGCGCACGCAACGCGGCGGCGAGCTCGTCGGTGTTCTCGATCCGCCACGTCGACTTGCTGCCCATGCCGGCGGGCGGCTTGACCACCAGCGGGAAGCCCACCTGCGCGACGAACGCTTCGGCGTCCGCCCACGAGCGGATCACGGCGTGGCGCGCGCACGGCAGGCCATGACGGCGCAGCTCGTCCTTCATGCGTGCCTTGTCACGGAACAGATCCGCGGTGACCGGGTTCGTCCCCGGGATCCCCAGCGCCTGTCGTGCTTCGGCGAGCTGGGTCTGGAGGGGTTCGAGGATCCCCACCATGCGGTGGAGTCCGCCGTGTCGCTGCGCGAGGAGCCGCGCCGCCTCGACGAGCTGCCGTGTGTCGAGTCCGTCGCGAACGGTGACGACATCGGCGAACAGGGCGCGGTCATCGCCCCCGGGCACTTCCTGCGCGATGCCGAGCAGCCGAACGCCGGCGAGTTGGCCGACCGCCCGCGCGAACCGGAGGGTGGTCTCCAGCGGGAACGGCGCGACGAAGACGACATTGCGCATCGCGGGGCTTGTAACACGCCCAGCCGTGCGACATTTGACGTGCGTGAACGTCGTCTTCCTGGCCTGTGGGTATCCGCCGGAGATGCAGCAGTACACGCGCGGGCTGGCGGAGGTGGGGGCCTCCGTGTTCGGGGTTGGCGATGCCCCGCGCGAGCGGCTCGCCCCGTCCTTCAAGCAGTACCTGACGGACTACCTCCAGGTGCCCAAGCTCCTCGACGAGGACGACGTCGTGGCGCGCGTGTCGACGTGGATGCGCGGGCGCGCCGTGGATCGCATCGAGGCGAACTGGGAGGTCATGGTCATGACCGCCGCACGTCTGCGCGAGGCGTTCGGCATCCCGGGGATGTCCGTCGACACGGTCCGCGGCTTTCGCGACAAGCAGCTGATGAAGGAGCGGGCGATCGCGGCGGGGCTGCGCGTGCCGCGCGCCGCTCGCGCACGCAGCGCGACGGAGGCGCGGACGGCCGCGGCGGCGCTCGGCTATCCGATCGTGCTCAAGCCGATCTCCGGCGCGGGCAGCGCGGACACGTTCGAGGTGCGCAGCGAGCACGAGCTCGAGCAAGCGCTCGCGCGGACGCAGCACGTGCGCGAGCTGAGCATCGAAGAGTTCATCGACGGCGAGGAGTTCACGTTCGACTGCGTGTGCATCGAGGGCAAGCCCGCGTTCATGAACGTCGCGCAGTACTTGCCCAAGCCGCTGATCGCGCGGACCAACGAATGGATCAGCCCCGTGATCACGACGGTGCGCGAGCTGCGGCAACCCGCCCTCGCCGATGGCATCGCGCTCGGCCGCGGCGTTCTCTCGGCGCTCGGCATGGGCACCGGCTTCACGCACATGGAGTGGTTCAAGAAGCCGAGCGGCGAGGTGGTGCTCGGCGAGATCGGCTGTCGGCCCGGCGGCGCGCACCTCGTCGATCAGATGAACTACACGTGCGACATCGATCTGTTTCGCGAATGGGCACGCGCGGTGTGCTGGCATTCGTTCGAAGCGTCGACGGTGCGCAAGTACAACGTCTCGATCATCTTCAAGCGCGCGCGGGGTCAGGGCCGCATCACGAAGATCGTCGGCCTTCGCGAGTTCATGCACCGCTACGGCGAGTACGTGGTGGACGAGAAGCTGTTGCCCGTCGGATCGCAGCGTCGCAACTGGAAGCACACGCTCCTCAGCGACGGCTTCATCATCCTGCGCCACCCGGATTGGCGCACCGCCAATCAGCTCGCAGACATCGCCGCGAACGAGATCACGATGTACGCGGAGTAGCCCGAGACGAATCTCGCCGCTGGATTGGCGCGCTCGGTCGAATCGTTGGCGGGACCGGTCAAGCCGACCGCCAGCGCCGATCGCAGAGTGGCTTCATGACCGACTCCCACTCCGATCCGCGGCCCGCCGGCGGTCGCGCGTTCTCGATGCTCCTCGGATTCCTCGATCGGCGCCCGACACTCTGGCTCGCGATCGGGACATTGCTCCTCGCTGGCTCGCAGCTACGCTTCGGTATCGGCGCGCTGGCCTGGGTGGCGCCGATTCCATTCCTTCGCTATCGCCGATACCACTCCGGGTGGCGCAGCGGCATCGCCCTCGGCGGCGCGTCGTTCATCGGCTGGACCGTGGCGGTCGCGAAGATCGCCACCGCGCCGCTGCCGCTGTGGATGAGCGTGGCGTTCTCGGCGCCAGTAGCACTCGCGCTGTCGACGCCGTACTTCCTCTCGCGCCCGATCCGAGAGCAGCTTGGAGAGCGCGGCGCGGTGCTCGGCTTCGCGGCGCTCATGGTAGCGGGTGAGTGGACACTCCACGCCGCGTTCCCATTCGGGGTGTGGGGCAGCGCCGCGAACACGCAGCTGGAGCATCTCGATCTGCTCCAGCTCGCGTCCGTGACGGGGCTCCACGGCGTGAGCTTCCTCGTCTACGTCGTCGCGGCGAGCGCGGAGTCGCTACTCGCTGTGCCGGCGCGGCGGCAACGAGTGTTCGCGGCAGCGGCTGTCGCGCTGGTCGGAGCGGTGGTCGTGCTCGGCGAGGTGCGGCTCGCCGCGTGGTCGTCGAGTGGCATCGAGCAGCGCCGTGTCGCGGCGGTCGGCACCGATTCGACGGTCGGGATCGGCCCGCTCCCCGATGCGGAGACGAGCCGCCAGGTGGAGGCCGGCCTGTTCGCTCGTACGCGCGAGGCCGCGCGGGCCGGTGCGTCGCTGGTCGTCTGGACCGAGGCGGCCACTATGGTGCGAGAGGACGACGAGACTCGGTTTCTCGCGCGCGTCGGTGACGTGGCTCGCGAGAGCCACGTGGTGATCGCCGCCGGATACGTCGTGCCGCTCACGGAGTCGCCGCTCACCTACCGGAATCGCTACGCGATGGTCACCCCCGAAGGCACGATCGCTCACGTCTATGACAAACATCATCCGGTCCCGGGCGAGCCCGCCATCGCCGGCATCGCGCCGATGCCGCTGTACGTGCATCCCGAGCTCGGCCGGATCTCCGGCGCGATCTGCTACGACTACGACTTCCCGAGGCTCGGGCTCGCTCACGCTGCACTCGACCTCGATTTGGTGGTGCTCCCCGCATCCGACTGGCGCGGCATCGACCCGATCCACACCGAGATGGCAGCACTTCGCGCGATCGAGGGCGGACACTCCATCGTGCGCTCGACGCGATTCGGCCTCTCGGCGGGGATCGATCCGTACGGGAGGATCCGGGGCTCGCTGAGTCACTTCGACGGGCGCGAGCGCGTCCTTGTCATGAGCCTCCCACGGCACGGGATCGGAACCGTTTACGGGGTGATCGGCGACGTGTTCCCCATCGCGTGCACGCTGTTCGGGCTAGGCGCATTCGCGATCGCGGTGCTGCGGCGATCGCGCTGGTATGCTGCACGCACGTGGCAGACACGGTCCTCTCGATCGCCAGCCGCGCAGTCCTCGAGGCCTGCGAGCGGCTCGGTCTCGACGGCGACACGCTCCTGAGCGAGGCCGGCCTGCGCCGCGCCGACGTCTACGATTCGGACGCACGGATCGCCGTGGCGCACGCGGACGCACTGTGGCGCGCGGCCTACGCACGGAGCGCGGATCCACACCTCGCGTTGCACGCCGCCGAAGCGCTGCCGTTCGGCGCGTACAAGGTGGTCGACTTCCTCGCCGCGCACAGCCCGACCATCGGCGAAGCGTACCGGCGCATCGCGGCGTACTTCCCGATCATCGACGCGCGCGCCGTGCTCGACACGGCGGCGATCGCGGAGGGCGTCGCCCTCGAGATGCGTGCGCGGGATCCGGGAGTCGAGCTCCCCGCGCCGGCACAGGAGTACACGCTCGCGGCCATGGTCACCCGCGCGCGCGTATGCGCCGGCGCAACATGGGCGCCGGACGCGGTGGAGGTGACCTTCCCTGCGCCACGTGATTCCACGGAGCTCGACCGCGTGTTTCGTTGCGAGTTGCGCTTCGGCCGCTCGACACCGCGGCTCGTGTGCTCGAGAACCACCTGGAATGCGCCGGTCACCGACGCCGACCCCGCGCTGCTCGCCGTGCTCGAGGACCACGCGCAGCGGCTGCTGCGGGAGCTCCCTCCGAGCGATGACTTCGTCAGTTGTGTGAGGGGCGCGATCTCGCAGCAGTTAGGAGATGGCGAGCCCTCGACTGCACGCATCGCGCGATCGCTAGGCACGAGCGAACGGACGCTGCAGCGCCGGTTGAGCGAGGCCGGGCATACATTCGCGAACCTCCTCGACGAAGCACGTGCGGCCACGGCAAAGGCTCACCTCCGCGATCCCGCGATGTCGCTCTCGAGCATCGCCTTCCTGCTCGGGTTCGCGGATCAGAGTGCATTCACTCGTGCGTTTCGCCGGTGGACCGGCGACACACCGAGCGCCTTTCGCAACGGCATCGGGCGATGAACTGGGCCACGTCGGGATGCCACCGACAGGTGACGAGCGCTACTTCTTCTCGGGCTCGAGAAGAAGCGGCAGCTGCTCGGTGATGCCCATCTGCTCCTCGAGCAGCTTGGTCGCGAGATCCATGAAGTCTTCCTCGGTGATCAAGCCGACGAGCTTGCCGTCGTGCAACACGGGCAAGCAACCGATGCCGAAGCGGCGCATCGTGCGCAGCGCCTCGATGGTCTGCGTGTCGGGCGCGATCGTGACCGGATCCTTCTTCATGATCTCGGACACCGGTGTGCGACGCGGATTGCCGCCGCTCATGATGAAGCGCATGACCGCGCGATGCGTGATCACGCCGACGAGGTGATGCTCTGCATCCTCGACGGGAACGTGGCGGATGCGCTCCCAGATCATGAGGTTCGCCACCATCTCCACCGCATCATCGGCGTGGACCGTGAACAGGTCCGACGTCATGTAGTGCTCGACGCGCTGATAGTTCTTCGCGGAGACCTTCGCCTCGTCCATACGCGCGCGTTCCCACTCGGCGACCGGACGCCCCGTGAGCTGACGATGAACGGTCGCCGCGACGATCGCGGTAGCGCGCTCCGACAACGTCGCGCGATCGCGCAGCGAGTTCCACGACGAGAGCTGCCAGCGCGCGCCCGTTCGCGTGGTCTTCACGCGATTCTCGACGACACCGAGGTAGTGCTGGACGTGCTCCTCGTTGACCCCTTGGCGGCGCAGGCCCGCGGCTGCGAGCGGGATCAGCTGTTCGAGGACCAGCTCGCGCGCGGTGACGTCGTTGCCGTCGAGCCACGTGAAGTGCGAGCCGAGGCCCTCGCGCGCGGCGGTGTAGAAGTTCGCCGCGGCCTCGTCGAAATCGATGCGGCGCGTGATGTCCTCTTCGCGCGCGCCGATCTCGATCATCATGCCGGCCCAGAACGCGGCATTCGCGACCTCGTCGAGCGTGCTCGGCCCCGCCGGCATGATGCGGTTCTCGATGCGGAGGTGCGCCTTGCCGTCGGCGACGCCGTAGCACGGACGATTCCAGCGATAGATGGTGCCGTTGTGCAGGCGCAGCGCTTTGAGCTGCGGCAGGCCACCGCGCTGCAGCACGGCCATCGGAGCTTCGTCGAGCTCGGTGCCGACGAGCGCGCGGAACCGAGCGATGTCTTCCTTGAAGATCTCGACGATCGACTTGCGCACCCACCGCGTACCGAAGCTGACGCGGGCCTCGAGCTCGCGGTGCACGCTCTTGTGCTTGCGCGTGTCCACGGATTGGCGGAACAGCGCGATGCGAGTCTCCGCCCACAGGCGGCGGTTGAACACGATCGGCGAGTTCGCGGACACCGCCATCAGCGGACCGGCGACGACCTGCGCGATGTTGTACATGCGCGCGAACTCTTCGGGCGCGACCTGCAGGTGGACCTGGAAGCTCGAGTTGCAGGCTTCGACCATCACCGAGTCGTGATCGAGGACGAGCTCGTCGAGGCCTTTGATCTGCACCTCGAACTTGCCGCCGCGCAGCGCGGTGACGATCTTGTTGAGCTGCATGTAGCGCGCGCTCGGCACCATGCTGTCGAGGCTGAGGTCGCTCTTCTGCATCGTCGGCAAGATGCCCATCAGCACGACCTGCATGCCGAGCTCGCCGGCGCTCTTGCGAGCGCGCTCGACGAGATGAACGAGCTGCGCGTGCAGAGCCGCGATGCCGTCACCGCCGAGGACCTGCGGATCGCAGTTGATCTCGAGCTGGAACTGTCCGAGCTCGGTCGTGTAGTGCGCCGGGTCCTTCAGCTTGTCGAGGACTTGCAGCACGCCGCGCGCGGGCCGCCAGCTCTCGTCGAGCAAGAACAGCTCCTGCTCGACGCCGATTCGCCGCACGCCCGTCTCGAACAGGTTGTTGTCGAGCATGTACTCGAGCGCTCGAACGTCGTCGAGGATCGCGGACATGAACTCGCGCTGGCGCTCGCCCTCGAGCCGCCCGTCGACTTCTTTATGTTCCTTGGTGCTCACTTGACCCACTCGCCGAGAATCTTCGGAGCCATCTTCCGCCACGTCATCCAATCGTGCGGCCACGCGGGTCCCCACGAATCGACACGATTCGGGATTCCCTGGCGGCCGAGGACGTTCGCAAACGCCCACGATTCCCATAGTGCCTCAGCTTTGCCCTCGCCCGACACCAGATCGATGAACCGAGTCTTGAGCACGTCGAGGTGGTAGCCGCCGAGCGACGGCACGAAGTGCTGGGGCGACGACACGAAGTAGTCGTTGGTGAAGTGATCGGTCTGGAAGAACCGCCCCAGATCGAAGGTCCCGCTCATCGCGAGACAGCGTGTGAACACGTCGGGCCAGCGGCACAGCACGGCCGCGGCGTGGAACGCGCCGAACGACGCGCCCGCGGTCCAGATCTCGATATCGGGCGTCTTGCAGTCCGTGCGGATCGCGGGAACCACCTCGTGTCGCACGTAGTGGTGGAACTGGTTCTGTAGCCACATGCGGTGCTGCGGCGTACCTTCGCTCTCGACGAGGGCCTTACCGGCGACGCTGTCGCACGAGTAGATCTTGATCTGGCCCGCGTCGATCAGCGGCGCGAGCACGTCGAGCATCTGCCAGCGCTCGATCTCCTCCGCGTCGCCGCCGGCGGTGGGGAAGAACAGCACCGGCTTTCCGACGGTGCCCCAGCGGGCGAGCGTGACCGTGCGCTGCACGCGATCCGAGTGCCACCGCTCGAGGACCTTGTCGTGCCTCGCCCCCATCACGTCGCCTTCGTGGCTTGCGTGTCCTGTCGCCACGCTTGGACGCGCTTCCAGAACAGCTCGGTGAACAGCTCGACCTCGTGCTTGGGATACAGCGCGGCGACCTTCTGCCGGAACGCATCTTTGGCGGCCGGCGTACCGAAGAACTCCCACGCGACCTCGTCGAGGTGCGGCAGGTGCTTCGCGCAGAACTCGTCGAACTTGTCCGTCTCGAAGCGGTCATGCGCGACCTTCGCGTACGCGCGCAGCTTCTCGCGATACGGGAGGTCCGTGGCGGCGATCGCGTAGAACGGGTCCCAATCGAGCGTGCGGCGGAACTTCTTCTTCGTGACCGCGCAGAAGATCGACCACCGGAGGTTCGCCTTCACGAGCCACGGAAAGTGCCGATGGAGTGACGTCACCTGCGAGTCCGGACACGGGTTCGCGAAGTCGATCGGGTGCCACGTCCCTGCCTTGCGCAGCGACTCGCACGAGTTGAAGTCCCAGCCGAAGAACGCGTTGATCGTCAGCGTGGTGTCGCGAAGGATCTGTGATTCCTCGTCGGAGATGAAGTTCGTCTCCTGGGTGTAGCGATCGTGCAGCGGCGCGTCCGGGTCGTACTTCACGAGGTACGTCTGCGGGCCGAGGCCGATGCAGCGCACGAAGCTATCGAACGGATCGACCGCGGCTTGCAGGTGCATGATCGACTTGCCGCTCTCCTCGTAGTTCTTGCGCAGCGAGGCTTCGTCTTTGATCCGCGTGACGGCGCGCCAACCGCCGCCGTCGAATGGCTTCATGAACAGCGGATAGCCGATGTGCTTGCCGATCGCGCCGAGGTCGAACAGCCGCGCGTACGCCCGCAGCGTCGGCGAGAGATCCGGCGTGGGCTCGTACGACTTGGGCGGCACCATCCACGTCTCGGGGATGGGCATGCCGAGGTGCATCATCGCCGCGTACGACGTGTGCTTCTCCATCGACTGCACGGCCCACGGATTGTTGAGCACGTACAGGTTGTCCATGAGGATCGACTTTTTGATCCACTCGCGACTCGTGTGATACCAGTGCGTCAATCGATCGAGGACGACGTCGTACTTGCACGGCTGTCGTAGATCGAACGGCTCGATCGACACGCGCTCGACCTCGATCCCGACGGTGTCGCCACCGTAGTCGATCGACAGGTTCAGCTTGCCGAGGATCTGCTCGTAACAGAGCGGCCAACAGATGTCGGCGCCGAGAGAGAGTCCGATCTTGCGAGTGATCGCTGCCATCGCTGTCTCCTCTATTCGTACACGTGAAGGAAGGGGCCCGGCAGGAGCCACGAGAGTCCGTCGCGCAGGCGATCGCGCCAGTTCTCCCAGTTGTGACC
The DNA here is from genome assembly GCA_044230415.1 of Kofleriaceae bacterium. Classification (GTDB taxonomy): domain Bacteria; phylum Myxococcota_A; class Polyangia; order Haliangiales; family Haliangiaceae; genus JABFXX01. The sequence goes on from JBGARE010000006.1 coordinate 75,561, forward strand.
ATCGCGGGCTTCGACGTAGCGCACGTCCATGCCCGTGGAGTTGAGCACCGGCACGAGGGTGCGGTTCTCGTAGATCAGCGACTCGTACATGCCGACGCTGACGTACACCTTCTCGGTGATCACTTTCGGCTCGGCTCGGTAACGATTCACCATCTGGACGATGCGGTCGAACAGCGGGCCGCGGTGGTTGCGATCGCCGATGTCGGTGAACGCGAACGACCCCGATTGCAGCAGCAGGCGCCCGTAGAACCCGGGGTAGCGATACGCGGTCGACATCGACGCGACGGCGCCGAAGCTCGCGCCCATCAGGCAGCGGTTCTGCGGCTCGGTGCTGATCGGCAGGAGGCGCTCGACATAGGGCACGAGCTCCTCGGTGATGAACTTCGCGTGGCGCTCGTCGTCGGCGTACTCGTTGAGGCGATCGGGCGAGCTCGTGAGCACGACGATGGTGTCGGCGATCTCGAGGCGATCGATCAGGTTATCGAGGACGGTCTTGAGCGACGCGTAGCGAAGATAGTCGTGACCGTCGTGCGCGATGATCACCGGGTAGCTGCGGCTGCGCTGGAAGCGCGCCGGGATATAGAGACCGAAGCCGCGGCGACCGAACGTGTGGGAGTCGATCCAGATCTCGTCGAGGTGACCCTTCGCGGCGGTGGGATCGGGGTGGATCCAGTTCGGGACCGTGTACCCGGTGCTGTGAGCGACGGAGTTCGCGCCGAATGGATCGCGCGCGAGGTTCAAGTTGAGCGGATCGTGGATCCACTCGCCGTGGCCGTTGCGAACCACCTCGAGCTTGTACTCGACGCGCGATCCGGGCGGCAGCTGTAGCGTGAGGTGCCAGACGTCGGTCCCGTCGACGCGCGCGAGCTGCTGCGAGCGCTCGAGGCCGAACACCCAGTGCTTGAGGTGCACCGCCTGCGCCTCGCCGCGCCACACGAACGTGCAGTTGGAGCCCGAGACGATCGGGAACGTGTTGGCCGCGATGAACGCGTCGATGTCCTCGCGCGCCTTCCGTCCGTGAATCAA
>JBGARE010000006.1:76669-83286 GCA_044230415.1 Kofleriaceae bacterium
GGCGTCGCCCGTCGTCGTGAGGCGCGTGGCGTCCGCGAAGACGAGCTCGCCATCGTCGAAGACCATGCGCGCGCCGTGGTCCATCGCGACGCAGGTGGCGGGAGCCATGCGCCGCGCGAAGCGCTGGATGCCGGACCTCGCTTCGAGGTTGATCCGGCGACGCGCATCCGGGAGGACCACGTAGCCCGGCACGAGGCCGAAGCCCGCGTCGAGGACCTGGGCGATGTCGGAGCCGTACGGCGGGTAATCGTGGAACAGGACGATGCGATCGGTGAGCACCATCGCGCCCGCTCCCCACGCGATGATCGGCAGCTCGCCGCGGTGCGCGAGCACGTCGAACAGCTGCAGGCGATTGAGCAGCGATGCGACGTGGCCACCGGTGATCACGATCGCCTGGGCGGTCGCGATCAGCGCGCGCACTTCCTCGCGGTGCTTCGCGATCAGCGCGACCGCGGTGGGCGGCCAGGCGGCGTCGAAGCCGGCGCGAATCGCCCGGCACCGCTCGATGTGATCGTGATCCATGTAGCGGTACTGATCGACGGAGACCTTCTCCTCCTGGGCGAGCAGCTCCGGCTCCACGTAGCGCAGCGAGATCTTCTTCGCGGACTCCTCGGTGCCTTCGAGGCGCGTCCGGTAGAAGCCCTGCATGTGACGCAAGCGTTGCTGGCGCGCCTGATACGCCGTCGCGAACTCCGGCGAGTTCTTGAACACGTCGTTGCCGCGGGCGTGCAGCGTGAGGTTGATGCCGGGAACACCGAACGACGCGATCAGCGCTTCGTCGTCGGATTCGCGCTCCTGATACCCCGCGCGAACGAACGCGATCGGCCCCGTGATCCCGAGATCCTTCACGACCGCACCCACGTCGGGCGTCGTGCCCTGCGGGCCGAGCAATGCGATCTTCTGGGTCACGCCGCGTGGACCTTCACGGTGCGACCGACCGAGTCCAGGATCTGGCGCAGCCGGTCGTAGTCGGGGTGCTTCATGCGAATCCACGCGTTCGCCATGTAGCCCGCCTCGACGCCTTGCGTGGGCGTGCCCGCGTCGGGCGTGTGCCAATCGATCAGACAATCGCCATACGCCTCGCGGACGGCGTCGAGACCCGAGTAGTGCGTGATGCGGCCATCGCGATCGGGGCGGAGTGCGATGATCCCCGTCGAGAATCGACGCGACGGACGCTGCGATGGACGACCGGCGGCGACGAGCATCGACCACTCGCGATAGAGATCCATGTCGTTGCCGACGTTGTAGAGATCCCACGCGCGCACGCCGGGAGGACGACACCCGATCTCGGAGAACCGCAGGCCCTTGGGTCCGGCGAACCACTCCATGTGCGTCGCGGACGTCTCGATCTCGAGGATCTCGACGACGCGCTGGCCCATCGCCTTCACTTCATTGTACCCCTCGGCGGCGTCGATGCGATTCGTCGCGATGAACTGCGGCGAGATCCACCGCGTGCGCATCGCCTCGAGGACGTTCGGATAGTAGTGACAGGCGAACTCGTGAACGATGCGACCGTTCAGCGTGAGCGTGTCGAAGAAGCCTTCGTGTCCCTCGATGAACTCTTCGATCGCGATGGAGCGACCGTTCTGCAGACCGAGATCGTGGGCGGCGGCCTCGAGCTCGCGATCGCTGTCGACGCGCGAGGCGCCCGACGCGCCGGCACCGTCGCGTGGCTTCAGGATCAGCGGATAGCCGACACGCTCCGCGAACGCGCGTGCTTCCGCGAGCGAGCTCACGGCATCCGATGCAGCGCACGGAACGCCACCCTCGCGTAGCGCGGCCTTCATCGCGGGCTTGTCGCGGCACAGGTACGCCGTCTTCACGCTCGTGCCCGGGATCCCCGCGGCCTCGCGAACCTGCGCGGTCGACATGATGTGCGCTTCGACGGTCGCTTCGATGCGATCGACGTGCGCGTGACGCTGGATGAACTGCACGGCTTGCAGCACGGACTTCGCGTCGGTGACGTTGCGCACCTCTTCGTAGTGCGTGAGCCAGCGGCGCAGGTCGGGATCGAGAGAGTCTTTCGACCCTTCGCCGATCGCGCTGATGCGCACGCCGATTTCGGCCAGCGCACGGATGAAGTGCTTCTGGTTCGGGGGGAACCGGGGCTCGATGAAGATGATGTGTGCGGTCACGATGCGGCGAGCCGTTTGTAGACCAGCTCGTACAACTTTCCTTGCGTCTGCCACGAGAAGTCCGCGGCCATGCCGTTTTGTACGAGCTGATCCCAGTCTCCAGATTCCTTGTAGGTCGCCAGCGCCGCCTGGACGGCCCAGCGGAGGCCGGCCTCGTCGTGGTGCTCGAAGGCAAACCCGTTGCCGGTGCCGGTGCTCGGGCGGTACGTCTGGACGGTGTCGGCGAGGCCACCGGTCCGATGCACGATCGGTACGGTCCCGTACCGTAGGCTGTACAGCTGGTTGAGACCGCACGGCTCGTAGACCGACGGCATGAGGAACATGTCCGCGCCGGCCTCGATCAGGTGGGCGAGGTCATTCTTGAAGCCCTGGTAGAAGCAGACCTGGCGCGGAAACGCTCGCTGCAGCTCGGTAAACATGCCCTCGAGCGCGGGCTCGCCGCTGCCGAGCACGACGAGCTGGAAGCCGAGCCTCCGGAGGAGCTCTGGCATCGTCCGAGCGAGGAGGGCGAAGCCCTTCTGCCCGACGAGCCGCGACACGATCCCGATGACGGGGACGCCCTTCTGATACGGCAGACCGAGCTGCGTCAGGAGGTGCTGCTTGTCGTGCTCCTTGCCCGACAGATCACTCGCGCTGTACTTGTGCGGGATGAAGCGATCGGTCTCGGGAGACCACTCGCTGTAGTCGACGCCGTTGAGAATACCGACGACGGTCGAGCTGCGCGCGCGCAGGAGGCCATCGAGACCGCCCCCGAGCGCGGGCGTCTGGATCTCCTTCGCGTACGTCGGGCTGACGGTGCTGACACCGTCGGCGTAGAGGACGCCTTGCAGGAGGAAGTTGATCCGGCCCTGCTTCATCAGATCCTGATGGAACAGGTCCGAGTACTTGTCGAGGTTCGTATCCGAGCCGTACTCGACGGGGAAGCTGCCCTGATACATCAGGTTGTGAATCGTCAGCAGCGTGCGCGTGCGACGGAAGTGCGGATCCTTCGCGAACAGCGTCTTCACCAGCAGCGGGACGAGCGCGGCTTGCCAATCGTGCGCGTGGATGATGTCGGGCGCGAAGTCGAACCGCTGACAGATGAACAGCGCGACGTACGACAGCGCGAGGAAGCGGCGGTGCTCGTCGGCATCGCTCGTGTACAGACGACCGCGCGCGTAGAGCTCGGGGCAGTGAACGAAGTAGACCGTCGGTGCGGATCCGGTCTTGCGAAACACGCGCGCGGAGTACGCGTGCTTGCCGAGCGGAACGTTGAAGTCGCCGACGGCCTCGAGCGTGATCTTCTTCGTGTCGACGGTGTCGTAGAGCGGCATGACGACGCGAACGTCGTGCCCCGCGCTAGCGAGGTACGCCGGCAAGGCACCGATCACGTCGGCGAGCCCACCTGTCTTCGCATACGGCGCCATCTCTGACGCGACGAACAGCAGATTCACGAGCTATCTACGTTATCAGACCGCGCTACCACCATCGACGGAGCGCGCTCACAAACGGGCCCGTCAACCGTGCCACCTTCGCCGCGCCGATCGTCATCTGCGCGAACGGATCGAACGGATCGGCGAGCAGGTCTCGGCGCACCTCGACACACAGTGCGCGTCCCGGCCGCGCGATCACGTGGTCCCACGCGACGGTGCTCGGGTGAAGCGGGTACGTCGCACCGTCGGCGACGGTGATGCCCTCCGCGGCGAACGCGGCTCGCAGCGTGTCCACGACCTCCGCGGGCGCATAGCTCGTCCCGTCCAGCGCGCGCGAGATGACATCGATCGGGGGGCGGAGCGGCCAGGTCGGCTCCACCTCCGGCAGGTACGCGTGACGGAGATTCGTGACGATGTCGGCGTCGACCTCGACGTCGACGGTGCGGGGTGCGTACGTGTGGAGCATCAAGATGGCGGCCCCCGGCGAGAGCGCGCTCCGCACCGCCTGCTGATAGATCTCGTACGCGCCGCGCAAGAGCTCGCGATCCGCATCCGTCGTGATCCACGGCATGAGGCCGGGCGTGACCTTGCCTGCCTTGAACTCCGCGGGGTCCGCATCGATCCGGCGATTGCAGTCGATGAACGTGCGCGGAATGCGGCAGCGCACGATCGCGACGCTGCGCGCCGGCTCCTCGACGACCAGGCGCGCGGCGATCGCCTCGGCGAGCTCCGGTGCGCCCGCGTCGGTGTTGACGTGAAAGAAATCGACGAGCGCGTCGGGCAGCGGGCTCGTGAGCTTCGCGGCGAGCGACGTGAAGTCCACGGTCTCGGTCGCGCCGTGCGGGATCTCGATGACGAGGTCCGCGCCCTCGCCCGCTCGCGCGCCGCGCAGCACGTGAATGTCGACAATGCCGGCGATCGACTCGAGTGACGTCATCCCGTCGACCCTCGCACAGCTTCACGCGGACTTCGTCGACCTCGGTAGCGAGAACGATCGCCGACCCGGCGGGGGAAACGTTACAGTGTCTGTAGTGTTAGGACGGCGCCTACGTCTGATCGCCAGCGCGGCGCTACTTGCCGGATGCGGTCGCATCGATTTCCTACCCGTCGGCGATGGGGGCGACCAGAGCATCGACACGACCATGGACCCGTGCGCGGCGATGGTCGGCGGTGAGGTGGGCGCGTGGACGCTCGACGTCGCGGATATCGTGGGCACCAGCGTGCGTGATCGATCCGGCTTCGGGCACGACGGTGTCGTGATGGGCACCATGCCGGTGCCGACAACCGGGCGGATCGGCGAAGCGCTCGACTTCGCGGGAACCACGCTGAGCTACATCGATCTGCCGAGCGTTCCGCTCGACGGCACACCGGGCAACTTCACCACCATCTCGCTGTGGATGCGGACCGATAACGCGAACGTCGACGAGGCGCTCGCGTGCCTGCCGACGGGCCCGGTTGCCGGACCGCCGCGCTACTCGATGTGGTTGACGAAGCGGGCCGCGTCGTTGTTCCTGTGCATCAACACCGGCGAAGGCGACTGCTGGGGGCTCGAAGTGTCGAACGTGCTCGGTCGCTGGGTGCATCTGGTCGGCGTCTACGCGAATGGGCCCACCATCGGTGGTCAGCTCTATCTCGACGGCGTGGCCGCGGCGATGTCCTGCGCGTTCGGCGTCTGCGACAACACCCGCGTCGCCCAGGCTCCGTTCTCGATCGCGTGCAGCGATCCGACCTACGCGTGGCACGGAAGCCTCGACGACGTGCGGATCTACAACCGCGCGTTGACCGCGGCCGAGGTCGCGCAGCTGTATCACTGCGCCCCGTGAGCGCTCGGCTACTTCAAGATCATCACGTACGCATTCGTACTGTCGTGGGCGACTCCGATCGATGCCTGCGTGTACGTCGCCATCACGCCATCGCACTCGTTCGCATTGGACAACCACTTCGCGAGCGCGGCGTCGACATCGGGATAGCTCGGCCCGGTGACGAGCGCCGCGTTCATGTAGAGCGCGAAGTTCTGCGAGCGCTGCGCGAACGTGCGGCCATTGCAGACGGTGCCACCCATCATGAAGAACTTCTGATGCGCGAGCTCCCACGTCCATTCGCGCGCCGCCGACGTAGCGCCGGCATCGGTGTACGCGGGCCGCGCTGCTCGCGCGCCGTTCGGGCAATTGTAGCCGGTCGCTCGTACGGCGTTGACCTTCGCGAGAAGGGCTGCCTCTTCGCTCGCCCACGGCCACGGCGATGGCCCGCAGTCGGCGATGCATAACGGCGACTCGCCCGGATCGCACGCGCCATTGCCACAGACCGCGGTCGTCGTCATGCAGTCGGCCGCACAGTTGACGCACAGCTCGCCCCCGTTGCCCATACAGACACCATCGCCGCAGGTGGTGGCGCAGTCCGGATCCTCGTCGGCGCAGCCATACGTGCACACGCTGTCGTCGACGCACGCCGGGTTCCCATCGAGCCCGAGCTGTGCGTCGAGTCCGGCGTCGCGAAGCGGGTCGAAGTCGACACGGCCGCATCCTGCCGCGAGTGTCAACAAGGCGTGACCGATCCGCATGAGACGACCACTCTACCGCACGTCGTTCGAGCGAGATTGACGACCCGGCGTCGCGCTGCCGGAGGGACTTGCCTCATGCCCTCGATCACGTGTCGGGCAGGCGCTGCGATGGCTACGCCGAGACGATTCTCGGTAGAATCACCCGCGTTGGGGACCGAGGGCGAAGCAAACGAACGGAACGACGTCGGCGAGTCGGCGACGCTTCCTGCCTCCAACAGCGACACCGTGGAGTCCACGAGCACGCCGCGCCCGGTGACCGGGAGGCCCGGGGACTACGCGACGTTTCTGCCCGTGGATCAAGCGCACTACATTCTCGATCGCGAGATCGCGCGCGGAGGCATGGGGCGGATTCGAGTCGCGCGCGATCGAAGGCTCCGGCGCGACGTCGCCGTCAAAGAGATCCTTCACGCCGACAGCGCGACCGCGCTGCGCTTCGAGCGCGAGGTGCGAATTACCGCGCGGCTCCAGCATCCGTCGATCGTGAGCGTGCACGAGGCCGGTCGCTGGCCA
>JBGARE010000006.1:83327-90594 GCA_044230415.1 Kofleriaceae bacterium
CTCGCTCGACGAGGTCATCTCCTCGGCGAAGTCGCTCGAGGAACGCCTCGCGCTCCTGCCCAACGTTCTCGCGATCGCCGATGCCATCGCCTATGCGCACGGCGAGCGCGTGATCCATCGCGACCTCAAACCGAAGAACGTCCTCGTCGGCGCGTTCGGCGAGACCGTCGTGATCGATTGGGGTCTCGCGAAGGATCTCGCCGACACCAGCATCGAGAGCGTCGACTCCGGTGGCCACACCTCGAGCGGTAGCGAGACCGAAGTCGGCGAGGTCATCGGGACGCCGGCGTACATGCCGCCGGAGCAGGCAGAGGGCAAGCCCGTCGACGAGCGTGCCGATGTCTACTCGATCGGAGCGATCCTCGATCACCTGCTGTCCGGACGTCCGCCGTACACCGGATCGAACAGCCTCGCGATCATCATCGCGGTACGCGAGGGACCGCCGGTGCCGTTGGCGAAACGGCAGCCGGGCGTTCCCCCGGACTTGCTCGCGATCGTCGAGCGAGCCATGGCGCGCGACATCAGCGCTCGCTACCCGTCGGCGCGCGAGCTCGCCGAGGATCTGCGCCGCTATCAGACCGGCCAGCTCGTCGGAGCTCACCGGTATTCACTCGGGCAACTGCTGCGCCGGTGGATGCGCAAGTACCGCACGGCGTTGAGCGTCGCCGGCGTCGCCCTCGTGGTGCTCGTCGTCGTCGCGATCGTCGCCGTCCAGCGCATCGTGCATTCACAGCGCCTCGAGCTCGAGAGCAGACACGACGCCGAAACGCTGATGGACTTCATGCTCGTCGATCTGCGCGAGAAGCTCGAGCCGATCGGCAAGCTCGACATCCTCGAGGAGGCCGCGCGGAAGTCCGTCGCCTACTACGACCGCCGTGTCGAGGCCGATCCGCGGAAGCGCGCGATCGCCCACATCAACCTCGGCGACGTGCTCGCGAAGAGTCAGTCGGATGGTGCGCTCGCGCAGTATCGGGAAGCCTTCGCGATCTTCGAGACGCTCGGCGCGCGCGATCCGGCGGGCTGGCGTGCGCAGTGGGATCGAGCGCGGATCCGCCACCTCGTCGGCGACGCACTGCTCGCGCGCGGAGACGCGGCGGGTGCGCTCGAGCAGTACCAGTCGTCGCTCGCGATCCAAGAAGCCGTCGACACGCACGACCCGAGACTCCTCGGGGTAACGCGGCAGCGAATCGGCGACGTTCACTTCAGCCTCGGCGAACACTCCGCTGCTCTCGACGACTTTCGCGCGTCCCTCGTGATCTTCGAGGGGCTCGTCGCGAAGTCACCGGATCGGATCGATGCACAGCGAGACGTGTCGGTCTCGCGCAACAAGCTCGCCGACGTTCTCGTCGCGCGTGGCGAGAGCGATGCCGCGATCGCCGAGCTGCGTTCCTCACTCGCGATCGTGACGAGAATCCGCGACCACGATCCGAGCAACGCCGGCGCGCAACGCGATCTCGCGGTGGGCCACACCAAGCTCGGCGACCACCTCGCCGCCCGCGGCGACCTCACGAGCGCACTCGAGGAGTACCGCGCGGGCCTGGAGATCGATCAGGCGCTCGCGGTCCAGGACCCCACGAATGCCGATCGCAAGCGCGACGTCGCCATCAGCCTCGACCAGATCGGCATCGCTCTCGCCGCGAGCGGCGATAGCGTTGGTGCGCTCGTCAACTACCGCGCGAGCATGGCGATCCGCGAGGTCCTCGCGCGCCAAGCGTCGACGAACATCGACCGCAAACGCGAGCTCGCGATCAGCCACCAGCACGTCGGCGAGGTGCTCGAGCGTCAGGGCGACACCGACGGAGCGCTCGCGGAATACCGCGCCTCGCTCGCACTTCGCGAGGTTGTCGCGATGCAGCCGTCGACGGAACGAGCCGATCGTCAGCGCGAGGTTGCAGCGAGCCGCGATCGGATCGGCGAGGTCCTCCGGACTCGGGGTGACAAGACGGGAGCGCTCCAGGAGTTTCGCTCTGCCCTCGCCCTTCGCGAGGCGATCGTCGCGACGGACCCGACCAACCAACGCCGGCAACGCGACCTGTCGCTGAGTCACGACCGCGTCGGTGACATGGCACTCGCCCAGGGCGATACGGGTGCTGCACTCGCCTCCTATCGTGCGTCGCTCGCGATTCGCGAGGCGCTCGCGGCGAGCGATCCGAACAGCGCGAATCGCCAGCGCGACGTCTCCTTCAGCCACAGCTCGCTGGGGAACGTTCTGTTCACGCTCGATGACAAACTCGCTGCGCTCGCACACTTCCGCAAGTCACTCGCGATCTTCGAGGGACTCGCGGCCACTGATCCTGCCAACGTCGACTGGAAGCGCAGCGTCGCGGTCATGCAGAACAAGGTCGGTGACGTGCTGCTCGCGACGGGTGACACCGCCGACGCACTCGCGCAGTACCGAGCGTCGCTCGCCCTCGTCGAGGTGCTGCGGGCAAAGGATCCGACGAACACCGACTGGCAGGCCGATGCGGCCACGGGATTCGAGAAGGTGGGAGACGCGTTGTTCGCTCGCGGTGACAAGGCTTCCGCGCGCGAGCAATACCGACTGGGACTCGCGATCGCCGACAAGCTTCACGCGAAGGACGGCAAGAACGTCGACTGGAAGACGCAGGTCGAGATGCTGCGTGTGAAGGTCACGAAGCGGTAACCGGCGCTGCCAGCGTCGGTGGGTCGACAACAGTCCATAAACCGATCGACGTGCGCTGCCGCTCGGTTCGCGCGTCGTCGTAGCGTTCGTGCACGCGCTGAGGCTCGCTCCGGCGTCTGCGAGAGCTTCGCAGGCTGGCTTCGTGCGTGCACCAGTCCGCGCCATGCTCACTCGTTCTCTTGCTCTCAGCTGCATGGCACTCGCTTCGTTCGCGACAACCGTCTTCGCCGATGACGATGTCACTCCCTCCTCCGATGCACCCGCGGGTCAGTTCGCGACGCTCCGCGGTGTTCAAGGTCCGAAGGGAATGTTCTCCGCGCAGATCCTGCTCGATATCAATCTGAGCGCGGACCTCGCCGGCAAGCCGATCTCGCTCTCGCCGGATCTCTACTACAGCCTGTCCGACAAGCTGCAGTTCGGGCTCGTGCATCAAGGACCGCTCGGCTGGCAAGTGCCTGCGGGCGCAGGTCCGAGCCTCTGCCTCACCGGCAGCGACAACGGCTGCCCGGACGCCTATCACAACATCGGTTTCGACGTGATGGTCGCCGCGCTGAACGGCCAGACGGATCTCTCGGTGCACGGCTCGCTGTTTCTCGACAGCTTCGATCCATTCGAGACGAGCCTCGCGCTCGGCGTCGCCGGCAAGGCGCACTTCACCGACGACGTCTCGCTGTTCTTCGATCCGAAGATCGCGATCGCGCTCACCGATCGTGATGTCGTCGAGGACGTGCTGTACATCCCGCTCGAGCTCGGCGTGCAGGCGGGTGCTCCGAATCTGCTCAAGCTGCTGACCGGAATCTACGGTCCGCTCTCGGGCTTCGGCGACGCGTATCGGATTCCACTCGGCGTGGGAGTCGTGCGCAATCTCAACCCGCACTTCGATCTCGGTCTGCGGTTCAGCTTCGACAACCTGCTCGGCCAACAGCCTGCGATGACCGGCCGCGCCGACGCGCGCTCCCTCGCGCTACTCCTGAACATCCGGTCGTAGCGTCGGCGCTACGGTCCCGTCACCGCGAACCGACATCGACGACGAGGATATCGGGATCCGCGAACGTGCGAAGCGCGACCTCGGTCGAACCGACGCCGCGGCTCACGATCAGCGTGCGGCCATCGCCGACATCGTGGCGGCCGTGCGCGAACTTTCGCGACAGCGGGCCGGGGACGACGATGGGCACGCTTCCCGGCAGCGCGATGTGCCCGCCGTGGGTGTGACCGCACAGCGCCAGATCGAACGGATCGTCGCGCAGGAGCAGCATCACCTCGGGCGCGTGCACGAGGACGAGCCGGAATGCATCATCGCCGCGAAACAGCGGTAGCTCCGGCGCGAGTCCGGTCCACGGATCGTCGACGCCGACGAGCGTCACGTGCGGTGCGATCTCGACACGCTCGTTGACGAGCATGCGCGCACCGGCACCTTCGAGTGCGCGCGTGATCGCCGCATCGTCGGCCCACAGATCGTGATTGCCCATCACGCCGTAGATGCCGAGGGGAGCGCGCAGCGTCGCGAGCCGCTTCGCGATCTCGTCGATACGATCTGCATTCAAGAACACGAAGTCACCGCCGAGCAGCACGAGATCCGCGTTGGCTTCGGCGAGTCGCGCGAATGCCTCGTCGTAGATCGACGGATGTGTCGTCGGTCCCGCGTGGAGATCCGATGCGAACGCGATCCGCATCGGCGGCGCGCTACTCGGCCATCGCGGCGTCGCGATCCGATGCTGCACGACCTGCACGCGTCGCTGCATGCCCGCAGCGCGCACCAAGCGCGCCGGCCAATCGCCGCGATACGCGTTCTCGAGCGTCCACTCGACGACGTGTCGAGCGCGCGAGTACTTCGTTCCGCGGCCGCGCAGCATCGAGCGATCCTACACAGACCTCGCGAACCCGGCTCGCTCGATCCCGATCGAATCTCTATCCGGCGAGCGTTCGCTCACATCGGTCGAGCAACCTGCGACGCACGATGGGGCTGCAACGTGGCTCCGCACGCGAGCGCCAGCTCGGGCCCGTAGAGCTCGCACGGCGTGTATGCACCCGATGGCGGCGACTGCGTCGCCATGCGCGCCGCGACCTCGCCCGTCGATGCAGCCGTGAACGCCATCGCCTCGCCGCACGAGAACCAGCCCTCGCGCACCGTGCCGTCGCGCCACGTCACGCGCGCGTGCGCGTACGACGACGTGCGTCCATGCTTCGGCGTGGGGACCCGTATCGCCGCGATCCGGCGCGTCGCGAATCGGCGGAGTGGGCGCAGCTCGAGGAGCGTCGCGATCACCGGCACCGCGATGCGCACGGCCGCTCCGGTCGGGAGCTCGCCCGAGGTCGCGATCGCGTCCGGCGCGCGACTCGCGCGGTGCGCACCGACGACATCGCCGACGGGCGCCGCGCCCGAGGTGACCACGGAGCGATCGGGGAGCGTCAGCGTCTCGAGCGCCGCACCGAACCGCGCACGCACGAGCTCGCCGCCGATGTAGCGACGACCGCCGAGCGCGAGCGCATCGAGGATCGTCGCGGCGAGCGCCTCGCCGACGAGCTCGTTGTCCGCCGTCGCGATGTACGGCACCGACGTCACCCGCACGGTCGCCGCCGGTGGTCGATCGCGACAGAGGTGCGCGACGATGCTCTCGGTCGCGACGAAGCCGAACCCTGCGCCGGTCACCCACGCGGACCCGGTTGGCACGCGCTCCGCGAGCAACGCGGCACAGCCGACCGCGTCGTTCGCGACATCGACGTAGTGCGTCCCCGGCGGACACGCGCGCGCGATCGCGATCGCCTGCGCGCCGAACGGCCCGACGGTGTTCACCACGACGGACGCGCGCGCGTTCGCGAGCGCCGCGATCATCGCGCGTACGTCTGCGGCGGCGACGATCTCGGCGCCCGCGATGCCGAGCGACACGAGCCGCGCGCGATCACGACCGACGAGCGTGACTGGCAGCCCGCGCGCGTGGAGGTCGCGAGCGACCGCGGAGCCGGTGCGGCCGGTCGCGCCGAGGATCCAGATCGGGGCCGTCATGGTTGCATCTAGCGAGGGTGTCGACGAGAAAACCGCGCGGAACGGCTCTGCGACGGCGTCATCCTCGCACGCCACGCAACGCGCGAGGGCCCGCACTCCACACGAGCTCGGTCGGGAGCGTAGAGTCCTCGTGTGATCCCCGATCTCGACGCGTGGAAGCGGCGTACCGATGCACAACGCAAGCAGACCGCGAACGACGTTGCCGCCGCTCTCGGCGACGAATGGACGCCCCTTCCCAAGCTGCGCGGGAGGCTGAAGGTCGCCGCCGTTCAACACGTACCGACGAAGACCGAGTTCGTTGTCGTCCCCGGCGGGACGTTCACCGCCGGCATACGCCCGGACGATCTCGAACAGCTCGCGGATGTCGAGTGGGTCGAGGACGACGCGACCGACTACCTCGATGAGGCCGCTGAAGCATCGCCACCGCGCAAGGTGACCGTCGCGCCGGTTCTGATCGCGCGCGCGCCGCTGCTGGTCAAGCGAGCGCGTGACATCGTCGGTCCCAAGGTGGGTTGGGTGATCGGCGACGACCGCAGCGATAGCTCGCCGATCCGGTTCACGAAGGCGCAGTGCACGCCGATCCTTCCCCTGGCGGCTCCCCACGGCGATCGAGTGGGAGTGGGTCGCGCGAGACGGTGGCACGCACGCGTTCGTCAATGGCGCGACCCCGGATGACGCCGAAGCGGCGTGCAGTGCCCTCTATGACAAAGCCTTCTCCCCCGAACGCTCCGACGCCGGCTCGAACGGGTTTGGCGTGTGGGGCATGCCGTGGGGCGATTGGATCGCGAAGCCGAACAAGCCGCGCGTTCCACACGCAGGTCGGGGTGGCGCTGCAATGCTCTACCCGTGGCAAAGCGACGAGCTGATGATGCAGCTCGCCGGCATGGGCGACGATCACTGCGGGAACGACGAGCAGTGCTTGCGATTCGCGATCGATCTGCCAACGGGCTCGAACGCGAAGTCGCGGATCGCGTCGGTGGCGAGCGGCGTGGCGATGATGGCGATCGTTTCGAAGTCGGTCTTCGAGAAGGACGTGCCGAACGCAAGACGGGGAGGCCTGTACGCGACGGATCGCTACACGAGCTCCAACAAGGCGCTCGCGCAACTCGGAACGGGTGGGTCGCTCTATCTGGTGACGGTGCGTCCTCCCGACGAGAAGCTCTGGCTCGTCGCTGTCCTCGAAGACGTCGTCCGCAAAGGCGGAGCGTGGGTCGCGCGCAAGCGGAACGCGACACCGATCCGAGACATCTCGACCCTTCGAACCAAGCTCGAGCTCGGCGGCAAGCCACTTCCCACGCAGGCCGGCAAGCTCGGCATGTCGCTGCAGACACCGCGAGTCCTGACGCCCGCAGATCTGAAGCGCCTGACGAAGCTGCTTGCCGACTGAGCGCGCTGCTCGACGAGCGAGGTGGCGCGAGCGGTCAGCGCGGTGACTGCTATCCGCGTTCGTCTTCAGGCAGCATCGCGTGCAGTCGCTGCAGCCGCCGCAGGATCACCTCGCGGTTCTTCGCGGATTTGATCCAGGCAGGAAGTCGCCCCAAGAAGCTCCGGTTGAACCAGCCAAACTTCGGGTCGCGCCGTCGTTCACGCAGCTTGGCCTGAACGAAGGCTTGCATCAC
>JBGARE010000006.1:90672-248172 GCA_044230415.1 Kofleriaceae bacterium
CCCATCGGTCGGCTCGCTCGCGCGTTTGTCACTTCCAACGCTGCCCGTAGCCCAATCCTTCGTGTGCCCGCACGAACAGACGAACCTGCGTGGAGCCCCTCTCCCGAATCCAAGAACTTCACGCCCGCCATTCGGGAATTCTAGTCCACTCCGTCGGACACATCGACCACGAGGTCGACCGTCGGATATGCCGAGCCGCTTGCTATGCTGCGGGCGTGACGTCTCCGATCGCGATCGGCGTGATGCTCGCCGCGGCCTCCGCGCTCGCGTTCGGCGTGACAACACCCGTGATCGCATGGGCAGGCCACGATGCGGGCCCGCTCACCACCGCGGCGCTCCTCTACGCGGGCGCGGCGATCGCCGCGGTCGCAATGCGCGCGCGGCGACGGCGTGGTGGCGGGGAATCCCTGCGTCGAACCGACGCTCCTCGCATCGTCGCGATCGCGATCGCAGGTGCGGCCGTGGCGCCGGTTTGTCTCGCGTGGGGTCTCGCTCGCGCCGGTGCCACCGCCGGCTCACTCGTGCTGAACCTCGAGGCGGTCATCACCGTGGTGCTCGCGTGGCTGCTCTACCGCGAGCCGCTCGGGCGACGCGTCGTTCTCGCCGTCCTCGTGATGGCGACGGCGGGAATCCTGCTCGCGCTCGATGCCTCCACGCGATCGAGCGCCGGTCTCGTCGGCGCGCTCGTGGTCGCCGCGGCGACGCTCGCGTGGGCGGTCGACAACACGCTCACTCGGCCGCTCGCCGAGCGTGATCCGCTTCAGGTCATCGCGGCGAAGGGTGCGCTCGGCGCGGTTATGACAACGACGATCGCGTTGGTGTGGGGCGAGGCGATGCCGAGTGCGTCGACGATGGCGGTTCTGCTCGCGTGCGGAGGCAGCGGCTATGGATTCAGCCTGCGCCTGTACCTCGCGGCGCAGCGGAAGATCGGGGCGGCGCGCACGGCATCGGTCTTCGCAGCTCGCGCCATTCGTGGGCGCCGCGATCGCGTGGGTGCTCGGTGATCGTGACGCCTCCGTCTTGACCGCATTCGCTGCCGCTGGCTTCGCGGTCGGCGTCTATCTTCACGTCTCCGAGAAGCACGAACACGAGCACGCGCACGCACCGACGGAGCACGAGCACGCGCATCGGCACGACGACGGACATCACGATCACGCGCACGAGCTGCCCGTCGTCGGCGAGCACTCGCATCGGCATTCCCACGCAGGCGTCGTTCATTCGCACGATCACGCGCCCGACATGCATCACGATCACTCGCACTGACCACGGCGATACGCAAATCGCACGCGCGCGTCTACTATTGACCGTAGTAGGCCCTCGCGCGTAGCCTCGATATTCGTGCGTACCTTCTCGGCAGCGTCCCGCGTGTTAGGCGCGCTCGAAACGCGCGTGATGGAGCTGCTCTGGGAAGACAGTCCTCTCTCCGTCCGCGTCGCCTGCCAGCGGCTCGGGAGCGAGCACGCGTACACGACGATCATGACGAACGATGGATCGTCTGCAGAAGAAGCGTCTTCTCCGGCGCACGAAGGACGGCAACGCCTTCATCTATGAACCGGCGATGTCACGTGCCGAATATCAGCGTCGTGTTGTGGAGGCCGCACTGACACCGTTGCTCGAGCAAGGGGCTGCGCCCGTGCTCGCCGCATTCGTCGAGGTCGCGGCGGATCTCGACGAGAGACACCTCGCTCAGCTCGAGAAGCTGATCGCGAGCCACCGGAGGCGCAAGTGAGCCTCGGAGCGCTCGCCGGCTTCGCGCTTGTCTTCGTCGTGACGACATGGACGGCATCGGCACTCGGTGCCCTGGCCCTCGGTCGGGGACGATCGCACCTGCAGCGCTCTGGGCCGATGGCCGAGCGACGCGCTGCGGAAGCAGCGGCGATCGTGCCCGTGGTGCTCGGAGCGCTCGTCGTGGTGGCGCTGCTCGTGCAGTCTGTCGTCGGTATCGATCACTGCGACTCGCACGGTCATCACGCTCATCTGTGTCTTGTGCACGGTGGGATGTGGCTCGAGCGCAGCTGGGTGGTCGTCGTGCTCGCCATCGCGAGCGCCACGATGCTCGCGCGTGGTGTGCTCGTCGTCGCAGGTTTGATCCGCGGTGCGCGCAGCATTCGCGAGCTCCATCGGTTGAGCCGCGATGCCGGCGAAGTTCGCGTCGTCGATTCAGACCGCGCGTTCTGCTTCGTCGCGAATCGCGCACGACCGACGATCTACGTGTCGTCTCGCGTGTGGTCGTCCCTGCCCGCTTGCGAGCGCGAGGCACTCGTTGCTCACGAGGTCGCGCACGTCCGCCACGGAGATCTGCGGATGCGCACCGTGCTCGAAGCGTTCCTCGCGTTCGCGGTCCCCGTCGCCGGTGGCCGCATCCGCAGCACGTGGATGCACGCGAGCGAGAGGATCTGTGATTCGCACGCCGCAGCGGTAACCGAGCCTGTCACCGTCGCGAGCGCGATGGTCGCGATGTGCCGTCTCCATGCGATGCGCCCCGTGCCGACGGCATTCGCAGTGACGCCCAAAGCCGACGAGCTCGAGGGCCGCGTTCAGGCGGTTCTCGCCAACGGCCCCCTCGGAGATCGCGCAGCGACGAGAGTCGCGCGCTCCGTGGTGATTGGATGTGGTGCGTTCGCCATCGCGGTCGCCCTCGCCGCCGAGCCGCTGCATCACGCCTTCGAGACTCTCTTCGGCTAGGGATGACTACGATGCCCCGACTTCACACACGTGCACTCTTACTATCGCCAGTAGTAGTCCTCGTCGCGCTGCGTACTGCGAGCGCAGACGCGGTGCCGACGATCGACGAGGCGACGTTCGTTGCCGAGGTGACCGCGAAGCATCCGCGGGAAGCGATCGCTCGCACGCAGATCGAGGCAGCCCGCGCCGAAGTGACGGAGGCACGCGTGCGCCCGAACCCGAGTATCTCGATCGAACGCGAGGAGCCGTTCGTCGATGGAACCGGCCTCGCGACGAACTACCTCCGGTTGTCCGTTCCTCTCGATCTGTCGGGTCGTCGTGGGCGCCGCATCGTCGCCGCGGAGACGACCATCCGTGCAGCGACTAGCGATGCTGTGCAGTCGACGCACGAGTTGGTGGTCGAGGCGCTGCGCACGTTCGATGACTGTGCGCGCGCACGTCTTCGCCTCCAGATCCTGACCGCCGCGCGCGCCGAGCTGGTTCGTGCCGTCGACATCGCGCGAACACGTGGCAAGGCGGGTGACGCGTCTGGCTACGAGGTCCAACGGTTCGAGCTGGAGTTGGCGGCGCACGACGACGACGTGACGACGGCGCAACTCGAGCTTCGCCACATCCGCAGCCAGCTCGCCGCACTCGTCGGCCGCTCGGGCGAGCTCGACGCGGACAGTGCGCTCGCGCTTCCGGCGTCGGTCCCCTCCGCAGAGTCACTGCTGGCGATGGCGAACGACCGTGGTGATCTTCGCGCGGCTCGATTGCGTGGCGATGCCGCACGGCACCGGTCGAGCGCTGCTGGACGCGGATGGGTTCCCGTACCCACGCTGACCGCAGGTGCGATGACATCGGATCTCGGCGCTCGAACGGCAACGGGATATGTCGCCGGTCTCGCACTCACGATCCCGATCTTCGATCACGGACAAGGCGAGCGCGAGCGCGCGATGGCCGATCGTCATGTAGCCGACGCGGAGGCGCGCGCACTCGAACGCCTGGTTCCAACCGCGGTGCAGCTCGCGCACGACACGCTCGTTGCCCGCATCGAGCAGGCGAGGCGCCTCACGAGTGGGCAGGTATCTCGCCTCGACCTGATCGTTCTCGCCGCGGAGACTGCGTTTCGCGAGGGCACTGCGAGCGTCGTCGAGCTACTCGACGCACATCGCGCCGTGCGCGCGGTCCGGCTTCGTGCCGTCGAGCTGCAATACCAAGTCGCACGCGATCGACGGGACCTCGAGCTCGCCGTGGGGCAACGTCTATGAAGAACATCATCGCTCTTCTCGTACTGACCGTTGGATGCGGACACGGCCACGAGCACGACAAAGACGACCACGGACACGCAGGAAAGACCGACGCGGAGCTTCCCGGCCAATCGGTCACCGTCTGGACCGAGCGCACGGAACTGTTCATGGAGTATCCGCCGCTCGTCGTTGGCAAGGAGACGCGGTTCGCCGCGCACGTCACCGAGATGCCAACATTCAAGGCGGTGACCTCGGGTACGGCGACGATCGAGCTCGTGATGGGCGGATCGCCGCCACTCGTGGGCTCGGTGAAGGAGCCTTCGAACCCGGGCATCTTCCGGCCGACTCTCGCGCCAACAAAGGCGGGGCGTTGCGAGCTCCACATGACGGTCGCGAGTCCACAGCTCACCGACTCGTTCGTGATCGGTCCCTGTGAAGTCTTCGCGAACGAGGCGGCTGCGCGCGCGACCTTGAAGGACGAGCCCGAGCCGCCGGGCCGCATCACGTACCTGAAGGAACAAGCATGGAAGACGGACTTCGCGACCGTCCCCGTTACCGAGCGCGATCTGCAAGACGGCGTGCGTGCGGCCGGTGAGATCCGTCCCGTTGCGGGCAAGGAAGCACAGCTCACGGCGCCATCCGCCGGACGCGTCACGCTCGCTTCGCCCGCGCCAATCCTCGGTATGCCCGTCAAGAAGGACCAGGTCCTCGCGACGATCACACCGCGCGTGACGGGGGGAACCGATCGATCGACGATGGCGGCGGACGTCGCGGCTGCAGAAGCCGAGGCAGCGGCCGCGCGTGTCGAGCTCGAGCGCGCGCAGCGTCTCGTCTCCGCGCAAGCAGCGGCGCCCAAGACCGTCGACGACGCGACGACTCGCATGAAGATCGCCGAAGCACGGCTCACGGGCGTTCGCGGACGGCTCGGCCAATTCGATGCCGGCGCGAGCGGAACCGGAGGAGGGCGCGTGTTCCAAGTCCGAGCGCCCGTGGACGGAACGCTCGTCGCGATCGCGGCAGCGTCGGGACAAGGCGTCGAGGAGGGACAGACGCTGTTCAGCGTGATCGATCTCGATCGCGTGTGGCTCGTGGCCAAGGTGTTCGAGGCGGACGTGCCACGCGTGGAGAACGCTGCGTCCGCGTGGTTCACGATCGATGGCTACGAGCAGCCGTTCACGGTCGACTCGACCAACGGCAAGCTCGTCACCGTCGGCCGCGTCGTCGATCCGCAGTCGCGAACCGTGCCGGTGATCTTCGAAGTCGACAACGCCGCGGGCAAGCTCCGCATCGGCAATTTCACGAAGACTGTGATCGCGACGGGCGCCCCGCGAAAAGCGCTCGCGATTCCGGACATCGCGATCGTCGAAGACGCCGGTCGCCCCGTCGCCTTCGTCATGGTGGAAGGCGAGTCATTCGAGCGCCGTCCGATTCGTCTCGGCATTCACGCGAACGGATGGACCGAGATCCTCGACGGCGTGAAGGCAGGTGAGCGCGTCGTGACCAAGGGTGCATACGAGATCAAGCTGACTTCGGCCTCCGGCGCGGTCCCCGCACACGGACACGTGCACTAGCCATGGATCGCATCATCCAATGGTCGATCACGAACCGCCTGCTCGTCGTGTTCGTGTCGCTCGGACTTCTCGTCTACGGGACGATCACGACCCTGCGCTCTCCCGTCGACGTCTTTCCCGATCTGACAGCACCGACGGTCACGGTGGTCACCGAGGCGCACGGGCTCGCACCGCAGGAGGTCGAGACGCTCGTGACATTCCCCGTCGAGTCGGCGGTCAACGGCTCCACCGGAGTGCGTCGAGTTCGCTCGTCCTCCGGCATCGGCATCTCGATCGTGTGGGTCGAGTTCGACTGGGGCACGGACATCTACATCGCGCGCCAGATCGTGAACGAGAAGCTGCAGCTCGTAGCCGGGCAGCTTCCGCCGGACATCAGCCCGCCCACGCTCGCTCCGATCTCGTCGATCATGGGCGAGATCTTGTTCGTCGCGGTGCGCAGTGATCGCCACGCGGCCATGGAGGTGCGCGACACGGCCGATTGGGTGATCCGCCGGCGACTCCTCGCGCTCGCGGGCGTCGCGCAGGTCGTCCCGATCGGCGGTGGCGTCCGCCAATATCAGGTGCGTGTCGATCCGGACCTATTGCGTGCGTTCGACGTGACGCTCGCCGGCGTCGAGAAGGCACTCGAGGAATCCAATCAGAACTCGACCGGCGGGTTCTTCGTGCGAGGCGGACAGGAGTCGCTGATCCGCGGCGTGGGGCGCATCGGCTCGAAAGAGGACATCGAGCGCGCCGTGATCGACGTACGCGAAGGATCGCCGATTCTCGTCGGCCACGTCGCGAAGGTCGAGGTTGCCCCGAGCATCCCGCGCGGCGAGGGCTCCTCCAATGGAAAGCCTGCGGTGGTGATCGCGATCCAGAAGCAGCCCGGCGCGAACACGCTCGAGCTCACCGCGCGCATCGACCGCGAGCTCGACGCGATCGAGAAGACGCTCCCGGAGGGCATGCAGATCGAGCGCAATAGGGTCCGGCAAGCCGACTTCATCGAGACCGCGGTCGGCAACGTGGCCATCTCGCTGCGCGACGGTGCCATCCTCGTCGCGATTATCCTGTTCCTGTTCCTCTTCGATCTGCGCACGACGCTGATCTCGCTCGCCTCGATACCGCTCTCGCTGCTCGTCGCGATCATCTTCCTCCAGTGGCGAGGGATCACGATCAACACGATGACGCTCGGCGGCCTGACGATCGCGATCGGCGCACTCGTCGATGATGCGATCATCGACGTGGAGAACGTCTTCCGCCGACTACGCGAGAACCGGGCGTTGCCCGAGGCGGAGCGCAAGCCTGCGGCGGACGTCATCTTCGAAGCGTCGCGCGAGATCCGCGGCTCGATCGTCTTCGCGACGCTGATCGTGATGCTGGTATTCGTGCCCCTGTTCTTCCTCTCCGGCGTCGAGGGCAGACTGCTCGCCCCGCTAGGCTACGCGTACCTGGTGGCGATCTTCGCGTCGCTCGTTGTCGCGATGACCGTCACGCCCGCGCTGTGTGCGTACGTGCTTCCGCGGGCGAAGTCGCTCGGCCACGGCGATTCATTCGTCGTGCGCCATCTCAAGCGTGCGTACCGACCACTGCTCGTGCGAGCGATCGCGCACCCGAAGATCGTCGGGCTCGCGGCCATCGCCCTGCTCTCTGGCGCACTGGCACTCGTGCCGTTCCTCGGTCGCACGTTCCTTCCCGAATTCAACGAGGGCGCACTCACGGTCAGCGCGGTCACGCTGCCTGGCACGTCGCTTCACGAATCCGATCGCCTCGGTCGCCGCGTCGAGGAGGTTCTGCTGTCGTTTCCCGAGGTCGTCTCGACCGCTCGGCGCACGGGCCGCGCGGAGCTCGACGAACACGCGCAGGACGTCAATGCCGCCGAGATCGATGTCCGCCTGAAATCGACGGGCCGGTCGAAGCAAGCGTTCCTCGCCGAGCTGCGCGAGAAGCTCACGACGGTGCCGGGCGTGGTCTGCACGATCGGCGGACCGATCGCACATCGCATCGATCACATGCTGTCGGGCACGCGGGCGAGCATCGCGATCAAAGTCTTCGGCGATGATCTGACGCAACTCCGCGCTTCCGCCGCGCAGATCGAGCAAGCGATGAAATCCGTCGACGGCGTCGTCGATCTCTCACTCGAGCAACAGGTCGACGTCCCGCAGCTGACCATCAAGTTCGACCGCGATGCGATCGCGCGTTACGGACTCCGCACCGGCGTTCTCGCCGAAACCATCGAGACCGCCTACGCGGGCACGAAGGTGACGCAGATCATGGAGAACCAACGGACCTATGACGTCGTTGTCCGCTACCGCGATGATGTTCGAGCGGATCTCGACGCCATCAAGAACACGGTCGTCGACACACCATCGGGCCCGAAGATCCCGCTGCGCATGCTCGCCGCGATCCGCGATGACGTGGGGCCGAACACGATCTCGCGCGAGAACGTCCAACGGAAACTCGTGGTCTCCGCAAACACCAACGGACGCGACCTCGGAAGCGTCATCGCAGACATTCGCGCCGTGGTCGATCGCGACGTGAAGCTGCCGCCGGGCTACTACGTCGTCTACGGCGGACAGTTCGAGAGCGAGCAATCGGCCTCACGAACGATCGGCCTCCTCGGAATCGTCATCGTCGCAGGCATCTTCCTGCTCCTGTTCCTGTCGTTCCGCTCGATGCGCAACGCGCTCCTGATCATGGTCAACCTGCCGCTCGCATTGATCGGCGGCGTCGTCGCGGTGTTCTTCGGCAGTGGTGTCATCAGCATCGCATCGTTGGTCGGATTCATCACGCTGTTCGGAATCGCGACGCGCAACGGCATCATGATGATCTCGCACTACGAGCATCTCCAGACCTACGAGCGCGCATCGTTCGATGACGCCGTGGTGCGCGGATCGATCGAGCGACTCTCGCCCGTTCTCATGACCGCACTGTGCGCGGGGCTCGCCTTGATCCCGCTCGTGATCGCGGGCGGAGAGACGGGCAACGAGCTACAAGCGCCGATGGGCATCGTGATCCTCGGTGGACTGCTCTCCGCGACGGCGCTGAACATGCTCGTCGTGCCAGCGCTGTACGCGCAGTTCGCTCGCCCGCGCACGGGCGTCTAGAGCGCGCAGCGAGCGACCGCCACGAAGTGACACGCACAGCCGACGATAATCAGCACGTGGAACACCTCGTGGAAGCCGAACACGCGCGGCCACGGATCGGGCCAACGCGTCGCGTAGATCACCGCACCGACGGTGAACCACACACCGCCGGCGACGAGCCAGGTGAACGTGGCGGCGTCGAATGCGGCGCGCGCATCGGGCAGATATGCGACCACGAGCCAGCCGACGACAACGAACAACCCGGATGTCACGGCGCGCGGTGCGTGCGGCCACACCAAGGCGCGCAGTACGCCAGCGCTCGCCGCGATCCACACGAGCAAGAGCAATCGCTCGCCGCTCTGGTTTGCCATCCCGAGCAGACACAGCGGTGTGTACGTGCCGGCGATGAACAGGAAGATCATCGCGTGGTCCGCGCGACGCCACCACGCGAACGCACGTGGTCCCCAATCGCGGCGGTGCAGCATCGCGCTCGTGCGGAACATGCCGGTCAGCGTCACGGCATACAGCGCCACGATCACGCGCGGGCGAGCACCGTCGACGACGGCGACGAGGATCGCGCCGGCGATCGCAGCGACGTAAGCGGCGACTTGATGCGAGACACCTCGCATCCGCGGTCGCGGGACTCCGTGCATGTTCGCCACGGCCAAGCATCCGCTGGAACGCGTGTCGGCAGTACCAGCATCACGTCAGCGCTCGGTCATGTATCCCAGCGATCGTGTCGCTCGCACCGCCACGCCGCTCTGCGCGCGACACTCAGCCCGCGAGCGAAGCCTGGCGCTTCTTGACCAGCTCGAAGGCGCCCGCCCACACCGCGGGTTGCGCCTCGTACTTCGCCAACGCCTGCCGGCAGAACGGTGGCACTGCCGCACCGGGGGCCAGCTTCGCGAGTTGGCCGAGTTGCTCGTTGTTCAAGCGGCTCTCGAGGAGCTTCGCGAGGACGTCAGCGTCGTAGATGGGGGTTGCCATGCGCAACCGTACACCAGGTTTCGATGTTGCCGAGGGGCCTTGGAAGAGACTCGTGCTACCTGAAGCACGTGAACACCGACGGGACGTATTGATGGAAGCTGCCGACCTGATCGAAGCCGACCTTCCGGACCACGAACCAGCGCGAACCTTCGCCACGTTCGCGAAAGCACCGAGCTCGCATCCACCGCGCATCCTGATCCTCTATGGCTCGCTCCGCGAGAAGAGCTTCAGCCGCTACCTCAGCGAGGAATGCGGTCGCGTGCTCCGCGCCTTCGGTGCGGACGTTCGCACGTACGACCCGCGCGGCCTGCCCGTGTTCGATCGATCGTCGTTCGATCTACCCAAGGTTCGCGAGCTCCGCGAAGCCACGATGTGGTCCGAAGCGCATGTCTGGGTCTCGCCCGAGCAACACGGTTCGATGACAGCTGCCTTCAAGAATCAGATCGACTGGATCCCGTTGTCCGAGGGAGCCGTGCGTCCGACGCAAGGCCGAACGCTCGCGGTTCTCCAGGTCTCGGGGGGAAGCCAATCCTTCAATGCGGTGAACCAACTGCGCGTCCTGGGCCGGTGGATGCGCATGTACACGATTCCGAACCAGTCCTCGGTGCCCAAGGCATTCGAGCAGTTCGATTCGAATGGTCGGATGAAGCCGTCGAGCTATCGGGACCGCGTCGTGGATGTGATGGAGGAGTTGTTCCGCATGACCCTCCTCCTTCGCGATAACGTCGCGATCCTGAACACGCGATACAGCGAAGAGAAAGAGAAGCGCGAGCACGGCAGGCTCAAACCCGCCCTCGGCGTCGGCGCGAAGGAGTAGCCCGTGCAGAAACCTTGCGTCCTTTCGCAGCCAAGCCCGTCCCTCTAATAGGAGGCACTTATGAGCGAACCGATTGCCGATGAGACCCGTAACGTTGTCCGCGACCACTACGCGAAGGTCTCGACGGGCCAAGCTGGATGCGCGCCGGGCTGCTGCAGCGTAATGCCAAGCGACCAGTCGAAGATGCTCGGGTATAGCGAGGCTGACCTGGCCGCGGTCGGTGACGGCGCGGACCTCGGTCTCGGGTGTGGCAATCCAACCGCGATCGCGTCGCTGCGTGTGGGCGAGACCGTGCTCGATCTCGGTTCGGGCGGCGGCTTCGACTCGTTCCTCGCCGCTCGCGCGGTCGGTCCGACGGGCAAGGTGATCGGAGTCGACATGACGCCCGAGATGATCACGCGCGCGCGCACGAACGCGCGGAAGCTCGAAGCGAAGAACGTCGAGTTTCGGCTCGGCGAGATCGAGCATCTCCCGGTCGCGGATGCGACGGTCGACGTGATCCTGTCGAACTGCGTGATCAATCTCTCGCCGGAGAAGCAGGCCGTCTTCGACGAAGCGTTCCGCGTTCTGCGCGTCGGAGGCCGACTCGCGATCAGCGACGTCGTCGCGATCGCACCGATTCCCGACGACCTCCGCACAGCGGCCGCATCGATCGCGGGATGCATCGGCGGCGCGGCGCTCCTCGACGACGTGAAACGCATGCTCGCGACGGCTGGCTTCAAGTCCGTCGAGGTCACGATCGCGCCGCGCAGCGCGGAGATCGTCGAATCGTGGATGGCAGGTGCGTCGAAGTACATCGCCTCCGCCACGATCGAAGCGCGACGGGGCACCGAAAAGGCCGCCTGCTGTGCTCCGGGTTGCTGCCCGTGAACGCGGTCGCCGCACCGTGGCAGGACGTCGCGGCGCGGCTGCGTCCGTTTGTTGCGCGACGGGTCTCGCCGTCCGAGATCGACGACGTCATGCAGGACGTGTTCGTTCGCATGCAGCGCGGCCTTCCGACGCTGCGCGACGAGGAACGGTTCACTTCGTGGTTGTTCCAGATCGCGCGCAACTCGGTCGCGGAGCACATGCGTACACGCGCGCGCCATCCTCTCCCCGAGGATGACACCACGCCGGAACAGCCGGCCGAGACCGAGGAAGACGATCGCGAGGCTGCTCGCGCGCTCTCCGGCTGCGTGTCGATGTTCGTCGCCCAGCTCGCAACGCCGTACCGCGAGGCGGTGACGTTGGTGGAGCTCGAGGGGATGACGATGCGCGAAGCAGCGGACATGGTCGGCATCTCGCTGTCCGGCATGAAGTCGCGCGTGCAACGTGGGCGCGAGCAACTGCGCACTCTCTTCGATCAATGCTGCGAGATCGCGATCGATGCGCGAGGCAAGCCCACGGACTTCACGGCGCGTCCTCGTCCGTCCTGCACGAAGTGCCCGTGACCACGGCGCGCGTTGACAACTGAAACCAATCGGTATAGTAAACCATATGGTTTCAGTTGACCGCTCACCGCGGCTCGACCTCGTCTTCCACGCGCTGGCTCATCCAGCGCGGCGCGCGATCGTTCGCCAGCTCTCTCTGGGCGAGCGCAACCTCAGCGAGCTCGCGTCGCCACTCAAGATGACGTTCCCCGCCGCCACCAAGCATGTACGCGTGTTGGAGGGAGCAAAGCTCGTGCGCCGCCGCATCGTCGGGCGCGAGCACCTCTGCCGGCTCCAATCCGAGCCGCTCAAAGAAGCAATGCAGTGGACCGAATCATTCCGCGAGCACTGGGAGGCTCGCTTTGCCGTACTCGACTCCGTCCTCGACGAAATGCAGATCGAGGAGCAATCCCGTTCCAAGAGGAAGACACCATGACAACCGGCCTTCAGATCACGACGCCATCCGACACCACCATCGTTCTCACTCGCTCGTTCAAGGCGCCCCGCCGGCTCGTGTGGGAGGCGATGACCAGCCCCGACAAGATGATGCGTTGGATGCTGCCGCCGCCGGGATTGACGCTGAACGTGTGCGAAGTCGAGCCTCGCGTGGGTGGCACGCTCAAACTCTCGTGGAAGAGCGCCGACGCCGATCCGGCGATGACACTCCACGGCGAGTGGACCGAGTTCTCGCCGCACGACCGGATGGTTCACACCGAGACGATGAAGCTCGGCACCGGGGAAACGCTCTTCTCTCTCGTCGAGATGCACGAATTCACGGAGACAAGCGGAACCACCCAGATGCGCATCACGCAGACCTATGAATCCAAGGAAGCTCGCGACGGTGCGCTCGGCTCGGGCATGGACGAAGGCATGGAAGCCTGTTACCGGCACCTGGACACGATGGTCGCGCAGTAGCCTCCGACGCTCCGTCGTGAGGGAACAGCCGCACCAATACCCCAGCGCGCGCCGGAGACACGCGTGCCTACACGGGGCCCGGTGTTACGGTTGGACAACCCATGATTCCGGTTGCGTACGTCGACAGCGACGGCATCGAGCGTTCGTACGAGATCGGCAAAGATCCGGTGATCGTGGGTCGCGAGCCCGGATGCGGCATCCAGAGCAACAATGGATTGGTCTCGCGAAAGCACGCGATGCTGTTCATCGGCGAGGGCGGGATGTTGTTCGTCGAGGATCTCGGGAGCGCGAACGGCGTGTTCGTCGGCCCGAATCGCGTGAAGGTCGCGCCCATCCCGATGGGTGCCGTCGTGGTGATCGGAAGCATGCGGTTCCGCAGGCTCGCCGCGGCACCGGGTCGAAGCCAGCCGCCGGCACCCGTGCAGGAGATCATGGCGCGCAAGCCGACGTACGCGGTGCTACAGCCACCCGCTGCCGCAGCGGTCACACCAGGCGCTGACGTTCACGCGATGCTGACGCATCTGCTCGAAGCCGAGCGGAAGGCTCGCTTGGCGACCGAGGACGAACGCGACGCGTACGGCGCGCGGGTCGGTCAGCTGCATCAGGAGCTCACGGCGGCGCGGGCTCGAATCGCAGAGCTGGAGCACCAACTCTGGACGCTCACCGCTGCCAAGAAGTGATCGAACATCCAAAGGCACGAGAAAGATACGCACGAGGCGTTGACGGTGCGACGTCACACCTCCTATGCCTCTGATCGGCGTGCTGTTTGCGCCACGCGGAGCTCCCATGTCACGCATCGCAGTCACCCTCGTCTCGTTCGCAGTGTTCGCGAGCTGTTCCCGTCCATCGGCTGGGCAGTCGAAATGCGATGGGGACGCGGACGCTCCGCCCGAATGCCTGCTCACGTGTGACCCGCGGCCGGACGCGCCGAACACGTGCCCGGCGGGCTTTCACTGCACCCCCGACGGAACCTGCGATCAGTTCTGCTCGCCTGGAAGCACCGAATGCGGGGATGGATACGTGTGCACCGCGGATGGCCGCTGTGTCGACGACGGCACGATCGACCCCAACGGGCCGGATGCTGCGTGCCCCGCTGTCGTGTTCAACCCGACGCCGCAGACGCCGTCGATCGGCCTCGTGCTCGATCAATCGGGCTCGATGCTGTACGGGCTCATCAACGACTCGAACGATCCGACCGACCCCACGATTCAGGCGCAGCGCAAGGCAGCATGCGCGGCGGATCCGAACTGCCGGCTTACCGCGATGCGCTCCGTGCTGACGGGGGCGACCGGTGTCGTGACGCAGCTCCAATCCAAGGCGTACTTCGGCAGCAGCCAGTACACGTGCGACAAGGAATTTCCGGACCCGACGTCCGCCCTTCAGTTGATCGACGCGCCGCGCGCGCTGAACAACGCGACCGCGATCGACACCGCGCTCGGCATGGTCAACGCGACGAACAGCTGGAACACGCCGACCTTCGCGGCGATCGATGCGATGGTGGCTGACTTCGTCGCGAACCCGCCGCCCGCGGGCTCGCCTCCCGCGATCATCCTCGCGACCGACGGCCTCCCGACCAACTGCGGCACGGGTGCAGGTGTCGCGCTCGACATCAACGGAGACCCGGGAGACGCGACGGTGCGAAAGGACGCGGTCGTGGCTGCTGCCGGGCGCGCGTACAACACGGCGGTCGGCGGCTTCTCGCACATCCCGCTGTACGTCCTCGCGCTCAACCTCGACAACACGCACTTCCAAGAGGTCGCGAACGTGGGACAGGGCGTGCCGCGCTCGACGACCGGAGCCAGCGCCATCCCCTACTACACGACGTCGAACGCGACCGATCTCCAGAACGCGTTCCAGTCGATCATCAACGGCGTTCTCTCGTGCGACCTGATGCTCACGCAGGCGATCGATATGACGCTCGCGGCGAGCGGAAGCGTGACGTTGAACGGACAGCCGCTCACGTTCGGCAGCGACTGGATCCTCGTGAATCCGACGACGATCCGGTTGCAGGGTGCCGCCTGCACCACGCTGAAGACGACGACGAACCCGAGCATCTCCGCGTCGTTCCCGTGCGAAGCGGTCATCTTCTAGGGTGAGTCGCTCGCTGAAGGAATCAGCTCCCGACGCACACGTCTTCGTCGAGAAGAACTGACGCCGGTGCGCGCGGTTTCTTGTCGACACTGATGCCGGCGCACGCGGTGGCGGCCGGCAGGGACATTCTCGAGCTTGAAGGTTCCTCCGGCGTCGACACGCGCGAACATCGCGTTCGCGAGTGACCAGGATCCGACAGTGCCGCGTAGATCAGCCGCGAGCCTTCCGCGCGATCATCAACAAGTTCGGCATCCAGCCCTCGTAGCCGTCGAGGTGGTCGGCTGGCAGCACCTGTAGCAAGTCGTCTCGACCGAGCTTTGCCAATAGCTGCAGTTCGTCCTGAAGCGACCAATCGTCTCTCGCGCCGCGCTTCGTCTCGATCATCTCGACCAGCAGCACACCGGCGTCTGCCAACTTCTGCTTTGCAATACGCGCGTAGATCGCGCGCATGGCCTTCACCTTCGAGATGCGATCCTGCATGGCCCACATCGCCGCGAGCTCGGCGCGCAGCGCCTCGATCTCGCCGACCTTCGCAGTCCCCGTCTTCGCTTGCCTCGCCTTCGCGCCGCCGATCAGCGTACGTGGGTCGCCGGGAAACTTCTTCGCGATCTCCGCACTCACGTCGAACCCGACGATCTTCGTCTTCACCCTTAGCGCTCCAACGATGTCGCCACGATCTTCCGCCGCGACGTACGTCTGGGCAGTCAGTGCCGGTGAGTACGTCGAGTGATCGTTGCCGATTCCCCACCAGAGGTCTGCCACGATCCCGCCGAACACCAGCGCCTCACCCGAGGTGTACGCCTTGTCGACGTCGAGTTTGCCACCGACCAGCACCATCGTGAACGTATGCGCATCCGACCACAGTCCACCTCGAATGCTCAGATCGCCGAGGACGACAAGCATCGCGTTCTCGGTGAGCGTCACGCCGCTCTGCACCGACAACGAGCCCTCCACGATAACCACATCCTCGACCGTCAGCGCCTTCCCCTTTCTGGTCGATTTCTTCGCGGCGGGTAACGTCGCGCGGAGCGCCTCGAAATCTGGATTCTTCGAGTTGCTCAGCGTGCCCAGCATCGGCTCGATCGCCATCCACAGCTCGTCTGGATTCGTCGGCAGAGGCTTCGCGGGTGTCACGTTACGACCATCGCACGATGCTCGGCCGCGACGAACGGCTCGCAATCACTCACCAGAGGTGACGCGTTGGTGGGGCTAATCCCACCACGCGAATCTCCTTGGGGTATCCCGTCCCAGTTCGCTACGCTCGTCAGCGACCATGAGCCGGGAGAGGTCGACGATCACCGCTATGCTCGACGAGGCTCCGCTGCACTCGCGCCAGATGCGCGGCGGGTTGTTCATGGTGATACGCGGGCCCGACCGCGGCGCGACGATCGCCCTCGGTGACACGCCGGTCTCGTTCGGGTCGGGGAAGGAGTGCACGCTGGTGCTCAGCGATCGCACCGTGTCGCGCAAGCACTTCATCGTCGAGCGCGAGGACGACGAGGTGATCGTCAGCGATTGCGGCTCGACCAACGGCGTGAAGATCGCCGGGCTGCGGATCGATCGCGCGGCGATCGGCTTCGGTGCCGAGATCAAGCTCGGCCACACGGTCCTGAAGTTCGTCCCCGACGAGGAATTCGTGGAACCGCCTGCGTCGGCCCGGACGGCGTTCGGATCGATCGTCGGGGCCGACGTTCGCATGCGCCAGATGTTCACGTTGCTCGAAGAGATCGCGGCGACGGAGGCGACGGTGTTGATCGAAGGCGAGACCGGCACCGGCAAGGAGCTGATCGCCGAGGAGCTCCACGCGCACTCGCCGCGACGCAAGGGACCGTTCGTGGTGCTCGATTGCGGATCGGTGCCGAAGGACTTGGTGGCCTCGATCCTGTTCGGTCACACGAAGGGCGCGTTCACGAATGCGATCAACGATCGCGAGGGCGTGTTCGCCGCCGCGCATGGCGGCACGGTGTTCCTCGACGAGATCGGAGAGCTCGAGCTCGAGCTGCAGCCCGCGTTGCTGCGCGCGCTCGACAAGCGCACCGTGTGCAAGCTCGGCTCGACGACGCACCAGAAGTTCGATGCGCGCGTCATCGCGGCGACGAATCGCGATCTGCGCGCGGAGATCGCGAACAAGCGCTTTCGCGAGGACCTCTACTATCGCCTCGCGGTGATCCGCGTCGCGGTGCCGGCGCTGCGCGACCGCGGGAGCGACATCCCGCGACTCGTGGAGCACTACGCGCGGCTGATCGCGCCCGGCGTGCGCATCCAGCCCGAGGACATGCAGCGCCTCGTGCAACACAGCTGGCCGGGCAACGTGCGCGAGCTCAAGAACGTGATGGAGCGCGCGTGCCTCCTGGCGCGCGATGGAGCGATCAACCTCGACGGGGCGATCGCGACGGAACGTGGCATGACCCCGAGCGCGCCGATCGATCTACCGTTCAAGATCGCGAAGAACCAGCTGGTCGACGCGTTCGAGCGGGACTACGTCGAAGCGCTCGTGGCGCGGCACAAGAACAACCTGTCGGCCGCGTCACGCGAAGCGCAGATCGATCGCAAGCACCTGCGCGAGCTCATGCACAAGCACGGCATCGGCATGCGCGGCCTCGGCAGCGACTAGACTCCGGCAGCGGCCAGCGGAACGCGGAGGTCATCCACATCGCGACGCAGAGAGCGGTTTGTCGTCCACTAATGCGGCAGCGGGGTAACGGCACGTGCATGGGCCGCGAAGTCTGCATCCGCCTTCGCACCAGCCTCCCCACTCTTCAAGAGCGCCCGCCGCAGCAACAGCGGCGAGAGCAACTGATTCACTCCCAGCACCGAGAGCATGATCACCGCCGCAGCGGGACCGAAGGTCGGGAACGTGTTCTGAATGACGACGACGAATGCGAGTGAGAGGCCGGCTTGTGGGACGAGCCCCACCCAGCCGTACGTCTTCACCGCATCCGGTGCCGAGCTACGCGTTGCCGCGATGCGAGCTCCGAGAAAGAACGCGATGGCACGAGTCGCCGCGATCACGAGCACTGGAATGATCGTTGCCCACAGCGCGATCAGGTCCAACTTCATTCCCGCCAGGGCGAACCACACGAGGAACACGGGAAGCTGCGCGGATTCGAACTTCACGAGTAGATCGTGCGTCTTCGCGCGAGAAAAATTCTCGAGCCAGATGCCAGCCGCGAGCATGACGACGAGTGGATCGAGGTGAACGCGCGTGCCGACTTCTGCGACGACGACGCAGACCATCAGCACGAACATCGACCCACCTTCTTTGACGGTACGTACGAACGCACCGATGAGGACCCCGATCAAGGCCCCGAATGCCATCGAGCCGAGCAGCTCCCAAGCGACGTGGCCGATCGTTTCGGTGACATCCACACCGCCGCCGACGAAGACGCCGGCGATCGCAGAGGCGATCGCGTAGAGCACGATCACGAACAGATCGGCGACGACGACGGAGGCAAGCATCGTCCGACTCAGCGCACCGTCGGCCTTCATTTCCGATAGCACCGCCATCACCACGGCCGGAGACTGGGGGATCAGGGCGACCGCGAGGAGGCCGCACACGGCGACGCTCTGGACGAGCGACAGCTCGTCGAACAACGGGATGAGAGGCCGGATCGCGAAGAGCACGCCCGCGAGGATCAGCATTCCGCCGAAGATCGCGAAGATCATTAGCCCCCGCAGCGTCGGCACGAGCGGACGGACCTTCTTCAGGTTGAGCTCGGCACCCGCGGTGAGTCCGAGGATGCAGCTCGCGACGCTGTTGACGACCTTGAGCGAGCCCGCCATGTGCGTCGTCACGAGATCGAGGACGGCGGGCCCCGCGAGAACGCCCGCGATCAAGTAGCCGGTCAGACGGGGAAGGCCGAGTCGATTGACGAGCTTTCCAGAGAAGTATGCAGCGAGGAGCAAGAATCCGAAGGCGAGCTCCGTACCACCGGTCGTCATCGACGACGTGAACGTGCTCGCAGCCTGCATCAGGCCGACGACCGCCAGCAGGAGCAGTAACGGAATCACTTCTTCACCTGCGGGATGTCGAGCTCGTCCCGATAGACCGGTCCCGCCTCCGTGGAGTTGTCGTCGTCCAGCTCGTCGATCCCGGGACGCGCCGGCTCCTCGGTCGGTGGGCGCACCACATCGTCACGACGAGTGGTGATCTGGACCAGCACCTCCGTCAGGATCGAACCACCGATGACGGTGGTGACAACCCACGCGAGCCCCGAGTCGACATCCACACTTCCGACGCTGATCACCAACGCGATCGACAACCCGGACATGGGTGCGACGAGCTGACGATTGTCTGCAAACCCGACAGGAAGCAACGCGCCCACGGCGGTGCGCGATGCGATGACGCCGCTATATTTTCCGACGACGCGACACACCACGAACAGCGGAACGAGCGCCCATCCACGCCAGTCTGCGACGTTCCATACCGCCCCCGCGACGATCAGAAACATCATGTGAACCGGGCGCTCGAGGTGACGCAGGATCTTGAAGATGTTCTCGCGCTGGTCGTTCGGGAAGTTCGTGACGAGGACGCCCGCGAGAAAGCAGATCACGATCGGCGAGAGCATCATGTGCCCGGCGATCCCCGACGCGAACGCGATGCCGCCGAGCACGACGGCGAGGAACTCCGCGTTCGACTGCGGCACCCGCACCATCGCGAAGATCACCATGCCGATCGCGACTCCCAAGCCGAGCGACACGAATACCCACGCGGTGTCGGGAATCTGCCAACTCCCACTCGTGTCCGCACGGAAGTACGCCGTGAGGAACAGCAGGCCGAACACGCCGACGAGCTCGTCGAGCTGCCCGAGCAAGATGTCGACACTTCGTCCCTCGTGCCACGTCCGGTTCGCGAAGCCTCGGAACCTCCGCGGCGCCGTCATCGCAGCCGCGGTGCCCAGAAGGATCAGGTCTCGCCACACGAACGGGTCGCGCCACGACTGACCGAACGCGATCATCACGGCGCCACAGCCAGCGACGGTGATCGCGAACGGGCCGAGCGCCTCGACGAGGATCAGATAGGCAGTTCCCTTCGGGACGCGATCGAGAATTCGAATGTCGAGTTGCGCTCCGATGATGAAACCGATCCATCCGAGGCCGAACTGCAAGACGGGACGCAGGCGTTCGATGACGTCCGTATTGAGAATGCCGACCGAATCACTCGACGCGATCAGGCCGAGCGCGACAAACGGAAACCCGGCAGTGATCACTCCACTGATCCCGAGGCGTTCCTGAAACCGCACCACGCGGCGATGGCCGCCGAGGTACGCGAGCACCACGAGGACGATCAGACCGAGAATTACCTTGAGAGCAAACACGGTGCTCTCGGTCGTCGAGATCGGTACCTGTGCCGGGTCCGGCAGCAAGTACGGTGGGAGTACGACGGGTGCGCTCATCGGACCCGGTGGACTCTCCGGATCGCATACCGCCTCACCATTCGCGCATCGTCGCATGGTGATTCTGGACGCACCAGCGTCGGTGCGATATGCGACTCACGATCGAGCATGGCTGCGAAGCGAGATGTCCCGCCACACGCGATCGCGTACTGGAATGCCGTCGATCATCGGCGATGCGGAGCAGCGGACGCAGCTGCGTACGATTCCACGATGACATCGAATCTCGACCGTAGGCACGGGGAGGCTTGTCATGGCCAGTTGTTATCGGATCTCGGACGTCGTGCCATCGCCCGTTGGGGCAGAACGCCCCTCCGGGAGTCAGTGAGGTGTATCTTGTTTGTACACAAACGATCAAGAGCCCCTCTATCGGGGCCCGAAGTGATTCGGCGTGGGGTATAGCATTGCGATGCCGGTCCCTGCCGCGCTCGACGAGCAGACCTTGTGGCTCATGCAGCAGGTATGGGAACTGGTGCACGCCCTCGATGTGCGGTCGAAGCAAATGGAGCGCACGTTGGGAGTCACGGGGCCACAACGACTCGTGATTCGGGCTGTAGGCCGCAGCCCCAACGCGACCGCGAAGGAGATCGCGCAGACGCTCGGACTGCATCCGAGCACGCTCACCGGTGTTCTCTCGCGGTTGGAGACACGCGGCATGCTCGAACGCCGAGATGACGCCAACGATGGTCGGCGAAGGCGGTTTCGTCTGACGGCGCGCGGTCGTGTCATCGATCGGCAGCGCGAGGGGACTGTGGAGGCGGCGGTGTCTCGTTCGATCCAGCGCGGGAACGCGTCGATGCTACAAATGACGGGACGAATGCTCGCGCTGCTCGTCACCGAGCTCGAGCGCGCGGACTGATGGCGCAGCTCACCCTCGTCCATCGCAGCTACCAGCTGTGGCTGACTACCAAGGCGCGCTTCAGCCCCACGGAACGCCAGCGGCTGTTCGGTCTCACGATCGCGATCGGTGGCGTCTGTGGTCTGGTTGCGGTCGCGTTTCACCAATCGATCAGGCTCGTCGAGCAGCTCACGATCGAGCGCGCGTACGCTGCGACCGGACAGAGCTGGATCATCTGGGCGATCCTGGTTCCGTCGCTGGGCGCACTCCTATCGGGTCTTTTGCTCTCGCGGGTTCCCGGTGCGCGTGGCAGCGGCGTCCCACAGGTCAAGGTGGCGTACGCGAAGAAGATCAATAGCCTTCGTTTTCGCGACGCGATCGGAAAATTCGTGATCGGAGCGATCCAGATCGGCAGCGGTTCGTCGCTCGGACGAGAAGGGCCCACCGTCCAGATCTGCTCGGGTGTCGCGAAGGGACTCGGCCGCCTCGTTGGAATATCGGCGAAGAACCTCAAGCTGTTGCTGCCGGTCGGAGCAGCCGCCGGAATCGCTGCAGCGTTCAACGCACCGATCGCCGCGGTGACGTTCACGATCGAAGAGATCGTCGGCAACCTCGATCAGACGTTGCTGTCCGGTGTGATCGTTGCGGCGGCGCTCGCGGCTGTCGTCGAGCGGAGTGTGCTCGGCGAGCATCCCGTCTTCTCCATCCCGCAAGGCTACGGCCTCGACCACGCATCGTCACTCGTCCTCTATGCCGCGCTCGGCATCGCGGCCGCCCTCGTGTCGGTCGTCTTCACCGAGTCCCTGTTGGCGCTCCGTCGACGATTCACCGCGTCGACGCGCCTACCCGCGTGGTTTCGTCCTGCGATCGGTGGGGCCGTCACCGGCGTTCTCGGCGTCGTCGTGATGCTTGCCGTTCACGTCGGCGGAATCACGGGCGGCGGTTATGAGGGTCTCGCTGGGGCGCTTTCGGGCAAGTTCGCCATCGACGTTCTCCTCGTGCTCGGCGCGGGGAAACTCGTGGCAACCGTGTTCTCGTATTCGAGCGGAGGCGCCGGCGGGATCTTCGCTCCCTCGTTGTTCATCGGCGCGATGGTCGGCGGAGCCTTCGGTGTCCTCGATGTCCAGCTCTTCGGTCACGACCAATCACAGGTCGGCGCATTCGCGTTAGTCGGGATGGGCGCGGTGTTCGCTGGCGTGGTTCGAGCACCGATCACGTCGGTGCTCATCATCATCGAGATGACAGCCGGGTACGGACTCACGCTCCCGCTCATGATCGCGAACATGGCCGCGTACGGACTCGCGCGACGCATGCGCCCGACCCCGATCTACGAAGCCCTGCTCGAACAGGATGGCGTGCAGCTCCATCCGAAGAAGCCGGTCCAGGACACGTTTGAAGGTCTTCCGATCACTCGCATCCCGATCGCGTCCGGGTCTCATATCGCGTTCACACGCGAGCATACGGCGACAGAGTTGCTCGACGCCGTCGACCGTGCAGGACGCCAGGAAGTGTTCCCCGTCCTCGATTCCGCGCAGAAGCTCATCGGCGTGATCACCCTCGAAGACCTGACCATCCTCGCCGCCGAGCCCGACGTCGAGAGTCTCGTGCGCGCGGCCGACATCATGCGTCCTCCGCTGTCGGTGAACATCGACTCGTCGATGAGCCGTGCACTCGACCTCATGATCTCCTCGGGTCTACGCGAGCTTCCGGTCATCGATGCCGACGGCCGCGTGTTGGGTCTCCTCGACGAAGCGGACATTACCCGCGAGTTCATGCGCTTACGCGCGATGGAGCGCGCCGATCCAGCATCGACGCTGAGCTGAGGTCGACGCTCGCGTGAACAAAGCGCAGCGCCTGCCGTCTTGGGATCGGCGTGGGGACCATCGACACGGATCAGATGGACTCGATCAGCGTTCTGCTCGGGGGCGTCGTGAACTCGTTCGAGAAGCTAGAGATCCTCGTTCATCTCTATCGGGCCGGCAGCGGTTCCTGCGATACGCGTTCGATCGGTCGAAAACTGCAGCTATCGCCCGAAGTCACGACGAGTGTGCTCGCGGAGCTCTTCGACGCTGGCATCGTCTGCGTGTTCGATGATGATGATGTGGGGTGGTCGTTCGATCCGGAGAGTAGATGGTCAGTGGCGGTCGAAGTGCTCGTCGATCTCTACGAGATCGATCGAGTCGAGCTGTTGAGACTCATGAAGCGGGTCGCGCTCCAGCAGCTACATCCAAGCGTGCGCGCCTCGCTTCTCGCCTTCAACCGGATCAGAGCGGGCCGCAAACCAATCGCTCCAAGTTAGCTTTCCGCTCTACCGACCATCCGGCGCGGATCCGTGAACGAACCAGGCCACCGTCCGTCATCGAGAGTGATGAGTGTTCCTGCCCGAGGCTCGTCTCTGCATCGGGCTCGAGCGCATTCGAGTCCGCGTGAGCATCTTCTCGGCGACTCGCTTCGGGCAGGAATCTCATCTCTCCACCATCGACGTTGGCGCCGCCACGCCTAGGAAGATCGCCCGAGTGCCCTCAACACTTCGAGGACCGACTCGCGATCCCGATGGTAGATGCTCGCGAGATCCGAGACCGCCAACCGGACGTCGATCGACGCTGGTGCCAACTCGATTCGATCGGACGAAACACGTAACACGCCCTCTTCCGCGAGCTCGACGGCCATCGCTCGAACTTGACCGCGAGGAATGTCGAGCAACCGTGCGGCCGTTGGGATCGTGGTCGTTGCACTCGGGGCGGCATGCACCGCCAGCAAGAACTCGAGCTTCACCACGTGGTCCACGTGATTGCTCAGGAACACGACCACGTTTCGCGTCACGTCGCTCACAGCTGCGCTCCCGCGAGACGTGGAAGCTCCTCGAGATTCGGAACGAGGACGAGCTCGATCCGTCGATCGAGCTCCCGATTCGCCTCCGTGTCGTGCACGCAACCCGAGGGACTGGCAACGAGAGCTCGTGTGAATCGAGGCATGCCATTTTGGAAGACGGGACCTACTCTCGCGTGTTCACGCGGATCGACGGGTCGACCTCCCTCGATGTCTTCGGTAGGCGCGAGCTGTGCTCCGAAAGTCCGAAGAATCAGAGCCGCGTTGACGGCGGCAACCATGAACCCGAGCAGCGCGATGATGACGAAGCTGCCTAGAAGGCAGCGAGCCAGCGCTCGCTCGACTTCACAACGAAACGCCACGACAGCAGCGGCGGTGCTGGCGACCACACCGATCCCAGTCGCGACATGCCCGTAGACGAGTCGACGAAGAATATCGTGCGCCACACATCAAGAAGACGGATGCGCCTGGTTGATGTTCACGCTTCGACCTGGACCAAGGCGCTCGAAACAACTGCATTTATCCCCGTCGTCGCGAGCACCTCGGGATGTCAGTTCGCGAGCTCGAGATCGACGCGCCGATCTGTCTGCCATCCCGACTCGTCGGCGCCGGTCGCGTCGATTTCTCCGCGCGTGGTCGGCGCCAGTCGATCGGGGGGAACTCCGAGCCGCTGGAGGGACGTGCGCACGCTGTACGCACGACGGTTTCCGAGGGCGAGGTTGTATTCATCCGTGCCCCGCGGATCGGTTCTGCCCACGAGATCCACCCTCGCGTTCTTGAGCGGACCCAGAGTCAGGCAGTCGGCCACTTGTTGTAGGAGGTCACGATCCGCGGGAGCCAACTCTTCTTCGTCGTAACCGAACTTCGGCGCCGCCTTCACGTTTGCAAACCGCAATTTGCACTGCTGGGCAATGTCGTTGGAGACTCCAACGTTCGGAGCCGTCGGCGGGGGCGTCACGGCCGATGACGTCGGCGCCGGATCTTCGCTGCTCGCACTCGGTGGGGGAATCGTTTGCTTCGTCGCGCTCTTGCCGCACGATGCAGCGATGAAGAGAGAGGCAACCCAGGTTGCTGGAAGCTTCATGACCCCAAAGGACGCGCGCGCATCCGCGCTGTTCACGGTGTATGGTCGTGAACAGAGGACTCGAGCCGGCGTCCTGTTTCAGTGACGTCCGCATACCGCTGATGTCGCGACCAACGGAACAGGGATCCGATGACCAGATGGCCGCCCAGTTCGAGCGGGTCATTCGCCGCGTGAAGAGCTCGATGAACTATCGTGGCTCGTACAGCACGAGGGATATTCTCGGCTCCCTCGTCGCGCGTTGGCTGCAGAGTGGGGAATGGGACCGCCTCAAGCTGCTCCCTTCCGAGGAGCGCCACATCGGGGAGAGTGTTCGTCGGTTCATCCTCGACCGCTTCGATCAGCTTCGGCGTCGCGGTGATCACTCCGAATTGCCAGACGACCTCATCTCGCTCCCCGATGAGGCCACGCTCACAGAGATGGTCGAAGCCGCCGAGCTCCACTCGTGGATCGGAGCACGCATCGTCGAACTAGAAGCAGGGTCGATAGACCCGCGGGTCAGGATTCCACTCGGTAACCCCAAGCAGGTCGGCAG
Organism: Kofleriaceae bacterium; assembly: GCA_044230415.1. Lineage (GTDB taxonomy): Bacteria > Myxococcota_A > Polyangia > Haliangiales > Haliangiaceae > JABFXX01. The sequence continues at coordinate 116,118 of JBGARE010000006.1, forward strand.
CGCACTTCGGCTACACGTGGGCGGTGCAACGCAACGCGAGATCGCTGCGAAGCTCGGCATCTCCCTCGGTGCGACGAACAAGCGAATCTTGGAAGGAACGAACTACCTCGTCGTCCTTCAAGCAATCGAAGCAGGCATCGGAGAGATGCCGGCGTGAATGACGCACAGATCCGAGAGAAGCTCGCGCGAATCTCGACGCGACCGCCGGGCGAATGGGCTCGCCACCTCGAACAGGAGTTCCCCGGCGATCCCGTGATGCGAAGCCAAGCTCTTCTCTGGCTCTATTCGGAGAAAGCGGGTCCAGAGGTAGAGGGCGCAGCGCCTTCCCTCGGAGAAGCGGCCGACGAACGGTACGAGCTCTCGATCCGCCTCGACTCCGGTGCGTCGGCCTCCGTGTGGAAGGCCTTCGATCGACGTCTCGGACGTCACGTCGCGATCAAAGTGTTTCCGCAATACGACGAATCCGATGCGGTCGAGCAAGTCCTGGCCGAGGCACGTGCCGCGAGCGACGTCATCTCGGACCACGTGGTTCGCGTTCTCGATGTGCAGTATGGCGACGGCCGCCCATACATCGTGATGGAGCTCGTGAGCGAGTACGACATCGAGAACGACGAGGTCGTGCTCGGCGCGTCCGCATCCGCGACGAAGCCACGAAGTGTGGAGGAAATCGCACGCTGGGTGATGCAGGTCGCGCGCGGCGTGCACGAGGCCCATCTCCGCAACGTCTTCCACCGAGACCTGAAGCCCAAGAACGTACTGATCACGCCGAACTCGCGGCGTGCTCGCGTGGCCGACTTCGGCCTCGCCGTGAGCGGAGCTTCGCCAGACGCGTCGCACCCTTCGATCACGCTGCTCAAACGAGGGCCGAAAGAGCCCGTGAGCATTCGGGGAACGCCCGAATACATGGCACCCGAGCAGGCGCGTGGACTTCCGCTGACCCTCGACGCGCGCTCGGTCGAGGATCGGTCCGTTCTCGTCGCGATCGACGTGTGGGGACTCGGCGCGATCGCATACGAGCTACTCACCGGGCGCCCACCCTGGTTGGCGCGCGCAGAGGACGATCTCAGCGCGTGGGAGATTGCTGCTTCGTCGGAGGAGCCGCCTCGACTCACCCACGGTGCATCGCGCATCCCCGCACGTCTCGCTCGCGTGGTTCAGAAGGCGTTGGCTACCGACCCGGCCCGCCGATACGCGAGTGCCGCCGCATTCGCCAACGACCTTCAAGATTTCCTCGCAAAGCGGCCGACGACTCTCGATCGTTCGAGAGCGATCCGGATCGCCCTCTGGTGTCGCCGCAACCCGCAACTCGCCCTCAGCGTGCTGATCGGGTTGGCGCTCGTAACGCTCGTCATTGGCACACATGCGAGCGTGACGACGTTGCGGGAAGAACGCGACGCTCTCGATGGAGAAGTCGCTGCGCTCCAGGTGGAGCAAATACGAATCAACGCGCTACGTCTGGCACGACGCGCGGAGCTCGAGCAAATGCGCATCAGGCTGGCAGGCGAGCGCGAGAATCTGACCAACCTCGAGAAATCGATCGAGGAAGAACGCGCCTCGTATCAGTCGTTGATCGAAGCCAAGGAGCGCTCGCTCCGCGACGCGAACAAAGCAACCCGCCAGATCGCGAGTCAGCTCGAAGCGGCACGTGCAGAGCGTAAGGCCACCGAAGAGGCGCGCGCGGCTCTCGAGAAGCTTGTCGCCGATATTAAAAGCGATGCCGACAAGGCGGCCAAGGAGCGGGACCGCCTCCGCCGCGAACGCGAAGCATCACGAATCGAACGCGACAAAGCGCAGCAGGAGCGAGACGCCGCGATCGTCGAGCGTGATGCCGCCGAGACGCAGCGCGATGCAGCCATCGCGGAGCGCGATGCACTGTCGAAGAAGCTCCGCGAACTGAAGACGGGAACTGATCGCACGTCGCCATCTCGCACGGCCCAATAACGACGGGTAGCGTCCAATCGGTGAACAGCGTGACTCGACGGGCGTCCTTATAGATACGTGCGCGGTCCAACTCTCCTCGTGGTCCTCCTGCTCGCGCTCTCGAACAGAAACGCGGACGCTGGAACACACCACCGGATCGCCTCGGCGCATGGGCCGATCCACACGTGGACCCCTGACGCCTATGACGCTTCCACTGCCGGGCTGGTCATCTACGTTCACGGGTACTTTACGAGCGTCGACCGTGCGTGGAAGCAGCACCACCTCGCGAAACAGTTCGCGTCTTCGGGCATCAATGCATTGTTCATCGCATGCAGTGCTCCCGACGACTGGCGGTCGCCGGTTCGGTGGAGCTCCGTAGACGATCTCCTGACAACCGTTGCGAAGATGAGTGAAGGCGGTCTTCCGAAGGGACGCACTGTGGTCATCGGACATTCCGGAGCGCATCGCACCATCGAGCGCTGGCTGTCCGAGGATCGAATCGACACGATCATCCTTCTCGACGCCCTGTACGGTGAAGTCGCTGCGTTCAGGGCGTGGATCGACGGCGCCATCGATCGTCGCTTGATCGATGTCGCAGCCCTGACTCGGCGATGGGGTGACCAGCTCCATGCTCTGTTGCCCGAAACCGTCGTCTTCGACGAGTTCCCACCCGCGCGGGGCGCGCATCTCACGGGGGCGCGCGATGCGCGCGTGGTGTACGTGCGCTCGCAGTTCGATCACATGAGCCTCGTTACGAACGGCATCGCGATCCCCATCGTGCTTCGCGCGCTCGCTGTCCCGATCATCGCGCCGTCGTCGAGCCACGCGTCGGAGCGTGCTCCGTGAACTTAGGCGGACTCCCTACCCTCCCCAAGGGACGCTGCCAGGCGTTCGTTGGGAGTCCGCCACCTTTCTCCTTCACTCTTGGAAGACTTCGTCGTGCTCCCGGTGGTGACTGCTAGATCGTGAGAAGGAGGCACGTGATGAGGTTCGGGCGTCAACTGATCATCGGACACACGGCGCTGCTGTTCGTCACGATATTGACGGGGATAACCGCCGCGATCGCTCTGCGCGTCACCAGTTCGGAGACTCGACGCTGTGACGCGAGAGATCGCGAGCGAGGTGATCGACGTCCAGAGACTGCGCTTTCAAGCGGAGCAGGTTGTCGCGACCAGCCGTGGCTTTCTCCTGGCTGGGGATAGCGATGCTTGGGAGCGCTTCGAACGAGCCGTCGCACGCATGCGTGAAACACTCGCATCGATCCGGGCACCACACGCACACTCCGAGGTCGTCGATGTCGACCGCGCTGGCCGAGAATACGTCGACGCGGCCGATCGGGCCGCGAGAGAGCGAACCTCCAGCGGCGATCCACGCGAGGTACTCCCGATGCTGGAGACCTCTCTCCTCCCGGCACGGAAGCACTTCGAGGACTCGATCGAGATCATGCTCCAATCGGAGCAGGCGGAGTACGAGCGTGCGTCACAGCGTGCGCGGTCGTTCGCGGACCAAATGCAGCGCCTTGTTCTCGCAGCGACCACGTCAGGGATTGTCCTGAGCTTCGCGCTTGCCCTCCTCTCGGTCCGAGCATTGCGCCGGCACTACGAACGCGAGCGAGCGGCCACCGCAGCCGCGCGACGCTCGAGCGAGGACCGTGACGAGCTACTGGCAATCGTATCGCATGACTTGCGATCTCCGCTCGCCGCGATCGAAATGGGAGCGTTCTTGATCGCCGAGCGCGCAGATGACCCCATCGTTCGCAAGCAAATCACGACGGTCCGAAACGCGAGCGACCGCATGCACCGGTTGATCGAGCAGCTTCTCGACAAGGCCGCGATCGAGGCCAACGCGATCGAGCTTCGCTTGGAGCCCTGCGAGGTCACCGAGCTCCTCATGACGGTGCATGATCTGTTCGCTGCGCGAGCTCGAGCCGCCCAGATCCAGCTGCTCGTCGAGGTCGAGACAGCACTGGTCGCGAACGTCGATCGAGAGAAGATCATCCAGGTCCTGTCGAACCTGGTCGGGAATGCGCTCAAGTTCACGAATGCGGGAGGGTCCGTCATCCTGGGAGCGCGCGCGGCGAAGAACGGCGTCTCGTTCGAAGTACGGGACACCGGGCAAGGAATCACCACGGACCAGATGGACCACTTGTTCGAACGACACTGGCAGCGAGCTAGACGATCTGGAAGTCTTGGCCTCGGTCTCTACATTGCCAAGAATCTCGTCGAGGCACATGGCGGATCGATCGCGGTGCGCAGTGAGGCCGGCCGAGGCAGCACCTTCTCGTTCGACGTTGGCTGAGCCGCTGCTCGTCTACCTCGGGGCGCAGCGTGCCCACGGATCCTCGCGGCCGAGCTACTTGGCGGTCGAGGTCATCGCGTATTCCAGTGCGAGGCAAGCGGTGACCGTCGACCGGAGCGCGTCCTGCACGGCTGCACGTTGAAAGACCAGGCTGCTGCGAGGAGAGATCGCGGCGGCCGCGACGCGCGCGCGCTCGAGGAGCTTGTCGGCGAGCGGATTCGCAGTGACTCCATCCAGCGCATTCACGGCGACCAGGAGCGAGCGCCGTATCCACGTCGTCTTGCGAAAATCGATCGCGTTTACTTCGCGCAGCAGCGCTGCGTCGTACCGGATCGATATCGCGCCGGCCGTCAACAATGTCTGCGCACGTGGTCCGGATGCCGGGACGGTGGCAACGACCATCGCGAGGTCGTCGAGTGCCGATGCCGACGCCAGCCGAGCGTCCTCCCAGTTCGTTGCCGAGGCCACGGACGATATGGCCTTCTCGGTAGCCGCGAGCCACGAGTGCATTTCTTCGAGCCCCCTCTTCGGAAACTCGTACTTTGTCGCGTACCGCTCGTGCTCGGCGCCATGCACGGCAAAGAGAGCGGTCGTGACGCTTCGAAACGCGGCGAGAATCTCCGAGGTCTGGCTCAGGAGCGGTTTGCTCGCAACGAGGCCCTCGACGACCGAGCTCGCGTTGACCAACGCGACCTTTGCGTTCGCGTCGGATGTGTCGGCCACATGATCGAGCGTCGCCGCGACGGCGAGACGAAGAGCCGATACGACAAGGTCGATGTGTTGCCGATCGCCACTCGAGCCAAGCTCGCGAGCGAGATCTGGATCTGCCCCCCTCGCTCGTCGGGTAGCTCGTCGACAGCATCTGCCAGGGCCTCGAGTGACGTGGCAACTGCCTCGTGCGACGGGTCCTCGAGGCCGAGAGCGAGATCGTCCACGGTTCGCGCAAGCCTCGCGAGCGCCGGGGTGGTGGGAGCGTGCAGCACTGTGCGCGCTGCCGCACGTGGTATCTCGACGGGTGTTGGCTCGACCGTGGTCGTGGCTGGTCGTGGCCTCGATGCGCACGCGGCAGCAACGAGAAACGGCACGATCGACAACCGTGTTGAGCGCATGTCCATCTCGACGTGCAACGCCGGGTCCAGGTCGTTTCTCGAAGAGACACGCAGGAGCGCAGTTGCGAAGACGGCAGCGGCGCAGCAGTGTTCACGCACGAGCTCGGCGAACTAGGAGTGGATGACAGCCGATGATCTGCCTACGCTCGGATGGATGGACTCGATGCGAAATGCGATTGCGTCGCTCTTCGAAGCGATCACGGACTCTCCTTTCATTGCGACGGTCGCGATCATCGCGGCGTCACTGCTTTTCGGGTGGCTACTCGTGCGTGTCCTGCGTGCGCTGTTCTCTCGGATCGCCAAGAACACCTCGGCGACCTGGGATGACCGACTCGTCTCTGCGTTGTCACCATCGGTCTCGATCCTCGTCGCGCTGATCGCGATTCGCGTCACCCTTCCGCTCGGAGTCACCGATCAACGAGTGCTCGGCGTGGCGCGAGACATCGTTGGTGTTCTCACCATCGCAGTCGTCGTATGGGGCGCGTTTCGCGCGATCGATCTCGTACGCCTCGTGCTCGAGACGCGGCCTTGGGCGCTCGAGCGACCGGCATCTCGATCCTTGATCGCGCTCGGATCACGTGTGGTCAAGGTGACAGCGCTCGTGTTCGCGACGCTCGTGGCCCTCTCCCAGCTCGGTGTTTCGATCGCGAGCCTCATCGCCGGCCTCGGCATCGGCGGTCTCGTGATCGCGCTCGCGGCGCAGAAGACGGTCGAGAACCTCTTCGGGACAGTCTCGATCGGAATCGACCAGCCGATGCGCGAGGGCGACTTCGTCAAGATCTACGACTTCGTGGGCACCGTGGAGCAGATCGGACTTCGGTCGACCCGAATCCGCACGCTCGACCGCACCGTCGTCACCATTCCCAACGGGGAGCTCTCGAACCAGCGCATCGAGTCGTACACCGCTCGCGACAGGATACGGCTCGCGACGACGATCGGACTCGTCTACTCGACAACCGCCGATCAGCTCCGTGGAGTGATCGAGGATCTGGAGAGAATCCTGAAGTCACATCCGAAGATCTGGCCGGATGCCGTCGTCGTGCGGTTCCAGAAGTTCGCGGATTCGTCGCTCGATCTCGAAGTCATGGCGTGGTTCACGACCTCCGACTGGACCGAGTTTCAGAAGATCCGACAGGACGTCCTGATCCAGTTCATGGGCGCTATCGAGACACGAGGGACTTCGATTGCCTTCCCGACTCGAACGATCCAGCTGGACGGCGGTGCAGGAACCCTCGATCGCACGATTCCACGAGGCTCCGCGTCGGAGCACCTCCGCCCGCAGAGCTAGCGCGCGGCTCGCCTTTGCAGAGCGACGGAGCGGCTTAGCCCGAAGCCGCGGCGGGACCTAGCTTGCCATTGCCCATGCCGCCACACATCTGCTCGGCCTTCTCCTTCGTGAGCGGCGGATAGAACAGCATCTGTTGAATTCGGATCTCCGCCGAGATGCACCGGCCCAGTGCTTCTTCGGTCGAACACATCTCGACAACGGTCCCACCCGCTTGTTCGCACGCGGCCTTTGCGGACGGAGTGATTCCTTTGGGGCCGTCGGGTTGACCGAAGTAGTCCACGCAGATGTTGTTCTTCGTGCGCGAGTCGCATCCACCCTGACGGGGGAGCACGTCGCCCTCCCGATTGGTCGCCCCACTCTTCTCACTCTTGCTGCATGCACTGACAAGCAGTGCGATCACGACACCACCGAGAATCTCGAGCTTCATCCATCCTCCCAGTTGAGACACCGACGACCACCGTATCACTTCTTCGTCGAACGGATCACGAGTGCACCTAAGACAACTCCGAGCACCATCGCGATCGCCGATCCGACGAGGATGCCGAGCTTCGCCGTGTCCAGTAGCGCACGATCTTTGAACGCCAGCTGCGCGATGAAGAGCGACATCGTGAAGCCGATACCGCCGACGATTCCCACGATCGCCACGCCGCTCACGCGCATCTCCGCAGGACGCGACGAGATGCCAATCTTGCTCGACAAGAGCGCGGCGCCCGCGATGCCGAGCGGCTTTCCGATCGCGAGACCGGCGACGATGCCGATGAAGATCCACAGCGCGTCCCCATCGAGCTTGGCATCGCCGAACGGAACGCCGGCGTTCGCGAAGGCGAATAGAGGCATCACTCCAAACGCCACCCACGGATGCAATGCGTGGATCAGCCGCTCGACCGGCGACACCGCCTCCCGACGAGCGTCATTGATCGCGTCCAGATGATGGAGCAACGCTGCGCGATCGGCCTCTTGTAGTCTCTCGAGATGCCCCTTCGTGGTTTCGGCGAACCCCGACGGGTCGAACCATGACCGTACCGGCGTGAGCAGTCCCAGCAATACGCCCGCGAGCGTCGGATGAATGCCCGCGACATAGAGGCCGATCCAAACGACGAGACCTGGAATCAGATAGATCAACGGAGGGCGCACGGCCGCTGCGCGAAGTGCCAGCACGCCGGCGATCCCGATGCCCGCGATCGCGAACCCCTCGATCGCGATCCCGCCGGAGTAGACAAGTGCGATCACCACGATCGCACCGATGTCGTCGATCACCGCTAGCGCGAGCAGCAGGACGCGCAGCGACGTCGGGAGACCAGAGCCCAACAGGGTCAGGACACCGACCGCGAAGGCGATATCCGTCGCCATCGGCACCGCCCATCCCGCCGCACCGACACGTCCCGCATTGAGCGCGAAATAGATGATCGCGGGTACGAGCATGCCGCCGAGTGCAGCCGCGAGCGGTAACGAGGCTTTCTTCAGACTGCGAAGCTCGCCTTCGAAGATCTCTCGACGGATCTCGAGGCCCACGACGAGGAAGAAGATCGTCATCAATCCATCGTTGATCCAGAAATGAAGGGGACGCTCGAAGCTCCAGCTGCCGATGGTGACGCCGATCGGCGTGTGCCACAGGTGCTCGTAGCTCTCGCGCCATGCCGAGTTCGCGAGCACGAGCGCTGTCGCCGTTGCGACCATGAGCAAGATGCCGCTCGCCGCCTCGATCGCGAGAATTCGCTGAATCGGCGCAGTAATGGCCTGTGCCACACGACGAGCAGGTGCCCAGGTTCCGGGCGGGGGTGCAGACCGGTCCGCGCGATCATTCATCGCGACCTCGATGCTCTGGCGGCCCGACCGGAGCGATTCCTGCAGCGGAGATCGCTGCACCCGTCACCCGATGTAACACCGAGCGCCTCGCCCGGAAAGCGCATGTCTCGGATTTCGAGGCCAAGTTCCTCTGCCTCGTCGATGACTTATCCCTCGCTACCCGAACGGACAAGCACGTCTCCGTCGACGAGCGCTCGCGCACACCGCCCCTCGCAGCTGCATCGAGGCAATGGATGCTTGCAAGGGCCACGCGCTGCAGATAGTTTGTACTCAAACTAATACAAGTCGCGAAGGGTGCGGTCAGCTCGACCGCAGGCACATGAGCTGGTCGGGCCGCCAGCTTCAACACGAGGGAGTCGTGATGAAGCTGCCGTTCGAAACGTCTGTGAGTGATCCGCTTTGCACCGAGCTCGCCTGCCACGATGCACTGACGCTGCTGTTGGACCTCGATGGGACGCTCATCCCTTTCGCGCCAACGACCGAAGCCGCGAACCTGGATCTCGTGTCGGTCGAGCTCCTGAGGTCACTCGTCGCGCTTGGAGTTCGCGTCGTCGTTGTCTCTGGCCGGCCGCGGGCGCTCGTCGAGCCGATGCGCGGCATGTTGGATGGAGTCTGGTGGGCCGCGGAGCACGGGAGCTGGCGCTGCCTCGACGGGAAGTGGGTCGGTCCCTCGCCGGCGCCCGAGATCGCGGAGCTCGTTGGCGTGTTCGAACCGTTCACTCGCGTTCCGGGTGCGCGCTTGGAAGCCAAGTCCGAGTCACTGTGCATCCACTGGCGGCTCGTGCCGCCCGCGTTGAAGGAAGACCTCATCGCGGGTTGCGACCTGGCCTGCGAAGAGTGGCTCGAATCGCATCCCGACTTCGAACGGCTCGAGGGAATCGAGATCTTGGAGGTGCGGCGGCGCTCCTCGAACAAGGGCACGGCGGTCGCGTGGGTACGGCAACAATTCCCCGACGCACGCATCATCGCGATCGGTGACGACCGGACTGACGACGACATGTTCGCCGCACTCCGCGATGACGATCTGGCGATCGGCGTTGGACTGAATCGGACGCGAGCCCGACGTCACCTCCACGACCCTGTTGCCGTCCGCAGCTTCCTCGCCTGGATTCACCAATCGCGCACCACGGGCACCGCCACTCCGTTTGCCGCGCTCTCGTGGAAGACCGTCAAGAAGCCAACGAAGACGCGCCTCCTCGTCGTCTCCAATCGAACACCCCCTGCGATCGACGGTCGGCATCGCTCGGTGGGTGGGTTGGTTTCAGCGCTCGAGCCTGCGCTTCGAACCTCGGAAGGTATGTGGCTCGGTTGGAGCGGAGGTGAAGCAGAAGGACACCGCACGGTGACCGTGGACGACAGCGCCACGCCGATCCGCGCATCGTTCGAATTCCCACCCGGATGGCGCGAGCACTACTACGGCGGTTTTTGCAATCGTGCGCTCTGGCCGCTGTTCCATGGCTTCCCGGGCCGCGTCCGCTATCAGGACGAGGATTGGCTGGCCTACGTCGCGGCGAATGCAGAGTTTGCAAGGCACGCGCACGATCTCGTCGAACCGGACGGAACGGTCTGGATGCACGACTACCATCTCTTGCTCGGAGCGCGAGCACTCCGGCAGCGCGGGTTCACGGGGCCCATCGGAATGTTCCTGCACATCCCGTTTCCTCAAGCGGACCTGTTCGACACCTTGCCGTGGGCGGACGAGATCCTCGGCGCGATGCTCGAGTTCGACATGCTCGGCTTTCACACCCAACAATGGGCCGACAACTTCCGTGCGTGCGCGACTGCCCGCGCCCAGGAGGCGGCGATTCCGGAGATCGGAGTGCTTCCGATCGGTATCGACACCAGCGCGTTCCGGTTTGTAGCCGGTGATGTCGATCGCGAAATCGCCGGGCTCAAAGCCACGCTGCGCGATCGCAGACTGATTCTCGGTGTCGATCGTCTCGACTACTCGAAGGGCATTCCCGAGCGCCTCCTCGCGTTCGAGCGTCTTCTCGAGCGTTCGCCGGAGTGGCGAAACAAGGTTTCGTTTGTTCAGGTCTCCGTGCCGTCGCGTGCAGAGGTCCCCGAATACGCGGAGCTTCGCCAGACGGTGGAGAAGCTCGTCGGTCAGATCAACGGACGCTTTGGTGAAGCAGACTGGGTTCCGGTTCGCTACCTCTATCGTTCGTACGACCATCACGTACTCACCCAGCTGTACCGACTTGCGGATGTCGCGCTGGTGACTCCACTGCGCGACGGCCTGAACCTCGTCGCGAAAGAGTTCGTGGCATCTCAGACCGCCGACGATCCGGGTGTGCTTGTCCTGTCGCGCTTCGCGGGTGCAGCAGCCGAGCTACACGACGCGATCTTGACCAACCCATTCCACCCGGATGGGCTAGCCTGCGATATCGAACGCGCACTGATGCTTCCGCTCGTGGAGCGACGAGTGCGTCACGAGAAGCTGGTGGCGGCGTTGGCGAACAAGTCGCCACAGCGGTGGGCGGCGGCGTTCCTGGACAAGTTGGAGAGCACACGAGTTGCCTGCTGAACAAGCCACCCCGTCGCACCAGTCCATCACCTTGAAGTACCCGTGACCGCACCTCTCTCTCCTCAGCTACACGCACTCCTCGAAGCCAAGCTCGATAGCTTCGAGAAGCTCGAGGTGGTGCTCACGCTGCGAGCGGCCGGACGGCCGATGAGCTTGACGGAGCTCGCTCGCGAGCTGCAGGTCGGCACGGAAGCCTTGCAACGAGTCGTGGATGGCGTCGTCGCATCCGGCATCGTCGCGAGTGACGATGATCTCTTCGCGCTGCGCTCTGGCTCCTGGGATGTCCTCGTCGAGGAAGCGGCGCATCTCCATCAGCATCATCCGCAGCAGTTGATGAGAGCATTCACCCGCATCGGAATGGAGAAGATCCGGGGAATGGCCGCGCGCTCATTCGCCGACGCATTCCGTCTTCGGAAGAAGGGAGACTGACGATGGCCGAGGCGGTTTACGTGCTGTGCGCACTCACTAGCATCGTTTGTGCTGGCCTACTGATCCGCAACTACCGGCGTCAGCGAACGCGTCTGGTGATGTGGAGCATGCTCTGTTTTGTCGGCCTGGCCTTCAACAACATCCTGATGTTCATCGATCTCCTGATCGTGCCCGAGATCGATATGGCTCTAGCCCGCAGCGGCACCGCGTTGTGCGCGTTCGTACTGCTGTTGATCGGCCTCTTGTGGGAGGACTCGTGAGCGCTCAGCTCCTGACATTCATACACGGCGCGATCACGCTCGCGTGCATCCTCATCGGGGTGAAGTTCCTGAAGTTCTGGCGGTCGAGCAAGGATCGCTTCTTCTTCTGGATGACGTCTGCGTTCTTCGTGTTCGCGGTCGGCTGGGTAATCCGTGCGTTCACGCCGGCCGACGGTGATCACGCGTACTACGTGTTCGTCCCGCGCCTGCTCGCGTTTCTTCTGATCATCGCCGGAATCCTCGAAAAGAACCGGCAGGTCTCGGCGGGCGGCGACTGACGAATCCCGCATACCGATGAACACGAGCCAGCGGGGCGCGTCCTCTAGTACATGCACCATGGTCTCGACACCGCATTCGTCCTGGCCGGAGACGGCGCGGATGTCGAGATCGCGCGATGGATCGAGCAAGTCGGTCTCTCGACGCTGAACCGAGCAAACTGGTACGTCGAGGTCTCGATACCGTCGGAGCAGCGAGATACGCGGTGCGAATTGGACGTGTATCCGGCGGAGTGGAGAGTCATCTTCCGACGTGGACTGCGAGTGTCGTCGGTGAGGGTGACGGACGTTGCAGCCGTGCGGGGAAGAGACGACGACCGTTTGCTGAACGTCTTTCCGAGTCTGGATCGCTTCCGCAACCTTCTCACGCTGCTCGAACACCGCTTGGACCTCGCATTCGACCGCACGGGCGCGGTTGTCAGCAGCAACCTCGTGCGCGCCGCGCCGATCCTTCGTAGCTGGCTCCTCGCTAGGGTGTGACACACCACGGCTCGTTGCGGTGACCTCGCTTGTCGCGACGTCTGTCCCGTCTGCGAGTGATCGCGGTGGCAGCATCGCCTTCGGCTTGCTCGAGCTCTCGACGACCGTGACGCCGCTGGGCTTTCACACGCTCGGCTATGTCGGCGCCGCGATCGCGATGTTCGCACTCGGCTTCGCGCTGCGAGTCGTCGTCTATCGCTGGGCTGCGTTCGGCGTCCTCGTCCTGGCCGCCGGCCGACTCGCGAGTCACGAGCTGCGTTACTTCACCGCGAACCAGCGAATCTTGACCTTCCTCGTCGCCGGGGTCGCGATGCTCGCCATTTCATTCGTGTACAGCGCACGTCAGCGTGCGTCCCGAGAGCGACTCTGACGCGTATGCGGGCTAGAGAGCCTCACTCGAGGCGAGATGAGCGCTGCGTCCCCGTCACTCCACCCGCGTGCCTACCGCTCGACGTGACCTGCGAGTCTCGGCGTGCCGTATCGGGACACCATACCCACGGACAACCGCCGACGGGCATCGGTCTGAGTCACCTCGCGCGCAATAGTAATTCATGACCGATCGACGCCGTCGGCTGCAGGGAGAGGGCGCTGGATACGACTTTGGATGCCTTCTCGCACCTCTCGGTGTCGTACCGGATGCAGCGGCCGCTGATCGTCCGAGACGTTGCCGATCTTGTTGATTCCCGACGCCGACGAGTGATCCTTCCTGCTATGCCGTAGGGCGTTGAGCTATCGATATCTGCATCGACTTCAGGACCGAGTACTTGGTTCGTTTGGGCGCAGAGCAGAGGACCGTAGTGCGGTCGTGCGCTCGATGCTGAAGCCGCGGAACGGCGACACGGCCGGTTACTGGTTGCAGCTCGTGATCGCTACCTTGCTCGCGACCTTCGGGCTCGCGCTCGACAGCACGGCGGTCGTGATCGGGGCGATGTTGATCGCGCCTCTCATGCGTCCGCTTGTAGAGCTCGCGATGGGGCTCGCCACCGGATCTGCCGGCCTGGTGCTTCGCGCGTCGGTCCGCACCATCGGCAGTATCGTGGTGGTGGCGAGCGTGTCGATCGCGGTCAGCTGGGTGCTGCCGTTTCACGAGATCACGTCGGAATTGGAAGCGCGGACGGCGCCGAGCCTGCTCGATCTCGCTGTTGCAGGTGCGTGCGCACTTGCTGCCGCCTACGCATCGCTACGCGAAGATGCCGACATCGCGACGACAGCGGCCGGTACCAGCATCGGAATCTCGCTCGTGCCTCCGCTTTGTGCTGCCGGGTACGGCATCGCGATCGGCGATGACGCCGCGTGGCGAGGGGCCGCGCTACTGTTCACGGCAAACATCAGCGGCATTCTCGCGGTGGCGACGCTCATGTTCTCGATCGCCGGTTTCGGTCGTGTCGACATTCGCGCCGAGGAGAAGGTCCTCGACGAGTACGAAGGCCGGCTCGGGGCATCGATTCGTGTCGGTCGAGCATGGTCACGCCTTGCCGGAACGAGGCTAGGACCGTTCGCTCGGATCGTGCCGCCGTTGATCCTGCTGGCCATCGTGTATCTCCCACTGGAGCATGCGCTACGCGAGATCGGTCGTCGCAACGCCATTCGCGGAACCGTTGCGGACGTGCTGACACCCGACAACCGTCGCGTCGTCCAGTATTCGTTGGACCAGGCTCCACGGAGCACCTTGCTACGAGTCGTTGTCGTCGGTGATGCGACCACGGCAACCGACGTCGAGACGGAGCTCCGCGCGCGCCTGGCTGCTCTCGACGTTCGCGACCTTCGGCTCACGGTCTGGGCTGTTCCTGATGCGGCGACGTTGTCGTCTCTATCGAAGCGAGTCGATGCGATGCCGCCACCGGCACCCACTCCAGAGCCAGTACCCATCGTTGCACGTCGACATGATCGAGACCTGGTGCAGGCGATTCACGACAGTTGGCCGAAAGCGGGTACGGGAGTCTTGGTCGCCATTTGGCGCGATCTCGAACAGCCACAACGGGTACGCGTGGTTCACCTCGGTCCACCCATTGGCGTTGCGGCGACAGAGCTCTTGAGCCGGACTGTTTCAGGGGAGTCCGTAGAAGTGGTGGAGGATGCGCTGGTCCCGATCGAAGCGCCACGTGTGGATGGAACGCGGTGGCTCCCACTTGCGATCGAGCTCGCGACACGAGCGCACGGCGCTGAGGGAGTCGTCCTCTGCGTCAACGTTCCGGAGACGGTTCGAAGCGAGGAAGCAGACTTTGTACGAACGTCGATCGAGACGTCCGGCATGGTGCAGAGCGTGGTCGCGGGAGGCGAGACGTGGCGAATCGTGCCGCAACGCGAGCCATGCGTCGTGGAACCGCCCGCGTCGGAACCAAAGGGGCTCGTACAAGACGCCGGTCCCGCATCGCGGAAATAGCCTCCGCGATCTCGACGCCGGCGTCACGGGAGCACCAGAGCTCATGACGCCACTCGCGAGCTGATCGAGCTCCGGGAGGTCCGCGCCGCCGGCATCTTCGCTAGGCCGGTCTCGCGCGTGGCGCGTCGCAACTCGCCCTCCACGAATTCCTCACTTCGTCATCCGCCCCGTCTGCCGATCGTTGTATTGCACCTGGAAGGTGAGCAGCGTCCGCAACTTCGCACGCAATGTGTCGTTCTCGCCGCGCCGGCGCGTGACGCCGCGAACCGTCGACGAGCTAACGACCATCATTCGCGAGTCCACGCGCATCCGCGCGGTCGGTGCTGCTCACTCGTGGTCGCCCGCGATCGTCACCGAGGACACGCTCGTCTCACTCGATGCGATGGCGAGCCCTATCGCGCTCGATCGCGACAAGCGGCAGGTGACCGTGCAAGGCGGCATGCGGCTGCGGGCGCTCAACACCTACCTCGACACGCATGGCTTCGCGATGAAGAGCCTCGGCTCCATCGACTCGCAGACCGCCGCCGGCGTGATTGCCACCGGCACGCATGGAAGCGGGCGCGCGTTTCCGTGCCTCAGCGCGCAGGTCGCCAGGCTCGAGCTCGTCGACGGTCGCGGAGAGCGAGTAAGCCTCGCGCGCGGCGACGCAGACTTCGCAGGCGCTGTCGTCGGCATCGGTGCGCTCGGCGTCGTTCATGCCGTCACCTTCGACGTCGTACCCGCGTTTCGCCTCCACGACGTCACGAAGATCGAGCGATTCGACGACATGCTCGAGAACCTCGATGCGAATCTCGCCGACGTCGATCACTTCAAGGTCTGGTGGCTCGTCCCCGACGAGCGCGTGGTCGTCTATCGTTATCAGCGCACCGATGCGCCTGCGAACGACAGTCGCTTCCGCCGCTGGTTCAAGGAGCGCGTGATCTCGGTCGGCGCATACCGCACGCTGCTCGCCCTCGGTCAGCTCAACTCGCGTCGCTGGATTCCGGGCATCAATCGCTTCCTCACGAACCAAGCGGGCCGCCCGCTCGACCGCCTGGTGCCGAGTTACGTCGGCTACCTCACTCCGATTCCACCGCGCCATCGGGAGTCGGAGTGGGCGTTCGACCTCACGCACGCCAAAGACCTATTGCGCGAGTACCGCCGCCTCCTGCCCGACGGTGGTCACTCGTACAACTTCATCCAGGAGTTGCGGTTCAGCAAAGGCGACGACCTCTGGCTGAGTCCCGCGTATCAGCGCGACTCGATCTGGCTCTCGCTCTACAACGTCGATCGCCAGCACTGGGACGCGCAGCTCGCGAAGTTCGAGAGCTTCGCGCGCGCGAACGGCGGCCGTCCGCATTGGGGCAAAGAGGCGACGTTCGATCGCACGTACCTTCGCAGCCAGTACGCGCGCCTCGACGACTTCATTGCCCTCGCCGCGCGCTTCGATCCCGACGGCAAGTTCCGAAACGCGTGGACCGACGAGATCCTCGGCCGCTGAACCGGCGAGCCCGAGCGGCCATGCCATTGGCGATGCTGATGTCGTTGTCGTCCGACTGAGGCTTGGCGATCGCCGTGATTTGTAACGTCAGCGCGGATCGCCTTCAGAAACTACGCAACCCGCGTCGAGTGCCTACGAGGTTGTCCGCATGAAGCACTCCTCTGTTTCCCTTCGCATGCGATCTTCGCAAGTTGCCTGTTTGACCGTCGCGCTCCTCGGGTGCGGCCCCACCGACAAAGAAAAGGCCGAATCGGCGTACCAAGCGCGCAAACATGCAGCGCTCACGGTCCTCGATACCAACCGCGACGCATACACCACGGTTCTGGAACCCGTGATCAAAGCCGTCGTCGCGAACCCGCCCCCCGTGACTGCGGATGGCGTCCTCGGCATCGCAGCACCCCTGATCGATTGGGCGAACGGCGGAAACACGATCGTCCTGATGGAATGGACCGCGAAGTCAGCGGCACAAAAAGAGCGTCTCCGTCCTAGTACTCGTGATGGGAAGAAAGAGTGGTACGGGCTCTGGGAGTATCACTCGACAACATATCCGGCTGACGCGATCAGCTATTGGTCCGGTGAGTCCAAGTTCTCGCAACTCGGCAACGCAGACGATGCCAAAGCCGTGGTCGATCACATCCGCAGGCTGCAGTACGTTGTCGTGATCCGCGTGCTCGCTTTCGATGCACCACAGATCAAAGACACGTACGACAGTTCGACGAAGCACGTTATCCCGGGTCACGTCGTCGCAGAAGCGCGGATCTTCGACACCAAGGGGGCCGACCACGGCGGCTTCGTGTTCGAAGGAACGCATAGTGGAAACGCGTCCGGCCGTGACATGAGCCAGCTCAGTTCGGCGCTGGAGCACGATCTCGCGCTTGGTGGTGAAGCTGCATTCCAGGAGAAGCTCGCGAAGCTTGTCCCAGGCTCCAATGTGGTCTTTGCCCTGAAGTAGTTTTGAATGTTGCCGCGAGCCAGCATCCCCCAACCGCGATGACACCACCGAGTGAGCCGAATGGTGGGTGTAGTAGCTGGTGTCTCGTCTTCTTCGAACGCTCCCTCCGTGCAGCGTCGATCGCCACGGCCGCGAACCGTAGCTTGGGGTGCACGAGTGGCGCGCTGATTCGGCGTGCCCTGTCGGCACGCACTCCAAGGTCGCGATCTGGCTGCCGCGTCGAATGGAGTGGCGCTTGCTCGATCGGGCCCCATGACCACGCAACGATCGGTCTGCCCAGCATGCGCTTGGGGACTCCGCTGGATCGAGGGGCATGGCTGGGGGTGTGATCGCTGTCGTCGCCTCGTCACTCCGGTAGTCGGTCCAGCCGCTCCGCCGAGCTCCGTTGCTGGGAGCAGGCGACGCCTCGTGATCGCGGCGAGCGTACTCCTGGTGCTCGCCGTGGTCGGCGTTGCGATCGTCGTGGTCTCGGGCCCGGAACAGAGCGAGCCCACTATTGTCCCGCCGACACCGGCACGCGATCCAGCAGTGGTGGCGGCGGCCGAGCTCGCTCGCGTGCGCGGTGCAGCCTCGCCGATCCTCGCACGGCTCCGCGAGATCGCCGCCAAGGCGCCGTCGCTGCCGCTGACCCGCCCGCCCGCTCCCCTCGAGCTGAAGTCGCTGAGCGAGAACTTCGACATCCACGAGGATGCGTACATCGTCGGCGACGATGTACCGATCGATCGACCTAGTGGGAGTTGGACCGATCGGTTCTGGCCCACCGGGCGGTTCGCACACATCTTCGAGCTGCTCGCCGGTACCGCGCGTCCCTTCGGGTTCGAGCTCCAGAACGCGCTCTCCGACCTGCAGTACGTTGACTACGTCGTGCTCGTTCACTCGCGCGAGCGGATCGCGCCGAAGATCGTCTCGGGCGACTCGTTCGCCCGCGGTACCGTGCGCGCCGACGTCCGGATCTTCCGGCTCCGCGACGCGAGCTACGTGGGCGGCGTGTCGATCGATGCGACGAGCTCGGATCGGGTGGTCGTCGAGGATCGCCTCACGGAGCTCGAGAAGGACCTGCGCGCGATGACACGCATAGCGCTGCGCGAGTCCCTTCTGAAGCCGACGCCGTAGGAACCTACGTCTTCGGCTTGTCGGACTTCTCGTTCTTCAGGCTCTCGACGTAGTTCTTGCCGCTCTCGTAGGCCTGGTCGTACTCGCGCTTTGCCTTCGCCAGGTCGAGGTTGGCAAGGTCTCCCGTCGCCTCGAGATGTTTCTTCGCGACCTGCCCCACCGCGTACGTCGACGCGCCCGACATGATCGACATCGATGCGCCGCCGAGCAGCGTTCCAATGCCCGGCAACGCCTTCAACGCGCTCGCACCGATGCGCGCAAACATGCCGCCCGTGAGTGCGGCAACAAAGTTCTCGAGTGTCGACTTCGTGAGCCTCGCGCCGTAGAGCTTCGTGAGCTCCTCGAGCATGCTGATCTGCACTGCGGTCACCGCTGCGACGTCCGCCAGCGGGATCGGGATCAGGCCCGCGCCCGACGAGAGCAAGACGTGACGCCGGATCAGCGTGTCGGCGCTCTCGCGACGCGCACTGCCATCCTTGATCGTCGACGTCGCCGGTCGGGTCGAGCCTGGAGGCGTCTCGAAGAAGCCGCGGATCGCGGTCTCGACGAGCGGCCACGGAGCGAAGTCGGGCTTGCTCTCGACGGTGACGACGACGACCGTTTCGGTGAAGCGGTAGTGACCGGCAACTCCATTCGCCGAAAACCTCCCAGCGAAGCGATCACCTTCGAACACTGCGCCGTTTCGCTGCGCGGCTGCGCGAGCCCTGTCGACGACGGCCTGTGGGTCCTCGGAGAACGCGACCTCGATGACGTGACTCATGCCAGCGCGGAGATACCACGCGCGCGATCGTTCACGAGCTCCAGACCGCGCGTCTAATCACGCTCCGTACAACACGACGCGAACGTCGCGAAGCGGCGACAGCGCCGCCACGATCCGCGGCTTCACGTCGCTCCACTCGAGCCGACCTTTCCCACATCCGAGCGGCGGCACCGCGATCGAGCGAATGCCGCGCTCGCGGATCTGCGCGACGAGATCGACCAGTCCCGAATCGATGTACTCGATCTTCGACGGATTGCGCCAATGCTGCTTCGTCGGAAAGTTGATCACGTATCGCGGACGCGCGACGCGCTCCACCACATGCATGCGTCCGACAACGACTTCACCTTGCTTGCACGCGCGCGCGTACGCGGTGAACACCTCGGGAAACGTGACCCTCACCTGCGCGGCGAGTCCCGTGCCCATCACGCCCACCGTGTTCACGGTGTTCACGATCGCGTCGACATCACTCGTGACAAGATCTCCGTAGCCGCGTTCGATCATCGGTTCACCTCCGCGACGGTGCGATCAGTGGGCGACAGACGGATGACAGCATACGCACGAATCATGAGCGGTTCTCAGAGTGATCGCGCGGTTCCACAAAGCCGCGCCGCAGTGGAAAGATCGAGTCGACATCACGAATGAGATCTGTGCGACGTTCGAGGGGTGACGACCGTCGCCTGGCTCCCGCTCGTTCTCGGTCTCGCCTCGGTCTCGGCGTGCGCCAGCGCGAGCTCGTCCACCGGACCGCAAGACTCGCCGCCCGCCGAGTCCGATGCTCCGATCGATACGCCTGCAATCGATGGCAACACCTGCACGACCCAGCCGTGTGACATCCAACCGCAGTGCGGATGTTCGACCACGCAGGCGTGTGACATCGACTTCAGCGATCTCATGGGCACCGCGTGTCGCAACAAGGTCGACACCGGCGTGGAAGGCACAGCGTGCACTGGCAGCGCGCCTCAGGTGAAGTGTGCCGCGAACTACGTGTGCCTCGGAACAGGCCAGGAGCGCGCGTGCGGTCGATACTGCACGAGCGACACAGACTGCCTCGCGCCGCGTGGTCAGTGCGTCTTCGAGCTCAGCTCGGGCGGCATGCCGATCGCGCCCGGAGCAACGGCATGTTCTTCGAATTGCGATCCGGCGGCCGCGACGAACCCGCTGTGCCCGACGAACTGGACGTGCGACTTGTTCACCGCGACATACATGGGCGCGAGCAAGCAGATCGCGGACTGCCGCGTCGCGGGCACTGCCGTGCAAGGTGCCACGTGCTCGTCGACCGTCAGATGCGCTGCGGGCTTCACGTGCGTGACGCAAGGCGCTGCGATGAAGTGCGCGAAGATCTGCAAGCCACCAGTGAATACTGGCTGCCCCGCGTCCACGACGTGTCTCGGATTCACGACGGCGTTTAGCGTCGGCGGAACCGAGTACGGCGCGTGCCTGTAGCTGGTCGCCCGCGACGAGGACGGGTCCGCGATCTGGGCTCGTGAAGGCGCCGTGAACGTACGCGGCGTTGTGGGACCAAGTTGGTCCCGTTTGTGTTGCGACCCCGACGGGACGAGCAGCAAGCGGAACTCGCGCGATCGATCTCGTCTGCAACGTCACCGCGGATCGTCGAGCGGCGGGAAGCCGCCCTTCGGCATTCCCCAAACGGCGATGATGTAGACCACCGAGTGAACGGGATCGTGAACGTAATAACGACGTGCTTCGTCTTCTTCATCACGACGCGCCGAACGCCGAGCACGTTCGTCTTTCGGAACGGCGCTCCCAGCTCCGGCGTGTTCTCTAGCAACGCCACGCAACGCTCGAATTCGTCAACAACCATCGTCTCAGCATCGAGTCGATGCTCGCCACCACGTGTCGATGTCGCGCAGCTGCTGCGCGGCTCGATCGACGACAACGACCGACGTCATCGCCGTCGGAGTTCAGCGATCACATCAGCAGCCGGACGAAACTGTCCGGCTTTGATCTGTTCGAAACCTAGAGCCAGCGCTTCGTTCAAACGCGCGAGCTCGTCGTCGCTCATGTCGTCTTCGGGCTCCGTGAGACGCAGCTCGATTTCACCGTCTGGAATTCCAGGCGGCGCATCGCCAGTGATGCGTCCATTCTCGACGCGAACACGGATCGCCTTCATCTCGGACAGCGTACGGGTTCACGACCCGTCGCGCTAGAAGGTTGAAGAATGTCTGCGATTTGCGAGCGACCCCGACGGTGCAACACGCGAACGGGAGGGTCAACGCCTTCGAGTCGGTCGCAACCTGGCGTGATGTAGCGGAAAGGTCGACGAGGCCGTTCGAAGCGCTGCTCTCTCCCCGACGCTAACGAGCGCGGTTTCAGTCAGTTAGGCGCCACGCTCGCGAACAGAACCATCGGCGATCTTTGGCCTGTGAGAGCGTCGCGACATTGAGCGATCTTTCTTTCTTTTGGACGAGATCGCATCCGTGCTGGAGCCTAATCCCGCTTGCGACCAACGCGGTGGCGCGGTAAGCGGCGACGATGGTGTTGGGGCCGATCGAAACGTGGACTGCGGCAACCGTGGACGAACTCGTGACGGGCGCATGGCAAGAGTCCATGGTGCTCGAGTTCAAACGAGAGCTCGGGACAACGCGAAGCGATCGCAAGGAGCTAGCGAAGGACGTTAGCGCACTCGCGAACACTTCTGGTGGATGGATCGTTTATGGGCTCGACGAACAGCCCAACGCCCAAGGGATCAAGGTTGCTGGTCCTGTTGTGCCTCTCACCGACCCCAATACGGCACAGCGTATCGACGACATCGCGGCGGAAGCCATCGTTCCTCCGGTTCGGTACCGCTCCCGAACGATTCCTTACGGCACAGGTTCGTGCGTTGTCCTTCGGGTCGAACCGAGCACCGCCGCCCTGCACATGGTTCAAGCGTACGATGACTTCCGCTACTACCGACGCACCGAACGCGCAGCGCGTCCGATGAGTGAGGTCGAAGTTCGTCAGGCAATCGACCAGATCGCGCGACGGGAAGCAGAAGGCGATCGTGCCGCGCGTCAGCTCTTCGCAAGCGTGTCTCCGAAATATCCTCGGCCGTACGGTTGGGTCGGTCTCTCGACGGGCATCGTGGGCGAGGTACTCGACCCGCGTTCGGTGATCGAGGCGACGATTCACAAGTACCTGCACCACGAGTACGTCAACAACGGTCGTATCGAGGACCTCGGATATCGCTCTGTCTTGGGCGAACTCGCCTACGACTTCGGCGTCGCGCGTGACGGTTCAGTTTGGCTGAAATGGCCGCTCGAGAGCCTGTCGAACGACTTCAAGCCGTTCATCCTGGTCGATCACATCGTTCGACTCGCTGCGTACGCCGACGATCTCTGGAACGAATCCAACTTGCACCCGCTCAGCCCGCGACTCTCGGTACAGGTCCACACCGATCATGACCTCAAGGTGTATGACGGCGCCGATCGATATCGACCACTCACTCTCAAGCAATCATCCAAGTGGTTGTCGTTCGTTGTCGCTCGCGCGGAGCTGCGGCGAGGGGAGCGCCTACGCCTGGCTCGTGTCGTAGCGGACCGTGTGTATCAAATGCTTGGGCAGGCGCAGTGCCCCTTTTTCACCAAGGAAGGCGCCATCGAGAAATACGTCGAGAACGAATTCAGAAAGCTCCCGCTATAGCTAGTTGTCGTCGAAGCCGGCCAAGGGCTAGATGCGGCGCGCGGTTCGCAGCGCCGGCGTTTTCTCCCCATCAACGCGGACTACCTGGCAAGCGTTCGCCACGCGCGCTCGAGCAACGGGCCCCGAACTGACTCGACGATCGACAAGGCCTGGCGATGAGGATCCACGATGTCTTTGAAGTCGCGGTTCAATCCTCGGATGCGTTTCGCATGGAGCTCGGTGAGCCGACGCTCGACATCGTCGAGCATGGCGGCGTGCAGTTCGACCGTCTCAGCGAACGAATTTCCACGTGCAAGAGCTACCTGCGAGTGAAGGCACGCGAGGTAGTGCTTGAACGCGCTCGACTGATCGAGCCCAACGGCCGATGGTTGCAGACCGGAGAGCAAGCCATCGACGTACGAGCACGCGAGCTCGGGGGGAATGGTCATGTGCTCCATCAGCCCGAGCTTATATGCCGTGTCGAGCGCTCCTTCCTTGTACTCGGAGAGCACGCGTGGCGCGTAGAACCAGTCGGTAGGCGTCTTGCGTTCGTCGTCGTAGATACCTTCGAACTTTTCTGTCTGAAACGAGCGAACGTTCATCCATGTTCCGGACGCGATTGCATCTGCACTGGCGATCGCGGCGATCAGCAGCTGGTGGCTCGCGTAGCCGAGCACCACGGTTCGTCCCTTCAACTTGATTCCGGCTGCGAGGTCAACGACGTTGCTGATCCACAGTGGATCCTTCACGAGGTAGTCGCCGTTCGGATGCTCGCAGACAACGTAGGCTCCATCGACGGACCACGCTCCGAACGCTTCCAACACCTCGTGAACCGCTTCATCGGAACGAAGTACGTCGGCGCTCAGCGGCAACGTCGCGTAGAACCGCGCCCCGGCGTCCATTCGGCGCGCTTCGGCGATCAACGCGCCTTGTCGTTCAAGCCAATCGTCGTCGATCTTGTCCGCATAGAGTGCCGGAAGAATGACTGCGGATGTCTTGAGTTCGCTGTTGAGATCGAGCACTCCAGCCAGCAAGCCGCGAAGGTGAGGACCACCCCAAAAGCCGCCCGACTCGTAATCGTCGGGCCAATATGCGTGCGAGACCAAACGCTTGTGGGCGGAGTTCGGAAGATAGAACTGAGGATCGAGAAGCACCTGACCGCTCGGAAGGTCGTTGATGTCGGTTGCGAGGGTAGTGAGCTGCTTCGGCTCGAGATCACGCGGACTGAGAATGACCGTCCCACCGCCCCACTCCTCGACGAGGTCACGCGACATCTGCATCATTCCAGACCCGAGCTGTAGGTACATTTCCATCAGGCACGCCCCAGTCGGTCGAGTATCTCGCGTCCCCATGACAGCGCTTCGGCTGCCGAGCGCGGGCGATGCTCTCGTCGCCGCTGCGTCAGTGTCCGAAGGAAGTCTTGAAGCTTTCCCTTCTTGTCGTCGGGGTGCTTTCGCACCGGCAAAGGCATCGTCTCGATTCGTCGCAGGACTTCGCGCGCATCACGAGCTCCTTCACGAAAGGGATGGAGACCGTGAATGCACTCGTAGAGCGTCACGCCCAGTGCGAACAGATCGGCGCGAACATCGATCTCCTTCTTGCGGTTCTGGTACTGCTCGGGAGGCGCGTAGCCCAAGGTTCCCACCCCAGCGAATGGTGCATTGCCGGTTAGAGACGTCATGTCCAAGAATCGCGCGAGGCCGAAGTCGACCAACCAACCATTGCTTGAGGCGTCGATGAGTACGTTCTCAGGTTTGACGTCACGATGAACGATTCGTGCTCGTTCCGCGGCATCGAGTGCCTCGAGAACATGAACTCCGAGAGCGAGCGCTTTCAGCACAGGCATGGCGCCCTGCTGGATGATCCGCCGCAGTGTTTGACCCTCGACTCGGCGCTCTCGGACCCACAACACCGTCTCTCCTGACGTAGAAACGACACTTCCGTCGTCAAAGATCGCCGGGATGCGCGGACAACTCGCCTTCTTCGCAGCAAGGACTTCTCGCGTGATGCGGTCAGCCTCCTGGTTAGGCTTGATCAGCTTCAGGACAACTGGACCATCGACATCGTGTTGCGCCGAGTACACGACCTTCTGGCTGCCCTGACCGAGTCGCGCGATTTCCGTGAGCGCCGGGAACGTGGACGTGACCCACCTAGGGTCATCGATCATCCATGCACCCCGCCGCCCGCCACACCCAGTCGTTGAAGAGCCACGACGCGTAGGACATCGGTTGGTCCAAGTAGCGATGCCGCAGCTTCGGCTTCGCGTGTCCGTTGATCCAAATGCCCACGCCGCACTCGTCGGCATCGCTCACCAGCCGAGACTGATCTCCCCAGCTCGGGAGAAGCACATACGAGGCACTCGCGAACCATCGGTTGGCAGCGGCTTGATCGATCACATGGGAGCTGAAGGTCATCTTCGCCTCGAATGCGAGGATCTGACGAATCGCGAATGCTTCACGGACGGGCGCCGTTCGCCATTCGCCGTCGTTGCGGCAAATGAGCTCGGCGCGTTCGAGCCTCGCGAGACGATCGTCGAGTCGCTTCTTCAGAAGAGTAGACAGCGTGTCCTCTCGCGCTCCCCGCATCGTGTGGATTAGGTGAGCGAGGCGCAGATCCGAGCGGTCCACGAGACGACGGGCCGACGGCCACTGGGTTGCTGCTTCGGAGTCCCAAATAAGAACGACAAGGTCGGGGAACCCAGAGTCGACGCGGGGCTCGCGCAACACGACGCACTTGCATCCGTCAGGCACTTGCGGGTTGAGGCGCGCAGCGAAGTCATCAACCAACTCAGATTCCGGTCCGCTGCGTCGAGGTCTACCAGGGCCCAGCAGATCGCCGGCGCGAGACGTCGTCAGTGGAAGCACTCGCGCAGCATAGTGAGGCATCGCCCCGGGGAGCAAGCAAGATGCTTGCTCGACCTCGGCGTCCCGACTCGGCATCTCTTCGAATTTCGGCGCATCCATTCTTGAGCTGCCGCAATTCGCTGCACGCCAGCACCCCAACCGTACCCGATCCACAAATCGCCACTCGATTGCGGCACGCGCCCTTCCTCATAAGCCCGACGACGTCAGATCAAGATCTGGGAGGTTGTGGCCTACCAACAGGGCAACCCGCGACGGCTACCGTACCCCCGTGAAGATCGGAATGCAGGAACCGCTCTACTGCTCGACCTCGAGCAACTTATCCATCCTGCCGCCAACGCTCGGCACCTTGCCCTCAAACATCGTGCCGCTACGTCGAGCTTTGTATCGATCCTTTGCGAGCTGTTCCGTTCGCGACGGCAGGGGCAGGTACCCAACCTCAGCCGATAGCTCGCGCAGGGCGTCTCGATCTCCGGGATGAAGTCGCGCGTTCAACGCGGCCGACGACCGCTTCGCGAGATGTTCGAGGCGTGCTGCGAGATCGCGCTCGACACGCGCGGTCGCGTGGTCGAGTTCTCGCCTCGTCCAAGATAGAACCCGATAGGAGGCTGCATCGCGGGCTCAAGTGCGCCCTCGCGCGGCGAGACCAGAACCTCGCTAGGTGTCATCAACCGGCTCGTAGCGGTCCTTCGTGCGCGGTAAAGTGGCTTCCATGCCGACCGAAGCTCCAGAAGAATCGGCACCGATCGAGAACATCGCGGCGACGCTCGTCGCGAACCATCGCGACTTTCTCGCGTTCGTCGAGAAACGCGTCACCAACCGGGCGACGGCCGAAGAGATCCTGCAGGACGCCTTCGTGCGCAGCATCGACAAGTTCGACACCGTACGCGAGACGGCGATCGGCTGGTTCTACCGCGTGCTCCGCAACGCCATCATCGATCACTATCGGCGAAACGCTTCTGCCGAACGTCGCAACGAAGCGTACGCGCGCGAGGAACTGAATGCGGAGCAGCACGACGAAGAGCTGCAGCGCGTCGTTTGTAAGTGTGTCGCCGAGCTCGCCGAGACATTGAAGCCCGAGTACGCGGCGGCGCTGAAGCGCGTCGAGGTCGACGGGCTCTCGGTCAAGGACTACGCCGACGAGATCGGCATCTCGAGCAACAATGCGGGCGTCCGCATCTTTCGCGCGCGCGAGGCGCTACGGAAGCAGGTCGCTCGCTCGTGCGGTACATGCGCAACGCATGGTTGTGTCGACTGCACGTGCGACCAGAAGAAGGCGAAGCCCGAGCCGCACGGCTGCCATTAGTGGATCAGACGATCTCGAAGTGCCCCATCATACCGGCCGCGTGATGCTCGAGGATGTGGCAGTGGTACATCCACTCCCCGGGCCTGTTGTCGGCGCGGAACGCGATCGTGACGCTCTTCTTCGCGACGACGTTGACGGTGTCCTCCCATGACGTCGCGCGGACGCGCTCTCCGTCGATCGCGACGACCTGGAAGAAGAAGCCGTGAAGGTGGAACGGGTGATCCATTCCGGTCTCGTTGACGATGTCCCAGACCTGGAGCTCGCCCGCTTTCACTGGCTCGGAGCGGTGATGCTGCTCGCCGTTGATCAGCCAATCGTGTCCGTGGAGCGTCATGCGCGCGCCGAGCCGGACTGTGCGCGTCGGTTGCACGGGACCCTCGGGCACGAGCTGTTCGATCGTCGTGAGCTGTCCGAGACGCTGCGTGCTTGACGGCTCGGACCGACATGCAGCGTGCCCCACTTCGAGTAACGCGGGCGCTTCATGGCGGTGCGGCGATACGGCAGCGACTCGATCGCGATCTCTGCGCCTTCGTCATCGAACGGACCAACAGCGAGCTCGACGCGATCGCCCGGCGTCAGGAGCGTTTCCGTCGCGGTGACCGGCGACTCCAGTAGGCCACCGTCACTGCCGATGATCCGAAAGGGTCGACCGCCGAGCGAGAGTCGAACGTAGCGAGCGCTCGCCGCGTTGATGATGCGCCAGCGCTCCGTCTGCCCCGCCGCGATCTCGTAGTGCGGTTGCGTCTGGCCATTGATGAGAAGCACGTCGCCTTCACGACCCGAGTGACGATCGAAGAGCGCGGGCTTCGCGATGCGACCACGCCGATCGATCTTCACGTCGTCGAGCACGAACACGCGGTCGGCATCGAACTGCGGCTCGTTGGCGCCGAGAACGATCAGCGCACCGTACAGACCTCGCTCGAGCTGAATCGTCTCGTTGTGGTGCGAGTGGTACCAGAACGTGCCCGCATCCGGCAGGACGAAGCGGTACTCGAACGTCTCGCCGGGCTCGACGAGCCGCTGCACGGACTCGGTACCGTCCATCGCCGACGGTAGGCGCAGACCGTGCCAGTGGATCGACGTCGGCTCTGGCAAGCGATTGATCAACCGCACGACGAGCGTGTCGCCGACATTGCCAACGAGGATCGGTCCCGGAATGACGCCGTTGTAGCCCCACGCCGGCACCGTCGTGTCCGAGCTGACCACCCAGGAAGTCTCGCGCGCTTCGAGCGTCATCCGAATCTCGCGCGGCTGCGCGTCGACGATGCGGGCTGGCACCGGGCCGCTGTTCGCGGCATAGAGCGCGTCGAGGTCGAATACCGTGGAGGCAGCCAGGCGATGGTGATGGGCGTGTTGCTTCGTCATGCCCCAACGACGGAAGCCGTACCGGGGCATTACAGTCCGAAAACGCCAAGGCCGCCGCTTGGTTAGAGCGACGGCTTCCAGAACAGCAAGCGGGCCTAGAAGAGGACCGGAACATCCAGCGCGAACGCCGTCGTGCGATTCGTGATCATCGATCCGGCAGTCGGGCCGGTCGCGTCGAGCCCGCGCGTGAACGAGAGGCCCGGATGGACGGACACCGGCCCGACGTTGAAGTGAACGCGCACTCCCATCGACACGGTGAGCGCTGCCATGTCTGCGTCGGCGATCGGCGCGCGAGATCCGGTCATGGAGTCGAGCTTCGTCGGGTGTGAGAGCCAGCGCTGATAGAGCACGTCGCCACCGAGCGACACATGACTGCCGATGAACATGCCAACGTGAGCTCCGAGTGCCGCACGAGTCCGTGCTGCATCGGTACCGTCGATGCTCTCGGCGCCGCGGACACGAATGCTCTGCTGCAGCGTTGCTTCGGCTTGCGCCGTGAAGCCGTGCTTCACGTATGCGATGTCGCCGCCGACCATCTCGGTCAGGTAGTTGACGTCGAACATCGCATCGTCGGAAGGACGTACGGTCATCGACGCCTCGTTCGCTCGAGCAGCGATCGGATCCGGATCGTTGCCGCCACCCGATCCGATCGGCAGCGTCGTGGCCGCGAAGAGCGCGAGTTTCTGATCGCCGATAGCGCGCGTGTACGTGACACCGAGCAGCGGGTTCGCGAACGTGGTGCCGTCGCGAGCTGCGCCGGATGCATTGTTACCGAGGAAGCCGAGTCGGAGCATCGGCGACCAGCGCTCCGTCAGCTGATAGCTCGCCGAGAGCGCGTTCGTCGACGCGATGTTGACGTTGCCGTTGGCATCGTTGAAGACGGCAGCGGCGGTTTCGGCGCGCACCGAGTTGCTCGTCGTCAACGGGCGGAGCTGCCAAGGCAGCAGCGGTTCCGCCGATGCGACTCTGGAGAGTCCGAGGAGCACGGCGATGATGGTGGTCGATTTCATAGTCAGCATGGCAAGCTCCTTCAGTTCGACGGCAGGGTTTCGAGGATGGACTGAACGACCACGTCGGGACGGTCCAGCTGGATGTAGTGACCGGAGTCGCGAACGAGGATCTGTTCTCCGTTGATTGCCTCGGCCGCCAGCGACGCGTTCATCGCTTCCCAAAACGCTTCGCGTGCCGGCGATACCGGATGGTCCGTCGCGGTGAGAACGCGCACTGGATACGAGGCGAACGTGCCCGCAGCGCGGATCTCTTCGGACGCCGTCGTGAACGCGCGGTACTCGGCGATCGCGGCAGCTGCTTGCTGCTCGAGGAGCGACTCGGAGAGTCCGCAGTTATCGAGATTCGCCGCTTCGCATGCTTCTAGGAAATCGCGGTGGCGCGAATCGACGAGGATGACGCCGGCGACGTCGTCGGGATGTGCCTTCGCGTACAGCTCCATGTAGGCGCCGCCGATCGAGTGCCCGACGAGAACGTAGGGAGGCGAGTATCCCTCGTACGTCAGGAGCGCGCGCAGCTCCTCGACGATCGTCTGTGCGTTGCGCGGCGTTGTCGTCGGGTCGCTGACTCCATAGCCCGGGCGCGAGTAGGCGAACACGCGCGTGTGCTGTGACACCTCGCTCGCGACCTCATCCCAGCTTGTCCAGTCCTCACCGAGTCCGGCTTCGAAGACCACGGTCGCCGGGCCGCCGCTGCCGGCGGTCGCGATCTCGACCTGGCGGCCATTGGCGGTGTCGACCGTCGCCGGGACAGCGGTGCTGCAGGCAGCGATCAGGAATCCGACAGCGACAGCGTTGAGCGAACCGAGAGGGCGATGGGGCATTGTCTTCATGCCCCGACGACGCGACCGTCTTCAGAGCATTACAGTCGTTCGAATCTGCGTGGGATCGTTGGCATGTGCTGACTGTCAACGGGCAGTCACGATAGGGGAGCAGTCCGATCACGAGTTCCGTCTTGCACGAACAAGCGGCGCCTTCCCGAGTGCTGTCTTCGTGATCGCATCGGCCCGTTCGACCAGGATGGGTGGCGGCACCGCACCGGCTGCGCGAATCGAGGCCGCGACGTCGATGCGCACTTCGTCGAGAACAACGTCTGATCGCGGATCCACGATCAGCACGTGAAGCCGCTCCGGCTCCTGCACCACCTGCCACGCGCGAGCAGGTAGCGGTTCGAGCACGCGGTGGAACACGTTCGGATGCACCGAGATCGAGCCACCCTCCGGCGCGGGCAACTGCAAGATGTCCTCGGCACGACCTTCGATCGACGAGAGCAACGGAAACGGCAGGCCGCACTCGCATCGCTCTTTGGTGCGCGCCACTCGGTCACTCATCGCGTAGCGAATCAGGGGTTGCGTTCGACTGAACAGCACCGTCACGAGCAGCTTGGCGCCAACCGTGCCCGGTGGCACCGCTCGGTTCTGCTCGTCGACGACTTCGGGGATCACGAGGTCCTCGAACAGGTGCAAGCGATGGGCGGCGCAGTGCGAGGCAACGGCTGCGGTCTCGGTCGCCGCATAGACGTTGAAGGGCCGACTACCCCATGCACGCTCGACGCGCGAGATTGCTTCGTCCGTCAGCACCTCCGACGAGCACATGACCGCGCGCGGCTCGATGCGAAGGCGTCCTTCGAGTTGCTCCTCGGCGAGCACGCGCGACATCGATGCGTAGACGATGAGGTTCTCGGGCTGCCATTCATTGAGCCCATCGACGATCTCGTGCAGCGGTTGCGTTGCGTCGAACCGCCGTACCGGCACGAACGGCGTATCGATGCTCGCCGCGACACGAGCCGATTGATGCCAAGGTACACGCGAGCTCACTACCGCGAGCCGCGTCCGCTTCGTCACCTTCGCGTTGATTCCCGCCCACTCCTGTGCGCGTGCGTACGAGGCAATGATCGCTGACCACTCGTCGCGATCCGTTAGGAAGATACCTGGGTGCCCCGTGCTTCCAGCGGTCCGCGAGACCCAATACCGATCGAGGTATTTTTCGTTGCCGCGCAGCTCGGCGAGGTGCCGTTGGACGTCGACCAGACGAACCTCCGGATCGGTGACGAGCTCGTCGAACGAGCCCATCAACTCGCGCTTCTCGAGAATAGGCAGTTCTTGGAGCGGGGCATGTTCAAGCCCTCGATGGAACCGCTGGTAGAACCGAGAGTGCTGCATTGCGTGTGTACGCAGCTCGGCGACCGCGCGGTCCTGGTGCGCCCGCATGTCTTGCGGAGTCCACGCCTCGTGTGCGCGCAACCGAGATCGCGCGCGCAGCACCTTTGCAATGAGACGGATGTCCATCACACACCTCTCCGTAGGGTCGCGAACGCGGTGACTGCAGCCAGCGCGAACAGCGTCGCGATGTACCAAAGGAAATCGGACTTGATCTGGATGTTGCTTGCCAGGAAGAACCCGAACGCAACGATCACGCTCGACGCGACACCTCCATGGATCCATCGCGAGTTCCCTGCGCGTAGATATCCGCCGATTGCGGCCAGCAGTACGCCGAACGCGATCATGAAGCCGGCCCACGTGCGGAACACGATCGAGAGCCAACCCGTGAAGGCAGCTGGCAGAGAGGCCAGCTCGACACCAGTAAGCCGCTGGTCCTCAGGCAGCATCGCTGGACGAAGAAGTACGAAGTAAAGGCCAGTCAGAATCGTCAGAAGCCCGAGCAGTCCACACAGAACCGCGGACAACGTTCGCCATCGCGCGTTCGCACCGACGGAATGCATCAGGTCCTCATTTCCCGTTCGCCCAGCTCGGAGACTGCGTGCTTGCGGCAGCACGGCGGCAATTCACCACGCACGATCTCGACCACCTTCGCGACCTTCGCGAGGAAATCAGGCGTCGACGGAACCTCGAACCTCCGAGGGTGACTTGCCCACGCGGCCGCGATGCGTGCATCGATCGCTGCCGCCTCCACTGCAGATTCCACGCGCAGTGGATTCTGGTGGTTGTAGCCGTCGTCGAGCGTGGGTGTCCGCAGGTGAATCACCGCGTGGTAACGGGCAAGCTGTTCCGGCAGCGTCGTGCCGACCGCGCGCCACAGATCGTCGTTTCCCGACCAGTACGCGAGCCCATCGACGGTGCCTCGATCACAGAGCGCTATCGACACGTTCTCGGCGGCAACAGCTGCCTCGAGCTCGCGCTGCAGGAAGAAGATGGCGCGCTGCCCCGCGATGCGAACCGCCGGGGCGTCACCACGCGGAAAGCCTCCACCGAACACCACGCCTGCCGCTTCCGGCACGACCTTGACGTGCTCGCAGAGCGTTCTTCCCATCATCCCGAGCACCGCTGTCTTCCCCGCGCCGGGCCCACCGGTGAGCACGATGCGTCGTGCGGGATGGATCTCGGTGCAAGCGCACTTCGTCACGGCGCCAACTCCACGACATCGCCGAGACTCGGCACCATCGCGTCCCACCCGAGCTCGTCACGCAGCCGCACTCGCAGCGCATCGGCTGCCTGGGGCTCGCCGTGGGTGACGAACACGCGCTTCGGCGCCAGCGTGCCTGTTCGCAGCCAATCGATCAGCTCGCGATAGTCTGCGTGCGCTGACAGGGCTTCGATCTGGACGACCTTCGCCTGCACCTTCACGTACTCGCCGTGAATCTTGAGCTCGTCGATACCATCGAGAAGCTGCCGGCCGCGCGTCCCTGAACCTTGGTACCCGACGAGCAACACCGTGCTGCGCGGGTCCGGAAGGAAACGACGCAGGTGATGCAGGATGCGTCCACCGGTCGCCATGCCGCTCGCGGAGATGATGATCGATGGATCCTTCCCGCGATCGATCGCCTTCGACTGATCGGACGTCTGGCTGTACTCGGGCAGCTTGCACATCAGCGTGCACGCCGCGTCGCTGAGGCCGTGGTCGATCTTGTGGTGACAGAACAGATGCGTCGCGTTGATCGCCATCGGGCTGTCGAGAAAGACCTGAATCTCTGGTATTCGCCGCTTTGTCCGCAGCTCTGCGAGGAGGTGAAGCAAATGCTGCGCGCGACCGACCGCGAACGCGGGCACGACCAGAGTTCCGCGACGCTCGTACGTCGACGTCACGACCGCTGCGAGCTCGTCGAGTGCGTTGCTCTGCGGATGCCTCCGGTCGCCGTACGTGGATTCGACGATAAGGTAGTCCGACGCACCAATGGGTTCTGGTGGCTTCATCACGGGGTCATTCGGGCGACCCACGTCGCCGGAGAACGTCACGCTGGTTGTTCCGAGCTGCAAGCGAACGCACGCCGAGCCAATGATGTGACCCGCACGCGTGAACGATGCCGTGACTCCGTCAGCGACCGTGAACGATTCGTGGAACGCAACCGGCGTCAGCTGATCTAGACACGCTTCCGCATCCGCCTTCGTGTAGAGCGGTAACGCGGGGTGATGGTGCGAGTAGCCGTGACGGTTCGCAAGGCGCGCTTCCTCCTCCTGGAGGTGCCCGGAATCGAGAAGCAAGATCTTCAGAAGGTCGCGTGTTCCCTCGGTGCAGAACACCTTGCCTCGATAGCCTGACTTGCAGAGGCGCGGCAGATACCCCGAGTGATCGAGATGCGCGTGCGTCAGTACGACAGCATCGAGGGACGAGGGATTGAAGCCCGGAGCCTCCCAGTTCCGTTGCCGCAGCTTCTTTGGCCCCTGGAACAGACCACAATCGACGAGCACGCGACGGTTGTCGTGCTCGACGAGGTACCGCGAACCTGTGACGGTGTCGGTCGCGCCAAGAAACGTGATGCGAGGGACGGTCATGACGACTTCCTTTCGTTCGAAGCGCCGACGAGCTTCACGAGCTCGAGAACGGTGACCGGGACGAGTCCAAGGCCCAAGCCCAGCAAACAGTCCGCGGCCGAGAGCGTGCCGATTTGAAATAGCGTCTGCGTCCATTGCACGTGGTGAATGGCCAGCTGGACGAACACGGAGACGAGGACCACGGCGAGGAGCTTGAGATTTCCGAGCGCTCCCACCTGCCAGAAGACCTTGGTCGCGCTGCGGGCGGAGAGTGAGCGGAACAACTCGCCGAACACCAAGACCGAGAACGCAAGGTTTCTTGCCTCGACCAGATCGCGCTCTTGCAACGCCCAGATGAAAACACCCAGCGTGACAGCCGACTGCAGGAGCGCAGTGAGGCCGATGGCGAACCATTCCGGTCGTCCGAGCAACGGCTCGGTCGGCCGACGCGGTGGTTTGCGCATCGCATCTTCATCAGTGGGATCCATGACCAGCGCGAGCGCCGGAAGGCCGTCCGTGACGAGATTGATCCACAGCAAATGGATCGGCAGCAGTGGTAGTGGCAGCCCGATCAGCGCCGCGACCAACATCACCGCGAGCTCGCTGGCGTTGCCAGCCAGGAGATAAACGATCGCTTTGCGGATGTTGTCGAAGATGCCGCGGCCTTCGCGAACTCCCGCGATGATGCTCGCGTAGTTATCGTCGGCAAGGACCACGTCCGATGCTTCGCGCGTGACCTCGGTGCCGGTTCGTCCCATCGCGATGCCAATGTGGGCTTCGCGCAAAGCGGGTGCGTCGTTGACCCCATCGCCGGTCATCGCGGCGACCTCGCCCTTTGCTTTGAGATCGCGAACGATGCGGATCTTGTCTTCGGGCGTGGCTCGCGCGTGAACGAGCTCCTCGGGAGGTTCACCCGGCTGGAGGATTCCCATCTCACTCGCGATCGCCCGCGCAGTGAGCGGATGATCGCCCGTGATCATCACCGTACGAATGCCCGCACCTCGCGCCGCCGCGATTGCGGCAATCGCCTCGGGACGCGGCGGATCCGCGATGCCGATCACACCCAGCATTCGCAGCTCGGTCCCGATGGCACCATCCGCGATTGCGAGCACGCGGAGCCCGCGAGCAGCAAACGTCGCTGCGGCTTCGGTGATGCCCTCCGTCCCGCTCGTGCACTTGGGCATGAGTGCCTCGAGCGCTCCCTTGACGTACCAGCGTCCGTCGTCACGACGGATTGCCATCTGCTTTGTCGCCGGATCGAACGGGATGGTGTCGGTCCGTGGGCGTTCTCTTTCGATGTCGGAGCGCAGAACTCCGCGCTCCGCGGCAGCGATCAGGATCGCGATCTCTGTCGTATCGCCGATACCGCTTTGTCCATCTGCCGCGAGCTCGG
The DNA here is from genome assembly GCA_044230415.1 of Kofleriaceae bacterium. GTDB lineage: Bacteria > Myxococcota_A > Polyangia > Haliangiales > Haliangiaceae > JABFXX01. The sequence goes on from JBGARE010000006.1 coordinate 151,460, forward strand.
CGTCACAGCACGCCGCGGCTGCGTCGAGCAGCGCGTCGTGATCGGCTCCCCCCAACTCGCGAACACGCATCGAACCAGTGGTGAGTGTCCCGGTCTTGTCGGTGCAGATCACCGTCGTGCAACCGAGCGTCTCGACGGCCGGAAGTTTGCGAATCAGGACGTGTCGAGCCGCCATCCGTTGAACGCCGACAGCCAATGCGATCGTTACGACGGCAGGTAGCCCCTCCGGGACCGCCGCCACAGCGAGAGACACCGCCGACAAGAACACCTCGAATGCGCTCGACCCGCGCGCGACTCCGACGATTCCCACGATCGCGACGATCCCGAGGCACGCGTAGAGCAGCAGTCTGCTGACGCGAGCGAGACGCGCCTGCAACGGTGTCGTTGCCTCCTGCGCTGTTGCCAGCAGGTGAGCGATCTTCCCGAGCTCGGTATCCATTCCGATGGCGATCACCTTGGCAACTGCGGTTCCCGTGGCGATCGACGTTCCTGTGAAGACGTGATCGCGACGCTCCGCGAGCGGTGCCGTCGTGTCGATTGCCTTCGCAGCCTTGTCGACGGGAACACTCTCACCGGTCAGCGCCGCCTCGATGGCAGTCAGGCGGTGTGCCTCGACCAACCGCGCATCAGCTGCAACGACATCACCACCTTCCAGAAGCAGCACATCACCGACCACCACTTCCACCGCGGGCACGATGTGGGGATGGCCATCTCGAAGGACGCGTGCCTGAGGTGCGGTCATCGATCGCAACGCGAGAACAGCGCGCTCGGCACGATGTTCTTGGAAGAAGCCGACCAGAGCGTTGATAAGAACGATCAATCCGATCGCACTGGCATCGACGATTTCACCGAGCACGCCCGCGATCGTGGCGGCGACCAGGAGGAGCCAGATCACCGGGCTCGCGAACTGGGCCGCGAACAGCCGCCAGCGCGACGTGGGCGCGTCACGCGTGATCTCGTTTCGACCGTAGTGGACCAGTCGACGTGTTGCCTCCGCCGATGTGAGGCCGACTCCCGCTTCGCGCCCGTCCAGCTCGAGAATTGGTGGGACGGCGCCGGACGAAGTCGCGGTGTGCACTTGCGTCGTCGCCGTCACGACGGATCGCTCGTCGTGTCCGCGAGGGCGCCCAACTTCGGGTTTGCGCTCCGCCGGAGGTGGAAGCTTCGCCACACCACATACACCGCTGGCACCACGAACAGCGTGAGGATGGTGAGCGACACGAGCCCGCCCCACATCGGCGCGGCGATTCGCTTCGCCAGGTCGGATCCGACGCCGTCATCGAGGAGGATCGGCAGAAGGCCGAACACGTTGGCCAGAACCGTCATCAGGAGCGGCCTCACGCGCTTGACTGCCGCTGCGAGGGAGTGCTCGACGAGATCCGACACGGTCCTGATCGCCCCTGCTGCGCGCCCCTCCTCCCACGCTTCGTCGAGGTACACCACCATCACGCTCGCTGTCTCCGCGGCGACTCCGAGCAAGGCGATCATTCCGACCCACACTGCGATCGATGTGTTGAACCCGAAGAACCACAGCGTCCAGATGGCACCGACGGCCGCAAACGGCACCGCCGTCATCACGATCAGGGATTGCGCTGCGCCTCGGAAGTTCAGGTAGAGAATCGCGAACACGATCGCGAGCGTGAGCGGCAGGATCCACGACATCCGCACGCGGACTCGCTCGAGCAACTCGTACTGCCCCGTCCACTTGAGGTAGTAGCCAGCCGGAAGCTGAACTTCGGCCGCCACACGGGTCTTGGCCGCTTCGACGTAACCGCCCACGTCGCTCGTATCGATGTCGACGTAGACCCACCCGTTGATCGAACCGAGCTCGCTCTTGATCATCGGCGGTCCCATCACGGTCTCGATCTTCGCGAGCTGACCGAGTGGCACGAACGCGGCTGTTGGCTCGATGTCTCTCGACGCGGGAACACTCGCGGCTGGCGCACCACCGTCCATGTCCGGCCCCGCCATCGCAGTCGCTGTGCCGCCTCCGCCCATCCCGCCCATGCCTCCGCCACGCACCGTTCCGGTCACCATCGACGCCGGTGAGCCACCCATCGATCCACCGGCGGCGCTGTTGCTCGTCGGGAGAGGACGAGGAGTGAGTGGTGCGATCGGCACCAACACCTCGCGCAGCTTTTCGACGTCATCACGAAGCTCGCGCGGATAGCGAACGTTGATCTGATACCGCTCGCGCCCTTCGTAGGTCGGCGCGACGTCCATGCCGCCGATCGAGCTCTCGACGACGTCGAGCACCTCGGCCACCGTCAGGCCGTAGCGTGCGATGGCTTCGCGGTCGGGTGTGACGTCGATGAAGTAGCCGCCGAGCTCCCGCTCCGCGTAGACACTTCGCGTATCGGGCACAGTGCGCAGGACGCGTTCGAGCTCGTCGTTGATCCGGCTGATGCCTTCGAGGTCCGGGCCAAACACCTTGATTCCGATCGGCGTTCGGATACCCGTCGACAGCATGTCGATGCGCGCTTTGATCGGCATCGTCCACGCGCCCTGGATACCCGGCAGTTTCGTCTTGGCATCGAGCTCGGCAACGAGCTTCTCGACGGTCATTCCTGCCCGCCACTCGCTTCTCGGTCGTAGGTGCACGACCGTCTCGAACATCGAGAGCGGCGCCGGATCGAGCGCGCTCTCCGCGCGTCCCGCCTTGCCGAACACTCGCTCGACTTCCGGCACGGACTTGATCTGCGCGTCCTGCCAGCTCAGCAATCGCTTTGCCTCGGCGATCGAAATCCCAGGAACCGTGATCGGCATGTAGAGGAGGTCCTGCTCGTAGAGCGGCGGCATGAACTCCGATCCGAGCCGAGCGAAGGGCACCGCGGTCACCGCCATGAGCGCGAGGACGACGACGATCACGAGGTAGCGCGCACGCAGCACTCCGCGCAGGAGTGGTCGGTATGCAGCGATGAAGAATCGATTGATCGGGTTCTTCTCCTCGGGGCGAATGCGACCGCGCAAGAACGTGACCATGAGCGCGGGAACGAGCGTGATCGCGAACAAGGATGCGAACGCCATCGAGAACGTCTTCGCCAGCGCGAGCGGCCGGAACAACCTGCCCTCCTCGCCCTGCAGTGCGAACACCGGGAGAAATGCGATCGTCAGCACCAGCAGCGCACCGAAGATCGACGGCCCCAGCTCGCGCGCGGAGCTGATCACGAGCTCCTTGCGATCCGTGACACGGCCTTCCCGCTCGGCTTCCGCGATCTTCTTGTGTGCGTTCTCGACGAGGACGCAGGCCGAGTCGACCATATCCCCGAGCGCGAGCATCACGCCCGCGAGGGACATGATGTTGATCGTGACGTCCAGATAGTAGAACGCGATGAACGTAGACGCGCTCGCGACGGGCAGCGTGATCGCTGCGACGAGCGTGGACCGGAAGTGAAAGAGGAACACACCGATCACGACCACGACGATTGCCAGGATCTGCAGAAGGTTCGTACCGAGCGTGGTGATCGAGTCCTTGATCAGCTGACTCCGATCGTAGACAGGAACCACGGTGACGCCGTCCGGCAAGGACTGTTGGACCTCGGCGATCTTGGTCTTCACGCGGCCGATCACGTCGAGCGCGTTCTCGCCGGTACGCATCACGACGATCCCACCGACCACCTCGCCACGGCCATCGAGCTCGACCAGGCCGCGGCGGATGTTTCCACCGATCGTCACATCAGCGACGTCACGGATCCGGATCGGCGTGCCGCGCGCGTCCGTCGCAACGACCGCGAGCTCGAGATCCTCGACGCTCGTCACGTAGCCGCGACCGCGGAGCGCGTACTCGTGCTGGGCCATCTCGATCACGCGCCCTCCGACCTCGGCGTTCGCGCCACGGACGGCCGCTGCGATCTGACTCACCGAGACGTTGCGCGCCTTCGCGCGCTCGGGGCTGATCTGGATCTGATACTGCTTCTCGAAGCCTCCAACGCTGGCGACTTCCGCGACCCCAGGCACGCTCTGAAGCCAGTAGCGAAGGGACCAGTCCTGAAACGAGCGGAGCTCCTGTAGTGAGCGCTTTCCCGTCGTGTCGACGAGCACGTACTGGTAGATCCAGCCGACGCTCGTCGCATCGGGGCCGATCTGCGGCGTGACGCCTGCAGGTAGACGATCCTGGACGCGGGCCAGGTACTCCACGACGCGAGAGCGCGCCCAGTAGAGATCCGTATCGTCCTCGAACACGACGTAGACGAACGACATCCCGAACATCGTGTAGCCGCGGACGGTCTTGACCTTCGGCGCGCCGAGAAAGGTGGTGGTGATCGGATAGGTGACCTGGTCTTCGATCAAGTTGGGATTGCGCCCCATCCACTCGGTCGCGATGATCACTTGCGTATCGGAAAGATCGGGCAGCGCATCGAGCTTCGAGCGCTGCGCACTCACGAGCCCCCAGATCGCGAGCAAGATCGTCGCACCGAAGACGAGCGCTCGCCTTCGAGCGGACGCGTCGATGATCCGCGCGATCAGGCCCAGCGGTCGTTCAATGGCCGGCATGACCGCCTCCAGGCGCGCTCGACGCACGCAGCCGACTCTCGGAATCGAGCAAGAACTGAGCGCCCGTGGCCACTCGCTCACCCGCTGTGATGCCAGAGTCGACCCGGTAGTAGTCGCCGATTCGACCTGCGAGCTTCACCTCTCGCGGTTCGGCGTGGGTTCCGTGAACGACGAACACGATGGAACGTGCTCCGGTGCGGATGACAGCGGACTCTGGAACCGCAAGCCCGCGCTGTTGCGCGAGCTCGAGCTCCACCGTCACGAATGCGCCGGGCATCACCGCAGCACTCACGTTCGCGAGTTCGAAGCGAACCTTCCGGGTACGCGTGCGTTCGTCGATCGTCGGGTAGAGGAATGACACGTCAGCAGCCAGCGGCTCCGCGACGCCCTCGACCTTCAAGGTCGCGCGACTTCCGAGGCGCACGCTCGAGACGTCGGCCTCGTAGATGTCGGCGATGACCCAGACGCGAGAGAGGTCGCTGATCGTGTAGAGCTCGATCGAAGGATCGATGAACGATCCTTCAAACGCTTGCTTCGCCACGACGACTCCTGCACGAGGTGCCACGACGGCAATCGTTCGCTGCGCCTCTCCGGTGCGCTCGAGCTCGGTGACGACGGAGGCCGGCACGTTCCACAGTTCCAAGCGTTTCCGCGCAGCGTCGAGCAGCTCCGGTGATCGCATGGACGACCTCATTAGCGAGGCAAGCTCGAGCTGAGCGGCGTAGACCTCCTGGCTATACAGGGAGACGAGCGACTCTCCCTTCCTCACCTTCTGCCCGACAAACCGCACGTAATAGCCCTCGATAAACCCACGCACGCGCGAGTGCACGTGCGCGGTCCTCGTCTCGTCCACGGTGACGAGGCCGACCGTTCGGAGAGTCCGGTTGAAGTCGCGTTCGCTCACGACCTCCGTCGTGAGTCCCATCGCCGTCGCCTGCGACGGATCCAGCGAAACCGGCGCAAAGCCATGCGGGCGTGTCGATGCCGTCCCCTGATGAGCGGCGTGCTCGTCGACCGGTGCGGCGCTCGCGCGGTGCGCCGCGTGCTCGTCACTATCGCTTCGTGGTTGCTCGCGCCGGAGATACAGCACGAGTCCGAGCGCCGCGAGCAGCACCAGCATCGTGACGGCGCCGGAGCGCCAGGGATGTTCTTTCAAGAATCGGATCACGGTGTCACCTCCATGCTCGAAGCACGACGCAGGCGCGCCCACGTCGTTCCGAGCTCTGCGCGCGCGACCACGAGATCGCGCTGCGACATCCACAGGATCTGTGCTGCCTCGACGACGCTCACCAGGGGAACCTGGCCCGCCGCGTACGCTGCCATGGTCGGCTCGATTGCTTGCTCCGCGCGCGGCAAGATGTCGTCTCGGATCGCGCGGTACCGCTCCCTGGCCGCCGCAACGCTCTCGCGCGCAGCTCGCGCCTCGCCATCGGCCATGCGGCGCATGGCGTCGAGGTCGGCGGTTGCCATATCGACCATCGCGTTCGCCTCGGCGACACCCGCACGCAGCTTGTCTCGCCAGAGCGGGATGCTGATGCCGACCATCAGCATCCATCCGGTGCCCTCCGCCATCGTGTAGGCCGGTCCCGTGCGCACCATCGCCATCGGCGCGTACATCGAGCGCATGACGCGAACCTCCGCCTCGGCCTGCTCGATCTCGGCACGACCTGCTCGAAGCTCGGGACGAGACTGTGCTGAACGAGCAACGATCGCGGCCGCTGGGGGCTCGACCTCGGGAACCGTGACATCGAGCGTGGGAATGGGGGACGACGGGTCGCGGCCGATGCTGGTGTTGAGCATCACCTCGGCACCACGAACCTCCGCTGCAAGTGCACGTTGTTCAGCTGCGATCCGGACCGTCTCGATCTGTGCTCGAAGCACATCCGACTGCGTTCCCGTGTTGGACGAGTAGCGCGCCAGTGCCGCTGCCTCGAGTTGCTTCGCCAACGCGAGCTGACGGATTGCGATCTCTGCGGTCGCTCGCATCTGCGCCAACATCCAGAACGCAGTGACCGCATCCAGCTCGACGGCGGATCGCACGCGCTCCGCATTTGCGAGCTCGCGGCGCGCGCCCGCCTCTGCAGCGCGCTTGCGATTCCCCCGCACCGAGGACAACGGGAACGTTTGCTCCACGGTGATGTTCCCGTCCAGGCCCATCAGATCGAACGGAACGTGATCGAGCGATACAGAGATAACAGGCTCGTCGAGTGCGGACACGATCGTCGGTCGCTCGCTGGCCGCGCGCGCGTGCGCCCTCGCCGCGAGGATCTCGGCTCGCCGCGAACGCGCCAGTGCTGCAACGTCCTCAACGCGCAGCGGAGTCGGCACCTCGGAGTCCGCGTGTGCGAAAGTCGAGGTGACCAGGACCATCAGAACGATTGCTCGGCGCACGTTCTACCGAAGCTTCAAGGGACGTGCCCCGATTCAGCTCACGCTTCGCCCGTGAACGCGCAATCGCTGCGCGCGTCGGTAGAGCGGGTGCACGTCCTGCGCGGATCGAAGCATGTGACCGAGAGGGTTACGGTTTTGCGCACGCGCGTTCGAACCACGAGTCGCAACTCCACGGACGGTGGAGTGTTGTTCCCGCACGTGTTGCGGCATTCCGGTACCTAGATCGAGCACGCGCCTTGCTCGATTCCGCAGCATGGACGCGGTGACACAACGCGAGAAGCTCGGTCAGCTCACGTCTAGTGTTGGCGCCGGGATTCTCGGCGTCGGAATCGGCGCGATGATCGCGCAGCCTCTCGACGGCCTCGAACCCATCATCATCAGCGCAGGTCTCGCACTGCATCTGTGGGGCATGATCGACAACCATCGTGCAGACGCACGAAAGCCGCAGCCATGGTGGTCCACGGCTGCGTACTGGGTTTGCTGGCTCGGGCTCGGTGCTCTCGCGATTGCTGTCGTGCTGCGAGCGATCTGATCGCCGAACAACGCGAATGACCAGCGCAACCGTGGCTGCGTGTTCCGCGATGCGATCAGCCGAGAGTACGCTCTACTCGCACGCGGGGTCGGCTGCGGGTTGCTGGCCGCCCTCGGCGACGACGATCTTGTCGACGGTGTGTGCGGCGTCCGCGTGCTGATTTGCGATCTCGTTCTCCTTCTTGGCTTCCTCTTGCGCCGGGTACTTTGCCTTCGGGAATTCAGACGTGCTGGCCTCCGCGGCGCGCTGGTTGGCTGCCGTCGCATTCTCTCGGTGCTTCGCACATTCACGACGGTGGTTCGAGTCCAACCAGGCCCACGGCGAAGCTCGCGTCAGTCGCGCATGTCGTAACAACACTGTCCGTCGCGCGCGTGAACGTAGCCGCGCATGGCTCAGAGCCGAGCACTTCGAGTAGCAGCAACGTCGCTTCTCGTGCGGGATGTCGACATCGTCGTCGCTGGCCAGCTGTTCGTGGAACTGCACCGTGGCGCTGTCATCGCGAACGAACGCCTGCAACGACGCTGCATCGTTTTGCTTGCTGCTCGTGACGTGAAACCGCTCGACCTCGATCACCGTCAACGCATCGCCGCGAGGGCCGCGTCGTGGTTCCACTCCAGCATGCCGGGTGGAATGCCAGCAGGCCTAATCTCGAGAGACGCATTGCCGCTGAGGATGATCGCATCCCTTCCCCGAACACGGAGAAGTTCCGACCCTGGATCGCCCCGATTGGCAGATGAAGCGCGATGAATCGCGAGCACGGCGGTCAGCAACGAAATGACGAACAGCATCGAGCCTCCTGTGGTCCTCTCGGCGTTCGCTGTGTTGTGTCAGCGATTGCGGCCGAGAACCTCGTCCTCAGATTTCATTACGCCTGCCGTTGCTTCGAGACGTAGCCCGCCTCGGCGAGCGCATCGATCAGCTGTGTGATCGGCGCCTGTGCGGTGTCGTGCTTCACGAGGACGATTCCGTCGCGCAGCTTGACCTCGACGTTACCGACGCCCGCAACCTCCTTCAGGGCGGAGGTCACGTGCCGGATGCAGGACGGGCAGGTCATGCCCTGGACTTCGAGGACGGTGTCTTGATCGTTGCTCATACGGATACTCCTTGCGACATCGGCCAGTTCGGCCGTTCGCTGTACCAGACGCACCGCCCGTTCGTTCATTACAGTGAACGCCAGCTGTAATGCTCGCGGCCGCATCGCGTCGTGGTGGGCGATATGCCGTGCACTACGAAAACGACGCTGGTCCAGGTCGCTGTTCGCACCTTGATCAAGGAAATCTTCGCTACCTACGAAGCGCGCCGGCGCGAGCGGCGTGCACCGGAGAAATGCGTTGCGTGCCAGGAGCGCGACGCGCAGGTGAGTCCATGACCGCCTCGCTCCGGACGGCGGACCTGATCGTCCAAGGCATGACGTGTGCTGCGTGCGTGCGACGCGTCGAACGCGCCGTTCGCATGGTTCCGGGCGTTCACGACGCGTCGGTGAACTTGGTGACCCATCAAGCACGCGTGTCCTACGATCCCAGCGGCGCATCGACCGAGCAGATCGCGGCAGCGATCGAGAAGGCAGGATACGAGGTTCCTCCCACGTCGGCACGCGACGACTCCCCGACTCGGGCGGATGCGCTGGCCAATGCGGAGGAGCGCGAGCAGCGATCGATCCGTCGTGACTTCGTCATCGCAGCGGTGTTGACGGTGCCGCTGCTCGTCCTCGCCATGAGCCACGGTGCGATTCCCGGCAGTGACGGCGCCGTCGGTCGCTGGATGCAGTTCCTGCTGGCCACGCCGATCGTGTTCGGGCCCGGCATGCGATTCCTTCGTCTCGCGTGGGGTGCGTTGCGCCATCGCAGCACCGACATGAACACGCTCGTGTCGATCGGAGTGCTTTCCGCGTGGACCTACTCGACCGTCGCGCTCACCCTGCCCGGTTTGTTCCCACACGCCCATCACGGCGCGTTGCCCCACCTCTACTACGAAGCGGCGGCCGGCATTCTCGCGTTCGTCCTTCTCGGCAAGTTGCTCGAGACGCGCGCACGCAAACGTCTCTCGGATGCAGTGCGCGGACTCGTTGCGCTGGTACCGAAGACCGCGCGTCGAGTCGTCGCTGATGGGACGCACCGCGACGTGGCTGTCGACTCGCTCGCGATCGGTCACCTCGTGCTCGTGCGTCCGGGCGAGCGCATTCCGACCGATGGCAAGGTCACGGTCGGTATGTCCGCCGTCGACGAATCGATGCTGACCGGCGAGAGCTTGCCTGTCGACAAGCGCGAAGGCTCGCTCGTCTTCGGCGGAACCCTCAACCAGAGCGGCGCGGTGACATTCGAGGTCACGCGTGTCGGCAACGATACGGCGCTCGCACGCATCGTCGAAGCCGTGGAGCAGGCCCAAGGCTCGCGCGCGCCGATCGCACGACTCGCGGACGTCGTGAGCTCCTACTTCGTGCCGATCGTGATGTCCCTCGCCTTGTTTGCGGGCATTGTCTGGTTCGCGATCGAGCCCACGAGCGATGGCTTCGCGGTCGCCATGGAGCGATTCGTCGCGGTGTTGATGATCGCGTGCCCGTGCGCCCTAGGACTCGCAACGCCAGCGGCGGTCGCGGTCGGAACGGGACGCGGCGCCGAGCTCGGGATCCTCGTGAAGGGCGGCGCCGTGCTCGAGGCGGCAAGTCGCGTCGATAGCGTGCTTCTCGACAAGACCGGCACCGTGACCGAGGGCAAGCCCGCGCTAACGGACGTCATCGACATCTCGGGTCGCGGCGAGCTCGCACTGCTCGCCGCAGTTGCCGCCGTTGAGCAACAGAGCGAGCACCCGGTCGGCCACGCGATCGTCGTCGGCGCAACGGCACGCGGAGCAAAGTCGCTGTCCGCGACCAGCTTCGTGATGGAAGCCGGTGCCGGCGTGGAAGGCGTCGTGAACGGAGAAGTCGTTCGGATCGGCACGAGCGCGTGGATGACGAGCGCCGGCATCTCACCGACTGCGCTCGACTCGGTTGCCGACGCGCTCGCGACCAAAGGGCGCACCCCGTCATTCGTCGCGATCGGCGGTCAGCTCGCAGGCCTCGTCGCGATCGCGGATCGTCCGACGCCCGAAGCGAAGCGTGCGATCGCCGCGATGAAGCGAATGGGCATCGACGTCGCCATGGTCACGGGCGATCGCGAAGGCACCGCTCGCGCCGTCGCCGCCGAGCTCGGTATCGACCGCGTATTCGCGCAAGTGCGACCGGAGGACAAAGCTCGCATCGTCGGCGACGAGCGAGCGCGAGGACGCACTGTGGCGATGGTGGGTGATGGCATCAACGACGCCCCTGCACTCGCGGCGGCCGACGTCGGAATCGCGCTCGGCACCGGCGCAGACATCGCCGTGGCGGCTGCGGACATCGCGCTGCTTCGCGGTGGCATCGACGCTCTACCTCGCGCATTGCGCCTCGCGCGGGGAACGTTGCGAACGATCCGGCAGAACCTGTTCTGGGCGTTCATCTTCAACGTCGTCGGGATTCCAGTCGCAGCGGGCGCGCTGTACCCGGCTACCGGTTGGTTGCTCTCGCCGATTCTCGCGAGCGCCGCCATGTCGATGTCGTCGGTGTCGGTGCTGATGAACTCGCTGCGACTTCGTCGATTCGCGCGCAAGGTAGAGGACTTCGATGTGTGATCACGACGCTACGCCCGAGGATCCGCGGCAACGGACTGGCGTCCGCGCGCCCCGCGGCAACACGGGGCCCTCCCTTAACTTCACCTGATCCGCACGTACGGTCGGGTCGTAGTATCTGCGCGTGACGAGAAGGACCTACGCAGCGCTGGTGGGCTTCGCATGGGTGCTCTGTGTCGAGGTACTCCCCTCCATTCACCTCGCCGGTCATACGGGAACTCCCCACACCCACACTGCTGACCGAACGATCATTACCGTCTCGTTCGATGGCGCTGCCCATCGACACGATGACGGAAGTCTTCGTTCGCATACCGACCGGCACGCCGCCAGCGCCATGCTCGGGGGCCGCCGCGACGCCTAGGCGTCGGCACCTTTCGTTCATCTCCGACTGCATTCGCTGCGCTCGGCGCGGCGGGCGCCTCTCAACGCGTTCGAGGATTTCATGCTTGTTGTCTTGCTCGACATACTCGCGCTGATGCACGACCCAGCCCCGGTGATCGATCCCGAGCCGGCCCCGGCTTCTGTCCCGGGCCTGTCCGACGAGGATCTCGCGAGGCTTGCCGAAGCATCGGCGGCCGAGGTCATCCAGGTCACCAGCGACGCCCCGGCGGAGTCGGCGTCTTCCGTCCGTCTCGGCAAAGACGTCCTTCGCTACCGCCTGCGTACACAAGCGTCAGACGTCATGCGCCAGGTTCCAGGACTCGTCGTCTCGCAGCACGCGGGAGGCGGAAAGAGCGATCAGTACTTCATTCGTGGCTTCGATGCCGATCATGGTACCGACATCGCGATCTTCGCGGACGGCGTTCCCGTCAACCTCACATCGCATGGTCACGGACAGGGCTACGCAGATTCTCATTTCCTGATTCCCGAAACGATTCAGAGCGTGGACATGCACAAGGGTCCGTACGCTGCACGCTACGGTGACTACTACACCGCCGGTGCACTCGAGCTCCGAACGATCGACAAGATCGACGGACCCACGGTGTGGGTTGCTAGTGGTGCCCCACTCGGGGCGGGTGCCGCATTCGAGGGCTACGATCGCAGACTCGTCGGAATGGCGAGCCCACGTTTGCGAAAGAATGCCGACGATGCATCGCTGATCGCATTGCAGGTTGCCGAGAACGACGGCCCTTTCGTGAACGCTCAGGATTTCCGCCAGGGCAATGCGCTCCTCAAGTGGCACGGCGCCATGGGACCCGGTGAGCTGAAGATTTCGGGCACCTGGTACCACGGAACATGGAACCAATCGGGACAGCTTCCCGAGGGTGAGATCGCGTCGGGACGACTCGCACGCTTTGGCTCGTTGGATCCGAGCGAAGGCGGTATTGCTTCGAGGTCATCGCTATCGGCCGGCTACACGAAGCGTGATGCCGACGCTCGCTCGACGCTGCGTGTTCAAGCGTACGGTGTGAAGAACGACCTCGAGCTGTACTCGAATTTCACCTTGTTCGCGCGCGATACGGAGAATGGCGACGAGATCGGGCAGACTGACGATCGGTGGTTGGTAGGCGGTGACGTTGCGTACGAGAAGTGGACCACGATTGGCAGCGCGCAAGCCCTGATCACCGCTGGTGTACAGCTCCGCTCCGACGATGTGGAGACAAGCCTGTTTCAGGCCGCAAAGCGCGAGCGCCTCGCGATGTGCTTCGACCAGGGCACGAACCCGTGCAATCACACGAACAACGGCATCCGGACGCTCAGCGGATACGTCGAGGTTGACGTCGTCCCCGCGGCTTGGATCCACGTTCGTCCGGGCTTGCGTGTCGACGGATTCCACTGGGACGTCGAGGATCTCGATCCCGATACGATGAACGATCGGATGACAACGACCTCGGGTTCGTCGTCGGCCGCGATCGCGAGCCCGAAACTGTCCTTCGAGCTGCATGCTTCCGAAGAGGTGCAGTTCTTCGTCAATGGTGGTTTCGGATTTCATTCGAACGACGCGCGCTCGGCCGTTCAGAATGGATCGAAAGCCCTTGCTCGCGCGATCGGCGGCGAAGGCGGGGTTCGTATGAAGCCGCACGATCGCGCACGCATCAGTGCAGACGTCTGGTATTTGCATCTCTCGTCGGAGCAGGTGTGGAGCGGGGATGCCGGTGGCACCGAGCCGTCGGAGCCAACGCGCCGCTTCGGTCTCGACCTGGAAGGCTCCATCGATGCGACGCCGTGGCTGTCGCTCGACGCGAACGTCACGTGGGCAAAGTCGAGCCTCGTCGCCAATCAGGGCAACGGCGGTGCGCTCGCGTTGGCGCCGCGCTGGATGGGTTCTGGCGGCATTTCGATCCACGACAAACGCAGCTTCGTCTCGGTGCGGACACGAGGCATTGCAGACCGCGTCGGCAACGACGACGGCTCGCTCACTGCCAAGGGCTACCTGCTCGTCGACCTGGTCGCCGGGAAGAAGATCGGCAATCTCGACCTCGAGCTCTCCATCGCGAACCTTCTCGACACCGAGTGGCGCGAGGCGCAGTTCGCCGAAGAATCACGTGTCACCCCGACAGCGGATCTCGTCGAGCAGATGCACTACACGCCTGGCATCCCGCTTACCGCGACGCTAAAGGCCGCCTACACGTTCTAGTTTACGCGCTCGTAGTTGCTCGCACATCGGCGCTACCGGTGAGCGCGACGTCGCTTTATCGCTTCAAGTCCTTTGCCCGCACTCGCCTTGACCTTCGGAACGCGATCCGTGGCTGCGTGCTGGAAGCGCGTCTCCGCGGCATCGAGATCACCAGCTTGGTACAACAACCAGCCGAGCAACGCCGATGCTTCACCGGCGCGAGCCGAGCTCGGGAACTTCTGCACGAAACGCGTGAGTGCCTCGCGCGCGATCGAAGCCTGCCCCGCTCGATTTGCAGCAGCGCCGACCCAGAAGCACGCGTCCTCCGCGACAGCATCGCCACGTGCTGACGCGCATGCCGCGGCGAAGGATGTGGCAGCGGCGGCCGCGTCGCCGGAACGAAGTGCGGCCATGCCCGCGCGGAACTCTAGCTCGCCGGGATTTGGAGCGTCCGAGATAGCGGGCGCCGAAACGGAAGCGACAGACGGCGGCGCGCTCGTCTCGATGCGTGTGGGCTTCGGCGTTTGCGAACGACGATCGCGCTCCTCGGCGAAGTTCTTTCGTTTCGGTGCCTCGGGCGTCGTGACGAGAGACTCACTCGCCGATCCCTGCGTGATGCCCGGGGTGGATGGAGCCGTCGGAGGCAGCGGCGTGAGGACCTCGGCCGTTCGTGTCGGCCGCCACGATTGACCCGCGCTCAAGTAGATCGACGGTGCGCCCGAGAGTCGGAGCTCCGCACGACCCGACGAAACATCGACCGCGTCGAGATGACCTTTGGTCACGCCCATCACGAGCTTCGCGTGACGCATCTCGAGCTCCGCATCGGAGGTGCGCGCGATGAAGCGCTGTGAGTCTTCGACGGCAGAGACCTCGATGGCGACGCGACCGCTATCGACACGCACGGCGTACGTGGGCCAGTCGTGTACGCGCTCGAACGACGCCTCACCGATCGCGACGACGTTCGCTGTTGCGGTCGGACCGTCGGGTGTGCGCAGCCCGATCCACAAGAGCACTGCTGCAGCCGCAGCGATGATGGCTCCTGCCGCCACGAAGATCGGCGCGCGGTTGGAACGCGGTTGTTGGGCGATACCGCCGGCGCTCGCAAGCAAGCGGGTTGCATGCTGCTCCGATTCGTCGGAGCCCAACGTGGGAGGCGACAGCGTGCGCGCGAGACCGTCGAGATCGTCGTCGGACGGCACCCATTTCGTGCGCGGCGCGGTCATCGCTGCATCTCCTCGATCGCCGCGCGAAGCGCCGCACGGGCGTCGGTGAGACGACGCCACAGACTGCCCTCGCTGATGCCGAGTGCTTTCGCCGCTTCCTTGCCCGGCACTTCCTCGATCGCGCAGAGCACGTAGGCTTCGCGCAGCGCGGGCGTGAGTCCATCGATGGCAGCAGCGAGCCATCGGCGACGCTGCTCGGCGATCATCTGTTCGCTCGCCGAGACCGGCGCCTCGCGTTCGATCGTCGCGAGCGACGCCATCGCTGCGCGTCCTCGTTGCTCGCCGCGAACATGTGTCCGGACGAGGTTCACCGCGATTCCGAACAGCCACGTCTTCGCGCTCGAGTCGCCACGGAACCTCGGCGCGGAGCGATAGGCTTCGAGGAACGTCATCTGCAACAAGTCCTCGACGATCGCCTTGTCGCGCCGCAAGAGATGTCCGAGGAACCGCACGACATCGCGATGGAAGCGATCGTAGAGGCAGCGGAGCGCGACTTGATCACCTTCGGCGACGGCGGCAACGAGTGCACGATCCGAAAAGTCTTCGGTGTTGCCACTGATCCGCCGGAACGGAAGCAGCTTTCCCTTCGTCATCGCCAACCGAATCGGAGTCCGAGCGATATCCCGACACGTCCTCGCGGCGCGCGCGTGGACTCGGAGCCGGTTCGTAGCGCTGCGATGTCTCCGTACAGCGACGCCGCGAAGCCAATCCCAGCACCTAGCTCGAAAGAGAGCGTCAGCTGCGCGCGTGCGCGAAGCGAGTGAATCGCTTCCTCGAGACTGAACGGCATCGACTGCGCGTCCATGTGTTGCTCGGCGAACGACATCCAGCCGTAGCCGATCCCGACGCCGGGGCTCAGCACGAAGCGTCCGAGAATGCGAGGCACTTCCACCGTCGCGAGCGCAGCCAGCTGCTTCGATCGCTGAGCGCCCCGCATCGCGTCGTCGATCGTCGCACTGTTGGCTGCGAGCGCCACCGCTCCCCCGAGGCACAGGGCGCCCACGCGCACGCAGGCTGCGAGCTCGCCGCCTATCCACGCACTCGTGTCGCTCGCAACCGACGTGTTCGCGAAGAGCGCGATCGAAGCGCGTTCTGCACTCACGTGCGGTGGCGCACTCGCAACGACCGCGATCGGCGCGGTCATCGCCGGAAGCGATCCGTCCTCGATCTCTTGCAACGTCCACGACTCGATCACCGCAGCGGCGGTCGCGACGTCGCGTACCTCGCGCTCTCCCTTGCGTTGATATCCATCCGCGACACGGAGGTGGAGTTGCGCGCCACGGCGCTCCAGATGCACGTGCACGGCCGGGCAACCCGCAGTCACGGAGGTCGAGATTCCGATCGCGGTCAGTCGCTCGGTGACACCCTGCACTAGCACCGGATCGCCCACCGGCACTGCAGCCGGTTTGCACTCCGCGCGAGCATCGACGGTCGTTCCCACGAGGAACGCCATCGACGTCACACCCAGTGCTAGGTGCCGCATCCTCCATCACGGTATCACGGTGCCTCCGAGCTGAAGATCGTCACGTTTGCCGGCATCACGCATCAGTTGTCCAGCGCACCCTCGACGATCCACTGCCGGATCAGCGCTCTGTCCGCAGCGCTGATGGTGAACATCGAGTCGGCCGGGGGCATCTGCTCGGAGTCCGCATCCGCAGATTCCTTGCACATGTTCACTCCGTCGAGCTTGTTCAAGATGTAGCTCTTTGATGGATCACCAGCAGTGACGTACGCGACCGAGGTGGTCAGGCATTGCCACACGTCGATCTGCGTCAACCGTCGGTGAAGAGGTAGGTCGGGACAGCCCGTGGCCTGGCCGTTTCGCGGTCCCGAGTAGAACTTCGCTCCCAGCGGTTCGTTCTCCAGAGTCAGCCAACCGCGGCAGTCCTGGTTCATGCTCGCACCATAGGCATCGCGCCCGTGGCACCCCATTCCGTCGGTGCCGCACGACCGATTCAGGATCGGAACGATCTCCGCCTGGAAGTTCACGCGCGTCGCATCCGGATCGGGGGCGGAGCAGCTACCACAGGCCCCGAAGGCTCCGCTGTCGTCGCAGATCTTGGTGCCGGTGCTTCCGGGTGCACAGTCACACGCCGCGCGTTCACCGAGCTCGCACAGAGGCGGAGCGTCATCACCGGGATCGATGGTGGGATCCGTGCCGCATGCGGCAAGGACGATTGCGATCGAGAACACGTACCTCATCCATCTCTCCTCGTCAGGGTTGAACATCGAGATCCGCCGTCATGCCCCGCTCGGCATGCTCCGGAATCTGACAGTGCAGCATCCACATTCCAGGTTCGTCGTAGCGAACCGCTGCCCGAACCGTCTCGTTAGGACCGACCAAGATCGTGTCCTTCCATCCGAGCGGCGGTGTCGCGATGCCACCACGCTCGACGACCTGCACGAAATGGCCGTGAATGTGTATCGGGTGTTCGCCCTCGGTCTCGTTGACCAGCTCGAGCACTTCGAGATCACCGAGCCGGAGCTCGACCGGCAGGTTGAGCGGCCACCGCTCGTCGTTGATGAAGAAAAAAGTTCCCGTCGGGCCTTCTAGCTGCTCGCTCAGCTCGAACCGCCGCGCTGGAGTCGAAGCGCCGATGGGTAGCACGTCGAGCGTAGGCCCCATCGCCGGCACCTCGTCACGCGTTGCCGTGGCGGCACCGAGCCGGATCTGGGTCAGCTCCAACGGGCCACGATCGATAGCGCCGTGTCCTCGCAGTACCTCGAGGGTCTGAAGCGAGAGCTCATCACCTTCGGCGCCTTCGAGCGTGACCATTACGTCGTAGCGTTCTCCGGGGCCGATCAGGAGCTCGGTAACGTCGTAAGGCGAGCGAATGAGACCGCCGTCCCATCCGATCACGCGAAGCGCGCGCGAACCTAGAGAAAGACGGAAGAAGCGCCCATTCGACGTGTTCACGATCCGCCACCGCTCCACCGAACCCGCGGCCGTCGTCAGGAACCCAGGAGGCTTCCCATTGACGAGGAGTGTGTTCCCGCGTCGACCATGAACGAGATCCTCATGTGTCGGCTCGATAACGACTTCGCCATCAGCGAGCTCGACGTCGTCGAGCATGAACGTGCGCTCGACCGCGAACGTGGGTTCGTCGGCGCCGTGCACGAGTAGACCGCCTTGCAGACCGAGCTCGACCTGTTCGTCCGTCTCGACGTGTGGGTGGTACCAGAACCAGCCTGCGTCTCGCAGAACGAAATCGAAGTCGAACGATGCGCCTGCCTCGATCGGGACGACACCGTCCATATCGACCGGCAGTCGAAGACCGTGCCAGTGCACGGATGTCGCGCGATCGAGCTGGTTCGTTACGTGAACGATCAGACGATCGCCTTGGTTCGCAACGATCATCGGTCCGGGAACGGTCGCCGTGCTTCCATCGATCGCTCCGTCGCGGTATGCGAGCACGCTCACACGCTGCCCATCGACGTACTCGACCGTCGCTTCATCCACGACGAGGCTGACCTCGACGATATCGGACGCGGGATTCGAATCTGTCGCGCGCGTCAAATCGGGCATCTCGGTCAACGAGCTACCCCCACAGCCGCAGACGGCGATCATGGCCCATCGACCCGACACACCCATGAGTGGCCGGAGTCCACCAAACCTTCGGTCCAAACGGCGGCGTCTAACCAGCCAGGTACTGCCAGATCTTCCGGCGAAGGTTTCGGCCCTATCGGTCACACATCCGCATGTTGCTTCGTTCCCTCTGCTTCGCCGCCCTTCTCTCTGCATGCGCCTCGGAAGCATCCGGTCCTGCAGCGCCGACGAACCTTTCGGTCTCGCCGCTCGGGGCCGGAGCTCACCTCACGTGGAAGGACAACTCGTCCGACGAGAGCGAGTTCGTGATCATGCGCATGGAGCAAGGTGTTGACACGGCAATGGTCGAGCTCGCGCGCGTGCCGTTCAACGGAACGTCGTTTCATGACGAGCCAATCGTGGCTGGCGCGGTTTATGTCTACCAGATCATCGCGACGAACGATGATGGCGAGAGCGAATCCAACGCAGCCACGTTCGGTGCGCCGTGAAACGCGCGCTTCTTCTTCTCGCGCTGATGTCGCGCAGTGCCTTCGCACAATGGGACGCGGAGAAGCCGCTGACAGCGACGAACGGCGACATCTTCGGCGAGGGTCTAGCCACGTCCGGGGCGACAGTGCACGTGATCTACGGCAACACGGACGTTCGCTACCGCAGCTCGAGCGACGAAGGCGCGACGTGGAGCAACGAGCGAACGCTCGATTCAGGCGTCATCCACCTGACGGATCCGCTCGTCGCGGACGGCAACGATGTATGGGCGATCTATCTGAAGAACATCCGCACGCTCACCGACTGGTGCTGCGCTCGCGACGTCGGTGACATCTACTTGCTGCACTCGGGGAACGGCGGTGCGACGTGGGACACGCCGAGGCAGTTGACGACCGCGCGCGGTGCGTTCCGAGTCTCGATCGCATACGACGCGAACAAGCTGCACATCGTGTGGATGGATTATCGGGACGCCAAATGGGACACGTACTACCTACGTTCCTCCGATCGCGGCGCGAACTGGGACGCCGCGAAGGTGATCGCCGCGTCCGCAGGAACGTTCGGCGCGGAACGGCCGCAGGTCGCAGCGCGCGGCAACGGTGTGCACGTCACGATCTGGGAAGACCGCGGAACGAACCCGCCGTGCATGGCCGGTCCAACGTTCAGCTTCACGGTGTGTCCCGACACGTTCTACATCGGCTCGCTCGACGGCGGCGACACGTGGGGCGCCGAGGTCCCGGTGAACTACTCGGGCGCGGCGTTCGCGGGGCGCAACGACATTGCAGTCTCCGGATCGCAGAGCGTCATCGTGAACTTCAACCGTGGCGAGCCAGGCACCGCCGACGCGAACCCGCACATGTTTGCGGTTCGCTCCAAGGACAACGGAGCCACGTGGGAAACGCCGGTCCAGCTCACGAACACGCCGGGATCGTCGGATCACGGATCGATCATCGGTGCCGACTCCTCCGTGTTCCTCGCCTGGCACGACAGTCGAGGTGGCGTCCTCGAGATCCGATACGCGCACTCGACAAACGAAGGCATGACGTGGGAGCCGGACGAGAAGGCTTCGACCCCGACGACAACCGAAGCGTCGACACCACTCCTCGCTGTCAGTGCGAACTACGTGCATGCATTGTGGCTCGACAAACGAACGGGTCCCTTCCAGGTGATGTATCGCCGTCGAGATCGGCCGGTGCAACCAGGGAGCGGCGACGACGCGGGCATCGGTGGAGACGGTGGCCAGAACGGCGACGCCGGCACGAATCCAGGTACGGGTGATGATGCAGGCTGTGGGTGCGCGTCGACCGGCGGCGGCGGTGCGGTGTTTCCGCTACTCGCACTACTCGCCGTGCTACGCCGCCGTCGCGTTATGTGTTAGTCGCAAGAGGACGTGGGCCGTACCAAGACCATCGACGACACCGAGCTCCTGCGCATCGCGCGCGAGGTGTTCCGCGAACACGGGCACACGGCGACGACTCGTGACGTAGCGGAAGCAGCCGGTATCTCGCAGGGCGTGCTGTTCCAGCGGTTCGGCTCGAAGGAGGACCTCTTCCTTCGCGCGATGACGCCGGAGGTTCCGGACCTCGAAGCGCTCCTGGGTCCATATCCGCCGCGCAGCGCGAAAACGGATCTGATCCGGATCGCCGATCGGCTGGCCGAGTTCTTCGGAGTTCTTTTACCGACGCTCTTGCACGTGCTGGCGCATCCCGATCT
Source organism: Kofleriaceae bacterium (assembly GCA_044230415.1). Classification (GTDB taxonomy): domain Bacteria; phylum Myxococcota_A; class Polyangia; order Haliangiales; family Haliangiaceae; genus JABFXX01. The sequence continues at coordinate 172,042 of JBGARE010000006.1, forward strand.
TCGCTCTGCGCAGTTGCGCAAGTGGCACACCCAGCTGCCGTTCGCTCCGATCCTTCACGCGCTGTCCGCGCGGATCCATCGCATGCAAACCGATGGGCTGATTCGCAAGGTGAACGCGGAAGCTGCCGCTCGCTCGTTGATGAGTGCGGTCCACACGACCGCGTTCCTCGGCACGATGCTCGACGATGCGGACCACGCGCATGGCGGTCATGGTGGAGGCAACCTGCACGCGATCATCGACGTCCTCTGGGGAGGACTCGCTCCGGACTGACGCAAGAACCGACAGTTGACAAATAAGTGAGCGACTGATTATTTATATCAGGACGCCATGAATCCCACGCCGCGCCGAGCCTTGTTGGTTGTCCACATCGTGACCTCTCTCGGGTGGATCGGTGCCGTCGGCGCGTTCCTCGCCCTCAATATCGTGGGCCTCACGACCGAGAACACAGCTCTCGCGCGAGCGATGTTCGTCGCGATGGATGTCGTCGGGCTCTACGCGATCGTTCCACTGAGCCTCGCGTCGCTCCTCACCGGCGTGATGCAGGGGCTGTGGACTCCTTGGGGCTTGATTCGCTATCGATGGGTGCTCACCAAGCTCGTGCTCGGAAAGCTCGCGACGATGGCGCTTCTGCTGCACCAGTTCACCGCGGTTCGCGACGCTGCTCGACGAGCGTCGATGGGAATCGAGGTGGGCGGGGTCGGGACACAGCTCGTCCTGGATGCCAGCGCCGCGATTGTCGTGCTGCTGCTCGCCACGATTCTCTCGGTGTTCAAGCCGTGGGGGCTCACGCGCTACGGTCAGCGGAAGAAGGACGATGCGGCGACGCCGATTGGACTCTCGCGCTCCGCGAAGATCATGCTCGCGGTTGTTGCCATGTTGCTAGCAGCATTCGCGGCGCTTCACCTGGCTGGTGCCGGTATGCGACACGGCGGAAGCGAATCGCACGAGTCCGGAGAACCTGCGAACCACGATCGTCATTCGCCGGACATGCATCGATAGAGCGACGTGTGACTTTTCCGGTCACACTGATGCGGCGTTCTCGTGTGACTCGCGCGGTCACACCGCTGATGCGCATCGATCGATCACGCTCGCGATCGAAGTCAGCGCTGTAGACTCGTTGTCGAGTGCACGACCGCGACGACAGCTTCGATGCGGCGAGCGTGGCACCGGATGTCGCTGCCGAGCTCACGGCTGCGATGACACGGACCATGCGCTCGCTCGCCGAGCTGACGACGAAGTGCCACGAGCACGGCGTCGATCCGATGGCGATGGTCATGACGGCAATGAGTCGAATGCGTGCATTGCAGGATGCGCCGCCTTCAGCGATCGTTGCTTCACTGGAAGCAACGACGCACGCAGAGATCGTACAGCGCAGTCGTCACTTCGTCTTCGCGTTGGATTGCGGTGATACCGAAGCCGTCGAACCGATGCTCGCTCCGGGCTTCGTGCATTTCGTCGGCGGTCCCGCGACGGATCGCGACACTGTCCTCACGCGGATGAGGCAACGCACGTCGAAGGTTCCCTACTTCGCGACGCGAACCTGGGAGCAAGAGAGCGTCGTTCCCAACGGCGAAACACTGATCTTCTCGGGCAAGGCCCACGAGATTCAGGGCGGCAACGACACGCACGGCGGCTACCTCTTCGACGGTTGGTACGTACTGCAGTGGGTCCGTGACGGCGCCGAGTGGCGCGTGCAGTTCTTGAACTGGAGCCGCGAATCGACCGATCGGGACTGGTGGAACAACATCTTCCTCACCGGCCGCGGCTTCACCTTGGAGCCAAACCGTCTGCTCGTAGAAACGGTCGAGTGCACCACACCCGGCGCAGCCCTCGATCTGGCAGCGGGACAAGGACGCAATGCTCTCCATCTCGCGTCGCGTGGATGGCAGGTGATCGCGGTCGATGTCTCGGACGAAGGCCTTCGCATCGCGCGCGCACACGCGATCAAACGAGAGCTCGCGGTCGAGACGATCAACGCGGATCTCGATCAGTGGGACTTTGGAACCGAACGTTTCGATCTCGTCACGCTGCTGTACGCCGGCGATCACGCCAAATGGATGGCGAAGATCCGCGCGAGCTTGCGCGTCGGTGGGCTGATCCTCGTCGAAGGCTGGGCGAAGACGGCGCCGGACAGCGATGTCGGGTTCACGGAAGGTCAGCTCGCAGAACTGTTCGAGGGATACGAGATCCTTCGCGACGAGATCGTCGACGACGTTCCGGACTGGGCGTGGGACAAGGGGAAGCTGGTCCGGTTCGTCGCGCGCAAACGATAGTGTGTCCGCGCGAGTCACAGTGTCCGGCTGAGACACGAGGTCATCGCCGGCGACGGTGTCTACCTGCGGTGTCACTCGTAGATGCTGTCGTGGTGCGAACTTACGCAACAACACGAGCTTGAGCCGCGGCACGCCCGCTGCACTCGTGTTCCCTCGTGCTCACCACCACGAGGCCATCATGAAGACGCAGACCACCAAGCCGACCACGAAGACCAGCAACACCGAACTCCAGACCGTCGACGTCATCGAGCTCGAAAACGTCACGGGTGGCTGTGCCGCGTGCGGTTGCAACATGCCCGCAGCCGCAATGGGTGGAGCTGCCGCGCAGACCACAACGGGGTTTAGCGCGTTCGCGTCGCGCTTCCGCCGCTAGCGACCACGCTCGAGACATCGCGCTCGGTCTGCCCGACCGGGCGTTCGCGTTTTCGGCGTGATATGAGCGGACGTGGCTGTTCCTCGCAAACCACGAACGACTGCTCGACGCATCGCCGGTGCGTTCGGCCTCGTTCTGCTCCTCTTTGGTCTCGCGCTCGTCGTGATGATCGTGTCGCTTGGCCGGATCGGAGCCGCCGAGGACGAGGTCGCGCGTCTCGATCGGGCGAAGCACGCCGGGCACCACGCGGCAGCGATGGCGCGCGAGCAGTACATGCACCAAGCGCACACGATGCTCGCTTGGGACAACTCCCATATGGACCATTACGGCGAAACGGCACAGGCCGCCCTGCACGCGACGGAGCACCTGCAGCACGAGGTCGCTGGCCATCCCGGCGTCGAGCAGGCGAGAGAGATCACGCGCCTCATCGTCGAGAGCGATCGACGTTTTCGCGAGGAGGTGTGGCCCGCGATCCAACGAGACGATCGCTCGAAGATGTCAGAGCTCCACGATCTCACCGAGCAGCCCGTACAGGAGGTCGTCGCGCTGAATACGAAGCTCAACAGCACGCTCGAGGCCGAGAGCGAGACGGCACGTAAAGCGGCGGAGGACATTCGAGGGACCGCGCTGTTCGTGGTGATCGCGTGCTTCGCGATGGCGATCGCTGCGGCGGCTGCCGTGGGCTATTTCTTGATGCGCTCGATCTCACGGCCCGTGGCTGCTCTTCGCGCGGGGGCGGTACGCGTCGGTGCCGGCGATCTCGACGCGCGGATCGGGCTCCCTGGCGACGACGAGCTGGCGGAGCTCGCGCGCGTGTTCGATCAGATGACTGCGGACCTCGAGCGACATCAAGCGGAGCTGCTCGATGCACATCGTCTCGCCTCGATCGGGCAGGTCGCCTCGGGTGTGGCGCACGAGATCAACAATCCGCTCGGTGTGATCCTCGGCTACGTGACCTTGCTGCGCCGAGAGGTCCAGCTCGCCGATCGGGAGGAGCTCCGGATCATCGAGGATGAGGTGCGCCAGTCACTCTCGATCGTCGCGGGTTTGCTCGACCTCGCGCGTCCCGTTCGTCTGGATCGTTCAGACGTCGATCTTCGCGAGGTCGGACGGGAAGCCGCATCGCGTTTGGAAGAAGCGGGACGTACCGAGGGCATCGACATTCGCTTTCGCGACAGCCCCGTCGCGCGCGTGCAAGCAGACGAGGGCAAGGTCCGACAGATCGTGTTCAACCTCCTTCTGAACGCCGTCGAAGCGGTGCGCGATCCGGATGCCGCCGCAGCCGTCGTCGAGATCACGTGGTGCGAGAAGAACGGACGCGCGTGGCTCCAGATCGATGATCAAGGTCCGGGGATTCGGCCGGACGTCCTCGAACGGTTGTTCGAACCGTTTTTCACGACGAGAAGCAAAGGGCACGGCCTCGGTCTCGCGATCGCACGTACCCTCGCGCGCGCTCATGGTGGTGACATTCACCTGGAACCGCGGCCCGGCGGTCGTGGCACGCGAGCATCGCTCTCGCTACCGATCGACACGCCCAAACAGAGAAGCGCGTGATCACTCGCGTCCTGGATACGGCACGACAAGTAGCGTGCTGATCACGCATGGAATGGTGATCGCGAGCAGCAGTGCGCTCGCGGCGTGACCGTTCATGAACGGCGCGACGAGCTGTGTACCTAGTGCACCCGCGAGCAGGATCAACAGGACCATGATCGCGGATCCGCGCCCGAGCTGAGAGGCGGGCAGCTTCAACGCTTCACTGAATGCCGAGGGCCCCCGAATCGCGAGAGCAGCGCAGAAGACGAACCAGAACCCGGCGACCGCGACGAACGAAGCACCGACCGTCACATCGAGAACGAGCATCGCGAGTGATGCACCCAGTTGCACCAACGCCCCGAGTTGAACCGCGCGGGAAGCACCGACGCGTGCGCTGATGCGCCCTGCCTGGCTCGCGAGAATCATGAACGCGGCAACACCGACGACCTGCAGGATCGCGAACTCTTGCACTCCAAGCCCTAGCGCGTGAATCATCAGCTGCGGTGCGCTGGCGATGAATGTCAGCAGCGCTCCCATGCTGAGAGCGTGCGAGACCGCAAGACGCGTGAAGCGACGGTTCGACAGGATGTCTCGGTACCGCGCTCCCACTGACCGATCGAGCCCAGGCAATTCGCGAGGCGCCGCTCGGATGGCAAACGGAAGCGCTGCGAAGGTCGCGATCGCGAGGACGGCAAACGTCCCGCGCCAGTCGGTCCACTCGAGCAGGATCGCGCCCAGCACCGGCCCTAGCGCAGGAACCAACGCTTCCACCATCGCGATGGCCGCGAGCCCACGAACAGCATCGGAATCCGAGAGCGTCGCCCTCACCACACTCGGCGCGACGACGGTTGCGGCACCAGCGGCGATCCCTTGAAGCGACCGCAACGCGATCAGCGTCTCGATGTTCGGCGCGAACACGGCGGCGATACTCGCGAGGATCAGCAGCCATACGCCGAGACGGACCGCGTGCCGCGGACCTAGCCTCGACATGACCTCGGCCCACACGAGTTGCGAGGCTGCGAGCCCTGCAAAGAACACGGCGACGGTAGCCTGCGCCGCTGTCACGCTGATCCCGAACCACGTCTGCAAGCTCGGCACGGCGGGCAGATAGAAGTCCATCGCCAACATGCTCGAGCACGTCACACTGGCGAGTGGCAGGACAGTTCGAACAGCTCGAGACATCGGGGCTCGTCACGGAAGACCATAGCAACGTGGCGGAAGGAACGTGTGGGAGCACGTGTAACCGACGAGGTTACTCCTGCGAGGTTGCTCGCGATGAGGACGCGAGCGACCATCTCTCCTGCATGCTCGTTCCGTCGCCATCGCACGAGGCACCGTGAAGGCGCGGATTCTCGTCTGCGATGACAAGGAAAACTTCACGAAGTTGTTCCGTCGCATTCTCCCGGAGGATCGCTTCGACGTGACAACCGCCGAAGACGGTGCGCGCGGTCTCGCGCTCGTTGCCGCTGGGGATTTCGACGTGATCGTCAGCGACATCCGGATGCCAGGCGCCGACGGGCTCGCGGTGTTGCGCGAGGCGAAGAGCCGCGACGCGGACGTCGAGGTGGTCCTGATGACTGCATTCGCGACGGTGCCTGCCGCGGTCGATGCACTGCGCATGGGCGCGTACGACTATCTCGCCAAGCCGTTCGAGCCCGATGAAGCACTTCTCGTCGTCGAACGCGCCCTCGAGCGACGGCGGCTGCGCCAGCAAGCGCGCGACTTGCGCCGTGCATTAGAAGGCATCCACCGCATCGACAATCTCGTCGCGCGAAGTCCCGCCATGGCCTCGGTCCTCGCGTTGACACAGCGCGCGGCGACGAGCGAAGCCACCGTGCTCATCACGGGCGATAGCGGCACCGGGAAGGAGGTGGTCGCGCGAGCGATTCACAACACCGGTGAGCGCCGCGCAGCGCGTTTCGTTGCCGTCAACTGCGGCGCGATTCCGGAGAATCTCATCGAGAGCGAGCTGTTCGGTCACGTGAAGGGAAGCTTCACCGGTGCGACAAGTGATCATCGCGGACTGTTCGAACAGGCCAGTGGTGGCACGATCTTTCTCGACGAACTGGCCGAGTTACCGCTCCCGATGCAAGTGAAGCTGAACCGCGTGCTTCAGGAGCGCCGTGTTCGACGCGTGGGTGCGAGCGACGAACTGCCCATCGACGTTCGCGTGATTGCCGCGACGAACGTCGACCTCAAGGGCCGCTGCGCGTCGGGACTATTTCGCGAAGATCTCTACTACCGGATCAACGTCATCCATATCGAGCTACCACCGCTTCGCGAGCGCCGCGAGGACATCCCTGCCCTCGCCGCATTCTTACTCGAACGACATGGCGCTCGACGCGAGGAGCGACCCGAGGGATTCACCGAGGAAGCGCTGTCCGCACTGGTGAACTACGCGTGGCCGGGCAACGTTCGCGAGCTAGAGAATGCGATCGAGCGAGCGCTGGCGGTCACCGATGGGCCGCGCATCGAGCTCGAAGCACTGCCGACGGAAGTGGCCGCTGTATTGCGACCGCGCGCGACGCACGGAACCGAGATGCATCTCTCGTATCGCGAAGTCGTCGACCTCGCGCGCGACCGCGCATCTCGCGAGTACTTGATCACGCTCATGCGCGAGCTCGGCGGCAACGTCACCGAGGCGGCACGGCGCGCCGGTATGGAGCGCGAGAGTCTTCATCGACTCCTCAAACGGTACGGCGTGCGCTCCGAAGACTTCAAGGTGCGCTGATCACCGCGGGCGGAAATCGCTCGCGCTTACGTGGTACCGGCGCATGAGGCGGTGCAGGCTCTCCCGCTTCATGTTCGCGCCTCGTGCCGCGTCGGTGACACTGCCGTGGTGCCGTCCGAGCAGCGCGAGCACGTACCGGCGAGTCATCGCGTAGCGCGCGAGCTCGATGTACTCGTCGTAGGGAACCGCGCCCACTTCATCGAGGAGAGCATCCTCGGACTGCTTGAGCACGAACGCATGAATCGCAGCACGCGTTGTCTCGAGGATCGAGGTCGGATCTGAAGCGACGTCGATGATCGTTGCCCCGGCGATCGCGTCGTTGACTCGGCTGTCGACCAGAACGGCGAGAAACGCTCCTGTGGATGCGAGTGCTCGAGCACGAACCGAGTTGTCGGTGATGGTGACCTCGAGCTCGCGGCTGACCGCGGCTCCGATCGCGCGGGCGCCGTCTTCATCGGCAACGACCAGCACCGGCGCACGCATCCGCGCGAGTCATCTGCAATGGCTGCGCCTGCCTATGCGCCTACAAAAGGCTTTCGGAGTCTCCGTACGTGATCGCCGCCGCCACCTGTAACCGCAAGCATCACACTCACGGCATGACTTCGAGCTCGCCCATCATTCCGCGTTCGGCATGTTCGAGGATGTGGCAATGGAACATCCAGCGTCCTGGAGCGCCCAGCCGCACCGCGAAGCGCGCGGTCGTTTCGCGCGGCACGTTGATCGTGTCCTTCCAGCCGAGTGGCCCGAACGCAGCCCCAGCTGCATCCACCGACTGGAACGACATGCCGTGCAAGTGAAACGGATGATCCATCTCGGACAGATTCTCGACCTCCCAGATCTCGACCTGCCCACTCGGGCCGCGAACAGGAGTGACGTTCGGAAAGGCTTCATCGTTGATGGTGAACACCGGCATCGCGGGGATCGTGTCGTCCTCGCGCAACACGAACCGGCGCTGCAGCGAAGATGGCTCCACGGCGATCGGCTGTACGGTGCCCCACGTCGTGGGTAGCGCCGACGGTGGCGCACCTCGCGCACCGAGGTCGATCGCCAGCAAATCGACCGGACCCGGATCGGGAATGTTGTGCCCACGGTCATAGTGCACGGTGCGCAGCTCCAACCGGTCACCTTCCGCGTCGGCGAGCTCGACAAGCACTTCGTATCTTTCACCGGGCGCCATCAACAGTGTCGACACTTCGTAGGGAGTGACAAGCGGTCCGCCGTCCCAGCCGATCACGCGAAACGTGTGACCCGGCAGCTCGAGGTTGAAGTAGCGGCCGTTCGCTGCATTCACGAACCGCCACCGCTCTCGCGATCCCGCCTTCGCACTCACCGTGGGATGCGGACGGCCGTTGATCAGGACGACATTTCCTTGCCGCCCGAGCATCAGATCGAGGTTGTCCGTTCGCTCCGACAGCTTGCCCGACGATTCGAGCTTCACATCGTCGAGGACGAAGACGCGATCGGCTGCGACCTCGATCGCTAGGTCGTCGTGCACGACGATCGGTGCGTACAGTCCCGCTTCGACCTGCATGTCCCCATGCATGTGCGGGTGGTACCAGTAGAAGCCGCTGTCGATGAGCGGGAACGTGTACTCGTACGTCCCGCCCGGCGGAACCGCCATCTGCGCGAACGGAGTGCCATCGGACGCATTCGGGACACGGAGTCCATGCCAGTGGATCGTGGTCTCTTCGGGAAGCTCGTTCCGGAAGTGAACGATGACCGTGTCGCCGAGCTTGGCCTCGAGAAGGGGACCTGGAATCGTCGCCTTCGATCCGTCCCGCGCTCCGTCACGAAAGGCCCACACATCTGCCGGCTTTCCGTCGAGATACGTATGCGTTGCCTCGACTGCCACGAGGAAGACCTCGACGATGTTCGGCTCCGGGTTCGTATCGACGAGAGCTGCGGGCGCGAGATCGCTGCTGTCGTCCTCGGTGGTTCCGCATGCGTAGAGGCAGAAAACGACTGCACACGAACGAAGCATCGTTGCAGCGTGCGCGACCTGCGCTGCAAGGACAAGCGGCAGTCGCACTGTGACGGAATCGGTCACAGTTGACGACTCACTCGTCGGCATGATGAATGTGAACGCATGCGGCATTTGCTCTCGACGATCTCGTTCGGTGTAGTCGCGGTGTTGTCCGCCTGCGGCATGGAGCACGGTGATGCGGACACGGCGCCCTCAGCGCCCACTGCGCTCGCGGTCGCCAACGTCTCGGGTGGCGCTCACCTGACGTGGACGGACACTTCCGACAACGAAGAGCACTTCATGATCATGCGCAAGGTGGAGGGCGGAACCTTCGATGACGTCGACATGCTCGCGTTCAACACGAGCCAGTATCACGACTCCTCCGTCGTCGCCGGAACGACGTACGTGTACATGGTCGTCGCGATGAACGGCAAAGGCGAGGCGTCGTCGAACGAAGTCACGTTCGCAGCGCCGTAGCTAATCACAGCGCGGGCATCCGGGCTTTCGTCGTCGGCTCCACAGTGTCGCGACGACGACGACAACAGCAACGATGGGAATCAGGACCTCCATCGTCAGTGTTTGTGGCTGGCGCCACCGCCGTGACCTTCGTGCGCGCCACCTTGATGTGACGCATCGAAGGCATCCGCCCACGCTTTGATCGACTCGAGCTCGTCGCCTTTGACAGCGCCCTTCTTGTCCGCCGGCATCGTCGGCTTCTCGCCGGTGAGCCCGAGGACCTCGCGGATCTCGCCGCTGATCTCCATCGCGTGATGACCGCCGAAGGGATACGTCGTCATGTCGAAGTGTTCGCGCTTCTTCGCGCTCGTTTTCTTGCCGTCCTTCGAGTGACAGCTCGCGCACCACTTCTCGAACACCGGCTTCGCCTTCTCGAACGCTGCGTTCTCGGTCGCCAACAGATCGGCCTTGATCTTCGCTGGGTCTGGGGCCGGTGGTTCCGCGGGCTCTGCCTTCACGGGATCCGTCGGCTTCGGATCGTCGGGAACGACCGGCGGCGTCGGTTCCGTCATGGGAACAGGATCCGCTACGACCGGTGTCGTCGGCTTGGTGGAGCCACCACCGCACGCGGCGACCAGTACAGAGACAATCAGGATCGATTTCATCGTTTGGTTCCGTTCACGTCTTGATGCCATCGCGCGCGAGCTCGTCGGCGCTCGCCTTTGCCGCCACCGTTCCCGCGGGATGCTCGTACCAACCGGGATCCTTGCCGCCGGTGAGCTGCTTGCGGACCTTGAGGATGGTGAACATGCCGCCCATATCGATCATGCCGAACGGTCCGTCGCCGCCGAGCATCGAGATGCTGTTGTCGGGCAACTCCATCTTGTGCATGTCGCCCATTCCGGTCGCGCCCATCGTCATGTAGCCAGGAACAACTCGACCGACGCGCGGATCCAGACCTCGAGTGTCTGCGCCGACGAGGTTCGGAACGTCGTGCCCCATCTGATTCATCACGTGATGAGTCATGTGGCAATGGAACGCCCAGTCGCCCGGATTGTCGGCGATGAACTCGATCACCCGACACGCGCCGACGGGAACGAGCGTGGTGGTCTCCGGATGCCGCGCAGACTTTGGAATCTGGCCGCCATCGGTCTCGGTGACCTCGAACTCGTAGCCATGGAGATGGATCGGGTGATGATCCATCGGACCGAGGTTGCCGAGGCGAATGCGCACGAGGTCGCCGAGCTCCGCGACGAGAGGCTCGGTCGCGGGGAACGCCTTGCTGTTGAAGGTGAGAACGTTGAAGTCGCTCATCGCCATGGGATCCGGTCGCTTCGCGCCGATCGGGATCATCCACTCGTGCGCCATCAGCGAGTAGTCGCGCACGCGACGCCCATCGCGACGCTTCGGATGCACGACGATCATCCCGACCATGCCGAGCGCGATCTGCGTCATCTCGTCGAAGTGCGGGTGGTACATGAACGTGCCCGCCTTCTTCATCGTGAACTCGTAGCGATACGTCTCTCCGACGGGAATCGCCTTCTGCGTGAGTCCCGCGACGCCATCCATGCCGGCGGGCAGGATCACGCCGTGCCAGTGCACGCTCGTCGGCTCGGGCAGCTTGTTCGTGACGTAGATGCGAACGGTGTCGCCCTCGACACACTCGATGAGCGGCCCCGGTGTCATTCCGTTGTAGCCCCACGCCTCGATCTCGAGGCCCGGCGCGATCTCGTGCTTCACAGGCTGCGCGATGAGGTGGAAGACCTTCACCCCGCCCTTCTTCTCGAAGGGCAATGTCATGCCGTTCGGCATCACGACGGGGTTGTAGTTCTCGCCCGCAACCGCGCGGCCTTTCGTCAGCGTGACAGGGCCGATCGGAGCCGCGGTCTTGTTGGCTCCGCCGTGTCCCGCATGTCCACCTTGCGGAGCCTGCGCGGCAACGCTTCGTGCGCGAGCGAGAATGGCGGCACTCGCTGCAAGAGCGCCCGAGCGAAGAAGTGTCCGGCGATCGATCATGATCAGTGTCCCTCGTTGGTCGAAGATCGTGAGGTCTCGGAGCGCGACTCGTTTCCACTCGCGCGCGGCATCGCACCGCGCGCGAGTGCGCGAGCATCCGAAGATGCGCGCCAGAAGCGACGGAGCGCCTCGATGTACTGTCGACCCGCGTCGACGAGGTCGCGGCGCGCGCTCAGGAGCTCGAACGTCGACGCGTTCATCGCGTTGTACTGCTTCAGCGTCTCGCGCACGATGCGTTCGCGTTGCGGCAACACCACGTCACGTAGGTGCTTTGCCTCGGCATACGCACCGAGGACGCGCTGACGAACGGCACGTGACCGAGCCCGTAGCTCGGTCGCCGTCGCGATGCCTTCATTGCGCGATCGGCTCAGCTCCGCATTCGCACGAGCGCGCGGGCCTTGCTGTTGGTTGAACAATGGCAACCCGATGCTCAACGAAGGCCCAGCGTGCCACTCGCCCTCGCTCCGGCTCGCGGCGACGCCGATGCCGAGCGAGGGAAGCCACGACCGAAAGCGCGCGATGCCTACGCGACCAGCCGCCGCTTCGGCGTCAGCCCGCAGGGCTGCGATATCGAGACTGCTCGCGATAGCGTCGCGCTCGAGCGAGTCGAGTGCTGGTTGGGCGGCGGGCAGCTCTGCAAGACGGCTCGTCACGGTCCACTTCGTCGCGGTGCCTGTCAGTCCAAGCGCCTCGTTGAACGCTTCGCGCGCGACCTCGACCTCTGTCTGTGCGCGTCCGAGATCGATGCGCGCCTGCTCTCGTTGATCGCGCTCGCGGATCAGAGCGAGCTCTGGAATGTTGCCCGCGGCCGACTGGCGCTCCGCTATCTCAGCGGAGGCACTCGCGGCATCGAATGCAGTCTCGCGAAGCTCGAGCTCTTGCTGGGCCGCGACAATATCGACGTAGGCCATCTCCACCGCGGAGACTAGCTCCACGGTTGTGGCAACCGCACGCGCCCGCGCACCCTCCAGCTCCGCACGAGCGACGCCGCGACGCTGAGGCAACTGGATCAAGTCCAGGATGTCTTGCGTTACGTCGAGCTCGACCTCCTTCACGCTCCCGGTGGTGGACATGTGCGTCTCGAGGTCGACCTCGAGTGGAGGCAAGACGGTCGCGGCCGCGATCTCGCTCGCAGCGATGCCGAGCTCGTCGTAGCGAGCTTGCAACCGGCGATTGGTCGCGAGCGCGATCCGGATCGCGGTGTCACGATCGATCGGCTTCTCGAGGAGGGCGGCGATGGCCGCAGGAACTCTCGGGTCGGCATTGTCCTGCCACGACGATGGAACGCCAACGCGCCGTTCGATCTCGCGATCGACCGGGCCAAACACCGCGCTCCGCGATGGAACGCACCCCACGAGAAGCATGAATGCGAGCGGCCACTTCATCAGTGATGTCCTTGGTGACCTTCATGCGGATCGGGTTGCTTCGGCTTGTCGGCAGGCTTCTCAGTAGGTTTTGTCGGAGCCGGCGTGGCGGGTTCCGGTTTCGGCTGCGGTGGTGATGGCTTCTTTGCGGGTTTCTTCGGAGCCGTCTTCGCAGGCTTTTTTGCAGGCTCGTCCGGCGACGTGGTGGAAGCAGGTTTCGTCGTTGGCTCCGACGTTGCCGTGCCGTGTCCCGAGTGATCCACCGCGGGTTTCTCAGCAGGCGCAGCGCCGTGCTCCGAGTGATCCACCGCGGGTTTCTCAGCAGGCGCAGCGCCGTGCCCCGAATGATCCACCGATGGTTGGCTGGTGGGCGAAGACGCGTCGGCAACACCTGGACGCAACGCGGCAGGTGGGCCGGCGAGACGTCCGATCGGCGCATCGGGATTCGCAGGATGCTCCGCGGACGTGCTCATCGCCGTGGGCGAGCAGGCCGCGAGAAGAATGAAGGCGAACGTCTTCACGACTTCCCCATCTCGCACGTGCCCGACGCGAAGTGCTGTGCATGCATCCGCAGCTCGGCTTGAATCTTCGCGACGTCCGCTGCACCGACGACGAAGTCGATCTTCGCTCCGCCCTCGACATCGGAGGCAGTGGCCTTCGAATGGACGCCGATCATTCCGCCGGCATGACCCGCGTGCTTTCCGCCGCTCATGTCGTGACCCTCGTGACCGCTCATGTCGTGTCCGGCATGCCCGCTCGTGTCGTTTTGCTTGCCACTCATGTCGTGGCCAGCGTGACCGCTCATGTCATGTCCCGCGTGCGCGCCACCTGCGTCCTTGCCATCGGGCATCGGTCCCATCGCGGAGTGATGCTCGTTGTGCATCGACGCCATCGATGCGACACGCCGCCGCACATCCGCGACGTCGCCGGTGGTCACGAATACGAGAGCCGCGCCGGTCGGCGAGTCTTCGACGCTGACCGAGGTTCCCGCGACTGCGACTGGACACGAAGGGTCACTGCTAGCCGTCTTGGGTGTCGTAGGTCCGGCGGTCGTCGACGAGCCACCGCACGCGGTAAGCGAAAGCGAGAGAAGCAGGGAAGCCAGGATAGAGACCTTCATTGGTGTTTCACACGAGGGCAAAGGGTGGACCAACCTCGAACGCGCAAAGCGTGCGTCCCATCGGGGTCGGGAATCAGAAACTGTGACTCCGGCGGTTACAGGTGATGAGACCGCTCACGCGAGCCGCGCTCACTCACCGATGTGACTGCGGCGCAGCCGGAGCGCGTTGCCGATGACGGAGACCGACGACAGGCTCATCGCGAGCGCCGCCAGCATCGGCGACAGCAGCCAGCCCGTGAACGGATACAGCACGCCCGCCGCGATCGGGATGCCGGCAACGTTGTAGACGAACGCGAAAAACAGGTTCTGCTTGATGTTCGTCATCGTCGCGCGCGAGAGCGCACGAGCGCGCGCGATGCCTCGCAGATCACCGCGCACCAGCGTCACGTGCGCACTCTCCATCGCGACGTCGGTCCCCGTTCCCATCGCGATACCGACGTCGGCGAGCGCGAGTGCCGGCGCATCGTTGATGCCATCGCCGGCCATCGCGACCTTGCGCCCTTCGGATTTGAAGCGGCGAACGTGGTCGGCCTTTTGATCGGGCAACACCTCGGCAACGACCTCGTCGAGTCCCAGCTTCTTCGCGACCGCGCTCGCCGTGGTCTTGCTGTCGCCGGTCATCATCACGATGCGAAGCCCCTCGGCGCGCAGCGCACGAATCGCCTCGGGCGTACTGTCCTTGATCGGATCGGCCACGCCGACGAGCCCGCCCATGCGGCCGTCGACGGCGACGAACATCACCGTCTGCCCCTCGGCGCGTAGCTCCTCGGCGCGCTGCACGAGCGATCCCGCATCCACGCCGTCGGCCTCCATCATCGCGCGATTGCCGAGTGCGACGCGCTTGCCGTCGACTCGACCTCGGACACCTTTGCCGGTGACAGATGCAAACTCCGCCGCGTCGACGAGGTCGACATCGCGATCCTTCGCGCCCGCCACGATCGCCGCCGCGAGTGGATGCTCGCTCGCGCGCTCGAGGCTTGCCGCGAGACGGAGCAGCGACGCTTCATCCTGCCCCTCCGCCGGAACTACAGACACGAGGCGCGGCTTGCCTTCGGTCAGCGTTCCCGTCTTGTCGACGACGAGCGTATCGACCGCCCGCATCACCTCGATTGCCTCGGCGTTGCGGAACAACACGCCCATCGTCGCGCCGCGACCGGTGGCGACCATGATCGACATCGGTGTCGCGAGACCGAGGGCACACGGACACGCGATGATGAGAACGGACACCGCGTTGACGATCGCGTGCGCCATCGCGGGCTCGATGCCCCAGATGGACCACACGATGAACGTGACGATGGCGATGAGAATCACCGAGGGCACGAACCAGCTCGCGACCTGATCGGCGAGCTTCTGGATCGGCGCGCGACTGCGCTGCGCGTCCGCGACCATCGCGACGATGCGCGAGAGCAGCGTCTCGGATCCGACTTTCTCCGCGCGCATCACGAGCGCGCCCGTTCCATTGATCGTCGCGCCGATCACGCGCTCGCCTTCGTGCTTCTCGACGGGAATCGGTTCGCCCGTTACCATCGATTCGTCGACCGACGACGAACCTTCGAGCACGACGCCATCCACCGGGACCTTCTCTCCCGGGCGCACGCGCAGCTTGTCACCGACATGCACGTGATCGAGCGGGACATCCGATTCGCTTCCGTCCTTCGCGATGCGTCGCGCCGACGTCGCCGCCATGCCGAGCAGCTTCCGGATCGCGGCGCCCGTGGAGCTTCGTGCGCGCAGCTCGAGCACCTGCCCGAGCAAGATCAGCGTGACGATCACACCCGCCGCTTCGAAGTAGGTACCGACGGTGCCGTCGTGGTTGCGGAACGCCTGCGGGAACACACCCGGTGCGAGCACTGCGACGAGGCTGTAACCGAACGCGACGCCGACGCCGAGCCCGATCAACGTGAACATGTTCAAGCTGCGGTTCTTCAGCGACTGCGCGAAGCGCACGTAGAACGGCCACGCGGCCCACGTACAGATCGGCAAGGCGAGCGCGAGCTCGGTCCACACTCGCGTGCGTCCGGTCAGGATCGTGAGGCCGACCATCTCGCCCATCGCGATGACGAACAGCGGCACCGTGAACAGCGCAGCGATCCAGAACCGGCGCGTCATGTCGACGAGCTCGGGATCCGGGCCCGTCTCGAGCGTCGGCATCCGAGGCTCGAGTGCCATGCCACAGATCGGGCAGCTCCCCGGCGCATCGCGAACGATCTCGGGATGCATCGGGCACGTGTACTCGGTGCCGGCTTTCGGCTCCGGCGTCGCGATCGGCGCAAGCGGAGCCGGCTCGAGATACCGAGCGGGATCCGCCGCGAACTTCTCCTTGCACCGAGCGCTGCAGAACAAGACCTCGTGCCCCTCGTGAGTCAGGCGATGCGCGGTCGTTGGCTTCACCGTCATCCCGCACACGGGATCCTTCAGCGCCACATCTGTCGACGACTCGTCGGCGTGCTGGTGGTGCTCGTGATGCTGGTGCCCGTGTTTCGAATGCGACTCGGGATGCTGCGACATGCTCATCGGGTCCTCGCTGCTACGACGCGCCATCGCGTGTGGCATTACACCCTGCAAGAACCAGGGGAAACCCGTAACCGAAACGGTCACATGGGCAGGGCTGGTCAGTGAGCTGCAGAGGAGCGATGCTGCGCGCGATGCGGCTGTCGATGCTCCTCCTCGCGCTCACGTGTGTCGCGTGTACGGATCCAGATGATTCGCCCCCGCCCCGTGAGCTCACGCTCGAAGCAACGATCGACGAGTCGGGTCTCTCCGAGGAGCTCTCGTTTGCCATCCCCGAGCACACGCGCTCGGTCACGATCGTCGCGGAGGGCGCACCCGACGCACTTTTTGCGCTCGGCACGTTTGCCGTCGGTGACGGAACCGACCTCGTCCAGCTACCGGGCGATCCACACGGGCCTGCGATGCAGGCGAGTTATCAGCAGGAACAGATCGGCCACATGGCTGGCCAGCTGTACCAGTCGATTCGTCTAGGCACGTTCACGCACGTCTATCCGTACAAACCCGGCCAGATCGTCGTCGCCGGCACCGGGCGCCTTCGCGTGGCCTCGGATCGTCCCGGTTCGGTCACGATTCGAATCGTGATGCCCGAGGACGTTGCGGCAACGGTCTTGCCACTCAACGTCTACATCGTTTCCGACACGCTCGCGGATCCGATCACCGATCCGTTCCGCGATGAGCTCCAACAGATCTTCACGCGCGCCGGCATCACGATCCGCATCGACGCTATCGAACGGCTCACCGGGAGTCCGCTAGCGCGAATCACCGACTTCAACGAGCCGCAAGAATCGCCCACTAGCCAATCGGCGATGATTCCGAGCCTCGTCGCAGATCGTGATGACGACGGCCTCGACATCTTCCTGGTGGAGCGGCTTCCAAGTGGTATCGCGGGACTATCGCTAGGAACACCGGGGCCACCGATTCGCGGCAGCTACTACTTCGGCGTCATCATTCGCGGTGACTACCCTGCATACGAGCTCGCACGCGTGATGGCGCACGAGGTCTCGCATTTCCTCGCGCTCCATCACGTTCAGAATCGCGGCGTCTCGGGCCAGCTCTATTCAGACCCGCTCGACGACACGATGCCCGGCCAGGACAACTTGATGGAAGACGGTACTGCACTCTCGGCCGGACAAGCTTTCGCGCTCACGCGCAGCGCGCTTCTCGTCCCGTAGCGCCGACCGCGGCTCCGACGCGTCTCGCGTACCTGTTTCGGTCACTGTGTCCCAACTCGTCACGTGGTCGGATCAGCCACTCTTGACGTTCGAGATCGGGAATGGCGGGATGGCCACCATGAACGCTCCGTCACGCGATCGCTTCATCTTCGTGTACGCGATCCTCTCGATAGCCGCGGCATGTGGCGGTGTCGACGATCGGCCGGAGACTCTCGAGTACATCAGCGTCGCTGTCCTAGCGCCGAACTGCGCGCCGGCTCAATGCCATTCCGCCTTCCGGGCGGAAGGTGGCTACGCTTTCGACACGGTCGCCGCCGCACGCAAGAGCCTGCAGCAGATCGTGGTGCCAGAGGAGCCTGAAGGCTCGCTGCTCATGACTGTGCTTACCCGACCGGTCGATCGAATGCCGCTTGATCAACCGCTCGCTGACGCGGACCAGGATTTGATCCGTCGGTGGATCGAACAAGGAGCACCGGGCCTCGTTCCCTAGATCGTAGGAGGGGCATCCGTGCGTACGTCATCGCGGTTCCACAACGATGACTCCGCCCAACATGTGCATGCTGCACGAAAATCCGATCTCCCCCGCTTGCTCGAGCTCGAGCACGAACTGCGCGGTCTGCCCACGAGGCAACTCGCGGCGGATCTGGTGCTCGGCATCCAAGCCAATCACGATCTCGCGTGCGCAGCGTGAGGTCGTCGAACGTGTGAAGCGGAGGACGATCCGCTCCCCAACGCGCGCGCGGATTCGGTCGGGCGTGAACGCATCACGCGATACAGCGATCGATACCGCCCTCGCGTCTGCGCCGTCATTCGAGATCATCCGTGCACGACCGAGGAGCGACGGTGAAGCACAGGAGCAACATCCGACCAGTACTAGGGTAGCTCGTCGCATCAGTGCTGATGTGACGTCGGCGTCGTGGTCATCTCCCGGCGTTGGGAGTCGCCGCGAGGATGAGCGATTTTCCCGCCGTAGAAACCGGCGCCTGACGCCAGCAGCGCCGAGACCACTAACGCGACTGTCATCACAGACGCGAATCTGGCCGAGCGCGCGCGAAGGTGACGAGCCACCACCGCGACGATCGCTGCGGCCAGCGTGCCGTATGCAAACATGTGGTGCATCGACAGCAGTTCATCGTGACCATGGTCGGTGGCTGCGACGAGCCACCAACCGGAGGCGACAGCTGCCACGGCCCCCAGCGTGCCCAAGTAGAGCAGCAGATCGACGGGAACGGACAAAGAGTCGCGATTAAGAACGAGTCGTACGATCTCCAGGATTGCCGCGACCACGAGCAAACTCACCGCAAAGTCGGTGAGCGGAAAATGCACGACATAGTCGCCCAGCATCGCTATCCGCGAAACTGGCTCAGCGTGCGCTCGCTCGCGAAGTACAACAGGCTACCGTCAGCGGCCTTCACGATCACCGCCGATGCCTTGTCGACGTTCTCGCCGGTCACCGGATCGCGAGCAGTTCGCGTTGCCGGCTCGTTGTTAAGTCGGTCCTTACACATCGGGCAGCAGCCGTAGTAGGTGCGATTCTCGACGGCGACCGGAATCTGCGCGCGCCCCATGTATTGATTCGTGACCATGCACACCTGACTCGTGTCTTCCACACGCGAGTATCCGGAAGGAAGCGACGCGGTCTCGGTGATGCTCGTGTTCGATGGCGTCGGAGCCGACTCGCGGTCACAGGCAGCCACGCCGACGAGCAACAGCGCCACGATGATCAACTTCATGACGCATCCTTCCGCAGCATGCGTGCCAGCAGAAGTCCGCGATCCGTCAGGACCGCCGTGTGACAATGCTGGTTACAGGTGATGCGTTCGGTAACGCTGACGTTTCACGAGCGTTGTCACGCGTGGGGCCACTCGCGCCTAAACACGTGGCGCCCGGATGCGACGTTGCCTCTGCTCCGGTTTCCATCAAGCTGACGATCGGAACTCGTGCCGTGCGCGGCGAAGGAATCACCATGATGAAGTCCCTCTGTGTTGCTCTCGCTCTCTCCGTCGTCAGCATCTCGTCCACGTTCGCGAACCCAGCGCCCGCGAAGACCGCCGAACGTGCCACCCGCGTCGAGATCACGGTCACCGAGAAGGGATTCGAGCCCGAGCAGATCAAGGTCCCGGCGAACAAACCCGTCACGCTCGTCTTCCGCAGGACGACAGACAAGACGTGCGCGAAGCAGGTCGTGATCAAGATCTCCGACACGCAGAAGATCGAGAAGGATCTCCCTCTCAACAAGACCGTCGAGATCGCGGCCACGTTTCCGAAGGCGGGCCAACTCTCGTACACCTGCTCGATGGACATGATCCGCGGAACCCTGACGGTGATCTGATCGCCAACGACGGCCCGTGGCTCTCGTGCACATCGTGACGCGAGAGAACATGGTGTCCGGCTCGGTCACACGGTGTGGCCCGGTTCTCAGCCGCGATTCCACGCCGTATCGGAAGGTCGCCTAGCCAGCGCAGGTCTCGATCTTGCGTCTCTGACGTATAGGAGGCTTGCTATGGACCATCACCACACTGCCGACGAGCACGCGACGCATGGCTCCGAGCACGGAAGTCATCCGTATCGAGCGCTGCTGTTATCCGTGGTCCTCTCGTTCGCGGCGATGTACGCGATCATGTTCTCGATGGTCGATCGCGCGAGTCACGTCTATCTGAACCTCAGCAACGTCTATATGACGGGCCTGATGGCAGCGTCGATGGTGCCGATCATGCTCGTGACGATGTCCGGGATGTTCCGGAACAAGAAGCTCAACATCCTGGTGTGGGCGGCGTCGGCGCTCGCCCTCGGGATGTTTTGGACCTTACTTCGGACCGAAACCGGCGTCGGCAATCGGCAGTTCCTGCGCGCCATGATCTCGCACCACTCCGCGGCGATTCAGATGTGCAACGAGTCTTCACTCACCGACCCACAGGTGCGCGAGCTCTGTAACGGCATCGTTTCATCTCAGGAGCGAGAGATCGCAGAGATGAAAGCTCTACTCGGACGATAGCGACGCATGTCGTGCAAACATGGCTCCGTGGAGGTGCCTTGAGCTGGCGCGGTCACGTCTTTCTCGAGGCAGGGTGGCTGCTCTATGACGGTCCCATTGCGCCGACGACCTCGCACGCGCATCACGCTTTCCAGATAGTACTCGTCAGCGATCCGCCGCTACGTATCGTCGCCGGCACCGTCGAGCTCGAGGTCACCAGGTGCGTGATACCGCCGGATGCAAGTCACGCGTTTGCGAGCGCTGCACCTCGCGCAGTCCTGTTGTACGTGGCACCCGAGTCGCGCGAAGGACGTCAGCTCGGGAGACGTCTAGCAGAGGACGTTGCACCCAGCGCGTGGATCCACGCTGCGACCGATCTCGCCGCAGGAACGACGCCAATCATCTCCTGGGTCGAGGCTCGTCGAGTACGGGACGACGTGATCGCGCGACTCGTTCCCGAGGAGACGCGCGCACAACCGTGGCCTCCCGTGATCCAGCGACTCGTGACAACTCTTCCCGAGCGCCTCGACGCACCACTTCGGTTCGCGGCGATTGCACTCGAGCTCGATGTGTCGGAGAGCCGGCTGGCTCATTTGATCACCGAGCACCTCGGTGTCCCATTTCGCCCGTACGTACTGTGGCTGCGTCTGCAGCGCGCTGCCGCCGAGCTCGCGCACGGACGTTCGCTGACCGAGGCGGCTCATCACGCTGGCTTCGCCGACGGTGCGCATCTGTCACGCGTGTTCCGTCGAATGTTTGGAATCGCTCCGTCCGAGCTCTCTGCCTTCGCGCAATGGCACTTGCCCGCCTAGCGCTTCCGAAATGGCCACGCGAGTTGGCCCAAATAGTCCGCGGGTAGATCAGGCTCGTCGTCCATGCCCACATCAGGCGTCGCGTTGCCGCGATCACCGAGCGACGTTCCAAACAGATGATCCCAGAACGAGAACACGGCGGCGTAATTTCCCTGCACGTCTTGCCAACGGCGCTGGTGATGCCAGCGATGAAGTTCCGCGCCAGCGAACACGCGACGAAATAGTCCGAGTCGGTAGTCGATGTTGGCGTGCTGCAGAAACAGGTGCAGCGTCACGACAACGATCGCCGCTGCGTAGACCTGCGCCGGGGCACCGGCAACAAAGAGAAAGACGAGCCCAGGCGTGCCCTCGATGAGCTCGTGCACGAGGTGCCGCCGCTGTCCGTTGACCCAGTACACACGGCGCGGCGAGTGATGGATCGAGTGCAGGCGCCACAACCAGCCGAGGCCATGACTCGCGCGATGGATCGCGTACAGACCGAGATCGACGATCGCCAGAGCCACGAGCGCTTGGGCCCAAAACGGCAACGACGACGGCCACACGCCGAGTCCCGGCCACAACGCGCGCGCTCCAAGGAACGCTGCGAGCGACGCATGGCTCACGATCAGGTTGCTAGCGAAGTGCGCGGCATCGGTGCGTGCGTCGCCGTGATCACGATTCCAGCTCGCGACAAAAGGCAGCGCTCGTTCGAGCACCGCGACGAGCACCGCCGCGACCACGAGCACACACGGGCCGGCAAACCACGGCGCGATACCGTGTCGCTCCGCGACAACGATCGCGATCGCACCGCCGCCGACGATCAACGGGTACACGAGGTTTCGCATGAAACCAACATGCCGCCCGCCAACGATGACGGCTTGAACGTTCCTGCTGTTCGTGGCGCGGTGGACCCAGCGGTCTCGCTCCGAGCTACTTGTCCTGAAAGCGATAGATGAGCGTTATCGCGAGGCAGTGAAATTCCGCGTCCGAAGACTGGGTCACGATCCGCTCGAATACCTCGAGCTCGGGATGCCTCCGCATCCAATCGGTGATGGCCTCGCCGAGCACGTCGCGGTCGCGCGCCTTCGTCGCCGAGAACACTTTGAGACCGAGGCGCTCGTCCGACATCGCGATGACGCTACCATGCGTCGAACGACGGACGAGTTGCGCGAGAACTGCGCGCCGTGCGGGCGTGTAACCTCCATATAGGCACTTCCCGGCCAAAGCGTGACACCCGACAGGCGATGAACCGTCTTGATATCTCGCGCACTTCCTTCAAGATGGGTAAGTGACTCGACGTCGAAGACCCTGGATCGCCATCGCGGTTGTGCCGCTGATGCTGATCATCGGTCTCGAGTCGGCCTGGGCTGCTTTCGCCTGCCGCATGGACGGCGAGGTTCGCGATCGATGCTGTTGTCCCAGCGCATCTCGCGAGGAAGCACCGCCAGACACAACGATCGACGCGCGCTGTTGCTGTGACGTCACGCTGCACGCGAGTGCAGACGTTGCTCCTGCGCGCGAGCAATCACGCATCGAGCAGGCGCACGTCGCTGTCGTTATGCCGGTCGTCATTCTCGCGCCGGTCCTCGTGCGCACCTCGCGGATTCTCGAAGTCACGCCGATCGCGCGTCCGCCTCCGTGGCGGGCGCTCTATCTCGACAAGCAGTCCCTCCTTCGCTGAGCTCGTCGCCGAGTTGCGATGACCGTTGTCATCGCGCTCCGGCCGGCGTGCCTCGCGGCGCGCTCGATGCTCGCTGCGGGTGCGCCCGCGTGGAGGTCACGTGTCCGGCATCTCTACATGCTCGCTCCTAGTTTCGTTGCTCGCGGTCATGGCGTGTACGCCGACGGCTGTCGAGAAGTATCGGCTCGCATTCCCGGAGTCGCGTCCGGTCACCATCATCGACGGCGACCCCTTCGCGGGCGCGACGACACTCGATCGTAGGGCACTGATCAACGCGGTTCTCGCGCGCAATCCCGATGTCGAAGCTGCGCGCGCCAGTTGGCGTCGAGCACTAACGCGAGTGCCGCAAGAGTCGGCGTTCGAGGACCCTATGCTGTCGTACTCGATGGCGCCGCTATCGATCGTCGGCGATGCACCGTTCGGGCAGCGCATCGAGATCGAGCAGAAGCTTCCGCTCACATCACGACGAGAGCTGGCGGCTCAGGTCGCTCTCGCCGAAGCCGAAGCGATGCGCGAGGACGTCAAAGCCGTTCAGCTCCGGCTCGCGACGATGGCCTCGTCATTGTTCGACGACTACTACGTCGCGACGCGCAGCCTCGAAGTCGACGAGCATCATCGAACGCTGATCGAGCAGATGCGCGCCGCAGCGGAAGCGCAGTACATCGCCGGACGTGCGTCGCAGCAAGATCCGCTGCAAGCCGATGTCGAGCTCGCGATGCTCGAGCGCGAACGCTTGATGCACGAGACCGAGCGCCGCGTGGCGATCGCGAGCATCAACGGCCTGCTCCATCGAGATCTCGATGCTCCGCTTCCGCCCGCGCCGGCACAGCTGGTGCCCACGAGCGAGTCGTTCGATGCAGCAACCCTCACGGAGAGAGCCCTTCGTGATCGTCCGGAGGTCCGATCACAAGACGCGAAGCTGCGCCAGGGCAGCTCCGCGCGCGAGCTCGCTGATCGAACGGGCACGCCTGACCTGGGAATCATGGCTTCGTACGACTCGATGTGGGACATGCCCGAGCATCGCTGGATGATCGGGGTGTCGATCGACGTCCCGCTCGCACGCGAGCGCCGAGCAGCAGCGCGAGCGGAAGCCGAGGCGCAAACGGACGAGGCGCGGTTCGCGCGCTTGCGTGCGATGGACGAGATCCGCGTCGAGGTTCGCGTGGCGATCGAGAAGGTGACCGAAGCACGCGCTGCGCTCGTACTGTACGAGAAGCGCATGCTTCCCGCTGCGCGCTTGCAGGCAGAAGCCGCGCGCAATGGCTTCGTGGCCAACCAAAACGAATTTCAAGCTGTGATCGCGGCCGAGCGCGCACTTCGCCATGCCTCTCTCGAGGTCGAGCGGGCGCGTGCGGACGTGCAGCGACGACTCGCCGAGCTCGATCGCGCGCTCGGCGTCACGGCGGGAGGTGCCCGATGAATCGCTCGAGTTGGGTCCCGATCGTCTTGTTCGCTGCTGTCGCGACGGCGGCTCTCGTGTTTCGCAGCGAGCTCATCAGCTGGTTCTCGGGTCGCGAACGCGCGACCACGACGACGCCGGCAGCGCCTACAGCACCGCTACCACCCTCGACGAAGCCCGCCGCGTTGACGCTCCCACCCGTCGAGCTTTCACCCGGGGCGCTCACGTCACTCGGGCGTGCGCTCGATGCATACGAGTCCATTCGTGCCGCGCTCGCAGCGGATCGCCTCGCCGGAATTGCCACGTATGCCCGCGACCTGTCGACGGCGCTTCGTGCATCGAGCACCGGGCTTCGTCTCGAAGTATCCGACGCACTCGAGCGTGCCGCGAAGGCGAGCGACAAACTCGCGGCAACCTCCACGCTCGACGACGCACGTCTCGAGCTCGGGAATGTGAGCGAGGTCGTCGTAGCGCTCGTCGCGTCGAACAAGGAACTGCAGCGTAGTTGGCATCGCTTCTCGTGCCCGATGGCGAAGGGGTTTGGCGAGTGGGTGCAGCGCAGCCCCGACATCTCGAATCCGTACATGGGTACGAAGATGTTGACGTGCGGCTCGTCGGAACAATGGACGCCAGCTCCAACCGTCGACACGCCGCTCTCGCACGCCGGCCACGGGCATGAAGCCGGCGACACCGCCTACTACACGTGCTCGATGCATCCGTCGGTTCGGCAAGGCGCGCCTGGCAAGTGCCCGATCTGCGGCATGGACCTCGTCCCCGTCACGTTCGACCAGCAAGAGACGGGCACGATCATGGTCGACGAGGCGCGCAAATCGGTCCTCGGGATTCAGACGAGCAAGGCGGAGAACCGCTCGATGGACGTGTCGATCCGCGCCGTCGGAAAGCTCGCGTACGACGAGACACGGATGCACGACGTGACGCTGAAGGTGAAGGGCTACGTGGCTCGCCTCGACGTGAATGCGACAGGTCAAGCAGTCGCTCGTGGCCAACGGTTGATGACGCTGTACAGCCCGGAGCTGTTCGCGGCGCAGCAGGAATACCTGTTGGCGCGAACGGGCGCGACCGAGCATGCGGCGCTCGCTGTTGCTGCCGAGAGGAAGCTGCGCCTGCTCGGCGTCACTGATCGACAACTGGAAGAGATCCGTTCTCGCGGAACTCCCATCGAGGAGATTCCGATCTTGTCCCCCGCGAGCGGCTACGTGATCGAGAAGGAGGTTGTCGCCGGAGCTTCTATCGAGGCCGGACAACGCCTCTATCGCATCGCAGCGCTCGACCGGATCTGGGTCGAAGCGGCGATCTACGAGTCCGATCTGCCGTTGATGAAGAAGGGTATGAGCGCGAAGGTCTCTCTACCCTATGCGACCGAGCGCGAGATCGAAGGCAAGGTCGCGGTCGTCTATCCGTACCTCGATCCGATGACGCGAACGGGCAAGGTCCGCATCGAGCTGCCGAACAAAGAGCTAGCGCTCAAGCCCGACATGTTCGCCGACGTCACTTTCAATGTCCCGCTCGGCAACCGTCTCGCCGTGCCGGTGTCGGCGGTGGTCTACACCGGTCCACGTCGCATCGTCTTCCTCGATCTCGGCAAGGGGCAGTACCGGCCACAAGTGGTCACGCTCGGCGCCCGAGCCGGTGACTTCGTCGAGGTGACCAAGGGACTCACCGAGGGACAGGCCGTGGTGACGGAGGGCAACTTCCTCATCGCGGCCGAGAGCCGCATTCGGTCCACCACGTACTGGGAGGACGAACGTGGCTCGAACTGATCACGATCCATCGCGTCCCGGCGCCATCGGCCACATCATCGCTGCGAGTGCGCGCAATCCGCTGCTCGTGATCCTGATCGTCGCTGGTCTCGGTGCCTGGGGATGGATCTCGCTACGCCGCGCGCCACTCGATGCGATTCCAGATCTATCCGATGCGCAGGTCATCATCTTCACCGAATGGATGGGCCGCAGCCCTGACCTCGTCGAGGATCAGATCACGTATCCGATCTCGACCTCGCTCCTCGCTGCACCCGGCGTGCAGTACGTGCGCGGCCAATCGATGTTCGGTATGTCGTTCGTCTACGTCATCTTCGAGGACGGGACGGATCTGTATTGGGCACGAAGTCGCGTACTCGAGTACCTCAACGAAGCACAGGGTCGATTGCCCGAAGGCGTGACGCCAACGCTCGGACCCGATGCGACCGGCGTTGGATGGGTGTTCGAGTACGCGCTCGTCGACGACTCCGGCAAGCACGGGCTCCACGAGCTGCGCTCGCTCCAAGACTGGAACATCCGCTACGCACTCGAAAGCGTCGAGGGCGTCGCCGAGGTCGCGACGATCGGCGGACACGTGAAGCAGTACCAGGTGCAGATCGATCCGACGAAGCTCGTCGCGTACGGAGTGACTCAGCACGATCTGATGACGGCGATCCAGCGATCGAACTCGGACGTCGGTGGACAGGTCATGGAGGTCGCCGGGCACGAGCACGTTGTTCGCGGGCGCGGCTACATCCGTCGCGTCTCCGACTTGGAATCGATTCCGGTGAAGGTCGGCGAAGGCGGCGTCCCCACTCACGTTCGCGATGTCGCGACCGTGTCGCTCGGCGCGGACATCCGCCGCGGTGTCGCGGAGCTCGATGGACGCGGCGAAGTCGTCGGTGGTGTGGTCGTCATGCGCTATGGCGAGAACGCGCTGACCGTGATCGATGCCGTGAAGGAGCGCATCGCCGAGATCCAGCGCTCGCTACCGCCGGGCGTGCGGCTCGTAATCACGTACGACCGCTCGCATCTCATCGAGGAATCGATCGACACGCTGACGCACACGCTCGTCGAGGAAATGATCATCGTCAGCATCATCATCTTTCTCTTCCTGCTTCACGTTCGCAGCGCTCTGATTCCGATCCTCACGCTTCCACTCGGTGTGCTGCTCGCATTCATCCCGATGGCGCAGCAGAACCTGACGGCGAACATCATGTCGCTCGGCGGCATCGCCGTCGCGATCGGCGCGATGGTCGACGCCTCGATCATCATCATCGAGAACATTCACAAGCGACTCGACGACTGGGAACGCGACGGCAAACCAGGCGACAGAGCCGCCGTGGTCATCAGCGCGATGCAGGAGGTCGGTCCTTCGATCTTCTTCTCGCTTCTCGTCATCACGGTCTCGTTCATCCCGGTGTTCACGCTCGAGGCAACCGAAGGCCGACTCTTCAAGCCACTCGCGTACACGAAGACCTACTCGATGGGCTTCGCCGCAGTCCTCGCCGTCACACTCACGCCTGCGCTCGCGGCGATCCTCGTGCGAGGGAAGCTCCGCGGTGAAGAACACCATCCGATCAACCGCTGGCTCACGAAGCTCTACGCACCCGTCGTGCGGTTCGTGGTCGTTCATCGATGGATGGTCGTCATCGGCGCCGCGCTCGCGATCGTGCTCACGGTCCCCGCGTTTTTTCGCCTCGGCAACGAGTTCATGCCACCGCTCAACGAGGGCGTGTTGCTCTACATGCCGACCGCTCCGCCCGGTATGTCGCTCGCGGAATCCAAGGACGTGCTCCAGCGGATGGATCGCGAGCTCCGCTCGTTTCCCGAGGTCGAGTCCGTGTTCGGCAAGATGGGACGCGCCGAATCAGCAACCGACCCCGCGCCGTTCGGAATGGTCGAGACCACTGTGGTGCTGAAGCCGCGCTCCGAATGGCGGCCCGGTGTCACGTGGGATGGCCTCATCCAGGAGATGGACGCGAAGCTCCAGTACCCCGGCATGCCGAACATCTGGTGGATGCCGATCCAGACGCGCACCGAGATGCTCTCGACGGGCGTGCGCAGTCCGCTCGGGGTTCAAGTCTTCGGCGCGACGCTCGCCGAGATCGAGAAGGCCTCGATCGATATCGAGCGTGCGCTCGCGACCGTGCCGGGCACTCGCAGCGCGTTCGCCGATCGCTCGACGGGCGGCTTCTACGTCGACATCGTCGTCAAACGCGAGGAAGCCGCGCGCTACGGTCTAACGTCGGGCGACATCAACGATGTCGTGCAGACCGCGATCGGCGGCATGAACATCGGGGAGACAGTCGAAGGTCGCGAGCGGTATCCGATCAACCTGCGCTACGCGCGCGAGCTTCGCGAGAATCCAGAAGCGCTCGCGAAGATCCTCGTCGCGACGCCATCGATGACCCAGATCCCGCTGGGTCAGGTCGCGGACATCAAGACCGTCACTGGACCACCGATGATCCGCAGCGAGGACGGCAAGCTCGTCGGCTTCGTGTTCGTCGACACGACACGACCGATCGCCGACTACGTTGCCGACGCGCAGGCGATCGTTGGTCGCGATGTCCAGCTCGCCGATGGCGTCCGCATCGCGTGGGTCGGTCAGTACAAGTACTTCGAGCGCGCAAAGGACAAGCTGTCCGTGGTCGTCCCCATCACGCTGATGCTCGTCTTCCTGTTGCTGTACCTCAACACACGCTCGCTGATCGAAACGGGCATCGTGCTACTCGCCGTGCCGTTCTCACTGATCGGCGCGGTGTGGTTGCTCTACCTGCTCGACTACAACATGAGCGTGGCGGTGTGGGTCGGCATCATCGCGCTCGCGGGCCTGGATGCCGAGACCGGTGTGGTCATGCTGCTGTATCTGACGCTCGCCCATCGTCGCTGGAAGGAGGAGGGTCGACTGCGAACGCAGGCCGACCTTCGCGAAGCGATCGTCGATGGCGCCGCGCGCCGGATACGTCCCAAGCTCATGACGGTGCTGACGATGATGATCGGTCTCATCCCCGTGCTGTGGAGCGACGGGACCGGTGCCGACGTGATGAAGCGAATCGCGGCGCCAATGGTGGGCGGCCTGGTCACGAGCTTCGTGCTCGAGCTGCTGGTCTACCCGGCGGTGTTCGCGATCTGGAAGGGGCGCGGTCTCCCGCGAGACACGCTTCCAGCGGCGACGACTTCCGCCTAGCCATAGCGCTGCGGCGGGGTTCGGGCTCGAAATAGTCCCATCGCGACCGTTCATGGATCCTCCGTCCGTGAGCGCAGGAATGAACTCTCGCAGCGAGCGTCGGATCCGATCCCGGTACCGGTCGCCGAAGCTGGCTGGGTCGTTCTCCGACGAGAAACGGCGGTCGCCTGCAGCACCGACGCGCAAATCGACCCGCAAACCGAGGTCGTGGATGCTCGTCCACATGAGTCAAATCGACCGCCAGTTCGCGCTGCTCGATGCTCTCCTCGTGAGCGTTACAAGAACCTCTACACAGGCTCGCTTCGACGAATGCGATGGCCTGGAGCAATCCACTCACCGGATCTGGTGTGGCCCGCGGTTTCTAACTATTCGCTGGTCGGACGGCGCGGCGACAAATGCTCGCGTGCCGCAGCCGCATCCCGAACACCGCCCGCCGCCGGGTGGGAAGCAGTGCACGGGAAGCCGGGTTGGCTCGATCGCCAAGACACGTAGACGCCGCCCCAGCCGCGGACCGCCTTCATGTCGACGAAAGCGGACGCCCCTGCCCAGGGGTTTTCTCCGTGCCTGATCGAACGACCTAGCGCCCGGCCGATGAGCCGCGCCTGACCCATTCACCTCGCGGGTGTCGCCCTCCGGCAACGCCACGGGAGAGCTACGCCCGAAAGGATCCAGAAATGATCGTCACGTTCATCGTCCTCGCCGCCCTCATCACCAACTTCGAATACGTCGCCGACTTCCTGGAGCGCATGGACAAGCGCGGGAGCTGGAGGCTCGGTGTGTTCTCATCGACCTTCGGTGCCGTGTGCATCGCCGCCGCGTTCGTCATCCAGCTCGTCACCGGCGACCGTGACACCGCAAGCGGCTTCGCGGTGCTCGGCACGCTGGCGACCGCGCAAGGAGTCTCGTGGCTCGTGAGCCGGTGGTCGCGCAAGCCGAAGCGACGCCGTTCGCGGAAGCGCAGTTCCACACGAGTACTCGAGGCAAAGCCTCCGAAGCTTCTCGCGAGCGCGGAGCCGAAACCCAGGACTCCCAAGAAGCGTGTGCGAAGCACGAAACGATGACCGACGCGATCGGCGGCGCATTCCCTTGGGGAATGGTGTTGCTGCCCGCGGTAGGCGACCGAACAGCCGCGGCGCGCGTAACTCCACGGCAGCATTGGACGTCCTCGTGGCATCTCCGGTGCACAACCTGGAGCATCCCCACCAGGAGCCCCGATGAACAACACGAAGACCTCGAAGCCGTCCACCAACACCGAGCTCGCGTCGATCGACACCGTCGCGTTGGAGGATGTCACCGGCGGGTGTGGGGCGTGCGGCCAGACGTGCGCCACGGGACCCGCGCCGGTCGCCACCGCGCCGAAGGTCCCCGCGTTCCGGAACCCTCTTGCGTTCGCTCGTCGCTGAGCGCGATCAGGGGTCGACGACCAGAACTGCGGTGTGGCCCTCTCCAGCGCACGTGATCCCGATGTCGCCGGGTGCGTCGAGTCGCAACGTGAACGCGACCGCACGATTCATCGGCATCTGCCGTTCGATTCGCCGATCGTGCTCCACGTGCAAGACGACCTTGTCCAAGCAATGGTCGTCATCGGTGCGCGTGAACACGAGCCGCACGACGTCGGTTACACGCGCTCGCATCTCGGCGGGCGCGAATCCACGGCGTCCCGCCTCGATGTTGATCGTGCGTGCGCTCGGTTCGTTGACCTCCGCGACGCGTGCGAGCGGTGTGGTCGAACACGCCGCGAGCAACAGGACGACGGCCGACTTCATCTGCGTTTCCGCGCAACGAACCGTACGAGCGTTCCCTGATCCCGCGCCCAGTCCGGAACGTCGTCGATGACTTCGTCGCGCACGATCGTGTAATCGGCGAACAAGGTCGACAACTGTCCTGCTGCGAAGCCGATCGGAGAATCGGGCGCAACTTGTGCCCAGCCCTCCACGACCACGAGCCTGTCGATGCGGAGGCTTGCTTTGATCTTGTCGATCCACTTCGCGTCGTCACCCGCATAGAGAAGCGTCACGAGTTCGAATCGATCGACACCGAAGTCCCACTCGTCGATGTTGGCAGTCACTGTCTCGAGCGCGAGACCACGTTTGGTCGCTTGCTCGCGTGCGAGCCGTTGCCCCTCGTCCGAGATATCGACACCGAGCACCTCCCAGCCGCGAGACGCGAGGAAGAGCTCGTTGCGTCCCTGCCCCATCGCGAGGTCGAGCGCGGTGCCCGGAGTCACGTCTTCGACGGTCGTGACCAACAACTGGTTCGGCTCGTGATTGAAGCCTCGCCCGGAAACGAACGTGTCGTTCCACCAGTTACGATCGGTCGTGTCCTTCTGCCAGCTCAAGAACCGCACGCGCCACGCGGTGCCGATACAGGACCACTGCAACGCGTACCAACCTTCGTTGATGTAGCCGCCGTGCGTCTCGTTGTTGCCCTGCACCTCGCGCGCTTTGCCGTTGAACACGACCGCGTCGCCATTCGGCGTTACGGTTTCGTTCTCCCAGGTCCGTTCCGCGAAGTACGGCACCTTCTCCGTGCGCTGCCTCATCCGTGACAGCGACGTCTCGCGGTCGGCGACGTTGCGACCGACGACGTGGATGAAACCCGGTGCGAGTACAGCTTCCACTGCTTCGACGTCGGCGCGATCTAATGCCTCGACGAAGGCACGGCTGCGCTGCACGATGTTCGCGTGCGTCGCGGCCCACGCGGACGCAGCAACAGGCTCTATCGCGGGTTGTGATGAGCGCATGCGACTCATCACGCTCATGATCGTCGTCATCGGATCGATGCCGTGATCGCGGCACTTCTCCGTCAGCGCTTCGAGCGAGTTGAGGGTGTGCGCCACAGCCGCCGTGATCTCGCTCGTCGGATCCGCCTGAGGCGTATCGCGCCCTGTCTTGCCCTTCCGTCGTCGTGTCATGGTTTCGCCGCCTGTTCGATCGTGGTCGAGAGCGACGCGCGTGCACGATCGCTGCTCCAGTCGCGTGCGCCTGCGTAGCGAGTCGTCAGTCGTCCGGCTGCATCGACGACGTACGTATCGCATCGTCGACGCTCCGAAGCGGTGATAGACTCCTTCGACCACGGGACGAGCGATCGAGCTCGGCACGTTACCGTCGAAGTAGGTGCGGATCTGTTCCCACGTGTCATCGATCGAGACCGCGACGAGCGAGAGGTCGCGCTCCTTCGCGAGCGCGAGAAGCCCTGGCAGCTCCTCGCGACACGGCTCGCACCATGTCGCCCAGAAGTGGACCAGCACGACCGTGCCGCGCGCGTCAGCGAGCGAGCTACGCGACCCGTCGGCGCGTTCGAACGCGAGATCCGGCGCAGCCGCAGGGTTCAACTTCTCGACCGCGAACTCTGCCGATGTGCGCGACGACCGCTTCCAACGATAGATACCGAGAGCGGCGGCCTGGATCGCGACGAGCACAGCCAACGCGATGAGCATGCGCCGGTTCACTCGCGCCCCTCGAGCTTGTCCGCCATCGGAAGTCTCGTCGTCGTGCGTCCGAACCACGTGTAGAGCACGGGCAAGACGAACAGCGTCAGCAGCGTCGACGACACGATGCCGCCGATCACTACCGTCGCGAGCGGACGCTGGACCTCCGCGCCGATGCCGGTGTTGAACGCCATAGGTACGAAGCCGAGGCTCGCGACGAGAGCGGTCATCAGCACGGGACGCAATCGCCGCACCGCCGCTTGGCGAACGGCTTGGTCGACCGTCATGCCCTCGCCGAGGAACGCGCGGAATGTCGACACCAACACCATGTCGCCGAGTACTGCAACTCCCGACAACGCGACGAAGCCGACGCCCGCGGAGACGCTAAACGGGAGGTCACGCAGCCACAGCGCGACAACACCGCCGATTGCCGCGAACGGCACGCCCGTGAACACGCGCACCGCGTCGAGCACGCGACCGTACGTGAAGTACAGCAGTACGAAGATCAGCACGAGCGCGATCGGGACGACGACCAGCAGCCGGTTGCGCGCTGCTTCGAGATGCTCGAACTGGCCACCGAAGCGCACGTAGTAGCCTGGCGGTAACGACACCTTCGCTTGGATCGCTCGGCGAGCTTCCTCGACGAACGAGCCGATATCGCGGTCGCGAACGTTCGCTTGCACGACGATGCGCCGCTTACCCCACTCGCGCTGCACGGTGGATGGCCCCTCGACCGTCTTGATCGAGGCGAGGCGCGATAGGGGAATGCGATCGCCGTTCGCCGCCGTGACCAGCACGCGTCCAAGCGCTGTGGCATCGGTGCGATACGTATCGGCGAGCTTCACCGTGATCGGAAACCGCCGGTCGCCGTCCTGAAGCTCGCCTACTTCGAACGAGCCCAGCGCGCGAATGACGTCGAGAACGTCGTTCTTCGCGATTCCGTATCGCGACGTCGAGTTCGCGTCGACGACGATCTGCAGCACCGGCAATCCCGTCACCTGCTCCGTCACCACGTCATCGCCACCCTCGATCGTCTTGAGGACCTTCTCGATCTCCGCCGCCTTCTCGCGGAGCACATCGAAGTCGTCGCCGAACAGCTTCACGCCGAGGTCGGCACGAACGCCCGCGATCATCTCGTTGACACGCATCTCGATCGGCTGCGTGAGGAGGGCTCGCATTCCGGGCATGACTTCGAGCTCGCGCTGCATCGCGGTGACAAGCTCGTCTTGGGTACCGGCGTGCTTCCACGTGTCGGTCGGCGTCAGCGTGATGAACACGTCCGACAGCTCGACGCCCATCGGATCGGTCGCCACTTCGGCGCTCCCGGTCCGAGTCCACACGCGCTCGATCTCGTCCGGGAACTTCTCGAGCAGCACCTTCTCGATCTGCGTCCCATAGCGCACGGACTCGTCGAGTGACACCGACGCCATGCGCACGGTGTTGATGACGACCGCACCTTCACGGAGCCGCGGGATGAACTCGGAGCCGAGCTGTGTCGCGAGGAACACGCCGTTCGCGAGGAGCAGCACGGCAATCCCGAGCACGAGCCACTGCACGCGAAGCGCCGCATCGAGCGCTCGCTGATAGCCGCGCTTCAGACCGCGAACGATGAAGTTCTCTCGATGCTTCGTCTTCTTCGGCAGCAATACGCTCGCGAGCACCGGCACCAACGTCAGAGACATCAGCATCGAACCGATCAGCGCGAAGATGACCGTCAGGGCCATCGGCCGGAACATCTTCCCCTCGATCCCTTCCAGCGCGAGGATCGGCAGGTAGACGATCATGATGATCAGCTCGCCGAACATCGTCGGCTTGCGCACTTCGATCGCCGCGTCACGCACGACATCGGCAACGGGCCGTTTGCCGTCGTTCTCGCCGAGGCGCGTCACCGCGTTCTCGACCATGATCACCGAGCTGTCGACGACGAGGCCGAAGTCGATCGCGCCGAGGCTCATCAAGCTGCCGGCGATGCCCGCTCGCGTCATCAGATCGAACGCGAACAACAGCGAGATCGGGATCGCCGACGCGACGATGAGTCCCGCACGTAAGTTGCCCAAGAAGACGAACAGGACCGCGATCACGAGCACCGCACCTTCGAGCAGGTTCGTGCGCACGGTCTCGAGGACGCGATCGACGAGTGTGGTCCGCTCGTAGAGAGGCACTGCGGTGATGCCGCTCGGCAGCGTCTTGCGGATCTCGTCGAGGCGCGCGGCCAATCGTCCAGTTACCTCGTGCGAGTTCTCTCCCATGAGCATGAAGCCGAGGCCCAGGACAACCTCGCCCGTGCCGTCCGCGGTGACCGCTCCACGGCGAATCTCTCGGCCCTCGACGACCGATGCCACATCGCGCACGCGCACCGGCACGCCGTTCTTTGCGGTGATCACGACGTCCTCGATCTCGGACTTCTTCGTGATCATGCCGATGCCTTGCACGAGCGACGACTCGCCCGCCTCGTCGATCGATCCTCCACCGACGTTCGCGTTATTTCGTTCGAGCGCCTCGACGATGTCGGTGAGCGACAAGTCGCGCGCCTGCAGCGTGACCGGATCGATCACGATCTGGAATTGCTTCTCGTCACCGCCCCACGAGTTCACCTCCGCGACGCCAGGAACCGATGCGAGCTGTGGGCGGATGATCCAGTCCTGGACCGTGCGCAGTTCCGCAGCGCTCTTGCCTTCACCGCTGACGACATAGTGGAACACCTCGCCGAGTCCCGTCGCGACAGGGCCGAGCTGCGGTCGCTCGACGCCATGCGGAAGCTCTACTGTATCGATGCGCTCCTTCACGACCTGACGCGCGAGGTAGATGTCCGTTCCGTCCTCGAACGTGACCGTGACCTGCGACAACCCGAACTTCGAGATCGAGCGAACTTCCTCGAGCCCAGGCAATCCCGAGATCGCCTGCTCGACGCGCGTGGTGAGTTGGCGCTCCGTCTCGAGCGGCGAGAGTGACGGCGCGACCGTGTTGACCTGCACCATCACCGGCGTCGTGTCGGGGAACGCGTCGATCGGGAGGCGGCGAAACGCGA
The DNA here is from genome assembly GCA_044230415.1 of Kofleriaceae bacterium. Taxonomy (GTDB): domain Bacteria; phylum Myxococcota_A; class Polyangia; order Haliangiales; family Haliangiaceae; genus JABFXX01. The sequence goes on from JBGARE010000006.1 coordinate 207,805, forward strand.
ACAACCCCATGACGACCACGCCGAGCCACGCGAGCACCACGACGAGGCGGTTGCGCAGCGACCATGTGATGACGGCGTTCAGCATGTCATTCACAGCAACCAGCGCCGATGCTGCCCTTCATGGTTTCGGTCTTGAGGAGGAAGCTGCCTTCGGTCACGACCTGTTCGGCTGCTTTCAGCCCACTCGTTATCTCGACGCTGTCGCCCTCGCGTACGCCGGTCTTCACCCGTCGCACCTCGTACTCTCCGGGCGCTGTGGTCACGAACACCATGTCCACGTCGGCCACGCGCTGCACAGCAATGCGTGGAACGAGCAGCGTGGACTCCGTTTGTCCGAGTGCGATCTGCGCCTTGCCGAACATGTTCGCGCGCAGCGTCGCCTCGGGATTCGCGAGCGTCGCGCGCGCTTTGGATGTACGCGTCTCGCGTGTGACCTCGGGCGCGATGAAGTCGATCGTCCCCGTGAACTCCGAGCCTGGCAGCGCGTCGACCTTCACCGTCACCTGTTGGCCGAGACGCACGCGATGGAGCTCCATCTCGGGCACCTCGATCTCCGCGCGCATCGAGCTGGTATCGACGATCTCGAACAGCGCACCGCTGTTCATCTCGACCATGCTTCCGATCGTCACATTGCGCTTCGTCACGACTCCTGCGATCGGGGCGGCGAGAATGTAGCTGTTTCCGCCCGCGCTCTGACCGACGACACCGACGGCAGCAGTGAGGGCAGCGAGCTCACCTTTCGCCTCTGCTAATTCCTGCTGTGCATCGAGGACATCCTTCTGTGCGGAGATGCGTTGTTCGAAAAGCTTCTGTTCGCGCTCCAAGTTTCCTTGCGCGAACGTCACGCGCGCCTGCACCGCTTGCAGTCGGGAACGATCGGCTCCCACTGTTGCACTCTCGATCACCGCGATCTGCGTGCCCTTCGTGACAACCGCACCGATGTCGACCTTGATCGACCGCACGACGCCCGCCGCGCGTGCATTGAGCTGCGCCCACTTCGTGGCGTCGTAGGTCACCGATGCCAACGCTTCGAGTCGCGCTCCACCAGGCCGGTTCACGGTGGCGACGAGCTTGATGCCCGCAAACCGCGCAGTGTCCTGTCCCTTCAGGCGAACCTTCGTTCCATCCGCAGGCGCTTTGTCTTTCGCGACGTCTGTCGCCGGGCGACCGCCTCGTTCGGGGTGATGCACGGGACACACGGACATGGGGAAGCCGTGCTCCTCGCAGTAGTCGCCTTTCGCCTTGAAGACAGGGATGAGCTTCGGGTTGTGCTTGGTGCAGATCGCCATCAGCACGCCGTGCTCGTCACACATCTCTCCGTCGGCGACTTCTCGCTTCGCCGTCTTCTCGGATTTCGATTCGGACGCGTCCTTCCCCCCGCATGCGACGAGAGCAAGCGCGATGACCACTGCGATTTCGCGCATGGCTTACTTCTTCGCCGGGCGTTCGATCTTCAGGTCGGGATTGCACTTGAGGCACTGCGATTCGGGGAGGCCATGCTCCTCGCACCAATCGCCGGTCGCCTTGAAGGCAGCTTCCAAGTCATGGTTGCAGCGCGTGCATTGCGACTCGGGAACGCCGTGCTCGCCGCACCAATCCTCGTGGGAACCGGGAACGACGTCGTGCGACGCGTGGCCTCCAGCTTCCTTCTTGGGCTCGGCCTTTTCGGTCGTTTCGGGCTCGGACTTGGACGCGGATTTCGAATCGCTCTTGCTGCATCCACCGAGGACGAGCGCGAGCAGGATAAACAACGGGGCAATGATCTTCACGTGACTCTCCAAATGCGTGTGCCGCATGCACGAGCAAACGTGCATGCGTGATCGCGAACGCGATCCGTCGAGAACGGGCGGAATTACGCTCGAACCGACACGCGCGGAGGGTGAAACACACCTGGTCCCGGCGGACACGCCGGCGGTTGCTTCACGGAGTCTGATGGAGACGTCATCTCGAGCTCCCGAATCAGCTCGACGGCAACGAGAACCGGCGGCACCGAGAACGCGGGCGAGCACGCGCATGCGTGACACAGCGGCGGACAGCGATCATCGCTCGGGCTTTCGTCGCGCTTGTCGGACTCGCCCTTCTCTGCACAGCAGTCGTCATCGTTGTCAGACATCGACGAGGCGATCACCGAGGAAATCCCCGACGAAGCGAACGTGACGATCACGATGAGCAGTGTGAGCAGCGGGCGAAGCAACGGCATAGATCCTACGCGAGGTTCCTAATCGCGGCAATCGTGCCGTGAGGACGGGATTGGTCGGACGATTGCGGTCGCCAAGCGTTGGTCGCCCTCCGCGAGTATCCGCAGGTGGAGCGCGCCTTCGATCGCCACACCAAGCGTCGCAAGGAGCCAAACGACAATTAGCTCGGGTGGGCCGTGAATGGCGCGGTCGCAAAGCGCCGCGATTGCCGCCGCCAGTACGAGTCCACCAGCGAGCACCTTCAGTTGCATGACGCCGCCTTGGTCCGGCGTCGGCGATGCAGCGTCGCGCCCACGAGGAGTCCGAGGAACGCAGTTCCACCGGCGCCACCGGCCGCATCGCAACAACCGCTAGCCTCCGGTTTCGGCTCGGGTGGCGCATCGACGACGTTCGCGCCGCACGTCGGTCCTTTGGTTCCGAACTGCTCTTCGAACACCGGCCACATCGGCCCGCACGTGTCCGCTTGCGGCGTTCCGGCAGGGCACTCCACGGGCCCCGCCATCTCGACGAAGCGAAACACCTTGTCCCACGATGATCCGTCCGCGGACTGGCCGATCGCTTGGAAGTCGGGTCCCCAGTTGGCGCCGCATGCGAACAAACGCCCGTCGGCACGCTCGGCAAGACAACCGTATTCGAGCGCCGCGTTCACGGCACCGAACGTGACGCCGCGATCGGTAGATGTGAATCCACCGACCTTCGTCACAACGATCACGCTCGAGCCGCGAACGAGCACGTCGGTGATCGCGTTCGTCGTGACGAGAACCTCCGTAAACGTCGCGCCACCATCGTTCGATCGGTAGAGGCGATCACCGGGATTCGGTGGCCCCGACGATTCGATCGTCGCGACGTAGACGATTGCCGCGTCCTGCGGATCCACTCCTACGACACGCGCGAGTGGGCTCGAACCGAACACGAAGCTCGTGGTGGGCATCGCTTCCCACATCGCGCCACCTTCGACGCTTCGATAGAAAAACGCGGTCGCATCGGTGGCGAACTCGAAACCGGTCGCGTAGATGCGCAGCGGATCCGAGGGTGCGACGCGAAGAGATTTCCACTGGATGCTCGAGGGCACGGTTCCCATCGTCTGGAACGTCTCGCCGGCATCCGTCGATTTGTAGATCGCGTTCGTCATCGCGGCGTCGGTGAGCCCGAGCCACACGTCGCCCGTTGCCGTCACATCGATCGCTTCGCCGTACCTCCCAGCAATGCGACCCGGCGTGCCTTCCAACAATGACTCGGTAGCCGTGGTGAACGTGCAGCCGCCATCGCGACTAACTCGCAATCCCGCGTACGTGGTCGCGTAGATCGTTCCGTCCGCGGCGACGGCGTACGTCGGATCGAAGATGCCGCCGTAACCGACGTTCTGCTCGCAGATCCACCGGAACGTGCAACCGTCGTCGTGGCTGACTAGCAACCCGAACGTCGTGCGCACCCAGATGTCGGTGTTGTTGCCGGGGCGAAAGAACACGCCGTTCGTCATCGGTGCACGCCCGTTCGCGAGCGCGGTTGTCGAAAGCGAGATGGCAAGGAGGCCGATCGCAATCCAACCGCGAGCAGCATGCAGTCTGTTGGGTTTCATGAGCTCCTACACCTTTGCTTTGAGCAATCGAAGTCCGTTCGCTGCGACGACCAAGCTCGCGCCCATGTCGGCGAACACGGCCATCCACAGCGTGGCGATTCCGAACAATCCAAGACCGAAGAAGACGGCTTTCACCGCGATCGCGAATACGATGTTCGCCCGCAGTGTCGACGCCGTCTTCTTACTCAAGTCGATGAACGCGGGCACACCGCGTAGATCGTCGCTCATGAGCGCGACGTCGGCTGTCTCGAGCGCCGTGTCGGATCCGGCTGCGCCCATCGCGAAGCCGATCGTCGCGCGAGCGAGTGCCGGCGCATCGTTGACGCCATCGCCGACCATGCCGACGACGACGCCTTCACGAACGAGCTTGTCGATCCGCGTGAGCTTGTCTTCAGGCATCAGATCCGCCGACACGTCATCGATGCCGACCTGTTTGGCGACCGCCGCTGCTGTGGTCGGGTTGTCGCCGGTCAGCATCAACAACTTCACCCCGCGTGCATGTAGCGCTCGAACCGCCTCGACGCTGGTCTCGCGAATCGTGTCGGCGACACCGATGACACCGATGGCTTTCTTCGTGTCCGGGCGCCAGACGACCATGACCGACTTGCCTTCGCTCTCGAGCTTCGCGAGCGCGGCTTCCACGTCGGGCGAGCACACACCGCGCTCCTCGGCGAACCTGTGACTGCCGATGCCGATCTGCTCGCCGTCGACGATTCCCTCGATACCCTTTCCTTCGGTGGCGCGTACGTCGCTCGCATGCGGCGCCTTGCCCGTGAACCCTTTCACGACAGCCCGCGCGAGTGGATGCGCGGAAGTCGCCTCGAGTCCCGCAGCGCGCTCCAGAACCTCCTCGCGCGAGAGGTCCGCGAGCGGAACGACATCCGTCAGCTTCGGTGCGCCTTCGGTGAGTGTTCCGGTCTTGTCGACGGCGAGCACGCGCAATCGATGCGCTTGCTCGAGATGCACGCCGCCCTTCACGAGCAAGCCGCGCTTGGCTGCGGCAGCCAACCCGCTCACGACCGTGACTGGCGTCGAGATCACGAGGGCGCATGGACATGCGATGACGAGCAACACGAGTGCCTTGTAGAGCCACGGGCGGAATGGCTCTCCGAAAACCAGCGGCGGAACGACGGTCAGAGCGATCGCCATCAACACGACGATCGGCGTGTACCAGCGGGAGAACTTATCCACGAAGCGCTGCGTGGGTGCCTGCTGACTCTGGGCGTCTCGAATCGCGCGTGCGATTCGGGCGAGCGTCGTGTCGCCGGCACCCGCCGTCACCTCCACTTCGATCATTCCCTGCTGGTTGACCGATCCCGCGTAGACCGGATCGCCGATCGACTTGTCGACGGGCACGGACTCGCCCGTGATCGGTGCTTGGTCGATCGATGTCTTTCCCGCAGTGACGTTGCCGTCGAGGGGAACGCGTTCTCCAGGCAGTACCTGGATCGACGCCCCGGGTCCGATGGTCGCTGTCTCGACCTCGACCCACGCGCCGTCCTTCTTCATGCGTGTGAGATCGGGCGCGAGGACCATGAGCCCCCGAATCGCATCGCGAGCTCGATCCACCGACCGAGCCTCGATGACCTCCGCGACGGCGAACAGGAACGTCACCATCGCTGCCTCGGGCCACTGCTGGATCGCGATGGCTCCAGCGACGGCGATGAGCATCAACAGGTTGATGTTCAGCGTCAGTGTCTTCGCAGCGACGATTCCCTTGCGAAGTGTCTTGATACCGCCCGTGACGAGCGAGACGACAGCGAGCGCGATGATCGGCCATGTCTTCTCGCTTCCTGTCGTCCATGCCACCACCTCGGCCGCGATCGCGCATGCGCCGGAGATGCCGAGCAGCATGTACTCGCGGTTGCGACTATCGAGCAGCACACCAGGCGCAGCCGTCTTCGGCCCGTGGTCGTGACCTTCGTGATCGTCGTGGTCATCGTGGGACTGAGCGGGAGGGCGAGTCCCATCGAGACGTGCCGGAGCCATGTCGATGTCTTCGAGCGCGGACTCGACAGCAGCAGGCACCGCCGAATTCGACCCGTGCTCCACGATGACGACGCGATCGATGAGATCGAAGTCGAGTCGCTCGATTCCATCGACCTTCGCGAGACGTCGCGAGATGACCTCCTTCTCGGTCGCGCAGTCCATCTTCGGAACGTGAAAGCGCACCTCACTCACGGGACAACTCCTTCGACGGCTCGACATCGGCAAGGCGCCCGACGGGCTTCGCCTTTCCGCCGAGCATCCACGAGTACAACGTTGGCAGTACGAGCAGCGTCAGTAGCGTCGACGTGATCAGTCCACCGATCACGACAGTCGCGAGCGGCTTCTGGACTTCCGCACCAGCACCAGACGCGATCGCCATCGGGATGAATCCGAGCGATGCGACGAGCGCCGTCATGAGGACCGGGCGCAATCGAATGCGCGCTCCTTGATAGGCTGCTTCGTGTTCGGATAAGCCACCTCGCCGGCGTTCCTCGAGATAGCTCACGAGAACAAGTCCGTTGAGCACGGCGACACCGAACAGCGCGATGAACCCGACGCCAGCCGAGATCGAGAGCGGCATCCCGCGGATCGCGAGCGCGAACAATCCGCCCGTCACCGCGAACGGAACGTTCAGGTAGATGAGCGCCGCGAGCTTTGCCGAACCGTTCGCGGCGTACAGCATCACGAAGATGAGAACGAGCGCGAGCGGAACGACGATCATCAACCGCCGCGTCGCGGCTTCGAGGTTCTCGAACTGACCACCCCAGTCGGTGAAGTAACCAGCCGGCACGACACCCGACGACTCCATCGCCGCCTTCGCGTCGGCAACGAAGCTACCGAGGTCGCGACCACGAACATTGAGCTCCACGGTCACGCGCCGTCGCCCGGACTCGTGACTGATCTGCGCCGGTCCATCTTCGACGCGAATGTCGGCAAGCTCTGCCATCGGCACGAGAGCTCCACTCGGCGCACGGACCTTCAGCGCCTTGATCTTTTCGACAGAGTCGCGCGCCGACGGGTCAAATCGCACCGTCAGTGCGAACCGGCGCTGTCCTTCGAGGACGACGCCAACCTCGCGACCACCGACGGTCGAGACGACCTCCAGTACTTCGGAGGCATTCATGCCGTATCGGGCGATGGCGCGACGATCGATGCGGATCCGCATGACGGGAAGTCCCGCCGTTTGCTCCGCCTTGACGTCGGCAGCGCCGGGCACTTTCGACAGTACGCCGACCGTCGCTTGCGCGATCCGCTCGAGCGCCTGCAGATCATCGCCATAGATCTTGAGCGCCACATCGGAGCGCACACCGGAGATCAGCTCTGCGACACGCAGCTCGATCGGCTGCGAGTAGCTGAAGTTCTGCCCAGGAAGCGACTTCTTCAGCGCTTCATCGATCTCGGTGACCAGCTCTTCGCGCGTTTCGCCGGTCGTCCATTCGTCGTGCGGCTTCAGCATGATGAAGATGTCGGAGATCTCGACGCCCATTGGATCCGTCGCGATCTCGGCGCGTCCGGTCTTCGAGATCACCGTGGTGACCTCCGGGAACTGCTTCACGATCTTCTCGAGCTCCGTCGTCTGTCGCACTGACTCTTCGAGGGAGATGCTTGGCAAGCGGATGGCCTGCATCGCGATCGCGCCCTCGTCGAGCTTCGGAACGAACTCGCTACCGAGACGAGAACCGACCACCGCGCTCGCGCCCAGCAGGGCAACCGCGACGATCAGCACCGCCCATCGATGACGAAGCGCACCGCGCAGCGCAGGCTCGTAGACGCGGCGAACACCAGCAACGACGAAGCTCTCCTTCTCCGACAGCTTCTTCGGAAGGAGCAGTGACGCGACAGCCGGGATGAACGTCATCGCGAGCACGAGCGCACCCGCGAGCGCGAACAACACCGTCATCGCCATCGGGATGAACATCTTTCCTTCGATCCCCGTGAGCGTGAGGATCGGCAGGTAGACGATCGCGATGATGAACACGCCGAACGTTGCCGAGCGCAGCACCTCGCGGCTCGCCTGCAGAACGATCGAGGTCCGTTCCTCGGACGTGACCGGTCGTCCCAAGTGATGCGAACGCTCGGCGAGCATTCGCACCGAGTTCTCGATCACGATCACTGCGCCGTCCACGATCAGGCCGAAGTCGATCGCTCCTAGTGACATGAGGTTTCCCGAGACGCCGAACCGCCGCATGCCGAGGAACGCGACGAGCATCGACAACGGAATCACGAGCGAGACCAGGAGTCCCGCGCGCAGGTTCCGCAGCATGATGAACAGAACGAAGATGACGAGGATACCGCCCTCGATCAGACTCTTCGCGACGGTGTTGACCGTCTTCTTGACGAGGTCCGTTCGGTCGTAGAACGGATCGATCCACACGCCGAGCTTCGAGAGCGATGGCTTCATCGCTTCGAGCGCTTCTTTGGCCAACGTCACGACCTCGCGCGAGTTGGCGCCCATGCGCATCATCACGATGCCCGTCACGATCTCGCCGCGACCGTCGCGCGTGACCGCACCTTGGCGAACCATCGGTGCTAATGCGACCGACGCGACGTTGCGAACGAACACGGCGGTCCCTTCTTCGCTCGCACGGACAACCACGTCGCCGATGTCATCGACGCTCGTGAGCAGACCTTCGCCGCGAATGAGGTACTGCTCGGCATTCTGTTCGACGTATGCGCCACCGGCGTTTGCGTTGTTCTTCTCGAGTGCGTCGACGACATCGTCGAGCGATACGTCGAGGCGCGAGAGATCGTCGGGGCGCACGCGAACCTCGTACGTCTTGAGCTCGCCACCGAACGAGTTCACTTCGACAACGCCCGGCACCGTGCGTAGCCGCGGCGCGATCTCCCATTCGAGGATCGTGCGTAGCTCCATCGCGGTCTTGGTTTGACCTTCGGCCGCGCGCACCTCGAACTGGAAGATCTCGCCGAGCCCCGTAGAGACGGGCCCCATCTCCGGTTCTCCATACCCAGGCGGTATCGCTTCCTTCGCCGCCGCGAGTCGTTCACCGATCTGTTGGCGCGCGAAGTAGATGTCCGTGCCGTCCTCGAACACGATCGTGACGGCGGAGAGTCCGAACTTGGACGTCGAGCGGACCTCGACGAGATCGGGCAACCCGCTCATCGCTTGTTCGATCGGCGTCGTGATGAACTTTTCGACTTCTTCGGGTCCCAGGGCCGGCGATGACGTCAGCACCTGCACCTGCACGTTCGTCACGTCGGGCACCGCGTCGATCGGAAGGCTTGACATCGCCGTCAAGCCACCCGCGACCAGGATCAGCGACGCGATGATCACGAGGAACCGGTTCTTGAGAGACCACTCGAGGATGCGTTCGATCATCTCGATCCTCCTCAGTGCTCGTGGCCGCCGAAGCTCTCGCGACGAGCTTCAGACTTGAGTTGAAAGGCGCCGGTCGTGACGACCTTCTCGCCGGCAGTCAGACCTCGCGTGATCTGCACCCAGCCATCCGCGCTGACACCGGTCTCGACCTCGCGAAGTTGGAACTCGGTCTCGCCGATCGGGACGAACACGATCGATTTCTCGCCATCGCGTTGCACGGCCGCGCTCGGCGCGAACAGGCCTTCGCGGGCATCGCCTTTGCTGCCGGCCAGGCTCACTTTCGCGAACATTCCCGGTTTGAGCGCGCCATCGGGATTCGGCATCACGACGCGGACCTTCACGGTGCGCGACTTCTTGTCGACGATCGCGCCGATCGATTGAATCTCCCCTTTGAACTCGCGCTCGGGCCACGCGGCCACGAACGCACTCACCTTCTGCCCCATCGCGAGCTGCGAGAGGTCCTTCTCGTACGCATCGACCTGCATCCAGACGCTTGCGAGGTCCATGACGACCCCCACGGTGTCCTCGGGTTGGATCACTTGGCCAAGCGAGACTGGCCGTTCCACGAGCACACCGCCGATCGGCGTTGTCACCATGATCGACGACGACGAATGCTGCTCGGCGGTGAAGCGGTTGAGCTGCGCATCGCTGAACCCGAGCGTGTGGAGTCGCGCTTCGGCGGCTTCCTTCGCGGCGCGCGCCTTGGTCGCCTCGGCTTCCGCGACTCGATAGTCCTGTTCCGCCGAGATCTTCTTCTCGAACAGCTGCTTCTCTCGATCAGCGGTCTCGCGCGTGAGGCGTGCTTGCGCCACCGCGGCGAGATAGTCGGCCTTCGCCGTGCCCAGCTCGGGCGAGTCCACAACCGCGATCAGCTGACCGGCTTTGACGGTCGTGCCGACGGATACAGGAAGCTTCGTGATGCGACCACTGATCTTCGACCCGACGCGCGCGATGCCGTCGTCCGGTGGAACGATCTCTGCCGTCGCCTGGATCTCCGAAGAGACTGCTTTCGTGGTCACGACCTGCGTCGTGATCTTTGCGGTCGCCATCTGCTCCCTGGAGAGATGCACGACGCCTTCTTCCTCGTGCTCGCCGTGCTCGTCGCCGTCCTTGCCCTCCTTCGTCTCTTTGCCTTCCTTGCCTTCGGCGTGTTCGTGCTCGTCCTTCTCCGAATGACCGGACTCGGCCTTCTTGCCGCACGCGACGAGCATCAACATCAAGAGTGCGATCCGCGTCATGGCTTCACCTCGCCGCCCAGCGCCTGTTGAACGTCCGACCACGCCTCGACCGTTTCCTCGAATGCGTCGAGGTACGCGTTGCGACTCGCGAGAAGCTCGCGTCGGACGACGTTGAACTGGAAGTAGTCGATCTTTCCGCTCGTATACGAGGCGCGAGCGAGCTCGAGGTTCTCGTGCAGCCGCTCGTTCACCTCTTTGTCGAAACCGAGCACGGCTTCGCGTGCACGCGTGTACCCAGAAATGGCCACACGAACCTCGCGCTCGATTTCCGTCGAGGTCCACGCGAGCTCGATCTCTGCTCGGCGCGACGTCGACCGCGCAGCCTTGCGCGCTCCCTGATTGCGATTGAAGACCGGGAGTCCAATGCCGACGCTCCCCAGGATCGTCTGCGAAGTCGCATCGGGATCACGTTCGTACGCGTACGTCACGCCGATCGAGAGATCCGGAACCGCCTGTGCGTCAGCGGCGCGAATCTCCGCGCGCGCGACATTCGTCGATGCTCGCGCGACTCGCGCTTCCGGTCGTTCCTTCATCGCCCGCGCAACCAAAGCGTTCACGTCGGTAGCGAGCATTGGTGGCGGGACGAGTTGTCCTTCGGGTTCGAAGGTCTCCGATGCCCCCGCACCGATGGCGCTCGCGAGCTCTGCGACCGCGGCGTCGTACTTGCGTTCGGCATCGAGACGGTCGTGCCGCGCGCGACCGACCTCGGACGTCGTCAGGTTGATCTCGAGCTGGGTGCCGAACCCAACCTTCTGGCGCTCGGTGGTGGCCGTCTGCACCTGACTCGCCACCTGCTCGGCCTCCTTTGCCATCGCGACGCGCTCGCGCATGACGAGTGCGACCTGAAACGCTCGCCACGCTTCTATCCGTGCGCGTAGTCGCGCGGCCACGATCTCCGCGTCGGCAGATTCGATCTTCGCGTCCGCCACCGCGCGTCGAGCGTCGCGTTTGCCGCCCAGTTCGAACGTGTGTCCGAGCCCGATGTCGAAGGCGATACTGCGTTCGCCCGCGACGAAGCGAGGACCTGCGCTCGCGCTCAGTTGCGGGTTGTAGGTGGAGAGGCTCGCTTGCTCCGCGTCGTGACGTGCCACTTCTGCCGATGCGTTCGCCATCCCGACGAGGGGGCGCGAGTCGGCGCGTTGAATTGCTTGATCGAGTGTGATCGGTGCAGCGGTCGCAAGACCGCCAAATACGAGAGACGCGCCCACGGCAAACCGTGCGAGCGCATGCGCATGCTGCATGTGACCTCCAAGGCACGCCCAACAGGCGCACCTCGTGCGTTCGTTCGTGTTCAGCGCTGGCGGAAAGCCAGCAACGACTCGTCGAACGTCACGCTATCGGAGGTCGAATCGGAGGAGCTGTCGCGCAGAGGCCGGCGACATCTGCCGGCACCGTGCACGTCGTGAACGCGATCGAGCCAACCACTTTCGGCGACTCGCTCATTGAAGGGCTGACGCTACTAGCGGTGTGGCATCCGCACAGATGAAACGTGCCGTTGCAGCCGTGCTCGTCGGCACCGAGCGCGGGCGTGTGCTCGTCATGTCCGATTTCGCCATGCGCCGCGAAGTGCACGACTGCTTCGACCACTTCCATCGTTGCTGGAAGGATCGAGAGTGCGAGCAGGATCGCTAGGACGCGGACGCGCAAGACCCGGAAACGATAGCCCCCTATCGGGGGATGGTCAACGAGCCGCATCTCTTGCAATGCTGTTGCGCGTGCCATCAACACCGACAACGGGTTGGCGCGGTCGCATCTTCCTCGATGCCGGATGGATCCTCTATGTGGGTCCCGGCTCGTCTCCTGACCTCCACGCACACCACGCAACGCAGCTGGTGTGGACCTATGAGGGGCACTTCGAAATCAGCCTCGATACCCCGCCACTCGAGCGACGCGCCGTCCTGGTGCCCGCGAATGCACCGCACACCCTCATGGCTGTCGATCGAACGATCGCGTTGCTCCTTGTCGAGCCGAACGGACAGCGCGGAGTCGCGCTCGAACATCTCGCACGTTCCGAGGTCGGAGCTGAACTAAGCGCGAAGCTGACCAAGGTTGCCTTCCCGACTCCGAACATCACGTCAGCTGAAGCGCGCGCTTGGGTCACCGATGTCCTGCAGTCGCTAGGAGCGTCGACTGCCAACACGGAGCTGTCTTCGGTGTCGCGTCGCGCGATCGCATACGTCGAACGCGTTATCTCCACGGGGTCGGCGGTCGTCGCAGGTTCGCCTTTGCACGCGGTCACAGCAAGCGCCCACCCGACCCAGCACGCAGCCCGGCTCATCGTTCTAGTCTATGACAAGGGATGTATCGGGATGGGGCTGGGCCCGCCGTGCTGATGGTCATAAGCGTCGGTCGGCTGAGCGGTAACACTCACCGAGTCTCCTGTGTGTGGTCGGTCGGCGAGGCTCAACCGAGGTAGTGATCACCAGTAGGAGACGGGAACATGGGCTTCCAGGTCTCGTCGGGGGCCTTCTTGAAGATGTCTCGGTCCTTCGCGCCGACCACCAGCTGGAACGGTGGTGTCTGCTCTCCGAAAACCTTTACGCATACGGAGATGAAAGCCGCGAGGTCAGCCGGTTCGAGCTCCTGCTGCTTCGGAGCATCGAGAATCAGAAAAGGGGGATGCGAGCCGTTCATCTCAATCGAGGTCTCCACGATGGCCGCGTGGAGGGCCAGCACGTACCGTGTCCGGGTGCTCCCGCTTGGCCCCAGAGACTGGCTGAACTTCTCTCCGCCGATGGTCGGTGTAAACGTGGCATCAAAATGCACATCCCCCGCAACGTGCCGTGTCTTGAGCGCTGCAAGCCATCTCTCCATCGCGCGAGCAAGATGAGTGCGAGCGTCAGCCAGCCGCGGCCCACCAGGCGAGGAACGAGAGCCAGCAAGTTGCGTGACGAGCTCTGTTGCCTGTTGCGCACGTTCTAGAAGGACTGCAAGCTTCCTACGCTCGTCTTCTAACGTTGCTAATCGATCGCGTCGAAGCGAGAGTTGAGCGCTCTCCTTAGTGAGAGCGTCGATTGCCTCTACCAACGAGGCTCCACCCGAGCGTCCGGCCTGGTCCCGTCGTCGTTGAACATGCAGATCCAGCGCTGACTGACTATGAGCGACGACAGACCGCGCATTCTCGACTTCGCGTTCGAGAATGCTTGACGTCGAATCGACATCCTTTAGCTGATCGCGCAAATGAAGGAGACGTCGGCCGTAGGAGTCCTGAGGTCTGAAGAGATTGCAGTCTTCGTTTCCGCAGAACGCGCGGAACACGTTCGCGGCGATCTCATTCGCTTCCAGGACGGACGCATCGTTCTCCAACTCTTTGTGCGTCTGACGAAGGTTGAGAAGTTGTCGCTCCAGGGACTGAAAACGGTTGCGCGCAGTGTCGCGCTCTGTGGCCGCCTGATGAGCTTCGGCTTCGAGGACCGCATCAACCTTCGTTAGGCCACTGTACGATTCGAGGAGTGAGCTCAGTCGAGTCGCAATGTTCGCCTGCTGGGTCTCGAGATCCTCCCTGCCACCCTGCCTGCCGTCGTCACCCACCTGACGACGGAGCGACTCGACGAAGCGCTTCTTGTTCTCGATCTGTTCATTGAGAGTTGTCTCCTTGCGCTTCGCCTCGTCCTTCTCACGACGCGTGTTCTCGAAGTTCCGCTGTGGAACGTTCAAGATCCATCGGACCGCCTCCTCGTACTGGTCGTGGAGGAAGTTGACGTTCGGTCCTGGCCCGTACAGGTCGCGCCATCCGAAATCTTGATCGGCGATGAACAGCGGCGCCAAAACGCTCATGTACGGTGGGACGGGTTGATTGTCTTGCCGACGGACGAGCGCGCGTGGCTCGATCTCGAGGTACCTCATAAGCTGATCTGAGATCTCCGCCTCGTCCATGCACGTGGTCGTTTTCCCATCAATCTCAAACGTGGCGTACGCAGAAGCGAAGCTGCGTTCGATCGTGATATCGCGCTTGCCCATGTCGACAACCAATCGGGTTCCTCGACAGTGGTCCTTGAACTCCTTTGGTATGTCGATCTTCGCTCCGAGTGTTAACGCCAAGGATCGAATCATCGGCGTCTTGCCGGCCCCGTTCTCTCCGGTGATCAGCGTTGTGATCCGACCAAACTGATACCGCGGAGACTTCCAGCCGTCTTCCTTCGGTAGGATCTCGAACGACTTTAGGCGGGCACTAGTCATAGCAACGTCAGTCCTAGTCGGAATGCGTCGTTGCAACTCTTCTGGAGCTTCCTCGCGAGAAGTCCCGCATCGTCGGTGCCGTCCACGAGCTTCTTCACCGTCGCCTTCCCCTTCTCGGACAAAACGATCTTTCGGTCGGACCCGTTAAACCCGATCAGCTCCAACGTCTCGAGAATCACCAGAGCGCCAGCACACCGCTCGCGAAACGTCGCTGACCACTCCAGCATTAGTCGTTGCTGAATTCGCAGCCCGAAGTAGCTGTTCGCCAGGACTGCAGCTGACCAAACAGAGACCTCGGAGGCCTTTAGCTCTCCCTTCTGATACCGCGCCATGATTGCGATGACCATCGCAAGCAGCGGCTCATGAAAAAGCGCTAACGCCGAAGTCGCAACCGAACGCTGGAGCGCGACTGCTGAAACGGGGAGCTGGAGCTTCTCCTCCCTCGCGATTTTGGCGAGTTCGTCGAGGTTCACGACCCATCTCCACTTTGAGCCTCGACTGCCATGTCGAGTACGAGTCCGAAGACTTCATCGGCGGTGAGAATGGACGAGGTTCCGAGTTCCGGACCGAGCTTCTCAGCGATCAACTTCGACTGGCCGATGATCGTATCGAAACTCCCACCCTGTCGACTTTGCCCAAGCAGCATGTTCTGAGCCGCTGTCCTCAGCCGTAGTTCGTCGACGGTAGTCAGTACATGTCTGTTCGCGATCCACCAGGCTGTCCACTGCGCTTTCAGTTTGCACAGTACCGGGATAATCCTCGGTGGAAAGTTGAGGTTGTGACACCACCGATGGAGCCGAGACAGAGTCCGAACCGCATCTCTTCCGGTCGCCTTTAGCTCGCGATACCCCTCGGGTGACAGGCTCAGCAAGCTGAGAAGTTCCGGGAGAGTGATCGCCTTCCTTTTTCGGAGGCTCTCAGCGTCCCGTGTCGTCTTGGCCTTGTATTGCGACTTCTTGCGGACGAGGGTCACCAGTTCCGCAGTCATGTGCTGTGTCTCGCGGTACATGACCTCAACTTCGCTTACGGCGACGATTCGGTCGGCGATCATCGCTCTGCATCCGCTAGGGTCGTTGATCACGCCCAATGCGGACCTCAGGTCGAAGAGACGCAGAAACCGGTAGAGCGAAGCATCGGTGACCTCAGACGCAACTTGGTTTACCGATGCTACGATGAAATTGAACCAAGAGTCTTGTGAAACATCGGCAACGCTCGAGCTCGTCTTGACGCGGTGGAGCAGGCTCTGAAAGTTCTCGTCCAGGTCATTGTCGCTAACGAGCAGACAGCTTCTCGTAGACTTCTCGAACTGCAGCCAGGTTCGAAACATCTTCAAGAAGAAGGAGGTTCCATCTGCTGGATCGACCTTCTTCTTGTTCGTCTTCTTCGGTGTGCCGAAGAAGTCGCTGATGCGCCATGGGCCGAGCTTCTTCGTACGTGTCTTCACCTGAAAAAACTCGTACTCCGTCGATACGGACTCGGTCACGAAATCGTCGTGCCACTCGCAGTAAACGCTGTGAACCTCTCCATCGAGCAGGAGCAGCGTTGTGTTCGCTGCCTGATGGTATTGGTACTCGAAGAGTTCGCCCGTCTGAGCACCGATCTGCTCGGCTTGAATTTCGTGCAGCTTCGTTGTCATCGCTCGAGCTTTCCGAGCGACGCAGAACGCATGTGCTCCAGTCCGCCGACGCCGCCCGCCAATCTGCGCATGACTTCGACCATGGTAACGCAGTTGCGGGCTGCGTTGCGAGGCAAGCGGACTGCGCGCCTGAGTTCTCAAGCGCGTCTGGCATGCATCTAGACCAAATCCCTCGATCACGCCCGTTTCCCTGTAGCGAATTGTTGCAGCTGCAACTAACCCAGCGCTAGCCGACTTCAGCAGCTGACGACTGAATCTGGCGGCTTTCGTGCTCCAGCTCTTCGGCTGGATCCAACGTTGCGCACGAGCTCAGATCAAGGCGCTGCAACGCCAGACGGATCATCTGTGACTTGTTCGCCTTCGTGAAGCCGCGACGCTTCAACTCGGCGACCTTCTCGTCTAGCTCTTCGAGGTCGCGCGTGTACATCGAGATGCAGATGACCTTGTAGTGCGTCGGCTTCCTTCGCTTCATGGTCTTGCGACCTCGTGTGCGTGGTGCACGTGCGGCCGTCGTATCCGTCGGGCCGTTGTCGAAAAGGTCGTTGTTCGTGTCGTTCAGGAGGTCGTTCATCGTTGTTGTCCTCTCCATCGTGAAGACCACCCTACCGATCGGGTCTGATCATCGAGCGCTGTACGGACCGCCGGACACACTCCCGCAGACGGCGACCAATCGGCGATCAGGCGCACTCTGGCGGGATCACTGAACGAACACTCAGTGTCATACCGATCACCTAGCTTCTGCTCTTCACCAAGGGGAGACGACATGAAGGAAGGGATCGAAACGCCGCAACAACCGCGGCGGTCCGAGGTCGGAACCAAAGAACGAGAACGCGTTGTTCATTCGCCGCTCTGGCTCGCTGCGTTCAAGGCGCAGGCGACGCAGGACATGATGGACGACGTTTACGGCTACATCTGGTCGCGCGCGTCGTGGGTCCAACACCAGCAGGGCCGACGAACGCCGGGACTGATCATGGAGATGGTGGAGGACGCGCTCGGCGATACCTTCGCTGGCGTGCTGACGTGGGAGCCGAGTCGTTGCTCCCTCGCGCTGCACCTGAAGACCGTGATCAAGAGCCGGCTCTCGCACGAGTCCGAGCGTGCGGAGCAATTCGACCATCTAGGCATCGCCGATGCGAACGAAGCCGAGATCCACGAGGTTCTCGCCGTTGGTAGCAAAACGAATGACCCGAAGCTGGACGAGTACGTCGACACGTTCGAGCGATGTCTTCGCGAGATCGCGACCGACGACGAGGAAGCGATTCAGATCCTCGACAGCTATCTCGCGGGTCTCACCGAACGCGCACCGATCTGTCGTTCGACGGGGCTGACGAAGGCCGCGTACCACAACGCTCACCGACGCCTGAAGCGTCTGGCGGAGAACCTCCCTGCAACCCTTCGCGCTGCGGTCCTCGCAGCACTCACGTGAAAGGCGACGTCATGATCAAGAACAAGAAGCTTCATCTCTACGAGACGCTCGCGCACGAAGTGGCGATGGATGCTGCCGCCCGGCACGAGCTCACCGACGCGCAGCGCGCGGAGTCTCGTCAGCTGCTCGCCTTCGCGCACGCCAAGCTCGCCGAAGCGGAAGCGATGCAGGAGCGCTGCAAAGGCGTTCGCGAATCGATCCTCGCGATGGACCGTCCGTCACTGCTGAAGCGACTCGCGGAGATCTTCAAGATGCAACCCCGCGCAGTGTTCGCGTTCCGCGACTACGCGCGTCTTTCCGACGACGACCTGCGCTCGGCACTCGAGGATGCCGAGCAGATGATCGCGCGCCTGAGCTAACCGATGGCGGGCAAAGAATCGCCCAGAGCGCGCGTCGAAGCGCTGCGCTTGCTGGAGGAGTGTCGCGTCACGCGTCCGCAAGACATCGATCTCGAGCGAATCGCCGGCACGAACCGCATCGAGATCGTTTACGAGGACCTCGATGGTGCGACTGCGCGTGTTCTGCGCATCGGGAACATTGCGCGTATTCGAATCTCGAACCGGATCGAGGACGTCGGGTGGCGTCGGTTCTCGATCGCGCACGAGTTAGGGCACCTGCGGCTCGGCCACGAGGTACCAGACGATGCGCACGAAGCCGTGGAGCGCGTATGTAAGCCGCTCGACAAGGCGCGTTCGATCCCGGAACGCGAAGCGAGCGTGTTCTCGAGCGAGTTCCTGATGCCCGAGCCGATGGTCAGGCCACGTTGCGCGGTTCATCACGTCACGCTCGAGCCCGCACGTCGCATTTCGAGCGAGTTCACGACCTCGGTGCTCGCGAGTGCGATGAGATTCGTCGAGTTGACCGATGAGCGGTGCGCGATCGCGTACTCGGTCCTCGGTCGCGTGAAGTGGATCAAGCCGAGCGCGTCGTTTCCGGACTGGATCCCGCGTGGAAGACGCCTGGATCCGCGCTCTGCGGCGTTCGAGTACCACGAAAGCGGCGCGATCGATGACGCAGCGCAGGTGATGACGGCTGATGTGTGGCTTCCACGCGACAAGATGGACAACGCGAACGTCCAGTTGGTGGAGCATTCGGCGCTGATCCCCGCGCTCGGCGTCGTGTATTCGATGCTGTGGATTCCGGGTCGCGAGGTGAGTCACCTCGACCTCCCCAGCTAGATCTTCCGGAGAAAGATCGCAGGGTGCTGCGAACGGCCATGTTCGCGACTCGCGGCACCGCGTCCTCGACGGTGCGGAAGCATTTCTCCCGAGAAACAGCGGCCGATGTCCGGTGGCAACATCGAGCGAAGTTGGGCCGTGTTTCGGGCCTCTCGGATGCCTGGCTGCGATCACGATCGAGTGATCCGCTTTCGCGCGTCTCTATTAAGGAGAGACGAAGCGCTCGCGTGTGATCACTGCTGCCGGGATCGGAAAGAAAGATCGCGAAAAACGGTCCCTCCGGAAAATGGTCGGCAGTAAGGATCAGGAGGCAATGAACAAATGTCCGAGCTGGCATTCAACGCGAACGGCGAGACGTTCGAGGTCCCTGCATCAGTAACTGGTTGGCGTGTCCGCCGCATGAAGCCGCGTGGAGCGCCCGAGCTCGTCTACGGGCGCGACGGTCGGCCGCTCATCATTCCGATCGAGTCCGATACCGAAGACCTGCGTAACGCGGTGATGACGGTGGGCAAGTACCGCCTCGACCCCGTGAACGAGGACGGCCGCACCGTGGAAAACGTCTCGGCGGCGTACATCCAGGTCGTCAAGCCGAGCCCCGATGCGGCGGTCGTGCCGACGCCGGCGACGCGGGGCGAGCACGAGGATCCGGTCCGCGAGGCCATGCGCCTCAACACCGAGCTCGCGAAATCGGTCGTCGATCGCTTCCCCGACATGATGACGGCGGCAGCCGAGCTGCTGCGCGCCGCGGATGGCGCTGGTCTTCCATCGCGCGCGCCGCGCGTGCTCGATGTCGACGGCGACGAGATCGACGACGAGTCCGAGGACGCACCGCAACGCGGCTTCGATCTCAACGCGTTCATCGCCCAGGTCGTGCCCGTGCTCATGGCGGGACTCGCGAACGGCAACGTCAAGATGCCTGGTCTGGCAGCGATGCTCGACTGGCGTAAGGCAACACCAACGGCCGCGAAGCGCAGCAAGCCGCAGAAGCAGGTCGAGGCCGAGGAAGCCGAAGGCGAGGTGCCGGACAACGCGCTCGACATCATTCCGCCGATCGATCCGCAGACGATGGCGCACTTCATCGCGGTTCAATCCGCGCTGAAGCCGGAGGAAGCTGCGGTAGCTCGCGAGGTCGCGAGCAAGCTCACCGCGGCCGAGCTGCGCGGATGGTTCGACGAGCTGAGCAAGCTCACCGTCCCGCAAGCGGTGCAGAAGATCCGCGTGCTCGTCGCTGGCAACACGGAGGCCGTGTCGTGATCGGCCTACCCTTCAACGACCACTCGTGCCTCGCATCGGTGACCGAGGTTGTCGCGGAGCTCGTCCGCAACGAAGACCTCGTGATCACCGAGCTCGCAGCGAAGCACCCGACGACCGAGAGCCTTGCCGCATACATTCGTACGCTCCCGCAGCGCGATGATCTTGGCGATAAGACCGACGGACCGCGTGTGGAGGCCTGCGATCCGCCGCAACGCCTTCGCATTCCCGCCGAGGATCCGAACTGCGTCGAGCGCGCAGCGCTGTACGTCGCGGTTGCCGAGATCATCGATCCGAATCCCGTGCGTCAGCTCGCGACTCTCGACACGCCAGTCGGGATGCACACGTTCCCCGTCGAGAACGGCGCGCCTGTCATTCTCGACCCTCGCCTTCCGCGCAACTGCTTGGACTGCGGCGTTCAGTTCCTGACGCAATCGCCGATCGTGATCGATCCGCGCGACGCGATCGACTGGACGGCGCAGCTCGCCGAGGCCGGCGCGGCGAACCTTCGCAACGGCCCGAGCCGCGTGCGCAAAGCGCGCAACGCGATCGTGGCTCTCGTGGACGAAGGCGCCGCGCCGGCAGACGTCGATACGATCGATTCGATCGGGTGGCTGCTCTCGCTCGCGGAGCGTGTCGCGCGCAAGTACGGACCACGTGCGCTCGCGGTGGTGCGCACGACAGCGCAAGCGATCGCCGAGCTCGCGGACGAGGCGCTCGCTCGAGCACAACGCAACCTCGCGCTCGAGATTGCGGGCCGCACCGTGCGCCCTGCTCCGTGGATGTCGATGTTCGCGAAGATCGCAGGTCGCGTCGGAATGAACATCGGCGCGGTGGCTCTCGACGCGAAGCTGAAGAGCATGGGTATCGGTGGCGACATGATCGGGCTCGTCGAGAGCGAGCTCAATCGCGAAGGACTCACGCTCGGCGCAGTCGCTCGTCCGCCGAAGCTGCCGACGTTCGAGCGGATGTTCAAACCGGCGGCCTGACACCGCAGGACAAGGCGTGCGCATGGTGCGTGCGCCGACTGGATTCGCTCGCCGAGAGGCGGGCCATGGCCGGGCTTTGCCCGACGACAGGAACGCAATGAAGAAGAAGCCGATCAAAAAAAACACGGGACGAACGAAGACTCCGAGCAGTGAGGCGACCAGAGCGGACGACGATCGACACGACTGGGAAGTTCTCTATCGAGCTTTCGGCGAAGCGTTCGATTGGGCGCTCGATGTCGCGGTCGCGATCGCTCGCGACTTCCCCGAGGAGATCGAAACGGTCGAACGCGTTCGCCGCTTCGTGAAGGCGCACCTCGCAGGGGAGCGTGCGGCGATTGCCATCGAGGATGTGCTGTTCACGTTCGGACTGCTCATCGGCGCCATCGAACGCGATCTCGGACCGGTCCGTTTGCTCGGTCCATGGTTCGCGGCGCCGACGCCGATGAAGTTTCCGAGCTCGCACGACGAGCTGCCGAAGCTCCCGCGCGTCCTGTTCACGCGCCCGATGTGGTCGGGCGTCCACCCGTTCATGAGCTGAGAGGAGAACGATAATGTCGAAGAAGAAGCACAAGAAGCACAAGGGCAAGCTCCGCAACGCTGCACCCGCGATGGGCCCGCGTCCCAAGCGCAAGGCAGCCGACGAAACACCGTTGCGTCGCCTGGGCTATACCGCCGCGGGCGCCGCAGGCACTGCGCTCGTGGGGTCGTTCCTCGCGACGCAGGGATGGGCGCCAAAGACGATCGCCGGTGCGCTTACCGCTGTCGGTGCGGGTCTCGCGTGGCGCGGCGACGAGCCGACGATTCGAGCTCTCGGCGCGGGAACGATGTCGGCGGCTGGCAGTCAGCTCGCGCTCATGGTCATCGACGATCGTGATCGCAAGACTGCGCCGGCTCCTGCCGCGAAGAAGCCGTCGAACTCCGACGAGCTTCCGCCTGGCGCTCTCGAGTCCGCGTTCGACCGCGCACGCAGTCGACTCGCGCTCTCGAGCGACATGACCGACGTCGACTGAGAAATCGGGGATCGGGGTCGGGCGAGCGATGCGAGGCACGACCCTCGAAAAGGAGATCCTATGGAAGAAGAGTACGCAGACATCTACTACGTGGACACGCGCAACGCGGTTCGGGACAACCGTCCCGGTTCGCGTCCGACGTGGTCGCCCGCACCGCGTCGGCCCGTCGTGGTGCCACCGCCGATGCGACAGCCCGTGCCGTTCGCACAACCGTTCGCGCAGCCGTTCCCGCAGCAGCAACCGGTGATCTACACGCAGCCGCCGATGATGAACTCGACCGCAGCCGCCCTGTTTGGACGGCTGAGTGCGGGCCAGCTCGTCGAGGAAGCGGTGAAGATCATCGCAGCGCTCCAGAGCTTGCCCACGGCGCCGGCGCCGACGAAGGACTCGTCGACGGATCTGGCGAACATGGTCACGTATCAGAGCGCGCTCGCGGATCACGCGAAGAAGGACGAGCGGCTTCGCACGCTGGGGAGCCTCGTGGCTCGCCTGGTGGGCTGAAAGGAGGACCCATGGCAACGCCTCCTTACATCGGAGCCGCGCAGCAACCATCGCTCAACGGCGATTGGTTCTCGCGTCTCGGTTCGTTCTTCGGTGGAACCGTCACGCCCATGTATGCGCCTGCGCCTCCCGCGCCGGCTGCACCCGTGAGCGTGCCCTCGACGGCGGTCGCGGACTCCGCGGCCGTCGTGGTTCCGATGCAGATGTGCGCGTGCATGTACGCGGCGCTGCAACAGGCAGCGTGTCCGATCGATCTGGATGCGATCGCCGCAGGGCAGATCGCGATCGTGATTCCCCGCAAGGCGTGATCACGACGCAGTGACAGAGCAGTAACAGCAACCACAACCGGTCGCGTCGAGCATCGCTCGCTCGACCCCGGTCCCCGATTTCTCTTTCGGAGTCTCTATGTCGATCAACCGTGATTGGAACGATGCATACATCGAGCTGCGGCACCGCGCGGAAGACGTGCGTGGCTTCGTCGAGCTCGATCCCGAAACCGCCCGTTCGATCCGCTGGCCACGAACGATCGGCGCAGACGTCATTGCGATCGCCGCGCTCGTCGATCCGTTCATCCGTCAAATTCAGAACGAGGCGCTTCGCCAACGCTGGCGCACTGTGCGACTCGATATCGCACGACACGCGATCCCAGCGCCGGGCACGATCTACGCGGAGAACCGCGTGTTCTGGAACACGCTCGTTCGAGCGTTCGTGTTTCTCGCATCGATCGATGCGCCATTGCCGGATACCGCGCAGTGGAATGCATTGCTCGATCAGTTGGGCGACGTGCTGTCGCTTCGCAACGCGGGCCCAAAGGGCGACGGTCCGTTCAAAGCGTTCGACGCGAAGACGTTCAGCGATCTGTTTCTCGCGCAGCTGGAGTTCCTTCGTACGGAACGGGGCTTCGACAAGGTCGCCGCGATCGCGGGCGAGACCGGCGGCACCAAGGACATCCCCCGCACGACGAACTCGGACGTCGTGTTGCTCGCCGACTACTGGTCGAAGCAGCTCGCGAGCGTGAAGAAGGTGATGGGTCACGACGGTGTCGTGAAGAAGTGGAACGCCGCGCTCGTCGGCATCGACGCGGCACGCAAGGCAGAGCCGAACGCGATCTATGCGGCGAACAACGCGTTCTGGCGCGCGCTTCAAACCACGGCAGTTCAGGTCTCGGTGGCCGACGAGCAACCGAGCGAATGGGACCTCGCACTCGACGCGCTCGGAGACAGCGTGAAGTACTTACCGGAGAATCTCCGCGACGGAGCGAAAGCGCTCGCATCGGGCGTTTCGGATGTGGCGACCGGAATCGCCAAAGGCGTCGGTGTAGTTGCGGGCTCGGCGGGCAAAGGGTTCTTCGCCGGCTTCGGCACACCGCTCCTCGTAGGCGGCGGCTTGCTCGGCCTGTTTCTCATCTCTCGTGCTCGGAACAAGGGCGACAAGAAGGAGGCGTGAGTCATGGCGAAGCTTCCATGGATCGTCGGAGGTGGAGCGCTCGCGGCGTACTTCTACGCGCGTGGCCGCAAGACGGGACCACGCATCGTCGAGTCGCAGCCCGCGTTCAGTGTTCCACAGCCGACGCCGTTTCCCGTGCGTCAGCCGGAGACACCGAAGGCCTCACCCACGATCGCGCTACCGCCTCCGCTTCCGGCGGGTGCGTGGGTGTGGCCGGTGGCGACCTGGAAGAACCGCGTGCCGGTGGTTTCGGATGGAGTCGGATCTCCGCGCCCCGAAGGGCGCACGCATCGCGGCGTCGACATCATGTTCGTACGCCAAGCGACCGACGAGCTCCGCCCCGGCACGCCGAACGGCTCCGCGGGCCACGTGATGCCCGACAACGTTCTCGCGCTCGCCGCGAGTGACGGCGTCGTGTGGTCCGCGGAGCAGACGCCGCGTGGGTTCGCCGTCACGATCGATCACGGCCCGCAGAAGCTCGCGACGTACTACACGCATCTCGAGAAGCTGCTCGTCGCACCGACGACGAAAGGCGCATCGAAGCAGCGCGTGCGCGCGGGCGATCCGATCGGTGTCATCGGATTCGATCCGCTCGACCCGCAACGTCTCAAGCACCTTCACTTCGAGATGTGGCGCGGAGGACCCAACGACGCGATCGATCCGCATCCGCTGATGAAGACGTGGACAACCGTTCCGGACCCACGCGGCCCGAGCGCGATCCGCAATGCAGGCCTCGTCTATCGACCGGTCGGCGCAACCGGCGAGCCGTATCCCGACTGGGTTCGCGCACTCAAAGGCAAAGCGGGCGTCTACATCATCCGCGAGATCGACGGAGACATCGTCTACGTCGGTTCGAGCGCCGGTCGTCTCTACGACACGCTCACGCGCCACTTTCAAACCTGGCGTCGATGGAAAGGCTACTGGAAGGGCCAGTACGCCGAAGGTCACGATCCAGGGCTCACGTATCGCCGCAGCTCGGTCGAGGTCGCGATCCGACTCACGTCGCCAAACGATTCGCTCGACGAGGAGATGCGGCTCATTCGCCGTCTCAAACCTCGGGACAACCTGATCGGTCAGCCCGAGCTCGACGAAGTCCCGTTCTGAACCAAGGAGAAAATCATGTCCGGCATTCTTCACAAGACCCGCTTCCGCCTCCGCGACGACGCTCGCCTGATCGACGATCCACGCAGCGTCTGGCCGCTGCCGAAGATCGGCAACCTCGCACCGAAGCTCATCGCTCGCGCCGACGACGATTCGCGCGGCATCGACATCGGCTATGAGTGCCCGGATCCCCGCGGTGATCTCTACGTTCCGGTGCACGCGGTGCAGAGCGGCGTGATCGTCTATGCGGCCCCCGCGTCGATGGGCCACGCCGTCACGATCGACCACGGCACGTGGGCATCGCACTACGCGCATCTCGCGCATCGGTTCAGCACCGTCCTCGCGGGTCGCAAACGAGGGCGCCATCGTGTCGAGGCTGGCGATGTGATCGGCTACGCCGCAAAGGCACCTGCTCACGTGCGTTTCGAGATCCACGAATGGACCGAGGAGCACGGCTTCGTTCCCGTCGACGCCGACCTTCGCCTTCGGTCGTGGCGATTGCTGCCATCGCACGACGATCAACATGCCGCGAATCAGAACCAACCCGACCACGCTGCCGCCTGAGGAGAATCGAGATGGAGAACATCGACAACTACTTCGACACCATCCGCACCGCGACGGCACCGGACGCCACCGAGGAGGCACGCTCGGCTGGTCGCTTCGCGGCGCGCGCGCTGCTCGTCGCTCTCGACACCAACCCCGGCGAGTCGGTGGACCTCGCGCCGAATCCCGAGAATGCGAAGACGAGCGCGGCCTCGGACATCGCGATGCCGATCATCCAGCTCATCTCGATGCTCAAGGGCGTGCCGCCCGACAAGCTTATCGACTTCGCGATCGCGAAGCTGCAAGCGAAGGTTGGCGACCAAGCGCCCGTGCAGGTGACGCCGGTGAAGTTTCGCTTGATCCCGTTGCCCGAGATTGCCAGGTGAAGCGCACGAAGAAGTGCTTTGTCGAGCTTCGGCCGACGGGAAACGGCGCAATCCTCTACCGCACGCTCGCACGAGTCCTCGTACGCAAGGAGCTCGCGCTCATCGGTGCGATCTCGGAGCCCGCGAACGATTGCGAGCAAGTGTCTATCGCTGGATGATTCGCGTGCGCGAACGCGTTCACCGTCGAGCGCAAGGGGAGAGTGATGACGATTAGAACCTATCGCCGCCGTTCCAAGAACGACGAAGGCAAGCAGCAGTTCAGCCTCGACGTCCAAGCGAAGGGCTGCGAAGAGCACATCGCACGCATGGGTCTCTCCAGCGAGCTGCACATCGACTACGTCGACGACGGACGGGCCGGCGATGACTTCCTCACGCGCTCGGGTCTTCGGGCGCTCATCGCCGAAGCCAAGCGCGGTGACATCATCGTCTGTCGCGATCAATCGCGTCTCGGTCGCGATGCCATCGAGGTGACGCTCGTCATCCGAGACCTGATCCGCGATCGCGGTTGCCGTCTGTTCTACTACGCGAGCGGACAAGAGGTCGCATTCGCGAACGCGATCGATCAGGCGACGACGTTCATCCAGGGCACCGGCCATCAGATGGAGTTGGAAGCCATTCGTTCGCGGACGCGCGAAGCGCTTCGCAGTCGCGTCCGTGCGGGTCGCTTGGCCGGCGGCGCTTGCTACGGCTACAAGCTCGAACGTCACAGCGACGGATCCGGCCGCCGTTTCACCACGGCAGTCGTCGATGCGGCGCAGGCTCCTATCGTCGAACGGATCTTTCGCGAGTACCTCAGCGGTCGCGGTCTGAAGATGATCGCGCATCAACTGAACCACGATGGAGTGCCGGCGCCATCGGCTGGTCGTCGCGGTAGTGGTTCGTGGGCACCGAGCGCGGTGCGGACGATCTTGCTCAACGTTCGCTATCGCGGCCTCTACATCCATGGACGGATCAAGAAGGTTCGGCAGGGCGGCGGCACGATCCGCGTGAAGGCCGACCCCAATGAGATGATCACGATCGAAATCCCGGAATGGCGGATTGTCGATGACGCGATCTGGTTCGCTGTGAACGAGACGTTCACGACGCGAGGCCCCTCGGCGCGAGCTGGCCGCCCGATCGGCAAGTATCCGCTGACGGGCATAGCAAAGTGCGGCAGCTGCGGAGGCGCGATCGCGGCTTCTCGCGTGATGGCCTACGGCGGACCGAACGTGCGCGTGCGTTGCTACGGCTGCGCGAAGCACCACGAGCGCGGCAGCTCTGTCTGTGCAGTGTCGGTCCATCAACCGATGGAAGAAGTCGAGGACGCGCTCATCGATTATCTCCAGTCGCACGTCCTCAGCGACGGCGTGCTCCAGATGGTGCTCGGCGAAGTCAGGAACGAGATCGCGGCGCAGCTTCCGAAGCGAGAGGCCGATGTCGCCGCACTTGAAGAAGAGCTCGCGACCGCTCGGTCAGAACAGAAGCGACTCGCTCGAGCGGTGGCGATGGCCGACGACGTCTCCGAGCTTGTCAGCGAACTCAAGAAGCGCTCGACTCTCATCGCGCATCTCGAGGCGCAGATCATCGCTGCGAAGCGCACCCCCGAGGAGCTAGCGAACCTCATCACTACGATCGAGGAGCGCGCGCACGCCAAGCTCGTCGACCTCCGCACGGCCCTCGCGGACCGGCGCGATCTCCGAGAAGTGTTCCTCGCCCTGTTCCCAGATGGGCTGACGTTCACGCCCGCTCGCCTCCCCGACGAGTCGCGCCAGGTCTGGCGCGTCTCGGGTTCAGCGAGTTTCAGTAGTTTGGTGGGAGGTACCCCTCCCGATTGCGTTGCGACCCCGACGGGATTCGAACCCGTGTTACCTGCGTGAAAGGCGGGTGTCCTAGGCCTCTGGACGACGGGGTCAGGTCTCTAACTTGGTGCGGTTGGTTGGAGTGAGTTGAGTGAGCCCAGATGGGATCGAACCATCGACCCTCGGCTTAAAAGGCCGGTGCTCTACCACTGAGCTATGGGCCCTCGATGTGGTGCGGCAATCTGCCGGATGAAGGCTCAGAAAGCAAGCGAGCCGACCAGGGTCCGACCGCTTAGGCTGCCGCAATGTGAGGCGCACTCTAGAATTGATTCCCGGTACGTGGGTCAGTAACGTAGTTTTCACCACATGGACAAGCGGGAAGCAGTACGGGTCCCCGTCCGGGTCAAGGCGCGTTGTCGCTGCGACGACGGCGTTGTCATCGAGGGCTTCGTCGAGGACCTCTCGCGGAGCGGGATGTTCTTCTGCACGAACGAGAAGATCTGCGCGGGATCGGCGGCCGAGATCGATCTCGAGGTGCCCGGGGACGAGCCGATCCGGCTCGAGGCCGAGGTCGTGCGCGTCGAGCAGACGGCCGACCGCGAGGGGATGGCGTTCCGCTTCATCGATCCGCAGAGCACGCGGAAGACGCTCGCGAACTTCATCATGCGTTCGCATCACTCGACCGCGCACTGAGCGCCGGTCGATCGAGGTCAGCTCGTCGAGATGGCGCGGACCGCGGTGACCACGGCGCTCGGCTCCGGGAATAGGCCGCGTTGTTTTTCCGCGACCTTCGTCGAGTCCACCCAGACCGTGAACTCGCCTGAATTGCCGACGACGAGCTGCGCGTCGATGCCGAGATCCTGCTTCAGTTGGGCTGCCACACGGGCAGCTTTGGGCTTGTAGCCTCAGCTGTTGCAGTAGCGAATCGTGACCGTCATCCACGCAGCCTAGCAAGTCGGAGGCTATGATGGCCGCCTTCGCCCCTTACCCCCGCCTACTTTTGCACGTGCTCGTGTCCGAATCGTCGCCCCCCCGTCCGCGTGGCAAGCCCGCCACCCGGCACTCGATGCTGTCCCGGCGCGACGCGCTGACGGTCGGGGAGCGGGACGCATTCGCGGCGACGATCGCGGCGCGGGTAGACGGGCTGTTCGACGAGAAGCGACCCAGCGTCGTGGGCCTCTACGCCGCGAAGGGCAGCGAGGTACCCACGGCATCTATAGATATGGCGGCGCGGCGGCGCGGGGTGCGCGTGGTGTACCCGCGGATCGTCGGGGCCGAGCGAAGGCTCGTGTTTTGCGAGGCGGCGCGCGAGGAGCTCGTGTCCGGGCGGTTCGGGATCGCGGAGCCGCGGGAGGGTGCGCCCGTGGTGGAGCTCGGCGAGATCGGTGCGTTCGTGGTGCCGGGCGTCGCGTTCGATCGTACGAGTGGGGCGCGGCTCGGGTGGGGACGCGGGCACTACGACGCGACGCTTTCGGCGGTGCCGCAGGCGCTGCGGATCGGGTTGGCGTTCGAGATCCAAATGACCGATGACATCGCGCACGAGCCGCACGATGTCGCGATGAACCTGATCGTCACGGAGGTCGCGACGTACGTCGTGGCGTAGTCATGGACGCGATTTACATCCTCGTCGGTGTCGGGCTCGGTTTGCTCGTCGGGTTCGTGCTCGGTGGCAAGCTCGGGCGCGCGAAGGGCGACGGTTCGCAAGCGCAGAAGGTGGCCGAGAGCGAGGCCGAGAAGATCCGCGCGGCGGCGAGGTCGGAGATCGAGTCGATCAAGAAAGCGGCCGAAGTCGAAGCGAAGGAAGCCGCGCGCAAGCACAAGACGGATCTCGACGAGGAGCTGCGCGGTCGGCGCACCGAGCTCAAGAAGTCCGAGGAAGCGCTCGCTGCCAAGGAGCGCGAGGTCGAGAAGGCGCGCAAGGATGCCGAGCGGCGCGCCGGCGAGATCGAGAAGAAAGAGCGCACGATCGACGGCAAGATCAAGCAGGCGGACACGGCGGTCGAGAAGGCCGAGGCGGCGCAAGCAGAGGCGCGGAAGAAGCTCGAGCAGATCGCGTCGCTGAGCGAGGAGCAGGCGCGAAAGCGTCTCGAGGACGAAGTGAAGGCGAGCGCGTATGCGTCCGCCGCGGTGGAGATCAAGCGGATCGAAGATGACGCGCATGCGGAAGCGACCGCGCGCGCGAAGACGATCGTCGCGACGGCGATCCAGCGCTTCGCGTCGGAGTTCGTGCACGAGCGCACGGTCGCGGTGGTGCCGCTGCCGTCCGATGACCTGAAGGGCCGGCTGATCGGACGCGAGGGACGCAACATCCGCGCGCTCGAGGCAGCGACGGGCATCGACATGATCATCGACGACACGTCGGAGGCGATCACGATCTCGTGCTTCAACCCCGTGCGCCGCGAGATCGCGCGCATCGCGATCAGTGCGCTCGTCGCGGACGGCCGGATCCATCCCACGCGCATCGAAGAGGTCGTGCGCAAGGCGGAGAAGGAAGTCGACGCGCAGTGCAAGCAGGCCGGCGAGCAGGCCGTGTTCGACCTCGGGCTGCACCGCGTGCATCCCGAGCTCGTGAAGCACCTCGGTCGGCTCAAGTTCCGCCAGTCGTACGCGCAGAACGTGTTGGTCCACTCCGTCGAGGTCGGCTACCTCGCGGGCCTGATCGCGGCCGAGCTCGGTGCGAACGTGAAGCTCGCGCGGCGCGCGGGGCTGTTGCACGACATCGGCAAGGCGCTCGATCACGAGCAAGAGGGCGCGCATGCCGAGGTCGGCGCCGCGTTCGTCAAGCGTCACGGCGAATCGCCGAAGGTCGCGCAGGCGATCGCATCGCATCACGGCGACGAAGGCGGTGGTCCGCAGCCGAGCGCGATCCTCGATCACATCGTCGCGGCGGCGAACTCGCTGTCGGCGGCGCGTCCCGGCGCACGTCGCGAACAGCTCGCGAGCTACATCAAGCGCCTCGACGATCTCGAGGCGATCTGCAAGCGGTTCACTGGCGTCGAGCGCGCGTATGCGCTGATGGCCGGTCGCGAGATCCGCGTGATGGTCATGAACGATCAGATCGACGACGGTCAGGCGATCGTGATGAGCAAAGAGATCGCGCGCGCGATCGAGAACGAAGCGACGTATCCGGGTCAGGTGCGTGTGGTGGTCGTGCGCGAGACTCGCGCGTCGGACTACGCGCGCTGATGCGTCGCGCGGTACTCGCGGTGCTCGTCGCGGCGTGTGGCGATGATGCCGCGATGCCGAGCGACGCAGTGCCCGACGACGACGCGCCGATCGTCGACGGCGGCGTCCCCGATCCGTGCCCCGCGACGGTCGCCTGCCCTTCTGCCGGCACCATCGCGCGTGGCTCGGGATTGCACGCGATCGATCGCTGCGCGTTCCCGCTCGTTCCGGAGCCGGTCGCGGATCTCGTCGACGCGTATCCCCCATCGCTGGCGCGCGTGACGATGTCCGACGTGCTGCTCGATCTCAATCGCACCGGCACGCGCGTCACCGCGCTGCCCGGCACCGCGCCCGGCGTGCAGCGTGCGTATGCGTGGGAGGCCGGCGACGAAGCGGTCGCGTACTGGATCCCGCAGGGCATCACGGGCAGCTTCGACGCGAACGCGCTCGGCACCGTCGATGGCAACAAGGTCGTCCTCGTCAGCTGGTACTACGAGAAGGCGGCGGAGACCGGCTCGACGTTCGAGAAGGGCATCCGCATCGCGATCGCGAACGTCACGGATCCGTCGACGATCACGTACCGCTTCGCGTTGCTCGTCGAGCCCACCGGGACGCAAGCCGCGCCGAGCTGGCGCGCTGTTCCGTTTCACGCGGGCGGGCTCGCGTGGATCGGTGACCGCTTGTACGTGCCGATCACGAGCGGCGGCTTTCGCGTGTTCGACCTCTCGCGCATGTTGCAGGTCGACGGCACCGACGATCGCATCGGTCGCGACGAGGCGACGGGCACCTACGACGCGCACGGCTACAAGTACGTCATCCCGCAGATCGCGACGTACGCCACGAACGGCGCGTGCGATCCGCGATTCTCGTTCGTCGCGCTCGATCGTTCGTCGACGCCACCGTCGCTGGTGAGCGGCGAGTACGACGCCGCCTCGGTGAACGGCCGGCTCTATCGCTGGCCTCTCGACGGCGCCGCGCTCCGGGTAACCGACCAGGGTCGCGTGCTCCCCGATGCGGCGTTTGTCATGGCGGAATCGCACGTCCAGGGCGCGTTCGCACACGCCGAAACGTTCTGGCTCTCGTCGAGTCGCCCCGCCGGTGGCGCCGGCGAGCTCGTGCGCACCCGCGTTGGAATGCCGAGCAGCACCGTCGGGTGGAGCGACTCCCCCGAGGACCTCGCGTTCGACCCGCAGGCCAGCTCCGTGTGGTCCCTGAGCGAAGGCACGAACGCGCGATACGTATTCGAAGTCGCCCTCGACGCGATCGACTGACCAGAGGTTCTCGCGACGCTAGGCGCCGCGCTTCGGCGCCGGGAGCTGCTTGGTCTCTTCGGATAGCGGTTCGGTCCACGGCAGCGCGCGCAGGATCGCCTTCGCGCGGGCCTTGAGCTCCGCCGATAGCTCTCCGCGATCGGCGGCATCGATCGCCGCGGCGAGCTCGCCCGCGCTCTGGAACCGCTGCTCGCGAGACTTCGCGAGACCGATCGCGAGGACCGCTTCGAGCTGTGGCGAGACGCTCGCGATCGCGCCCGGGCGGATCGGCATCGCGTGGACCACTGCGTAGAGGAGCGCCGGCGTGTCGCGTCCGACGAACGGCACCTGCCCGGTCACCGCGCGATAGATCACCGCGGCGAGCGCGTACACGTCCGCGCGCGAATCCACGGCTTGTCCTCGCGCTTGCTCGGGTGCCATGTACGCGGGCGTGCCGATCACCGCGCCTTGCGTGAGCGTACCCGTCGAATCACCGAGGTGCGCGACGCCGAAATCGAGGAGCTTCCACATCCCCGCGTCACCCGTGTCGTCGAGGTAGAGGTTGTGCGGCTTGATATCGCGATGGACGATGTTCGCCGCCGCGGCGATCTCGAGCACGCTCGCGATCTGCGTCGCGAGCTGCACCACGCGGTGGCGCGGCAACGTCGCTCGCTTGCGCAAGAGATCGCCGAGCGAGTGCCCGTGCAGCCGCTCCATCGCGAAGAACGGAATCGGATCCTCCGGCGTCGATGCATCGAGGACGCGCACCACGTGCGGCGACTCGAACGAGCTCGCGGTACGCACTTCGCGCAGGAACCGCTCGACGTAGTCGCGTGCGCCGAGGAGCTCGCGGCGCAGGAGCTTCACCGCGGCGCCGGCACCGGTCTTGGTGTGCGTCGCTTCGTAGACCTCGCCCATCGCGCCGCGGCCGAGCACCGGTCCTAGCTCCCACGCGCCGACGGTGTGCCCCGTGAACCTGCCGGGGCCACCGATCTTGAGCGCGCGATCGAGATCCTGCCGGAGCTCCTGCACCTGCTCCTCGCGTTGCGCGGCGAGACGCGTCGCGACTTGCAGCTCGTCGATCGCGTGCAGCGACGCGCGCCGGCCGAGCCGCGCCATCACGAAGCCGATGAGATATCCACCCTGGATACACAGCTGCCCAGCGATCTGCGCCTCGATCGACGAGCCGGCTCGCCCCACGTAGAACCCCGGATCGTCGATCACCCCGGCGATCACGAGCCCTGCTTCGATCGCATGCGCGCCGGCGGAGATACCGAGCATCGCGAACGCCGCGATCACGTTCTCCGTCCGGCAGAAGAAGTACAGACCGAGCATGGTGATCAGCGGCGCCGCGCTGAACACGCCGACATAGAAGATGCCGAGCTGTCCGCACACGACGCACAGAAACGCGAGCACGTTGAGCTTGCCCTGATCGAACTTCGTCGGATCGCGCAGCTCGTGGTGGATCCACACGCTCGCCACGAGGCCCACACCGACGAGCGCGAGCAGCGCGGTCGCGATCTGGCGATTGCCGGGCGTGACGAGCACCATCGCGACGACTCCGAGCGCGACGATCCAGCCGACCTTGAGGAACTCGCGCGTGCGCCCGACCTCCTCGTCGCGCAGCGCGTCCGCCGACGTCGTCATCGTCGATTGCCGCGATCCGTATCGCCCCGAGGTCAGCGAGGTCGGTGTGATCGTCGAGCTCACGCGGCTGCCTCCCAGCCGAACTTCTTGATCAGCGCGTCGGCGCGCTTGCGGTTCTTTGCATCGAGCTCGCCGCGCACCGCCATCGCGAGCGCGTCCGAGAGCTCCGCGCCGGAGGCGAAGCGATCGTCGGGCGACTTCGCGAGCGCGACCGCGGCCCAGCGATCTACGTCCTCGTGGAATGCGCCGAGATCGCCGGGCCGCATCGGCATGCGATGGACCACGGCGAATAGCAGCGCCGGCGTATCGGCCGCAGTGAACGGATGCCGCCCGACGAGGCAGCGATACGCGACCGCGGCGAGCGCGTAGACATCTGCGCGACCGTCGACGCGATCACCGCGCGCCTGCTCCGGCGCCATGTAGCTCGGCGTGCCGATGATGCCGCCTTGCGTGAGCGTGCCCGTGTCGTCGGCGAGCGTGGCGACTCCGAAGTCGAGCACCTTCCAGCGTTCGCCACCGACCCCGCGCGAAAGCATCATGTTCTGCGGCTTGAGATCGCGGTGCACGATTCCCGCGGCGCTCGCGGCGTCGATACCGGCGCCGATCTGCTTGCACAGATCGACCACGGTCTGGGGCAACAAGCGGCTCTCGCTTCGCAGCTGTTCCGCGAGCGTCTCGCCGTGCAGTCGCTCCATCGCGAGGTACGGCACGCCCTCGTCGCCCGCTGCCGCTTCGAGCACGCGCACCACGTGCGGCGACGCCAGCGATCCGCTCGCCTTCGTCTCGCGCAAGAACCGCGCGACGTGCGTGGGATCCGCGAGCAGCTCGCGCCGCAACAGCTTGACCGCCGCGGCTTCTCCCGTCGACGCGTGCGTCGCTTCGTAGACCTCGCCCATCGCTCCGCGCCCGATCACGTTGCCGAGCAGGAACGAGCCCACCGTCTGACTGGTGTGCCGCCCCGGACCGTCGATGTGCAGCGCGCGCTCGAGGTCTGCGCGCAGCTCGTCCATCAGCGCCTTCCTCTGTGCGGCGAGCCTCGTCTGCCGCTGCAGCTCATCGATCGCCGACGTCGATGCGGCGCGAATCGCGCGTCCCGTGTAGAACGCGAGCGTGTACATGCCGATCACGAAGAGCGCGCCGACGGCCAGCGTGGTCCGCGTGTGCTTGACCGTGCTCGCGAACACGCCCGGATCGTCGACGACGCCGGACACGACGATCGTTGCGCACACCACGTAGCAACTCAGCGCTACCGCGAACAAGATGCGCATGCCGCGCACGGCTTCACTGCGCGCGACGAAGTGCATGCCGAACACGATAATCACCGACGCTGCGGTGAACGTTCCGAAGAAGAAGATCGCGACGTGCGTGTTGATGGTGGCCAACGCGCCGAGCACGATCATCTGGTTCTCGCTGTACTTCGTCGGATCGGCGAACCGCCGATAGAAGTACGAGCTCATGACGATGCCCCATACGAGCGCACCGACCATCGCGATGTTCATGTAGCGCGGAGCGTCGAGGAACGGCACCGCACCGATCGCCGCGATGCTGATCACCCATCCGATCGCGATGAACTGTCGCGTGCGCCGGACTTCCTCGGCGTGCATGACATCGGCAACGGTGTTGACCGTCGTGCTCGCTCCGGTCGCGGGCGTATTCGTCGGTGGCGCGCGCGTCGGCAACGGAGTCCGCGCGATCGCATCGAAGTCGGGCTCGGGCAGCTGCGGCGGCTCGGCGACCGGTGCGCGCGGCGCCGGCGCGGCGCGTTTCGATTCGCTCGCCGGCCGCTCGTTGATCGTGCCGACGTCCGTCTCCGCGCGCCGTCCGCGGTTCGCGTCGCTGGCCGGGCGTTCGTTGATCGTTCCGACGTCGGTCTCCGCGCGGCGCGTGGGCACGGGATCGGCGATCGTCTCGCCGCCCTCCGTACTACCGCGCCGCTTCGGCGGCTCGTCGGTCCCCACCTAGTCAGTGTAGGACCTTCCCGGGAGCGCCACGGGTTCTCACCGGTAGCTCCGGGGTGTCACCGAGGTGATGTGGGCCATCAGACGAGATGTCTGGAGCCCCATCGCATTCGAACCCACGGTAGCATCGTCGCAGCGTGACCGACCCACGCATCTATCCGTTGATCGACGTCAGCCACGAGCAGTTGCGGGCGCTCGTCGGTGCACCGATCACCATTGTCGAACGCGTCGAGGGCGGCCTCACCAACACGATCCACAAGGTGCGCCTCGCCGGTGGCGAGACCCTCGCGGTCAAGCACTACGCCGGCGGCGTGGATTCGTTCGGTGCCGAGCTGGCCACGCTCACGCTACTGCACGGTACGTTGCCGGTGCCCGATGTGGTTCACGCCGACGAAGCGGCGCCGGTCATCGTCTACAAGTGGATCGAAGGCATCACGCTCAATGACCTGCGGAAGGCAGGTCCGCCCGAAGCCTTCGCGTCGATCGCGGAGCCGCTCGGTCGTCTCCTCGCGTGGCTCGCGCGCACCGACGCGACCGAGCCGTTCGAGCTGACGCAGATCCTCGAGAAGTGCTACGCGCAGCTCACCGCGGGCCGAGCGCGCGAACGCCTCGGGGCACCGCTCGCCGACGCGATCCGCAAGGGCCTCGAGGCAGCGGAGCCGGAGATGTCCTGGGGCACGGTCTGCCTCTCGCACGGTGACCTCGGCGGCCGCAATCTGATCGTGCAGCAAGCGACCGGTGATCGCTGGCGCATCAGCGGTGTCATCGATTGGGAAGCGACGACGACCGGATCTCCACTCGCCGATCTCGGGAGCCTGTTTCGCTACGCACACCGGTACGATCCGTCGTGGGTCGATGCATTCGAGCGCGGATACCGCGAGGCCGACGGTGTGTTGCCCGACGGATGGCTCCGCATCGCACGGCTCCTCGACGCGACGTGGCAGATCGACACGCTCGACGAACCGCGCGAGCTACCCGGCGTGTTCGCGGACTGCAAACAGCTCATCGCACGCCTCGCCACCGAGCTGGCGTCGTAGCCCCATCGGTACCCCATCGCGCCTTGGCCGAGCAGATTCGTGCGTGCTGTCATTCAGGCATGCGGATCGTGGCCGTTGCCGACACGCACACGTTCACGGACGACCTCGTCGTCCCCGACGGCGACGTCCTGATCCACGCAGGTGACATGTGTCGTGGCGGCAGCCTCGACGAGCTGCGCGCGGTCCTCGCGTGGTTCGCGCCGCTACCGCATCGGCACAAGATCATCGTCGCCGGCAATCACGATTGGATCTTCCAGCGCGAGCCGACCGTCGCGCGCGCTCGCGTCGCGGAAGCCGGCATCCACTACCTCGAGGATAGCGAGATCCTCCTCGACGGCCTGCGGTTCTACGGCAGCCCGTGGCAGCCCGCGTTCAACAACTGGGCGTTCAACTTGCCGCGCGGCGAACGACTCGCGGCGGTCTGGCGCCGGATCCCCACGGGCCTCGACGTCCTCGTCACGCACGGTCCACCCGCCGGTATCGGCGATCGCTCGTCGTATTCGGGCCGCACGGGATGCGCGGACCTCGCGCGTCGAGTGCTCGAGGTGAGCCCGCGCCTGCACCTGTTCGGTCACATCCACGAGGATGGCGGCGCGTGGCGCGAGGGCGCGACGCTGTACGCGAACGTCACGACGTGGGAGTGCGAGCGCGCGGCGTCGGTGTTCGATCTCGACGCGCACGCGGTATCGACCGTCTCGATCCCACCGAGCGGCCGTCAGGCGTTCGAGCCCGCGACAGGCTGACCCTCTCCGCGCTACGGTTGGCCGTCATGTCACTCGACGGTCCCGCGTTCATCGAGGAGCTGCGCCAGCGCAACCTCGTCTCCACGATCTCCGACGAAGAAGGTCTCGCGAAGCTCCTGTCCGCGGGCGTGGTCCCCGTCTACGCCGGCTACGATCCGACGGCCTCGAGCCTCCACGTCGGCAACCTCGTCCCGACGATCCTCCTCAAGCGCTTCCAGCTCGCCGGGCATCGCCCGATCGTCGTGGTCGGCGGCGCGACCGGCATGATCGGTGATCCGTCCGGGAAGTCCGACGAGCGCAACCTCCTCGACGACACCACGCTCGCGACCAACCTCGCCGGCATTCGCGCGCAGCTCTCGCGCCTCCTCGACTTCGACGATCCGACGACCGGCGCCGCGATGACGAACAACGCGGACTGGACGCGCCCGATCTCGTTCCTCGAGTTCCTTCGCGACTACGGCAAGTACCTCACCATCAATTACATGATGGCCAAAGACTCGGTGAAGAACCGGCTCGAGCACGACAGCGGCATCAGCTACACCGAGTTCTCGTACATGCTGCTGCAGGCGATGGACTTCGTGCATCTCGCGAAGGCGTCGCCCGTCGGCCACGACTGCCGGCTGCAGGTCGGCGGCTCCGACCAGTACGGCAACATCACCGCGGGCTGCGAGCTCTCGCGCAAGATGGGCGGCCCGCAGCTCTACGGCCTGGTCGCGCCGCTACTCCTCGATTCCACCGGCCAGAAGATGGGCAAGTCCTCGACGGGCGAGCGCATCTGGCTCGACGCGGAGCGCACCACGCCGTACGCGTTCTATCAGTACTGGTTCAATCGGCCCGACGAGGAAGCGCCGCGCCTGCTCAAGATGTTCTCGCAGAAGCCGCTCGCCGAGCTCGACGCGATCCTCGTC
Organism: Kofleriaceae bacterium; assembly: GCA_044230415.1. GTDB lineage: Bacteria > Myxococcota_A > Polyangia > Haliangiales > Haliangiaceae > JABFXX01. The sequence goes on from JBGARE010000006.1 coordinate 246,278, forward strand.
GAGCACGACACCGATCGCTCCAAGCGGCTCGCGCAACGCGAGCTCGCACGCGCGATGACCGGCTGGGTCCACGGCGAAGCGGCGATCGCCACCGTCGAGGCCGCGAGTCGCATCATCTTCGGCGGCACGCTCGAAGGTGTCACCGAGGGCATCCTTCGCCAGCTCGTCGGCACGGTCCCCGCGGTCGAGATTCCGCGCTCCGACCTCGACGCCGGCATCGGCATCATCGATCTGTTCGCCCGTACGCTCTGCGACTCGAAGGGCAAGGCGCGCACGCTGATCACGCAAGGCGGCGCCTACGTGAACAACGTCAAGATCGGCGAGATCGAGCGCAAGGTGACCACCGCGGATCTCGCGACCGAGACCATGCTCGTCCTGCGCAGCGGCAAGAAAGACTACTGCATCGTTCGCGCGGTCTAGTCAGCCAGCGCCGCCGCACAGAGGACACGTGTACTGCTGCGCTTCGTTCAGCGGCACCGCGAACGCGGCTCCACACGCATTGCACTCCCAGTATCCGTGGATCGTCCCGCGGCCGGTGGTGGTCGTGTAGCCGCCAACGGGCTTGCCGCCGTTCACCGTTTGAAGCGCTTGGAGATCCAGCGAGCGGGCTCGGAGGGGACGGCTGCGCTTCATACCCCTGTGTCGAGCATTGCTCGTGCCACCTCACGTTCGAGCGATTGCAACGACTTGCCGCGATCGCGACGGGTGGACGAACTGTGCAGCCTTTACAGTTTGTGAACCCTTGGGGGCGTTCGACTACGGCCTTACCGAGCTCGATGTCGGCTCGCTGCACCCGACGACCGCCGCCGCGATCGCCGTTGTTCCATGTGCGACGAGGTCACCGATCACCCCGGCGTCGACGAACGCGAGCGTGTGGCGATGTCCACCGACATACGCGAGCGTTCCATCGGGTCGCGCGACGATCATGCTCGGCGTCGCGATCGACATCACGTCATTGATTCGTGTCTGCACGATCACGCGCACGCGATATCCCGCGTGAACGAGATCGATGTCCGCACGTGCCGTCGCACCGTCGGGATCGATCACGATCACGAGCTCGTCCATCTCGGCCGATGCGCGTCGTTCGATCAAGTGCGCGACCACAGCGCGCGACGTGCTGCACGTTCGATCCACGACATGCACCGCGCCCCATCGCCCCTCGCTCCGCGGGAACGATGCATACGTCTGCGCGCGTAGCGCTTCGTGGTCCGTCTTCGGTACCAGCATCGGTGCGCGCCGCTCGGGCATCGAGCCCGCGGTCGCCGTGCTCGTCGCCAACACGACTCCGAGCACTACAGCCGACCACGTCATACGAGATCGAGTCGTCCAGGCGGCGAAGTCATCGAGCCCGAAACGCCGCGTCAGTCGATCGCCCATCCGGGCGAATTCGCCCACCCGGCGCCAACCTCTCGTCATTGTCGACGAGACTTGCCTCGGACCAACGGCGGCATGCTTCGTGCGTATCTCGCGCCGCATGAACGACAGGAACATCAACAGCTCCGACGCCTCGACGGGACAGCCCATGGTGGCGCGAGTCCTCGCGCGCAGGAGTGAGCTCGAAGCCCTCCTCGCTGACTCCAACCAGAACAGTCGAACGCAAAACGACATCGCGACCGCGCTGAGCTCGCTCGACGGCATGCTCTCGGGTGACCTCTCGAACGTTCCCCACGTGGTCGTCGCTGACCTCAATCGCTGGCTCGAGAACAACAAGCATCTCGCCGAGAGCTCGCTCGCCACCAGCTCCGCTCTCGATTCGAACAGCGACGCCACGCCCGACAGCGCCACGGCGACGAGCACCGATGTCATGAACGAGATCGTTGAAGGCACACCGATGGTCGATGCCTCGAATGCGTAGTCTTCGAGCTCACGAGCTCCGCGTCGTTCGTTCAGCGCGA
>JBGARE010000006.1:255672-351307 GCA_044230415.1 Kofleriaceae bacterium
CGGCTTTCGCCTTCGAGGGATGCTGCTTTTACTCGGTCAGGTCTGCGGTGTCAACGGTGTCTTTCGAACTTTTTTCCGTCGACCTCGCCACCCTTCCTGTCCCTCCGGCACTCTGTCTGGCCGTTGCCAGATGATCGTTATCCTTCGGGTTTTCCCTCTCTGCTTTCGCGTCGAGGGATGCGCGTTCTACTGTCTCGAGTTTGCGGTGTCAACGGTGTCTTTCGACCTTTTTCGTCAACCTCGCCTACTTTTCAATCCCTCCGGTGAGAGCTCCCATGGCCGAGGCCAGGTGAGCGGTTTCCTTCGGGTTCTCGTTGGCGTTTGCCGTCGAGGGACGCGGTTTATAGGGGGTTGAGGGCTCGGTGTCAATGTCGTGCCATGAATTTCACGACCATTTCCCAACCGCTGATGATTCCAAAGGTATTCGCGCGCAATTTCTAATAGCGATCTGGTTGTCGTCTGGCTCCCCTCCCCGGCTCGGCGTCCGTTACGCTGCATGAGGTCATGCTCGAACGCATCGGCAATTGCCGCATCGTCGACGAGGTCGCTTCTGGAGGAATGGCGGTGGTTTACCGCGCCGTGCAGGAGCCCCTCGGGCGCACCGTCGCGATCAAAGCGCTGAAGTCATCCGCCGCGATGGAAGAGCACGTCGTGACTCGCTTCGAGCGTGAAGCGAAGAGTCTCGCGACGCTCCAGCACGAAAACATCATCCATGTCTACGACTTCCATCGCGAGCGCGGCGCGCTGTTCATCGTCATGGAGTACGTCCAGGGGATCGACCTGTACGACCTGCTCGAGAAATGCGGGCGCCTTCCGTACGACGTCGCGGCCATCATCGCGATGCAGGTCGCCCGCGCGCTGGACTACGTGCACTACCGCAGCATCGTGCACCGCGACATCAAGCCCGCGAACGTGATGCTGTCGCGCCAGGGCGGCGTGAAGGTGATGGACTTCGGGATCGCGCGCGATACGAGCTTTGGCGATCTGACCGAAGCAGGCACCGGCATCGGAACGCCCGCATACATGTCTCCCGAGCAGGTCCTCGGCGACAAGCTCGACGCGCGCAGCGACATTTTCTCCCTCGGTGTCGTGCTGTACCAGATGGTCACCGGCAAGAAGCCGTTCGTCGAGGACGAGAAGCGCTCGGCGATGCACAAGATCCGCCTCGAGAAGCACGTCGGCGTGCGCAAGCTCAACCCGGAGATCCCGCGCGAGCTCTCGAACATCATCGACCGCTGCCTCGAGAAACAGCCTCGCGACCGCTGGCGCAGCGCGCAGCACATGGTGATGGCGCTCGAGCGGTTTCTCGCTCGCCACGTCGAGATGAACCACCACGCGCGCATCGTGATGTTCCTGCGCGGGCAGAACGTGATCACCGAGCTCGAGGCCGAGGAGTATCTCAATCCCAACGGCACCTCGAACAAGGCGGGCGGCGGCAGCCTCGCGCAGCCGACGAACATGCAGGCGCGACATGCGGTGCGCGTCGGCATGATCGCGCACGGCGTGACGCTCGGAATGCTCGCGCTGATGCTCGGTCTGATTCACGTCGCGCCGCTCGGAGCGACTCCGCACTACACACCACAGGCGGATCAGAAGATCGGTCGTGGGTATATCCGCGTGAATGCGTATCCGTGGGCGACCGTGAAGATCGATGGCAAGCCCGCCGGCGAGACACCGATGGAGAAGCCGATCGAGCTCGACGACGGCAAGCACACGATCCGGTTCGAGCACGCGTGGTACGAAGCGGTCGAGAAGACGGTTGTTGTCGACGGCGGAACTGCAGAGTCTGCACAACGAGTCTTTGTCGACTTTGTCAAATCGAAGGTGTCACTCAAGCCGGGCTTGAAGTTGCCGGTCCAGAAGGAGGAGCCGTGAAGCGCTTGCTCCTCGCGGTCGCATTCGCGCTCGCCGTGCCGCGTGCGGCAGCGGCGCAGAACGATCAGAGCGACCTCATCACGATCAGGGTCAAGCAGGGCGACACGCTCGCCCTGCTCGCCGCGGAGTTCTACGGCGATCGCAACAAGGCGATCTTCATCATGGTCGCGAACAAGCTCGACCATCCGCGACCGCTCAAGCCCGGCGAGCGGATCAAGATCCCCGTCAGCCGTCCGTACACGACGGCGCCCGGCGACACGTTCGAGACGATCGCGGCGAACTTCCTCGGCGATGCGAAGCGCGGCACGTTCCTCGCCGAGTTCAACGGGCTGCAGCCCGATGATCGAATCCCGAGCGGCACCGACTTGTTCATTCCGTTCACGATCACGCACACCGCCGCGAACACCGAATCGATCTCGCAGATCGCGCAGGCGTACTTCGGCAACGACAAGAACGCGCAGATGATCCGGAAGTACAACTTCCTCGGAGAGAAGGACTCGCTCGAGAAGGGCGAGAAGTTGATCGTGCCGATCTTCAACGTGCGGCTATCGGCGTCGAAGCTGCCGCCGATCGATGCTGACTCGAACAAGCGACGCGAGAAGCAGAAGAAGGCGCAAACGAACGCGGCGCTCGCGTTGCCCGCCGCGAAGATCGCATGGCGCGATGGTGACTTCGCGCTCGTCAAGGACACGCTGGCCGGTGTCGGACAGGACGTGGACTACCTGCAGACCGAGCAGGCCGTCGAGGTCGGCGTGATGCTCGGTGCCATGCACCTCGCGTTCGGGGACGAAAAGCCGGCGCTCGAAGCGTTCAAGCGCGTGCTCGAGCGCAAGCCCTCGCACCTGCTCTCGCCATACTTCTACGCACCGAAGGTGATCGCGGTGTGGAAAGAAGCGGGCGGCGGCGTGTCCGGCGAAGCTCCGTGATACGAGCGTGACGTGAGGTCGATGCTCGCGCTCGCGGTGGTCGTCGGCGCATGTGGTGGCAGCGCGAACCCGATGCCCGCGGGTGCGCAGCTCGGGCCGGCACTGACGGCAGCGATGACCGCAGCCGATCAGGCCCGCGCACCGTGGCGGTGCGTCGCGAGCGATGGACCGGCGCTCGCGACCGAGTCCATCACGGTGGGCAAGGCCGTGTGGAAACTCGACGGCCACGTGATGTCGCGCGAAGCCGACGGCGAGATCGTGATCGGCGCGGTGGCCGATGCGGGTGGCGCGGCGGCAGCGACGATCGCCGCGCTCGGGCGGCTGCGCGAGAAGCTCGGTAAGGCCGACGTGGTCGTCGCGCTCGGCGGAATGGGCACGACGAAGGCGGAGCTCGAAGCAACGCTCGGAGCGATCGCGGACAAGGCACCCCTCGTCGTGTTGCCCGGCGATCTCGAGGATGCCGGCGCACTCGCGGCCGCGGTGACCGCGCTGCGAGCTCAGGGCAAGATCGTGATCGACGGGCGGCTCGCGCAGCGAATCGAGGTCGGAAGCGCCACCCTCGGACTCGCGAGCGGCGCGGGCGCGCCCGGCCGGCTCGTCGCGGGGAGCGAAGGCTGTGTCTATACACCCTCGGGGATCGCGGGGATCGTCGCGGACCTGACCGCGAGGAAAGGCGTGCGGATCCTCGCGAGCAGTGAGGCACCACGCGAGGAGCGCGCCGGCGAACCGACCGGCGAGATCGCGGTCACCGCGGGACAGGAGATCGACGTGGCGCTCCACGGGCCGATCACCGAGGCTGCGAGCCGAAGCCGTGCCGGTGGCCGCGATGGCAACGCCGTCGCGCTGACGCCCGGGACACTCGACGCCACGCCGCGGTTGCCAGATCCTGCGCGACCGCCGACGGCAGGGTTGCTCGTGGTGCGCGGCGACACCTGGACGTGGAAGCCGATCACCGACGCCGAATAGATCGAGCGCCGAGTCTCGGTACGCGACAGGAAGCGTCATGCAGGGAACCTCTTCACCGACGCCCAGGAGCGCTATGATCGTCGCGTGTCCGAGCGGCCGGGTGACCCACCCCGCGATCCTTCGTTAGCGCAGACCGCGCCGGTCGAAGCGATCGTCGATCGCCGCCTCAGCGACTCCAATCAAGCGTGGCTGGGGAAGATCGTCGACGGGCGCTATCGCGTGCTCGAGGTGATCGGTCGCGGCGGCATGGGCGTCGTGTACCGGGTCGAGCATCTGCGCATGGGCAAGATCGCGGCGATGAAGGTGCTGCATCGCGATCTCGTCGCTGATGTCGATATCGTCCAGCGCTTCGAGCGCGAGGCGCACGCCGTCTCGCAGCTCAACCATCCGCACACGGTGCAGGTCTTCGACTTCGGTCAGTTCCAGAACAACCTGTATCTGATCATGGAGCTCGTGCGCGGGCTCGATCTCGGTCGGGTCGTGTCGCGCGACGGGCCGATCGCGTGGGCGCGTGCGGCGCCGATGTTCGTGCAGATCTGCGGCGCACTCCAGGAGGCGCACGAGCTCGGCATCGTGCATCGCGATCTCAAACCCGAGAACGTGCTGATCACGCGCACGACCGGCGGTCGCGACTTCGCGAAGGTGCTCGACTTCGGGCTCGCGAAGCTCGACAAGCGCGATCAACCCGACATGACCGACCGGACGGCGATCGTCGGCACGCCGTATTACATGGCGCCCGAGCAGATCCGCGGCGAGGAGGTCGACGCGCGGACCGACATCTACTCGCTCGGCGCGCTGATGTTCCAGGTGCTGACCGGCACGTACCTGTATTCGAGCGCGACGGCGGTCGGCGTGCTCACGAAGCATCTGACCGGCGAGCCCGACGCGCCGTCGATGCGCACGCCGCGGATGGGGATTCCGCCGTCGGTGGATCACCTCGTGCAAAAAGCACTCGCGCGCGATCCGAGCGAGCGGTGGCAGACCGCGGCCGAGCTCGGACAAGCGATCGAGGAGGTCTACGCGGAGACGGTGACCGAAGCGACGCCGCACCGCTCCGGGCGGCACTCGACGCGGTCCGCACGCTTCGCGATCGACGACGAGGACGAGGACCTGCACCTCCGACGCTCGGACATCGACCAGTTCGAGCGCGGCCTCAAGCGGCGGCGGTTCTTCGTCGCGGCGCTGACCACGTTGTCGCTGATCGGTGCAGCCGCGGGTGCGTTCTGGCTCGTCACGCGCACGCCCCCGCCGTCGACGACCGAGCAAGAGCCGAACGACGAGCCGGAGCACGCGACGAGGATCGCGGCAGGTAGCGACGTGACCGGCTTCCTCGGCAAGCGGCGCACGACGAGCGATGGCGATCGCGACATCTACGTGATCAAGTACCCGTCCGGGAGCCGCCGCACGATCAGCGTCTCGGTCACGGCGCCGCCGAATATCGACGTCAACCTCGGCGTGCACGATGGCGCGGGGACGCACAGCGCGCTCGCCGACGAAGGCGGGATGGGAGACGGCGAGACGCTGCATCGGCGCTCCGTCGACGGCCCCGTGACGATCGTCGTGGGGCAAACGATCGCGAAGGATCAGAAGTTTCCGACGGAGAACGTCAGCGATCCGTACACGCTTCATGTCACGGAGGAAGCCGCGCCCGGCGAGCTGGAGCCGAACAACACGGACGCGGACGCGACGCCGCTCGAGTTGACGCAGGAGCTCCGCGGCTACCTCGACACGCGCCAGGACGTCGATGTCTTGCGCTGGGACGGCAGCGACGGTCAATACACGGTGATCGTGCGCGCCGACGGGCTGCCGATGGCATGGCGACTGTCGGACGGCAAAGCACGCACGCCCGGCGGTGCCTCGGTGACCCTGCGGCGCGGCGAGATGATCCGGTTCGAGCGCACGGACCGCGGTGGTAGCGGCGCGCTCGTCGGGCGTGATGTGCGGTGGTCGATCGTGGTGACGAAGTAGCGGTCGGCGCAACTGAGCCCTCGTCGTCGAGGAATGCATGCCGGTGCGCGTGGCGAAGTAGTACGCTCGGCGCGTGAGGATCCACGGCGCGATCGCGCTGCTCGTGTTTTCGTGCGCGTGCGGAGACAACGCGTGTCCGCTCGCCTTCTCCGACGGCGATCCCGACGGGCATCCACAGCCACTCGGCTCGACGGCCGACGAGGCGCGCGCGGGTCGACTGCGCGCGCAGGACCTCCCCGTCGTACCGTCGGGCTTGATCACGTGGAGCGAAGGCGACTTCGTGATCGCCAACGATCACATCGCGCTCGTCATCGAAGATGCCGGCGCGAGCGATCTATACGATCCGTGGGGCGGCCGTCCCGTCGGACTCGCGCGCATCGAGGACGGCGCGATGGTCGAGCCGAACAACTTCGGGGAGGTGTTCCTCCTGACCGGGCGCTCCACGGTGGTGACCGAGAGCGTGAGCGTGATCAACGACGGCTCGGACGGCAAGCCCGCGATCATTCGCGCGCGCGGCAAGCTGCATCCGTTGCCGTTCTTCGAGAACTTGATCGCGGTCGTGTTCAACGATCAGCTGACCGACATCGAAGCGGCGATCGACTACGAGCTCGCGCCGGGCGCGGATCACGTGGACGTTCGCATGCGTTACGCGTCGCCGCGGGCGAAAGAGCAAGAGCTCCAGACCACGCTGCACGCGCTGATGTACACGGGCCGAACGCCGCTGTTCCAACCGGGCCGCGGCTTCGACGACTCGCTGTCGCAGACGCCGTACGTCGTCCTCGTCGACGACGCGGCGACGAGCTGGGCGTACCTACCCGGCGAAGGGACGCTCGGATCGTCGCTGTCGGCCTCGGGCTTCGTCGGAGCGTTCTCGCCGGGGTTCACGATTCCCGCGTGCGGGACCGTCGAGCGGCTCCACGCGCGCATCGCGATCGGCAAGGGACTCGACGGCACGATCGTCGCCGCCGAGAGTGTGGCCGGCGGCGAGCTCCGCGAGATCACCGGCAGCGTCGTGCGCGGCAGAGTCGGCGTTCCGTTCGCGCACGTCCACGCGCACGACACCGCGGGCAACTACTTCACGCGCGCGCTCACCGACGCCACGGGAGCATTCACGCTGCACGTGCCCGCGAGTGCGGACGTGACGCTGGACGCGTACAAGCGCGGCGATGCGATCGTCACCGAGCACGTCGGAACCGCAGGCGGCTCCGTGACGCTCGCGATGCCGGCGATCGGCTCGGTCGCGATCGCGATCAGCGACGGAACGTCACCGAGCCCTGGCCGCGTGCAGCTCGTCCCGGTGGCTGGAACGACGCTGCCGACGGTGCCGCGCAACTTCGGCGAAGAGCCGATCCTCGATAACCGATTGCACGTCGTGTACAGCGTCGAAGGCAGCCTGACCGTTCCCGTTCCGCCGGGCCGCTGGGAGGTGATCGTCTCCCGCGGCTACGAGTGGGAGCTGTATCGCCAGACGATCGACGTCGCGCCGGGTGCGCTCGTGCAGGTCAACGCCGTGCTCGATCACAGCGTCGATACGACCGGTGTCCAATGCGCCGACTTTCACATCCACACGTGGCGCTCGAACGACTCGGGCGATAACGCGACGGTCAAGCTGAAGCAGGCGATCGCCGACGGACTCGAGCTGCCGGTGCGCTCGGATCACGAGTACGTATCTGACTTCTCGTCGGAGATCGAGAGCGTGGGCGGCTCGGCGTACGCGCGTGGGTTCGGCTCGATCGAGCTCACGTCGTTCGAGATCTGGGGCCACATGGGCGTGTTCCCTCTGACGCCCGACAAGACGGCGGTCAACGCCGGCGCACCGAAGTGGCAGACGTTCCCGACGAACGAGGCGCTCGACACGCCGTTCGAGACGCTGTCACCGCCGAAGGTGTTCGATGCCGTGCGCGCGCGTCCGGAAGCGCCGGTCGTGATCATCAACCACCCGCGCGGTCCGACGAACTACTTCGGCTACGTGGGATACGACGCTGCGACGGGGCTCGCGGACTCGGTGGCGGACTGGGACACGAAGTTCACGCTCGTCGAGGTGTTCAACGACGCGAGCTGGATCTCGAATCGCAACACCCACGTCACCGATTGGTTCGGTCTGCTCAAGGCGGGCCGCAAGATCTTCGCGGTCGGATCCTCGGATAGCCACGGCATGTCGACCTCGCCCGTCGGCTATCCGCGTACGTGTCTCTCGCTCGGCACGGATGATCCGCGGGCACTGACCGCGAACCAAGTGCGCGACACGCTCGCCGCCGGGCACGGCGTGGTGTCGGGCGGCATTTACGTCAGCGCGAAGCTCGGCACGGCCGGCCCGGGGGACACCACGACCGGTGCTGGCACACCGCAGATGGTCGACGTCACGGTGCAGGCCGCGTCGTGGATCGACGTCGACGGGATCGATGTCGTCGTCGACGGGGAGACGGTCGATCGCATCGCCGTGATGCCGAGCGACGCCGTACCGAACACCGCGATCCGCTGGCGAGGTCAGGTGCCCGTGCAGGTGCGCGCGACCGGCGGCTTCGTCGTGATCGCCGCGTACGCGCAGCGGCCCCTCGAGCCCGTGCATCCGGGCCGCATCCCGTTCGGTGTCGCGAATCCGATCTTCGTGACGCCGTAGCTACGGGTGCCACAGGAGGCGCGGCGCCGCGAGGTCGATGCGCGTCGGCCGGATCGCGCGAAGCTCGTCGGGCCGCGGCGTGCGCACGCTCTGCTTCACGCGCTTCGCGACGAGGCGCGCGTCCGGACCGACGATCGCGATCATCAGCGAGATCCGCGGCCGCTCGATGATCACGAGGCTCGCGTCGGGAGTCTCCTCGAGGCGACTCGCGAGCGCGCGCGCGAGCCGGGGATCGATCGAGCGAACACCGAACCCCGAAGTGGCGTCGATCTGGATCGTCACGTCGGCACCGTCGACCTCGGCCGTGACATGCGGCGGGAGATCGATCGCGACGTTCGAATGCGCGAACACCGCCGCGTTCCCGACGATGGACGCGCGTCGCGGATCCGCGCCGATCACGAGCTGCGCGATCCGCGAGCGAAAGCGATCCGCGCCGGTCTCGCCGCCGAGGTGCGCGGCCGCGAGCATCTGGACGCGCGCGATGCGCTCGATCCAGCGCGGATGATGCTCGGTGTCCTGCTCGCCGTCGTCGGGGGACGTCGCCGCGAGTGCACGCAGCATTCGCTCCGCGCCGCGCGTGTCGTAGCCCGCCTTCGCGAGCAGGAGCACGGCGACCTCGTCCGCTTGGATCTCGTCGTCGCGCGCATAGCGATTCGCGTGGCGCTCGCTCTCGCTCGAGCGGCCGACACTGCCTTGCAGGATGTCGCGATAGTTCTCGTGCAGGTGTCCGCCGAGGACGTGCGCCATCTCGTGACCGAGGACCGCGGCGAGCTCTGCTTCGTCGCGAAGGAGCGCGAGTGCGCCGCGATTGATGAACACCATCGTCGACAGACCCGCGTACGCCTGCACGGCGTGATCGTCGGTTACCAGGAACGTCCAGCGCCGCCGGTCGCCCTGCGCGCGAACGAGGCGATCACCGACGCCGCTGACGTACGCCGCGATGTCGTCGTCGATGTACGCGCCTTGCGACATCGTCAGGATTCGATCGATCAGCCAGCCCGCGCATTGCTCTACGTCGACGACGCCGTTGCACGACGCCGGCATCTGCTCGCCGAACACGACGGGCCGCGGCTTCGCACATCCAACGAGCGCTATCGCAACAGCCAGAGACGCAGCGCGTCCCATGGGTACCTCCCGGTGAGCTCGAACGTGATGTCGATGCGGCCATGCGCTTCGTCGACGTGCGTGAGCGGCAGGACATCGGCGCCGGTGGCTTCGGCGATCGCGTCGCGCGCTGCTTGGATGCGCGATCGCTTGAACACTTCGCCGTAGACGAGCGGGATCGGGACGCGTGGCGGCGGAACGACGTTCGACTCTCCGATGCGGAGCGTGGTCGTTCCCAGAACGAACTCCGGGCCCTCCTCGATCGGCACCTCGATGTCGAGCTGATCGCCGCGGCGATGGATGTGCGCGTCGCCGACCGACGCGCTCACCATGCCGGCCTCGTAGTACTCGTTCAGCAGGAACGCTTTGTCGAACGCGAGCGCCTCGGCATCGTACAGACCACCGACGCGGTTGAGCCCGGCATCGCTGCCATGGAGTTGTCCGAGCAGCGTCGCGGCGGAGATCCGCTTGCTGCCGGGAAAGGTGATCGAGCGGATCGTGATCTTCGGACCGGGCGCTGCGGCGACACAGACGTCGACGAGATCGCCGCGCTGCGAGCGCGAGACGTTGACCTGCGCGTCGAGGTGTCCCTCGCGGATGTAGTTCAGCTTCACCGCGTCCGCGATGCGAGCGATGCGCTGCGGCTCGTAGGTCGCGCCCGCGAGCAGATCGAAGCGGCGGAGCGCCACCGGATCGCGCTGCGGTACGACCACGCGGCTGATGCGCGGGCGCGGCGCGAGCACGAAGTCGACGCGACCGCCTGCGAGCTCGATGCGCGCGTCGTCGATCACCCCGAGCGCCCATAGCCGGCGCAGATCGTCCGCGATCGGTGCGTCTGCGAGGACTTGGCCGGCGCGCGTCGCGAGCGTCGCGGCGAGCGTTCGGGCGAGCGCGGCATCGACGCCGGTGATGCGGACCTCCGCGATCGTCCGAGTCGCCTCCATCCGCGGCGCTCGCGGGCTCGTGTCGATCTCGGGGAGCGCGAACGCGTCGAGCCTGGCCCACCCTGCCCCACAACTCGCGGGAGTCGTCGATGGTTTCGGGTGCGCGCACCCCGCGATCAGGAGCAGCAGCGCGACGAACATACCGACGACGACTTGCCGCCCGGGATGCCGCGGGGGTATGACGCGCTCAACATGATCAAGCGTCCGAAGATCGCAATCGTTGGTGCCGGCGGTAACGTCGGTGCGGCCGTCGCCCAGTGGGCCGCTGTCAAAGAGCTCGGCGACCTCGTGCTCATCGACATCAAGGCGGGACCGGCCGAAGGCCGCGCGCTCGACCTGACGCAATGTGGCCCGTGGGAGGGCTTCAACAACACGTCGTTCGTCGCGAGTGACAAGCCCGAAGCGATGGCCGGCGCCGACGTCATCGTCATGACGGCCGGCGTCCCGCGCAAGCCGGGGCAGTCGCGCGAAGAGCTGATCAACATCAACGCCGGCATCGTCAAGACCATCTGCGGCGACGTGAAGAAGCACGCGCCGGACGCCGTGCTCATCGTCGTCTCGAACCCGCTCGACGCGATGGTGTTCGTCGCGAAGCAGGTCACCGGCTTCCCGCGCGAGCGCGTCATCGGCTCGGCCGGCGTGCTCGACAGCGCTCGCTTCCGCACGTACCTCGCGCTCGCCGCCGGCGTCAGCGTCGAGGACGTCCAGGCGATCGTCCTCGGTGCGCACACCGACAAGGACATGGTGCCCATCGTCTCGACGGCGATGATCGGCAACGTCCCCGCGACGAAGTTCCTCTCGGCCGAGAAGCTGACCGAGGTCGTCGAGAACACGAAGAAGGGTGGCGCGACGCTCACCGGTCTCATCGGCACGAGCGCGTGGCTCGCGCCCGGTGCCGGTACGTGCCTCATGGTCGAGGCGATCGTCCGCAACCAGGGTCGCGTGCTGCCGTGCTCGGTGGAGTTGCAAGGTGAGTTCGGTGTGAAGGGCGCGTTCGTCGGCGTCCCCGTCAAGCTCACGGCCAAGGGCGCCGAAGCGGTCTATGAATTCGAGCTGTCCGCATCCGAAAAGGATGCCTTCGCGAAGTCCGTCGCCGCGAACACCGAGCTGATGAACATCGCAAGCGGCTTCCTCGGCTGATTCCACGAGGATCCACGCCGAAACGATCACGGGCCGCGTAGCGATACGCGGCCCGTTCTCATTTGAAGCTCTGTGTAGATCGTCGATGCGATCGCGCCACACGTGGTGCGATCACCACAGACTTACATCTACCAGGTTGCCATCTTCGTCTTGAGTCCCGCATCGAGCGCGTCGAGGAAGTCCTGCGTGGTGAGCCACGGCGCCTTCGCGTCGATGAGGATCGCGAGGTCCTTGGTCATCTTGCCGCTCTCGACCGTCTCGACGCACACCTGCTCGAGCGCGTCGGCGAACTTCACGACATCGGGCGTTCCGTCGAACTGACCGCGATACTTGAGGCCCTGTGTCCACGCGAAGATCGATGCGATCGGGTTCGTCGACGTGGGCTTGCCCTTCTGGTGCTCGCGGTAGTGGCGCGTGACCGTGCCGTGCGCGGCTTCCGCTTCGACGGTCTTGCCGTCGGGCGTGAGCAGCACGGAGGTCATCAGGCCGAGCGAGCCGAAGCCCTGCGCGACCGAGTCCGACTGGACGTCGCCATCGTAGTTCTTGCAGGCCCACACGAAGCCGCCGTCCCACTTCATCGCGGACGCGACCATGTCGTCGATCAGGCGGTGCTCGTACACGGTGCCTGCCGCCTTGAACTTGTCGGCGAACTCCTCGTCGAACACCTTCTGGAACAGGTCCTTGAACCGACCATCGTACTTCTTGAGGATGGTGTTCTTCGTCGAGAGATAGAGGGGCCACTTGCGGTTGAGCGCGTAGGTCATGCAGCTCCTCGCGAAGCCGATGATCGACTCGTCGAGGTTGTACATGCCCATCGCGACGCCCGACGACTGGAAGTCGAACACCTTGTACTCGGTGGGCTTCCCGCCATCCTTCGGCGTGAACGTCATGGTCAGCGTGCCGGCACCGGGGACGAGGAAGTCCGTCGCCTTGTACTGATCACCGAACGCGTGACGGCCGACGACAATGGGCTTGGTCCAGCCCGGGACGAGGCGCGGGACGTTCTTGCAGATGATCGGCTCGCGGAAGATCGTGCCGCCGATGATGTTGCGGATCGTGCCGTTCGGCGACTTCCACATCTCGGCGAGGTTGAACTCTTTGACGCGCGCTTCGTCGGGCGTGATCGTCGCGCACTTGACGGCGACGCCGAACTCCTTCGTCGCGTTCGCCGAATCGATCGTGACCTGATCCTTGGTCTTGTCGCGACTCTCGATGCCGAGGTCGAAGTACTTCAGATCGATATCGAGGTACGGGAGGATCAGTTTCTCTTTGATGAAATGCCAGATGATGCGGGTCATCTCGTCGCCGTCCATCTCGACGACGGGATTCTTCACCTTGATCTTCGCCATGCTGGCGGCGTTGTATCACGCACGACGCCGACGAGACGCGGCCCTGGGGCGCAGAACGACCGCGAGCACACCGGCGAGAACGAGGAACATCGTTCCTCTGCTGCCGCCTGGCTCCGCGGCGCAGCCTTCGGATGCCGCGAGCTCGTCGTCCGTTGCGTCCGGATCATCGCCTGGACCATCACAGGCAACCCGCTCGATGCGACGCTCGGTGACGCTCTGGATCCACGCGACGACCTTGTCGGCGCGGACGTAGATGCCACCGTTGCCGCACGGCAACCCGTCGATCGCCATCCCGCGCGAGATCACGCCGGCCACCGCGAAACCCGTGGGCGTCGCGAGGTACGCGGGCCCGCCGGAATCGCCGTAGCACGCGTCGCTCCCGCGTCCGCCCGCCGCGAACTCGGCCCGCGGGCCCGCACCGCGCAGACACCCGGGCGCGTGCTCGCAGAACGGATCGGTCACGGGAATCTGCGCGGCGTGGAGCCGCGTGTTCGCGTCGCTCGCGTCGGGTGCGATCAATCCGTATCCGACGATCGTCACGATCGCGCCGGCCGCGAGTCGCTCGTTCGCGAAGCACGCGGTCGCGATCGCTCGCGGCTGCGTGCGCGCCATGCGCTGGAGCACGACGACACCGACGTCGAAGCGATCCTGCCACTGGGGATACGCGCGTGACCACTTCACCGCGATCTCCTCGCCGGACGCGCCCGGTTCGAGACTATCGGCGTGCGTGACGACGTAGAGCGGCTCGATCTCGATGCAGTGCCCGGCGGTCAACACGACATCGGGCGCGATCAGCGTGCCCGTGCACAACCCCTTCGTCCCGAGGACCGCGACGACGTCGGGCCAATCTCGGGATCGCGTGTTCGTTCCACCCACGATCGGTGCGGGATCACCGCTCGCAGGAGCAGCCGAGAGGAAGATGGACAGAACGATCGACAACGACAGAAGCGCGATACGCATGGCCCGACCGCCACAGCACGCTCGGTGCCACCAACCGCGTGTGCACTTCCGAGGCCTTAGCGATCGTGTCCGGCCGGATCTCGGACACGCGTCCGGGATCCGGCCAAGACCCGGACAGACCACGAACCGACCCCCGACAGTTACCTCATCGAGTCACGAGTCTGGTCGACCCACGCACTCACATGGCGCGCTTCCGCGAAACTCTCTGGTTCAAGAAGGGCACTGAAGTTCCTCCCGAGCAGCCGTCGACCGGCGACGTCGATCGACCGATCGAGGATCGCTACGAGGACGATGGGAGCATCTCGCTCATCGATCACGTCCAGTTCAGCGTGGTCACCGGCACGACGCAGCCCGTCCGGATCTTCAAGAAGCACGAGCTGAACGAAGACGCGGACAAGACGATGCGGATGGTGGTCGGCCAGATGAAGCGTGGACGCGGCAAGGTCTACGCGATGATCGGGGCCTCGATGGTCTGCGCGGCATTTGCCGTCGCGATGTTCGTGGCTTGATCGTCGCGGTCCTCGCGTTCGCGATCTTCGTCGTGTCGTGCGTTAGCGCCGACGACGCAGTCCGAGCAGCGCGAGTCCGAGCAAGAGACCTGCCGTCGAGCTCCCGTTCGTCGAGCAGCCGCCCGTGATCTCGCCCCCGTAGCCGGTGGGGGACTCGTCCGGTCCCGTCGGATCACCGCCACCGCCAGGAGGAGGATCCTCACCGCTCTGCGGATCTTCGCCGTCGGGCGGCGTGCCGCCACCGGCGCAGCTGTCCTTGGTCACCGGGTGACCGGCGGTCTGCTCGATCCACTGAAGTACCTTGTCGGTCCGAACGTAGATGCCGCCACCGCCGCACGGGGTAGGCGAGTTGTTCAAGCCGCGCGAGACCGCCGCGATCACCATCGTGCCGCGAGGCGTGTCGAGATAGACCGGGCCACCCGAATCGCCGAAGCACGAATCGGTTCCGTTGCCACCGGCGATGAACTCGCCCGCCGGAGATGCGCCGGCTTGGCAGCCGTTGCCGCCCGAGCACGTCGGATCCGTCACCGGTGCCGTCGCTTCGCGCAGCACCGTGTTGTTGCCTTGGCCTGCCGTGTCGGTGAGACCGAACCCGACGAGGTGGACCATCATGTTGTTCGAGAAGCCTTGGAACGTGCAGCCGGCGCCCACGCCGCGCGGCGCCACCGCGGTGATCGGCGTCGTCAGCTTCACGACGGCGACATCGAACGTGGTCTCCCAGTTCGGATACGCGGTGATCGATGCGATCTGCGAGCGAACGCCACCCGCTTGGTTGTAGTTCGTCGTGTTCGCGATGACCTGCGTGAGGCCCGCGTCGGCGCAGTGGCCCGCGGTGAGCACGATGTCCGGCGCGATCAGCGTGCCCGTACACGAGCCCTGCGCGCCGACGACGGCGACCGCATCGGGCCACTTGCCGGCGGGAACCGCGGTGCCGCCGATGACGGGTGTCGCCGTCGTGATCCGGAGGTCGGTGATCCCGGTGCGCGTCTCGGCAACCGCGAACGACGCCGGGAGGAGCAGCGAAGCAACAGCGAGCATTCGCGACATGCGACGCGAACAAAGCAGGGCTCGTGCCGTCGTGATTCCTGCGGGTTGGCGGTCCACATCGTGCGCACGCTGCGCACGCGGTTGCGCGAGATCGGGCGCGCGACCGCCGAATCGTTAGCGATCCCACGCTGGTAACTCGTCGGGAGATCTCGCTGGCTGGGAGTTTGCCCCCGAGCCGTTCCCCTCAGTTGAACCAGAACAGATAGCGAAGCTTGTGCTCGAAGGTCTCTTCGCCCTTGTCGACGCTCTGGATCATCGTGCGCACGCGCCCGACGAGCGGGCTCGCGCGCATCGCTTCCTTGTAGCCGTGGCCCACGAGCCCGCGCAGGACGCGCTCCATGTTGTTGGGACTCTCGCTCTCGTCGGAGAAGTCGATCACGATGTCGGTGGGCTCGCGGAACATCGCGCCGAGGTCGAGGAACGCGGCGGGTGCGAGGCGCTCGAGATCGTCGTCGATCATGCGAGCGATCTCTTTGAACGACACGCCGGCCTTGCTCGCGAGCAGGTCCTTCACGTCGCGCAGCACGGCGTCCCACGTCGCGTAGATCGAATCATCCACCGCGAGCGGGATCGGATGGTTCTTCTGCGTCGGGCTCGGCACCCACTCGCGATCGTCGTCGGTCTCGGCGAGGTACGCGGTGCGCTCGGCGGCGCTCCGGTCCAGCGCGAACACGAACAGCTCGAGCGCCTTCGCCACGCGCGCCTTGTCCGCGATCGGGAAGACGAGCCGGCGATCACCACCGCGCCCGAAAATCTTGTCGAGCTGGCGCCAGTCATAGGCGAGCACGAGGTTCACGAACGCCCGCTGGAAGCCGATCATCGCGCGTCCCCACTCCGCATCGCCGACATCGAAGCGAAACGTCGGCCGCCGCCGCACGTCGTTCTCCGCGAGCTCGCCGCCGTGGCCGTCGTATTCGATCTCGAGCATGTGACGATCGCGTTCGTCCACGCCGCGCCGTCCGTTCCAATCGATCTCGAAGCACGCGATGCACAGCTCGAGCGAGAAGCCCGGGTCCTTCGCGACGATCGCGAGGTCCTTGTCGACCGCGTCGAGCGCATCGAGGAACTTCGTCCACATCGCGCGGCCCGACTGGTGATCGAGCGCTTTCATCAGCTCGCCCGTCTCCATGATCGCGCTCATCTCGCCGACGAGTCGCTCCACGCCCGCTTGATACGTCGCGATCGCGCGCACCGCAGCGGCCTGCGAGCTGCTCGCGTCTTTCGCCAGGACTGCATCGGCCTCGCGGCGTGCATCGGCGAACTTCGACGCCTGGAGCGCCGTGATCGCCGACGTGGCGTCGACGTGGTGTTGGCCGATCGACGAGGTCGAGGGTCCGGACGAGCCACACGCCACGAGCATGATTACGAGGAGGAGATGCCGCATCGCAGGGACACTACGATCCGATCGGCACCGCGCACCCGCGTTCACGTGAAGATCACGTGGGAGATGGGCTCGAACATTCGCCTTGACATCGATACCTCGCAGCTCTATGCCTAGAGGTGTGAGGCAAGGCAAGCCAGACGACGCTCGCATCGCGAAGGACCTCGTGGCCGCGTCGGCGACCGCGCTCGTCCTCGCGATCCTGCAGAAGGGCGACAGCTACGGCTACGCGATCATTCAAGAGGTGCGCGCCCTGTCCGGCGGCGAGCTCGAGTGGTCCGAAGGAATGCTCTACCCGGTGCTCCACCGCATGGAGGACGCCGGCTTGATCGAATCGTTCGAGGAGCGCGGCGAGAACGGTCGCAAGCGCAAATATTATCGGCTGCGACCCGACGGTCGCCGCGCGCTCGCCGAAGAGCGCCGGCAATGGGACGTCGTCCACGCGGCCCTCACCAAGGCATGGAGACCCGCATGAAGAAGCTCGCTCCGTCTGTTCGTGACGACATCGATGACGCCGTTGCTCGCTATCGCGAGCGCATCGCGAGCGAGGCCGATGTCGGTCGCGCCACCCTCGACGAGATCGAGGACCACCTCCGCCTCCTCGTCGATGATCTGCGCGCGCAGGGGATGCCCGCCGCGCTCGCGGTCACCGAAGCGGCGAAGCGGTTGGGCGATCCGAGCGAGCTCGCGCGAGAGCACGCACGCGTACGCACGCCGTTCGGCGCGAAGCTGCCGTCGTGGCGTGCGCTCGCCGTGATCGCCCTCGTGCTGCCACAGGTGCTCGTCAACCTGGGCTACGAGAACTGGAATGGCTACGCGGAGGGTGCTCTCGCGCTCGCTCTGTGTGGCGCGATGCTGTGGCGCTCCGCGTGGGCGCGCGCGACGTTACTCGGCGTGATGGCGTGGAACGTCCTCGTCGTGATCGCCTCGCTCGCGCTGTTCGGCGGTGCGCCGCCGGCGTGGACGGTCGCGTGTCAGCTCGGAGCCTTCGCGATTCTCGTGCCCTGGCGACGCGCGGATCTGACGGCGACCGGCTGGGCTCTCGCGATGCTGTATCCGATCTACACGGCGGGATCGATGATGCTGTTCTGGAAGGTGTCGGGGTTCGATGGCTACCTGCCCGACCCGCAGCTCGTGCTCGCAGCGACGGTGATCGCGGGTGCCGGGCTCGTCTTGCGCGCGCGGTGGGCGTCGTTCGCCGCGATCGGCGCCGTGGCCGCGCTCGCCCCGTGGGTGCACTTCGCCAGCGTGACGACGTTCCGCATCCACTTGTTCGGCATCCGCGAGCTGACGCTGGTCGCGCTGTGGTCGGGCGTGGTCGCGGGGATCGCCATCGCGATCATCGGCTGGCGCACCGCGCGATCGAACGTCGGCGATCTGCGCGCCGTGCTGAGCTGATCACTTCTTCTTCGCAACCTTCTCGAATGCTTTCGTGATGGCGTCGCTCCACATGCCCTTCTCGACATCGCGGGGGCCGGTGAACGCGAACGTCGCGCCGTCCTTGCCGACGGTAGCGGTGAGCTCCTTCGCCTTGGTGTTCACGGTCAGCGTGATCTTCACGGACTTCGCCTTCGGCGGATAGTCCTCGAGCGCGGTGGCGATCGTCGTCCAGTAGCGCAGCCACAGCGAGCTCTGCTTCGTGTCGCAGTCGTCGCCATCGACGCTGATCGTGATCGACAGGCGCTTCTTGAACGCGTCCATGTCCTTCTCGACGAGGTCGCGGTTGCACTCGGGATCGTTGTTCGACTGCCCCTCGACAGCGTCCCAGTCCTCGGCGCCCGCTGCCTTCGCATACGCCGCGATGTCACGCGTCACGAACGTCGCGGCGTGCACCGCGCCCTCGTCTTTGTTCGCGAGCTTCGCGCGGCACTTCTTGCCGATCTTGAACGTGTGGAACTTCGTGAGCACCCACGCCGTGTAGTAGTCGCCCGTCGCTTCCTTGGTCGCGAACGCGAAGTCATCGGGGATCTTCGCGACGAGCTGGCGGAACGGCTTCTCGAGCTTGTCGTTCCACTGCGCGGCGGTGATGTCCTTCGGCGCGTTGATCGTGAACGTCGTCCCGTCCTTGCTGACCTCGTTCGTGAGGTCCTTCTGCTTGCCGACGTTGATCGTGATGAACGCCTTGCCCGAGGGCGGTGGGTTGTTCCTCACCGCGGCGATGGCACCCGTCCAGTACCCGAGCCACAGCGAGCTCTGCTTCGCGTCACAGTCGTCGCCTTCGACATTGACCGTGATCGAAAACTTCTGACGAAACTCGTCGAGTGACGCCTCCGTCATCTCTTCGCCCGTGACGCGCTTGCCGTACTCGAGGAGATCGCTCGCCGCGAACGTGCCCGCGTGAACCGCGCCTTGGTTCTTGTCCGGCAACTTCGCCCAGCACTTCTTGCCGAGCTTGAACGTCACGAGCTTCGCGATCGCTTGCGGACGTGGCCCCTCCCCCGTCGCGTCCTTGACCGCGGCGACGTAGGCATCCATCTCGGCGTCGGCGCGAGCCGGACGAACGGTGACGAGCGCGAAAGCGCTCACTGCGGCAACGAGCAGCGTACGGTTCATGCGATGTGCTCCCTGCGCCGACGCTAGCATCCGGCTCACGCGTGGCGTGCGCGCTCGGCCCACGATCGGTCGCACGGTCGGAACGTGCGCCTTCGCGACGATAGTCCGCGCGTCTTGTCGCGGCATGCCGGCTGCACTCGACGAAGCAGCATGTACAGCAAGGCGCGCATCGCAGGTCACGCCATCCACCCGATGCTCGTCGGATTTCCCCTCGCCCTGTTCACGGCGACGATCGGACTCGAGCTCGCGTACATCGGCACGCAGGACATCTTCTACTTCCGTGCTGCGATGGTCGCGAACATCGCGGGCGTCATCGGCGCATTCGCCGCCGTGATCCCCGGTGCCATCGACATGTTCTCGTTGCCTCGCGAATCGCGCGCACGCGGTGTCGCGAGGCAGCACGCGCTGCTCGACGTGCTGACCGTCGCGGTGTTCGTGGTGAGCGGCTTCCTGCTGTACAGCGGCTGGAGCAATCGGACGATGGTCGACGGCGCGTACGCCCCCGATGCGACCATCCCGCTCGCGATCGGCACCGTCGGCTTCGTGTCGATGGTCTGCGCCGCGATGCTCGGGTGGGCGCTCGTACCGACGCACCATGTCGGCATCAAGCCTGCGAACGTTCGCGCGCACATCCCGAGCCGCGAGCCGGAGCTCGATGACCTCGACGAGGTGCTGGCGAGCATCCACCGCACGCCGGCTCCCCGCGTGTTCGGCACCGTTACCCCGACCCGCCGCCCCGCGGCCATCACGATTCACTGAAAACCCTACGCTCGACTAGCTTCTAGTTAGACTCTCCGTCGCACGTCACCGGGTCTGTGGACCCACCAGTGGCGTGCGGCGTTTTATTTGCGTACGGTCTCGTCGAGTGCAGCTCGCATCGACGATCCGCGGCGTCGGCTACCGCTTCGCTTCCGTCAAGGAAGTGCTCGCGAAGGCGAACCCGCCGAAGAGCGGTGACGACCTCGCCGGAATCTCGGCGCGCGATGCGGTGGAGCGCGTGGCGGCTCGTGCGGTGCTCGCGAACCTGACGCTGCGCGACCTGCGCGAGAACCCGGTCGTGCCGTACGAGCAGGACGAGCTCACTCGCCTGGTCGAGGACGAGCTCGACGCGCAGGCGTTCCGCGCGGTCGGCCATCTCACCGTCGGTCAGTTCCGCGAGTGGCTGCTCGACATCAACACGACGGGGCCGACGCTGCGTGCAGTGGCTCCGGGCTTGACGCCGGAGATGGCGGCGGCGGCGAGCAAGCTGATGTCGAACTTCGATCTGATGACGGTCGGCGCGAAGGCGCAGGTCGTCGTCCGCGCGAACAACACGCTCGGCTTGCCGGGTCGATTGTCCTCGCGCTGTCAGCCGAATCATCCGACCGACGACGTGCAGGGCATCCTCGCGTCGATGCGCGAGGGGCTGGCGTACGGCTGCGGCGACGCGGTCATCGGCGTCAACCCCGCGACGGATACGCCCGAGTCGACCGCCGAGATCTTGAAGGCGATCGACGAGGTCCTGAAGCGCAACGAGTGTCCGACGCAACACTGCGTGCTCTCGCACGTCACGGTGCAGATGAAGGCGCTCTCTCGGGGCTGCCCGATGGATCTGATGTTCCAGTCGCTCGCGGGTACCGAGCAAGCGAACAAAGCGTTCGGCATCAGCGCGAAGCTGATCGACGAAGCGCACGACATGATGAACGCGCGGGGGACGACGAAGGGCCCGAACCGCATGTACTTCGAGACCGGCCAAGGATCGGCCCTCTCGAGCGCGGCGCATCACGGCGCGGATCAGGTGACGATCGAAGCGCGCGCGTACGGATTCGCGCGGCGCTACAAGCCGTTCCTCGTGAACACGGTCGTCGGGTTCATCGGACCCGAGTACCTCGAGGACGGTCCGCAGATCTCCCGCGCGGCGCTCGAGGATCACTTCATGGGCAAGCTGCTCGGACTGCCGATGGGCTGCGACGCGTGCTTCACCTATCACGCGTCGATGACGCAGGACGAGCTCGAGAGCCTCAAGGTCCTCCTCGGCACCGCGGGCTGCACGTACCTCATGTCATTGCCCGTCGGCGACGACATCATGCTGAACTACCAGTCGACGAGCTATCACGACATCCCGACGCTGCGCCGGTTGGTCAACAAGCGACCGACGCCCGAGTTCGACGCGTGGCTCGATGCCAAGGGCATCTGGCGCGGCGATGCACCGGGCCCGAAGTTCGGCGACGTCAGCGCGGTCCGCTAGCGAGAGCCGACGACATTGAGCGCGGTCAGCGAGTGACCGTCGGTCCACTGCAGATAGATGTCGGTGCCGGCCGGCGGAACATCGGCGCGAGCGCTCCAGTGATCCGTGGCGCCGTCGATGTAGATGATGTTCGTGTTGTTCGCCGTGATGCACTGGGCGAGGCCCATCGACTGCGTGCCGTCCGCAGCGGTCTCGGTAAACGTCGAGTACTCCGCATCGTCCGTGACGAACGCGACGGACTGCGGACCGACGGGCGACGAGAACGTCAACCCTTCGAGCTCCGTGCAGGCTTTGCGTGGAGAGGCGCTCGGGGTTTCCTTGCCCGGCTCGGCCGCGATGCACCCCGCGACGAGGACGGACATGGCGAGGACGGCGCGCATCGAGGAGCCAATCCTACCGGAACCTGGGGTACGTTGCACGCCTGGATGAGCCGGACCCGTCAGCTCATGGATCGTCTGCGAGCCGAGCTCGGGTCGGCCGATCCGCTCCCGCCGATCCCCGCGATGCCTGTGATTCCGGCGCCTCCCGCCCGCGTCTATACGCCACGCCCGGAAGCGAGCCCGTTTGCGGCCGAAGCAGCGCGTCATACGACCGCGCTCCTCGGGATCGGACACGTCGGGACACGGTATGCGACCGACGTGGTGCTCCAGTTCCAGGCCGAGCTCGCCGTCGCTCACGCGGCGGTCGGTGCGGAGCTGCCCGACACGTGGGCCGAGCAGAACGGGTTTGTCGGGCTGAAGTCGCGGGTGACGAATCACCGCGAGTTCCTGCTGCGCCCCGATCTCGGGCGGCGACTGGACGATGACTCGCTCGCGGTCGTGCGCTCGCGGTGCACGAAGAACGTCGATGTCCAGATCATCGTGGCCGATGGACTCTCTGCGGTCGCGTGCATGCAAACGGGCAAGGCGTTGCACGATGCCGTCGCGCGCGCGTGCGAACGACGTGGCCTTCGCGTGGGGACGCCGCTCGCTGCGCGCTTCGCACGCGTGTGGCTCGAGGACGAGATCGGCTACGAAGTCGGCGCGAAGGTCTCGATGATCCTCCTCGGCGAGCGCCCGGGGCTGGGCACCGGCGATGGCCTCAGCGCCTACGTCGTGTTCGATCCGAAGATCGGAAACACCGACGGTGATCGGAACATGATCTCGAACATCCACGCGCGCGGCATCGTTCCCGATGACGCCGCGGAGCGATTGGCCGCGCTCGCGCAGGCGATGATCAACCAGCGCATCTCGGGGGTGCTGCTCGATCTCGGCAAGCTCGGCGAGGTCGCGGGCGGACGCGGATATCGCGAGCCGCAGGTCCGGCAGAAGCTCGTCGGTGGAGGTGCATCGTGAACACGAGGTGCATCGTGCGCGATCGAGGTGCATCGTGATCCTCGAGCCGATTCCGCCGACGGTGCTGAGCGTCCGGCGCTTGCCGAACGCGGATCCCGCGCTCGTCCGCGCGTACGGCGGCGATCCCGACAAGCACCGATCACTCGGGCTCGTCACCTGCGATCAGGATGACGCGATGTACGTCGCTCTCGACGAGGCGACGAAGTTCGCGCCGGTCGACGTCATCTTCGCGAAGAGCTTCTATGCCGGCGCGGCACACGCGAGCGGCCGACTGTCGGGCGAGATCCTCGGCGTGATCGCGGCGAGCGAGCCCGAAGCGATCGACGCGGGGCTCGATGCCCTCGTGCGTTGCTTGCAGCACGACGCGTGCTTCTACGACGCGGATGGCAAGCGCACGGTGACGGTGTTCCCGCACGTGATCGCATCGATCGGCGAGTACCTCGGCAAGGAAGCCGGGCTCGCCGTCGGCACGCCAATGGCCTACTTGGTGGCCCCGCCGATCGAAGCGACGATCGGTCTCGATGCCGCGCTCAAGGCGGCCGACGTGCGCGTCGTGAAGATCCAGCCACCGCCGACGGAGACCAACTTCGCGTGCGCGTGGCTGACCGGTGATCTCGACGCGTGCGAAGCGGCGGCGACCGCGTATGCCGCCGCGGTTGTCGACGTCGCGAGCACACCGAAGTAGCGACGAGCGATCTGCGCGAAGCGAGGCGTGTGTCCGCGGGCCGGACAGTGGCAACTCGCGTTTTGCCCACCCTACCGGGGTTGGGGGGGCGGATAGCGCAGCCGTGCGGCGGCGTTAGCCGATGCTGCAATGTCGCATGCCATGCATGCCGGCCATGCCGGACACGCGGCGAGTTTGGTTTCGCGTTTTCAGCTTGTCTGAGCACATGCTGCACTCCGGAATGGAGGGCGGCATGACCGAGAGCTACCAGGCGCTCGATCGGATCCTCGCGAGCTCGTGATCGGGGTGTCCTGACCGGCCGTGCGGGATGATCCCAGGCGTTTGTGTGGCGGTCCGGCCAACGCTTTCGCGGGGTTTGACGCGATCCGCCTGGCCGTAACTAACGGCGGCATAACTGGCCCTGATCGTTTAGTATTCGTTCCGACGTGCAGGCGGAGCCGAGTGCTAGCAGCTCGTTGATCGGACAGACGTTCGACAACAAGTTTCGCATCGTTCGCCTGATCGGCCGCGGTGGGATGGGCGAGGTATTCGAGGCGGAGCACACGCAGCTCGGCAAGCGAGTCGCCGTCAAGCTGATGCTCGAGAAGTACAACGGCGACCGCGAGGCGATCGCGCGGTTCACGCGCGAGGCATTGGCGGCCGGGCGCATCGGCGATCCGCACATCATCGACGTCATGGACATCGGCACCGCGCCCGATGGCCGCGCCTATGTCGTGATGGAGTTGCTCTCCGGGCAGCCGCTGTCGCGGTTGATCGAGGATCACGGGCCCCTGCCGCTCAATCGCGCGCTCAAGATCATGCGGCAAGTGCTGCGCGCGGTCGGCGCGGCGCACATGAAGGGCATCGTTCACCGCGATCTCAAGCCCGACAACATCTTCCTCACCACGGAGGGCGAGAACGGCGACTTCGTGAAGCTGCTCGACTTCGGCATCTCGAAGATCATGGATCCCGAGATGGCGGCGGCAGCGACGAAGCTGACCACCACCGGCGTCGTGATGGGCACGCCGCTGTACATGGCGCCCGAGCAGGCGATGGGCAACGAGGTCGATCACCTCGCAGACCTCTACGCGTGCGGCGTGATCTTCTACGAGATGCTCGCCGGCAAGCCGCCGTTCGAGGGCCACACGTATGCGGTGCTCGTCGCGAAGCTACTGACCACGGACGCGCCGCTCTTGTCCGAGGTCCGCGAAGGCCTGCCGCCGCGACTCGTCGCCGCGATCCATCGCGCGCTCGAGAAGGAACCGAAGGCTCGGCATCCGCACGCCGATGCGTTCTTGCTCGCGCTACCCGCGACGCAATCGGGCACGCCCGTCGAGCTCGCGGGAACCGTCGCGAGCGGACAACAGGCGATCGCGGTGCCGGTGCCCGCACCTGGGTCGAAGCGGAACCTCGTGATCGGCGTCGCGGCCGCGCTCGCCGGTGTGGCCGTCGCGACGGTGATCCTGATGAAGCTGCAGAGCGCACCAACGCCGAGCACGACACCGGAACCGACGAAGACCGCCGAGCCTGCGAAGCCGCCCCTGGCACCGACGCGGATCGATCTCGTCGTCACGCCCGCAGACGCGACGGTGACGATCGACAACGACACGAAGCACACGTACCGCAACGACGAGGGCATCGTCGTCACGCCGGGGACGCACGAGCTCAAGGTCGAGCTCGCCGGATACCTCACGCAGACGCGCACGGTGACCGTGGCCGAAGGTCAGACGAACAAGCAGAGCTTCGCGCTGATCGTCGACAAGGCGGTCGTCGCCGACTCGAAGCCACCGACGAAGATCGAGCCCGAGCCGAAGGTCGACAAGAAGAAGTCGAAGGGACCCGAGATCCGGATCGGCGCGACGGCGAAGGGGCCGGACGCGAAGACCGTGGATCGCACACCCGAAAAGATGGTCGAGGGTTCGGACGGGTACACCCCGCCACCGCCGATCAAGAAGGATCCTCCGGCGGTGAAAAAAGATCCGCCCGAGACTGGTCCGGATCGCAAGCCGAACCCGTATTGATCGATAGCGATGCGTCTCTGGCTCTCTTTGGTCGTCGTCGCGGTGGTCGCCAGCGGCACCGCGCGCTTGGCTCGCGCCGATAACCGCGAGGAAGCGCGCAAAGAGTTCACCGCCGGTCAGCAGGCGGACAAGGACAAGGACTATCAGAGCGCGATCGAGCACTACCTCCGCGCGTACGAGCTCGTCCCGCATCACTTCGCGCTCTACAACATCGCGACCGCGTACGAGCGGCTCGGTCAGCTGCGCGAGTCCGCGCAGTGGTTCGAGCGCTATCTCGACGAGGCGCCGCAGTCGCTCGTCAAAGAGCGCCGCGAGGTCGAGAAGCTGATCCTCGAGCTGAAGCTCCGGCCCGCGAAGCTCACGGTGAAGACCACGCCGATCGGTGCGCGCGTGTTGATCGATGGCCAGCCCGTCGGCGTCACGCCGTACACGAAGGCGATCCGCGGCGGTGGTCACCGCGTGCGCGTGGAGCTCGAAGGTCAACGCGAAGAGCGCGACGTGGTGCTCGAGTACGGCGAGCCGCAGAGCATCGAGGTCACGCTGAACGTTCGCGCGCGACCCACGAACACCGGCACCGAGCCGGATCGCGGAGGCCCGGGGACGCAACCGATCCGCACGGCGCCGCAGACGCAGACGAGCGGCATGCTGCAAGTCACGGGCAGCCCCGAGGACGCGCTCGTCGCGATCGATGATCAGGTCGTCGGCCGGGTCGGAGGCGAGTTCCACGTCGAGCCCGGGCAGCACAACCTGAAGGTCACGAAGTACGGCTATCAGACGTACGACCAGGAGTTCTCCGTCACGACGGGGCAACCGACCGCCGTCGAGGTGAAGCTGCAGCCGGGGACGTCTGCGCCCGTGACGACGAACCAAGCGCTGTTCGGCTACTACGCCGGCGGCGTCGTCGGTGCGGATGTTCGCGGTGGCGGCGCGCTGTACATGGGCGAGTTCGGATATCGCATCATGACGATCGACATCGGACTGCGTATCGGCAAGGCCGCGAGTCGCACGACGCTCGACGTCGTGTTTCGCTGGGCGCTCCTCAAGTCGAAGCTCACGCCGTTCATCGTCGTGGGGTACTCGGCCGCGTCGTCGGGCGATAGCTCGGGATCCGGCAGCAGCATGTCGGGATACTTGTTCGGCGGTGGCTTGCGCTACGACCTCGTCCGAGGCGAGAGTTCGGCTATCTCGGTGCTCGCAGAGAGTGGCGTCCGCATCATCGCGACATCGTCGGCCTCCGACGAGAAGACGCTGTTCGTCCCGCTGCTCGCGAGTCTGCAAGTGACGTTCGGCGGCAAGACGAATCGATGATCAAGAATCGCGTCGCGATCGTCAGCCTGCTCACCGGGCTCAACTTCCTCAACTACCTCGATCGCTTCATCGTCGCGGCGGTGCTCCCGGAGATCCAGAAGGATCTGAAGCTGTCGAACTTCGAGGGCGGTCTGCTCGCGACCGTGTTCCTCCTCGGCTACTTCGTGACGTCGCCGCTGTTCGGGATGCTCGGCGATCGCATGAGCCGCAAGCGGCTGATCGCGTTCGGCGTGTTCACCTGGAGCGTCGCGACGTTCGCGTCCGGCCTCGCGGGCAACATCTATCTGCTGCTCGTCGCGCGCGCGTTCGTCGGCATCGGCGAAGCGAGCTACGCGACGCTCGCACCGACGATCATCGACGACGTCTCCCCGCCCGACAAGAAGGGCAAGATGCTCGCGATCTTCTTCCTGGCGACGCCGGTGGGAAGCGCGCTCGGCTACCTCGTCGGCGGGATGATCCAGAAGGAGTACAGCTGGCACGTCGCGTTCTTCGTCGGTGGCGCCCCCGGCATCGCCCTCGCGCTCACGTGCTTGTGGATCCAGGA
This sequence comes from Kofleriaceae bacterium, assembly GCA_044230415.1. Lineage (GTDB taxonomy): Bacteria > Myxococcota_A > Polyangia > Haliangiales > Haliangiaceae > JABFXX01. Next base: position 283,113 of record JBGARE010000006.1, read on the forward strand.
GCCGGTGCGGCAGCACGTGGATCGCGCGAAGCAGTCGATCGCGACGACGATCCGCGTGCTGTTGAAGATTCCGCTCTACGCGCGCGCGGTGTGGGGCTACTGCGCGCACACCGCCGCGATCGGCGCGTTCGCGTTCTGGGGACCGAAGTTCCTCTCGGAGCGGTTCCTGGCGAGCTTCGCGGATGTCGCGGTGCTGACGGCGGATGCCGCGCAGAAGGCATCGCTCGCGAAGGCGAACTTCATCTTCGGCAGCGTCACGGTCGTCGCCGGTGCACTCGGTACGATCCTCGGCGGGTGGATGTGCGATCGCGCGCTGCGCGGGTTACCGCCCGTGCCCGAGGGCGCGGACCACACGCATCCCGCGAACCTCGTGCAGGCCAACGCGCAGCTTCGCGTGTGTGCGATCGGCGTCGCGATCGCGTTTCCCGCGACGGCGGCGGCGTTCTTGTCGCCGAGCCCGCTGCTCTTCTTCATCTTCGCGGGCATCGGCGAGGTCGGCCTGTTCCTGTCGACCGCGCCGATCAACGCGATCATGCTGCGCACGGCGCCGGCGTGGATGCGGGCGAGCGCGATGGCCGTCGCGATCTTCTGCATCCACTTGTTCGGCGATCTGTGGTCGCCGTCGATCATCGGCCTGTTGCTCGACTACGTCGTCGCCACGGCCGCGATGATGGCGCTGCCGCTCACGTTCGGCCTCGCCGCCGTCCTGTGGTGGCCGCGCGCGCGCGAGGCTCAGTCGAGCTCGAACACGTAGAGCCGCTCTTCGGAGTCGCTCGCGATGTACACCGTGGTGCCGTCGTCGGAAAACGCGATGCCCTCGGGGTGATCGATCGGCAAGCGCCACGTGGTCTTGCGCTTCAGGTTCTTGTCGAGGCGATACAGCGAGTGCTCCTCGTCGGACAGCGCGTAGAGATGGCCGTCGTCGGGATTGAACGCGAGCGCCGATAGATCGTCCGCGAAGTCGATGCGCTTCACGTCGATCACGCCGTAGTCCTTGTCGAGCTCGTAGATCCGCGCGGGATCCTTCTCTTTGGCGACGAACAGATGGCCGTCGTCGTCGAACGCGAGGCCTTCGATGCCGGAGTTGCCGTCGTCGACGTCGTCGAGCTCGATCTCTCGATCGCGATCGCCGCTGTTCTTCAGGCGCCAGATCTTGCCGGTGCTCTCGTCGGCGATGAAGAAGTGGCCATCGTCATCCACGGCGAGCGCCTCGAGGTCGCTGCCGCGAACGCCGATCTCGTCCTTCACGTCGCCGTCGTCATCGATCTGATAGATGTTCGAGTGCCGATCGCTGACCGTGTAGAGCGTGCCGTCGGCGAACGCGAGATCGCTCGGCTCGTCGACGTGCAGCCGATGATCGTCCTGCAGCTTCAAGTGCTTCGCGAGGCCATCGGCCTTGCTGTCGTCCACGGACGGGGCGATGTCGATCTGCTCGGCAGTGCAACCGACGAGCAGCAGTAGTGGAAGGAGTTGTCGCAAGCGCGTCACACACCAGCAACGCGCGCGCCAGGAGATTCCGTAATGAATTCGGACTAGCGGCGAATGGACCAGCCACTTTCGCGGCTACGTGACAAGCCAGCGACGAACGCAAGCCCGTGTTGTTGCACTGCGCCGATCCATCGCGATCCAGGCACGGACCTTGATCGAGGCGACGCACATGAAGCGCTTCGCCTTGCCTCTCCTACTGATGACGGTTGGTTGCACTGCGGTCGAAGGAGACGAGAAGGACGATTCGTTCGGCGGTGATCAGGCGAAGTCCGACGGGATCTACTCGTCGTGTCAGCTCGCCGAGGTGATCAAGTTCGTCAACGAGTCGACCTCCACGACGGACAAGCTCGAAGAGCAAGGTCTGTCGAGCGAGGCAGCGAGCGCGATCGTCAAGCATCGCAACGGCGCGGATGGCGATGCCGGCACCGGCGATGACGACATCTATGACGACCTCAACGAGCTCGATCGCGTGGACTACGTCGGCCAGCTCGCGCTCGGCAAGCTCGTGTACTCGATCTCGCCGCGCTGTGAAGCGGATCTGACGACGCGGCCGTTCATCGATTCGACGACGTTCGGTACGCAGAGCGGTGGCTGGGCGCGCGACAACGACGAAGTGGAAGTGGTGCTCGGCGTGAAGGGCCTCAGCGGCCAGCGCCTCCGCAGCCTCTTACTCGCGCAGAACAGCGACGGCCGCACGCTCTACGATCGGATCCGCAAGAACCGCATCATGGAGGCGTTCACGTACGGCTTCCCGCTCGACGAGATGCCGTGGGACTCGGACAGCCAGGAAGCCCGCGAGCAGATGCCGCTCGTCGCGCTGACGATCGAGCCGGACCGCTACGCGCCGAACGACGAGGGCGAGCGCGAGATCTCGCTCGGCACCGACCTCATGGACGACACGTACTACGACACGCACGCGTACTCGCTGCTCGGCAACGAGATCGAGCTGCGCGGCCGCGCGCGCTGGGACAACGCGACCACCGTTCGCCGCCTGCTGATCGCGGCGAAGTTCGGCACGCAGGTCGATGCCGAGGGCAACAAGACCAACGCGAAGGTCGACATCCGCAACGACAACGGTGCGTCGTTCGTGAAGGACCTCGACAACGATGTCCGCCGCGGAAAGACCAACTGGAACGGCACGAACGATCCGGCGACGCCCGTCCGCGGCGTCTACGAGCAGCTGAAGGAGAAGAACGCGCTCCTCGACATCGGCGCGCACACCGGCGTGCTCCTGCTCGAGCCGAAGGCGCACCTTCGCTCCACGCGCAGCCGCTATCACATGAACGAAGTGCAGACGCAGAGCCTGCGCGCGGCCTACGCGAACGCGACCACGCGCATCCAGCAGGCGCTCGCCGAGGTCACGCGCGCGAAGTCGATGGGCTTCATCCCGGCGAACCAGCGCGCCGCCGTCGACGCGATGGAGTCGATGGGCAAGCGCATCCTCGACAAGACGCTCCTCGTCGAGCGCATCAACGCCGCCCTCCCCGGCGCCGGTGTCACCGTCGCGAACCTCAAGACGCCCGACGCATTCGCGGCAGCCGCGAACGCCGCCGACCTCGAGAAGAACCGCGTCGTCGCCGAGACCATCTCGACCGTGTTCCACGAGTTCGCGGCCGCTCTCGACGACACCGACCGCGCGATCACGAACTCCGTCGACGAAGACTTCGACGCGTACACCGACATGTTCCGCGCCTGGCGCGTCTCGCTCGACATGAACCTCGCGCGCAAGACCACGTTCGACGCGTTCCTCGCCGCGCACGCGTCGCTGTCCGCGAACCGCGCGCAAGCGATCCAGCAGTTCAACACGTACGCCGCGGCGCAGAAGACCGCAGGCAACGATGACTTCGAGGACTTCACCGCCCTCGACGACGCCGGTTGGAACCGCCTCGGCGCGTACCTCATGAAGATGACGCTCACCAACGGCGAAGCGCAGATCGCGACCGCCGGCCTCGTGGGTCGCATGCTGTGGTTCGATCAGGCCCGCGCGTTCTGGGTGCCGGCTTCGTCGCGCGCGTTCTCGAACTTCATGATCGACACCACCGACTTCACCGACATGCTGTCGCACGAAGAGTGGACCTCGATCCCCGAAGCGGACCGCACGTTCGCGGCCCCGCTTCCCGCGGCGAAGGTGTTCCACACCGTGCTCGTCAACGAGCTCCAGATCGAGCTCGGCATGGAGAAGGCATACGTCGAGCGCCTGCGCGACCTCGATACGAAGCTGATGGCCGATCCGAACAATGCAGACCTCAAGGCACAGCTCGCGGGCGCGCGGTTCGTGTGGTCGCAATACACGGGCGCGATGAAGGTCCTCACGGAGCTCAAGGGCGCCAACATCATCGACCGCCTGAAGCGCGCCGGTGCGAACCAGCAGATCACGTGGTCCGCGCCCCCCGACTCGAAGGGCAACACGGCGCTGAAGGTCCTCTCGGACCGCGACTAGCGCGCCGTCGCGCCGTGCGACGAACCGCACGATTCGAAGATGTTTTCGCGTCGCGTAACATCACTGTTGGTATTTTGGCGTCGCCACGCGCGGCGAACGGTGGTTCGATGCCCCGCATGAGGGTGGGACCGATCCTGATAGCGACGCTGATGGCGTGCGGCAACGGTGGCGGTGGCGGCGGTGGTGGTGGTGGCGGCGGCGGAGGCGGAGGCGACGACACGCCGGACGCGACGGTCGACGTACCGGACGCTCCGGCCGCGAAGGTCATCCGCACCGTGTTCGTGATCCCGTTCGAGAACAAGGCGAACGCGCAGATCTATGGCAACACGACGGACGCGCCGTACATCAACAGCCTCCTCGCGACCCGCGCGGCTCACGCGACGATGTTCGGCGACGCTCTGCCCTCGCTTCCAAGCGAGCCGCACTACATCTGGATGGAAGGCGGCACGAACGTGTACACGGACCACACGTTCACCAACGACAACGATCCATCCGCGACGAACTCGACCGCGAGCACGGACCACCTCGTGACCCAGCTCGAGGCGGCGCAGATTCCGTGGATGTCCTATCAAGAGGGCATCACGAGCAACACGTGTCCGATCGCGACCTCGGGGCACTACGCGCCGAAACACGACCCGTTCGTGTTCTATCGAGACGTCGTCGGGAGCCCGCCGAGCGCCACGAACCCGCGCTGCGCCGCTCACCACAAGTCGTACGCTGACTTCCCCGCCGACCTCGCGGCCGGCCTCACCGGCTACATCTTCATCACGCCGGACCTCTGCCACGACATGCACGGTGCGATCGATTGTCCGTCGTTCATCCTCGACGGTCCGAACATCAAAGCCGGCGACACGTGGCTCTCTACCGAGCTACCGCGGATCATCGAATACACACAAGCGCACGACGACGCCGTCATCTTCCTGACATGGGACGAAGGTGACAACACGAACGTCATCCCGCTGATCGCGATCGGCAACTACGTCGTCGGTGGTCACACCTCGACCGTTACCTACTCGCACAGCTCGCTCGTGCGCTCGATCGAAGAGCTGCTCGGCGTCCCCGTCCTACCGTCGGTGACGACGGCCGCGAACTTCTCGGACATGTTCGTGGCCGACGTGTTTCCCTGATCGCGCGCCGCCGGCTACTTCGCCTTGATCGAGTCGCAGATCGTCTCGAGCATCGCCTTCGACTTGTCGAAGTTGTCGATGTCGCCGTCGCCGTTCTGGGTCGCGTGGCACTTCACGAGCTTGTCGCCGACCTTGGTCAGCGAGCTCGCCTCGATGCGCTGCTTGCCCTTGGTGAGCGTCACGCTCCAGCGATTTCCATCCGCGCTCTTCACCACGCGCACGAACTCGCCTTTGTCGGGGCTGAGCGGCACGTCGCGCTTGGCCTTCTCTTCGGTGTCCGGCATGTCGAGCGGATAGACGCCCGTGAACACGTGAGGCACGTGGTCGTACTCCATGCGCGCGTCCGACCAGTCGCCCGGATCGTGCTTCGACTTCGGCAAGCCCTCGGGGATCATCACGGTGTACGTGGCCTCCGCGGTGACGGTCTGCTCGACGAGCTTCTTGCCGCTGTAGTCCTTGTCGGGACCGCACGCTGCCACTGCACACACCGCTACCACGATCGCCATCCGCTTCATGCCGACGGTGTATCACCAGGACGGACGACTCCGGGCGATCCGAGGGCAACGCGGGCGAGCACGAAGTGTCCCTGATCGACGCAAGTGCGCGATACTGGCCTGGTGAGCAAGGACGTCGACCCGCACGACGAGACGCGGGCTGGTCCCGCGCAGTCGGTGCGGCCGGGGAAGATGGTGGCCGGCCATCCGCTCGGCACCTACGAGCTGCGCGATGTCCTCGGCGAAGGCGGCATGGGTGTGGTGTGGCGCGCGCACGATCCGAAGCTGGATCGCGAAGTCGCGTTGAAGGTGCTCAAGCGGATGGATGCGCCGGTGTCGCTGCGGCAGCGGCTGCAGCGCGAGGCACGCGCGATGGCGCGGCTCAAGCACCCGAACGTGCTGACCGTGTACGACTCGGGCACCGAGGGCGGGCGCGACTTCATCGCGATGGAGCTCGTCGACGGATGCTCGCTCGATCAGTGGCTCGATCGGCATCCGCTGCCGGAGGACGTGATCGCGGCGGTGCTCGCAGCCGGGCGCGGGTTGGCAGCGGCGCATCGTGCCGGGCTGGTCCATCGCGATTTCAAACCGCACAATATTTTGAGGTCCAACGATGGTCGCGTCCTGGTGACCGACTTCGGCCTCGCGCGCGGGTTGGGCGATGTCGTCGAGGATTCGCAGGCGGAGGCGGCGTTCGAGGTGTCCACCAGCGGTGGCTTCGACGAGACGATGGACGCGGGTGGGAGCACGCCGGCGGGCGTGAACACGAGTGGTGCGCGGAGCAAGCCGGACAGCGTGCTCGACTCGCCGCTCACGCAGACCGGCGTGCTGATCGGAACGCCGGCGTACATGGCGCCCGAGCAGTTCCGTGGTGCGCCACCGGATCCGCGCACCGATCAGTTCGCGTTCTGCGTGACCGCGTGGCAGATGCTGACCGGCGGTCGGCCGTATCACGGCAACAGCCTCGACGAGCTGCGCAAGGCGGCCGGCGAAGGCGTCGCGCACGTGAAGACGAGCTTGGCACCGCCGCTGCGCGCGGCCCTCGTCCGTGGCATGGATCCAGATCCGGCGAAGCGCTGGCCCTCGATGGACGACTTGCTCCACGAGCTCGAGCGGATCACGAAGCCGAAGCGACCGCGCTGGGTGGTGCCGCTCGTCATCGGCGTGACGCTGTTCACGTTCGTGCTCGTCGGCATCATCGTGCGCCGGATGAGCAAGGACGAGGCGAGCGGCGCGCGCGTGTGCGAGGCGGCGGACGTCGCGTTTGGCGATGCGTGGTCGCCGGCGGTGCGCGGTGCGCTGTGGACACAGATGGAGCCGCGCGGTGTGAGCGAAGCATCGTTCGCACGCGTGACGGACTCGTTCGACGCGTGGCGCGTGTCGTGGATGCAGAGCTACGATGAAGCGTGCCGCGCGCCGGCGGACAAGCTGCCCCGCGCGCGGCTCGATTGTCTGTTCTCGGCGCGCGACAACGCGAACGCGATCTCGCTGCTCTTGCGCGAAGGCACGCCGCAGATGTTCGACGCGTTCGACTCCGCGGGCATGCTGCCGAACATCAAGGTGTGTAACGGCGCGAACCCGGTGGCGCCGCCGCAGATGCCGGTGGAGGCGCGCCCGAAGATCCTCGCGGTGATGGCGCGCACGATGGCGATGCGTATGCAGCCCGACGTCGATGCGACGGCGAACGCGCTCGTCAGCGAAGCGAAGGCGACGGGGTGGGCACCGCTCGTGCCGGCGGTGATGATGGCGCACGGTCACGAGCTGTTGCGGCGAGGCCGGACGAGCGAAGCACGCGACACGTACGAGCGCGCGATCGGCCTCGCGCGGAGCGACGTGCGCATGCTCGCGAGCCTGCGGCTCGGCGTGCTCGAAGCGGCGCTCGTGGAGCTGAAGAAGCCCGACTCGCCGATCCGCGATGGCTCGGTCCCCGGCGAGATCGCCGTGCTCGTCGATGCAGCGCGCACGACCGCGAAGAGCGCCGGTGGCGATCCCTTGTTGGTCGCGTCGGTGTCGCTGCTCGAAGCATCGGCCCTCGCTGCGCGCGCGCGGTGGAGCTACGACAAGCGGCTCTACGCCGATGCACTCGCGGCGGTGCAGGAGGCGCGGCGATTGTTCGTCGAGGCCGGCGATCTGCGGCGTGCGGCGCTCACGGCGGCGCAGGAGGCCGAGCTGTATCTGCAGCGCGCCGACGATCACGCCCTCGACGACGCGATGTTCGTGACGCGCTCCGCGGAAGAATCCCTCGAGCGCGCGAAGCTGCCGCGAGCCCCGCGCCTCGATGCGTTGCAGGCACGCATCGCGTTCGCGCGCGGCGACTTCAACGAAGCACGCATTCGCTACGCGCGGCTACCGATCGCGGCCGCGACGAGCACCGATGCGATCCATCAGGGAATCGTCGTCGGGCAAGACGGCAAACCGGTCGGCGAGGCCACGGTGATCGCGTGGGTCGGGGCTCTCGATGGCGATCCGCAGAACCTCGTGACCGATCTGCGCGGCGTCGATGGCAGCGTCGTGCAGACCGCCGCCGACGGGACGTTCTCGATCTCGGCGCAGCCGGGCGCGGGCATCATCGCGCAGCGCGGTCCGCTGCGCTCGGCGCCGATCGCGGTGCCGCGCGACGGCACGCTGACGCTGAAGCTCGAGGGAACGAACATCGTGAGCGGTCGCGTCGACGGGCGGAACCTCGCGGGCGTCGAGGTGTTCACGCAGTTCACCGTCGGCGACGCGACGTGGCGCGTTCGTGCGCCGGTGCATCGCGACGGAACGTACGCGATCGGCGGGCAGCCCAGAGGCGCGGCCCTCATCGGCGCGACGGCGTCGATCGATGATGGCGAGCGCACGGTGATCGGCGTGGGCCGTCCGCCGCGGATCGAGTGGCCCCACGGTCGCGCCGTCGAGGTCATCGTGCGCGGCGCGCTCGGCGAGGGTGCGCGGATCTGGATGTTCCCGGGCCGCGTCACGGCGTCGACACCGAAGACGCGCGCGGACGCCGAGCAGCTCGCGCGGACGTCGACGCTGTTCGCGACCGCCGAGCCGCACCCCATCGGGGCCACCGCGACGCCCGCAGGGCACGACCTCTATCGCAGCGGTGATCGCCACGCGGTCCTCACCGGGAATCGCCCGCAGTTCTCGACGGCCTGCGCCACCGCCGACGACAAGCCGCAGACGCGCGTGGTCTGCGTGGAGGTCGAGGTTACCGACGGGGCGGTGACCGACTTTCCGGATGGTCGGTGGGGGACGGACACCCAAGCCGTCGTGATCGAGCTGTGATACACCGGCGCTCGTGAAGATCCACGAGTATCAAGGGAAGCAGCTGTTCCGGAAGTACGGCGTGCCCGTGCCCGTCGGCATCGCCGCGATGACGGCCGAAGAAGCGATCGCCGCGATTCCGAAAGTCCAGAAGGACGGCGGAACCGAGGTCGTCGTCGTCAAGGCGCAGATCCACGCAGGTGGTCGCGGCAAGGGCGGTGGCGTGAAGGTCGCGAAGACCGCCGCCGATGCCGAAGCCGCGGTGAAGAAGATCTTCGGCATGCAGCTCGTCACGCCGCAGACCGGCCCCGAGGGCAAGAAGGTCCAGCGCATCCTCGTCGAGCAAGGCCTCGCGATCGATCACGAGTTCTATCTCGGCATGTTGCTCGACCGCGCGACGGGTCGCCTCACGGTGATGGCCTCGCGCGAAGGCGGTATGGACATCGAGGAGGTCGCGGCGACGCACCCCGAGAAGATCATCCGCGTTCCGATCAACCCGGCGACGGGCTGGCAGGACAACCAGTCGCGCACGCTCGCGAAGTCGCTCGGCATGGAGGGCAAGGTCGCCGGCGAGCTCGCGAAGTTCATGACGGCGCTGACCAAGGCGTACGACGAGCTCGATTGCTCGCTCCTCGAGATCAACCCGCTGATCACCACGAAGGACGGCAAGGTCCTCGCGCTCGACGCGAAGATCAACTTCGACGACAACGCGATGTTCCGCCACCCCGAGCTCGAAGAGCTGCGCGATCCGAACGAGGAAGATGCGGCCGAGCAGGAAGCGAAGAAGTGGGACCTCAGCTACATCTCGCTCGGCGGGAACATCGGCTGCATGGTCAACGGCGCCGGTCTCGCGATGTCGACGATGGACATCATCAAGTTCTATGGCGGCGAGCCGGCGAACTTCCTCGATGTCGGCGGCGGCGCGACGGCCGAGAAGGTCACCGCGGCGTTCAAGATCATCACGACCGATCCGGACGTGAAGGCGATCTTCGTCAACATCTTCGGCGGCATCATGAAGTGCGACACGATCGCCGAGGGCGTGATCAAGGCGGTCAAAGAGACCGGCCTCAAGGTCCCGCTCGTCGTGCGGCTCGAAGGAACGAACGTCGAGCTCGGCAAGAAGATGCTCGCGGAGAGCAAGCTCAACATCATCAGCGCCGACGATATGGCCGACGGTGCACAGAAGGTCGTGAAGGCCGCGAAGGAGCAGAAGTAATGTCGGTCCTCGTCGGATTCAACACGCGTCTCGTCGTGCAGGGCATGTCTGGCTCGGCCGGCGGATTCCACGCGAAGCAAATGGTCGAGTACGGCACGAACGTCGTCGCCGGCGTCACGCCCGGCAAGGGCGGCGCGAAGGTGGCCGGCCTCGAGCAGGTCCCGATGTTCGACACCGTGAAGGAGTCGGTCGAGAAGGTCGGCGCGAACACGAGCGTCATCTACGTGCCGCCTCCGTTCGCCGCGGACTCGATCCTCGAAGCAGCCGCCGCGGGCATCGAGGTGATCATCGCGATCACCGAGGGCATCCCGGCGCGCGACATGATCAAGGTCAAGTACGTCCTCGATAACGAGTATCCCGAGACCGTCCTCGTCGGTCCGAACTGCCCGGGCGTCATCACGCCGGGTCAGTGCAAGGTCGGCATCATGCCGGGCTACATCCACAAGCCGGGCGGCGTGGGCGTGGTCTCGCGCTCGGGCACGCTGACGTACGAGGTCGTCGGTCAGCTCACGAAGCTCGGTCTCGGTCAGTCGACCGCGATCGGTATCGGCGGCGATCCGGTGAAGGGCACGGACTTCATCGACGCGCTGTCGTGGTTCGCGAACGATCCGGGCACGTCGTCGATCTTCATGATCGGCGAGATCGGCGGCGACTCCGAGGAGCGCGCCGCGCAGTTCATCAAGGATCACGTCGACAAGCCGGTCGCCGCGTTCATCGGCGGCCAGACGGCGCCTCCGGGCAAGCGCATGGGTCACGCCGGCGCGATCATCTCCGGTGGCAAAGGCGCCGCGAGCGACAAGATCGCCGCTTTGAAGGCGGCGGGAATCTCCGTCGCCGCGACGCCCGCCGAGATGGGTGTCACGCTCGCGAAGGTCCTCGAAGCGAAGCCTGTCTCCGCTTAGAGGAAGATCGGGCCGCCGCAGCTGTCTTCGCCGGTGCAGCCCTTGGCCATGTCCTCCTGGCCTTTGCCTTCGAGGACGCCGCAATCGCTCGTGACGGCCATGTTGTCACCGAGCGACCACTGCGATGCCTCGTGGCACGCGTGGAGGCTCGTGATCTCGTGCACGCGCGCTTCGACGAGATCGATCAGGTTCTTCGTGTTGCAGCCCGCGCTGCTCTCCGGATAGCCATCGGCGCAGCCGTACGGATCGCCGGACTGCTTGTTCTCCGACACGATCTGCACGCCGGCGGGGCCGTGGACCTTCTGCGGCTTCACACCGACGGCGTAGATCGCTTCGAGCTCTGCGCCGCCCTCCGTCGTGATCGTCCACTCGATCGGCTCGTAGCCGGTCACGATGATCGCGTGCGTGCCGGGGCGCGAGATCCGCACCGTCGCGAGACCATCGGGTGCGCGGAACTGACCGAACACGTGCGTCTCGAGCGAGCCGCAGTTGCCGGGTTCTTGCTCGAGAGAGGTCGCGGACGTGCCTTCACTTGAAGTGCAAGCGACGAGCAGCGAGACAGAAGCGAGTGCGAGGCCGGTGAGTAACTTCATGGTGCCGTCGCCTAACGCAACTCGCGGACCACGCGATGCGCACGCGCAACTCGTGAACAACTGCGCGCCACGAAGCACCGGCTACCCGAGACGCCCGGGGACGCGCGCCCTCGCACCTGCCCATCGCAGCCCCTCACGAGCGAGATCCGTCGTGTCAGCAAGCCGCGGATAGCGCGCTGACAGTTCGCTCTCGTCGAGAACTGTGCGGAGATCGCTCGCTATTCTTCGCAGGTGAACGGGCTGCACATCGCGGTCACGCCGTCCTGACCGCAGCCCGAGGTCGCACGAAGTGCCGTGATCGCGCGGCCCGTATTGCACGACGTCTCCTCTGGCATCGACGCGTTCGTGCCGGTGCCGACGACACCGATCGTGACGGTGGATGCGGTGATCGCGCCGTCGGAGGCGAGGGCGGCGCAGCGGATCGACACGTCGTTGTACAGCGTGGTGTCGACCTGGTGCCCCGCGATCGCGACGAGCACCGAACCGGTCGGACACATCACGCTGTTCAGCACCGACGGCGGCTTGTACGCATCGCACGCGGTCGGGGTGCTGCCCACGAGGCCCGTGTGTGCGAACGACTCGACGGCGCTCGTCTCCCACTGGTTCATCGTCGTGCGCGCGACGGTGGCGCACCACAGCCGCACGGTCGTCATCAGGATCTGATTGTTGTGGGTCGCGATCTCGATCGGCGAGACCTCGAACTGGATGCCGACCGCCACCTTGTCGCTCGAGCACGTTGGCGTTCCGGTCTGGTTGCCGCTCGACCCGCCGAGCAACGTCGCCGTCGACGGCGAGCCCTGCGACCGGAGCGTGCACGCGGGCACCGTGACGATCGGCTGATCGGGAATCATCCCGTCGGTCGGGGGCGGGGTGTCGGCCACCTCGGCGTCGACGATCTCGCCATCGGAAGGACTCGCATCGTCGACGCTGCTACCGGTCGTGATGCGAAAGCCGCAACCCGCCAGGATCGCGAGGAGTGCGGCCCGCTCCATAGCCCATCGTACCGCGTTGCCTTGGGCCGCGACATCGACTAGTTTCCGCGCACTTCAAGGAGTTACCCATGGCCATCGAGCGCACGTTTTCGATCATCAAGCCGGACGCCGTCGCGGCGAACAAGATCGGCGGCATCACCGCCAAGTTCGAGGCCGCTGGCCTCCGCATCCTCGCGTCGAAGATGGTCCGTCTGACCGACGCCCAGGCCAAGGCGTTCTACGCGGTGCACAAGGATCGTCCGTTCTACGGCGACCTCGTGAAGTTCATGACCGAGGGCCCGGTGATCGTGCAGGTGCTCGAGGGCGAGGGCGCGATCGCGAAGAACCGCCAGGTGATGGGCGCGACGAACCCCGAGAAGGCGGACGCGGGCACGATCCGCAAGGAGTTCGCGACCAACATCGAGCGCAACGCGGTGCACGGCTCCGATGCGCCCGAGACGGCGAAGGAAGAGATCGCGTTCTTCTTCTCGACCGCCGAGCTCGCGTCGCTCGCCCGCTAGTCACCACGCGGGTCGCGCGCGAACGCCGACCTATTCGTCGATCGGGCCGGCGTTCGAGAACTGCGTCTGCACGATCTTCCACGTGGTGCCCTCTTTGAGGAACACCGCGAGGACGCGGAACGTCTGCGACACGTCCGTCGCGGCGCGGCCCTTCTGCGTGTACACCGCGTCGAGCGCTGCGAACCCCACGGGCCCCGCGGTGACGACGCGCATGCCGCCGTCCTGGCGCAGCTCCGCGCGTAGCCGCGTGAACAGCGCTTTGATCTTCGCGCCACCGACGATGCGCTCGCCCGGGCCGCTGCCGAAGTTGAAGGCGTCGTCGCGCTCGCTGCGCGCGTCCGCGAAGGCCTTGCGCGATACGAACGCGGCCTTCGCGGCGGCGCCGAGCTCGCCCTCGACACGATCGGCGATCGCGCGTGGCTTCGGCAGCGTGCCGAGGATCGCGAGGCGCTCGGCCGTCTCGTCGCGCACGGTCTGCGCCCAGCACAGCGCGAGCACGGACCACGCGCCATCGGTCGCCACGGCGAGCTGCGTGATCACGATGCGGCGTGGCGCGAGGTTCGGACCGGACAGCTCGATCTCCTCGGCGGTCCACGCCGACGTGCCTTCCTGACCGATCGAGACGAACTTCGAGGTCACCTTGAAGCCATCCGGTGGTGGATCGCCGAGGTTCTTGGTGAGCATCGCTTCGACGGCGTCGCGTCCCTCGGCGACATCGTCGGCATCGATGCCGAACCCGAACACGCTCGGCGCGAACGTCTGCGCGAGCTTCGCGAGATCACCGACGCCGATCAGATCGCGCTGCGCGTCGAGGAAGTTGTGGAGCGGTGGTGGCGGTGGTGCATCGATCGCGCTCGCGGCATCGACCACCACCGCTGCGTCCGTCACGGACGCTGGATCACTCGTCGTGTTCGTCGCATTCGTCGTGGTCGTCGTCGTGTGGGTCGTCGCGCTACTCGACGCGTGGTTCGATGCCTGGCTCGTCGGCGCTTTCGCCGAGCCGGTCGACGCCGCGATCTGCTCGCGCTTCTCGTCTTGCATCGACGACACGAGCACGCCGACGCCCGCCCCCAAGCCGATCGCGAAGCCACCGAGCATCATGTACACGCGTCGACGCGAGCGCTGCTCCACCTTCGGTGGGCGCACGGTCATCATCGTCGTGTACGTGCGCGCGGGGGATGGCGTCCATCCCGGCGCGGTCGATGCGGACGCCGGGATGTGGTCTTCGACGGGCGGTGCGGACGGTGGATAGCTCGGACGCGGCGGCGCGTAGCCATCCGCCGACGGTGGCGGCGCGGGGAGCGGCAGGTTGCGATCGGACACGCGCCCCGGTGTCAGCGATCCGGGGACGGATCCCGGCATCGATGGCCCACCCGGCCCGCCGAACAACGGTGGCGGCATCGAGGGCGGTCCGTCGTGCGCGACCGGCGACGGCATCGACGCCGGCGACGGCATCGAGGGTGGCCCGTCGTCCGGATAGGCGGGCGATGGCGGCGCGCCCGGATAGGCGGGCGGTGGTGGCGTCGCGTCGCGATATGCGGGCGATGGCGGCGCGTCCGGATAGGCAGGCGGTGGTGGCGTCGCGTCGCGATACGCGGGCGGCATCGCGGGCGATTGCGGCGCGCCGGGATAGTGCGTCGACGAGGTATGCGCGTTGCTCGAGCCCGCACCCGCGCGGAACGTCATCCCCGGCGCGAGCGACACCGGCGGCGGTGGCACCGCGACCGGCGACGTCGTGCGCGCGCGCGGCATCGTCACGGGCTCGGGTCCGCGCGCGGGCGGCGGCATCGTCCCCTGCGACGGATCCATGGCGTGGGGATCGCCGTAGGGCTCCGCGCGCCGCGGCAGCGTTCCACGCGGCGGCAGCGTGATCGGCACCTGCACCTGGCGTGGGAGCTCGCCGCTCGGTTGCGCCTCGAAGAAGCCGCTCTTCTGGGCTTCGGACTCGGCTTCGCGCAGCGCGCGGTTGTAGGCGCGCGCCTGCGGGATCGATGCGAGCGAGAGCACGCTCGTCGCGATCATCGCGATCGCCACGACGACGAGGATGTCCGCGATCATCGCGACGTCGTCCTCGGGCAACAGACGGAGCATCGATCGCAGCGCGTCCCAATCGATGACGAGCAGCACGGTGCCGAACACGCCGATGATCAGCGCGCTCGCGATCACGCTGACCAGACCGCCGCGCGACATGAGCCCGCCGAACACGACGCCCGCCATCGCCGCGATGGCCCACACGATCACGAGCGCAGCACCGCCCGTCTTGTTCTGCTGGACGAGGATGAAGCTGATCGTCCCGAGCAGCAGACTGAACGCGCAGAGGATCTGCGTGAGCACTCCTGCCGGACGCAGCAGGAACCGCGGCGGCGGTGCGATCTCCTGCTCTTGCGTCACCGCGGTAAGTGTAACGCAGCGCTGCCGCGGATTTATTCGACGGGCGGCGGGGGCGGCAACTCGGTCTTTTTTCGGATGCGCAACGGGACCACGGGCGAGCCATTCGAGCGGTTCGCGAGCTGGCCACAGGCCGCGTCGATGTCATCGCCCTTGGGGATGCGCAGGTACGTGTGCATCCCGAGTCGCTTGCACTCGTTCTGGAACGCCTCGATCACGGCCGGCGTGGGCCGCGAGAACTCGGCCTCGGGGTGCGGGTTGTAGGGGATGATGTTGACCTTGCACTTGAACCCGCGCAGCAGCTTCGAGAGCTGCGCCGCATCGGCGAGCGAATCGTTCACGCCTGCGAGGAGCACGTACTCGAACGTGATGCGGCGGCGCTGCTCGAGCGGATACGCCTTGAGCACCGCGAGCAGCTTGCCGATGTTCCACTTGCGATTGATCGGCATGATCATGTCGCGGATCGAATCGTTCGGTGCGTTGAGCGAGACGGCGAGGTTCGGGCGCACGGTCTCGTTGCCGAGCTTCTCGAGCTTGGGCACGAGGCCCGAGGTCGACACGGTGATGCGACGATGCGCGAGCTTCGCGCCCTTGTCGTTCGTGAGGATCTTCAGCGAAGTGATCAGATTCTCGTAGTTGTGCAGCGGCTCGCCCATGCCCATGTACACGATGTTCGAGAGCCGCATCTCGGGCGCGACCTCGGCGAGCAAGCGACGACCGAGGTACACCTGGTCGACGATCTCGCCGGCATCGAGGTTGCGCTTGAGGCCGAGCTTCGCGGTCGCGCAGAACTGACAGTCCACCGCGCACCCGACCTGCGACGAGATGCACTGCGTGACGTGCTCGCCCATCGGGATGAGCACGCTCTCGATCGAGCTACCGTCGCGCGTCAATAGGCGCAGCTTGCGCGTGCCGTCCTTGGACGTCTGCACTTCGGCCACGGTGAGCGAGCCGATCGTCGAGCGAGCGGAGAAATCGTCGCGCGTCTGCTGCGAGAGATTGGTCATCTCGTCGAACGTGCGCGCGCCCTTGTCGTGGACCCAGCGCCACACCTGCTCGCCGCGAAACCGCGGCCAGCCCTGAGAGACGGCGAAGGCTTCCGCGTCGTCGAGGGTCATGGCCCGCAGATCGGGCAGCGTGTCGGTAGTGACGGCCATGAGGGCCGCACTACGTACCATCCGGACCTACTTGACGGTAATCGTTAGTTTGGTCGTGAAAGCCTCAGCGATCTTCAGGCTTTTGATCGCCGGCTCCATGACCCCGCGGACACATGCGTCGGCCGCTGCCTCGGGCGAGCCGGCCGGCAGCGCCACCGGGGGCTCGAACTTGAGGACAAAGCGCACGGGGTCGTCCTCGTACTCGCCCTGCACGAAGCCGCCCTTGAGGCCCATCGTCACGGCGAGGACGTCCTTCTTCGCCGCGTCGTGGAACTGATTCCAGCACGCGACGAGCGCGGTCTTCACGTCGGCTTCGGCGACCTTGCCTTCGATCAGCGGCATCGTCTTCGCGGGCGCGGGTGCTGCCGACAGGCTGACCGCGAGCTTGTCCGTCGCGGGCTTTTGCGGCCCCTTCACGAGGTAGGCGTCGGCGAGCTTGGGGCCACCGATGAGCAGCGGATCGAGACCGACCTCGCCGAGCAGCGCGAGCGATCCCATCGCGCGCGTGCGCATCGAGCTCGCCGGCGGCACCGCGAGGATGCAGCGATGCAGGACCCGCGCCCCGAGCTCGGCGTTCTCCTTGTTGCTGCGTCCCGCGGCGAGCGCAGCGCCGTACTCGCAATCGAGTGCGGGCGGAACGGGAATCTTCTCGGAGTCGTAGTGACCGAGCGCCGTGGCATACGCGGCGATGGCGCCGGGTGCATCGCCGTTCGCGAGCGCGTTGCGACCGACGGCGGCGTAGTAGTCACCGACGGCGGAGCGCGCCGGGCGCTGGCACACTTGATCGAAGCAGCGCAGATCGTCGGCGCAATGCGCGCTCGTCCCGCAGCTCTCGAACTCTTTGGACTTCTGCTCCGCGCGAACGCCGCCCGTCGGTGGATCGGACGCGGTGGCTTTGGAGTCGCAGCCGACCACGAGCAATAGGAGCGCGAGCGTTGCCCTCATCGTCGCGATGATAGCTGGCTCCGCTCGCGAAGTGGTAGCGTCCGCGCGTGTCAGAGCCTCAGTATGCCGGCCAGGATCTGGAGGCACTCGCCGACATTCCGAACTACCAGGACTGGATCCTGCGGCACTTCCGGCCCCATCTGCGAGGACGCGTGCTCGAGATCGGTGCGGGTGTCGGCACGCTGTCCGCGCGATATCGCGGCGCGGTCGATCGCGCGGTTCTCCTCGAGCCCGCACCGAACTTGATCTCGCTGCTGCGCGACCGCTTCGCGGGCGACGCCGGCGTGACCGTGCTCGGCGAACGTCTCGAAGATGCCGTCGGTGCAGGCCGCCTCCAGGCCGCCTCGTTCGACGCGGTCGTGCTGATCAACGTGCTCGAGCACGTCGATGACGACGCGGCGATGCTGTCGACGATCGCGTCGCTGCTCGCCCCCGGCGCGCCGCTGCTGTTATTCGTGCCCGCACTGCAATGGCTGTTCGGCAGCCTCGACGAGCTCGTCGGACATCGCCGGCGCTACGGCAAGTCACAGCTGCGCGCGGTGATCGAAGGCGCTGGCTTCGCGATCCGCGATCTGCGCTTCTTCGACGCGCTCGGCGTGTTGCCTTGGTACGTCACGGGCCGCGTGATCAAGGCGAAGACGTTCGACGAACGCGCCGCGAAGATCTACGACACCATCGGAGTTCCGATCGGCTCGCGCGCCGAGCGGCTCGTGTCTCCGCCGATCGGCAAGAACCTCTTGTGCGTTGCTCGGCGATCGCGCGAGTAAGCGAAGCACGTCGCTCAGCGATCGCGGGAGTAGCGAAGCACGCAGTACAGCGCCTTCACGCCGTCGCGCCACCCGATCTTCTTGCCCTCTTCGTACGTGCGGCCCGAGTACGAGATCGGAACCTCGAAGATGCGGGCGCCGCTCCGCGCGACCTTCGCGACGATCTCCGGCTCGATGCCGAAGCGCTGCTGCTCGAGCGTGATCGACTTGATCACCTCGGCGCGGAAGACCTTGTAGCAAGTCTCCATGTCCGTGAGGTTCAGGTTCGTGAACACGTTCGACAGCGTGGTCAGCACCTTGTTGCCGACGGAGTGCCAGTAGAACAGCACGCGGTGCGGGCCGCCGAGGAAGCGACTGCCGAGCACGACATCCGCAGCGTCGTCGAGGATCGGGCGCAGCAGCGTCGGATACTCCGCCGGGTCGTACTCGAGATCCGCGTCTTGCACGAGGACGACGTCACCCGTCGCCTCGCGGAATCCGCGCTGCAGCGCCGCGCCCTTGCCGCGGTTCTTGTCCTGCTGGAACAGCTTGATCTCGGGGTGCCTCGCCGCGAGGTCCGCGAGGATCGCGGCGGTGCCGTCGGTCGAGCAATCGTTGACCATCACGAGCTCCTTCGCGAGCCCGCACGAGTCCGCGGCGATCACTCGCTCGACGAGCTTCTCGACCCAGCGCTCCTCGTTGTAGACGGGGATGACAATCGAGAGCTTGTTCACGGCACGTCCAGCGTCGGAAGGTGGCTGCGGAAGTACTCGATCGTGCGACCGAGGCCGTCGTCGAGCGCGACGGTGGGCTGCCAGCCGAGCTTGTCGTTGGCGCGCGTGATGTCGGGTTTGCGCCGCGTGGGATCGTCGGTCGGCAGCGGCTCGTAGCTGATCGTCGACGACGATCCGGTCAGCGCCTTGATGCGCTCGGCGAGCTCGGTGATCGTGTGCTCCGTCGGGTTGCCGAGGTTGCACGGCACGTCGAGCGACGACGCCATCAGGCGCAGGAAGCCTTCGACGAGATCATCGACGTAGCAGAACGAGCGCGTCTGCGTTCCGCTACCGAACAACGTGATCGGTGCCCCGCGCAGACATTGGACGACGAAGTTCGACACGACGCGCCCGTCGTTGGGGTGCATGCGCGGACCGTACGTGTTGAAGATGCGCGAGATGCGGACGGCCACACCGTACTGCTGCGCGTACGACGCCGCGAGCGCCTCCGCGCAGCGCTTGCCTTCGTCGTAGCAGGCGCGCGGACCGATCGGATTGACGTTGCCCCAGTAGGTCTCGACCTGCGGATGCACGAGCGGATCGCCGTAGACCTCGCTCGTCGACGCGATCAGGATTCGCGCGCGGACTTCGCGAGCGAGCTCGAGGGCGTTGAGCGTCCCTTGCACGCACGTACGGATCGTGCGGACGGGATTGCGCTGGTAGTGGATCGGCGAGGCTGGACAGGCGAGGTGATAGATCTCGTCGCACTCGATGTGCATCGGCTGCGTCACGTCGTGCCGGACGAACTCGAACCGATGGTTCGCGAGCAGTGCGTCGATGTTGCGACGACTTCCCGTGAACAGATCGTCGAGGCAGATCACCTCGTGTCCTTCGCGAATCAGACGTTCGCAGAGATGCGAGCCGAGAAACCCCGCGCCGCCGGTGACCAAGATGCGCTTCGACATCGCGCGCATCCTCTATCGGCTAGGGCCCGAATTAAAGCCCTTACCGAGCGAGTTTGGATCGCGCAGGGTCGTTGTCCGGGGCTCCGGCGTGCACGGCAGCGGCGTGTCGAAGCATTGATCGCCGTCGGTGGGCCGATAGAGGACGGTGTTCGGGCCCGTGGGCACGCTGACGAGCCACACGCGTTTCGGCGAGACCATTCGGCCCCACAGCGGCGGAACGACCTCGTTCATCCGCGGCGTGAACGCGCCGCCCCACGCGCACGCGACGAGCGCGATCGCGCAGACGAACGCGCGCGTGGTGGAATCGCGCATCGCGCCGCCGAGGAGCGACGTGAACAGCAACGCCGGCAGCAGCCAGAACAAGAAGCCACCGAACCGCAGATCGGGCGCCCCCACGAACCACTGAACCATGCCACACGCGATCGCTGCGATCGCGGTCCACAGCGCTGCGCGGTCGATCGGCGAGCGCGCCGGCGGATCGACGAGCCGCCACGCGATCAGTGCGACCGACGAGATGAACAGCACGAACTCGCGGCTCTGCCGGTGAAAATCGAACCACGGGCGGAACCAGTGGAAGAAGCCGTGATCGAGCGCTTCCTCGGGCTGCACGCCGGCGACGCGCGCCCAGCTCTGGATCCACCGCAGGTGCCACTCGGCGAGATCGTGCGGCACCGCCCACGACACCGGCAGCTTTCCGAACACCGGGAAGATCAGCCAGCCCGTCAGCACGACGTTGCGCGCGATCCACAGGGCCACGATCAGCCCCGGAAACCCGAACACGACGAGCCACGCGCGCCATCCGGCGCGACGACCGACGAAGACGAGCGCGGCGATCATCGTGGGAACGAACAGCCCGAGACCGCCGAGCTTCGTGGTGGTGGCGACCGCGCCGATCGTGACGACATACGCGAGCGCGCCGAGCGAACGACGGCGCAGCGAGACCAGCTCGAGGACGAGCACGCACGCGAACACGCCGAGCGGCAGATCGCTCGACAGCGATGCGACCTCCGACGTCCACAGCTTGGAGATCACGAACGGCAGCGTGAGTAGGCAGAACATCTGGCGCACGCGACCGCGGGGTGTGCGTGCCGTGAGGATCTCGACGATCCACTGCGCGAGCAGCGTCGCGAGGAGGAAGCCGTTCGCGACGTGCGCGGCCATTCCTTGCCAGTACGCGTCGACGTAGGTGTCGAACAGATGGACGCTGTTGTCGTAGCCGAAGCGCATGTGCAGGTTCGCGAGGCCCGGCACCGCCGAGTAGCTCGCGTTCCACTTCACGACCTGCAGGTGATAGAGGTTCGTGTCGTACGCGAGAATGCTGTCGGCCGCGGTCCACGCGACGACGATCGCCGACATCGCGATCAGCACGGCGATGACGATCGCGATGCGCGGCCGCACGAACGCGGCGCGCAATCGCCGCACGACGAGCTCGCGCTGCAGCACGTAGCCTGCGATCGCGGGCACGATGCCGAACGGGATCGTCAGCCGATCGATCGGCAGCACGAACGCCCACAGCAGCAGGAACGCGAGCAGCCCCGCGTAGCCGAGCCACGCGGTCTGGAAGGCGGTCAGCGGCTCGCGGACGCGGCCCGCGCTCGCGCGATCGAGGGCGGCGTGAACGAGCAGGCCCCAGCCGACGACGATCGCGAACAGCACGAGCCAGAATGGAAACAGCAGCAACACGACGCCCTCCCCACTCCTCTCAATGCCGGCGCAAGAGCTCGCCGAGCGTGTCGCGCACCTGTGGGTTCGTCTCGATCTCGTGGTGCTGGCGCAGGATCGGGATCACGTCCGCGTTGTCCATCTGCGCGAGCGATTGATACGCCGCTTCGCGGAGGTTGCCGCCTTCCTGGCGCAGCACCATGACGAGGAACTCGCCCGCCTCGACGGTCTGGATCTTTCCGATCGACTGCAGCGCGCTCGTGCGCACGCGCGGATCGTTGCTCTCGCGATAGATGCGCGCGAGCGGATTGAACGCGTGGGGAAAGTGCAGGCCGCTGATCGCCACGAGCGCGGCTTCGCGAACCTGCGCGTCGCCGTCCGCGAGCGCCTTGCGCACGATGACGAACGAGCGCTTGAAGTAGAGGAAGCGCAGCGCGCGAACCGCGGCGCGACGGATCACCGGATCCTGCGATCCGAACAGCTTCTCGAGGGGAGAGAGCGCCGCGTACGACTGCAGCTCGCCGAGGAGCTCGGCGACGTGGACGAGCGTCTCGGTCTCCGCATCCTGCTTGCGCGCTTGCGCGTCGGCGAGCGTCAGCAGCACGACGAGCGCGCGGCGGCGGATACCGTTCGGATAGCGCAGATCGCCGACGATCGAGGCCGCCACCGCGAACGGATCGCCGTCCATCTCCCACTCGAGGAGATCGACGAACCAGATGTCCGCGTACGCGTGCTGCTGCTTGAGATAGTCCGGTAGGCCCGGAAGCTCGACGGGCGGCGCGGCGAGGCCCTTGTAGCGCTGCGCGATCGTCGCGAACCGCTTCTTCGCGCGATCCGGCAGTTCGAGGCCCGCGAGCTTCTCGAAGCACTCGCGCACGGCCGGGTAATCGCCGACGGCGGAGTGCTGCGATGCGGCCGCGAGCAGCGCGTTCTCCGTCATCTGCACGGGCACGCCCGTCTCGAGGAACTTGTCGGCGCAGCGCATCCACGTGAGCGCGCTCTTGTGCTGGTAGTGCCGATCGTAGGGCAGCCCCGCGCGTGCGGCGAATGCAGCGGCTTCCTGATACAGCGTCGCCGCGGCGTGCAGCTCTCCGCGCTCGAGCGCGAGCTTGATGAAGTCCTCGTAGTACTGGAGGACGTAGAACTTGAGGTTGTCGTCGCGCAGCACGCGGATGCAGTTGACGTAACCCTCGGCGAGGTTCTCGAACTGCGCGCTCTCCTTGCCGAGCTTGAGCAAGATCTGGAAGCAATCGAAGGCGCGCTCGAGCTCGCCGACCTGCTCGAAGTCATCGGCGACTTGCTCGAGCTTGCGCTGGCTCTCGATCAGCGCGCGGCGCGCTTCACCGGACGTGGCTTCGAGGCGCACGGCGGCGAGGCCATAATTGAAGTGCACGAGCGCCGCTTCGTACGGGCGCTGGCCGAGGCCGGGCGCGTGCACGAGCGCTTTCCAGGCCGCGGTCGCCTCGACGAACTGCTTCGCGCGCTCGAACGCGACGGCTGCATGCACCGGCAGCTTGGCCTGCTGATAGAGATGCGCGGCGTCGGTCCACTTCTTGTCGAGCTCGGCGAGGCGAGCGCGCAGGCCGATGTGCTCGTCGCCCGAGAGCTGCGCTCGAGCTTGATCGAAGTAGTGGAGATAGAGGTAGACGAAGGCGGCCTCGCGCGGCCGATTGAGATGGCGATAGATCTCGCCGAGCCGGCGCAACCAATCGTCGTACTCGTAGTTGATGACGTGCGTCTGGCCGATCAGCTCGCGATAGTGGCGCTCCGCTTCGACCCAACGCCCCTGTTGGACGAGCGCTTCGGCTTGATCCGCCGTCGACTCGATCGAGTTGAACGTTCGACGGGCCACTAGCCTCTCACCACGTTCATCTTGCGGCTCGTCGCCGGATCCATCGCCGGCTGCTCGCCCTGGGCTTTGCGGGTGCGGCCCGCGTCGCCGATGATGTCGAGCGCGCGGCGCTGTCGCTCGGCGCGATTGGTCAGCGCTTCGCCGGTCACGATCTGCTGGCGATCGAGCATGGCGACGAACTCGGGCAACTGATCGCTCGACGGCAACACGACGACGCCGTAGAGGAACGCTTGCTGCTTGAGCGCCGACATCAGCTCGGGCTCGATGTGACACTGGCCGTGCGTGATCGTGTACAGGACGACGCGCCGCTTCTGCTCGCGGCGCAGGCGCGTGACCTCGACGAGCAGCTGCCGAAACACCTTGCCGTAGTTGCGGCCGCGCTCGCTGCGGAACGACAGCAGATACGGCACGGGCACCTGGCCCGAGCGACCGATCTTGATCGTCTCGTGAAGGCGCGAGTCGAAGAAGCGCACCCAGATCTCGTCGCCTTCGAGCGTGAGCTTCTTGATCAGCGCGAGCGCGAGGCCGCGCGCGAACACCTGGCGCTGGCCGCGCATCGAGGCGGAGCAATCGATGAGCAAGTACTGCAAGCGGCGCTCGTCCTCGCGCTGCTTCTCGCGGCCGTAGTAGAGCAGCTCCGAGTCGACGACCTTCTGCTCGAAGATCTCGCGGTCGTACGCCAGCTCGGACAGCACGAGCGAATCGATGTTGCCCTTGCGCTCGATCGACGCGTAGCCATCGACGGCAAACGTCTGCGCCCCCGTCGACCGGCGCGTCTCGAGGACGCTCGGCAACAGATCCAGCGAGAAGTTCGCGACGTCGTTCGCCTCGGGGGAGCCGAGCGCGGCGAACAGATCGACGAGGTCGATCGCACCGCCGAGCGCTTCGGATCCGGACGCCGAGTCTTCCTTGAACAGACCGAGCAGACGCACGGTGTCGAGGTCGATCAGCTCGACCTGCGTGTAGATGTGCATCGACTGCGCGACGGCGTGCTCGACGAAGCCCCACAGCCCGCGCGGATCGAAGTCGCGGAAGTGCTCCGCGTAGTCGATTTCTCCGAGAATTCCGAGATCGAGTGGCAGCGGCTCCGCGCCGGCACTCTTGGACCGATCGCGCCAGCGGTTGTACGTGTCTCCCAGGATGCGCGAGAGCAGCACGGCGACCATCTCGTCGCGCAGGCGAAGTCCCGCGAGGCGCTCGGTGACCTCCGACGCTGCGATGTTGTCGAGGAGCTGGCGGTACTTGCCGAGATCGATCTTGATCTGCGGCGGCAACTGGATGCGAGCGAGCTGCGCTTCGCGCGCTCGAATGGTGTAACCGCCGGCGCCGCGCGTCATCGAGAGCATCACGCCGACGTCGTGGATCACGAACAGGGGCAAGTGCACGCCCATACGTGCGAGCGAGTTGCTCCACGCAGCGGCGCGGACGAGCGCCATCGGCGTCTCCACTTGGACGTGTGACAGCGCCATCGTCGCGACCTGGCGCGCGAGGAAGCTCCGTCGTCGTTCCGCGGGGATAGGCACGGTCGGAACCTAGCACGCGCGCGCGTCTTGGCGGAGCGCACCGGGCGCGATGCCATGCTCGCGCCGCGAATCGATTTCGCGCGCCGGGTTGCGAGCGTAGACTCGAGCTGGTGCGTGGGTTCGCCCTCGTGGCGTTGCTCGGTGGCTGCGGGTTCTCGATCGACATCGGGGACAACACGGGCGCCGGCGACGCACGCGTCGACATGGCGATCGTGCCGGACAGCGATCCGGACGCACCGAAGATCGTGTGCCCGACGTCGTACCGCGTGATCGGCACGAGCATGTACACCGTCCTCGAGCCGACCAACTTCCGGGCCCACGTGGCCGCGTGCGCGAGCCACGGGACCCACCTCGCCGTGATCGATAACGCACAAGAAGCCGTGGACCTCATCGCGTTCGGCCGCACGGTGAACGGCGTCAACACGAACTCGCGGTTCTACATCGGCCTCGTGCAGGCGCCGCTGCAGGAAAACCCGAACGACTCGTGGATCGACCTCCAGGATCGCGACGCGAACCCCGCGTTGTGGGCGACGAGCGGCGGCCCCGACGAGCCCAACGACGGCGCGGACGGCAATGAAGGCAACCATCAGGAACAAGTCGCCGCGCTCCAGCTCGACCGCGATGCCATCGTCGATCTCGACAGCGGGGAGAACGTCCGCGCGTACTGCGAGTGCGACGGAATTCCCGTGGGCCCGAAGGCCGCGGGATACCTCGCGTCGCCGAGCCTGTAGGAAAACCCTCCCTCCCCTGTCCACCGGCTACCGCGTCGGCGGATCGGAGCCATCATGGCCGTGATGCTCCCGATGCTGTTCGCGCTGATGACCTACAACGTCAACTTCGCGAACCCGGATCCCGACGGCTCGATGGACGCGATCGCGAGCGCCGATGCCGACGTCGTGCTGCTGCAAGAGATCACCGACGTGTGGAAGACGCGCCTCGAGAAGCGCTTCGCCAGCCAGTATCCGCATCGCGTGTTTCACGCGGCACGCGCCGGCGGGCTCGCGGTGCTGTCGAAGCACGCGATCCGCGCCGACGAGCTGTGGTCGCCGCCGAAGGGTGGCTTCTTTCCGGCGGAGCGATTGGTCGTCGATAGCCCGCTCGGAGACCTCCAGATCCTGCACGTGCATCTGCGGCCCAACGTAGACAAGGGGAACTGGCTCCTCGGCTGGCACACCACGCCGCCCGTACGGCGCCGCGAGATCGAGACGTATTGGAAGAAGATGCAGACCGGGACGCCGACGATCGTGGCGGGTGACTTCAACGAGCTCTCGACGGGACGAGCCGTCGCGTTCCTCGGGGACAGCGGCCTCGCGCGGGTCGCGACGAAAGGTCCGACGACGTGGCACCACGTGATCGAGGTCAACGGCAAGAAGGTCAGCGCGCTATCGATGGACATCGATCATGTCGTCGTCGATCGAACGTTCGCGCCGAGCAACGCACGTGTCCTCGATGCGGGAGCGTCGGATCACCGGCCCGTCGTCGTGACGCTGGAGCGTGCATCGCGATAATGTCGGTCGCATGAACCTCTACGACGCGACGGTCCCGATCTTCACCAAGCTCCTCACCCAGATGGATCGCTGGATCGACAAGGCCGTCGAGTACGCGGGACAGAAGAAGTTCGATCCCGAGACGCTGATGCAGGCCCGCCTCTCGCCGGATCAATATCCGTTCATCAGGCAGATCCAAGCCGCGTGCGATCAGGCGAAGTGGACGTGCTCGAAGTTGTGCGGCAAAGATGCTCCGTCGCATCCAGACACCGAGACGACGATCGCCGAGGCGCGCGCGCGCCTGAAGACGATGATCGCGTACCTGGCGACGTTCTCGCGCGACGACTTCAACGGCGCGGAAGAGCGCCGCGTGTCGCACCAGTGGATGGGCGGCAAGGGCATGCGCGGTGGCGATTACCTCGACCAGTACGCGCTCGTGAACTTCCACTTTCACTACACGACCGCGTACTCGATCCTCCGCCACAACGGCGTTCCCCTCGGGAAGATGGATGTCATCGGTCCCGTGACGTTCATCGACTGACTTAACCTCCTCCCGCAGCGCGGGTCGTAGAGGGCATGAAGCTCGCAATTTGGGCCCTGGCCGCTGCCCTGCTCGTACCGAGTCTCGCGGCCGCCGATCGCGATCACCGCGCCCAGCGCAAAGCGCAGATCCTCGAGCGGTTCGACGCGAACCACGACGGTCAGCTCGACGACCAGGAGCGCGGCGCGCTGAAGGCGCAGCGTCGCGCGAAGCTCGCCCAGCGCTTCGACACGAACGGCGACGGCCAGCTCGATCGCCGCGAGAAGCGCGAGGCCAAGGTCGCCCTCCGCGCACAGCGGATGGAGAAGCGTGCGCGCCGCTTCCAGCGACTGATCGACCGCTTCGATCGCGACCACGACGGCAGCCTCGGCCCGGGCGAGGTCCCGCCGAAAGCGATGCACAAGCTCCGCAAGCTCGATCGCGACGGCGATGGCTGGGTGCGGCCGAACGAGATGCGCACGCCGCCGGCGCGCGATCGCATGCGCGATGCGCCGCCGCCGAGCCAAGCGCCCGCCGCGGACGAGTACTAGAGCCCGAACTTCGACGAGGCGAACACGGTCTCGAGCAGCTGATCGACCTCGCGGATCATGCGCGCGGCGGAGTCGCCGGGCAGCGACGCGAGCGCCACTTTGATCTCGTTGAGGTTCTTGAGCTGGCTGAACAGCTGGATGTCGCTGAGCTCGGCGCCGCTCGTGAGCAGCTCGCGGATGAGCCCCAGCTCGGTGAGCAGGTCGTCGAGCGATGCCGACGGGCCGATGAAGCGGCGCTCGTCTGGATGCTCGCGGTAGTAGGAGTCGACGACCGGGTTCACGATCTCCTCGAGGAGCTCGACCTGATCGAGGTTGTTCCAGATGTGACGCAGGATGAAGAAGTCGCCGTCGTGAACGCGCGTACGACCGTCGAACACGGCGCTCGCGGCGAACAGCTTGAGCAGCTTCACGGCGCGTCGATCGGAGATCGAGATGCCTTCCGAGCGGATCTGGAAGACGAGTCCCTTGTACTTGGTGAGGAACTCCTCCGGGAACACCATGAACTTGTCGAAGTTCTGCTGGATGGCGCGGAGGTCGCGGGCCGAGATCACGGGCTTGAGCTCGCCGAGCGAGCGGCCGGCGGTGTCGACGTAGCGGCCCGTCATCTTGCGGAGCTCGAGGGCGACGCCCTTCTTCATGAGCTCGTGGAAGTGATAGCTGTCGAGGTTATCCGACAGGACGCGCACCAAGAAGCGATCGAACATCGCGGCGAGGTTCTCGTCGTTGGGGACCTCGTTCGACGCGGCGAACAGCGAGATCAGCGGGACCGGGACGACCTCGGGGCCGTTCTGGAACTTGCGCTCGTTGATGACGTGGAGCAGCGAGTTCAAGATCGCGGAGTTCGACTTGAAGATCTCGTCGAGGAACACGACCTCGGCCGTCGGCAACATGTTCTCGAGGCGACGTGTATAGCGACCCTCGCGGAACGCCGAGATATCGACCGGGCCGAACAGCTCGTTCGGCTCCGTGAAGCGCGTGAGCAAGTACTCGAAGTACTTCGCATCGATGAGCTTCGAGAACATGTCGATCATCGCGGACTTCGCCGTACCCGGCGGACCGACGATCACCATGTGCTCGCCCGCGATCGCGGACACCGTCATCAGACGGATGATCTCTTGCTTGTCGAGGAACTGCGCGCCCATCTGGCGTGCGAGGTCCTGGAACGCCGCTGACGCGCGCGCGACATCGACGGCAAAATTACGCGGGGTCGTGGGCGGTGCCACCATGCAGGCGGGGCCACATTACCCGAAAACCGCCAATGATCCAGGCTAGCGGGCGACCTATGGCGAGGAGCGCTCGGTGCGGTGCCTACGGCTGCTCGGCGGGCGGCGGCGCAGGCGGAGACAGCGACACGACGTCGGATGGATCTCGTGCGGCACGACCGAAATGCCGTCGCAGCCGTTGCGCGAGCGCGTCGATCGTCGCGTCGCCGAGGAGCTCGGCCGATTGCGTGCGATGCACCTTCCAGCGCTGCGCGAGGCGCGGCATCTCGGCGATGCCGGGCGGCGAGGCCAGGCGCGGATCGACGAGTGCGAGCGCGCCCGGTAACGCGAACAGCGTCGCGAGGCCGCGCGGACGCTGACCCGCTGCTTCGGCCGCGAGGACCTGCGAGATCAGCGGCGACTTCGCGCCGGGCTCGCGCAGGTTCATTTCGGCGAGGCAGTACAGCGCGTTGATGTGCGTGAGGAACGCGGCCACCGCACGGACGTCGGATTCGTCGGGGGCGCGCTCGAGCATCTGCTCGAATGCGGCCGCGAGCCGCGACGGGCCCGTGACTTGATCGCGCGCGCCGGTGTCCGGCACGAGGCGATACGAGACCGCGCGCGCGAGCTCGGGATCGCGCAGGATGAACACCGCGTCCTCCCAGTGAAGCGGCGGCGCACCCGCGTGAGAATCGAGGAGCTGCGTCAGCGGCGTGCGGCGCAACAGCGTCGCGATGATCGGCGCGGTGTCGGGGACCGCGAGCAGCTCGTCGAAGTCGACCTCGGTGACCTCTTCGCGCACGCGGCGCACGCCCTTCCACGCGGTGAGGCGCGACGGCGGCGTCTGACCTTGGAAGCGCGCACGTCCCGTCCACCACGAGACGGTCACGTCCTTGCGGTGAAGGTGAAACAGGTTGTGCAACAGCGCGTGGCGCGCCATCACGCGCGTGCGATTGCGGGTGAGCGGCTGGCTGACCATCGCGAGCGCGGTGTCGATGATCTTGCGACGCTGGCGATCGCTGACGCTCCATTGATCCGCGCGCGGATGGACCAAGAACAGCGCGTTGTGCAGACCCGCGGCGAGCGCGAGCTCGTCGGCCTCGAGGAGGAATGCCGGGGGACGGCACACGAGCGTCGACAGGATCGACGTGCGCTCGTCGTCGACCTCGACCTGTTCCACGCTCGCGTCGTTGAGCTCGCGATCCCAGCGATCGAGCTCGGGCAGCGGAATCGGTGCACCGACGTGCAGCTCGCCGCCCGCGACGAGCGGCTTCACGAAGTTCGCGAGGAAGTCTTTGACGTGAAGCTTCGCCACTTACTTGCCTGGAGGCAGCTGCTTGCGATCCGGCGCGTCGGGATAGCCCCACAGCGCGAAGCGACCGACCGAGTCGTTGACGACCTGCGCATCTGCCGGCGCTTGCGCGGAGTAATCGAGTGACTCGGCGCGATCGACTTCCATCTTCGCGAGCGAGCGGCGCTCGAGCGTCTGGAACGCAGACTCGTTGACCTGGAATGGCTTGCCGTCGGTGGTGAACACCGTGACGAGGCCGGCCGTGTGACCGAGAGCGCGTGCGAGCACCTCGGGTGTCACGCGCGGCACGACGTCCATGCCGAGCGGCACGAGCAGCCCCGGTGTCAGCTCGCACAGCAACTGGCCGAGCGGGATCACGTCGAGGTTCTCGGATCCGACGACGAGGATGCCGCGATCCGTGGCCGCGACGCGGTGACCGCGCAGCGACACCGGCGGTAGCGCGAACAGGATCCGCTTGAGGCGCGAACCGTGCGCGACGGGGATCAGCGTGGCGACCACGCGGCGCGGCGGCCCCATCGATGCGGCCAGCTTGAGCTCCACGCCGATCGGCTCGGGCGCCTTGCCGCCGTGCTGCGTCGGATCGCGCGGGCGATCGAGCTCGAGATCCACGCTCGTCAGGTCCGCGATGTCGGACAGCTCGATCGGACCGGGCAACACGTCGACGCGATCGCCGGGCCAGAAGAGGTGGAACGTGTCGTTCGGGAACACGCTCGCGCACGATCCGAGATCGATCGGATGCGCGTAGCCCACGGCCACCGCCGCGCTCGTACCCGCGGGACGGAACACGTCGATGCCCGGCGTGCCCATGAACAGCGCGAGGATGCGCTCGGGCAGACCGCGCACGTGGATCAACATGTAGCCGCGATCGCCGCCACGATCGTCGAACGCGCTCGTCGAGCCGGGCGTGAACAAGCCCGCCTGCGCCTCGACACGGTTACGCCACAGATAGCGAATGATGCCCTCGGACAGCCCGCGCGCGACCGCGAGATAGAGCTCGCCGCGATCGTCGTTGTCCAGGTTGTCACCGCCCGGCAGCTTGCGGATCGAGAGCCGGAACAAGAGCTTCGAGAACGGCAGCTCGCCCTCGCGCACGTAGCCCTGCGCGAACTCGTCGCCGTGGACCATGAAGTCCGTCGACCCCGGCATCGCGCCGATATCGACCGCGTCGTAGCCGTACGGCGATCGATCATCGCGGTACTTCACGAAGTGCTTCGACGTGCCCGTGTACACGCCGCCACCGACGAGCCTCGACAGGCGCGCGGCGCGATCGGCCGCATACGACGACACCGCGGGAATCTGCACGACGATCTCGCGACCACCGAGCGCGGTCTTCGCCTTCGTGATCGTCAGGTTCGCGAGCAGCTCGTCGAGCGATGCTTCACTCGAGTACAGCCGGAACCAGCTCACGGCTCCTTCGAGCGTCGCGAACGTCATCACGATGTAGCGGCCCAGCAAGATCCCGCGCGGATCGGGGGCTACGCCAGGCGTGAAGAACCGGGTCTGTCCCTGCGCGACATGCTCGAGCGCCACGGACTCAAACTAGCACGCAACCGCGTACAATGGCCCCGCGTGGCTCGCTCACTCGACATCGCATTTGCCCTCGGTGTTTGTATCTTTCTGGCGTGCGGAAGCACGGAGCCGCGCGGGACACCACCGTCGCCACCACCGTCGACGGGCGAGACGGTCCCGCGTGTGGTCACGCCGCGCTCGAAGCTGCCAGCAGTGATCCAGCCGCTGTTGCCCAAGAACGGCATCTACGTCGCGGGCGGAGGCTTCGTCTCCACGCCGTGGCGCATCGTCGTCGATCTCGACCAGAAGACGATCTACGCGGGCACCGCGGACACGGCGAACGCGCCGTCGTTCGGACCGATGGATCGCGAGTGGAAGAAGGAGCTGTCGCCGCGCAACGGCTCCCATCTGATGAAGCTCGCGCAGGTGGCGTGGACCGAACCTCCGCCGAAGACTCCGCCCGATGCGAGCGTCGACTACGACGAGATCTTCGTCGTGTGCGAAGGCGACGACACGTTCTTCTTGCAGGGCTACGGACCGATTCGTCGGCCCGAAGCAGCGAAGGCGATCGTCGAGATCCGCGCCGCTGCTGGCATGCAGTAGCGATCGACCGGCGATCAGCCCTCGGGCGCTTGCAGCTGGATGTCGACGCGGCGGTCTTCCTTCCAGCCCGCTTCGTCGGTGCCGGTCGCGTCGAGCGCGCCGCGCGTGGTGACACCGAGCTGCGCCTGCGTGACGCCGAGGCGTCCGAGGTACTGGCCCACCGAGTGCGAGCGACGCGATCCGAGGCCGAGGTTGTATTCCTCGGTGCCACGCGGATCCGCGCGACCGATCAGCGCCACGGCCTTGCCCTTGAGGGGCCCCGTCGTCAGACAGGTCGCGATCTGACCGAGGACGGTGCGATCGTCTTCGGTGAGCTCGTCTTGGTCGTAGTCGAACTTGGGATTCGCGCTCTTGATCGCGGTGATTCCACACGCCTTCAAGATGTCCGACGAGATCGCGAGTCCGGGGCTCACGACTTCATCCGTCGTCACCTTCTCGGGTGGGACCGACGGCTTCTCCGCCACCGGCGTCGGATCGTCCGGCGTGGTCTTGGCCGTCTTGGCCTTGTCTTTGCTGCAGCCGATCGCGGCTACGAGGACGAGGGCGACAGTCATGGTCTTCATGCGGCGAATCCTGCCACATTCGGGTCCCTGATCCCGCAATCTGAGCTTCCTTCGACGCGTTGTCTCACAGAGGTCTCATGCAGCTCGTGCAGCACATGCAGCGATCCACATTACTAATCGCGACACTCCTGTTCGCGTGTGGCAGTAAATCAAAAGCACCCGACAAGAAGGATGCAGCGGCCGCGACGCCACAGGTCGCGCCGATCACGCAACCACCGAGCGGTGTCGATGCGGTGAAGCGCATGGGCTTTGTCTATGGCGATGGCTGGCCCGCGTACGACAAGGCCCTCGCGGCGAAAGGCAAAGGCGACGTCGCCGCCGCGCGCGCGCAACTGGATGCATCGCTCGCGAAGGATCCAGATCACCTCGACGCGCACTATCTGTACGCGAAGCTCCTCGCGGGTGCGGGCGAGCACGCCGCCGCGGTCGATCATCTGGTGGTCGTTCTCGCCGCGGACTACTTCCGCTACGGACCGATGCTCGCGGCCGATCTCGACATGAAGGAGTTCCTGGGAACCCCGCACGGGCAAGCCGTGACCGCGCTCGCGCAGACGATCCAAGCGGACTACAAGAAGCGCGTCGCGAGCGGCGTGTGGCTCGTCGCGCGGCGCAGCGCGTTCAAGTGGCCCAAGGATCTCGGCGCACAAGCGGCGACGACGCGCGGCGAGCTGTACGCGTACGATCGCGAGACGAAGCGCTATCTGCGCCTCTCGCACACGGATCACAAAGTCGCCGGCTTCATTCGTGCGCCGGGTGGTGGCGAGGTCGCGCTGCTCGGCTTCGACAAGATCGATCGACCGAAGGGCGACGTGAAGGGCGAGATGAAGCCCGACACGCCGGCGACGTTCGTGACGTCGTGGGTGCAGATCCTCGAGACCACGGACTGGACCGTCGTCGGCAAGAAGGTGTCGCTCGGGCCCGCGCGCGAGATCTCCGTCGGCTACGGCACGGGTGATCAGCTGCTCGTCGCGACCGCGCAAGCGGAGGGACGCTGGGGCACCAAGGACGTCGCGGTGTCGACGATCGACAAGTCCGCCGGGAAAGCGACGAAGGTGTCCACGCCACTGCCGACGCCGAGGATCGTGCTGACGCTCGACGAGGGCCGCGTGGTGCGCGACGCGACGGGCATCGTCGCTGTGTGGTCGACCGACGAATCACCGACCACGCCGAACTTCAAGACCGCGGCCGGAACGACGATCGACATCCCCGAATCGCACGCCGCGCGACAAGCGTCGTTCTCCGTCGCGCCGACCTCGGGCCGCGTGGTGTTCGCGACCGCGGTCGATCCGTGCGCGAAGGATGTCGCGCCGTCGCTCTACGTGTCCGATGGCAAGAGCGCCGCGCTCAAGCACGTGCTGACCGCGAAGAGCCGGTTCGCGAATCGCTGGATCGATGCGAACACGCTCGCGTACGAAGACGGTGAAGGAGCGATCCGGATCTGGGACGCCACCACCGCACGCGAGGTGCAGAAGCTCGAGAACAAGGCCGGCATCGCGCTCGATCTGTTGTCTCTTGCTCCGGCCCCGCTGTGCAAAGGGTCGCCCCCGGTGGTCGAGCCCACGCCCGATGCGGGCAGCGGAGCGGGGTCTGGATCGTCAGACGAGCCTCCGCTTCCCCCCGAGGAGCCGACGGGAAGCCCGGTCACGTCGCCGCAGTAGTAGTCTCCACACGTGCGGATTTACCTCGTACGACACGGCGACGCGGTTCCCGAAGAGGACGCCGGCAGCGATCGCGATCGATGGCTATCGACGAAGGGCCGCGAAGGCGCCCGCGTGCTCGGGCGGTTGCTTCGCGAGCAGCAGGTCGAGCCCGACGTGATCCTCTCGTCGCCGCTTCCGCGCGCGGTGCAGACCGCGGAGCTTCTCGCGCAGTCGCTCGATTACCTCGGCATCATCACGAGCCTGCGCTGCCTCGAGCCTTCGGCGCATCCGCGCGTCGCTGCGACCGAGATCCTGGCCCGCGGCATTTCGGTGCTGGTCGTGAGTCACGAGCCCGCGATCTCGAGCCTCGGCGCGCATCTGCTCGGTCGCCCCGCATTCCCGCAGTTCCGCACCGCGCAGTGTTGCGCGATCGAAGACGGCAAGCCGACGTTCACTGCGCGCAGCGATCTCGATCGCGTCAACGCGATGTTCGTCGACTGATCACGACGGCAACTGTCGTCAGCGCGGCGGTGGATCGTTCGGCTTGCACGCGAGCGGGCCGTTGCCATCGGGACCGCGCGCACACGTGCCGTTGATCGTGCGATCGCCGTGCGTGACCGAGCACGCGTCACCCGCGCTCGCGCCGTTGCACGCGTCGACCGCTTCGGGCGGTGGACCCGGTGGATGATCGGGACGACACGCGAGCGTCGTCGTCTGCGGGACGAGCTCGCACGTGCCGGTGATCGTGCGGTCACCGAGCTTCAACGAACACGCCGCACCTCGCGACGCGCTCGCGCACGCATCGATCGCGGCCTGCGGTGGCTTGCGCGGTGGCGGACGATCGTCGGCGCCCGCGAGAGCGAGCGGAAACGCGATGGCGACGAACGAAGCGAGAACGAGATGACGAGACATCGGACCTCCTGTGGTGAACGTGTGAGGCGTCACCATGCGGGATGTCTGTCTTCGCGGTGTTGCATGCGAATTGCCGATCATTTCAACGCGCAACGCGATCGTCGAGAGCCGGTTCTCATCGGCATGCTGAACATGCTCGATCCCGATGAAGAACCGACGCTGATCCTGACGGCGCTCGAGGTTTCTCCGGACGCGATCGTGAACGAGTACGCGCCGATCGCGGAGATCCGCGCACGCATGGTCGAGCTCGGCGCCGCCGCGGTTGCCGTCGTCGACCTCGACTACTGCCTGCGCGGCATCGTGCGCCGCTCGGATCTCGCGAATGCGGGCAGCGCCGCGTGCGCGGCGGACGTGATGATCGACTTCGAGTACGCGCGGGTGTGCGGCCGAACTGGGCGAATCGACGTGTATTTCAATTCGTGTCACGTCTCGTGCGCGGCGCGTTGAGGATACATACTGACCATGTGAAGTCGGACGCGGAGATCGTCGTCGTCTACGTCGAGGATGACGAGCGCCTCGCGCGCCTCACCGTCCAGTACCTGACCGGCCACGGCATCGTCGTTCACCTGGTGACCCGCGGCGATCTCGCAGTCGCCGAGGTCGTCAAGGTTCGCCCCGACGTGGTGCTGCTCGATTTGATGCTCCCCGGTGTCGACGGCCTCGAGGTGTGCCGCCAGATCCGCGCGAAGCTCGACGTCCCGATCATCATGGTGACCGCGCGCACCGAAGAAGCGGATCGCGTGCTCGGCCTCGAAGGCGGCGCGGATGACTACGTGGCCAAGCCGTTCCAGTCGCGCGAATTGCTCGCGCGCATCCGTGCGCAAGCGCGACGCGGCCGCGGCGAGTCCGGCCCGCGCGCCGAGCGGATCGAGGTCGGTGGCCTCGTCGTCGACGCGCAGACGATGGAGGTCTCGCTCGACGGCAAGCCCGTGCCCCTGACCACGATCGAGTTCTCCCTGCTCTACGCGCTCGCACAACGCGCGGGCCGCGTGCTCGCACGCGAGCAACTCTTGCAGATGCTGCACGGCAGCTCCGACGAGGCGTTCGATCGCTCGATCGACGTCGTGGTGTCGCGACTGCGCAGCAAGATCGAGCAAGACGCACGCAATCCGCGCCTGCTCAAGACGATCCGCGGCGTCGGCTACATGCTGACTCCGACGGAGCGATGATGTCTCCGCTGTCGACACCGAAGTCGCGCTCGCTCGCGTCGCGGCTCGTGCTCCTCGGCATCGTGCAGCTCGCGCTGATCACGCTGACCGCCGTCGGCATCTTCTTCGCGCAAGGTCCGTACGGCGAGCCGCGCCCCGAGGACCACGTCGATCTGCGCAAGCTCGAGATGCTGACCAGCACGCCCGATGCGCTCGGTCTGGAGCTCGAGCACCTTCGCGAGCAGCGGATCGAGATCTCGCTCTACGACATGAAGCGTCAGCTGATCGCGACGAACGTCGATCCGCCGCTCGCGATCCCCGCACGGTGGAATCGCGACCGTGGTGGTCCGCCGCGTCCACCGGGCGAAGGTCCGCATCGCGAGGGTTCACCGCCCGGCGAAGGTCCGCCGCCCGAGGGTCCGCCCGGCGAAGGTCTGCCTCCTCCATCGAGCGGATCCCCGTCGGAGATTCCGCCTCCGCCCGACGGTGCCGCGCCTGGTCCGGGTCCCGATCGTCGTGGTCCACCGCCCGGTCTCGCGTCGCGGTTCGGCCCCAACCGCGACAAGACGCTGCTCCTGCCGTTCCATCCGCTCGGCGATCGCGACGCTCGCGGCGTCCTCGTCGCGCGCGGTGTCCACGGCGCGAAGGCGCGCTGGGTCGGGCCGGTGTTCATGATCGTCTCGGGCCTGATCATCTTGGTGCTCGGCGCGATCGTGACCGCGCGCTATATCGTTCGCCCGATCGATCGCCTCGCGAAGACCGCGCGCGACCTCGGCGCCGGCGACCTCTCCGCACGCAGCCATCTCGAGCGCAGCGACGAGATCGGGGAGCTCGGAGCGCGCTTCGACGAGATGGCCGATCGCATCCAGCTCCTCATGCGGTCCGAGAAGGAGCTGTTCGCGAACATCGCGCACGAGCTGCGCACTCCGCTCTCGCGCATCGGCGTCGCCCTCGATCTCGCCACCGAAGGCGACGCTACCGCCGCTCGCGCGTCGCTCGCCGAGATCGCCGTGGATGTCTCGGAGCTCGAGACCATCATCGACGACATCCTGTCCACGCTCCGCTTCGAGATCGCGGACCGCACCGGCGTGCTCGCGCAGCTGCCGCTCCGCCGAGCCCGAGTCAGCGCCGGATCGATCGCACGCGCCGCCGAGGAGCGCATGCGCAGCCGGCACCCGAACCGTCCGTTCGAAGCGACGATCGCGAGCGACTTGCCGCTCGTCGATGTCGACCAAGTCCTCGTCCGGCGCGTGATCGACAACCTGCTCGAGAACGCGCACAAGTACTCGCCCGATCCCGACGCGAAGATCACGCTCGACGCGCGCCAGACCGACGATCGCGTGATCTACACGGTGCGCGATCGTGGCGCCGGAATCCCCGCCGAGGATCTGCCGATGATCTTCGCGGCGTTCTTCCGTGGCGAACGCTCTCGCTCGCGCGAGACCGGCGGCGTCGGTCTCGGCCTGACGTTGGCCAAGCGCATCGTCGACGCGCACGCCGGATCCATCGATGTCGAGAGTATGCTCGGCGCTGGCACGACCGTGACCGTCTCGCTCCCCGTCGCCGACTAACGAAGCGCGTGGCCCCGTCGCCGACTAACGAAGCGCATGGCCGCCGCGCCAGGTCTCGACGAGCAAGTGGATCACGCCGCCGCGCTCCACCGCCAAGAACACGATGCCTCCCACCGCGAGCATCACGCACGCGAGGTGGATCGCCAGACGCGCGCGTGACAACCGGTGGCGCTCGCGCGCGACGTCGACGAGCACGCCGCTGATCCACGCGACCGCGACACCGGCGATCGCGATCGCGATGATCGAGCGCGCGACGAGCGGATTGCCGGTCGCTGCGACGCCGATGACGAGCGCCGCGAGCGGGAGCATGAACAGCGCCTCGATCGGCGGCCGCGCCAATCGACGAACGGCCGCGCGAAACGCGAACCTCGCGTCCGACGACCGCGACGCATCCGACGACCGCGACGCATCCGCCGACCGCGACGCATCCGCCGACCGCGACGCATCCGCCGACCGCGATTCCGACCGCGACGCATCCGCCGACCGCGACGCATCCGACGACCGCGACGCATCCGACGACGGCGCTTCCGACCGCGACGCATCCGACGACCACGACGCGTCCGATGCCCTTCCCAGATCGCGCGCGAGCCTCGCGAACGCCGCGATCGCGAGCAACGCGAGCAACGTCCACACGACGCGGCGCATCCACCGCCGGCGCTCGGCGGTCGCGAGCTCCGCCGCCGCATCGGCGAGCGCCGCGCGATCGGTCGCCGCGATCGATCGCAGCGCGGTCAGCTCGGCGCGCGCGGTATCGAGCGCCCCTGCGCGGATCGCCATGCGCGCGAGCTCGAGCCGCGTGCGCTGTCCGCGCTCCTCGCTACCGGCCGCGTCGGCGGCGGCGCGCATCCACGTCAGCGCGGTGGCCGGCTCTCCCTCCATCTCCCAGCCCCGCGCGATCGCGGCACGCGCGGCGGTCGCGCGCGGGTACGCGGGGTTCGCGCGGACGAGCGCCTCGAGCTCGGCGAGTGATGCGTGGGGATCGCCGCCGCCGAAGATCGACGACACGAGCTGCTCGTGACGCTTCGCGAGGACGTCCCACTGACCACCGCCGGTGTTCGCCGCGAGGCGATCGATGGTGGCGCGTGCGCGGCGCACCATCGCCGCGTCCTGATCGATCGCGATGATCTGCTCGAGGGCGCGGCGCGCGCGCGTGTAGTCGCCCGCGGCCTCCGCGAGTCGCGCCGCTTCGGACCAGGCGTTGTCGCTCCACCGCGTGAGTGGTCGCCGTGCGCCGAGCGCTTCGAGGTCGGCGAGCGCGCCGGCCGGATCGGTGCGCGAGCGCGCGATCGCCGTACGCAGCGCCGCATCGGCGGCCGCGTCGACATCCGCAGCCGGGTCCGAGGTTGGCGCTGGAGCCGAGCCCGCATCGTCCGCGCGAACAGGCGCCCACGCGAGGATCAGCGCGAGCGCGAGCCAGCGCATCAGGGCTTGGTCTTGCTGAACCCGGACGGAATCGCGGTGCCGTCCTCGCGGAAGGACTCCATCACCATGCTGTCACGCGTGACGCGGATCGTGGATCCCGCGTGCGTCATCTCGGAGTACTCGGTCCAGAAGTCGTTGCCGTTACCGTAGAGCTCGGCGCCCGCGCCACCGTTGACGACATAGACGGTGCCGGTCGCGTTCGACGACTGCACGACGCCGTTATCGAGCGGCTTGGACACCTCGTAGTCGTGATCGTGTCCGGCGAGGACGAGATCGATGCGGTACTGATCGATCAGCGCTCCCCACGCGTCTTGCAGCACCATGCTCGAGCCGTGACGCGTGGAGGCGGACCACAGCGGCTGGTGATGCATCATGATCTTCCACGTCGCGGTCTTGCTGCGCTCGAAGTCGGCGGCGATCGCATCCTTGAACTTGCCCGCGAGGTACGAGATGTCCTCGGGCGTGTCGTTGCCGACGGTGATGTGCGCGTGGCCCCAGTCGAAGCCGAACGTCTCTTGGTCGCCGGGCATCGGGAACTGCGCGTAGAAGTTCACCGCGTTGACCTCGTGGTTGCCGTGCGCGGAGATCACCGGCACGCGCGCGAACAGCGCTTCGGCGCGACCGAAGAACTCTTCCCACTCGAACTGCGTGAGCCCGACGGTGACCGCGTCGCCCGTGAACAGGATCAGCTCGGGCGAGCGCTTCGTCACTTCTTCGACGAGCGAGGACCACACGTCGTAGCCATCGCGCGAATCACCGACGTTTCCGATCACGACCTCGGTGTCCGGGTGCGCGACGATGTCCGGCGCCGTGCGGAACGTGTAGACGGGCGAGAACGTCCCGCCGCCGCCGACCTGGTAGCTGTAGTCGGTGCCGGGTTCGAGGCCGCACATGTGGCCCTGATGGATCTGATAGATCTGCGAGCCGGTCGCTTTGTAGCCGAACGTCACGCCGACACCGGTCTCGGTCAGCGCGTCCGCGGAGAGGTTCGCGCCCTTCGCGTAGCGAACGACGGTGACCTTGGTCTTGTCCTCGTCGGGCGTGCGCCAGGTCGCGACCATCGATGTCTTCGGATCGCCGACGAAGCCGAGGTGCACGAACTTCGGCGTCGGATCTGCACCCGTCGTCGTCGAGGCCATCCGCGGAGGCTCGGCGCCGAGGCGCGTGGTGATCGAGTAGTTGCAGCCGGTGATCGCCAGGGTGCCGCCGGTGTCGGTGAACTCGGGGTCGTCCTCGCCCGGGTTTCCCTTCACGCAGCCGCTCGCGAAGACAACACCAACAATGAGAAGTGCGCGCATGGGTCAATCCATCCGGTAGGTGAGCTGGAGCATCGCTTGGTCGTTATCGTACGTCGCAGACTCGCCCGTGACGGTCTCGTCCTCGAGCTCGTCGTAGTGACTGAGCGCGAGCTGCACCTTCAACGAGTGCTTCCGTGCGTAGTACGTGAGCACACCCGTGTAGATGCGAACCGATTGCTCGGGCTCGCCCGGGTTGACGATCGGGATCGTGTCGTTGCGATCGATCTCCTCGACGCGCGCACCGATCTCGAGCCGACCGTGCGTGCCAGGCGGGAGCGAGAGCGGCAGCAGGTAGTTGAGCTGCCCGGTCCAACCGTTCTGATCGAAGTCCGGTGGCAACAGCATCGGATCGCCGACCGTCGCGAGCGTGTGCTGCACCGCCAGGTACTCGAACGTCCCGGACAGCCCCTTGTACGCGCCGGCGACGTCGGCGCCGAAGAACTTCACGGTCTCGGTACGATCGCCGTTGGTCAGCTTGTTGAATCCAGCCGAGCCCGCGATCGTCACGAACGCGTCGCCGAAGTTGCTCTCCGCCAGAGCGCCCTCTCTGCCGAAGACGTTGGCCTCGACGCGTGCCCCGTAGAGGAACTTCTGGTTGATGTTCTCGATCTGGTTCGGTCCTTCGCCGTTGAACACGCCCGCGATCACCTTGAGCTGGCGCAGCCCCGGCGGCACGAACGTCACGCGTCCGCCGAGATCGCGGCGCGGCGCGATCGTCGCGAGCTGCGCTTTGTCGATGAACGCGATGCGCGAATCGGAGAGCAACTGCTGACGCGAGATCGGCACGCGCATCTGCCCGACATCGACGACGAGCACGCCATCTTTGTCGAACTTCTTGGTCACACCGGCGAAGCCATCGACGAGCTGGAACGTCGGCTGGAACTCGAACTCGAAGAAGGCTCCAAACTCGAGGTCGTCTTGTAGCTGGGTCTTCGCGCGGATCATCGGGCGCACGCGCGCGAAGCGGAACCCGTTCGTGTCGTCCTGCACCGGCGAGTCCTGCCGGAAGCGGAACTGCGGCTGGATGTAGCCATCGAGCTCGACGCTGGTCTTGTCGGGCTTCTTCTCGTCGGCGGGCTTGGGAGGTGCGGGCTCCGGATCGGGCGCCGACAGGATCATCGGCGCGGGCGCGGGCGTCGGCGCGGGATCGCTCGGTGGCGGCGGTTGCGGCTGATCGGCGGCAGGCGGTGCTTGGGGAACCGGTTGCGGATCCGCAGGCAGCTGCGCATACGCGACCGAGCCAAGACAAACGAGGGCAAAGGCGAGGCGATGCAAAGCGTCCCTATCGAACCACGAACCACGCGACAACTCCATGTCTGCTCGGTGACAGGCGTGCGACGCGAGCGTCGAGGTAAGGTGGCTCGTGGGGCAGATTATCCCATCGATCGCGGTCGCATTCGTGGTCGCGTGCGGCGGCGCACGACCACGCGACCCCGCACCGGCGCGCGACCACCCATTCGCGCGTGACGAGGCCTTCGAGCCCGTCGCGTTCGGTGTCGAGGTCGCAGGCGGCGGGGACGGTGCGCCGGTGATCCTCATCCCCGGCCTCGGCTGTCCCGGCGAAGTCTGGACGGAGGTCGCCGAGCATCTCGGCGAGGGTCACGAGACCCACACGCTCACGCTCTCGGGCTTCGCGGGCCGCGAGGCGATCGACGAGCCGTTGTCGGAAGCGGTGCGCCGCGATCTCACGCGCTACATCCGCGCGAAGAAGCTCTCGCATCCGATCATCATCGGTCACTCGATGGGCGGCTTCATCGCGTACTGGATGGCGTCGTATCACCCCGAGCTGGTCGGTCCGATCATCATCGTCGACGCGAGCCCGGCGCTGTCCGGTGATCTCGAGGATGCGAAGAACCTCCGCGATCGATGGCGCAACGCGAGCGACGCGCAGTTCTTCGGTCAGGTGCGCGCGAAGTTCATGTCGATGACGCGCCACCCGGAGCGCATGAAGCCGATCATCGATCTGATCGTGAAGTCCGATCGCCGCGCGATCGGCGACGCGATCTTCGAGATGATGCAGACAAACCTGACGAAAGACGTCGCGAACATCGTCGCGCCCGTGCTGATCGTCGCCGCCGATGGCGGCTATCGCCATCGTATTAAAGCGCAGACCGCGGTGATTCCGGATCACGAGATGGTGGTGCTGCCCGGCACCGGGCACTTCGTGATGTGGGACGACCCCACCGCGTTCTTTCGCGTCGTCGATCGCTTCCTCGACGAGCACGCAGACTAGCCCCAGTGTTGCCGTGCGCGCGCGGCGAGTCCCCACGCGACGCTCGTGAGCTCCTCGCCACCGACGAGCTTGTCGGCGCCGAAGCGCGCCGCGAGCGCGTCCCGCACCGCGGGCACGAGCGAGCTGCCGCCGGTCGCGAACACGCGATCGATCGCAGCCCCGGTCACGCCCGCGCGCACGAGCACGTCGTCGAGCACGGTGCCGATCGCGGCGAGATCCTCCGCGAGCCACTCGTCGAAACCCGCGCGCGTCACCGGCAGATCGAGCTCCAGCGACTCGACGGTGACCTTGTCTGCATCGGCGTTCGACAGCCGCACCTTCGCGCCTTCGACCGCGCGGTGGAGCGTGAGCCCCAGATCGTC
The DNA here is from genome assembly GCA_044230415.1 of Kofleriaceae bacterium. Classification (GTDB taxonomy): domain Bacteria; phylum Myxococcota_A; class Polyangia; order Haliangiales; family Haliangiaceae; genus JABFXX01. Next base: position 326,398 of record JBGARE010000006.1, read on the forward strand.
CTCGACGATGCGCACGAGCTTCGCGATCTTCTTCGGCTCGAGTGCTCCGCCGGCGACGCGCTCGAGCAGCCGCATCGTCGATTCCTCCTTGAGGAACGACAAGTAGTGCCAGCGCCGTAGATGGCTGTAGAGCCACGCCGGCACCGGTGCTTCACCGCCGAACGCATCGACGCGGTAACGCGTGCCTCGCCCCATCGCGGGCGCGACCACCGCGTCGATGATGCGCGCATCGAATGCATCACCCGAGATCCCGATGCCGCCGGTCGCGAGCACCGTTCCACGGTCCGTGGGTCCGACGCGGATCACGGTGAAGTCCGTCGTGCCGCCACCGAAGTCCGCGACGACGATCAGCTCGTCGTGATCGAGTCGAGCGGCATAGCGCGCCGCCGCGCCGACCGGCTCGTACTCGAACACGACCTCGTCGAACCCGGCTTTGCCGAGTGCGTCGCGCATGCGCTCCACCGCGCGTGCATCGTCATCCGCATCCTCGGCGCCCCAGTAGCGCACCGGTCGTCCGATCACGCAGCGCGTTCCGAGATCGATGGTCGACGCGGATCGGATCTGCCGCAGGAACGCAGCGATCATGTCTTCGAGCGTCCAGCGCCGGCCCATGATCTGCGTCGTCTTGAACGAGCCGCTCGAGAGATGCGACTTGATCGACTGCACGAGGCGACCGTCGCCCTCGGTCTCGAGGTAGCGAGCGATCGCCGCGGCGCCCGCGCTCAGCTTTCCGCCGGACTCGAAGTACAGCACCGAGCGCCACGTGGACTGCGTCGTGGCACCCGACGGCAGCGGCAACAGATGCACCTCGCCGCTGGGCTGGGCGATGCCGACCGCCGAGTTGGTGGTTCCGAAATCGATACCGACGAACATGCGCATCACCGTCGGCGATCCGCAAAGCATTTACTAGCTAGCGCGATCTGACTATCCTGAGGAGGTGTTCGGGAGCGATCCAGGCTCCATCGTCTTGACCGGCCGCGCCTATCAACGACGCGCGACGCTCGAGATCAAAGGCGACACGTTGATGTGGCGCGCGCAGAAGGGCCAGGTGTACTCGGCGCCGGAGAACATCGCCACGTCGGTGCACGACGTGAAGAACGTGATGTGGATCGAACGGCGCGGGACGCTCGGCGGCGCATCCCTCGGTGCGCTCGCGCTGCTATGGATCGCGTACGGCCACTACACGGCGGGTGGCGTCACGCTCGGGCTCGCCTTCCTGTACATCGCGTGGCGCGCTACCCATCCGTCACGATTCCTCGGACTCGAGCTCGGTGGCCGGTGGCTCGTCCTGCGTGTCGACCGCACGTCCGCCGCCGACGCGCGTGCGCTCGTGGGTCGGATCGAGCAGCACCTGCTCACCGGCGAGGCCCCCGAGCATCCGCCTGCCCTGCCGTGACTTCTGTATGATGGCGTCATGGTCCGCCTCGTCGGCTTCGTCGTGATGTTGGGAGCCTGCGGCTTCTACATCCCCGGCGGCTCGAGCGCGCGAGACGGCGGTCCCGACTCGAACACGGACGGCGACGTCGCCGACATGGCCATCGACGAGATGCCGCCACCGATCGACGGCGATCGCTCCGACTGGTGGAACCCGCAGTGGACGCATCGCCGTCGGTTGACGCTCGACACGTCGCCGTTCACCGGACCGGTCACGGACTTTCCCGTGCTCGTTCGCTTGCCGGCGCTCGCAGGTGTGAGCCCCACCGGCGCCGATCTTCGCTTCGTGTCGCTCGACGGCACGACCACGTACGCCTACGACCTCGACTCGTTCTCGGCGCTCGGCTCGTCGGCGATCTGGGTCCAGATGACGATCCCGCAGGCGTCCGTCGATACCGAGCTGTGGGTCTACTACGGGAACCCGGCCGCTACTGCTGCGACGAATAGCGCGATGGTGTTCTCGGCGACGAATGTCAGCGTGCATCACCTCGGCTCGCTCGTCGACGCGACCGGAAATGGCCACCTCGCATCGAACGGCAACGTCGGCAGCGTGCCGTCGACGAACCTCGCCGGTCGCATCGGCGCTGCGCGCACGTTCGACGGGACCGATGACTACCTCGCGCTCGCGAACGGCGACACCCCCTACGACTTCACCACCGCGATGTACGCGAGCGCCTGGGTGAAGGTCGCGGGCTTCGAAGATCAGTATCAAGCGATCGTCACGAAGGGCGATTCGAGCTGGCGGTTGGCGCGCGCGAACAACACCAACGGCGTGGCGTTCGGCTGGAACAACAGCAACAACGTGCTCGGCACCACGTCGGTCGTGGGTGGCGAGTGGCACCACGTGGCCATCGTCCAGACGCCAACGACGAAGTACGTGTATGTCGATGGCCAGCTCGACGAGTCGGCGCAGGACACGACTCCGCTCGACAACAACAACTACGGCGTTCGCGTCGGCATGAACGAAGAGTCGACGAGCGGCGGCCAGCGCTACTGGCACGGCGATATCGACGAGGTCCGGATCAGCGCGACCTCGCGCGATGCCGCGTGGATCTTCGCGGAGCACGCGACGACCGCGCCGATGTTCACGACGGTCGGCGTCGACGAGATCTATTAGCCGGGCGCGTTCACGACCAGCTTCTTGAGCTGCCCGCCGCTGTTGATGCCGGCGAAGAAGTCGTTGCCCTTGTCGTCGACGACGATGAACGCGGGGAAGTCGACGACATCGATCTTCCACACCGCTTCCATGCCGAGCTCCGCCATCTCGTGGACCTCGACCTTCGTGATGCAGTCCTTCGCGAGGCGCGCCGCCGGTCCGCCGATCGATCCGAGATAGAAGCCGCCGTGCGCCTTGCACGCGTCGGTCACCTGCTGGCTGCGGTTGCCCTTCGCGAGCATGACCATCGAGCCACCGTGCTGCTGGAACAGATCGACGTAGCTATCCATGCGGCCGGCCGTCGTCGGTCCGAACGAGCCCGACGCGTACCCCGCCGGCGTCTTCGCAGGACCCGCGTAGTACACGCAGTGATCCTTCATGTACTGCGGCAGGCCCTCGCCGCGATCGATGCGCTCCTTGAGCTTCGCGTGGGCGATGTCGCGCGCGACGATCATCGGCCCCGACAGCGAGAGCCGCGTCTTGATCGGATAGCGCGACAACAGCGCGCGGATCTCGTTCATCGGCATCCGCAGATCGATCTTCACCACCTCGCCCTCGAGCTCGGTGTGCGTGGTGTCCGGCAGGTACTTCGCCGGGTCCGTCTCGAGCTGCTCGAGGAACACGCCGTCGCGCGTGATCTTGCCGAGCGCCTGGCGATCCGCGGAGCACGATACCGCGAGTGCGACGGGACAGCTCGCGCCATGGCGCGGCAAGCGGATCACGCGTGCGTCGTGCGCGAAGTACTTGCCGCCGAACTGCGCGCCGATGCCGGTCTGGCGCGCGATGTCGAGGACCTTCGCTTCCCACTCGAGATCGCGGAATGCGCGGCCGAGGTTGTTACCGCTCGTCGGTAGATGATCGAGATAGCGCGCGCTCGCGAGCTTCGCGACCTTCAGCGTTTGCTCGGCGCTCGTACCGCCGATGACGATCGCGAGGTGATACGGCGGGCACGCCGCGGTGCCGAGAGAGCGCAGCTTCGCGTCGAGGAACGCGGCGAGGCTCTTCGGGTTGAGCAGCGCCTTTGTCTCCTGGAACAACAAGCTCTTGTTCGCGGAGCCGCCACCCTTGGCCATGAACAGGAAGTGGTACTCGTCGCCGTCGACGGAGTAGAGCTCGATCTGCGCCGGCAGATTGTTCCCGGTGTTCTTCTCCTCGAACATGTCGAGTGGCGCGACCTGCGAGTAGCGAAGGTTCGACTCGGCGTAGGTATCGAACACGCCGCGTGAGAGCGCCGCATCGTCGCCACCGGGCGTGATCACGTACTGGCCCTTCTTGCCCATGATGATCGCGGTGCCGGTGTCCTGGCAGCCCGGGAGGATTCCGCCCGCCGCGATGTTCGCGTTCTTGAGCAGCTCGAGCGCGACGAAGCGATCGTTCGCCGACGCCTCCGGATCGTCGAGGATCGAGCGCAGCTGCGCGAGGTGCCCCGGCCGCAGCAGGTGAGCGATGTCGCGCATCGCGGTCTTCGCGAGCAGCGTCAGCGCGTCGGGACCCACCTCGAGGAACGAGCGCCCGCGGGCCTCGAACGTCGAGACGTGATCGGTGGTCAACAGCTTGTACGGCGTGTCCTCGTGATGACCGATATCGAGGATGTCTTGGAACGCGAAGGTCGGCATCTCGGCCGCAGCATAAGTCCAAACTCAGTCGTCAGCAGCCTGCGTTGCCATGTCCGTCGGCGTCGCGGTGCGCAGCCACACGAGCCACGCTGCGAGCTCGTCGCGCTCGGCGAGGGTGAGCTCGCGATCGAAGCGCGGCATCTGGCTGCGCTCGCCTCCACCCATGTGCAGGCCGGACTTCGGGTTGCCGATGAACGAGAAGTAGTACTCGCGGCTGCCGAGTCCCGCGAGTGCGGGCCCGGAGCCCGACACTCCCTCTTCGCGCGAGTGGCAATCGCTGCACGCACCGTCGAACACCTTGATGCCGCGGTCGCGTTTGGCCGCGTCGACGTCGCTCGCGCCGGACATCGAGTAGAGGAGCTCGACGACGTCTGCGAGGTCCGTCGCCGGGAGATCGACCGCCTTCATCGCGTCCTCGGTCTTCGCGAACTTCGTGAGCCCCCAGAACTCGGGCGCGCTCGGGGCCTTGAGGAACGCGGTCAACCACGCGCGATCGCCATGTCCCGCCGCGATGATCGGCCCCTTGCGCTTCTCGCTCTTCGCATCGTGGCAGCCGGCGCAGCGTTGCTCGTACAGCGCGCGCGCGACGGCGAACGGCGCGGCCGTGTAGACGTCGAGCGGCCCCGTCACGGGAACGCCGTACGTCTGCGCGAGGTGGCGCGCTTTCGCGGCTTGCTTCGCCGCGCTCGCCTGGCGCTTCGCGAGCTGGTCATCGTTGGCGTCACGCGCGAACGACATGATCGTGAGCGCGCCGATCAGCGCGAACAGCCCCGCGAGCGCGCCCATCCACAGCATGCGCTTGCGCGGCGCGCGCTCGGGGCTGCGATCGAGGAGCGGCAACGAGATCAGAAAGCCGCCGACGATCGCGGGCGCCGACAGCGCGGCGATCTTCTCCGCGCTGCCCGCGAGCTCGCGCAGCTCGAACAACCAGCGGAACGGCCACAGTGGACGCGCGTCGTAGGCCGCGCCTGGATCTGCCGGTGCGGCGAGCTCCACTCCGCCGACGGAGATCACGTATGCGAGGAGGATCGAGAACACGATCGCCATCACAATCACGTCGCGCAGCGTCTGATCGGGCCAGCGCGGTGCGGCCTTCTTCGGCTTGCGCATCGGGACGGGGCCGTGGCGCCGCGCGAGCATCACGTGCACGAAGGTGATCAGCGCGACGAGAACCGGCAGCGCGGCGATGTGCATCGCGTACGCGCGGGTCAACGTCAGGTTGCCCGCGTCGTTACCGCCGAGCGCGACCGACTTCAGCGCGTCACCGAAGGGCGCACCCGCCGCGATGCCGAGCTCGACCTGGGCCGCCCAATACGCGGACTGATCCCAGCGCAGCCAGTAGCCGGTGACGGCCCACGCGAGAAGAAGCGCGAGCAGGACCAAGCCGAGCCACCACACGAGCTCGCGCGGCTTCTTGTACGCACCCGCGACCGCGGTCTGGAGCAAGTGAATACCCGCGACGATCACCATCGCGCTCCCGCCGTGGTGATGCAGACCGCGCACGAGCCAGCCGAGCGACGCTCGATCCTGGATGTACGCGACCGATGCCCACGCGTCAGTCGACGACGGACTGTAGAACGCGGCGAGCGCGATGCCCGTCACCGTCTGCAGGGCGAGCAGGAACACGAGCACCGTGCCGAAGACGTGGGCGAACGACGCACCGCCCGGCATCGTGGCCGGCTGCGTCTTGCCGAGGCGCTCGCGGATCGCGTCGCCGAGCGCCACTAGACCGGCTCCCGCGAGGTCGAGCCGAGCTTGTAGCGGATCCAGGTGAGCTCGAGGCGATCGTTCTTGATCGCGATGGGCAGCGGATCGAGTCCACGCTCCGACGGCCCGGTCTGCTTCTCGCCAGCGGCCGAGAACCGCGAGTCGTGACACGGACACAGATAGCTATCGCCCTCCCACCCGATCGCGCAGCCGAGGTGGGGGCACACGCCGCTGAACGCTTCGATCTTGTCGGGCGCGGTCCGGCGGATCCACGCGGCGCCGAGGACGACGTTGCGCGCCGAGGTCCACGCGTCGTTGACGACGGGAGCGACGATGTCGAAGCGTCGTGGTGGAGCGCCAACCTTCAGCTTGTCGGCCGGCCCGAGATCGAGCGGCTCGGTCGGGCGCGTCACGATCTGCTTGCCCGAGGGATCGAGGAGCAGCTTGACGGCGGGGATCCCCGCTGCCAAGCCGAGCCCGCCACCCATGGCACAGGTCGCGATCTTCAGGAATTTCCGGCGATCGGGATCATCCGGCATGGAGCGTCACGGTAACAGAGGGACGCTCTTGTACGAAGTCGCACGCCCGTTCGCGAACGCGCACAGACTGTTCGCGAAGGCGGGGCAACGCGAACGTTCAGCCCATCGTCCGCTCTTCGCGCTCCTGATCCTCTTTACACTTGATGCAGAGCGAGGTCTCGGGACGCGCTTCGAGGCGCTTCTTGCCGATCGGCTCCTCGCACGTCTCGCAGACGCCGAACGTGCCTTCGTCGATTTTCTTGAGGGCGAGGTCGAGCTTGGACAGCAAGAACTTCTCGCGACCTCGCAGGCGGAACTCGAACGACTGGATGTACTCGCTGGAGGCGAGATCCATCTCGTCGGGCAGGTCATTGGTGTCGAGGACCATGCCCTCCGACATCATCTGCCGAGCGCGATCGAGGACGAGCTTGCGCTTCTCCTCGAGGAGCTCCTGAAACTTCTTCAGCTCTTTTTTGGTCAGAGCTTTGGACGACGCGGCGGCAGCGGTGCTCATGTTCGGTTCCCCTCCCCAATCGGCGGGCGCTGGGCATTAAGAAAGCGCAAGAGGATAGTGATCTGGGATGTGCATGACAACCCCTCCGAACGGTCGTCTTACTCCAGCGGACGGCTTGACTCGATGTAGGACTGTCCTCGAAACTATCTCGCGTATGGCCGGCTCCGATAAGCGCAAGCAGTCTCTATATTTTCCCGAGGACATGCTGAAGGAAATCCAGGACGAGGCGACCCGGCAGGACCGGTCTCTCTCCTGGATCGTCCAGAAAGCTTGGAAGATCGCGCGCAAGGAGATCATGAAGTACCCCTCGGTGAACGAGTTCCCCGGGGAAGAGGACGAGAAAGAAATCGCGTAGCGATCGCTGCGCGATTCCGTGACAGGTCGTTCGACCTCGGCGGGCTACGCAGTCGCGAGCGACGGCAGCCCGATCTTTTATGAATCGTGGGGCGAGCGCGGATCACTCGCGCCGCTGCTCTACTGCGACGGCATTGGCTGCGACGGGTACGTCTGGCGCTATCTGCGCGACGACCTCGGTGCTCGTATGGGGCTGCATCCGCATTATCGCGGGCATGGTCGTACGGCAGCCCCTGTCGATCCGACGCACGTCACGATTCAAGACCTCGCCGACGACGTTTCGTGTGTTCTCGAAGACGCGCTCGTCGATCGCGCGGTGCTCATCGGCCATTCGATGGGAGTGCAGGTCGCGCTCGAGACCTATCGCCGTCATCGGGAGCAGATCGCCGCGTTGGTGCTCGTGTGCGGAGCGCCGTCTCATCCATTGAAGACGTTTCGTGGCTCCCGACAACTCGAGACGTTGCTCCCCACGATCCAGAAGTGGATCGGACGGATGCCCGGTGTGCTCAATCGCTTGTCGCGCTCGCTCCTGCCGACGCGGCTCGCCTTTGAAGTCGCGAGTCGATTGGAGATCCGTCGCGAGCTCGTCGAGCCGCGGGACTTCATGCCGTACCTCGAAGGCATGGCGCGGATCGATGTCCGCTTGTTCGTGGCGATGCTCGCATCGGCCGGACAGCACAGCGCGGAGGATCTGCTGCCCGACATTCAGGTGCCGGTGCTGGTGATCGCGGGAGGCCGGGACGGCTTCACGCCCCCCGAGCGGAGCAGAGCCATGGCAGAGGCGATCCCGGGCGCGGAGCTGCTCGAGATTCCGAACGCCTCCCACACCGCGCCGATCGAACGACCACACCTCGTGGTGCAAACGATCCGCGACTTCCTCGCGCGGAACGTGGATGCGGTTTCCGCCCCATTTCCGTCCCTTGATAACGGGTCGCCGCGGGAGTGAGACGCGATCGCAGCGGTGCTGGGGTCTGTTGAGCCCCCCTCGGGTTCTTTCTGAAGTTGATTCGGGTTAGCCCTCGGTTACGACGATAAAATCGTAAGGTTTCGCGCGGAATTTCATCGCATTTCGATAATCGATCGTGCAAGGTCGCGGTCCATCGCCGAGTCACCACTGGGGGGATTTCTAAGGGTTCCTCGGCGATACCAGGACAAAAAAAGCCATGGAAACCGACAAGTCAATGACACGCCCTGTCCTCCGTCGGCCCGATGACGACAACGATGGATTGGTCGCCCTACCGCCGGTACCGCTGGTTCGCCAGCGCCTCCGCTCCTCGGTGAAGGACTTCGCGATCTCGCAGCCCGGCCGTCGTGCCGCTGCCCTCGCTGCCGTCTGGATCGCCGCCACTGGATGTGAAGCCGACCTCAATCACTACGACCCCGAAGAGGCGCTCCGCACCTACCGACTGATCGAGTCGGAGCTGCGTGCCGAGCTGCGCATCTCTCTCGGTCGCGCGATCACCAACGAGCCGCACGCAGCGACTCGCAACACGATGATCAGCATGCTCGAGCACCTCGAGGAGCTCGAGGCCGCTGCCGTCGCGCCGCGCCCCGCGCGTCGCCGTCGTCGTCGCTAACCCTCATCCCCTACATTCGAAGTACTGCTGAGGAAGCCCGCGGTGAGCGGGCTTTCTAGCTTTCGGGCATCAGGGTTGGCAGACCCCGGTTCCGCCGGAGAACGAGGCCGAGCAGCGCCCGCTCGCACAGTCGAGCGTCATGCCGCAGACCTGACCGACCTCGCATTTCCGGGCGCACCCACCGCCGCAGTCGGTCGACGCCTCGAAGCCATTCTTGATCCCGTCGAAGCAGGTCGGCGCGGTGCACGAGGTCCCGCTGCAGGTCCCCGACTGGCAGTCCTCGTTCCCGGTGCATGCCAGGTCGGCGCCACACGGACCGCACGCCCCACCACAATCGACATCGACCTCGTCGCCATCGCGAACGCGATCGAAGCACCGGTCGATCGACGTCGACAGCGCACAGTTTCCCGACGGGCACGGCGAGAGGTGGAAGCCGATGCCGACCGAGAGCAGCTGCTCGCCATCGATCTCGATGTCCGGGGCAAGCAGCGCCTGGACCAGTGAGTTGTTCCACTCGGCTCCCGCGATCACGCCGTCGTGATTCGAGTCCATCACGGACCACATCCACCGGTGTTGCTCGGGGCGCTCGTTCAGCTGCTGCTCGATCGCGATCCGTGCGGTGGCGAGCGCCATCCGAACGCCACCGTGGATCTGCGCGTCGTAGCCGCCGGTGCCGTCCGGCACGAGCGAGATCTCCATGTGCGCCACCTCCATGCGCGAGGTGTCCGCGTCCGCGATCAACGGCAACGGCAGCGTCGCGCTGCCCGTGTGATTCGGCGCCGTGTCGCGAACGAAGTTCGGAACGAACACGCCGTGGATAATCTCGCCGCCCGTCGGTCGAACATCGGTATCGCCAAAGCCGTAGACCCAGACGCCGGCGCGATCGTCGTCTTCGAGGCTGTCGGCTTGGATCTCGACGACCATGTCGAGCTCGCCGCCGCCGATGCGGTCCTCGATGTGCTGCTCCGAGATGTCCTGCTGGATCAGCGTGCTGATCACCTGACCGAGCTGGTTGTCCGTGACGCCGTCACCGGTGAGATCGCCTCCGTACACCCGCGCGTCCGTGTTGGTCATCGGGAGCAACAGGCTGTCGACGACGTAACGGGTGCGAGCTCCGCTGTAGGGCCCGACGATGTCGTCATCGGGATCGGGCTGCGCGTTGTTGAAGAAGCAGGCGCCGAGCGTGATGCACGAGCCCAGGGTGACGAAGCGAAGCATGCGATGCCCTCGTGCACCATGTGTGCCCCGGGCAACGTGCGCGGAATCACTCGCGTTGCCACCGACTGCCGGTGCGAGGATCGCGACATCGATGCCCGGGATTCGACGAGTCACTGGCAAGTCCCCGTCGACGTGGTGGCGGAGCAGTGGTTCGACGCGCAGTCGAAGCCGTAGCCGCAAACGGCTCCGCGAGGGCACTTCGTCGCGCACGCGCCGCCGCAATCGATGGACGCTTCGAGCCCGTTCTTGATGCCATCGGTGCAGGTCGGGGCGCTGCAAACGCCGCCGTCGCACGTCCCCGATTGGCAGTCGTCACCGGTCGTGCAGGTGTGGAGAGCCCCACACGCGATCTCGCACGAGCCACCGCAGTCGATGTCGGTCTCGTTGCCATTGCGCACGCGATCGAAGCACGTCGGTGCGACCGAGCTATCGAGGCATGCCCCGGCCTCGCACGGGGTCGCGTGCATGCGAAAGCCAAACGACGACACCTTCTCGTAGAGGCCATCGATCCGGATCTCGAGATCGTGAGCGAGCAAACTACCGAGCAGACCTCCCTTCATCTCGTCGAGCGTGATCTGGCCGTCGAGATCGAGGTCCGCCAGGGTCCACATCGAGCGATGGTCTTCGGGATGGGAGAGGAGCTGCGCTTCGATCGCTGCATGCACCGTTTCGAGTAGCGGATCGGAGCGCACGGCACCGAACACGCGCAGATCGTAGCCATCGCCATTCGGATCGAGCTCGATCTCGAGCGCACCCGCAGCGAGCTCGAGCGCGTCGATGTCCGCAAACACCGGCAGCATCAACGTCGCGGTTCCGACGAGCGTACTATCGACCTCGCGGATCCGATTGGGAAGGAAGTGGCCGTCGACGAGCTTTCCCCCGACGACGCGCCCCGGTCTGTCGGGGCTCCCGTAGAAGGTGACGCCGACCGTGGGATCGTTCTGCAGATCGTCCGCTTCGATCACGATCGAGGAAGCGATCGCACCGGACGCGAGCAACTCGTTCTCGTGCTTCTGGCCATCGCCATAGGTGTTGAGGCTACCGATCGTCATCGCGAGCTCGTTGTCGAGCAGCGAATCCCCATCGAGATCCTCGGCGAGACCGCGGCTGGCAGTGACCGTGTCGGGCATGTCGATCGAGTCGATGACGAAGCGATGCTTCTCGCCCGTGAACGGACCGATCACCGTGGGGTCATCGGTGCACGCAGACAGAGCGAGTATCGACACGAACGCGAGGCGAACGAACATGTGCGCGCGTGTTGCAGCATGCGTGCCTCCAAGGACGGGGCTGGAATTGTTCCGGTTGCCACCCGCTGCCACGCTGCGAAGCGCCAGTTCTTCGACGGGAATCGACAGCTGTTGTCGTAGCGCGTGTCGCGATCGAGATCGCGCGCTCGTGTCCGGTGTCCGGCCGGCAACCGGACACGCGGTCCGCGATTCGGACAACCGCGTAGCTAACCGCGCTGGATCACGATCGCGAACGACAGGCACGAGCCGTGCTGTTGCGCGGCGCCGTCATGTCCACGCCGCATTCATCCGCAAACCGACCAGCCACAGTGCCTGCACAACCGACACGAGCTCTGCACGACGAGGGCGCTTCCGCACTCGGGGCAGTGCGGGGACGTTCCCGCGCGCGCGACGCGTGCACCAGTGACGAGCACCTGGCCCTCGCGGCTGCCATCCCGGTAGACGGTGATTCCCTTGCAACCCAGCTCGTACGCGAGCTGGTACGCAGCTTTCACCTCGAGGGGAGTGGCGCTACGCGCGAGGTTGATCGTCTTGCTGACAGCGGCGTGGACGTGACGCTGAAACGCGGCCTGCATTCGGACGTGCGTCCCGACGTCGATCTCGTGCGCGGTCGGGAACGCGTGCTGGACATCGGCGGGCACGGAGGCATTGCCCCGCACGCCGCCGTGCATCGCGACCTCCTCGAACAGCGCCTCGCTACCGAACCCGCGCTCGTTCGCGATGCGACGGAACGCGGGGTTGATCTCCACGAGCTCGGCGCCGTCGAGAACGTTGCGCCGATACGCGAGCGCATAGAGCGGCTCGATGCCGCTCGCGCACCCGGCGATGATGCTGATCGTTCCGGTCGGCGCGATGGTGGTCGTCGTCGCATTGCGCAAGGGACGGCTCCCGGCCACCTCCCAGCGCGAACCGACCCAGCTCGGGAACACACCGCGGCGCTCGGCGAGAGCGCGGCTCGCCACGAGGCTCTCGTTCTCGAGGAACGCAGCGACCCGATGCGCGAGCTCCAGGGCTGGTGGCGCGTCATACGCGATCTCCAGCGCGGCGAGAGCATCGGCCCAGCCCATGATGCCGAGGCCGATCTTGCGCGTGGCCTTGGTGGATCGCTCGATCTCGGGGAGCGGGTAGCGATTGGCGTCGATGACGTCATCGAGGAACCGCACGGCCTGATGGATGATGATGCGCAGGCGGTCCCAGTCGAGATCGCGCTTCGCGACATCGACGAAGCGCCCGACATCGATGCTGCCGAGCGTGCACGACTCGAACGGGAGCAGAGGTTGTTCACCGCAAGGATTTGTCGCCTCGATCGGACCGAGCGCTGGAGTCGGCTGGAGCTCGTTGACGCGATCGATGAACACCATGCCCGGATCACCGACGGCCCAGGCAGCATTGGCGATCGCATCGAGGACACGACGCGCTTCGAGCTGAGCGACGACGATCTTGGTCCGCGGGTTGACGAGGTCGTACGTCGTCCCCTTCTCGACGGCGGCCATGAATGCATCGGTGACCGCGACGGAGAGGTTGAAGTTGACCATCCGACTTGGATCGAGCTTGATCGCGATGAACTCGAGAATGTCGGGGTGGTCGACGCGCAGCATGCCCATGTTGGCGCCGCGTCGAGTGCCGCCCTGCTTGATGGCCTCGGTCGCCACGTCGAACACCTGCATGAGCGACACGGGACCCGACGCGTTCCCTCCGGTCGACGCGACGAGATCACCCGCCGGGCGCAGACGGGAGAACGAGAAGCCCGTGCCGCCACCGGTCTTCTGGATCTCCGCGGCCCAGCGCACGGCTTCGAACACGCCGGTCGTGCTGTCGTCCACCGGGACCACGAAACAGGCGGCGAGCTGACCCAATGGCCGGCCCGCGTTCATGAGCGTGGGCGAGTTGGGCAAGAACTCGAGCGACGACATCATGCGCTCGAACATCGCGCGAGCTTCGGCGACCTCGACCTCGGAGTAGCCGAGCGTGGCCTCGATCGCAGCGATGTGCTGAGCGACCCGGCGGAAGAGCTGCTCCGGTGTCTCCACGACGACGCCGTTCTCGCGCGCGAGGTATCGCGCACGGAGGACCGCGAGAGCATTGTCGGTGAGCGTCGCCGCCACGTGGGCACCGTACGCTCCGTGGCGAGGGCACGCAACCGACCCCGGCGGGGGTTGGCGTGGCTCTTGTGCCTGATGTTGCTGGCCTTCTTGGTCTGCTCGATCGGGCTGGCTCACGCCGAACCTGACACCACGTCGTCGACAAATCCGGGATCACGCTTCGACGACCACGACTCCCCGGAGGACTCCCTCGAATCCGCCGGCGACAACGACCTCGACTCCGCCAACTCCACGAACGACCTCGACGCCGCCGGCGACCTCGACTCCGCCGACGACCTCGACTTCGCGGGCGACCTCGCGGGCGACCTCGACGCCGCCGGCGACCTCGACGCCGCCGATGCCGCAGACGATGACGCCGCCAACGACCTCGACGCCGCTCGCGATTCGCACGAGCTCGTCGAGAGCATCGCGACGGACAGTCTCGACGAAGCGCAGGTCGACATGCCCGCGAGTCTCGAAGCGGAGACGGCCACCGCGGCGATGGCAGCGCCCACGTGGGCGCACGGTCTCGATACCCGCGAGGCCGCGCTGCGGCGGCACTCGTCGTGGCTCGGGCGCGTCGACGTGTCGATCACCTGGCGACGCGCGCTGAACGAATCGACGTCCGCGCAACGCGACGAGGTGTGGCTCGTCGGGACGTGGAGGCTGTGATGCGCGCGATCAAGCGATCGATCGCCGATGCTCGCGACGAGCGCGAGGCACGCGAAGCACACGACCGCGAGGCACGCGAGGCACACGAGCAGGGTGCACGCGACCTGCGCGAGCGACTCGATCGCGCCGCGCGCGAGCGACTCGATCGTGCCACGCGCGAGCGAGAGCTGAACGAAGCCATCGCCGTCGACGACGTGGCCACGTGCGAGCACGTCACGCGCGAGCTCACCACCCGTATCGATATGGGGTCACCGAGTTGGCTTCTCTCGCGGCGCCCCGACACCGGATCGCCACGAAGCAGCGCGTCGTCACGCACCGATGCCGCGTCGCCACGAAGTGATGTGGTGCTACGAACCGATACCGCGTCGCCACGAAGTGATGCGGTGCCACGCACCGATCGCGCACCATCGCTACCGACCGACGGCTCGTCACGCCCGATCGCGCCAGTGCGGCGAGCCGATATCGCCCCGCTCCGCTGCGAGCCGTGTCCTCGCGTGATTCCCGCGCGACGGCTGTTCGACGGTACGCTCCTGCAACAGTTCCAGTGCGACGGCACGTGTGTTCGCGATCAGCGCCGCGCGAGCGAGAAGGCGCGAGCCCACGCCGTGCATCACGCGCGAGAACGAACCGCCTCGCGACACGAGCTCACGGGCCAGATCGTGATCACCACGGTCCTCGCCGTGCTCGCAGTGATGTGGATCGTGCTCGCCGTACGCGAAGCGAACGCGGACACCGCGACGTCGCGACGCGATCCACGCGTGGCCGATGGCGATGACGATGATGCGATCGATGTCGCTCCACCGCCGACGCTCGAGGCGCCGTTCGGTGCTCCCGTGGCCGCACCACCGATCGCGGACGTGTTGGCGGCAGCGTATCGAGCCGCGGGACTCGACCGCGATCTGGGACGGGGGTTCGTTCGCCGATCCAGGTTGGCAGGGTTGGTGCCGTGGCTCAGCGTGCGCACCGGACGAAACACGAGTTGGCGCGACGAGGAGCTCGATGTCGCGCGAGGCGTGACGATCGAAGTGAGGGCGACCTGGCGCCTCGATCGGCTCGTGTTCGATGGACGCGAGCTCCAGGTCGCAGCGCTCGACGGGGCGCGGCGGCGTGAACGTCGGCGATTGGCGGCGCGTGTGATCCAGGTGTACTTCGCATGGAAACGAGCGGCACGAGCGGTGGGCATCCAGGCGCGGGCTGCCGCGGTCGCCGAGGAGGCCGCTGCGGAGCTCGATGACCTGACAGATGGGTGGTTTACCGAGGCTGTCCGGCGACCGGACAGTCGCTCGCAGTGAAGTTCGGGGCCGAGCATGACGCGCCTCGACGAGGGCGGCCCCGGGCGTTACCCCGTGAAAACTTGCCTCCTCCCGACGAGGGCCCCAAGCTTCCGAAGACGTGTCGCATCAGGACCGAGAGCATCCGAGATACGCGCACGAGGCCGTGGTGCGAATTCGGGTCGGTGGCACGCAGCACGAGGGGCGCACGACGAACCTCTCGCGCGGTGGGTTGTGCGCGGATCTTCCCGCGAAGATTCCATATGGCAGCGAGGTGGAGCTCGATATCCAGCTCGTGTTCGAGGACGACGTGCAGTCCGAGCCGCTGTCGATCGGGGCGCGCGTGGTGTGGTCGACGGCGGTCGACGAAGGGTTCCAGATCGGGCTCGCGTTCAAGCCGATGCGTGCCGAGCAGTCTCAGTACCTGACGATGTTCCTGCGCTACCTCGACGACAGTGGCCCGCAGGGCAAGCAGCCGAAGACCGAGCGCAGCGTCGACGATCAGTTCCGCTAGGTCGCGTTCTTCTTCTTCGCGTCGGCCTGCATGCGCGCCTTCTGGATGTCTTGCATCATCCCGAGGACGAGCCGCGGATCCGTGAACACGTTGAGCTTGGGTGCGAGGGTCTTCGCGTAGCGATCGAAGTACAGGAGCTGCTTCGTGATGAGGATGAACTCGTTGGGCATGCGCATGCGATGGCGCGTGGCCGTTCGCTGGATGCCGGGCAGGAACTCGGCGTAGTTCACTTCGCCGAACGAGAGCGTGAGCAGAGGGCGGTAGGTCTCTCCGAGGTCGGCGACGAACGCCTCCATCTGCAAACCGTCCGGCGCACCTGCCATCTCGATGATGATCTCGGCGAGGCGTTTGTAGTTACCGGACGCGAACGCGATCATGTAGTCGGTGACGAGGTAGCGCTCGTTGTCCTCGAAGCGGCCGACGATGCCGAAGTCGAGGAAGCCGATCGTGTCGTCGTCGAGCAGCATGAGGTTGCCGGCGTGCACGTCGCCGTGAAAGAAGCCGTAGAACACGACGCACTGAAACCACGCGCGCAGCCCGTCGACGAGCTTGGACTCGCCATCGATGCCGCGGGCCTTGATCTCCTCGAACTTGTCGACGCGGAGGCCGTTGAAGCGCTCCATCACGAGCACCTTGCGGGTCGTGTACTCGTGCTGCGGCACCGGGCAGCGGATGTTCTTGTGCCCGAGCTCGCGCATGATGTCGTTGAAGCGATCGAGGTTCGCCGCCTCCTTGCGGAAGTCGAGCTCCTCGGACAGCGTGTTGGTGAAGTCGTCGACGACCCCGACCGGGTTCGCGAGGTCAGCGTCCTTCTTGAAGCGCGCGACCAGCTTGGCGACCATGCGCATCAGCTTCATGTCGGCCATGCATCGGCCGATGATGCCGGGACGCTGCACCTTGATGACGACCTGCGTGCCGTCGCGGAGCTTGGCCGAGTGCACCTGGGCGATCGACGCAGACGCCAGCTGCTTGGGCTCGATGTCGACGAGGTGCGCCGCCTTCTCGGCGCCGAGCTCTTCGTCGAGCGTGCGCTTGACGTCCTCGAACGGGAACGGCTTCACGCGGTCGAGGACCTTCTGGAACTCCTTCACGTAGGCGTCGGGAAACATGCCCGCCGACGACGCGATGATCTGACCGAACTTGATGAACGTCGGCCCCATGTCCTCGCACCACATGCGGAACAACATCGGGCGCGAGAGCTTCTGGTACTTGTCCTTCGGAACGAACAGCCGGCGCAGGCCGATCCGGTCGACCACCCACAGCCAGAAGTACTTCGAGCTGTAGATGATGAGCGCCCAGACTCGCCGCGGGACGGGCAACGAGATCGACAGCACGAACAAGAGGCCGAGGACAGCCAGCAGCGAGTACCAGAACATGCTCGGTAGGGAGCCTAACACCGCGCGGGTGGCATCGTCGGGGCGAGGCGCGGCGAATCGCGGCAGCCGACGAGCTGGCGACGAGGCGTCGCTACTCGTGACGACCGTCCGCATGGTTCGCGAGGGTCATGCCTCGTGACGAGCCCGTATGGTGCGCGAGGTGGTGGTCATGCCTCGTGACGACGCCCGCATGGTGCGCGAGGTGCCTCGTGACGACGCTCGCGGGCTCGCGAGGTGAGCTCGCGGCGAGGCAATGCGCGCGCTGCGGCTATACTGCGGCGATGCTGACGTCGGTCACCGCCGGGCCGTACACGATCCGCGGCGTGTCCGTCGGAGGTGTGTACACCTCGATCGCCGTCCCCGAGCTCGGGGTGGTGTTCGATTGCGGCATCGCGCCTCGATCGCACGGCGGCATCGACACGATCTTGCTGTCCCATGGCCACGCCGATCACGTCGGCGCGCTCCCTGCCCTCCTCGGCATCCGCGCGCTGCACGGCAAGACCAAGCCGCCACGCGTGATCATGCCCGCCGAGATCGTGGACGACCTGAAGGTCGCGCTCGCCGCGATGACCAAGCTGCAACGCTGGCCGATCGAGATCGACGCGATCGGCATGGAGCCCGGACAAGAGGTCGCGCTGCGCGGGGACCTCGCGGTGCGCGCGGTGCGGACCTTTCACCCGGTGCCGTCGCTCGGCTACCTCTTGGTGCGCAAGGTCGCGAAGCTGCTGCCGCAGTTCCTCGGCCGCGATGGGGGCGAGATCGCGATGCGAAAGCGCGCCGGCGAGGTCGTGACCGAGATCAAAGACCAACTCGAGGTCGCGTACGCGACGGACACGCTCGTCAGCGTGCTCGATCACGCACCCGCGCTGCTCGAAGCGCGCGTGCTCGTCATCGAGACCACGTTCCTCGACGAGCGCAAGTCGATCGAGGCCGCGCGCGCGGGCTGCCACATCCACCTCGACGAGATCATCGAGCGTGCCGACAAGTTCAAGAACGAGCACATCGTGATGATGCATGTCTCGCAGCTCTATCGGCCCGACGAGGTCGCCTCGATCCTCGACGCGAAGGTACCGGCATCGTTGCGCCCGCGCATCATTCCGTTCGTGCCGACCACGTCGCACTGGCCGGGGTGATCGTGGCGGACGCGCCAGACCCGCCCGACACGAGCGACGCCAACGACGAGAGCGACGCCAACAACGAGAGCGACGCGAACGACGCGAGCGACGATGTCGTCGAGGTCGCGCTCACCGACTCGATCGATCTGCACACGTTCCGACCGCGCGACTGCGCGGACGTCGTCGAGGAGTACGTGCGCGCCGCGCAGGAAGCAGGCATGACCTCCGTGCGCATCATCCACGGGAAGGGCGTCGGCACGCTCCGACGCATCGTCCACGGGGTTCTCGAGAACCACCCCGCCGTCGCATCGTTTCGTCTCGGCGACGAGAGAAGTGGACAGTGGGGCGCGACGCTCGTCGAGCTTCGACCGCGGCCTTAGGACGCGATGCTTCGACCGCGGCCATTGGACGCGATGTTCGGCGAGTGTCGACCGCGGCCATCGGACGCGATGTTCGGCGAGCTTCGACCGTGGCCATCGGACGCGATGCTCGTCGAGCGGCCATCGGACGCGATGCTCGTCGAGCGTCGATCGCGGCCATCGGGTGTGGTGCTCGTCGAGCGTCGACCGCGGCCATAGGGCGCGATGCTCGTGGAGCGAGCACCCTCGTGCTCTCGTAGGTATCGCGTCGAGCGGCAATCATCGCCGGCGGGGCAACTCCAGCAAGTCCTCGCGCGCTGCGCTATCCTGCGGCCGTGTCCACGCGCGAGGACTGGCAACGACGTCTCGGTCCGCTCTACGGCGGCGCCGTCGCGCTCGTGCACTCCACGCCATGGAGATGGCCGACCGAGGTCAGCGACGATCAGCGGTCGGCGCTGTGGATCGTGGTGCTCGGTGTGCCGGTCGGGCTGGTGGCCTGGCTCGTGGCGATGGTGTTTCACGCGGCCGGCGTGCCCGATGTCATCGGTGCGCTCGCGGGTCTCGCGACGCTGACCGCGGCGTCGGCGGCGCTGGTGGAGCGCGGGCTCGCCGACAGCGTCGATCGATGGACGCGTGCGCGATCGGCCGGCGCCGGCATGGGTGCGTCGGTGCCCGCGGTGCTCGTACTCGTGTTCACGATCCTGATCCGCGCCGCGGCGATCCTCGTCGTGCCGCGATCGATGTGGCTGTGGGTGCTCGTCGCGACGGCAGTCGTCGGACGGTGGGCCGCGATCTTCTTGCAGGGCCTGGGCGATCCGATCGCCCATGACGAGAGCGCGCGCTCGCTCGTCGCGGTCCCCGCGCCCGCGTGGCTGACCGCCGCGATCAGCGGTGGCGTCGTCGTGCTCGCGGTCGTCGCGCTCGGCAAGATCGGCATCGTCGCGATGGCGCTGGCGGCGGTCGCGGTGTTCGCGCTCGGCCTCGCCACGCAGCGCCGCGAAGGCGGATTGTCGCCGGGTGTGGTTGCGGCCGCGGCGGCGATCGGCGAGCTGCTCGTGTTGCTGGTCGCGACGATCCGCTAGCTGGCGCTGGGCGTCGTCGCGCTCGTCGCGGTCGTCGCTAGCTGCGCGCGTACGCGACTTCGTCGTCGTCGGTCAGCGATGCTGCGCGCAGCGCGTCCGGCAATGCCTCGAAGCGTTGGTAGCGGACGACGCGCCCCGCGACCACGCGAAACGCCGACGCGTAGATCCGCTCGTCGCTCTCGCGCTGCTCGATCACCACCGCGCCGTTCGCACCGCAGAACCAGCGGAGCGATTCGGTGGTCAGGTTGTCCCTCGCGTCGATCGCGCGCTGCCAGCGGTCGGCGATCGCGAGAGGGAGCCAGGTCATGCGGCGCAACCTACTCGATCGCCGCGCGCCGCCAAGCACGATCATCGACGGCGATCTATCAGCGCTTGGCTGACAACGCGCCGTCGATGCGGTCAGTCGCGATCGCGGTTTCGGAGAGCGGTGCTAGTCGGGCGCCGATCACGATCGCCGTGTCGCGGCGACTCCAATAGCCGCCGTGCTGACGTGACGTCACCAAGACGAGGTCGCGACGCCACGGGGACGCTGTGCGGTGCTACGTTCGCCGCCGATGTCTGGAGCTCCCAAGGCTAGCTACGATCTCGTGCTGCTTCCCGGCGATGGCATCGGCGCGGAGGTGATGGCGGAGGCGCGGGCGCTGATCGACATCGTCAAGGACCACACCGGCGTCGGGTTTCACCTCGACGAAATCCCGTGCGGCGGCAGGTTCTTCCTCGAGCACGGAAGCCGCGACTGGCCCGAAGGGTCCGAGGACAAGTGCCGCGCCGCGGACGCGATCCTCCTCGGCGCCGTCGGCTGGAACGGGCCCGACGGAACGCCCGTCACCATGCGCGACGGAAGCGGTGGCGAGAAGATGGCCGGCTGGTCGCCGGTCATCGGCAACCGGATCAAGCTCGACCTCTACGCGAACGTCCGCCCGGTGCGTTGCCTGCCCGGTACCAAGCACGGCTTGTCGGGCCGGTTCCGCGAGGTGTGGTCGCCCGAGACCGTCGACATGGTGATCATTCGCGAGAACACCGAAGGGCTGTACTCGGGCATCGGCGAGCGGACCGCAGACAAGGCGACGGATGTCCGCGTGATCACCCGCCGCGCGTCGGAGCGCGTGATCACCAAGGCGTTCGAGGTGTCGCGCCAGCGCGCCAGGGGCGCACCGTCGGACGGAAAGCTCCGCGTGACCTGCATCGTGAAGCACAACGTGCTGCACGGCTGCCGTTTGTTTCTCGACGTGTTTCGCGAGGTCGCGAAGCGGTTTCCCGACGTCGAGCCCGATGTCGCGATCGTCGATTCGTTCGCGATGTTCGTGCTCACGCAGCCCGAGCGCTACGACGTCTGCGTCACCACGAACATGTTCGGCGACATCCTCACCGACCTCGCATCGGTGCTGCAGGGCGGCATGGGCATGGCCGTCGGCTGCAACGTCGGCGACGACAACGCGATGTTCGAGCCGATCCACGGATCGGCGCCGCCGCTCGCCGGCAAGGACCGCGCGAACCCGATGGCCATGTTGCTCGCGACCGGCGAGGCGATGGGCTGGCTCGGTCATCGCTACGCCGACGAGCGCCTCGGTCGCGCGCATGCCGCGATCGCGAACGCGGTCGCCACGATCGTCGAGGCCGGCGGGCCGCTGACCTCGGATCTCGGCGGCACCGCCGGCAGCCGCGCCGTGGCGCAAGCGGTGCGCGATGACGTCGCGAAGCGCTTGGCCTGCTAGAGCGCCGCGGCGATCAAGCGGCGATCCGAGACCAACACGGGCGCGCCGATGCGTCCGCGCATGACAGGGATCCGACCACCATCGCGATGAAACGCGAGATCCGCGATCGATTCTTCCTCGACGAGTCCGGTCACCGCGAGCTGCCGCGCATCCACGGCGATCGACGCGACCTCGAGGTTGCCGCTGATCGCGAGATCATCGGGCACGCCCATGCGGCCGAGCCGCGGATCGCCGCGCTTCACGCGCGTGCGCTGCAGGATCGAGCTCGGTGTCACGCGCGCGAAGCCGGTGACGAGCACCGGGCCCTCACCGTCGACGTCGAGCAAGAACGGCGCGGCTTCACTGCGCCGCACGATCACCGAGCCGCCGCGATCTTTGACCACCGCGTGCTCGACGAGGACCGGCGCGTCGTCGAAGATCGACGGCACGGTGCCGCGGAACTTGCGCGCCGTCCCGTACAACGTGCGCGAGCCGGGCGCGGCGTGAACGGTGGGGAGCTCGACGCCGACGATGCCGCGCCGCCGCGCGCGCAATCGCAACAGGTGCACGCCGTAGGCGAGCACGGATCCGATCGCGAACGGCGCGAGGATCGGAAACGCGAGCGAGCCACCGGCGACGAACGCCGTGATCATTCCCCAATCGCGATGATTGGAGATGCGCATGTCGCGGTAGAACAACAGCTCGCGCACGAGCTCGACGGGCGCCGTCATCGGCGCGGCGCACTCGACGCACGCGACGGTCGGTGGCTGCAACAAGCGACACTGCACGCAGCAGAACGTCGACTGCGGTGGCGACAACGAATCCACGCTGGATCAGTGTGGCACCGTCCGAGGATCAGGACGACGGCTCGTCGTTCGATCCTCGATTCGATCCTCGCACCGACGAAGTCTTCGTCGAGGATTTCGTGCCGGAGGTCGGACTCGAACCGACACTCCCGTGAGGGAAGGGGCTTTTGAGACCCCCGAGTCTACCATTTCTCCACTCCGGCACTTCTCCACCCCGTAGAGCGGAGAGCGACGCTTTCTACCACAAACGCAGAAACGCGCCGATCGAGGACCGGCGCGTTCCCACGTTTCGACCCGCAGGCAGTCGAAGAAGTCAGCTGATCACGGCGTGGCCGGAGCAGCCTCGGCCGAGCCCGAACCCGCGCCGTCCGGCGTGGGGGTGGCTTCCGCCGAACCCGAGCCCGCGGGCTCGGTGGTGCCACCCGTGGGGGCAGCAGCGTCCTTCTTCTTGCCGCAAGCGGCGAACGCGAACATAGCGACAACAGCAACAACGAGCATCTTCTTCATGTTTCTAGTCCTCTCTCTATCTCTGGAATGGTTTGCAAACCCAAACGAACAACGTTGATAGCGATCAGTGCGGCGGTGCCGCGCACGGATCGGCGGGCGCTGCGCACGGATCCGTGGTCGCAGCGCTTCCATAGGTGGCGCCGCCCATCGGTGCGCCGTCCTTCTTTGGCTCGGTCGTCGTCGTACCGCCCGCATTGGACGGAGTCGCCGAACCGTTGCCCTTGCCACCGCACGCGGCAGCCGTGATCACGAACAGGAAAACGAGCTTCTTCATGATGGTCCTTTAGGAGCCGAGCTCAGCCAGCGCTGACTCGAGCTCCTTCTTGGCGTGGAGATCTCCCCGCTTCCCCGCGACCTCGATTCCCTTCTGGAACACGGTCGAGGCCTCGCCCTGTCGGCCGAGCGCCACCAAGGTGCCGCCCGCCATCAAATACGTCGGTACGTAGTCCGGGAAGTCCGTGAGGAGCTCCTGGAACGCGGTCCATGCGTCGTCCAACTTGCCGGAGCCCTTGTACTCCATCGCCAACCCGTACCGAGGGAACGGATCCGTCGGGGTACGGCTGATGAAGCTCTTGAAGGTCGCGATCCGATCCATGACTACGCACGAGGGCCCGACACCTAACGCAGTCGGTCGCCAGCCCTTACAGGGGCCGGAAGATAGGCAGGCTTTTTGTCCAAGTGCCAGTTGCTAGAGACGATTTCTGCCGGGGGCGATCGTGCTACAAGGGTAGGAAGCGCGGGTGCGGAGGCCATTTACACGGTTCATCGGGGTCGATCTCGGCGGAGGCCGTGGAAAGACCACCGCTCTCGCCGAAATCCGAAATGGGATTCAGGGCGCCGAAGTCATCGAGGTCGCCACTCGCTCGGCCAAGCAGCCGTGGACGGACGACACGCTCATGGCGCGCCTGCACGAGCGCGCCGGCGACAACGTCGCGGTCGCGATCGATGCGCCGCTGACCCAGACCGCGTGCGCACGGTGTGAGGTCCCGGTGTGCCCGGGCATGGAAGCGTGCGCCGAACCCGCGGTCGTGTGGCTTCGGACCGAAGGCCGCGCGCTCGTCCGCAAGGTCGCGCAGGTGACGGTCAACGGGCGCACGCGCACGCAACAACACGTCGCGCAGGCACGGCTCGCTCCGTACGCGCATCGCGCCACCGACGTCATCATGACGTACGAGCGTGGCCTCTTGCCGCTCGCACAACTCGGCGCGGCCAACGGCACGATCGCAGCGCGCGCGAGTCAGCTCAAGCGACGCCTCAAAGGTGCGGGCTTCACGCTGCACGAGAACATGATCGAGGTCTCGCCCGCGGCCACCGTCGCCGCGCTGTGTGGTGTGCGTGCCGCGCGCGGCTACAAGCGCGACGCCGATCCGTGGCGGACACGCGCGATGGTCCTCGAGAAGCTCGCCGACTCGCTGTCGTTCGCACCGCAGTCGCGAATGGCGCGCGAGGAAGTCCTCGGCAACGACAACGCGTTCGATGCCGTGATCAGCGCGTACACCGCGTATCTGTGGGCGCGCGACGGGTGGACGAAGCCCGAGGACGACGCGTTCGCCGACGACGGCTGGATCTACACGCCGCCCAGCGGCTGATCGATCAGATCAGCGCTTCGTACGCGGCGGTGACTTCGGCGAAGCGACGCTCGAGCGTCTTCTTGCGCGGCTCGTCGACGTGCGGCTGCAGGTCGGGGTGTAGCGAGCGAGCGAGGCGGCGATAGGCGCGCTTCACCGTCTCGAGGTCTGCGCCTTCGTCGACACCGAGCAGCTTGCGCGCAGCGCTGAGCCGCGAATCGACGATGCGATGCGGCGCGCTGCGCTCGGCGACCACGCCGATGCCGTCGAGTGCGTCGACCGCGCGCAGGAAGTGAAGGAACGCGAGCAAGCGGAAGCGCGGGGTCCGCGCGAGCGGCCAGATCTGATCGAGCCGGCGCGGCTGGCTCATCGCGGAGAGCATACGGCGATCGGCGTCGTCGACGGGATCGGGGGCGAGCTCGGGGCGTAGCGACAGGCGAACGCCCGCGAGCTCGCGCAGCAAGAGGTCCGCGAGCGTTCCATCGAGCTGTGCTTCGAGGTGCTGCCGCGTCCATCCCGTCATC
>JBGARE010000070.1:0-12244 GCA_044230415.1 Kofleriaceae bacterium
CAGGAGCTCGGCGTGTTGATGGCGGCGATGGCGGTGCTGAACCTCATCGCGGCCACGCAGGACATCGCCACCGATGGACTCGCGGTCGAGCTCTTGCCGCCCGACGAGCGCGGGCTCGCGAATGGACTCCAGGTCGCCGCGTATCGCGTCGGGATGATCGTCGGAGGTGGACTGTTGTTCGGCGTCTACGCGACGCTCGGGCACCACGCGATGTTCGGGGTGATGACCGCGCTCACCGTAGCATCGAGCGTGCCCGTTCTGGTTTCGCGCGAGCCAGCGACCGCGGTCACGTCGGACGCGGTGTCCGCCACGGATCTCGCGCAGGGCGCGCGACACTTCTTGCGGCAACGCGGCGTGTGGCCCGTGCTCGCGATGATCGCGCTGTACAAGTTCGGCGAGGCGTCGGCGCAGAGCCTGTTGCCGACGTTCCTTCACGATGCACACGTGAGCGACGGCACCATCGCGTTGATCCGCGGCACGGTCGGTTTCGTCGCGGGCATGGGTGGCGCGCTCGTGGGCGGCGCACTCGTGACACGGCTCGGTCGTCGGCGCGCGCTGATGCTGTTCGGAGCGGGTCAGGTGATCGCGGTCGGTGGCTATGCGTATCTGGCGTTCGGTACGCCCTCGCTCGCGGAGCTCTACGCGTGGGCGGGGGTCGAGCACTTCGCATCGGGGATGGCAACGGCGGCGCTGTTCACCGCGATGATGGACTGGAGCCGGCCCGCGTCGAGCGGCACGGACTACACGGTGATGGCGAGCACCGTGGTGATCGCGACGGGAATCGCGTCGATCGTCGGCGGCGCGTCGGCCGATGCGTTCGGATATGGCTGGCACTTCGCCGGAGCGGCGAGCGTGTGCGCCATCGCCATCGTGGCGGTCGCGCGCTTGTTCCCGACGAGCTTTCCACCGGAGGACACTCGATGACCCTCTCGACCTTGTCACCCGAATCGATCGCACGAACATCGACGGCGCCGATCGCATTCCTGCCACCCGACGCGTTCGTCGGCTGGTGCCTTCACGAGGCGATCGATCCCGTGCGGTGCGCTGCTCTCCTCGACGAGGTGCGAGCGAGAGGCTTCGACCGGACGGGCGAGCGATATCCCGCGAGCTATCGCGACAACGATCGTCTCGTCCTCGACGATCCCGCGCTCGCAGAGGCGTTGTTCGAGGTACTGCGCGATCGATTGCCGCCCGTGCTCGGAGCCGATGGATTGCCTCGCCCGCGCGACACGACGGACGCCACCGAGAGCAATCGCGATGATGGGGACGAGCGATGGGAGCTATGTGCCCTCAACCCGCGGTTCCGCGGATGCCGGTACGCCGATGGTCAATCGTTCTGCATCCACCGCGATGGGCCGTATGCGCCGTCCGATGACGTTCGATCGTTTCTGACCGTGCAGATCTATCTCGATGACGATCCGGATCGCGTCGGCGGCCACACGCGGTTCTATGCAGACGCGCGGGGGGCGACCGCGTGGGCATCGATCGCGCCGAAGGCCGGCGCTGCGATCGTGTTCGACCATCGCGCGTGGCACGACGGCGAGCCCGTGACCGCGGGGATCAAGCACGTGCTGCGAACGGACGCGATGTATCGGCGCGTGCGGCGGTTCTCGGCCCGACATCACTCGGCGCGGGACCCGCTCGCGAGCGACGGGAGCCTCGTGGGACAGCACCGTGGATACGCGTGGCAGGCGATCGTGTTGCGCGATGGCTCGATCGCGAGCGCGGGGCGCGATGGGACGATCTGTCGATGGACCCACGACGCCCCTCGAGGATCGACGATCGATCTTCATGCGGGCTCCGTCACCTGCCTCGTCGAGGATGGGCACGGCCGCATCTGGTGCGGCACGCGCTCCGGCGAGATCTGGTGTCTCGCGGATCGCGACGTCGTTCGCGTCACGACGGGGCTCGCGGCGATCACGAGCGCGGCTCGCAACGGCGACCTCGTGGCGTTCACGACGTCGCAGGGCGAGGTGATCGCGTTCCGTGATGTCCCCGACCTCACGACCCGTTCGACAACACCAGGGACGCTGCCTGCAGCGTGGACCGCACGGGCACACGATGGCTGGGCGTGGTGCATCGCCGCGCACGGCGATGGCTTCGTCTCGTGTGGCCACGATGGACGCGTGATGCGCATCGACGGGCACGGACGCGCGCGCGAGTGGGCCGCCCTCGGCGCGCCGCTGCGCGCGATCGCGAGTCACCAAGCGAACGTCGTCGTCGGCGACGATCGCGGCTGGCTGCATTGGCTCGCACGCGATGGCCGCGTCGTTCGCGCAGTGCGAGCGCATGCGGCGACCGTGACCGCCATCGCGATCGTGCCCGCGGGCAATGCGATCGCTGGCGATGCCCTCGTGCCCGCGATCGATGCCATCGCGATCGCTCGCGATGCCGCGGCGATCGATGCCATCGCGATCGCTGGCGATGCCGTCTCGCTCCGCGATCACAGCGTCGTGTCGACGGGCGAGGACGGCCGCGTGATGCGCACACATACGCGCGGCGGCGACGTGCTGCTCGAGCTCGACGACTTCGCCACGAGCGTCGCGATCGCGAGCGCCGGCGAGGTGATCGTCGCCGGCTACGATGGGTGCATTCGCCGCGTGTCGACGGCGATCGACGTCAGCGACGCACGAGCCGACCGCGCAGCGTCCTGAGCCGCGTCTGATCCTCGCGCGCGCGCTCGTCGAGAGCCGCGGTGACTTGGGCGACGCGCGCCGATAGCTCGGGCGCGACGCGCTGCTCGAGGGTGTGGAGCTGGCGCGCCGTGCGAGACAGCGCGGTGCCGAGCGCACGCACGTGGCTCTCGCGCGTGACGGCGTCGAGGAGCAGACGCAGCAGGGTCTCGAAGTGGTTCGCCGCTTCGAACAGCGCGAGCCCCGTCGCGCCCGGCGCGGTATCGCGCGACTCGAGGTCGCGATCGAATGCAGGCAGGGCACGCAGCGTCGGAACGGGCACGCCCCAGACGCGCTCGCTGTCGAGCTCGACCTCGACGGCGCGCGGGGGTGAGCCGGTCGCCGCGACACCGCCTTCGCCGTGCATCGCGAGGGCGGCGAGCTCCGCGCGATAGGCGGCGCCCGCGGCATCCGAGATCGCACGGCGGGCTTCGGCGGCGGGGCGAGCGAGCGGCACGAGTGCACGCGCGAGTGCTTCGCGCTTGCGGCGCAACAGGGTCGCGCCTTGCTCGACGCGCGTGAGGAGGCGCTTGGCACGGAGGAGCTCGGCGCGCGTGGGTGCGGTGCGGGTCTTCATGGCGTCGCTCCGGGTCGGTGCGCCCAGGTGTCGTCGTCGATGCGATCGAGGTCGGTGCGCGGGAGCGTCTCGAGCAGACGCCAGCCGATGGCGATGGTCTCGTCGATCGTCCGGCGGACGCGACCTTGCGCGACGAGCTCGCGCTCGAAGCGGTGCGCGAACTCGCGCGCGCGGCGGTCTTGTTCGGTGAGGCCGGCGTCGCCGACGATCGCGGCCATCATGCGTGCATCGCGACCGCGCGCGTAGAGCGCGTAGACCTGGTCGGCCCAGCGCCGGTGCTCGCGCACGGTCTTGCCCGCGCCGATGCCGCTGTTCATGAGCCGCGACAGCGACGGCAACACGTCGATCGGCGGGAAGATGCCCTGGCCGTGCAAGACGCGCGAGAGGACGATCTGGCCCTCGGTGATGTAGCCCGTGAGATCGGGGATCGGGTGCGTGATGTCGTCGTCGGGCATCGAGACGATCGGCAGCTGCGTGACGGAGCCCGCGCGACCGGCGAGGACACCCGCGCGCTCGAACAGCGACGCGAGGTCCGTGTACATGTAGCCGGGATAGCCGCGGCGGCCCGGGACTTCGTCGCGCGCGGCGGCGACCTGGCGGAGCGTCTCGCAGTAGTGGGCGAGGTCGGCCATCACCACGAGCACGTGCATGCCGTGCTCGAACGCGAGGTGCTCCGCTTGCGCGAGCGCGAAGCGTGGAGCGAGGAGCTGCTCGATCGTCGGATCGCGCGTCTCGTTGAGGTAGAGCACCGTGCGCTCGAGCGCGCGCGTGCCGCGAAAGCGATCGATGAACAACCGGGTCTCGCGTGCGGTGATCCCGATCGCCGCGAACACGACGGCGAACGGCGCACCGCCGGCGACGCGCGCGTGTTCGATGATCTGCGCGGCGACTTCGAGCGCGGGCAGTCCAGCGCCGGAGAACACGGGCAGCTTCTGTCCGCGCACGAGCGTGTCGAGGCCGTCGATCGCGGAGATCCCGGTCTCGATGAAGTCCGTCGGCGGGACGCGACGCCACGGGTTCATCGGCCGGCCATACACGGGACGCCGTGCATCGCCGATCGGCGGCGGGAGATCGTCGAGCGGCGCACCGACACCGGTCAGCGTTCGCCCGAGGAGCTCGAGGCCGACCGGCGCTGTCGCGGTGGCTCCGGTCAGCACGATCTCGCTCGTCGCGGGAGACAGGCCGAGCGTCTCCTCGAGGATCTGCACCACGGTCAGCTGATCGCCCGCATCGATGACCTGGCCGCGCCGCGGCGGTTGACCGGGCGCGCGGATCACGACGTCTTCACCCATCGCGACACCATGCGTGTTCTCGACGAACAACAGCGCTCCCGCGAGCGCGTGCGCACCTCGATGCGATCGGATGGCGATCATGCGGCACCTCCCAGCGAAGCGATCCAGCGCTCGACGTCTGCCGCGCGCGCATCGGCGGCATCGGGCGCGGCACGGCGCAGCTCTGCATACGCGCGGCGCAGCTCGCCGAGCGGCAGTGCATCGAGCTCCGCACCGGCGACGAGCACGGCGTCGGCGCGATCGAGCGCACTGATCGCCAGCGTGGCCATGCGCGCCGTCTTCGCGAGAGAGGACGTCGCGTCGTTCGGATCGAAGGCGTTCTGTCCGAGCAGGTGATCGCGCACGAGGCTCGCGAGCGAGAGTACGAGGCGATCGCGATCCTCCATCTCCTCGACGCCAAGCAGGCTCGCGATCTCGCGCAGCTCCGCATCGCGACCGAGCAGCGCGAGCACGCGTGCGCGCAGCTGTGCCCAGTCCGTGCCCGTGGTGGTGCCGAGCGTTTGGACGAGCGAGTCCGCGTAGAGCGAGTAGCTCGTCGCCCAATCGACCGCGGGAAACTGCCGCGCGCGCGCGAGCTGCGCGTCGAGGGCCCAGAGCCCGCCCGCCACGCGCAACGCGGCCTGCGTTACTGGCTCGGAGAAGTCACCGCCCGGCGGAGACACGGCGCACACGAGCGTCGTCGCGCCGCTCCTCTGCGGGGCACCGAGCGTGCGTGCGCGACCCGCTCGCTCGAAAAGCGAGCCGAGGCGACTCGCCATGTACGTCGGATAGCCTTCCTCGCCGGGCATCTCCTGCAGGCGCGCACCGATCTCGCGCAGCGCCTCGGCCCAGCGCGACAGGCTGTCGACCATCACGGCCACGCGATAGCCCATGTCGCGGTAGTACTCGGCGATCGTCATCCCGAGGTAGACGGACGCCTCGCGCGCGACGACCGGCATGTTCGACGTGTTGACGACGAGCACGGTGCGCTCCATCACCGGCCGTCCGGTGTTGGGATCGACGAGCCGCGGAAAATCGCGCAGCACTTCCGCCATCTCGTTGCCGCGCTCCCCACACCCCACGAACACCACGACATCCGCGCTCGCATACTTCGCGAGCGAGTGCTCGACGATCGTCTTGCCCGTGCCGAATCCTCCGGGCACCGCGATCGTGCCGCCCTCGGCGAGCGGAAACAGCAGATCGAAGATGCGCTGTCCGGTGACGAGCGGCTGGTCGGCGGACAGCCGCTGCTCGACGGGGCGCGGTGTGCGGATCGGCCAGCGCTGCGCGAGGAACAGCGGCGTTCCATCGGCGAGCGCGCCGATCGGATCGGCGTGCGTGACCTCGGCACTGGCGAGCGTCGCGATCACGCCCTGGATCCCCGGCGGCACGAGCACGCGATGCACGAACCCGGGTTGTTCGTCGACCGTGCCGAGCACGTCGCCGGGGTCGACGGTGTCACCGGGCTTCGCGGTCGCGACGAATGCCCACCGCCGGGTCATCTCGAGCGTCGGTGCGGTCGCACCGGGCGCGATGAAGTCGCCGGTCGCATCGGCGAGCCGCGCGAGCGGACGACCGATGCCATCGAGCACGCTGCCGAGCAGCCCCGGACCGAGGTGCGCGGTGAGTGGTGCCCCGGTCGCCGCGAGCCGCGAGCCGACCGCGAGGCCCGTGGTGTCTTCGAACACCTGCAGCGTCGCGGTCTCGCCGCGAAATCGGATCACCTCGGCGAGCAACTCGCGCGGACCGACGCGCACGAGCTCGTAGAGACCCGCATCGCGCAGCGGTGACGCCTCGACGAGTGTGCCGGTGATCCGCGTGATGGTTGGCGCGCTCATCGCAGCCTCACGCGGTAGCCGATCGCGCGGCGCAAGACCTCGAGCAGCTCCTGCTCCGGCGCGACGCCGGCGCGCAGCGCACCGGGGCCCGGGAAGGTCATCAGCAGCGGAACGCCGTCGCGCTTGATCTGGCGGCGCGTCGAGGCGGGCAGCGCATCGTGCAGCGCCGCCTCGATGAAGATCACGCCGCCCTTCGCCGGCGTGGTTGCCAGCGCAGCGATCGCCGCGTCGGCCTCGTCGCCTGTCGCTGCTTCGATCGCCGCGAGTCCCGCGAGGCCGATGCCGAGCGCGGTCTCGTGGCGACAGATCACGCGCACGCCCGCCTTCATCGCGCACCCCCGAGCAGCGCTTGCCATCCCGAGAGTCGTTGCGTCCGCGCTTCGTGACGGCGGCGGAGCACCGCGTGGATCACCGCCGCGGCTCCTGCGGGCTCGACGCGCCGCAGGCGTGCTTGCGTCTCGAACTGCCACTCGAGCGTCGCGTCCTCGAGCGCACTCGGCGCGGTCCCGAACACGGCGGCCGCGATCGGTGTGCCCGCGAATGCGTGCGCGACCAGCTCGCGTGCGCGATCGAGCGACTCGCGGCAAGCCGGCGCGAGATCGCGTGTTCCGCCGTCGAGCAACACGGAAGCCGCGGACATCGACCGGCCTCGCGCGGCCACGAGCAGTGCGGTGTTCGCGTTTTCGGCGTCGACCAGCTGACCGCGATAGATCCCGAACGCGCGCTCGCGCGTCGCAGCGCTTGTCGCGGAGACAAACGCGCGTGCGAGCGCGACCTCGATCGCGAGTAGATCGATGTGGCCGGAGCTCTCCATGGCCAACGGCGCCGCGAGTGGATGACCGCGACGCGCGAGTGCGCCGGCGAGGATCTCGAGCGAGGACACGCTGGACAGCATCGCGATCGTCGCCGACGGCAAGCTCGGCGTGGGAGTCGTGCCCGCGCGGCGAGACTGCGGCGCTAGATTGCCCGCGAGCCCGCGCACGAGCGCGCGCACGCTGCGGCGCTCCTCGTCGAGGATCAGCGCCGCGACCACCGGATCGTTGCCACCCCAGCGCGCGAGCGTGGCGAGCTCGGCCGCGACGCGATCGCGTGCGGTGGTCTCCGCCGCCTCGGCCGACACCGGGTCGGCCGCAGGGACGCGCGCAGCGAGACCGCGCGCGCGAGCGACGAGATCGGGTCGCGTCATCGCTCCACCTCTGTCGCGAGACGAGGCCAGTCGCGCGAGAGGAGCGCGTCGAGCGTCACTTCGATGGTCGTGCCGCCTTCGAGCTCCACGCGGATGCCGGTCGCGATCGCCGGATCGGACACGACGGACAATGTCGCCGGAGCGCGCCGCATCGCCGCCTCGAGGATCGGCGCGCAGCGTAACGTTCCGCGCGCATCACCCGCGCACGCGACCGCGGCTGCGAGGAAGCGTGGGCCGAGCATCGCCGCGTTCTTCGCGAGGGCCTGCGGAATCCGCGCACGCACGGACTCGCGCGCGCGAGCGAGCATCGCCGCACGCGCGGCGAGGACGGTCGAGCGTGCCCGGGTCGCGGCCACCGCGAGCTCGCGCTCGGCTGCTCCGTGCGCCACCGCGTCGATCTCGTCGCGTGCACGAGCGCGTCGCTCTGCACACACACGTGTGGCGGCCTCGACGATCTGTGCCGCAGCGGCGACGCCCGCGTCACGCACGGCGCGCACCTCGGCGCCGGCATCGCGCTCCAGCGTCGACAACAGATCGGCGAGCGCCACGACTACCCTCCTTTCGACAGGATGAGCACGGCGATCACGAACCCGAGCACGACCATGGTTTCGGGGATCGCGATCATGAGGACGGCCGTGGTGCGAAGCTCGGGTTTCTCGGCGAGCGCGGCCGCCGCCGACGATCCGATCTTTGCTTGAGCCCATCCGGTGGCGAGTGCACTGCCGACGATGGCGGCAGCGGCGGCGATATAGATCCAGATGTTCATGACTTCCTCCTACGTGGCCCCGGGCGACCAGTGACGCAGCGGTCGATACGCACCGCCACCCGGCTCGAAGAACGTGTCGAAGAACTCCACGTAGTGCAGACGCATCACGTGGATCGTCGGACTGAACAGCGTGATCGCGAAGTTCACGAGGTGAAACAGCAGCGCGAAGGCCACCCCGATCGCGACAGAGCCAAACGCACCGACCATCTGGTTCGCGACGACGGCGAGCATCACGGACGCCGTTCCGAGCGCCATCACGCGTGCGTACGAGAGAACGTGACCGAGGATGCTCACCAGCTCGAGCAACGCGGACGCGCCCTCGAGGATCAGCAGGATCGGGAACGCCACGAGCAGCGCGACGAGCGCCGGCGTGAGCAACTGCGACGGCAATCGCTCGAACGCGACGAGCAGCGCGACCACGACGAGCACGAGCATCACCGCGGTGAGCCCGCGACCGAGCGCTTCGCGGCGATGGTCGCGCCACCGATTCACCGTGGCGACCACGAGACCGAGTAGCAGGTGGACCACGCCGAGCGTCACCGCGAGCGTGAGGAACGCGAGCACCGCTTCCTCGCGATCGAACCACAGCGCGTGCATACCGAACGCGTTCCTGCCGATGTCGCCGAACAGCTCGCCATAGGCGAAGCCGAATGCGATCGCGAACACCGAGACGGCACCCGCGATCCGCGCCGCGCCGTGCGCCCACGTGCGCTGCTTTCCGAGGCGCCAGAGCACGGCGGCAAGCGCGAGCATCGCGGCCCCGTAGCCGACATCGCCGACGATGATCCCGAACATCATCGGGAAGAACACGGCGACGAACGGCGTCGGATCCACCGAGCCATAGCGCGGCAATGGAAGCAGCGAGGTGAGCGCCTCGAATGGCGCGAACCAGCGCGGGTTCGCGAGCACCACGGGCGCCTCGTCGTGCGCCCACGCATCGTGCGCGATCTCCTCGACGACGACGTTCGCACCGAGACCCGACGCGAGCGCGGCTGCGAGCGACTCTCGCTCGCGCGCCGGGAGCCAGCCCTCGAGGGCAAACACCCGCGTCGATGCCACGGCGAGCTCGGCCGCATCGAGCGCGGTGAGCGCATCGTGAAACACGCGCCGGGCGCTCGCGAGATCGGCCCCGTGGTCGCGCGCGATCGCCGCAGCCTCGCGGGTCAACGCGAGGAGCTCGGCCTCGATCTCCGCGAGCCGAGGCCGCATCCCTCCGATCGCCTCCGCCAGCGAACGTCCGCGCAGCGCCGCGGGCAATGGAGCACGCTCGACGTGCGCCTCCGCCAGCAGCCGATCGATCTCTTCGCCCCGCGCCGCGGGCACGACGAGCAAGACGACCATCTCTCCCGACGCGGCGACGTGGCTGCGCAGGTCGAAGCCCGGGCCGATCACGCGGGCGAGCGCCGCGCGTAGTGATTCGAGGGCAGCCGCGTCGCGGAGGAGCAACAACGTGATCGACACCCGGTGCTGGCTCTTGCCCATGAACAGCTCGGCGAGATCGGCGAACGGCGCGTACATCCGTAGCGCGTCGCGCTCCTCGACGAGCGCCAGCTCGCGGACTCGCAGCGCGGCGGTGCGTGCGGCCAATCGCGCCGCGAGGAGCGCCGCGCGGCCTTCGGTGGGGGACGCCGCGCTCGCGTCGCCGATCCGTGCACCGAACCGCGCGAGCCCTTCGATCGTCGCATCGACATCGGACAGCGCGCGCACGAGGTGCCGACGACGACGTCGTTCGATCACGCCGGGCCCACTACGCGTGAAGCCGCCGGCGATCGTCGCGTCGACGAGATGGACGAGCCCTACGTCCTGGAGAACGCGGATCGCCGCCGCGAGCTGCGCGCGCGGTCCGAGAACCCGGATGCGGGTCATCTCGATGATCACAGCGCGTCCTCCTCGCCCGCGGCGATCGCGACGAGGTGATCCACGAGCCGGTCCGCGATCACGTCGAGAGCCGTTCCCGTCATCGCCTCGTAGCGCGCGACCTGGACCGCCGCGTCCGCGTTCAGCGTGTGCAGGGCGGCCTTCGCTTCGCGTTCGATCGTCGCCGCGAGCTCCGCACGCAGCGATCGGATCTCCGCCTCGACGCCGCCGATCAGCTCGCTCGCTCGTCGCTCTGCGTCCGCGCGCATCGCCGCCGCCTCGTCACGTGCGGCCGCGAGCGCGCGATCGAGCAGCGCTTCGGTCTCGACGAGGGTGGCGAGCTCCCGCATATCAGTCCAACGCGAGCTCCAGGCGACGGCCCGGTGCGTACTCGTTATCGGTGAGGTACAGCTTCGTCGGCGTGATTCGATAGAAGTCGTGAACGCCCGGATCTCGCGCGATCACGTCGACGTTCGACTCGCCGTGCCACATCCCGACGGAGAACGGGAACCGCGCGAGGTATCCGGCGACGATGCGCCGGCGCTCCTCGAACTCCGTGATCAACGTGATCGTTCCCGACAGCTGCAGGCCCTTCATGCCGATCCACTCCGTGCACTCGTCGTGGATCGTCCCCGCGATGCGACCGCTCGCGATCATGTTCTGACCGTGGCGCGTGGTCGCGACCGAGGTGAAGTAGAGCGCGAGATCCTCGTGGGTGTAGAGAATGGTCGCGGCCCACAGCCCCGCGGGTCCGTCGGTGGCGAGGGCCATCGTCGTGTGCGCGGACAGGTAGGCGAGGACGCGTTCTCGCAGGTCGGAGACAGGGGCGACAGCGGCGGCGGCTTGCATGGTTAGCTCCCGATCGAAGTGAGGACGAAGCCGGCTCCCATGCCGGCGGCCATGAGCACCATCGAGAGCAGCGTCGCGGCTTGCGCCGGAACGATCTCGCGAACGGTGTCGGGGAAGCGAAGGACGCGACGTGCGGCGCGGATCGCGAACGGTGCGCCGGCGAAGCCGAGCCACGCGGTCAGCGGT
This sequence comes from Kofleriaceae bacterium, assembly GCA_044230415.1. Lineage (GTDB taxonomy): Bacteria > Myxococcota_A > Polyangia > Haliangiales > Haliangiaceae > JABFXX01. The sequence goes on from JBGARE010000070.1 coordinate 11,203, forward strand.
AGACCGAACGCGGGCAAGAGCGCGACGCCCGCATATGCCACCACGAGGATCAGCGCGAACGCACGCGCCGCACGCGGCCGGCCGAGCCGCACGACGAGCGTGCGCTTGTTCGCGAGCTCGTCCGCGCGCGCATCGGGGAACTCGTTGATCCACAGGAACGCTCCCGCGGCGATGCCGAGCGGCAGCGATGCGAGCACGACATCGGTGCCGATCGAGTGGCGCTGCACGAGGTACGTGCCGATCGCGATCACCGGTCCATAGGACAGCGCGACGGCGAGCTCGCCGAACCCGCGATACGCGAGCTGGAACGGCGGCGCGTGATAGAAGTACGCCAGCCCGACGCCGATCATGCCGACCCACAGCACGGACGGCTCGCGCGAGACGACGATCGCGACGCCACACGCGATCCCGACGGCGTAGAACGCCGCGGCGACCATCGCCGTCTCGCGGCGCGTGAGTAGGTGATCGAGGATCACGCGCTTGCCGCCGGAGAACGGACTGCGCTCGTCGTCGCGCACCGCGGCATCGGTGCCGGAGTCCCAATCGAAGATCTCGCCGGACGCGTTCTTCGCCGCCTCGACGCAGAAGATGCCGAGCACGGTGAGCGCGAGCCAACCCCACGCGATCGAACCGTGCAGACCCGCGACCGTTGCGCCGACGATCATCGACGCGACCGATGCGAGCGTGATCTTCGGATCCGCGAGCCGCCACACGCCCGCGAGCACCGACGAGCGATGCGTGAGCAATGGTGCTGCGATGGTAGCCATGGCGTCCTCCTAGGTGACGAGCTGGATCGCCGACCACACGGCGATCGGAACCACGAGGTTGTCGGTGCCGCGAGGCGCGAATGCCTCGGCGAGTGCGGCGACGATGCCGGCAACGATCGGTAGCGGCCACGCGACGGCCACGCCGAACACCGTTGCTGCGACGAGCACACCCGCCGCGGCACCGAGCGCGACGACGACCGAGCCCTCGTAGCTCTTGCGCTTCCCGCCCGGCGCGCGGAAGTAGTGCGTGCCGGCCACCCGCCCGACGGCGCCGC